>CAVYSY010000051.1:0-204807 GCA_963771175.1 uncultured delta proteobacterium
AAGCATTGTCGATGTTTATGAGCGTTCGGAAATTAATGTTTCCGTACCGGTATGAACGTTCAGGCGCTGAACGCAGAATATCTGCTCCAACAAGAAAGTCTTCTATGCAGTCAATCTCATTTCCATCCGGCGAAATTACTGCCGAAGTTGACATAAACTCGACAAAGCAGATTTACGTCACATGCAGAAAAGAACTCTTCCGTATCTCTTTCCTCATTTCAAAAAAGAAGGGCAACTTACTTGCTCCCTGGGCATAGTCTCATGTATTATCCGTTACATGCAAACTTATCGGACACATTTCTTTATAATAAATCTTGATTTCTGTCGGGGTCTGATATAGAAAGCAACTTGTTAAATTTTTTAAAGACTCCTTGCCTGTAGCAAGACCACCGCTGAAGGGTGGCAGGACTATGGGCTTAAGAGCCGAAAGGAGGAAATTTTGAAAAGATACGAAGTTGTAGCTATTGTCAAAGCTGATTTGGCGGACGACGACCTCACCGCCATTATCGAACGTAGTCAGACAATCATCACTGATCGTAAAGGCATTATCGCCAAAGTCGATAAGTGGGGTAAGAGACGTCTGGCTTATGAAATCAACAAACAAAAAGACGGTTTTTATTTTCTCATCGACTTTGCCGGTGACGGTCCGATTGTCGCGGAGATTGAAAGAAATTTCAAAATCGACGACCGGATTTTGAAATTCATGACCGTGAAAAAAGAAGGCGCTGTTACCCGGGAAGGGATGGAGCAGGAAACTGCTGTAGTGGAAACCAAACGGACGCAAATCCGTATTGAAACCAACCCTCCACCCAGGCAGACAATAGTGCCGCCCAGCAGGGGGATAGAACTGCCGGGACGCAACATCCCGTCGGCCTGCCGCCAGAAAAATTTACAACAGAGAAGAACAACCTACGAGGGGGGAATAAACAATGGCCGCACCTAATGGAGATAGACCAGCTCGTCAGCCCCAGAAAAAGTTTTTTCATAGAAAGAAGTTTTGCCGCTTTTGCACGGATTCCAATATAAAGATTGACTATAAAAATCTGGCTATTCTTAATAATTTCGTTACTGAAAGAGGCAAGATTATGCCGCGGAGAATTACCGGTAATTGTGCCAATCATCAAAGGGAACTTACTGCAGCAATCAAACGAGCCCGTACAATCGCTATTATGCCTTTTGTCGCTGCTGAAGGAAGATAAAGAAATATGATAGAAATACTTGCCGGCATCTGTCAGTATTCAAAGATGCCGGCAAGTTTTTTATTTTCCTGTGATAGTTGCTTATACCGGTTTGCATTGAGGCTCCAATTACTTACCCACCGCCCGTGTATAACTTTACTATTAAAATTTGGTATCAGGCAGGTCATTAGCTTTGAAAACATTCGGTATTCTAATTCCCAACAATCCTTTCTTCAGGATGTTATTGATCCTCTCCTTTTTTGTTTTTGCCGCCGGCTTTTGTTCCCGCTGTCGGCTTCATTTTTCTTATTTTTCTTCCCGCTGCTTACATTTTTTTACAGCGCTGTTGCCGGAAAAGCTAAAACAGCCGTCGCTTTTTTAATTCCAGTTCTGCTGATTTTCCTTTTTTCTCATTTATTACAATTAAATACACCTTACCTGGTAATTTTAATTATGGGTACTGTGGGTTTGACTATTTCGGCAGTCGCCTTAAAAAATAGTTCCATCGAAAAAACAGTAATTTATCCTGCACTGATTATTATCGGGGCAATTTGTGCCTTTTTCATCTATTCCGGTTTTCGAACTATCCGTAAATCCCTGGAAACTGGTAGCAACAATTCGTTGCACAGGACAATTGAGCAAAACATAAATCTTTATGCTCAATTACCACTTGATCAGGAAGACATCAAGCTTGATAAAAAACAACAAACAGATATTTATCAGTGTTTTTACCGGTATTTTCCCCGCTCTGGCGGTTATCGGATCTGTCATTATCGTCTGGATCAATGTTTTGATGGGAAGAAACTCTCTTCGCAAGGCAGCAATTATTTTGCCTCAACTCGAAGGATTATCACGTTGGAAAGCTCCCGAATTTATTATCTGGATATTCATCGCCACCGGAGGCCTGCTCTTGTTCCCCAATGAACAAATCCGGTTTTTCAGCCTGAACATATTTATTCTGGCCTGTTTTATTTATTTATTGCAGGGTCTGGCCATCGTCAGCTTTCTTTTTCAGAACAAAAACGTACCGGTTTTTTTCCGCTATCTTTTTTATTTTTTGATTGCCGTTCAGCAATTTCTTATGATACCTATAGCTCTTGGTCGGATTATTTGACATCTGGGTTGATTTCAGGAGATTTTTCCAAAAAAATCAAACTGTTACCTAAAAACATTCAACTATGTTTTTACAATAAGGAGGATTTTCATGAAGGTTATTTTAAAACAAAACGTTCCTTCCCTGGGCAAGGCCGGTGATTTGGTCAAAGTAAATGACGGATACGCCCGCAATTTGCTGATTCCCAAAGGCCTGGCCACCGAAGCCAACGAAAAAAACATCAAAACCTTTGAGCATGAAAAAAAGAACATATTGCAAAGAGCGGAGAAAGAACAAAAAGCAGCACAGGATCAGGCGGCAAAACTCTCTGAGGTTACCTTAACCATTGCCCGCAAAGTCGGTGATCAGGATAAAATCTTCGGTTCCGTAACTTCCAAAGATATCGAACTGGCGCTTCAAGAAAAAGGTTTTAACATTGACAAGAAAATGATCATTCATGATGAGCAAATAAAATCACTGGGTGAATTTAAAGTAAAAATCAAGCTCCACAGCGGCATCGAAGCAGAAATTAAACTGAATGTTGTCGGCGAGTAACAATGAGAGATATCTGATCCGTCTTTATACAAGATTCCTCCGCAAAATCTGGAAGCCGAACAATCTATTCTCGGCAGCATTTTGCTGGAAAACAGTGCCATCAACAGCGTGCTGGAAGTCATGTCTAAAGGCGACTTTTACAGCGAAGCACACCGGAAAATATTTAACCTCATGGTTGAGCTTTCCGAAAAAAATGAGCCGGTTGATCTTATTACATTAAGCAATGCCCTGAGAGACAGGAAAATGCTGGACTCAGTTGGCGGAACTGCCTATCTCGCTTCTCTGGTGGATAATGTACCTTCTGCGGCCAATGTCGCCAACTACGCCAAAATTGTTAAAGAAAAAGCGATCCTGCGCGGTTTAATCGGTTCGGCAACGGAAATTATTACCAGTTGCTACGAAACAGGTTCTGATGTTGATCAGGTTCTCGACCAGGCCGAACACAGCATTTTCGAAATTGCCGAAAATAAAGTCCGGCCTTCTTTTTATCCGATTCGGGAAATTGTTAAAGACAGTTTCCGTTCCATCGAAGACCTTTATGCCCGCAAGGAATTGATTACCGGCGTGCCTACCGGTTTTGAAAAAATTGACGATTTGACTTCCGGCCTGCAGAAATCGGATCTGATCATTATCGCCGGCCGTCCCAGCATGGGCAAAACCGCTTTTGCCCTGAACATTGCCCAATTTGCGGCACTGGAAGCGTCAAACACCTGTTGCTGTTTTTTCTCTGGAAATGTCCAAAGAGCAGTTGGTATTTCGTCTGCTGGCCTCGGAAGCCAAGGTCGATTCGCAGCGTTTGCGGAAAGGTTTTTTAGGCGAAACCGACTGGCCGAAATTGACGACTGCCGCCGGCCGTCTTTCCGAAGCGCCGCTTTTCATCGATGATACGCCGGCAATCACCGTATTGGAAATGAAAGCTAAATCACGCCGCCTGAAAGCGGATGCAGGACTGGGTCTTATTGTCGTGGATTACATTCAGTTGATGCGTGGCGGCAGTTATCGCGATATCGCGCGAACAGGAAATATCGGAAATCAGCCGTTCGCTGAAAGCCCTGGCCAAGGAATTGAAAGTGCCGGTAATTGCCCTTTCCCAGTTAAACCGCAAAGTCGAAGACCGCACCAACCGGCGCCCGCAAATGGCCGACTTGCGCGAATCCGGCGCCATCGAACAGGATGCCGACGTTATTGCCTTTATCTACCGGGACGAAGTCTATAACAAATCGGAACCGTGAAGCCAGCCGCCGATCTTTTTGGGGGATCGGCAAACAGCGGCAGGATATTGTCGGAGATCGTTTCGGCGATCTTCTCGAATTCCTTGGTCGTTGGATTTTCTCTGGTCGCCTGGCACAAATCTGCCAACTGCTTCGCCGCCCGCCAGCGCAGCAGGGTGGCAAAAGACATCGCTCCCAGGAGATAGATGGAATCCTGAAAGCCAAACCCCACCGCACGCCGCGGCGGTTCAGCCACCACGGCGCCAGTTTTCTGATCGAGCTCTCTTGTGCGTTGAACGCCTTGATCAGCCGATCCAGGATGGTCAGCCCTTCCACCGTCTCGGACAGGAAGCTCTGGTCTTTCGTGTTGTGCGAGTAGGCCCAGGCAATGTGAACGAAGTAATAGTGATCATCTGCCGGAGGCAGGGGACCCCAAGGGCCGCCGCCTTGGTTCTCGCCGGCGCTGTAGGTTCCGGGATAGTACACTGGCAGGCCATCCATCCGGATATGATCCGCGATGGAATAGGGCGGAATAATGGCGCCACTCTGCAGTTTCCGTTCGTTGGGGCCGCTCTGGCCCCGCGCTATCAACTTCAACTGGGGGAACATTTCATCCGGCCCGATCAGGCCGCAATCCAAACTCATGGCATAATCGCGAATCCATAATGCGCCGGATCCTCTCTCTCTCTCTCCAGGGGCTTGTTCACTCCGGGAAGAACATGTGCAGCCTTCACGGTGGCCGCAGCGATGCCTTTCAGGAACTCCATTGACTCCGGATCAATCAGTTCTACGGTACCTTCGCCGGCTGGCTGGGCGGCGGTCACCCCGACAGTCAACGACGACGTCGCGGCGGCTGCGGCCGCACATGCGGCCCGACCCAGCCAAACTCGCCGAGAAACATGCGGACTTGATGTAGAATTCATGTTGTTCATGGGATTGAGGGGTGGCGGATTTGCCGTGCCGAACATGGTTAGACGACACAGTCCAAGCACGAATGAGAGCCCGTCTTAAAATAGTCCGATCTATGTACGTGAAACGCGTCTTATTCTGTCTTGCCGACCAAGTCCATCGCATCCCAGGAGAACCAGCCGTCATTCGCGACCCGTACCTCCAAGACATTCTTGCCCGACCTCAACCCCTGCCTGGGAATCGCGAAAATCCGAGACGCTGGAAACGCCAAGTGTGCAGGATCCGTGTTCTGAATCCCCAGCCCTTGCGTCAGAGTCTGCTCGTAGATCTTTCCGTTCACCTGCACCTCGACCACGGCATTCGTCCCGCGCGACTGATCAGCCGTATGAATGCGCAATAGAGCCGGCCCTTCCGCGTGCTTTGGGTCAACCGCGAATTTCAAAACGCGTCACGCCGCTACCCTGCAACAGCGGAAGTCTCGCTGTCTCCGGCCGGCGCCCTGCAAGCATCACCATGTTTTTGTGCCCAACCCTGGTCAGGTCTGCATACCCGAGGTATTCCCGCGTCATGGCATCGCGCCGCCCATCGCCATCAAGACGCTCTCCGCTCGGTTCGATCACCCGATCGTCCGCGTTCCACGTAGTGACCCGCCAACCCGTCTGCGCCAGCGTCAGTCCGCCCGCGGGTTTGACGGCCGAACGTATCGTAATGGTCCGCGTTTCGCCCGGCGGAATAAAGCAATGGTTGTTGTCAATCAGCAGGTCTGTCCGATATTCAATCAGCGGGTGCGGTTCGCAGAACAACGCGGTCATCGTACCCGTGTTCGTCACCACAAGATCGAGGATCTCCTGATCGCCCGCGGTGCGAACCGGCCGCGCGTCAAGTTGAATCGCTGTTCTCGCGACCGGCCGCGCTGCCAGGTTCTCGGACTGTCGGAACCTTGAACCTTCGCAACGGTATCATCGTCGATCCTTCAGCCCTTTCGCCAACAGCCCGGCCAGCGGGTACTCGAGGGCAGAGGCGCCCAGCACGTGCAACCGCTCCACCAGCAGTCGGCCTCCCTCGTCATTCAGGCCCACTTCCACGAACACCGGTCCGAGCGCAGTCTCGGGAGGTGGACGCAAGGCAAGCGATCCCAGAGGAATCACCTCCTGCGGCGCGATGGAATCCGCTACGCCCTTGCCCTGCGCGAACACCTTTCCGCGACGGTCGCGGGCCAGCCATTGCCAACGCACTTTCCTTACCGTCTGCGGTGCATCGCTGGCCAGAAACAAGTGCGCGGCAACTCCCTGGGTATAGTCATAGAGCAACGAGTCGTATTTCAAGCTCAGGCTCATTCACACAGGGCCCGGTCCCCTTCACGGATCTGTTCGAGCGGGGGAGCGGCTCGGTCGAGCTCTTCACGCAGGAGCGCATCGCGGACCCGCGGGCGACCTATGGCGACGTCGCGCGCCTGGAGGCCACCTTCCAGATTGGAGGGGCCTCGTACCGGGTGGAGCTGGCGCAGGGCGGTTTCCCACCCGCGCAGGCGATGGCCGGGGCCCCCGTGACGGGAGCGTTGCCTCCACCGCCGGCCCAGCCCATCGCGGGCGGGGTGGTGCTGGGGCAGGACCTGCATGGCGGCTCGGGGCTCGGCTTCGCCCAAATGACGCGCGTGCAGGCAGCGACGGCGGTGTGGGGCGTGGGCCGCGTCTGGCGCAACGGAGAGCTGCTCTCGGACACCGCCCTCATCCATGCCGCCGCGCTGAGCCGAGGGGCGCACGCGGATGACGACACCTTCCGGCTGCTGCCGTCCGCGCGCCAGGGGGACACCGAGCTGGAGGTGCTGGTCTGGAACCTGCCTCTCGCGCTCGAGCCCCGCGGCTTCATCCAGTTCGGATTCGATGACGTGGCCATCGACGTCGACGGGGTGCCGGTGCCCGCGGTCGCGTTCGTCCCCACGGCGGGGGTGTTCGTCGGAGTAGCGCCGCCGAGCTCGCCGGTGCCGCTTGGGGCCTCGCTGGGGCTCGTGCCCAACAGCGGGCTGGCGCTGCAACAGCAGCAGGGCGTGGGGGGCGCCGGTCTGGCGGGGACGGGACAGACAGGGACAGCCCAGGTCGGGACGGGCGGCTTCTCGGGGACTTCGCTCGAAGAGGCTCAGGGTGGCACGGATGCCCTGGCGGCCCCTTCGGCGACCCAGACGGCGGAGACCGCGGATGTCACCCTCCCGGGGCCCTCGAGGGCGGCGGCGGGGGATGTGCTCGACCCCTTCCTGGACACGGGCCGGGTGTCGCTCTCCACGCAGCAGCCCGGAGAGCCCGACGTGGGGACGCCCGGAGTCCAGACCACCCCCATCGTTCCTCCGGCCTTCGTGACTCCGGACACGCCTGGGCGGGTGGCGATCACCGCGGGGGAGCCCGCGCAGCCGGGCCAGCAAGACGCGCAGTTTCCCGGGCAGCAGACGCCCATCATCCCGCAGGGTTTCCAGAGCCCCGCGCGCGTGAGTATCTCCGACGAGCTACCTCCGAGCACGGTGAGTGGCTTCGTGCCCCTGGTTCCGGGACCGCAGCAGCAGCAGTCCATCTTCTTGTCCCCCGCGGGGTCCTTCTCCGTGGTGCCGCTGGTGCCCGGGGTTGCCGGACCGGAGTTCGCCTTTGGTGGGCCTCGTGTGACAGCGGGGGTGGTGCGGACGCCGGAGCCGCAGCAGGTCGTGACGCCCGCGGTGCCGCTTGTCGCCACGCCGCTGCCGCTCAACGCGCAGCAGCCGGTGCCGCTCGTTACGAGTCCGCAGCCGCTCAACGGGCAGCAGGCGGTGCCTCTCGTCTCCACTCCGACGCCGCTCAACTCGCAGCCGATCGTCGCCACGCCGCCCGGTGCCACCACGTCACCGGTGACGTCGACTCCCGCGGCGACCGCGGTGCCGGGCCTGGTGCCGGGCGCGACCCCGAGCACGGCGGGTTCCACGGGAAGCTCCACGGGAACGGTGGCGGGACCGGGCGGCCCACCCGCGACGACGGCTCCGGGCGGGGGCGCTCCAGCACCCTGACGGCGGGGGCTCGCGCCGGGGGCGAAAAATTGACCCCCTGCTACTGGCCTGTAGCTTGGCCTACATGAGGACACACGCCGCCGCCCTCGTTGCCGCACCCGCGACGCTGAGCCGCGCGGGGGCCGATCCGCTCCGCCAGGCGGTGGAGCAGCTTGGCCACGCGCTGCCCCCACGCGCCGACTCCACCGTGCTGCTGGACTTCCTGGAGGACGATCTCCGGGAAGGACTCGAAGCGCTCGGTGACGTCGAGGCGCACTTCTCCGAGGTGCTCGAGACGCTCCAGTCGGACGCGCTGTCGCCGCTGTCGTTGCTCGAGGCTGGAGAGGACTACCTCGTGCTTCAGCGGCTCGCGTTGCTGGAGGACGTGGCGACGCGGCTCCGCCGCCGGCTGTCGCAGGCAGCGGCACTGATGCGTCACGCGACTACCACTTGAGCTGTTCCTTGCCCTGGGCCTGCTTCGCCTTCTCGCCCGGGCGCGAGTACGAGGTGAGGGTGGCGCGCACGGCCCCGAGGTCGATGGTGCCCACGGCCGCGAGCGGCAGCCGGCGCTCGTCGTCGGAGATCCACACGTGGACCTCGCGCTTCATCGAGGGCTTGTCGATGCGCACCGCGGTGCCGGACAGGTGCCAGGCCTCGAACTCGCCGAGCGGCAGCGAGACGTGCTCACGCTTCACCACGGTGGCCGTCATGCGCCACATGCGGCGCACGCCGTAGACGTCGAAGCAGACGGGCAGGCCCTCCTTCATGGGGAGCTGGCGCATCATGTAGATGGCGCCGCCCACGTCCAGGCCCTCGTGCTCGTAGGTGTAGTCGAAGTGGCCCGGCTTGCCCTTGGCGACGTAGTCCACGCGGACCTTGCGCTCCTTGGTGTTGAAGGCCACGTCCACGGTACGGCGAGACTCGTTCTCGGTGGCGTCCTCGGTGTAGCGCGAGGTCCGCAGCGTCTTCGGGTGCAGGTAGCTCACCGCGGTGGCGCTCACCCGGCGCACCTTGGAGAAGAAGGAGTTGGTCTGCACCTTGATCTGCACGGGCAGCGCGCTGTTCGTCTTCTTCTGCACCTGCATGGTCATCGTGCCGGCGGTGGCGCCCATGGCGTCGAGGTCGAACTCGAGCAGCTCGCCCGAAGCGAAGGCCAGCGGGCTGCGGAGGGTGGGCAGGCGTTGCTCACACCGGGGCACGGCGGCCGGGGCCGGCGGCGGGCCTTCTTCTCGTCCGAGGGATCCATCGCATCGGGGAGCTGAGCCCAGGCAGCGGAGGAGAGGCTGAAGAGGAAGGCTGCGAGGGCAGAGCGCATGGCGGTCATCCTTGGCTGAGGGGTGAAGTGTCTCCGGCTCACTTGGGGGCTCCAACTCGCTTCGGATGGACGCCCGAACGCTTCGAGTATTCGGACGCTTCCCAGCGTTTCCTCAGCCGGGCCGTCAGCTCACGCCGCACCTGCTCCCACTGCTGGGGGTCCGTCTCGACTTCATAGCCCGAGCGGGCGAGTCGTCGCGCGGCCTCCCGGGCAAATGCCCGCTCGCCCAGCGACTCCAGCAGCCGGAGGTACTCGTAGTCCTCCAGGCCGTCGCGGACGTGTTTGAGCCGCAAGGACATCACGGGTTGGTGGCGGGCGAAGCCGGGCCGGGAGGGCGTGCCGGGGTAGAAGAAGGTGCCATCCCCGTTGCCGCCGAATTCGAAGACATCCTGCCAGGGGTCCTTCTTCGTGTTGTAGGCGTAGACGGTGTCGAAATAGAGCTCGCCGTCCACGCCGGAGAGGAAGGCCAGCGGCCCCATGGCGCGGTTGAGCGGGGCGGGGTGGTCCACCATGTAGGAGGCCCAGCCGCTGTAGGCCTTCTCCACCGAGGGATCCTCCGCGGGGCCTCCGGTGCAGCCGTGCGAGTTGCAGCTCTGGTACCACCACACCTTCACGTGGGGGGCGAGCTTGCCGCGCAGCGTCGGCAGCGGGAGGACGTTGCGGCACGTCTGCGGCCCGGGGCGTGGGAAGAAGCAGTTGAGGGTAGGGGAGAGGATGTCCGCCGAGCCCCGCAGCGCCTCGTCCAGCGGGGCGGTGACGAGCACCGGCACGTCCTTGCTGGCCGCGCGCACCCGCTGCGACTGGGCGCGCACGAGCGGCACGTCCTCCGGCTTCGGCTCGTCCTTGGCGTAGAAGAAGAGCTGCGCGCGCCAGCCCTTCTGGCGGTAGTGCTCGGCGAAGGCGCGGTAGTACGCCTCCTTCTCCGAGTCGGTGCGGGCCGCCCGGCTGTCGCGCACCTCGGAGGTGGTGAAGCGGGCCCCCGAGGGCAGCACCGTCCCTTCCAGGAAGGGCCCCACCTCCGCGTCGTACGCGCGGAAGTCCACCACCGCCTTGCCCTTCTCGAAGCGCACCGGAGGCGCGTCCATGCTCATGCCGTGGGCGCTGAGCCGGTGTGCCAGCAGCTCGCTCGCGTAGGCGCGGAGCAGCTCGCGGGCCTCCGGGGAGTCGGGCTTCAGCCCGTGCCCCTTGGCGATGCTGTAGAGGGACACGCCGAAGCTCGTCGGCAACGAGGCGGTGGCCGGCAGGACGAAGGGCTGCACCTCGGCCGTGAAGGGCACGGGCGCCAGCGGCTTGCCGTCCGCCTCCACCCGCAGCGCGCCCTGGTACGTGCCCGGTTCCTGGGCCTCTGGCGCGCACAGCTCCACGTAGAGGACCGTGGGCGCGTCCGGCGCGGTCGGCGTCTCCACCGGCACCAGCGGATCCGGCCACGGCCCGCTCGCTCCCTGCGAGTTGGAGGGCGTCTTCACGTCCAACCAGGCCTCGCGCCACACCGACGTCTTCAGGGGCGCGCCCGGCCCGCGCAGCGCGAGCGGCTTCACCTGGACGCGCGAGGTGCCCGGGGGGAGCACCACCTGGGAGGCCTCGCACTCACCGCGCGCGAGGCTCAACCGGGCCTCCTTCTCGCCCTTCACCGCGACTCCTGGCCGCACCTTCTCCAGCGAGGACACCACCCGAGGCTCGGGCGCCGCGGCCAGCATTCCCGCGAGCACCCACTGCACCGCCCAACCCGCCCCCATGTCGCCCCCTGTCCGCGGCCGCCCGGTGCCGCGTTGCTAACCGCCCTGGGTCGCCACCGCCGGCTTCGGCGCGACGACCTTGCCCTGCTCGTATTCCGTCAGCTCCGCGACGAGGGCGCCCAGGGCGAGATCCGCCTCGATGCGCACCGGCACGTGCCGCGCATCCGCCGTCAGCCACACCGCCATGTCGCGCTTGGACTTCAGGTTGCCGGAGAACTCGGTGTACACGCGCAGTCGGTACACCTCCTGCTTGCCCAGGCTCGTGGAGAGCGTCTCCTTCGCCTCCACCTTCGCCTTCATCAGGAAGCTCCTCGAGCCGGTGAAGACGGGGTAGCTGTACTCCTTGCCCACCTCCAGTGCGCGGTTGCGCAGCGCGAAGGTGGCCCCGGCCACGTCGAGGGTGCCCTCGGCGAGCTCGTGCGTGTACTCGCGGGGCGTCTCGCCCTCCTTCTGCTTCACCACCTGGGCGGAGCGGCCATCGTCGCTCTGCTTCACGCGCACGCGGCGGCGCTGGCGATTCTGGTCCTCGAGCATGTCGGAGCCCAGCACCCGCTGCGTGTCGGAGTGCCAATAGGAGACGAACTTGTCCTTGATGGGCCACACGCCCGCCACCGACTCCGTCTTCGCCACCGCCACCAGGGGCCATACCTCCCGGCCCCACTGCTTCATCGGCGCGCCCACCGTCACCTGGGCCGTGCCCGCGGTCATCCCGAGGTACTGGACGCGGTAGCGCGCCTGCTCGCCGGGGCCAAAGGCCGTCCGGGCCTCTCCCTGTGCCAGGGCCGACCCCGACAGCAGGAGGCTGAACAGCATCCCGGTGAACACTCCCTTGCACTGATTGCGCATCGATGGCTCCTGGCTCGGTCCTCCGCGGCCTTGCCAGTTGGCAGGTGCGGAAACTAGGCAGCCACACCCTGGCGCGCCAACTCCACGGCCAGCTTGGGACTCCCCGGCTGCATCCTCATGGACGGATGCAGCGGGGGCCCATTCAACCGCGAATTCCGCCGATCATACCCGCCCGAGTGGGAAGCAGGTGGGGCCCGGTCGTTCAGCATCCGACCTGGCACGCGCGGGGCGCAAGGCTGCTAGCCTGGGGAGGACCGACCGGCACATGCCGGGGCCGGTGCCCACAGCCCAGGAGGCACGCCATGGCGTTGGACCACTACGAAGACGACGACGAGAAGGACTCGGGCTCGAAGAATGCCCGCAAGGACTTCGACTGCCCGGATTGCAACGCCAACAATCCGCTCGAGGAGCCGCTCAAGGATGGGCAGGAGCTGCTCTGCAACTACTGCGGCATGGAGTACGTGGTGAAGGCCCTGGACAACGGCCGCTTCAAGTTCAAGGAGCTGTGAGGCCTGGGGGGACTCAGGTGCGCTCGCCGAAGATGGCGGTGCCCACCCGCACCAGGGTGGCCCCTTCCTCGATGGCCAGCTCGAAGTCGTGGGTGGTGCCCATGGACAGGCCCGTCAGCCCGTGTTGCCGGGCCAGCTCCCGCAGCGTGCGGAAGTAGCCACGCGCCACCTGCTCGTCCTCGGTGGGCGGGGGCAGCGACATGAGGCCCTCCACCCGCAGCCCCGGCAGTGCGCGCACGCGACTCCAGGAAGGGCCCGAGCGCCTCCGGGGCCAGCCCGCTCTTGGAGGCCTCGCCGCCCACGTTCACCTCGACGAAGCAGGGGATGGGCGAGTCCTGACGGCGGCGCGACAGCTCCTGGGCCACCTCCAGCCGGTCCAGCGCGTGGAAGGACCGCGCGGCCTTCGCCACGTACTTCACCTTGTTCGTCTGCAGGGGCCCGATGGCGTGCCAGCGCAGGCCCTCCAGGTCCGCCAGCTCCGCGGCCTTGTCCCGGAGCTCCTGCGCGTAGTTCTCCCCGAAGTCCCGCTGCCCCGCCGCGTACGCCTCGCGGATGAGGGCCGCCGGCTTCAGCTTGGAGACGGCCACCAGGGTGACGGACCCGGGCGCCCGGCCCGCTCGGGCACACGCCCGGGCCACCCGCTCCTGAATCTCCTTCAACCGCTCGGCGACACCGCTCATGGGACGCTCCAGGGCAGGGGGAGGCCGGCCCGGGCGAGCAGCTCCAGCGTCTCGCCCAGGGGCAGGCCGATGACGTTGGTGGGGCTGCCCTCCACCGCCGCCACCAGGAAGCCGCCCTTGCCCTGGATGGCGTAGCCGCCCGCCTTGTCCAGGGACTCGCCGGTGCCCACGTACCAGGCGATCTCCCCGGCGCTCAGCCGGCGGAAGGTGACGTGGGTGCGCACCACCGTGGAGTGCTCGCCCGCCGGGCCCGCGAGCGCCACCCCGGTCTGGACCTCGTGTGTCCTGCCCGACAGCCGGCCGATCATCGTCACGGGCCTCGGCCTCGTCTCGGGGCTTGCCGAACAGCTCCTCCCCGAGGACGACGGTGGTGTCCGCCGCCAGCACCCAGGAGCCGGGGTTCCGGGTCGCCACCACTCGGGCCTTTTCCTGGGCCAGACGCAGGACGTAGGCTGTGGCCGGCTCGCCCCGTAGGGGCGTCTCGTCGATGTCCGCCGCGGACACCTCGAAGCTCAGCCCGAGCTGGCCGAGCAGCTCGCGCCGACGCGGCGAAGCGGACGCGAGAACGAGTCGTGGTTTGACCCACTGGTGTGTGCATGTTACGGCTCGGCTCTAGCAGAACTGCGCCCTGGAGTGGATCGGGATGAATCCCGCGGACCTGCTCGCGGCCATGACGCGCACGGTGGAGCAGCTCGCCGCCTACAACGACATCGCCAAGGCGCTCACCTCCACGCTCGAGCTGCGCGAGGTGCTCAACCTGGTGATGCAGAAGGTGCGCAGCCTGCTGCGGCCTCGCAACTGGTCGCTCCTCTTGCAGGACGAGCGCACCGGCAAGCTCTACTTCGAGATCGCCGTGGGGGAGGGGGCGGAGGTGCTCAAGGGGCTGCAGCTCGGCCCGGGCGAGGGCATCGCCGGCACCGTGTTCTCCTCGGGGACGGCCCGGCTGGTGGAGGACGTGGCGGACGATCCGGCCTTCGCGCTCCCGCTTCGACGACGCCTCGGCCTTCCACACCCGCTCCATCGTGGCCGTGCCGCTCATCGCGCGGGGGCGGGTGCTGGGCGTCATCGAGCTGGTGAACGGCGTCAGGGACCGGCCCTTCACCCGACGAGGACCTGATGGCGCTCACGGCCATCGCGGACTTCGCGGCCATCGCCATCGAGAACGCGCGCAACTTCCGCCGGGTGCAGGAGCTCACCATCACCGACGAGCACACGGGCGTCTACAACGCCCGGCACCTGCGCGCGCAGCTCGAGCACGAGGTGCGGCGCTCGCAGCGCTTCCACCACCCGGTGTCGCTCGTCTTCCTGGACCTGGACCGCTTCAAGGCCATCAACGATGCCCACGGGCACCTGGTGGGCAGCGCGGTACTCAAGGAGGTGGGCGAGCTGCTCGTCTCGTGCTGCCGGCAGCTCGACTACGTCTTCCGCTACGGCGGGGACGAGTTCGCCCTGCTGCTGGTGGAGACGGGCACGGACGGGGCGGTGACGAGCGCCACGCGCATCCGGGACGCCTTCCGCAACCGCCCCTTCCAGCAGGCGGCGGGGTTGGAGCTGCGCGTCACCGCGAGCCTCGGCGTGGCCACCTACCCGGAGCACGCCCTGTCGGCGGTGGACCTGGTGCGGGCGGCGGACTTCGCCATGTACGCCGCCAAGGCCCGGGGCCGCGACGACGTCTGCGTGGCCGTGCCCGCACGCGGACGCTGCCCGGCGGCGTGGCCATGAGGCCCGGTAGGAAATGAAGAAGGGGGCGCCCGCCGAAGGGTGACGCCCCCTGCGACGAGAGGGACGGGCCCTCCCGGGGACTAGCCGCCGCTCACCTGGTCGATGGCCTCGGTGTTGGTCTGCACCTTGCCCTGCTTCTTCAGCGCCTTGACGAAGGACTCGGCGCACCTCGTACTGCTTGGCCTTGCGCGGCCTGCTGCTGCAGCTCGTTCTTCTTCTGCGGCGAACCGGGCCTCGTCGCTGGGCTTCTTGCGCTCGGTCACCTGGGCCACCACGAAGCCCTCGCCCACGCGGGAACACCTGGTCGAGCACGGCCGGCGCCCTTGCTGGCGAAGACGGCGCGTGAGCAGGTCCGGCGCGGGGCCCAGGTGCGGCACGTGATGCTGGCGGCGTTGAAGGTGTCCGTCTGCACCGCCTCCGGACGGGTCTCCGTCTCGAAGCGCAGCAGCGCCGGCTGGCCCTCCTTCTCCGGCGGGAAGAGGGCGGAGAGCGTCTTGCCCCCCTTCACCTGCGGCCAGCGCCTTCTGCGCCTCGGCCTGGGCGAGCTCCTTCGCCTTCTCCTTCTTGTAGAGCGTGGTGGCGATCTCGTCCTGGACCTCCTCCAGCTTCTTGTCCGCGGCCGGCCGCTTCTCCTCCACCTTCACCAGGTGGATGCCGTACTTCGTCTCGATGGGCGACGTCACCTTGCCGGGCTCGAGCGCGAAGGCCGCGTTGGCCAGCGCCGGCTCCCAGTTGCCGCGCTCCACCCAGCCGAGGTCGCCGCCGGTGCCCTTGGTGCCCAGGTCCTCGCTGCTGGCCCGCGCCACCTCGGCGAAGTCCTTGCCGCCCTCGAGCTCCTTGGCGAGCGCCTGGGCGCGCTCCAGCGCCTGGGCCTTCTGCTCCGGCGTGGCCTCGGGGTCGAGCTTGACGAGGATCTGCCGCGCGCGGATGCGCTCGGGCTGCTGGTACACGAAGCGGTTGGCCTCGTAGTAGTCCTCGATGTCCTTCTCGTGCGCCTGCTTGAAGGCGGTCAGGTCCTCGGCGCGTGGGCGCCGGCACCTTGTCGGCGTACATGGTGGGCAGGAAGCGCGCGAACACGATGCTGGCCTGGTTGCCCTCCTTCTCGAAGCGCGAGCGCACCTCGTCATCCGAGACTGACGGCGCCGCTCTGCACCATCTCGAGCATCTTCTGCGCCGCCAGCCGCCGCCGCAGGTCTGTCCTCGTAGTCCGCGGGCGTCTGCCGGTAGTAGTCGCGCAGCACGCTGCTGGTAGGTGGCGAAGTCGAACTGGCCGTCCTTCTGGAAGTCGGGGCTGTTCTGGAGGAGCTTCAGAATCTCCTCGTCCGAGGCCCGCACGCCCCGCTGCTCGGCCGCCTGGGCGAGCAGCTCCGTGTTCACCAGCCGCTCGAGCACCTGCTGGGGCAGGCCGAACTGCCGGGCGACCGCCTCGGTGACGGGCTGGCCCTGCGCGCGCAGGTACTGGAGCTGGTTCGCGTACTCGCGACGGAACTCCAGGAGGGGGATGTCCCTGCCGTTCACCACCGCGGCGGCCGAGGGGGCGGCGGCACCGGGCTCGCCGTGGCGAACCCGCTGCTGCCCGGGCCGAACTGCAGGGTGAACACCACCGCGATCGCGATGATGAAGAGGTAGACAGACGACCTTCCGCGGCTCGAGAGCGTCCTTCATGATGCCGTACCTGTGCCTGTGAGAACGCGCCGGGTGGCTCCCTCCGATGGAAGGATTCGCGGCGCGCGTGTGTTGGGTGCCCGGTCGGATGGTGGACGATGGAACGCCACCCTCCGTGAAGACCTTGACTGCCTAGAGCAACACCCGGGAAAATGCAAGCGATTCAGAGTAGTTAGCGAGCCCCCTGCCATTCCCGCCGCTCCCTCCTCTCCTACACGGACCTTCACGAAGTGCTGTCGCTTCTCAAGCGCTACCGGACGCTTCTCATCGTGGGTGTGCTGCTGCTGTACCCGCTCGGGGCCTTCCTGACGACGGGGCGGCGCGGCAGAACCCCCAATTTCTTGGACCGGGTGGTCATCGGCGTGACCGCCCCGCTTGCAGCGCGGACTGATTGGCCTCATCGACGGGGTCAAGGCCGTGGTGTTCGGCTACATCGACTTGCGCGAGGTGCGCGCAGGAGAACGAGGAGCTGCGCACGGAGAACCTGCAGCTTGCGGGCGGCGGTGCAGGCGCTCGGCGAGACGCGGGCGGAGAACGAGCGGCTGCGAGGCCTGCTCGGGTACGCGCAGGCGGCGTCGGGGCCGGAGATCACCGCGCGGGTGGTGGGCGTCAACCCGGTGGCCAAGCTGCTGTCGGTGCGGATCAACCGGGGCGAGACGGACGGGGTGTTCCGCGGCATGTCCGTGGTGACGCCGGACGGCATCGTCGGCCAGGTGGTGCGCACCACCGGGGGCTGGGCGGACGTGGCGCTGGTGACGGACGTGCAGAGCCGGGTGGCCGTGCGGGTGCAGCGCTCGCGAGCACGTGGCACGGCGGCCGGAGCGGGCAAGGGTCCGCTGCGGCTGGAGAACGATGCTGCGCACCGAGGACATCCAGGAGGGAGACCTCGTCATCACCTCCGGCACGGACGGCGTGTACCCGCCGGGGCTGGTGGTGGGGAAGGTGACGCACCTGGAGAAGACGGAGCATGGCATGTTCCTGGGCGGCGACATCGTCCCCGCGGTGGACACCACCCGGCTGGAGGAGGTGCTCGTGGTGGGCAACCCCTTCGGCAGCGCTGGCGCAGGCTCCGGCTGGAAGAGAGCGCTAGATGATGAAGTTCCTCGTCACCATGGGCCTGGCCCTGCTGCTGCTCACCCTGGAGTCGGTGGTGGTGCAGCAGCTCGGCCTGGCCATCAGCCGCATCGACGTGACGGTGGTGCTGGTGGCCTTCCTGGCCGCTGCGCGCCAGCACGCTGGAGGGGGCCATCTCCTCCTTCGCCGTGGGCTACCTGCTGGACCTGATGAGCGGCCAGCCCACCGGACTCTTCACCTTCCTCGCCGTCTTCACCTTCCTGGTGGGCAAGCTGGTGGCGAGCCTGGTGGAGGTGCGCGGTCGCGCGGCCTTCGTCCTCTTCGCGATGGGCGCGGACATGGGCCACGGCGTGCTGGCCGGCTTCTTCACGTGGCTCACCACGAAGGAGCGGCTCCGTCTCGCGGCGCTGCTGTCGGGCCTGCCCGCTGCAGGTGACGCTCACCGGCGTGGCGGCGGTGTTCCTCTACCCCCTGCTGCGGCGCTTCGAGGCGTCGCAGGATCGCAATCTTCCGCGGGGCTGCTGCGGTGACTCCTCCGACGCTGGCCGAGACGACTCCGGGGCGCGACCTCAAGCAGCGCTTCGTGTGGGTGGGACTGGCCATGGTGGCCGGGCTGGTGGCGCTCGCCGTCCAGCTCTACCGCCTGCAGATCACCCAGGGCGAGGAGTACGCCGCCAAGAGCGTGGCGAACTTCGTGAAGGAGGTGCGCCAGCGCGCGGATCGCGGCCTCATCAAGGATCAGCGCGGCACCATCCTGGTGGACAGCCGCCCCTCCTTCGACGCCTTCGTCACCCCGGCCTTCTGTACCAACTGCGCCACCGAGGTGCTGCCGCAACTGGGCGAGCTGCTCGGCTGGGACGAGCCCATGCGCAAGAAGGTGGAGGACCAGGTGCGCATGGCGCGCCGCAACGCGCCCTTCCAGCCACTACCGGTGCGCATCGACCTGACGCGCGACGAGTACGACCGCATCAACGCCCGCCGCGACATGCTGGACGGCGTGGACGTGGTGCCCGTGCCGCACCGCAACTACCGCACCTGCGAGCGTGCTGTCGCACGTGCTCGGTTACATGAACGAGATCACCACGGACGAGCTGGAGCGCCTCAACGCCGAGGGCTCGCGCTACGCGCTGGGTGACTACATCGGCCGTCGAGGCCTGGAGCGCTACTTCGAGACCACGCTGCGTGGCACGGACGGCGTGCGCAAGGAAGTGGTGAACGCGCGCGGCCGCGTCATCGAGGAGCTCCAGGACAAGCTGGGCAAGGACGCGGTGGTGCCGTCGCGGCCGGGCAACAACGTGGTGCTGTCCATCGACATGCGCCTGCAGGAGGAGGCCGAGAACGCCTTCCCGGCCTCCGCCGGCGCGGTGGTGGCGGTGGACGTGAAGACGGGCTTCATCCGCGCGGTGGTGTCGCGTCCGGGGTTCGATCCCAACCTGCTCACCGGCCGCATCACTCCCTCGCAGATGGCCTCGCTGGCGAGGGATCCGCTGCAGCCGATGATCAACCGCATCTCCGCGGACCACTTCAGCCCGGGCTCCACCTTCAAGGTGATCACCTCGCTGGCGGCCTACAAGTCGGGCCTCTTCCGGCCGGAGACGGTGGTGAACTGCCCGGGCGGTTACCGGCTCGGCGCGCGCACCTGGCGCTGCCACAAGGACAGCGGTCACGGGCCGGTGAACGGCAAGACGGCGCTGCAGTACTCGTGCGACACCTGGTTCTACAAGGTGGCCGATACCCTCGGTCTGGATCCCATCGCCGAGATGGGCAAGGCCCTGGGCCTGGGCGCGCCCACGGGCATCGGCGTGCTCGCCGAGGTGCCGGGCATCATGCCGTCCAGCGAGTACCACAACAAGGCATCCCCGGGCGGCTACACCAAGGGCATGGCGCTCAACAGCGCCATCGGCCAGGGCGACGACAACGTCACGCCGCTGCAACTGGCCATGGTGTACGCGGCCATCGCCAACGGCGGCACGCTGCTACAAGCCGCAGCTCGTCGAGCGCATCGAGGGCCTGGATGGTGAGGTCATCGCGCAGAACTCGCCGGAGGTGGTGCGTCAGGTGGACATCCCCAAGGCGCACCTCGACGCGGTGAAGGTAGGGCTGATCGCCACGGCGATGGAGCCGGGCGGTACGGCCTACAGGTCGATGGTGCAGTCGGGGCTGAAGGACGTCGTGGTGGCGGGCAAGACGGGCACCGCGCAGGTGGCCACGCTGGGCACGGTGCGTATCAAGACGCACCAGATGGACTTCTTCCAGCGAGACCATGCGTGGTTCGCCGGGTTCGCGCCCGCGAATGATCCGGAGATCGCAGTGGTGGTGATCAACGAGCACGGTGGCCACGGGGGTGCGGATGCCGCGCCCACCGCCATGGCGGTCATCAAGAAGTACTTCGACCTGAAGAAGGAGGACTCGGCCAACCCACCTCCTCGCCAGAACACGCCGTATGTGCCGACGCTGCCAGTCGCGCCGAGCGTGGACGGCATCTCGCTCACCCGGGGCTCGGCTCCGGTCGCCGGGGGGGACGATGCAACTGCGGATTGAGCGCCGCATGGTGCCCCACATCCCGTGGGGGCTCATCTTCAGCGTGCTCGCGGTGGTGGGGCTGGGCATCTTCAACCTCGCCTCGGCCTCGCGCGCGCAGGCCTCGCCGGTGTGGACGAGCCAGGCCATCTACGTGGGCGTCAGCCTGGGGATCGGCGCCCTGGTGTGCCTGGTGGACTACCGGCTCATCCAGCGCATGGCGCTGCCCATCTACGTCCTCAACATCGTGGCGCTGCTCGCGCTGCGCGTCATCGGCCACAAGGCCAAGGGCGCCGAGAGCTGGTTCGTCCTGGGCCCCATCCGCATCCAGCCCGCCGAGTTCATGAAGATCGGCGTGCTGCTGATGCTGGCCAAGGTCTACCACGACGACTTCAAGCCCGGAGACGGGGCCTACGGCCTCATGCGCCTGGTGCAAGCCGGTGCTGGTGGTGATGGTGCCCTTCGTGCTGGTGCTGGTGCAGCCGGACCTGGGCACCGCGCTGATGATCTTCCTGTCCTCGCTGACGGTCATCCTGTTCGGCAAGGTGCGCTGGTACCTCGTGACGGTGATGGTGGTGGGCATCCTCGCCGGGGCGGGCATCATCTGGAACGACTACGTGCGGGAGCAGCCCGAGCCGCGCACCACCCTCGTGCGGCACATGCTCAAGCCGCACCAGAGCAAGCGCATCTCCGGGTGGTTGGACCCCGAGTCGGATCTGCGGGGCAGCGGCTACCACGCGGCCCAGTCGAAGATCGCCGTGGGCTCCGGCGGGCTCACCGGCAAGGGGTGGAAGGAGGGGACCCAGACGGGCCTGTCCTTCCTCCCCGAGCAGCACACGGACTTCATCTTCTCCGTGTGGGCGGAGGAGCACGGCTACCTCATGTGCCTGCTCCTGCTGGTGCTCTACGGCCTGGTCTTCACCCTGGGCCTGGGGGTGGGCTTCAACGCCCGGGACAGGTTCGGCGCCTTCGTGGCGGTGGGCGTGGTGTCGATGCTCTTCTGGCAGGTGTTCGAGAACATCGGCATGGTCATCGGCCTGCTGCCGGTGACGGGCATCACCCTGCCGCTGCTGAGCTACGGCGGCTCCTCGCTGGTGAGCGTGATGCTCAGCATCGGGCTGCTGGTGAACATCAGCATGCGCCGCCACATGTTCTGAGCGGGGCCGGCACCGCGAGGCACCGGCCGCCCCTCACAAGGCGCGGCCGGTGAGGATGAGCGTCACCACGGTGAAGTAGATGATCACGCCCGGTGACGTCCACCAGCGTGGCCACGAAGGGCGCCGAGGCGGTGGCGGGATCCAACCCGAGCCGCCGCAGCAGGAAGGGCAGCATCGAGCCGCACACCGTGCCGAACGTCACCACGCCCACCACGCTCAGGCCCACCGCGACTCCCACCCAGGCGAAGTGCGGGCCGTAGAGCGTCTCGTGCTGCGGCCACATCAGGATGCGCAACAGGCCCAGCGTCCCGAGGAAGACGCCCAGCGCCACGCCGCTGATGACCTCCCGCGTGGCCACCTTCCACCAGTCACGCAGGTGCACGTCGCGCACCGCCAGCGCGCGGATGATGAGCGAGGTGGCCTGCGAGCCCGAGTTGCCTCCCGAGGAGATGATGAGCGGCACGAAGGCGCTGAGGAACACCGCCTGCGCGATGGCGTCCTGGTAGTAGGCCATGGCCGTGGCGGTGAACATCTGCCCCACGAAGAGCACCGTCAGCCAGCCCACCCGCTTGCGCAGCATCCCCATGATGCCGATGTCCAGGTAGGGCGCCTCCAGGGCCTCCATACCGCCGATGCGCTGGATGTCCTCGGTGGCCTCTTCCTCGGCCGCGTCGAGCACGTCGTCCACGGTGATGATGCCCACCAGCACGCCCTGGGAGTCCGTCACCGGCAGCGCCACCCGGTCGTACTTCTCGAACATGCTGATGAACTCCTCGCGGTCCGCCGTGGCCGGGATGCTCACCAACTGCCGATCGTGGATGTCCGTCACCTTCGCGTGCCGGGTCCGCCAGCACCAGCGAAGCCAGCCGCACGTCGTCCAGCAGCCGGCCCTTCTCGTCCACGATGTAGAGCACGTGCAGCGTCTCGCGGCCCTGCCCGTGCGCGCGCACGTACGCCAGCGCCTCGCCCGCCGTCAGGTTCCCCGGGATGGTGAGGTACTCCGGCGTCATGTACCGGCCGGCGCTCTTCTCCGGGTAGCCGAGCAGCTGGCGCGCCACCTTCAGCTCTTCCGGCGACAGCGAGGTGAGCAGCCGCTTCGTCACCTCCGCCGGCAGCTCCTCGAGCAGGCGCGTGCGATCGTCCGGCGCCATCTCGTTCAGCAGGTTCTTGAGCTGCTCCGTGCCCAGCGTCGTGACGATTTCCGTCTGCTGGTGCGGCGGCAGGTACTCGAAGACGAGCGCCGCCGTGTCGCGCGGCAGCAGCCGGAAGATGACGCCGCTCTCGTCCGCGGGCAGATCCTCGATGACCTCGGCCACGTCCGCCGGATCCATGTCCGTGAAGGCATCGCGCAGCGCGTTCCAGTCTCTTGGCGGCGATGAGCGCGTCGAACTCGGGCTTCAGGAGGTTTCCCAGCATCTCAATCTCCGCGCGCGGACGAGCGGGCGCATGGTGTATGAAATGCGGCGGTTGGGGTACGGAAATCTGACCGTGCCACCGGAGGAGAAGATGGACAGGAAGGGCTCCCGGAAGAAGGCTGCCGTGCAGGAAACGGACGTTCCTCGGCCGGAGGCGACTCCGGTGACCCCCGCGGCCCCGCCCCCGGCGGCCCGGGTGGAGCCTCCTCGCGCACCGGTCTCGCGGCCCGAGCCGCCCCGACGACCGGAGCCCCCGGCGGTCACCCGGGTCGAGCCCGCCCGGCGACCGGAGCCCGTTTCCCCCAGCTCGCGACCGAACCCCTTCGGCCGCTCGCCTCCCGTGGCTCCGGCCCCGAGGCCCGGGTTTCCCGGCCGTGCCCCGGCGTCGCCGTCACCTACCGCCCCTCGGAGCTTCTTCACCCCCATCATCGAGACCGGCAGCGCGGAGGAGTTGGAGCACCGGCACTTCCCGCGAGCGCAGCTCGCCACGAACTTCGAGCTGTGGATCGACGAGGAGGGGGATCGGCGCTTCACGGCGACCCTGCGCTCGGGCAACGTGAGCGTGGGTGGGGCCTTCCTGGAGAGCACCTTCTTCCTCCCCATGGACACCGAGCTGCGGGTGCGCTTCTCGCTGGAGCCGGGCGCGGCCCCCGTGGAGGCTCGTGCCCGCATCGTGCGTGAGCAGCGTCCGCGCCGGGAGGACGATCCCTCCGGCTTCGGCATCCGCTTCGAGGAGTTCTACGGGCAGACGGAGGTGTCGCTGGCGCGCCTCTTCCTGGACATGCGGCTGCGCACCTTCGCCGAGGAGTACCTGCTCTCCAACCGCGCCCGGGGCCTGCCCAACGAGCTGGAGCGGGTGGTGGACGCGCTCGCCGCGTGGGAGCTCCTCAAGGCCAACAACCCCACGGACACGTGGCGGGGCGAGTGAAACGGTCCGCCCGCGCGGAGCTCCTGGTGAGGGGGCTCCGCACGGACGGGTGAAGCTCAGAGGACCTTCTGCAGCGCGGCCTCGAGCTTGGCCTTGGGCACGGCGCCGACGATCTGCTCCACCACCTTGCCGCCCTTGAAGACGAGCAGGGTGGGGATGGAGCGGATGCCGTACTGCTGCGGCGTGTCCTGGTTGTCGTCGATGTTGACCTTGGCCACCTTCACCTTGCCCTTGTACTGGGTCGCCAGCTCCTCGATGGCAGGGGCGATGGCCCGGCACGGGGCGCACCACGTGGCCCAGAAGTCCACCAGCACGGGCTGGTCGGACTTCAGCACTTCCTTCTCGAAATCCCCATCCCCGATGTTCATCACGTCAGCGCCTGCCATGGTGTCTCCTCCGGCATGCAGGGTAAGCAAGGAGGCGCGTGCTCTAGTACGCGCTCGCCAGGCCTGCAAGGACCGGTTTCTGGTCCTTCGCTTGCTTAGATGCGGACGGGGCAGGAGCGTCGCAACCCGTTCATCAGGAGATGTCGCTTCGGCTCGGAGCGGGTGGGTGTAAGCTAGGGGGGTGATGAGGCTCTTCCTTCCCCAGACCCAGCTCGAGGAGTGGGCACTGGAGGACAAAGCGGACGTCAAGGACGGCCAACTGGTGGTGACCGGTGAGCAGGGCGTGTACCCGGTCACACCCGCTGTGCACATTCTGCAGGTCGTCTCCGGGGAGGACTCCCAGGGGCTGGTGACCAAGGTGAAGACCGAGGATCAGCTCAAGACCCTGGGGGCCGAGCAGATGGCTGACTCGGTGCTGCTCGGGGAGACTGCATACGAGGTCGTCCCCGGTTATCTCGCCGAGGTCTCCATCTCACCCTCGGATGCCCCCTCGGAGGAGGGCACGCCGAGCTCGGAGACGGATCTCCTGGCTGCCTTCCTCCTGAACAAGATGGGCTGACGCACTCGGTCCAATAGGTTGTATCCGCCATGAACCACGCGCTGGTCTCCCTCGCCTGTCACGCCTATGTCGTCGCGGCGCTGGTCTACCTCGCCTACCTCGTCCGCCAGATGGACGCGCTCGCCACGGCTGGCCGGGTGTTGGTGGGCACGGGACTGGCCCTGCACGGCGTTGCCCTCTTCGGGCTCTTCGGGGCCCAGGGGGGGCGCCCGGTGGGCATGGCCCAGGGCTTCTCCACCTTCGCCTTCCTCCTGCTGGCCATCTTCCTGGTGGTGGATGTGTGCTACCGCAAGCCGGTGATCGGCGCCTTCATCACCCCGCTGGCGGTGGCGGTGCTGCTGCCGGGCCTGTTGCTGGACGGCGGGCAGCCGCTCAACCCGGACATGACGCGGCCCCTGTTGCCCCTGCACATCACCATTGCCCTGCTGGGCGTGGCCGCCTCCGCGCTGGCCGCCGGGGTGGCGGTGATGTACCTGCTGATGGAGCGGCAGGTGAAGGGCAAGCGCTTCGGCCTGCTCTTCTCGCGCCTGCCCTCGCTGGAGTTCCTCGACACCCTCAACCGCCGGCTGGTGGTGGTGGGCTTCATCGCGCTGTCGGTGACGCTCGTCACCGGGGCGTTCTTCTCCAGCGCGGCGCCGGGCTTCTTCTGGGCCTGGCAGTCCAAGCAGATCGCCACGCTGGTGGCCTGGGCTGTCTTCGCCGGGCTCGTCAGCGCCCGCTTCTTCGGTGGGTGGCGGGGCCGGCGCGTCGCGCTATTGACCATGACGGGGTTCGGGTTGCTGCTGGTGTGCTTCCTCTCGTCGTATGACTTCATCCACATGGGCGGAGGTTGGCGCTAGTCATGGAGTTCCTGTGCATTGGCCTGTCGCACCGGACGGCGCCCCTCTCCGTGCGTGAGCGACTCGCGCTGCCCGAGCCCCGGCAGGTGGAGTTGCTGCAGCGGCTGGCCCGGTCGCCCAACGAGGCGTTGCTCGTGTCCACCTGCAACCGGGTGGAGCTGTACCTCGCCGCGCCGGACATGAACCGGATGCGGGAGAGCGCCCGCGAGGAGTTGCGGGAGCTCGGTGGGCCGGAGGCGCTCGAGCACCTCTATGAACACCAGGGCGAGGACGCGCTCGTCCATCTCTTCCGGGTGGCGGCCAGCCTGGACTCCATGGTGCTGGGCGAGGCGCAGATTCTCGGCCAGGTGAAGGAAGCCTTCGAGCGGAGTCAGGGCTCGGGCGCGGTGCGCGGGGAGCTCACGCGCGTGTGCGCCGCGGCCTTCGGCTGCGCCAAGCGGGTGCGGACGGAGACGGCCATCGGCCGGGCCGCCACCTCCATGGCCAGCGCGGCCGTGTCCCTGGCCACCAAGGTGTTCGACGGGTTGGGCGACAAGACGGTGCTGCTGGTGGGCGCGGGCGAGATGGCCGAGCTGGCCGCGCGCCACCTGAAGCAGGCCGGCGCGACCCGCATCCTCGTGGCCAACCGCACGCTGGCTCGCGCCGAGGCCCTCGCGGCCGAGGTGGGCGGCACCGCGCGTCCCTTCGAGGAGCTGTTCACGCTGCTCGCCGCCGCGGACGTGGTGGTGTGCAGCACGGCCTCGCCGGTCCCCCTCTTCACCAAGGAGAACGTGGGCGCGGTGGCGAAGGCGCGCAAGCACCGAACGCTCTTCATGGTGGACCTGGCCGTGCCTCGCGACATCGCCCCCGAGGTGGGGGAACTGGACGGGGTCCATGCCTATGACGTGGACGACATCCAGAGGTTCGTGGCGGAGAACGCCGCCGCCCGCGCCGAGGAGGCGCAGAAGGCGGGCGTGCTGGTGGCCCAGGAAGTGGCCCGCTTCGTTCGCGACCGGGCCGTGCGCAACGGCGTGCCCGTGCTGGCCCAGCTCCGCCAGCGTGCCGAGGCCATCGCCCGCGCCGAGGTGGAGCGCACCCTGGCGGGCCTCGGCGACGGCCTCACCGACAAGCAGCGCAAGAGCATCGAGGCCATGGGGCGCGCCATCGTCAACAAGCTGCTGCACGAGCCCACGGCGCGGCTTCGGGCCGTGGGCCCCGAGCACGAGGGCAACCGACTGGCAGGGGCTGCCGCCGAGCTCTTCGGGCTCGAGGACGTGTCCGCACACACCGAGATGGCCGGGCCCAACGTGGTGGCCAACGGAGGCAAGGGATGAAGGCCGTACGTATCGCCACCCGGCAGAGCCCGCTGGCGCTCTGGCAGGCTCGTCACGTGGGCTCGCTGCTCACCCAGCAGCACCCGGGGCTGGAGGTCTCCTTCGTGGAGATGACCACCGCGGGAGATCGGTTCCTCTCCGCGCCCCTGTCCACCGTGGGCGGCAAGGGCCTGTTCGTGAAGGAGATCGAACAGTCCCTGCTCGACGGCCGCGCGGACCTGGCCGTCCACAGTCTCAAGGACATGACGTCCGTGCTGCCTCCGGGCCTGTTGCTGGCGGCCGTGCCCCAGCGCGAGGACCCGCGCGACGCCTTCTGCAGCCCGGCCGGGCTCCTGCTGGACGCGCTGCCCCAGGGCTCCCGCGTGGGCACGTCCTCGCTGCGGCGGAGCTGCATCCTGCTCGCTCGGCGGCCGGACCTGGAGATCGTCAGCGTGCGCGGCAACGTGCAGACGCGCCTGGCGCGCACGCGTGAGCTGGGCCTCGCCGGCGCGGTGCTGGCCTGTGCGGGCCTCAAGCGGCTCGGTCTGGAGTTGGAGATCACCGAGGTTCTGCCCACCAGCGTCAGCCTGCCGGCGGTGGGGCAGGGGGTGCTCGCCATCCAGTGCCGCACCGAGGACACCGAGGTCCGCCGCCTGCTGGCGCCGCTGGAGGACCCGGCCACGCGCATCGCGGTGACGGCCGAGCGCGCCTTCATGGCCCGGCTGGAGGGTGGCTGCACTGTCCCGCTGGCCGGACATGCCACCGTGGAGGGTGACACCGTCCGCATTCGTGGACTGGTGGGGCGGCCGGATGGCACCAAGGTGGTGGAGGCCGAGCGCAGCGGCCCGGTGGAGACGGCCCATGCGCTGGGCGAGGCTCTCGCCGAGGAGCTGCTCGGACGCGGGGCGGCGGAGATCCTCCGCGATTTTGGCCGTCCGATGCCCGTGTCGGAGCCTTGAAGGAGGCGGGCGGGTCGCGAGAGCGGCCCGCTGTCCGGCATCGTTGGTTACGATGCGGCCGGGGTGTAGGCGCCGCAGTCCTTCAACAAGCCCGCCCGGTCGAGCAGCGCACGCACCTCATCGGCCAGGGCGACGTGTGACGGATTGTCCACGGTGAAGCGCTCTGGTGTGAGGATGATGAGCGTGCCCTTGTCCTCCACCGGTTCGACTCGCACGGGGGAGGGCAGCGGGGGCACCTCTCCTCGGTGGCGCGAGAGGTACATGAGCCAGCCCATATAGGGGGGGCCGATGGGCTCATCTCGCATGTCCCGGTAGCTTTCGGAAATGACACCGCCCCAGTCTGGTTCCCAGGCCAGGACCAGGGCGCGCAGCACCTCGGTCAGCACGGGGGCGGTGAGGACGCGTTGCTCTTCTGGACCCGCATAGGGGAACTCAAGAATACAAGAATTTGGTGGGGGCGTCACGGCAGAGCCACAGCTCAGCAGCACCGCGCCACCGTGCCCATTCTCCTTGTGTCCCGTCCAAGCACTGAAGCTGAACCCAAATGAGCCCTCGCTGTACTTCCTGCTTTTGAAGAAGCGCAGGAACGTTTCGTAGGTGGGCTCGAACTGGAGCTGGAGCGCCTTCTTGAGAGAGTTCGCCTGTTCGAACCAGTGGGCATAGATGGGGTCGCACTGGGCAAGAAGGCGGAAGAAGCGCTCCGCGCGCCGAGCACATTCTTCCGCTGACTCCTGGCGAGCTGGCCAATAAACACCTGCGTAGAAGATCTCTTTCATGGGCGTTCCGCAGGGCTACGGCGGCGTGTAGACCACGTCAATTCCCTTGATGCTGGCGTTCTTGAAGAGCTTTCTGAGTACATCCACCATCCTGGGTTCCGCTACGTGCCAGCGGATGGGGACACCATTGGCCACCCGCACCTGGCGCTGGGCTTGTCTGACGAGTCGCTGCGCGCCTTTGAAGTATCGTTTCGCCTTGAGGCCCTTGTCGAAATGCTTGTCGTAGCCTTGGCCTTTGGTTTCCAGCAGGGTGCCGTTGATGGGATCGCGGCCATCGAAGTCCGCCTTCTCGCCGTTGCGCAGCACGCGATACACCCAGCCAGCAGGGGCCTTCGTCACCTTGTGCTGGAACCTGCGTGACCGGTCGGACATGTGCTCGTTCTTGGGCACCCACTGGCCGGGCCCACCCACGGGGGGCGTCCACGTGCCAGGCGGCGGCCTTCCCCCCGCGACGGCGACAGCGCCCGTGGTGGCCATGTGCAGCACGTAGGTTGTGTGGAGCGCCTGGCCCGCCACGGCCACCGCGCGCCCGGGGAGCGCAACCAACCGCAGCGCCAGCGCGCCCTCTCCCGTGAGCGAGAAGACAGGCACCGCAACGTGGCCCAACGTGCCACCCCACGAGGCAGCCTTCGCTCCCGCCCCCGCGCCCCCGGTGCCCACCATCAGCAACACATGGGTGGTGAGGCGTGAGAGGGTGCGTACCTGCTCGCCAGAGGGCTTGCGCTGGAAGGACTCCCAATACTCGGGCGCGTTCTGGACGAGCTCGCGCACCGCGCCCGGTAGCCGGGTGAGTCCCTCCAGCGTTTCGCCCGGGTGGAAGACGAGCCGGTAGAGGCCCTCCACCGTGTCCACCAGCGCCAGCCCCGCTCCCTCCAGCGCCGGCAGCACCACGCCGTCATCCGGCACGTAGGGGCCCAGGGGCAAAGCTCCTCGCGGCACCTCCATCCCCTCGTCCACCGGCCACAGGCGCCCAGCTTCCACTGCGTAGAAGGGGCCCACCTCGAAGCGGCCGGCGCGCAAGGTGCCGTCCTCCGCCACCCCCACCTCGCCCATCTTCTGCTTCGCTTCGCCCGTCACGGCCAGCACCAGGTAGCCGTCCGGCCGCAGCACCCGCAGCCGGTGGAAGCGATCCATCCGCGCGTGCAACTCCTCGCGCGTCACCCTCTGCCCGCTCGTGGCCACCTCCAGGAGCAGGTGGGCCGCCATGCGGCGCTGGGCGAAGTTGCCCAGCGTCGTCTCCGTGGACAGCAGGTGCGGCAGCAGTTGGAGCGCCTGCTCGGGAGAGAGTGTGCGCCCGTCCACCGGTAGTGCGTCGGCGGGCACGCCCACGTGCACGAGGAATCCCTGGAAGTAGTCCAGGCTCATCGGCACGGGGCGGGGGCGGCCGTTGCCCACGCCATCCGGCCAGCCCACTCCACCCTCGCCCCAGTCACCCAGCGGCTCGTCCCCTCCGGCCGCCGGGAGGCGCGCTCGCGCGTGGGACGGGGCCTCGGGGTCGTCCGCTACCTCTCCCGGGTTGCGTTCCTCTTCGTCGAAGTCTTCCTCCTCGTCATCGTCCTCGTCAGGGGGAGCCGAGACTTCTGGCTCGAAGATCGGGCTCGTACTTGCCACGGCCGGCCGGGCCTTCACATTCAGGAAGGGCGTGGGCGTCAGGGCACGAGAGCGCAGGCCCGACAGCAGCGCGTCGCGGGGGGCTCGGGTGGCACATCCGGCCAGCGCCAACAGGACCAGTGCGATGACGGGCCCGCTCCCTGCACGTCGACAAGGGACAGGGGAATGCATGGGCATGGTGGGCCTCTGAGCCCAGTATTCCAGGCTTCATCTGCTCAGGCCGTATTTCCTGGCGGCGCGGTATCCAGCGGCTCGGAGGCGGAGCCGCGGAATCGAGAGCGCCCGACATTCGCGGTCAGACTCCCGGGCCTCATTCAACGGGTAGTATCGGCGAAGGTTGTCGGCGGACTTCGTCGAGCGGCCTGCTACAGTGCCGGCCCGTGGAAAAGCGACTTGAAGGCATCCGCGTCCTGGTGACGCGTCCCCGTGAACGGTCGGAGGAGCTGTGCTTCCTCCTGGAGGATGAGGGCGCGGAGGTGGTGCACGTGCCCCTGCTGGAGCTGCGGCCTCCGGAGGATCCCCGGCCTCTGATGGCGGCCGCGGAGTCCATTCAACGCTACAAGTGGGTGGTGTTCGCCAGCCCCTCGGCGGTGGATTCGCTGATGGAGGCGCTGCGCGAGGCCGGCACGATGGAGGGGCTGTCGCGGGTGCGCATCGCCGCGGTGGGGCCGCGCACCGCGCGCACCGTGGAGGGCTATGGACTGAAGGTGGCCGCCGAGCCGCCCGAGGGCACCGGCGCGGCGCTCTACGAGGCCATGCGGAGCGCCCTGGAGGTGGAGGACGAGGTGCTGCTGCCCGCCGCGGAGGAGGGGCGCCGCGAGCTGGAGGACGCGCTGCGCGAGCACGGCGCGCGAGTCACCCGCGTGACGGCGTACCGCTCCCAGCCGGCGCCGCTGTCCCCCGAGGCCCAGGCCCTGCTGGAGTCCTCTCCGCCGCATGTGGCCCTCTTCGCCTCGCCGCGCACCGCGGAGTCATTCCTGGAGGCGGCGGGGCGCGAGCGGCTCGGCTCGGCGCGGCTGGTGGCCATTGGCCCCACGACGGCGGCGGCGCTGTCCCAACTGGGGCTTCCGGTGGCCGCGGTGGCCGAGCGTCCCACTCCCGAGGCGCTGGTCGAGGCCACCATCCGGGCGATTCGCGGATAGACTGTCGGCCACTGAATGCCGGGGGGCCAGGGCTGGTGCCCGCGTCACCTTCCCGGAAGAGGAGTCCTCACGATGAGGCGTGGTCTCTCGCATGGCCTGATGCTGCTGGGCACCCTGGTCTGGAGCAGCCTGGCCCTGGCCAGCAGCTACCCGGTTTTCGACTATCGCATGCTGCACTCGCAGCAGTTCCCGTTCCGCTACTACGTGGACAACCGGCAGATGCCCCCGGGCATCTCCCTGTCCCAGGTGCAGGGAGCTGTCGACGGCGCCTTCCAGGCCTGGGCGGGCGTGGCCTGCTCGCACCCCGCCTTCAGTTCCGGGGGCCTCACGTCCTCCGTCTCCATCTCGAACGTGAATGACGTGCGGGACCGCTACAATGTCGCTCCCGTGTTCGTCACGGACAGGAACGATCCCGCCTACAGCGCCTACCTCGGGTCCGGCAACTCGGCCATGGTCGCCGTTCCGCTCCACTTCTCCGGATACCTCTACCAGTGCGACATCTTCGTCAACGCCACTGGGGACTTCCCGTGGTCCACGGCCACGCCGACGCAGCCGGGCTATCTGGACCTCCAGACGTTCCTGATGAAGCAGATCGGGCACTGCATGGGCCTGGCCCACGTGGTCGATCCCACCGACGCGGTGATGTACTACGACGTGGGCTACGGCTCGATGCGGCGCACGCTCACCCAGCACGACGCGGAGCACTTGTGCGCCCACTATCCCCAGACCGGACAGCAGGGCGGACCCTGCACGGCCGGGGGCTCCTGCGATGCGGGGCTCACCTGCGTGTCGGGCGCCGAGTCCAATGGCCTGCCGGGCTATCGGATCTGCACCAATGGTTGCACGAACACCACGCCCGGTGAGTGTCCGAGCCCGCTGGCGTGCAAGCCGTCCACGGCGGTGGCGGGCTCTACCTACGCCTGTCTTCCGAACATGGGGGATTATGTCACGCGGGTGGGTGCGGCCTGTGCGTCCGGCCCCCAGTGCAACTCCCCGTGGGGCGTCTGCCTGCAGCCGGTGTCGCTGCCCACGACGACGGCCTGGGCGGACGGCTACTGCACGCAGGGGTGCGACACCGGGGGCCTGACGTGTCCCTCGGGCTCGTCCTGTGTCGGCATGGAGACCGGCAAGGCCTGCCTCAAGAACTGCTCTCCCGGGACGAGTGGAACCTGCCGTCCGGGCTACGTCTGTCTGGCCCGGGGCGGCGGGGTGAACGTTTGTGTCTCGGCCTGCAATGGCGATTCGGACTGCGGCAACGGCTACGCCTGCCGCATCTGCGACAACACGTGCGTGCCCCAGCAGAAGCCCGGGGTGACCATCGGCGAGCCCTGCGACAAAGACGCGGAGTGCGGCACCTACCAGAAGTGCCTGCACCCCAACGGCCACCCGCAGGGCATCTGCTCCCTGCCCTGTGGCTACAACACCTGCTCCTGCCCGGATGGCTCCTCGTGCCAGCCGGTGGGCCCCAACGGCTCGTCCATGTGCGTGAGAAGCTGCTTCTCGACCACCTGCGCCTCGGGGCTGCAGTGCGCGCCCTTCGCCGAAGGCGCCACCGGTTGCATGCCTCCCTGCCGCACCAGCGCGGACTGCCAGACCGGTTCCACCTGCGACACGGGCCGGTGCGTGCCGAGCACCTTGCCGGGCGGTAGCTGCCCCCTCTGCCCGAGCCCTGGCTCTTCGGACGCGGGCACCCTCCCGGTCCCCCCGACGCCGGATGCCGGGACGGGCTCAGGCGGGACGGCCGGCCCCGGGTGCGGCTGCCAGGGCTCCGCCGTGAACGCGCCGGGATTCCTGGGCGCCCTTGCTTTGTTCCTCGTGGCCGCCAGGAGACGCCGTTGCCAGCGCCCGTGACCCCGTCCGCTCCCCCTCCATCCTCTCGCAGCAAGACCGACTACACCCTCTCGTTCGTGCTCGAGGCGCTCGTCTCTCAGCGGGTGCTCACCGCCGAGCAGGCGCAGAACATCCTCGCCCGCGAGCAGGCCGCCCGCGCCCGGGTCCTCAAGAACCAGGGCGTGGTGGGCAAGGACGCGGCGCGCTACGAGGTGTCCCCGGTGGAGATCGTGGCCGCCTTCCAGGTGCCCCTGGCGGACGGCCGCGGGACGCTTGACGAAGATCGCATCTCCGAGATGGCCGCCCGGGCCGCGGGCATCAACTACAAGAAGGTCGATCCGCTCAAGCTGGACATGGCGCTGGCCACCCGCACCGTGTCCCGCCCCTTCGCGCAGAAGCACGTCATCCTGCCCCTGGAGCGTGGCCAGGACGGCCGGCTGGTGGTGGCGGTGGCCAACCCCTTCGACAAGGAGCTTTTCGAGGGGCTGCACGTGCTCACCGGCATGCCCATCGAGCCGGTGCTCGCGTCGAAGGTGGACATCCTCAAGGCCATCGCGGACATCTACGGCTTCAAGCGCACGCTGGCGCGCGCCGCGGATGACTTCACCAACAACCCCAGCAACTCGCCGCAGATCGGCAACTTCGAGCAGCTCGTCTCGCTCAGCGGTCGCCAGGAGCTGGACGCGGCGGATCAGCCGGTGGTGCAGGCGGTGGACTACCTGATGCGCTACGCCTTCGACAACCGCGCCTCGGACATCCACGTCGAGCCCAAGCGCACCACCTCGCTGGTGCGCCTGCGCATCGACGGCGTGCTGCACCCCGTGTACACGCTGCCGGCGGGCGTGCACGCGCCCATCATCTCGCGCATCAAGACGCTCTCGCGCATGGACATCTCCGAGAAGCGCAAGCCGCAGGACGGTCGCATCAAGACCGAGCGAGATGGTCGCGAGGTGGAGCTCCGTGTCTCCACGCTGCCCACCGCCTTCGGAGAGAAGGTGGTCATCCGTGTCTTCGATCCGGAGACGCTGGTGCAGGACATCGCCCAGCTCGGGTTCGATCCGGAGGAGAAGAGCGTCTTCGAGACCTGGATCGACCAGCCCCACGGGCTCATTCTCGTCACCGGCCCCACGGGCAGCGGCAAGACGACCACGCTCTACTCGGCGCTCAAGGCGGTGGCCGGCCCGGACGTGAACGTCACCACCATCGAGGACCCCATCGAGATGGTGTGGGACGGCTTCAACCAGGTGCAGGTGCAGCCCAAGGTGGGGCTCGACTTCGCCGGGGCGCTGCGCCACATCCTCCGCCAGGATCCGGACGTCATCATGGTGGGTGAGATCCGAGACTCGGAGACAGCGGAGAACGCCATCCAGGCCGCGCTCACGGGCCACCTGGTGCTCTCCACGCTGCACACCAACGACTCCATCGGCGCGGTGGCGCGCTTGAAGGATTTGGGAGTGCCGCCCTTCCTGCTGGCGCAGAGCCTCATCGGCATCATGGCCCAGCGCCTGCTGCGGCGGGTGTGCCCGCACTGCGCGCAGCCGACGACGCTCACGCCGGACGAGCTGAACCTGTTGGGTGCGCCCCTCCCGCTGCTGCCGGGCGGAGTGCGCATCTCCAAGGGCGCCGGGTGCCCCCGCTGCCGTGGCACCGGTTACTGGGGCCGCACGGGCGCCTTCGAGATCGTCAACATGGGCAACGAGCTCCGGGAGCACATCTCCCGAGGCTCGAGCCACGACGTCATGGTCGACGCGGCGCGTCGGGGCGGCACGCGTACCCTGCGCGAGGCGGCGGTGCGCAAGCTGGCCATGGGCCTCACCTCGTTCGACGAGGTGGTGCGCATGACGTCCGTGGCGTGAGCCCCACGGGAGCGGACCGGTGCGGCGGGCGGGCGCCCGGTCCGTTCTCTGTCGGGTAACCCTCGGAAGGGGGGCAGGGGGATTTCCGGAATACTGGCATGGCCGTGAGGGTACGCTCTGGATGCGCGGCACTCTTCACGCGAGGAGGGCCATGTCGGGAGGACAGACCGGAATGACACGACGCGACTTCGTCGGCTACGGCACGATGGCGGGAGAGGGCGAGCTGTTGAGCGGCGGTGCGGCGTCGCAGCGTGCGGGCCCGGGTGGGCTGGGAGGTGGCTCGGGCGGCTCGTCGAATCCGATCGGCTACTTCGCCCGCTTCGGCGTCGACGAGAAGCTGATCCGGGAGACGCTCGCCGCCGCCCTGTCACGGGGCGGCGACTACGCCGACCTCTTCTTCCAGCACCGCGTCTCCACCACCATGGCGCTCGAGGACGGCGCGGTGAACAGGGCCTTCACCACCGTCGAGCTCGGCGTGGGCGTGCGCGTCGTCAAGGGCGACCAGACGGGCTACGCCTTCACCGAGGAGCTCACGCTCGAGGCGATGCGCAGCGCCGCCCGGACGGCCGCGGCGATCGCCGACGGTCCCTCGCACCCGGGCCCCCAGCGCTTCCACGTCTTCAAGGATCTGCCCCAGCGCTACGTGCTCAAGGCCGGCTGGGATGCCGTGCGCCCCGAGCAGAAGCTGCCGATCCTCGAGGGGCTGAACGCGGCGGCGTTCAAGGCGGACCCGCGCATCGTCAAGGCGAGCGTCACGTTCTCCGACGAGCACGGCGCCGTCCTGGTCGCCGACAGCAATGGGCGGCTCGTCGAGGACATCCAGCCCATGACGAACCTCTACCTCTCGTGCGTCGCCGAGCAGAACGGCCGGCGCGAGCAGAACATGTACGGCGTCGCGGGCCGCGCCGGGCTTCGAGTTCTACTCGCCCGAGCGGCTCGAGCGCATCGTGCGCGAGGCGGTCAGCCGCACCACCATCCTCTTCGAGGCGGTCGCAGCCGCCGGCCGGCGAGATGCCGGTGGTGCTCGCGGCGGGCTCGTCGGGCATCCTGCTGCACGAGGCGATCGGCCACGGCATGGAGGCCGACTTCAACCGCAAGGGCACGTCCATCTACGCCGACAAGATCGGCAAGCCGGTCGCGCAAGCCCTTCGTGAACATCGTCGACGACGGGACGCAACGAGTACGCGCGCGGCGCCATCAACGTGGACGACGAGGGCAACGTGGCCGGGCAAGACGATGCTCGTGGAGAACGGCGTCCTCACCACGTACCTGCACGACTCCATCTCGGCGAAGCACTACAAGGTGAAGCCCACCGGCAACGGCCGGCGCGAGAGCTACCGGTACGCGCCGATGCCGCGCATGCGCTCGACCTACATGCTGCCCGGGCCCGCACAAGCGGGAGGAGATCATCGCCTCGGTGAAGAAGGGCATCTACTGCTCGAACTTCACGAACGGCCAGGTGCAACATCGGCGCCGGCGACTTCACCTTCTACGTGAAGAACGGCTACCTCATCGAGGACGGCAAGCTGACGCGGCCGATCAAGGACGTGAACATCATCGGCAACGGGCCCAAGGTGCTCGAGAAGGTGGACATGGTGGCCGACGACCTCGTCATCGACGAGGGCGGCTGGACGTGCGGCAAGGACGGCCAGGGCGTGCCGGTGTCCCAGGGCATGCCCACGGTCCGCGTCGCTTCCATCACCGTCGGCGGGCGCAATGCCTGAGGAGGACATCCATGAGCACGACGAAGCCCACGACGAACCTGGGAGAGGTCGCCGTCAGGCGGTGGACCTGGCGCGCCAGAAGGGTGCTTCCGAGGCGGCGGCCACCGCCAGCCGCACCCGCGAGGTCGAGGTGCAGTGGCGCGACGGCAAGCTGGAGAAGGTCTACGAGGCCACCACTCGCGGCCTGGGGCTGCAGCTCTACGTCGACGGGCGCTACTCCGCGGTGTCGACGAGCGACCTGCGCCCGGAGGCGCTCGACACGTTCATCGCCGACGCCATCGCGATGACGCGCGCCCTGGCGCGGGACGAGTTCCGCAAGCTGCCCGAGCCCGAGCTCTACGCGGGGCGCGAGCAGGTGGACCTGATGATCGAGGACCCGCGCCAGTCGACGCTCACCGCCGATGAGCGCCAGCGCTTCGCCCGGGAGCTCGAGGCGGGCGCCCGCGCGGCCGATACGAAGGGCGTCATCCTGTCCGTCACCACCGGCTTCGGCGACACCCATCGGGAGACGTACCGCGTCAGCTCGAACGGCTTCGAGGGCGGGCTGCGTGGGACAGTGTTCTTCGCCTCCGCCGAGGTGAGCGCCCAGGACTCGGACGGGCGCAGGCCGGAGGAGAGTGACTTCGCCGTCGCGCGCTTCCTCGAGGACCTGCCCGACGCGGCCACCCTGGGCCGCCGAGCCGGGGAGCGCGCTTTCGGGCGGCTCGGCTCGACGAAGGGCGCTTCGGCCGTGCTTCCCATGGCGGTCGACAACCGGGCCGCGGGCCGGCTCGTGTCGATGCTCCTCGGACCCATGACGGGCGCGGCGATTCAGCAGAAGCGCTCGTTCCTCGACGGGAAGCTCGGCCAGGGCGTGGGGAGCGAGCGGCTGACGATCTCGGACGAGCCGCACCTCAAGCGGGGGCTCGGCTCGCGCCTGTTCGACAATGAGGGCCTCACGGCCCGGTCGCTGCCGCTCTTCGAGGGGGGCGTCCTGCGCGCCTGCTTCATCGACAGCTACTACGGCCGGAAGCTGAAGGCGCGCCCGACGACGGGCAACCCGTCGAACCTCTCGTGGAAGCTCGGGGACAAGTCGCAGGCCGCGCTCCTGGCGGACATGAAGGAGGGCATCCTCGTGACGGGTTTCCTCGGCGGCAACTCCAACCCCGTCACGGGGGACTTCTCCCTCGGCGTCCAGGGGTTCCGCGTGCGCGGCGGGAAGCTCGCCGAGCCCGTGGGCGAGATGAACATCTCGGGCAACCAGTTCGATCTGTGGAAGCGGCTGGTGGCCGTGGGCAATGATCCCTTCGCCCACAGCGCCCTCCGCACCCCGACGCTCGTCTTCGAGGGCGTGCAGTTCGCGGGCGTGTAGCCCGTCACCCTCTGGCGTCGGACCGCTCCTCCTCCCTGGCAATGCTGGCCGGGGAGGGGAGCTCCGCCAGGTACTACGCGGGCTCGATGAAGTTCAGCCGGTACCCGTCGGGATCCGTGACGATGATCTCCTTGGTGAACCACGGCTGGACGGTCGGCCCATCGACGCTCGCGCCGTGCGCCTGGGCCCGAGTGGCCACCTCGTCCACGCCCACGGCGCCGATGCGGAATCCCATCAGCACGCCCATGCCGCGCCGGCCCTCCAGCGGCAGCGCCGCGGGCTGGGTGACCAGATAGACCTCCGCTTGACCTTCCCACTGCAGGCGGATGAAGGGCGGCTCGGCCGACACACGCTTGAACCCGAGCGCCTCGTAGAACCGCGCCGAGCGCTCGGTGTCCGACACGAGCAACTTCACGAAGGACGACATCAGCGGAGCGCTATCCATGGGGGAGGCTAGAAGCGCGCCTGCATCAGCAGGTTGAAGCCCAGGGCGTTGGGCTTCTCGAAGCTGGGCTGCGCGACGCCGAAGACGTCGTCCCGGAACGTCGTCCGGTTGGTGTCGTAGGTGTAATAGACCTCACCCAGCGCGGAGACGCTCTCGGAGAGGTCCCACCGGAAGGTGCCCTTCGCCGAGATGATGGGCTCGGCCTCGCAGATGTCGTTGTTGGCGCCGCACGTGGTGGGCAGGATGCTCAGCACGTTGACGTCACGCACCACCACCGTGCGCGTGCCCGTGAGCCCCGGCGGCGGGTTGTTGCCACCGAAGAGCGGCTCGGGGCTGCGGAACGTCGCCGGCTGCTGCACGCCGAGGATGAAGCCCGGGGTGAAGTGCCACGCGGGGATGTGGTAGTCCGCGCCCGCGGCGATGAACATCTCCGGCTTCAGCTCCGTGCCGTCCGGGAAGTCGTTGAAGGGCGGCAGGCCGGGCACGTCGAACTGGATGAAGGACAGGCTGCGGTACAGGCCCAGCACGTGGAAGCGCCAGTAGTCCAGCTTGGCGCGAGCCTGCAGCGCCACCGCCGTGGCCTCCTGCGGCACCGTCCGGCCGAACACGTCCGGATCCGACAGCGTCTGCACCAGGTAGCTGCCCTCGAGCGACACCGAGTAGGCGAGCCCGCCCGGGTACTGCTCCGGGGTGAAGAAGCGCTGGTACATGTCCGGATCGTTCTTGTAGAGCCGGAAGTCCACGCTGGTGCCCACCGGCACGCCCACATGGTAGACGGCCTGCGCGGACACGCCCGCCGAGTTCACCGGCGCCTCCACGCCCAGCGCCGCCAGTCCGGGGACGATGCCCTTCTGGAAGTAGCCGCCGCCGGCCTCCAGGCGCAGCGTCTCCAGCGGATCCCACCCGGCGCCGGCCATGAAGCCGTAGAGCGTCTCCTGCTCGCGGATGAGGTCGTTGAGCACCAGCGCCGTCTTGGCGCCCGCGTACGCGTACCACTTGTCGCGAGTAATCTGCAGCTTGGCGCCCGGCACGCCCGCCGCGGTGGCGCGGTTGGTGAAGATGCCGCTGCCGCCCCACGAGATGCGGTAGGCGTAGCCCAGCCGGAAGCGGTCCGCGGAGACCGGGAAGCCGGTGAGGGACAGGCCCTCGTTCTCACCCCAGCCCGCGGGCCGGTAGTTGAGGCGGATGTAGCTGGAGTTGTCCCGCAGGTCGATGCCACCCGAGGGCCGCTCCAGCATCAACACGGTGAGGGCCGCCTCGGTGGTGAGGCCCTCGAAGAACGCCGGCATCCGCTTGTAGAGGACGATGTTGGACAGCGTCTCGAAGCCGGAGAACCTGGTGTTGAAGTTGTCGTAGAACTGGGTGTTCTGGTTGCCCGCGCCGAACCGGGCGGTGGGGCTGTTGGGGGTCGTCTCACCCGCGTTCGCGAAGATGTTGTCGTCCGCGAAGACGAAGGACAGGCGGGTATCGACGAAGTCTCCGGCCCAGGCGGGCGTGGAGAGGGTGATGAGCCCGGTCAGGGCCAGCGTGCGCAACGTTCTCAATATCCCTCCAAGGGGCCACGGCGGGGCCGCGCCTCCAGGCGCCCCGTGGGAGCGGGGCGCTTGCGTCTTCTACGGAAACGACTTCACTGACAAGGCTTGATGGGACGCGGGCACTGATTGTCCGGTCCCGGGTGGCAACAGAGGTCGTCCACGTCGCGTGGGGTGACCATCCAGCGCGGCCGGGCCGCCTGGATCTGCTTCAGGTGGCCCACCACGTCGAAGGTGGCCTGGCGCATCAGGCGGCACTGCTGGGCGCGATCCGCGTCCGAGTCGTTCTCGTCGCAGTCCACGCGCAGCTCCGGCACGGCTTCCCTCGTCGAGAGGAGCATGCGGGTGCCGGGGTTGCGCGCCACGAAGCACTTCGGGGCGGGCGTTGGAGTCGGCGACGGGAGCTGTTTCGCCAGGAAGGCCACGAAGCCCTCGCCCGCGCGGACGATGACGTCCTTGCGCGTCTTGGCCGGCAGCAGCATGTCCGCGTTGGTGGCGGCGACCGCGTCCGTGGCGCCGAAGCGCACGTACGTGTCGAGCTCGCACCAGATGCTCACGGGCGCGCCCTCCTCGTAGTCCGACCCGGTGGTGGTCGAGGCGGTATCGGAGAGGATGACCTCCTGCGTGCGCTGCTCCAGCGCGTCATCCAGACCGGCCTCGCGCGGACCCGGGCCGGCCAGCTCGATCACGAACTGGCCGAAGCCGGTGTAGTTGGTGCGCTCGGAGCAGACGGTGTTCTGGTAGGCCCCGGAGCCGGTGGTGCAGTCGATGTTGCACTGGACCTCGCTCATGTCCGGCGGAGCGCTGCCGCAGAAGGTCCACGCGCCTCTCGAGTTGCAGAAGGAGGTCACCTGACCATTGCCGTCGGTGTCGCAGCTCGTGAAGACCTGGGGGAAGCGCACGTGGCGCACCTTCACGAGCCCCGACTCCAGGCTCTCCAGCTTCATGTTGTCCGTGTAGTAGCCACAGAGCTTGTCGACGCCGCCGGGCGACAGGTTGTCCGCCAGCCCGCAGTGGCGCAGGTTCAGCTCCACGGGCGGGTTGAGGTTCAGGTACTTGTTCCACTGCTCCGGCGGCAGCTCGCGCACGTGCTCACGCACCGACCAGGAGGGGAAGGTGAGCTGCGTGGTGGAGGAGAACTCCTGGAGGGAGCCGGCCAGCGTCCACAGTAGATCGCCCGGGTCGAGTCCCTCGGGGAAGTTGTAGTTGTAGATGAACATGGAGCCGAAGGTGCCCGGCAGGTAGCCGCTCGGCTCGGTGGCATCCGGCACGGGGCAGGCCGTCATGTCCGTGACGTAGAAGCCCGAGGGATCCGTCCCCGTCACCAGCAGCGTCACCGGCTTGGGGGGCAGGACGTCCACGTCGCCATCGTCGTCCACGTCGATGTCCGGGCAGTTCTGGTACAGCACGGAGCCGGACTCGGGGGCGCGGCCGATGGTGACGAATCGTCCCACGAAGGGCGAGGACCTGTTGTCCGCCACCTGAGGCCGCTGGATGGAGGCCAGCGTGGGCTCGGCGAAGAACAGGGGCCCGGAGGCGCCGGCGCTGAAGCTGCGCGAGGCGGGCTCCTTCGGGAGCTGATTCGGGTCTCCCGCGAGCTGGCCTCCGACGTAGTTGGGCTCGACGGGCTCGTCCTTCACCCAGACGCGCACCTCGCCATAGAGGTACTGGGCCCGCACCTTGCCGAGACCCCGACCCTTGGAGAGCGTCGTCCAGTAGTAGGTGTAGTCACCGGCGAGGCTGCCCGGCTCCACCTGGAAGGCCACCGGCCCGCTGAAGTCGAACGGCTGGCCGTTCTTGTCCAGGGCGGTGATGTCCAGCGTCATCTCCACCGCACCATTGGGGGCGACGTAGCGGCAGTCCTCTGTCCCACGCACGTCGGCGGGCACCTGCTCGGTCGTGGTGCCGTAGCGCTTGACGCAGTTGGGGATGACCTCGAGCGGCTGCAGGGCGCCGCTGCCATTCACCGCGGAGATGCCTTGCACCACCACGCGGAACGAGCCCACGCCGGCGGGCAGGGGGTTGTCCACGTCGTAGCAGCCGGACGCGGCGGCGGTCGCGGCCAGGAGGAGCAGTCCCTTCTTCATTACTTCACCCTCCGGCCGATACGGCCATCCGCGGCGGCGTTGGCGATGGGCATTTCCGTGGGGTTCTCACAGAAGCTCTCGAGCTGCCGGGTGACCGAGCCGCACTCCTGGGCACCCGCGAGCGCGTCGCGGCAGTTGCAGCGGCCGGTGTACGGGCCCGAGGGCACGGCGCACGTGGTGCGGATCTCATCCAGCGTGATGTCCGGCTTGTTGCAGCGCTGGGCCGCGTCGGCGGGCACGTTGAGGAGCTGGCGGCACGTGCAGTCGCCCACCTTGCGCGCCAGCGCGTCCTCGAACTCCTGGGCCTTGCGGCAGAAGTTGCGCAGCTCGTCGTCCACCACCCACTTGCCGCTCTGCAGCGTGCCGCACTGCTCGCCCGTCTTGGATGCCGTGCGGCCCGCGTTGATGTCCTCACAGGTGCAGAAACCCTGCATGTAGCCGATGAGCGAGTCGCGCAGGGAGATGCCCGTCTCCTGGCGGGTGGTGTTGCGCTTGAGGACGCTGAAGCCCGAGCCGCCCTTGGCGATGTAGTCGTTCACCGCCACGCGGTACATGCCGTTGGAGTTGATGGGGTTGCCGTTGATGAAGACGTCCGTGGCGGTGTGGGCCCAGCAGCGAGCTCCGTCCTGGTCCTGGAGGCACTGCCAGGGCGCGTGGCCCTCGCGGTTCTCCTGGGGGCAGTCCGCGGCGTTCTTCGCCGGCTCGCACGGAATGCGCAGCTCGTTGAGCTGCACCTGGGCGCAGTCCATGGTGAAGCGCGCGCCGGAGATCTGCGCCTGGCTGAGGCAGCCGCGGCTGGCGGAGCGATCGGCCACGAAGTCGAGCATCTCCTGAATCTCCACGCCCGAGAGGTTCATGATGTTGATGGTGTTCTCGAACGGGAACACGTTGAACATCGCCTCCTGGGTCACCGTGCCGGCGTAGAGGTTGTCGCGGATGCCGAGCGAGTTGGTGAGGGCCATCTCCGCCTCCACGGCGCGGCGCTTGCGCATGGAGTCCGCGGTGATGTTGCCCAGCGGCGAGTCACCGCTCGAGGAGGAGTTGTTGCGGCGATCCAGGTCGCGCGGCGCGTAGGAGAAGATGGAGGTGAGCTGCAGGTTGAAGTCCATGCCCAGCAGGTAGGGCTGGAGCAGGCCCGTGGTGTCGCGGTCCTCCTGCTCCTGGCACTTGCGGATGGCCGCGCGCACGCCCTGGGCGTTGATGAAGTCGCCCGGGTTCCAGAAGTTGTCCTTGTACCACTTGCGCATGGCGTCGTCGCACCACAGCCCGTCCAGGGGGAAGGGGCGGTAGGAGTGGCTGACGACCTCGGCGCCATCCAGCGTGCCCTTCTCCTGGGGCACCTTCACCATCACGTCCAGGCGGCCCACGTACTTGGCGAAGGCGCCCGAGTGGACCACCAGCACCTTGCGGCCGCTGGGATCGCTGAGCTGCTGCGGCGGGTTGAGCACCACGTGCAGGTGGCCGCCCAGGATGATGTCCAGGCCGGACACGCCGGGGATGCGCACCTTCACCACCGCCTGGGGGTTGCCCTCCACGGCCGGATCCGCCCACTCGAGCAGCTCCCACCGGTCCTGCTCGCGCTCCAGGTAGGGTTTCGCGCGCTCGTACTCGTAATAGGCTTCGTAGCCGCGGATGAGATCCTGATCCTCGGTGAGGCCCAGATGACTGACCACCACGACGAGGTCCACCACCGGGCGCAGCATCTGCACGTAGGCGCGCGCCGCCTCGTTCTGCTCCAGCGGGGTGGCCTGCAGCGAGTTGCCACCCTCCACCAGGGAGTTGAGCGAGGCGAGGTTGGCCATGCCGATGATGCCCACCTTCAAGCCCTGCACGTTGCGGATGATGTAGGGCGTGGTGTTGAGCGCGGCCTGCTCGTTGCCGGCGTCCTTGGGGCTGTCCCAGTAGTAGTTGGCCGCCATCAGCGGGAAGCTGGCGAAGTCGCGCGTCTTCTCCACGAAGTTGCGCAGGCCGGCGTCGAACTCGTGGTTGCCGATGACGGCCGCGTCCAGCCCCGTCCTGGAGAGGAAGCGGAACTCGGCCTCGCCGCTGTTGAGGTTGAAGATGGGCGCGCCCTGGAAGCAGTCACCCGAGTCCAGGTGCAGCACGCGCTCGGCGCGCTGGCGCTCGCGCTTGAGGATGGCCGCCATGCGGGTGGCCCCACCGAAGGGGCCCGCCTCGGGGATGAGGCCGAGGTCCGTGTCCGTCTTCAGCGGCGCGAAGTCGTACGGGATGAGCCGCGAGTGGATGTCCGAGGTGTGCAGCAGCGTGAGCCGGACCTCCTGACCACTCAGGTCGATGTCCTCTCCCTGCATCACGGGCATGCATGAGGCGGAGAGCAGGGCACACAGGAGGCCGAGCAGGTGACGTCGCATCGGGGGGAATCCGGGGGGCTTGAAGAATTTGACCGCTAGACGACGGCGCAAGGTACGGGATCATCCGCAGGTGGGCAAGCAACCCCACTACGTCAGGGTCTTCCGATAGGGAGCAGGCATGCGAACGAGCAGCCATTCTTCAGTGACGGATATCGAGATCATCGAGGATTTCTCGGCGAGTGCGCGCTGCGACGAGGGCTTCCTGCGGGTGCGGCGGCTGCGGTGCCAGAACCGGCGGGCGGACGGCACGGCGTCCAAGGTGTACCGGGTGGACGTGGTGGATCGGCCGCGGCTGGATGCGGTGGCGGTGCTGGTGTATCGCCGCGGTGCGTCGGGGCTGGAGGTGCTGACGCGGATGAACCTGCGGCCGGCGGCCTACTTCCGGCGGGGCAAGGAGATGACGGTTCCGGACCCGGCGACGTACCTGCGGGTGGAGGAGATCGTCGCGGGGCTGCTGGAGCCGGAGGACAAGGGCGAGGCGGGCCTGCGTCACCGCGCGGCCGAGGAGGTTCACGAGGAGGCTGGGTACGAGGTGAAGCCGGAGGAGATCCAGTTGTTGGGGGCGGGCTTCTTCCTGGCGCCGGGCATCCTGTCGGAGAAGGTGTTCCCGGCGGCGGTGGACGTGACGGGCAAGGAGCCCGGGGTGCCCAAGGGGGACGGCTCCCCGCTGGAGGAGGGCACGCACCTGCAGTGGAGGCCCATTCGCGAGCTGCTGGCGATGTGCCGGAGCGGGCAGGTGCCGGACGCGAAGACGGAGATCGCCATCCTGCGGCTGCTTGCCGAGCTGGCGTGACGGGCTGGGGCCGAGGGTGGCCGGGGAGGGCGGGACCGGGTAGGGTGCGCTCGGTTCGACTCTCCCCTCCGAGGTTGCCTGATGTCGTCGTTGCCCCCGTGGCTTCAGCAGCTGCTGCCGATCCTCATCCTGCTCGCGGCGATCGCGCTGGTGATCGCGCGGTTGCCCAAGGTGGAACTCGGGCATTCCGAGGCCTTCAAGCGCCGACGCCTCCTCAACTGGATCCCGCTGGGCATGACGTACGCGTTCCTCTACATGGGGCGCTACAACGTCAACGTCGCCACCAGCGCGCTGGGCACCCGCACCTCGAACGCGGACTTCGGCACCATCTTCTTCTGGGGCACGCTGACGTACGGCTTCGCCTTCCTCCTCAATGGCCCGCTGACGGACAGGCTGGGAGGGCGCAAGACGATCCTGTTGTCCGCGGCCGGCTCGTCGGTGTGCAACGTGCTGATGGGCGCGGTGGTGTACGGCGTGCTCGAGGGCGGGTGGCAGCCGCCGGGCGGCCTGGTGGCCACGCTGTCCTTCCTCTACGCGCTGAACATGTACTTCCAGAGCTTCGGCGCGGTCTCCATCGTCAAGGTGAACGCGGCCTGGTTCCACGTGAGGGAGCGAGGGCTGCTGGGCGGGGTGTTCGGCATCCTCATCTCGCTGGGCGTGTACTTCGCCTATGACTGGAGCCGCCTCATCTCCAAGGCGGCGCCCACGTGGTGGGTCTTCTTCGTGCCGGCGGCGATCCTCGCGGCCTTCGTGGTGCTGGACTTCTTCGTCATCCGGGACACGCCGAGCCACACGGGTCACCCGGACTTCGACACCGCCGATGCCTCCTCCGGGGACACCGGGCCGCACCTCGGGCCCAAGGACGTGTTCTCGAAGATGATCCGCAACCCGATCATCCTCACCATCCTGGCCATCGAGTTCTGCAGCGGCTACCAGCGCAACGCCATCATGCAGTGGTACCCCAAGTTCGCGAAGGCCACGGGCCTGGGCGAGTCTTTCGTGGCGGCCAACTGGGGCATGCTGCTGTGCGTGGCGGGTATCACCGGAGGCATGTTCGCCGGTGTCATCTCGGATCGGGTGTTCGACTCGCGGCGCGGGCCCGTCTCCGCGGTGCTCTACGCGGGCATGTCCCTGGGCGCGGTGGCCTCGCTCTTCCTGCTCCACAACTGGATGCTGGGCTGGACGGTCATCTTCATGTCCCTGTGCGTCATCGGCGTGCACGGGATGCTGTCGGGCACCGCCAGCATGGACTTCGGCGGCAAGAAGAACGCGGGCCTGGCGGTGGGCATCATCGACGGCGCCGTCTACGCGGGCACCGCCTTCCAGTCGCTGCTGCTCGGCAAGCTCCTCCCCTCGGGCGAGGCAGCGAAGGACACGGCCAACTGGAGCAACTGGCCCATCGCCCTGGTGCCGCTGTCCTTCGTCGGCCTGCTGCTGGCCACCCGGGTGTGGAACGCGAAGCCGCAGCCCAAGGCGGCACCGCAGCCCTCCGCCGTCCCCGCTCCGGCGCCGGCCGCCCGCACCGGCACCGAGGGCTGAGCGCGCGTCCTCCCGTGGCATGCGAAACGACCCGGGAGCGCCCTCACTTCTGGACGTCCAGAAGTGATGTGGTTCCTGCGCCTATATGTCACTCGTAGTCGACTACGAGTGGACTCCACTTCCAGACGTCTGGAAGTGACCCGGCTTCTCGAGTCAAGGTTCGTCGAGGAAGCGGCGCTCCCAGCGGCGGACGCGCTCCGGAACCTCGAGGTGCGCGTGTCGGGACTCCGTGCGGTAGAGCCAGGGCTCCAGCACGCGCGCGAGCTCCCGGTAGGCCGGCAACGTGCGGCCCTGCTCGGTGTCGCCGGCATCTGGCCACGGACCCAGGGTGACGACGGCCCGCTCCCCCTCCAATTCCTGCACGGTGGTCCCCGGGGAGTGGAGCCGTTCCCTCAGTCCCGCCGCGCCCCCCAGTTCGCCCAGCACGGGCTGGCCCAGGAAGTTCAGCCAATGCACGCCTTTGACCCTCGTGCCAATGCTATGACGAGAGGTAACGAGTCGGGAATGTCCATGCCGGGGTAGCGGAAGCACAGATCGCGCGCCCCGTCGCTCATCGACCAAGCAGGAGAGTCTCGCCGTTGAAGGAGAGTCCGGCATGGCCCGAGCAGAAGGGCAGGGGGGCCGCCAGCTCCAGCGCCAACTCGCGCACTCGCCCCGGCCCGTGCTGCACCAGGTACTCGGTGGGCAGCGAGAAGGACACGACGGATACCAGTTGCGACCCGTCGCTCTCCCAGGGGAGTGGCTCGAGTGTTCCTGCCGCGGTAATCGAACGCGTAGCGATCTCGTTGGTCACGCTATCCGCCAGGTGGACGTTGGCACAGCGAGGGTGCCGCAGTTGCTCCATGATGTACGCCCATCCGGCGCTCCCCAAGGTTTTGCCAGTAGCCGTCCTGCGCGGCATACAGGCTGAGCGCCCCCGGTCCCACCGCACGCAAGTACGCATCCAGTGAGTGCATCACTCCTTGTGCGATCCGCGCGTGAGGATGGCGCAGGTAGAACGTGACACTCAGTCCATCGCGAGCCAGAAGGGGTCCGCCGTCCGCGTAGATGCGGATTCTCGGAGGGTGTCACTCATCGGATGACTCCCCGTCGCGGTACGACGCGTGCTGGTTCGCTGCTCGAATACCCTCTCGTACACTTTTCCCTGGTTCAACCCAGCGTAGGGGTGGCCTGGGGGGTAGAGATTCCACTCGGGGAGCTTATCCCTGTTCACGCAGGGGAACTTGAAATCGTAGACCTCCTGCACCACGAGCGGGTCGCCCGCGTGAATCACCACATCGGGCTGGAGCGAGCCCAGCAACTCGCTGGCATTTCCGGTCGCTTCCAGGAGCCGCTCCTCCTCGCGGCTGACCAGCTTCCACCGCCCCGTCCGTGAGTCGTAACGGTAGCGCTGCTCCAGGTTGAATCCTCCCGGGCGCAGCTTGCCCAGCCGCTCCCCGGCGCATTTCAGGGCCTCTTCGTGCATTTCCACGCCCAACTGCATGGCCCACGTCATGCCCCTGCGCTTCGCGTTCTTCGCCGGCTCATTGCACTCGTCGGCGTTGGGGAAGAGCTCTTCGAAATCCCCTTCGTGCCGCAACAGGACCTCCGAGCGGGCCAGGTTCGCGCATTCCGCGAGCGTCTGGTCGAGGGCTGACTTCTCCGCCACGTTCAGCGCCACCTTCACGACGGCGGTGGTGGAGGCGATCTCCTTCCCATAGAGCGCGACGCAACCAGTGATGCTGTGGCGGCAGGTGGCCGATGGGGAGTCGGCGTAGCGGAGCGAGGACGCATGCCTGGGGGTGATCGCACAGGCTGGGAGGAGCACATAGCCGACGAGCATCCACCATGTCCTGAACAGGGGCCGGTACGGCATCGGGGATCGTCCCTCTTCGAGCAGGAGGCTCTTGGGTGTAGCTCCTTTGTGGTCAAAGGGCGAGGCGTTTCTGTCCTACATGCCCGAGAGGGGGCCGCTTCTGGACGTCCAGAAGTGAAGTGGGCCCTCGACGGTGGGCGTTCACTGGCCACCAGCCCCGGGCCCCGGGTCACTAGGACGTGACAGACTCGTGACCTAGAGTGCGGGCGTGTCCCAGGTTCCCACACCGTTGTTGCAGAACCGGCTCGACGTCCACGACCGGAAGCAGTTCGAGATCAAGCTCGAGTACCAGCCCTCCGGGGCGGACGACGAGACGCGCTATCTCGTGGAGACGTACGTCTTCCTGCCGGCGAGCCTGAACATCGACGCGGAGACGTACCCGCGAGCGGACTTCTACGCGGACATCCACAACTACGTGCGCTTCAAGACGCCGGTGATGTCGCTGGCGGAGCTGGTGTCCATGGACGGCTCGCCGTTGAGGCGGCTGGAGGCGGGGCTGCGCACGGGGCTCACCAGCGAGTCGGAGCTCGTCTACCAGTCCAAGCTGCTGTCCTGCATCTTCCGCGGGGCGCTGCGGCGCTTCGCCCACAGCGTGAACGAGCGGTGCGAGGCCATGGCCCGGTCGGGAGATGCCTCGTGCGCGCAGCTCGAGGTCGACGTGCGGGCCAAGCGGGACGGAGCGCGGCGGGTGCTGGCGCGCTTCCGGGAGTGGGCGCGCTCGGCCAACCAGTGCCGGCTGCAGGAGAAGACGCGCGCCTCCATCCGCCTGGTGGACGAGTACATGAGCCTCACGGTGGAGCAGTTCTTCCGCAAGGCCGTGGCGGACATGGACGCGCTGCCCCGCACGGGCGTCTACATCGAGCTGCGCAAGGAGATGATGGAGGAGGTGCTGCGCGAGGAGCAGTACCGCAAGGACCACCAGCTCCGCTCGGTCATCAGCCCCACCGGTGACAACGAGGAGTACATGCACCGGATCGGCTTCCTGAAGAAGTTCTGCATGAACATCCTCTTCCTGTCGGCGCGGCGGGCCGCGAAGCGCCAGGGCTGGGAGGAGGTGCTGTTCGCGCTCGCGGCGGGCGTGGCCATGGCCTTCGCCACCGCGGTGGCCCTCTGGGCGCAGGTCCGCTTCACGCAGGCGAGCCTCAACTTCTTCCTCATCATGGTGGTGGGCTACATGATGAAGGACCGCATCAAGGAGGGGATGCGGCGCATCTTCAGCCAGGTGGCGGCGCGGCACCTGTACGACCGGACGGCGCACATCGTGGACCCGGTGACGGAGCCGGTGCCTGGGCATCTGCGAGGAGAAGGTGGACTACGGCAGCGCGGTGAAGGTGCCCGAGGAGGTGGCCGCGTTGCGCTCCCGTGACGACTTCATCACCGTCCTCCAGGGCGAGCTGGCCGAGACGGTCCTCCGCTACCAGAAGCAGGTGGTGCTGGACGTGGAGCTGCTGCCGCGCTCCGAGCGGGGGCTGAGTGGCATCACCGACATCATCCGGCTCAACGTGGAGCGCTTCCTGCGCGACATGGACGAGCCCGAGTACGCGCTGGAGTACGTGGACCTGGAGGACTTCTCGGTGGGCCGGGTGCGCGGCGCGAAGAGCTACCAGGTGGACCTGGCCTTCCGCTTCGTCGTCCAGGAGGCGGGACAGGAGCGGGTGTCGCTGCAGCTCGTCCGGCTGGTGCTGGACCGCAACGGCATCAAGCGGATGCTGCGCCTGTGCCCGGAGCAGCCTCCCCAGCCCGAGCCCCTCCGCTCGGTCGCCTGAGTGGCCTGAATTCCGCGCTGCCCGGGCGCGAGGTGCCATGTATTCTGAAGGACCATGGCCTCCAACCTCAGAACCCGCGTCCAGGAGGGCTGGCAGCAGACGCTGCGGGCCATCCTGGAGCAGGCACGCTCGCTCGGCTCTCAGGCGGTGCTCGCCTTCGACCTGGACTCGACCCTCTTCGACAACCGCCCCCGACAGGCGCGCATCCTCCGGGAGTTCGGTCTGGCCCGGGAGGTGGAGAAGCTGGGCGCCTGCGAGCCGCACCACTGGGAGAGCGGCTTCGACATGAGAGGCGGCCATGCGCAACTGTGGCCTGCTCGGCGGAGGAGGTGGAGACCCACTTCGAGGCGGCCCGGAGCTTCTGGCTGGAGCGCTTCTTCACCAGCGACTACTGCGAGGACGACGTGGCCATCCAGGGCGCCGCGGCCTTCACCCACGCGGTGGCGGCCACCGGGGCGCATCTGGCCTACGTCACGGGTCGCCATGAGGGCATGCGGGCGGGCACCGTGGCGTGCATGCGTCGCAACGGGCTGGCCCTGCCCGGCGAGGGGCGGGTCGCACCTGCTGATGAAGCCCACGGAGCGCGAGGACGACGACGCCTTCAAGCGCGCCGCTCATGCCCGGCTGGGGGAACTGGGGCAGGTCATCGCCGCCTTCGACAACGAGCCCACCCACGCCAACGACTACCTGCGCCGCTTCCCGGAGGCCAAGGTCGTCCATCTGGCGACCGACCATTCGGGCCGGCCGGTGGTGCTCCTCGACGAAATCGTCTCCGTGCCGCACTTCTCCTTCGAGCCGTGACGCAATGCGCCCAAGGGTGGGCACAGGACGCGCCCGCCTGGTTTGCGCACGAAAGCCCTTGCAGTCCCATGTCCGCGCGCTATGCAGGCGCACGGCGTCTGCCGCCTCTTCAACCCGGGGCGGCCTCATTGACGGAGGCATTGGCGGTGGCCAGCAAGTACTCGAAAGACCTGCTGTTGACGATGTACCGGAAGATGTACCTCATGCGCCGCTTCGAGGAACGGGCGGGCCAGCAGTACGGTCTCGGGAAGATCGCCGGCTTCTGCCATCTGTACATCGGCCAGGAGGCCGTGGCGGCCGGCGTCGAGGAGGCCATCCGCCCGGATGACTACATGCTCTCGGGCTACCGCGACCACGCCCAGCCGCTGGCGCGCGGCTCGGACGCGGGCATGGTGATGGCGGAGCTCTTCGGCCGCACCGGCGGCTACAGCAAGGGCAAGGGCGGCTCGATGCACATCTTCGACATCGAGCACCACTTCTACGGCGGCTACGGCATCGTCGGCGCGCAGATTCGGCCTGGCCGCGGGCATGGCCTTCGCCAGCCGCTACCGCAACGAGGACCGCATCACCGTGTGCTACTTCGGTGACGCCGCGGCCAACCAGGGCATCTTCCACGAGACGCTCAACATGGCGGTGAAGTGGAAGCTGCCGGTGCTCTACATCTGCGAGAACAACCGCTACGGCATGGGCACGGCCATCGCGCGCACCTCGGCGGTGCCGGAGATCCACAAGCGCGGCGAGGGCTTCGGCATGCGCCACGAGGCCGTGGACGGCATGGACGTGCCTCAAGATGTACGAGGCGGTGAAGGACGCGGCCGCGTACATCCGCGCGGGCAATGGCCCGGTGCTGATGGAGGCCAACACCTACCGCTTCCGCGGCCACTCCATGGCCGACCCCGCCACCTACCGCACCAAGCAGGAGGTGGAGGACGAGCGCAAGAACGACCCGATTCCGCGCCTCAGGGACTACGCCCTCAAGCAGGGGCTGGCGAAGGACGAGGAGTTCGAGGCCATCGAGGCCGAGGTGAAGGAGCAGGTGGACGCGGCGGTGAAGTTCGCCGACGAGTCGCCCGAGCCGGACCTGTCCGAGCTGTGGAAGGACACCATCGTGGAGGAGGGCGAGGAGGACGTGCGCCCCCGCGAGCGCGTGCTGGGCGTGAAGGTGACGAAGTGGCCGAGGTACCCGTCGGGCCAGGAGCTGAAGGTGACCTGGGACCTCGAGCCGCGCGAGCAGGCCGAGAAGGCGGACAAGGCGGCCGGCCTCAAGCGCTAGCCCTCTTCCACTGACGACAACCTACGGATTTCGCATTCGGAGCCAACAATGGCCGAGTTGATGTACCGCGAGGCGCTGAACCAGGCGCTCGCCGAGGAGATGGAGCGCGACGCCAATGTGTTCCTCATTGGTGAGGAAGTGGGTCGCTACCAGGGCGCCTTCAAGGTGTCGCAGGGACTGCTGGACCGGTTCGGGAGCGCGCGCATCATCGACGCGCCCATCTCCGAGCTGGGCTTCACCGGTCTGGGTGTCGGCGCGGCGATGGTGGGCCTGCGTCCGGTGGTGGAGATGATGACCTGGAACTTCGCCATCCTGGCGATGGACCAGATCGTCAACAACGCGGCGAAGCTGCGGCACATGTCGGGCGGCCAGCTGCGCTGCCCCATCGTGTTCCGCGGCCCGGGCGGCGCGGGCGGCCGGCTCTCCAGCCAGCACAGCCAGGCGCTGGAGGCCAACTACGCCCACTTCCCGGGCCTGAAGGTGATTGCCCCGGCCACGCCCGCGGACGCCAAGGGTCTGCTCAAGTCCGCCATCCGCGATGAGAACCCCGTCATCATGATCGAGGGCGAGCGCCTCTACGCCCTCAAGGGCGAGGTGCCCGAGGGCGAGCACATCGTCCCCATCGGCAAGGCGGACGTGAAGCGCGAGGGCACGGACGTCAGCATCATCACCTGGTCGCGCATGTACTACTTCTGCGAGGAGGCCGCGAAGCAGCTGGAGGCCGAGGGCATCTCCGGTGGAGATCCTCGACCTGCGCACGCTGCGCCCGCTGGACGAGGAGGCCATCCTGGCCACCGTGCGCAAGACGAACCGCGCGGTCGTCGTGGAGGAGGGCTGGCCCCTGGCCGGCGTGGGCGCGCAGGTGGTGGACATCATCCAGTCCAAGGGCTTCGACGACCTGGACGCCCCGGTGGTGCGCGTCACCGGCCTCGACGTGAACATGTCCTATGCGGCGAACCTGGAGAACGCGATCCAACCGGACGCGCCCAAGATCATCGCCGCCGTGAAGAAGGTCCTCTACCGCGAGGGAGCCTGAGAACCGTATGGCCACGCCCATCCAGATGCCTGCCCTCTCCCCGACGATGAAGGAGGGCAAGATCGTCAAGTGGCTCAAGAAGGAGGGCGACAAGGTCTCCTCTGGCGAGGCGATCGCCGAGTGCGAGACCGACAAGTCGAACCTCGAGATTGAGGCCTATGACGACGGCTACCTGCTGAAGATCGTCGTCCCCGAAGGGGAGATGGCCACCGTCGGTGCGCCCATCGCCCTCATTGGCGAGAAGGGCGAGAAGGTCGACGCCGGAGGCAAGGCCGCCGCGCCCGCCCCGAAGGCCGCCGCTCCCGCCGCTGCTCCGAAGCCCGCCGCGGCTCCGGCTCCCGCCGCTCAGCCCGCCGCCGCCGGTGGGGGAGAGGGCATCGCCGTGGTGATGCCCGCGCTCTCCCCGACGATGACGGAGGGCAAGCTCATCAAGTGGCTGAAGAAGGAGGGGGAGAAGGTCTCCTCCGGCCAGGCCATCGCCGAGGTGGAGACGGACAAGTCCAACCTCGAGGTGGAGGCCTACGACGACGGCGTGCTCGCGCGCATCGTGGTGCAGGAAGGCCAGATGGCGAAGGTGGGCGCGCCCATCGCGTTCCTGGCGGGGAAGGGTGGCGCCAAGGCGCCCCGCCGCTCCGGCGCCCGCCGCGGCTCCGGCTCCCAAGGCCGCCGCTCCCGCTCCCGTCGCGGCTCCCAAGGCGCCGCCGCTCCGGCCCCCGTGCCGGGTGGCCGGGTGCGCGCCAGCCCACTGGCGAAGCGCATGGCCCGTGACCGTGGCCTGGACCTGTCCCAGGTGCGCGGCTCCGGCCCGCTCGGCCGCATCGTGAAGAGCGACATCGAGAAGGCGCTCACCCAGGCGCCTGCTCCGGCCATCGCGCGCAAGGTCCCCACCGCTCCGGTGGCTCCGGGCGTGCGTCCCGAGCCGAAGGCGGTGCCCATCTCCTCGATGCGCAAGGTCATCGGCCAGCGCATGGCGGAGGTGAAGCCCGGCGTGCCTCACTTCTACCTCTCGGTGGACGTGGAGATGGACGCCGCGCTGAAGATCCGCGAGGAGGCCAAGGCGCTCGAGTCCAAGGTCTCCGTCAACGACATCATCGTGAAGGCGGCGGCCATGGCACTGCGCCGCTCCCCGAAGATGAACGTGTCGCTGCAGGGTGACTCCATCCTGCACTTCGAGACGGTGGACATCGGCATCGCGGTGGCCATCGAGGACGGCCTCATCACCCCCGTCATCCAGGACGCGGACCAGAAGGGGCTGTCGGCCATCTCCGCCGCCTCGCGCGACCTGGCCGAGCGGGCCCGCAAGCGCGCTCTCAAGCCGCACGAGTACTCCGGCGGCTCGCTGACGGTGTCCAACCTGGGCATGTACGGCATCGACGCGTTCATCGCCGTCATCAACCCGCCCCAGTCGGCCATCCTCGCGGTGGGCTCGGTCTCGGACAAGGTGGTGGTGCGCGACGGGCAGATGGTGGTGCGCAAGATGATGACGGTGACGCTCTCGGGCGACCACCGCGTCATCGACGGCGCCATCGGCGCCGAGTACCTCCGGGAGCTCAAGGCGCTGCTCGAGCACCCGATGCGGCTGCTGTTCTAGTCACATCTTCGCCACGGTGGGCCGCCGTCCCGAGCGGCCACCGTGGCGATCTCCGGCCCGCGTCACTCGCGGGTCGGTTCCTTCTCGCCGTGCATCCTCGTGCTCCAGCCGGCGCTGGGCCTCGGTCACGCGGGCCTGTTCCTCGCGCTTCGTGCCCGTGGGCAGCTCCGTCTCGTGCTCCTCGGAGCGGCCCTTGATGCCGGGCCATGGTTCCGGGTGCGTGGCCTGCACGTGCTCGATGTGCTCGGCATAGCCGGGCTCCTTCTTCTTCGCCATGTCGTCCCTCCTCGCAGTGTGGGGGTGCTTGGATACGGTGGGGGTCCAGGTAGGAGACGGCCATGGGGCGCCACTTCGTTCGGCTCGTCCACCTGCCCGTAGGACAAGTGAAGAAAAGGGCACGCAACTTATTCGTGAGCTGCTTAACTTTGCTCCGATGAACGACGACGACATGAGGCGCACCCGGCTCGAAGAGGGGATGAAGGAGCTGGAGACCCGGATGGGGGAGCCCGCGCCGCTGGCACAGCCCCTCCAGGAGGCCCTGCTCGGGGCCGTGTTCCCTCTCTCCACGGAGCAGCTCGTCCTGCTCGCCCGGGAGAACGAGGCACCCCCCGTCGTCCTGTCCCTGTTGAGCAACCTGCCGAGCCGGCTGTTCGAGTCCCTGGATGCGGTGCAGCAAAAGCTGGAGGCCGAGCCCGGAGTTGGCGAGGAGACAGCCGAGCCCTCGGCGGCTCCCATGCAGGAGCGCTGAGGGGGGTCCTACCCCGGGGCGATTGACGCCGAGCGTGTCGGAGTTCCCGGCGCGTGTGGGTGCTCGCCCGGGCTGAACACGGCCCATCGGGTTTTGCGCGTGACGTGGTATCTCTTGGGGTGTGGGCACAGTGGGTTGGAAGGGTGGGAGTGGGTTGGTCGGCCTGGCCCGGAGAGGAATTCCATGAATCCGTCTGACCTCCCCGCCGTGCTCTACGTCGACGACGACGCGCTCAACCTCAGGGTTTTCGAGGCCAACTTCGGCTCGAAGCTTCCGCATCTTCCGCTGCTCGACGCCGGCCGAGGCGCTGACGCTGTTGGAGCAGAGGCGCAGCGAGATTGGCGTCGTGCCTGTCGGACCAGCGCATGCCGGGCATGACGGGCGTGGAGCTGCTGGAGCGAGCGCGCACGCTGGCGCCGGACGCCAAGCGCATGCTCGTCACGGCGTACTCGGACATGCAGGCCGTCATCGACGCGGTGAACCGCGGCCAGGTGAGCCGCTACTTCGTCAAGCCGTGGGACCGCGCCGAGGTGCTGGCCGCGCTCGAGGACGGGCTGAGGATCGCCCGGCTGGAGCTGCGCATCCGCGAGGTGGAAGGGCGGATGATGAAGGCCGAGCGTCTGGCCACGCTGGGTCAGGTGACGGCCGGCATCGCGCACGAGCTGATGGGCCCGGTGGGCTACCTGTCGCAGAACGTGGCCTCGCTGCGGCGGGATCTCGAGTGCGTGGTGCAGTACGCCTCCAAGCACCTGGCGAATGATCCCTCCTGCGAGGTGGCGAGTGTGCTGGAGGATCTGCCGTCGCTGCTGCAGGACCTGGGCACGGGCGCGGATCACCTGCGCGGGGTGGCGCTGGGCCTGCGGGCGCAGGCGCGCGGCGAGGACATGGAGGCTTCGGCGGACGTGGCCGAGGTGGTGTCCTTCGCGGTGAAGCTGGCGCGCGCCGAGGTGCGCGATCGCGCTCGCATCACCACCATGGGCGAGCCGGTGAAGGTGACCTTCGGGCCGGTGAAGCTGTGCCAGGTGCTGCTCAACCTGATCGTCAACGCCGCGCAGGCCATGGAGGGCACGGGCCGGCCAGGCCGCATCGACGTGCGGTGGACGGCGCGAGAGCAGGAGGTGGTGCTCATCGTGGCGGACAACGGCTGCGGCATCCCCCAGGAGATGCAGGAGAAGGTGTTCCAGCCGCTCTTCACCACCAAGCCGGTGGGCATCGGCACGGGCCTCGGCCTGTCCATCTGCAAGGAGCTGGTGACGCAGGCGGGCGGCGGGGTGCAGGCTGTCGTCGAAGCAGGGTGAGGGCACCGAGGTGGAGCTCTCCCTCAAGCGAGTCCAGCTCCCCTGAGGCCGAAGGCGTTGTGCAGGAGGCGCCACACGCGGAAGAGCGCCTCCTCTTCGCCCGCGCCGACGTCCTCCACCAGCACCGCGCGCCGGAGCTCTGCTCCTCCTCGTCCGGGCGCCACGCCACCACGAGCGCGTAGCGCCGCGGGCGCGCGCTCCACCATCTCCACCGCGCACACCTCGTCGAAGGGCACCCACTCCGTGCGGGTGGCGCCCGGCGCCCACCGGAGCTGCTCCACCCGCAGGCGCTCGGTGTGGAAGTGCAGCACGAAGCGGCGCCGGCCGAGCTGCCCCTCCAGCCGCAGCGCGAAGCCCACCAGGGCCGCCGCCAGCACGCCCATCCCCAGAGGAAGGGCGGGCAGTCGCTCGGTCCCGCTCCCCCACAGCACCACCCCCACCGCGCCCGCCGCGCACAGGGCCGCCAGCACCAGGCAGGCGCCCGGGAGCTGCCGCTGCCAGAAGGGCTGGGGGCAGGGACTCCCCCATCAGGCGGCCGGGCTCGTACCGCAGGCGTACATCGCCCAGCCGCCTCGGAGCGGGGTTTTCTTCCAGTGCATCCGCGAAGCTCGCCACGGGTCCCAGCATAGACACCGCACGGCCTCTCTCGAAGTCCGACGCGAGCTGTGCAATTCTCAAATGCATGGATCTCCCCTTCGAGACGGAAGAGGGCGGTGGCGGGGGTGAGGAGGGTGGGGGAACGCTCGCCTCGACCGTCCTGGTGGTGGATGACGAGGCCGTGGTGCGGGACGTGTGCGCCCGGTTGCTGGCGCGCGAGCCGGACCTGGTGGTGAGCCTCGCCGAGGACGCCGAGGAGGCGCTGGCGCTGCTCCGGGCCCAGCGCTTCGACGTGCTGATCACCGACAAGAACCTCCCGGGCATGGGGGGCGTGGAGCTCATCGCCGAGTCCCGCAAGCTGCAGCCGGCGCTGGAGGCGGTGATGATCACCGGCTACTCCAGCTCGGAGTCGGTGATCGCCGCCTTCGCGGCGGGCGCGAGCGACTACATCCTCAAGCCCTTCGAGGACCTGCGGCTGGTGCGGGCCAAGGTGCGGGCCGCCCTGGAGCGCCGGACGGAGCGGGTGAAGGGGCGCGAGCTGGCGCGGCGCATGGCGCGCGAGGCGGCCGAGCTGCTGGAGGCGGGTGGGCATGCCTCGGTGGAGGCGCGCCAGCAGTTGGAGGCCCACGTGCGCGCGTACGAGCACGCCAGCCGCATGGCCGCTGGCGGGCAGGTGGCGGTGGTGGGCAGCAACGAGGCGCTGGAGGCGCTGCTGGACGAGGGGCTCGAGGCGGTGGCGCTGCCCCCGGACTCCCCGGCGCTGGAGGGTGCGGCCGTGGTGGTGCTGGAGACGGGCGCGCCGCAGTGGTGGGAGATCGCCGAGCGCCTTCAGTCCGCCAAACCGGACGTGGTGCTGCTGGCCGGGCCCGCATGCGGACCTGGCGGACCTGCTGGATGCCATCACGCTGCGGCTGGAGCTGGTGGGCTTTGGCACCTCGTCGCCCCTGGCGCTGCCGGAGCGGGTGCGCATGCTGCTGATGCGCCGCAACCTCCAGCGGGCCCAGGCGGGGCTGGCCTCGGCGCTGGCGGCCTTCCGCGAGAGCCTCCAGCAGCGCTAGGGAGGCAGGGCGCGGGAGCCCGCGAAAAGCGAAGCGCCCGCTTCCTTTGGGGGAAGCGGGCGCCTCAGTGACCCTGCCGGGATTCGAACCCGAGTTTGTGCCGTGAGAGGGCACCGTCCTAACCGCTAGACGACAGGGCCTGAAAACGGGGCGCCCACCTTCCCACGAAGGTGGGCGCCGTTGCTACGTGTGACCCTGCCGGGATTCGAACCCGAGTTTGTGCCGTGAGAGGGCACCGTCCTAACCGCTAGACGACAGGGCCGGTAGTGCTACGACCGGGTACAACGAGCTGGGGAACTAGGATTCGAACCTAGATAAGCAGAGTCAGAGTCTGCTGTCCTGCCGTTAGACGATTCCCCAAGAACTGCTCTGACCGACGCTTGACTACCTCAACCGCCTGACCACTTCAACTACCTTTTTTCGAACCTCGGGGCTACCGCGACTTCTTCCCCGACTTCGGAACCGCAGGCTTCTTCGCCGGCTTGGACTGCACCGGTGCCGCCTGCAGGGGAACGACGTAGATACGAACCTCGTCGTTGGCCTGATAAATGTTCAAGCCCTCGAAATTCTTCCCCGAGGGATTGATGATGTGGACCGCCTTCACGCCCGGCTGGTTGACGATCGCCCTCCGAGGAAAGGCACTCGTCGGGTAGACGGACTTGTAATAGTCGAGCGTCTTCTCGAAGTCCCCCGGCGCCCTGTACCGGTTCTCGCCCACCTTCTGCGAGCCATCCGGGAGCTGCGCCCCGCTCACCACCTCCGCCGACGCCACCGACATCCAGAGGGCAACCACCGCCGCCCCGAACGGGCGCGGCTTATAGAAAAGGCCCTTCAGGCTGTCAAGCGCTCGTGTCATCGCGGAGGGAGAATAGGGCCCACGGTGGGAGGTGTCCACCCCAACCTATGGGCCCCGTGGTGTGCCTACGGCCGGGCGAGCGCCGCGTCCAGGCGGTGGAGTGTCTCCTCACGCCCCAGCAGCTCGAGCGTCTCGCCGATGCCCGGGCTCACCGTGCCGCCCGTGGCCGCCACGCGCAGCGGCTGGGCCACCTTGCCCATGCCCACCCCGGCCTGCTCGCTCACCTTCTTCACCACCTCGTCCAGCGCGGCGGCGCTCCACTGGGGCAGCGCGGCCACCTGCTCGCGCACCAGGGTGAGCAGCGGCTTGGACTCGGCGGTGAGGTGCTTGGCGGCGGCCTTCTCCTCCAGCGTCACGCCGTGCTGGAAGTACTTGAGGGCCATGTCCGCCATCTCCTGCAGCGTCTTCACGCGCTCGCGGAAGGCCAGCACCACGCGCTCCAGCCGCGGGTCTCCCTTCTGAATCTGGATGCCCGTGGCCACCATGAAGTCCACCAGCGTCTCGGCCACCTTCGCCGGAGGCAGCAGCTTCAACCACTGCTGGTTGAGCCACATCAGCTTGTCCGGATTCCACACGCCGGACGTGCTGCCCACGCTGCGCGAAGTCGAACCACTCCACCATCTGCTCGCGGCTGATGACCTCGTCGTTGCCGTGGCTCCAGCCCAGGCGGATGACGAAGTTGAGCAGCGCCTCGGGCAGCACGCCGTTGCGCTTGTGCAGCATCACGTCCGCCTCGGGGTGCTTGCGCTTGGACAGCTTCTCGCGGTCCGGCCCGAGGATGAGCGGGAAGTGGGCGAAGTCGGGCGGCGTCCACCCGAGGCCTTGTAGAGCATGAGCTGCGGGAAGGTGGAGTTGACGTGCTCCTGCCCGCGACCCACCAGGGTGATGTCCATGCTGTGGTCGTCGATGACGCAGCCGTAGTTGTAGAGGGGGATGCCGTCGGCGCGCATCATCACCCAGTCATCCAGGTCCGAGTACTGCTTGGTGATGGGCCCGAGCACCTTGTCGTCGAACGTCACCTGGCCCTCGCCGTCGGGCATGCGGAAGCGGATGATGGCGGTGCGGCCCTCGGGGATGTCCTTGCGGTCGCGGCAGGTACCCTCGTACTTGTAGGTGCCCGGCTTGCCCGTGGCCTTCTCCACCGCGGCGCGGCGCGCGTCGATCTCCTCGCGCGTGCAGTAGCAGCGGTACGCCTTGCCCTCGGCGATGAGCTGCTCCGCGTACTTCTTGTAGAGGTCCAACCGCTGCGTCTGGAAGTAGGGCGCCGCAGGGGCCCTCCTTGCCCGGGCCCTCGTCCCAGTCGATGCCCAGCCAGGTGAGGCCGTCGAGGATGGCCTTCACGGACTCGGGGGTGGAGCGCTCCTGGTCCGTGTCTTCGATGCGCAGGATGAAGACGCCGCCCTGGCGCCGCGCGTAGAGGTAGTTGAAGAGGGCGGTACGGGCACCGCCGATGTGGAGATAGCCGGTGGGAGACGGTGCGAAACGGACGCGAGGAACGGGAGCCATAGAGAGGGCGCGGATAGCAGGAGCGGGCTTGAATGGTCAACGAGCGGCCGAGTTCACTGCCCGGCGGCCCGGCCAATGCATTAAACTGCCGGGCATCGAGGGCTCTTGCATGAAACTTCCCACCGCGCTCCGCGCACTCCTTTCGGCCGTTCTCCTGCTCTGCCTGCCGGCGGGTGCCACCACGATGCTGCGGGCGGACCTGCCGGAGCTCGCCCACTCGGCCGATTCCATCGTCCAGGGGACGGTGCGCCGGGTGGAAAGCCGGTGGAGTGGTGACGGCCGCCGAATCGTCACGGATGTGGAAATCCAGGTCTCCGATACCCTCAAGGGGCAGGCGAGCGGCACGGTGGTCGTCACCCAGCCGGGGGGGCGCGTGGGGGATATCGGACAGGTGGTGAGCGGCCTGGCCTCCTTCACGAAGGGGGAGGAGGTGGTGCTCTTCCTCGAGCGCCGCGGGTCCAAGGCCTTCCGCGTCGCCGGCATGGCCCAGGGCAAGTACAAGGTGCAGCGCTCGGAGGATGGCACCCGCGCCCTGGCCGTGCCGGAGCCCACCGGGGACACGCTCCTGCTGGATCCGGACACCCGGCAGGCCACCACGTCGTCGGCTCGCACCGTGTCGCTCGCGGAGCTGAAGGCGTCCATCCGCACCGCGCTCCAGCAGCCGGCCCCCGTGCGCGCCCAGGAGAAACGGCCGTGATACTCGCTCCGATGCTGGTCGTCGCCCTCGCCCTCGGGCAGAGCGATCCCTACGTCCGCAGCCGCGTGAGGGCGAACGACCCGAGCGCCCACTGTCTCTTCTGGACGGTGCCCTCCATCGACTGGCAGCTCAACCGCGCGGGCAATCCCAAGAGCACGGATGCCCAGAAGCAGAACGAGTTCACCGCCATCCGCGCCTCCTTCCAGAGCTGGCAGGACATCTTCGGCGCCTGCGGCAACCTCAACTTCCAGGAGGGGCCGCTCGTGGATGACCGCAAGGTGGGCTACGAGGTGAAGGGCGAAAACCGCAATCTCGTCCTCTTCCGCTCCCGGAATTGCACGAACGTGGCGCCCTCCGACGACGCGTGCTGGGACGAGGAGACGTGCGGCAACGAGTTCGACTGCTGGGACGGGGACGCGCGCACCATCGCCCTCACGCTCACCACCTACGACGAGAAGTCCGGCATCATCTACGACTCGGACATCCAGCTCAACTCGGCCGGCTTCGTCTTCACCACCGTGAACAGCCCGCCCTATCCGACCTGCTCCCAGCCCGTCACCATCAACCCCAACAACTGCGTGGCCACCGACGTGCAGAACACCATGACGCACGAGATCGGCCACCTCATCGGGCTGGACCACACCCTGGCGGGCGGCTCCACCATGTACCCGCAGGCACCCCCGGGTGAGGTGTCCAAGCGCAGCATCGACCAGGGCTCGCGCGACTTCGTGTGCGTGACGTACCCGAAGGGCCTGCCCAGCCAGAGCTGCGTCACTCCCTCGCTGAGCGCGAGCGGGAGTGTGGCGTCGCTGGGGCCCCAGGCCACGGGTTGCTCCAGCTCCGGCGCGGAGTCGTGGCTGCCCGCGCTGGCGGGCTGGGGCCTGCTCGCATGGCGCCGCCGTCGCGGAGGCTCTCGCCGGTGAGGCACTCCCTGCCCTGGCTCGCGCTCGCCGCGCTCGCGCTCGCCGCTCCCGAGGCCCGGGCGCAGAAGTACCAGCGCACCCTCGTGCCCGGCCGGCCTTTCTGCGTCCTCTGGAACACCGGGGAGTTCGTGTACCGGCTGGACGCGGCTGGCAGCCGCCGCACGCCGGGAGACACCGAGTTCTCGGCCATCGAGGCCTCGTTCTCCTCCTGGCGCGCACTGTCCTCGACCTGCAGCGACTTCGTCTTCACCCGCGGCCCGGACATCCAGAATCCGAAGGTCGGGTACGACAAGGAGAACAGGGACAACAACGAGAACGTCGTCACCTTCCGCGAGGCGGACTGCAACGACGTCGTCGAGCCGGAGGATCCGTGCATCGAGGCCGACACCTGCTCCGATGTCTACGGCTGCTGGGACCACGGCGGCGCCACCATCGGGCTGACCACCACCACCTTCAGCTTCCGCACCGGCTACGTCCTCGACGCGGACATCGAGTTCAACGCCTCGGGCGGGGACGGGCGGGGCTTCCTCTTCACCACCGTCGATTCGCCGCCGTGTAGCGGGATGCCCTCCACGGACTGTGTCGCCACGGATCTCCAGAACACGGCGACCCATGAGATTGGCCACGTGGTGGGGCTGGACCATGTGGACGTGCCCGGCTCCACCATGGAGCCCACCGCGCCCCCCGGGGAGACCCACAAGCGCATCATCGACGTGGGCAGCGCCGCGGGCTTCTGCGATGCCTACCCCCGAGGCCTTCCGCCCACCCAGTGTGGCGAGTCCGCTGACACCGGCCGCCACTTCCAGGCGGTGAGTCGCGGCCCGGGGATGGCCGGCCTGGGCTGTGGTTCCGCTCCGGGAGCGCTCCTTCCCGCGGCGGCGCTCCTGGGACTCCTGTCCTTCCGGCGTCGGCGCGAGCGGGCGAGCAGGGGGAGCGGCCCCGCTCCTCGCGCTCCGCTCGGGTGAGGGAGGCGCTCATGACCATCGCGTTCTTCGACCTGGACAAGACGCTGCTCGCGGTGAACTCGGGCGCCCTGTGGATCCGCCGCGAGCTCGAGCTGGGCCACATCACCCGGATGCAGGCGCTGCGCGCCAGCTACTGGCTCGCCCGCTACCACCTGGGCTTCGTCTCCATGCAGGACGCGCTGGTGCAGGCCATCTCCCACCTCCAGGGCACGGGCGAGCAGCACATGCGCGAGCGTACCGTCCGCTTCTACGAGGGGCATGTCCGCTCGCAGTTCCGGCCCGGGGCCCTGCGCGCCCTGGAGGAGCACCGCACGGCCGGGGACAAGCTCGTCCTGCTCACCTCGTCCTCGGACTACCTGTCCGAGCTGGTGGCGCGCGACCTGGGGCTGGACGCCATCCTCTGCAACCGTTTCGAGGTGGATGCCTCGGGCATGCACACCGGTCGGCCCCTGGGCGAGGTGTGCTTCGGCGAGGGCAAGCGCTTCTACGCGCAGGCCTGCGCCTCCGAGGCCGGTGTCCCGTTGTCCGCGTGCGCCTTCTACACGGACTCGTACTCGGACCTGCCGGTGATGGAGGTGGTGGGTCGCCCCGTCGCCGTCCACCCGGATCGCCGCCTGCGGCGCGAGGCCCTGCGCCGCGGCTGGCCCGTGGTGGACTGGGGCGTGCCGAGCGGCGGGGGCTCCCCCGTGCTGGACCTCCCCTCCCAGTAGGGACGGAGCCTCTCACTCGTTGACGTCAACGAGTGGAGCGGCACGGGGGCTCAGCGGCGGTTTGGCGCCACCAGTCGGATGCTGAAGGTGTAGTCCACCGCCACCGGCTGGCCCTGCAGGGTGATGGGCCTGTAGGTGCGCGACCGCAGCGCCTGCACCACTGCCTCGTTCATGTGCGGCAGGCCCTTGATGACGCGGCAGTTCTCCACCGAGCCCGTCTTGGTGATGACGCACTTCACAATCATCGTCCCCTCCACCCGGGCCGCGAGCGCCTCGCGCGTGTAGACGATGTCCTTGCCCTTCAGCTCCACCGGGCGCGGCATGCCCTCCTGGAAGGGCAAGGGGCCGTCTCCCGTGGGGGCCACGCTCTTGGACAGCGCCAGCACCGGCACGGCCAGGCCGCCAGAGGCGCCCGTCGCGGTCTTCGTCTCCTTTGCCGTGTCGACCTTGCTCGGAGCCGCCGCGGGCACGGGCGCGGGCGGCGGATCGGATTCGAGCATCACCGGCGCGGACATGGAGCCCAGGGCCGTCGTCGTGGAGGACGTGCCCGCCGTCCCCGAGGCGTGCTCCACCCGGCTGCCGGCGGAGCTACCCGTGTTGCGGCTGGCGCTCGCCGAGCCACCCCGGGCGCGCTGCAGCTTCTGGGCGAACACCACCTCGCCCGAGCCGCCGGTGATGACCGTCTCCGGCTGGTAGCCGTCGAGCACGAAGGTGAACTCGGCGGTGACGGTGTCCTGGTCCTTCTCCTTGGGAATCTCCAGCAGCAGCGGCGTCGTGCCGCGCTCCTCGCCGTGGTAGATGACGCGCGCGCCCGTGGGCTGGCTCATCAGCCGGAAGCGCACCACCTCCGCCGTCGGCTTCTCGGCGGACGCGGGAGCCTGGGCGGCCGGGGCCGTCGTCTCCTTCTGGGCGCCTGACGAGAAGACTCCGGAGGACAGCAGCAGGCCGCCCGCGAGGAGCGCGGCGATGCCTCCGCCCACCAGGCCCCCCAGCATGAGCGTGCGCCGACGCGTCTTCTGCATGTCGGGCGGCACCTCCACGCTGATGTCCACCGCGAGCGTGTCACCCCCGGCGGGCGCGTCACCCGTGATGCCGGCGAAGAGTGGGGTCTTATAGGGCCCCGTGGTGTTCTGCCCACCCGGATGCTTGAAGATGCCGCTGTTGCCGCCCGCGGACATGCTGGCTTCGCGCATCGCCTCCAGCAGCTCGTCCATCGTCTGGAAGCGCCGCGCCGGATCCTTCTCCATGCACCGGCGCACCAACGACTCGATCTCCGGCGGCACCGACACGTCCGGCCGCACCGAGCTGAAGGCGGGCGGCAGCTCCTTGTGGTGGGCGAAGATGAGCTCGATGTGATCCTTCGAGATGAACGGCGGCCGCCCCACCAGCATCTGGTAGAGCATCACGCCCAGCGAGTACACGTCGCTGCGCACGTCCGACTCGTTGCGCGCCTGCTCCGGCGCCATGTACATCGGCGAGCCCAGGAAGGTGCCGCCCTGGGTGATCTCCGGGCCAGGCCGCTCCCCGGCGGGCGCGATGGACTTCACCAGTCCGAAGTCCAGCACCTTGACGAGGTCCTGATCCGCCTCGTTGAGGAGCATGATGTTGGCCGGCTTGAGATCCCGGTGGACGATGCCCAGGTTGTGGGCCTCGCGCAGCGAGCGGCAGATCTGCTGGGCGATGTTGAGCGCGCGCGCCCACGGCAGCGGCCCCGACTCCACCAGGACCTGCCCGAGCGTCCGCCCCTCCAGGTACTCCATGGCGATGTAGTAGATGCCGTCGTCCGTCTGCCCGTAGTCGATCACCGTCACCGTGTTGGGGTGGCGGAGCTTGGACGAGAACGAGGCCTCGCGCAGGAAGCGCTTCTGGAAGCCCGGATCCCTGCTGGTGGGGAAGTTGGGGTTGAGCACCTTCAGCGCGACCACGCGATCCAACGGGGTCTGCTGGGCACGGTAGACTCGTCCCATCCCTCCGATGCCGATCGGCTCGAGGATGCTGAAGCGGCCATTGAGCGTCCGCCCGATGAGAGGATCCGCCCCCGTATCTCCCGGACCCTGCGAATCGCCGGTCACCATGTATCCTTGCTCCCCCGGTCTGCACCTGGATGGGAACCACCCGTCACAGCCCGGCATGAGACCATAACTCCCGGAAACACGCGACCTGGGAGATTATTGCCTGCCTGGCTGCCGTCCATCCGTTCAACTCGCGTCGAGAGGTGGGATGTGTCACCCGCATTGACGGTCCCCGCAATATCGGACTACCGTCCAATTCTCCCGCGCATGGGTTCAGGCGGGCTCCCGATGGTCGGTTCCCTTCGATGACGGCTGAAGCCCAGGCGAGACGCGCGTCGGCGGAGAAGCGGCTGGCGTCGCTGGAAGAGGAGATCGTCCGGCTGCGGCGAGAGTTGGCCACGCTCGGCGTGGAGCAGCGACTGCCCGGCCTCTACCTCACGGTGGAGGTGGCCGGAACGACGGCGCTGTTGCCCGTGGAGGCGGTGCTGGAAGTGGTTCGGCTGGTGGCCATCGAGCCGCTGCCGGCGGCGCTCCCCCATGTGGTGGGCACCATGCTCTACCGGGGCACGCCCGCGGTGGTGGTGGATGTGGCCACGATGCTCGGCGTGCGCCGGGAGCCGGATCTGGACGCCCATCTCGTCATCTGTGGGGGCGCGAGCACGGTGGCGCTGCTGGTGGATCGGGTCCGGGACCTCGTCGAGTCCCCGCTGCTGGTGGAAGGCTCCGTGTCGGACACCGCCCCCCCCGCGTGGGATGCCACCGGGTTGATGGCGGGCCTGTGCCGCACCCCCGAGGGTCTGAGGCCGCTGCTGCGGGCCTCGGCCTTCCTGGCGGTCCCGGAGGGGTCGTGAAGGAGCCGGTGCGCACGGAGCGCCTCGACGAGTCGACGCTGGGCGGGCTGGAGACGGTCCTGCGCGCCGCGTGCGGCATGGTGCTGGCCCCCAGTGTGCGCCCCTCGCTGGGCACCGCCCTGACGCGCGCGGCCGAGTCCCAGGGACTGCCTACCCTCGAGTTCCTCCAGCGGCTGCTGGCGCGCGACACCGCGGCGGTGGAGTCCTTCATCGGCTACGCCGTCATCGGAGAGACGTACTTCTTCCGCCACCCGGAGCAGTTGCGCGTGCTGGGGAGCCTGGCCACGGCCAGCTCCGGGCCCTTCCATGTGTGGAGCGCCGGCTGCGCGAGCGGGGAGGAGCCCTTCAGCATCACCATGGCCTTGCTGGCGGCCGGCGTCGCCCCCGAGCGCATCCGCGTGCTGGGCACGGACGTCTCCCATCGCGCCCTCGCGCGCGCCCAGCAGGCCACGTACTCCCCCTGGTCCGTGCGGCGCATGGAGCCCGAGCTGGAGCGGCGCTTCCTCTCCATCCGGCCCGACTCCGTCACCGTGCCCCCCGAGGTGCGCGCGCGGGTGGAGTTCCGGCGGCACAACCTCGTCACCGACCCGCCGCCCGTGTCCGGCGCCCAGGCCGTCTTCTGCCGCAACGTCCTCATCTACTTCCCCCCGGAGGTCCTCCCGGGGGTGATGGAGCGGCTCGTCCAGGCGCTCGCGCCCGGGGGCTGGCTCTTCCTCTCTCCCGCGGAGCTGCCCTTCTCCCACGGGCTGGAGCTGGAGTCGCTGGAGGTGGACGGACTCACCGTGCTGCGCAAGCTCCCGCAGGGCGAGCGGCCACCGGCGCGGGCCACGCGAGCCGGGCCCAGCCGGGTCTCGGCCCGGGCGCCGAGCCCGCTGCGGCGGGTGCTGACTCCCGCCCAGGATGCCCCGGTGGCCATTCCCCCGGAGCTGCCGGCCGCCCAGAGCGCACTCACGCCCGCGCCGATCCCACCTTCCCAGTCATCCGCCGGGCCCTCGGTCCCGGAAACGCTGGAGCAGGCCCGGGCCGCCGCGCGCGCCGGGCGGTATGACCTGGCCGAGGAACTCGCCCAGCTGGCCGCTCGCGAGCTGTCCCCCGAGGCCTACCTGCTGCTGGCCATGGTGGCCGAAGGGCGGGGGGACGTGCAGGGGGCCGTGGCCGCGGTTCGCAAGGCCCTCTATCTGGAGCCCCACCTGGCCGTCGGTCATGCCATGCTCGTGGCGCTCTACGGCCATTTGGGCCAGCCCGAGGAGGCGGAGCGGGCGCGGCGCAACGCGCTGCGGGCATTGGACGGTTTGGATGACGAGCACGTGCTGCGGGGGATGGAAGAGGTGACGGTGGGAGGCCTGCGGCGGGCGCTCGTTCCGGGAGTGAAGATGGGAAAGTCGGGTGCGCGATGATCGGCGCCTGTTGGAGCTGGGAGGACCCGTGGAAGGCACTGGCATGAGACCGCCCGCCATTCAAAGGCTGGACATGCGGCGCCTCAGCCTGCGGACCAAGATTCTGGCCATCACGGGCGTGTCGGGCACGCTCGTGATGCTCATTCTCGTGGCCGCCTTCTCGTTCCAGATGCGCGAGTCGCTGAAGGCGGAGTTCGCCAAGCGGGCCGCCTCGGCGAGCCGCGAGCTGGCGCACCACCTGTCCATCGCCACCTGGTCGCGAGACGAGGCGGGCCTGGACCTCGCCACGGCCGTCACCCTCCGCAACAACCCGGACGTGGCATACGTGGTGGTGCGCGACCGCCAGGGCGACATCCTCGGCCACGCCCGGGCGCAGCGCCTGGTGAGCCCGGCGCTCCTTCCCACGCTCTCCCCGCGGGGGCTCGAGCGCGAGGTGTACGTGGGCGGGCGGCGGGTGCTGGAGACGTCCGCCCCCATCTTCTTCCAGACGCGCGCTCCCAGCGGTGGCGAGGCCCCGCCGTCCCAGGTGGGCTCGGTGCAGATGGGCATGGAGCTGGACGTGCTGGACCAGGCGGTGTCTCGCATGGCCCTGCGCGGGTTCCTCCTGGGCCTGTTGGTGCTCGGCGCCTGTCTGGTGGTGGTGGCCCTGGTGGCCCGCGTGCTCATCGTCCCGCTGGAGCGCCTGGCGCGCGCGGCGGCGGGCATCGCCGCGGGAGACCTGCGGCAGCAGATCGAGACCCACGGCACCGACGAGGTGGGGGACCTGGCGCGCAGCTTCGCCACCATGGCCGAGGTGCTGTCGGACCTGCTCAAGGACCTGCGCACCGCGGCCTCGGAGATGGAGCGCGAGGCCACCAACGTGCTGGCCACCTCCTCACAGCAGTCCGCCATGGCCAACGAGCAGGCCTCCGCCATCCACGAGACGGGCGCCACGGTGGCGGAGATCGCCCAGACGTCCAAGCAGGCCACCTCTTTCGCGGACTCGGTCATCGGCGGCACCTCGCGCTCGGACGCGCTGAGCGCCGAGGGCCAGAAGGTCGTCAGCGAGAGCGTCTCCGCCATGGAGAAGCTCAGCGCGCAGGTGAAGGCCATCGCCCTGGCCATCACCGACCTCAACGAGCAGACGCTGCAGATCGGCGACATCATCACCACGGTGAAGGACGTGGCCGAGCAGTCCAACCTGCTGGCGCTCAACGCCTCCATCGAGGCGGCCAAGGCGGGGGACCAGGGCCGCGGCTTCGCGGTGGTGGCCATGGAGATGCGCACGCTGGCCGAGCAATCGAAGATGGCGGCCAACCAGGTGCGAGCCCTGCTGGGCGAGGTGCAGAAGGGCACGCGCGCCGCCGTGACGGCCACCGAGGAGGGCAGTCGCCGGGCGCTGGCCGCCATGGAGCTGGCCCAGAGCGCGGGCTCGGCCATCGTGGGCCTCTCGGATCTCATCCGGGAGTCGTCCTCGGCGGCCAGGCAGATCGCCGGCAACACCCGGCAGCAGACCATTGGCGTGGATCAGATCGCCGCGGCGATGAACGAGCTGACCATCGCCATGCAGGACAACGTCGAGGGGACCAAGCGTATCGAGCAGGTGGCGGGCAATCTCTCCAACCTCTCCAAGCGCTTCTCCGACCTCGTGGGAAAGTACCAGCTATGACAGGACAGGGCGTCTCCGTGGAGGAATCCCAAGAATGAAGGTGTTGATAGTCGAAGACACGAAGACCATCACCAACCTCATCCAGGTGTACCTGATGGGGTGGGGCCTGGAGTTCTTCGAGGCGAGCAATGGCGTGCAGGGGCTCGCGCGTGCCCGGGAGATCAAGCCGGATCTGGTCATCTCCGACGTGCAGATGCCGGAGATGGACGGGTTCGCGCTGTGCGCGGCGGTGCGGGCGGATCCCATCCTCTTCGCCACGCCCGTCGTGATGCTGACCTCGCTCAAGGACGACTCGAGCCGGCAGCGCGGACGGCTGGTGGGGGCGAGCGCCTTTCTCAACAAGCCCGTGGCGGTGGATGATCTGCGCGAGAAGGTGCGCAGCATCCTGAAGCTCCCCGCCAGCAAGTACTAGAGGGTCCATGGCCGGCGACGAGTCGAGCGGGAAGATCGACTACGCGGCACTGCGCCGCAAACTGGACGAGGCGCAGGCGGTGCTCGAGGGCGCGCAGGTGCTCAGCCCGGAGCGTCGCCGCGAGGTGCTCGCCGATCGGGCGCGCGCCCTGGCCGGCTCGCGTCACGAGGAGCGCCGCGAGACGATGTCGGTGCTGTCCTTCCGCGTGGGGGGCGAGCGCTACGCGGTGCCCATCGAGGCGGTGGACCACGTGCTGGAGTCCAGGGGGTTGTGCCCGTTGCCGGGCGCGCCGCGCCATGTGCTGGGCGCGCTGGTGTCCCGCTCGAGGGTGGTGCCGGTGTTGGATCTGCGACAGGTGCTGGGCCTGGAAGGGGGCGGTATGTCGGACCTGGCGCGCGTCGTCGTGGTGGAGGTGTCCGAGGAGTTCTTCGGCCTGGCGGCGGAGGAGGTGGACGGACGGCAGGAGCTGCCCAGCGCGGACCTGTCGCACCCACCGCCGGGGCCCTTCACGTTCCTCACGAGGGATCGCAACACCAAGGAGCTGCTGATGGTGCTCGATCTCGAGCAGCTCGGAGACCCCACCGTGGTGGGGCGGAGCTAGGACGGAGGGCGCATGGATCCGCGGGTGCTGCGTAGCCTCTGGCCCATCTTCGCTGCGGAGACGCGCGAGCAGCTTCAGACCATCGGCACGGCCGTGCTGGGGTTGGAGCAGGGCTCGCCCGAGCAGGCATCGGAGCAGCTCACCGCCCTCAAGCGGGAGGTGCACAGTCTGAAGGGGTCCGCGGCCAGCCTGGGGCTGTCGGACATCGAGCAGCTCGTGCACGCCATCGAGGACGGGCTGGCGCACTGCGCCCCCGGGCAGATGCCGCCGAAGGGGCTGGTGGAGTCCACCCTGCGCGGCCTGTCGGCCATCGAGTCCGCGCTCAACCATGGGGACGCGGGCGAGCTGCCGACCATCGAGGGGCTGGGAGCACTGCTGTCCTCGCTCGGGCGAGGCGGAGTCGTGCAGGCCGCCGCGGTGCAGCCCAAGGCCCCGGCCCACTTCCGGCGCGAGGGCCTCCAGACGCTGGAGAAGCTGGAGACGTCCCTGCGCCGGTTGTGCTCGCCGGGCCTGGAGGATCGGCCGGGCGCGGTGTGGGAGGCGGTGGGGCTGGCCGAGCTGCTGAAGGCCGCGGCGCAGACGGCCGGCATCTCCGCCGTGGAGACGCTGGCGAGCTCGGTGCGTACGGGCTTCGCGCGCATGGAGGAGGAGGGGGTCGGCGCCAGCGTGGCGGCCTCGGAGGTGACGGGCTCGCTGGTGGATCTGCGTGGCGCGCTGGAGTCGCTCACCGAGGAGTCTCCCGTCGAGCTCGTCACGGCCCCGGCGGAGCCGGTTGCGACGACCCGCTCGGCGGCCGGCCGGCGCCAGCAGCAGGACATGGACCGGGCGGTGCGCGTGTCGGTGCGGACGCTCGACTCGCTGGCGCTCCAGGTGGAGCAGCTCGCGGCGGGCCGGGCGCAGCAGCTCCGCCGCGCGGAGGCGCACCGCGAGCTGTTGGAGCAGACGCACCAGGCCCTGTTGCAACTGGAGCGCACGGCCCAGCAGCTCGCGCTGTCCTCGGGCGGCGGCGGGGCGCTCGAGTCGCTGCGCTCGGGCGTGGGCATGGTGCGCGGCGTGCAGAAGCGGCTCGTGCAGCTCTCCAAGGACGTCCACCGCGAGGGCGAGCAGCTCGCGATGGTGGCCCAGGTGGTGCGCGATGATCTGAGAGACCTGCGCATGGTGCCGGCCTCGCAGATCCTGGAGCCGCTCAAGCGCACGGTGCGCGAGTTGTGCGCGCGGTTGGGCAAGGACGTGGACCTGGTGCTCGCCGGTGGTGACGTGCGCATCGACCGGCGCATCGTGGACGTGCTGAAGGATCCGCTGCAGCACCTGGTGCGTAACTCGCTGGATCACGGGATAGAAGCGGCGAGCGAGCGCCTGGCGGCGGGCAAGGACGCGCGCGGGCAGCTCGAGGTGCGCGTGGAGCCGCGAGGCACCCGCCTGGCGGTGGTGGTGGCGGACGACGGCGCGGGCCTGTCCCCGGAGAACGTGCGGGCCGCGGCCGTGCGTCGCGGGCTGCTCACCGATGCAGATGCCGCCAAGCTCACCGACATGCAGGCCGCCCGGCTCGTCTTCGAGCCCGGCTTCTCCACCCGCGACCAGGTGACGGAGACGTCCGGCCGTGGAGTGGGCCTGGACGTGGTGCAGAGCACGGCCACGCGGCTGCAGGGCGCGGTGGACATCTCCTTCGAGAAGGGCAAGGGGACGCGCTTCACCATCGACCTGCCGTTGATCCTCGCGGGCGCGCTGGGGCTGCTGGTGCGCTCCGGTACCGCCGTGGTGGCCATTCCCTCGGATGCAGTGGAGCGGGTGCTGCGGCTGGCTCCGGCGGACGTGGGCACGGTGGCCGGGCACGTGGTGGCGTGCGTGGATGACGAGCAGTTGCCCTTCCACGCGCTCTCCGAGGCGATCGGCATGCCCCGGCTACCGCTGGCGCTCGAGTCGGGCAAGCCGCAGACGGCGATGGTGCTGTCGCTCGGCGGCGTGCGCGCGGTGTTCGCCATCGACGCGGTGGTGGGCCAGCAGGAGATCGTCGTCCGCTCGCTGGGGCGGCACCTGCAGGCGTGTCCCACCTGGCCGGGGCCGCGGTGCTGGACGACGGCAGCGTGGTGCCGGTGCTCAACGCGCCCGAGCTGCTGCGCGCCGCCGCCGCTCCGGTGGTGCTCCGCGCGGTCGCCGAGGTGCGCTCGCCAGCACATCCTCGTGTGCGACGACGCGCTCACCACGCGCTTCGCCATCAAGTCGCTGCTGGAGATCGCCGGCTACTCGGTGGTGACGGCCGGGGACGGCGAGGAGGCGCTGAGCATCCTGGAGCGCACGCCGTGTCAGCTCGTGGTGAGCGACTGGCAGATGCCTCGGCTGGACGGCATCGGACTCACCCGGCGCATTCGCGCCGCACCCCAAGCTGTCCCGCACTCCCGTCATCCTCTGCACTTCGCTGGACAGTCCGCAGGAGCGGGCCGCCGGTCTGGAAGCGGGGGCGGACGGCTACCTCGTCAAGCGCGAGGTGGAGCGCGGCAAGCTGTTGGATCTCGTGCGTCAGCTCCTCCCCTCCAGCTCCTGAGCGGGCGAGGGGCCATGGCCCAGGTGTCCCTTCTCCCTTCGCCTCGTGGTGTGCAGGTTGGGGAGAACCGGGAGGCAGTGAGTGGATGCGCAGGTCACGCTGTGGATCGCGGGGTTCTCGTATCCGGCGGTGTTCCTGCTCCTCGTTCTGTGTGGAGTGGGTGCCCCGCTGAGCGAGGAGTTGGTCGTCATCACAGGAGGCATGGTGGTCGCCAAGAGCGGCGGCAGCCTGTCGTTCATGGCGCTCACCGCCTATCTGGGCATCCTCGCCGGGGACAGCGCGCTGTTCCGACTCGGACGCGCGCTGGGTCCCAAGGTGTTCTCCCACCCGAAGCTGTCGAAGATGCTGACGCCGGAGCGAATGGCGCTCCTCCAGAAGCTGTTCGCCCGGCGTGGGACACTGGCGGTGTTCCTCGCGCGCTTCATGCCGGGCCTGCGTGCTCCCGCGTTCCTGCTGGCGGGCGCCACGGGCGTGCCGTACCGGCGCTTCCTCCTGGCCGACGGGGCCGCCGCCTGGGTCGCCGCCCTGGGGATGACGTGGCTGGGCTACCGGTTCGGCCCCACGGTCCTCGCGGACGTGCGAGGCGGCCTGCGGTGGCTGGTCCTCACGGCGGTGGTGGTGGGCCTGGGGGTGCTCGTCATCCGCTGGGCGCGGCGGCGGGCGGCGCTGCGCGCGGCGGCGAGGGTGGTGCAGGCTCCCGAGGTTGAACCCTGAGCCTCCCGAGCGCGCTCAACCCGGGAGGCTCGGCAGCGACACGGTCAGCTCGACTTCCGGCGCTCCGCGCACCGTCAGTCCGGCCTCCAGCCTCCGAGTGAGTCTCTCCAGGGATTCGAGCGTGCGCTCCGGCAACGTGCGCTCCGCGCGGGCCTGGATGCTCAACCGCCACCGCGCCCCGTCCTGTGCCTCCAGCCGCAGCACCACCTCCGAGGCTCCGGCTCCCACCAGCAGTCGCTCCAGCGTCCGCACCAGCAAGGCCATCGCCTCCCGGGGCGCTCGGACACGCACCGGCTCCGCGAGCAGCTCCAGCCTCGCGGACGCGCGCCGTCCAGGTCCGAAGGTGGCGCTCAACAAGGGGCGCAGGTCCTCCAGCGGCGCGTGCTCGATCGGCGACCGCTGGAGACGCGCGTTCAGCTCTCCCGCCGCCCGGCTCATTCGCTCGAGGTAGCGCTGCATGGAGGGGGTGAGCACTCCCGCCATGCCCTTGGACATCATGTCGATGTAGCCCTGCAGCACGAGCAGCGGCGTGCGCAAATCATGTGCCGTTCGCGAGAGCACCCGCTCACGGTGCGCCTGCAGCTCCACCAGCCGCATCCGCTCCTGGCGCAGCCGGGCCTGCTCGGCTCGGGAGGTGTCCTCGCGGGACTGGCTCGCCAGCAGGGCACTGCCCAGCACCGCCAGGCGCGCGAGGAGCTGACGATCCGCCGCGTCCACGCACGACTCGCCCAACACCAGCACCGTGCGCCCGTCCTTCATCATCTGTTGCGGGTGGGCTCGGGCCGGGGCCGGCGGCGCGAGGCCCGCGAGTGCGACGCGGCGGGAGCCCGCGTACAGCGCGGCCCCACTCGTCTCCGTGAGACGTACTGTCGTCTCCACGAGCGCGTCGAGGCCTGCCCTCGCCCCGAGGTGCAGCGCCCGCTCGGCAACCGCCGAGAGAGTTCGCTCCACTTCGAAGGCGCTGGCACTCCTTCCCACGCGACGCCCGCTCCAAGCACCGGCCTGCACACGGGAGGAATGGCCATGGTGGGCGGACGGCGCAACGCGGTTCTCCCTGGGAAACAAAGGGGTGCCGGAAGGAAAACCCTTTCCCATTCATTCACCCGGCCACCAGACTTTTTTACTGGACTGCGGGGATTCCCCGTCCTCCGGGCCCGCTTTCCACTCGGAGGCCGCTGGCCAGCCACTTGCTATCTGAGCCGTCTGGGATGGGACGGAGCGGAATGGGGACTCTGGGATACTACTCGACGATCGCACGGCTCGCGCCGGGGGGGCTCGCCCGAGGGATGGCGCGGCGGGTCCAGGGAGTCGCTCGGCAAGCGCGCTATCGCCAGCGCGAGCGGCTCGACGAACCGAGGCTGCTGGCGGCCTTCGGCATCTCCCGCGCGGAGGAGCTGGCCGAGCGGGTGCTGTCGGCGCGCCCCGGCGGGGCCTGGTGTGAGGTGGACCAGCGGGCCTTCGTGGTGGAAGCGCTCGCGGCCCTCCCTGGCGCCGAGGAGCGGGCCCTGGCACGCGCCCGCGCCGCCTTGCGAGGAGAGTTCGACGTCTTCGGGACGACCGTGTGCTTCGGCGAGGGTCAGCCGGTGGACTGGTCGAGGGATCCGGTGAGCGGCTACCGCTATCCGGTCGTCCCGGTGGAGCAGCTCCGGCTGGAGCAGCCGGGCGTGGACCCCAAGTACCCGTGGGTGCTGGGGCGGCTGGACTGTCTGGTGGCGCTCGGTCAGGGGTACTGGGTGGAGCGCGACGCGGCGGCGCGACGCACCTTCGCGCGGGCCTTCGTGACGCGGACCCTGGACTTCCTCCAGGCCAACCCGGTGGGGCAGGGCGTGCACTGGACGTGTGCCATGGAGGTGGCGCTGCGCGCGGCCAACCTGGCGCAGGCGCTGGTGATGTTCTCGGACGCGCCGGAGGCCCGGCGGCCGGAGTTCCTCGTGCCGGTGCTGGAGTCGCTGGTCGAGCACACCGCGTGGGTGGACGCGCACCTGGAGGACAAAGGAGCGGTGCCCAACAACCACCTCGTCTCCAACTACGTGGGCCTGCTGGTGGCGGGCCTGCTCTTCCCGGAGCTGCCGGACGCGCCGAGGCAGGTGGCGCGCGCGGTGGCGGGGCTTCGGGCTCAGATGGCGGCGCAGGTGCACCCGGAGGGCACGTCCTTCGAGGGCTCGGTGCCCTACCACCGGCTCGCGGTGGAGCTCTTCACCCTGGCGTGGGTGGTGGCGCGCGGGACGGGGACGGACCTCGGCGAGATGTACGAGACGCGGCTGCGCCGCATGTACGCCGCCGCGCGTGCCTGGTGCTCGGAGGAGGGGCTGGCACCGCAGATCGGGGACAACGACTCGGGCCGCGTCTTCCCCTTCCGGGACCGCGGAGCCGTGCGATCACGGCTACCTCGCCCCACTGGGGGCGGCCCTCTTCGGCGACCCGAACCTCGCGGGAGGGAACCTTCCCGGACGAGGCGGCCTGGCTGCTGGGCCAGCCGGGGCTCGATCGCTTCAAGGCCCTGCGGCTCGCTCGACCCGCGGAGTCGGAGAGCTTCCCGGAGGGAGGCTTCCACGTGCTGCGCGGGGCGGGGGCGGTGGTGACGGTGAGCGCCGGAGCGCAGGGGCAGCGCGGGGTAGGCGGGCACAGCCACAACGACAAGCTCTCCTTCGAGCTGCACCTGCATGGGCGCCCCGTCATCGTGGACCCGGGCACGGGCACGTACACGCGGGAGCCCGCGGTGCGCAACGCGTTCCGCGCCACGGCCGCGCACAACACGCTGGAGGTGGACGGCGTGGAGCAGGCGCCGCTCGAGCCGGGCCGGCTCTTCGCGCTGCCCGAGGCGGCGCGGGCGCGGGTGGAGGTGTTCCAGTCGGGCGCCGAGCTGGAGCGGCTCACCGTGCGGCACGACGGCTACCGCGCGCTGCCCTCGCCCATGTTCGTGGAGCGCACCTTCTTGCTGGACAAGCGCGAGCGTGCGCTCGGGGTGACGGACGCATTGGTGGGAGTGGGGCTTCACGAAGTGGTGGGGCGACTCCACCTTCCGGACCGCGAGGCCCGGCCGCGAGCGCCCACGCCCGCGCAACTGGCGCGGGCACTGCGTGTGCCAGAAGCCCCGCGGAACTTCGAATCGCTCGGTGTGGAGTTGGGGCCGGCGGAGGCCCCGGTGGCGCTGGTGCTCTTCGCGGTGGGCCTGGAGCCGCGGTTGGAGCCGTCCCGGTACTCGCCGGGTTACGGCCTCGTGGTGCCGTCGCAGGTGGTGGTGTTCCGGGTGCGCGTGTCGCCCCCGGCGTGGCTGAGGTGGGTGGTCGTCTTCAATTGAAGACCAGGGACGAGGGGGTGACCGGGGGGACCGGCACACCTTCAGGGAGAGGTGAGTCAGATGCGCGTCATGGTGAGCCCGCTGCTGGAGCGTATCCGTCGGCGGGAGGCGAGGGTGGGCGTGGTGGGGATGGGCTACGTGGGTCTGCCGCTGGGCATGGCGTTCGCGGAGGCCGGCTTCCCCGTGACGGGGCTCGACGTCGACACGCGGAAGGTGGACAGCATCGGCAAGGGGGAGAGCTACATCAAGCACATCCCCAGCGCGCCGCTGAAGGAGCTGACGAGCAAGGGCAGGCTGAAGGCGACGACGGACTTCGCCCGGGCGAAGGAGCTGGACTGCATCATCATCTGCGTGCCCACGCCGCTCACGGCGTCGCGTGAGCCGGACATGAGCTACATCGTCAAGACGGGCGAGGCGCTCTCGCCGTACGTGCGTCCAGGGCAGCTCTTCGTCCTGGAGTCCACCACCTACCCGGGCACCACGGACGAGGTGCTCAAGCCGCATGCTGGAGAGGAGCGGCCTGAAGGCGGGCGTGGACTTCCACCTGGCCTTCAGCCCCGAGCGCGAGGACCCGGGCAACAAGAACTTCAACACCAAGACGATCCCGAAGATCGTCGGCGGCTACACCCCGGCGTGCCTCGAGGTGGCGCAGGCGCTCTACGCGCAGCGCGCTGCAAGGAGACGGTGCCGGTGTCCTCCACGCGCGTGGCCGAGCTGGCCAAGCTGCTGGAGAACATCTACCGCTGCGTCAACATCGCCATGGTCAACGAGATGAAGATGCTCTGCGACCGGATGGACATCGACGTGTGGGAGGTCATCGACGCGGCGAGCGACCAAGCCCTTCGGCTTCATGCCCTTCTACCCGGGCCCGGGCCTGGGCGGGCACTGCATCCCCATCGACCCGTTCTACCTGACGTGGAAGGCGCGCGAGTACGAGTTCCACACCAGGTTCATCGAGCTGGCCGGCGAGGTGAACACGCAGATGCCGTACTACGTGGTGCACCCGGACCATGGAGGCGCTCAACAAGCACAGGAAGACGCTCAACGGCTCGAAGGTGCTGTGCCTCGGCGCGGCGTACAAGAAGGACATCGACGACATGCGCGAGAGCCCGAGCCTGCGGATCATCTCGCTGCTCAAGGAGAAGGGCGCCGAGGTCGACTACCACGACCCGTACGTGCCGCGCCTCGAGGAGGGTCACGGCTTCCACTACTCGCATGACGTCGGTGCCGCTGCACCCGGAGACGCATCGGCCAGTACGACGCGGTGGTCATCCTCACCGACCACTCGAGCATCGACTACAACATGGTCGTGAAGCAGTCGCAGGTGGTCGTCGACACCCGCAACGCCAGCAAGAACGTGGGCCCGGGCCGTGAGAAGGTGACGAAGGCATAGGCGGGGCGCCGGCCGGCCCGGTTGCCGTCCGGCCACAGCCAGGAGGCCCCGTCGCGGCGGTCAGGGGGGGACGCCGCGGTGGGGCCTTCGTTTATCCAGCTCACGGACGCCTGGGCGCGCCGGGCTCTGGGACGGTCAGGTCCTCGGAGGAGTAGTAGGCGATGACCTGCTGCTGGTACTCCGGCCGCGAGTACACGTCGGGGCGGGGCCGCTCGATGACGTCCAGCAGGACGGCGGCCACCTCCTCGACGGATTGCGCGCCGGGAATCCGCCGCGAGTCCACTCCGCCCCCGAGCGCGTTCACGCCGAACTCGGTGGCCACCACGCCCGGCAGGAACGCGGTGACGTGGATGTCCGGGTAGCGCTCGCGCAGCTCCTGGCGCAGGTTGGCCGTGAGCGCGTTGAGCGCGTGCTTGGCCGCGTTGTAGGCCGAGCGGACGGGGACGTACGGCACCCGTCCCAGCATGGACGAGACGTTGATGATGTGCCCGCGTCCGCGCGACTGGAAGTGCGGCAGCACGGCCTGCATGCCGTAGAGCGCCGACTTGACGTTGACGCGCATCATCTCGTCGAAGTCCTCGTCGGTGAGCTCGGAGACGAGCTTGCTGATGCCTCGCCCCGCGTTGTTCACCCAGACGTCCACCTGCCCGAAGCGGGCAAGCGCCGCGTCCAGCACGCGCTGGACGTCTTCACGCCGGGAGACATCCGCGACCACCGGGAGTGCCTCGGACCCCGAGCGTGCCGCCACCTCGCGCAGCTCGCGCTCGCGCCGCGCGGCGAGCACCGGCTGCCACCCCTTCCGACCGACCTGCTCCGCCAGGGCGGCGCCGATTCCCGCGCTCGCTCCCGTGATCACCACGACTTTCTTGTCCATGACGGCCTCCTCGCGGGGCATGTTAGCCGGGGCGGGGTCGGGTAGAGTCGGGGTGTGCGAAACCTACTCAGGCCAGTCCTTCCACTGCTCGCCTCCTCGGTCCTCCTCGCCGCCGCCGCGCCCGCTCCGGACGCGCGCGTGGCGCTGGTGGACGCGATGGCGGAGGAGCTCCAGCGCAACCAGCAGCAGCTCAAGCTGCAGAACCACGAGCCTCCGTACTTCATGGGCTACCAGCTCAAGGACACGGAGCAGCACGGCATCGTCGCCCGTTACGGGGCGCTCTTCCAGGATGACTCGTTCCGCGAGCGAAAGCTGTACGTGGACGTGCGGGTGGGCTCGTACGACTTCGACAACTCGGGCCCCGAGGAGTACGAGTTCTTCGGCGGTGGCCGCGGCAGCAGCTACGTCGCCAACAAGGACGCGCCCATCGACGACGCGGCCCTGGCGCTGCGCACCTCGCTGTGGCTGGTGACGGACGAGAAGTACAAGGCCGCGCTCTCTCAGTTCCTCAAGAAGAAGGGTGAGAACGTCTACGCGGTGGAGGACCCGAAGCAGCCGCCGTCCTTCTCCAAGGAGAAGCCGACTCAGTACGTGCAGAAGCCGGTGGTCTTCCCGTTCGACCACGAGCGCTGGAGGAAGGTGGCGCGCGAGGTGTCCGCGCGCTTCAAGGCGCACCCCGAGATCTTCGACTCGGAGGTGCGGGTGACGGCGGACAAGGTGACGCGCCTCTTCGTGTCCACCGAGGGCAGCCGCATCGTGTCGGAAGAGACGATGTACGGGTTGCACGTGATGGCGGTGACGCGGGCGGACGACGGGCAGCTCCTGGACAACTCGCGCAACTACTACGCGCCCACCGAGGCGGGGTTGCCGGACGACAAGAAGCTGGCCGAGGCCACCACGAAGATCGTCGAGGAACTGCTGGCGCTGAGGAAGGCACCGGCCATCGACCCGTACACGGGGCCGGCCATCCTCGCGCCGGAGGCGGCGGGCGTGCTCTTCCACGAGACGATGGGGCACCGGCTGGAGGGAGACCGGCAGGATGGGGAAGGGGAGGGGAAGACCTTCCGGGGCCAGGTGGGCAAGCAGGTGCTGCCGGCGTTCCTCAGCCTCATCGACGACCCGACCCTGCGCACGCTGCAGGGCGAGCCGCTCAACGGGTTCTACGAGTACGACGAGGAGGGCGTGAAGGGGCAGCGGACGCCGCTGGTGGAGAAGGGCGTGCTGAAGGGCTACCTGCTGTCGAGGCGGCCGGTGGAGGGCTTCCTGCAGTCCAACGGGCACGGGCGCAGCCAGGGCACGCGCAAGCCGGTGGCGCGCATGGCCAACCTCATCGTCGAGTCGACGAAGCAGGTGGATGACGTGGAGCTGAAGAAGCAGCTCATCGCCGAGGCGAAGCGCCAGGGCAAGCCCTACGGGCTCATCATCCGGGACATCACGGGCGGCAACACCAACACGTCGAGCTACGGCTACCAGGCGTTCAAGGGCGTGCCGCGGATGGTGTACCGGGTGGACGTGAAGACGGGACAGGAGACGCTGGTGCGCGGGGTGGAGATCGTCGGCACGCCGCTGTCGTCGATCAACCGCATCATGTCCACGGGCCGCAAGTTGGGCATCTTCAACGGGTACTGCGGGGCGGAGAGCGGGAACGTGCCGGTGTCCACGGTGGCGCCGGCGGTGCTGCTGCAGGAGATCGAGCTGCAGCGGGCGATGGAGGGCAAGGACCGGCCGCCCATCCTGATGAGCCCGGCCGCGAGCACCACCGCGAGCGGTGACGTGAAGTAGCGCAGCACTCTGGGGAGACAGGTCCAAATCCTGTCTCCCTGGCCAGCCCAAGCTGCTCGACGTGAGCTTCGAGCTGCTGATGCTCGAGCGCGTCGCGGACGCTCATTGATTCACGAGAGGCTCATGTCACGCAGGACGCTCCGCCGCACCGTTTCCCGACTGCTGCTCTTCGCCCCGGCGCTTCCCCTCCTCGCCTGCTCGCGGCAGTCCTCCTACCGCATGAGTTGCTACGAGGTACTCTATGAGGAGAGGATCACGATCTCCTGGCGCGCCCCTCCCGATGGCGGCACTCATGAGCTGGACACCTGCCAGCACTACTGCATGAATTCGTACAGTGGGCAGAGGGCTGGTCCAGAGTGGCTGAAGGATTGCAGCCTGCAGATGCGTGATGGTGGCACCAGCGCGGTAGTGACGTGTCAGGTCGTTGGGGAACTCTGTGAAGGCCGCCGTCCCGAGGGGCTGGTGAGCCGGGGTGTGGTGGAGGGCCGGGTGTCCGCGCTCGGAGCCCTCTTCGCCCGGATGGCCCACTTGGAGGCTGCCTCCGTGCCGGCCTTCGAGCGCCTCGCCGAGGAACTCGCCAATCATGGGGCCCCCGCCCGGCTGGTGCGCGCCGCCCGCCGCTCCGCCTCGGACGAGGTACGCCACATGCGCGCCATGCGGGCCCTCGCCCAGCGTTACGGCGCTCCCATTCCTCCTCTGCAGGTGGAGCCCTTTGGCCCTCGTCCCCTGGCCGCGCTCGCGCTGGAGAATGCCGTGGAGGGCTGTGTGCGCGAGACGTTCGGTGCTCTCGTGGCGGGGTGGCAGGCTCGCTGCGCGCTCGATCCGGAGGTGCGCCGGGCCCTGGGCCACATCGCCCCGGACGAGCTGCGGCATGCGGAGCTCTCGTGGGCCATCGACGCTTGGGCCTCGCGCCGCCTCTCCGCATCGGAACGGGAGCACCTCCGAGAAGCCCGGCACGAAGCGCTGCGCACCCTGGCCCGCTCCGTGGCGCAGGACAAGCCCGTGGAGGCGTTCATCCGGTGGGCGGGGATGCCCTCGCCGGAAGCGGCACGCATGCTCGTGCGTGAGCTGACGGAGCTGGTTCTCGACCTGGAGCAACAGGCCGGGACTTGATGTCCCCCTGGCAGTCGAGCCAAAGGGACATCAGGAGCGCACGCTCATGATGAAGCGACCATTCGTCGCCAGGGGGCGTATGCGGAACGGACCCCGGACGAGCAGGTCTTCCTCTATGCCACCGAATACGAGGACGACGTCCTGACCCACAAGAAGATCGAGGAAGGTGACGTCGTTCTCTTCGTCACGCTCCCCAGGTTGGCGGAGGGGAGACTCCGCGCTGGGGGAAAGCGCTCCACCGCGCAGGTCGCCGTCTGGCGCTTCTCGGAGTCTTCGCCCCGTGATGGTTCTGACTGGCGCCAGAGTGATGGCACCGTGGAGGTGGTGATGCTCTCTCGGACGAAGGTCCACCTCCGGGTGGACGCGAAGTTCCCAGGCGGTGGGTCCGTCTCTGGCGAGCTCGTCGCGCCAATTCGCGGCGAGGATTGACTCAGGCGCAGTGGAGGGCGGTGCCGCGCGGTACGGGCGCTGTTGCAGTCCCATCAGATTCAGCGGGCTCCCAGACGGTGGAGCAGAATCGTCCTCAGATAGTCGCGAGTACGTATCGCCTCGTCCTGATAGTTCCTGCCCTGTGTGCGTTCTCCGTGGACGATTTCGCACCTGCTTTCGTAGGACTCCCTCACCGCCCGCTGCAGGTTGTCGGCGGGTCCCACCCCAAGAGTCGCCAGCTCCTTGCTGATTCTCTCCGCGCACTTCGTGGTGAGAGAGCCCTCTCCTCGGCGCGTGAAGAGCCCCTCGAGTGCTACCCAGCAGTCTATCAGCCAGTCTTTTGGAGAGCCTCGGCGGCAGGACGAGAACCAGCGACGCAGGGCGATGGTCAGGCCTCCGTCCTGCGAGGCTCCTGCCTGACCTGTCTCAGCGGAGAAAAGATCGTAGATTCGCGGAACCAATGCCTGCAAACGTTTGGCGTCATCAACGCTCAACGAGACATGGCCAGGCATGAATGCTCTATTGAAAGAGGCCCCGCCGATGCGGGTCCTGAATCCCTCCCGGAGCGATCCTTCCCGGAGTTTCTCCGCGAAAGTGGGCTCGATGATGTATCCGATGGATGGCTCGCCCATGAGCAGGTTGAGAGCTACCAGCGCCACAAATTCTGGGAGTTCCAGCTTCAGCTCGTCATGCAGGTCCCTCTCCCACATGATGGTCTGAAAGCCCGGCTCTTCATATTCGAGCACACTCCGAAGACCAAGGACATCGAGCCCACGCAGCGGTATTTCATTGCACAGCGGGTCCGGGTTGAGCCAACGGTCGAGCTCCATCGCCGACACAGCCCTCAGCTTGAGGCGCGGCAGGAGTTCCAAAGCGGGGCCATTCAGCCACAGCTTGAGCAGGGGCGTCAGGCGGTATTGGCATTGCCGCCCACGCGCGATGCGCTGCTTCAGTCGGATGAACAGGTAGTGCGCCACCCGCTCATCCAAGTTCAGTACCTGGGGGGCGAGCCATAGATAATCGCGGACGTACTCGCCAACAAAGCCATTCCACGCCCTCACGCGCATCTCGGCGAGGTTCGCGGGTGGATGTGCTTCATCTTCTGTTATGAGGAGACAGTTCCACTCTGGAGGCGCCTTCGACATCAGCAGGGCCAGCGGATCCAGCGAGCGCAGTTGCTCTTCCTGGTTGTTTCTCACGAAAAGCTCAAACAGGTGTCGCGCATCATGGCACTGCATTGTCAAGATGCTGGGGCCACCGCTAGGCGAGACGCCAATCACCTCATTCCTCGACAGGACCTCTGATTGCCGTAGCCAGGCGCGCAAAAGCCGCTGCTCCTCGTCCAGGGCGTGCTCCTCCAATGAAGGCGAGAACAGACTGCCATCGGCCAGCCGCTTATGAAGCGGCTTCGGACCATGGGTCAGGAAGAAGTGGCATACCTCCCGGATGACGTTCTGGAGCGCTCCCTCCAGTTGCTCCAGGGGCGTTCCGGTCAAGGGCTTGGCCGTGAGGTGGCGAAGGTTCCAGAGTCCCTCTCCAAGAAGTCTTCCGAACAGCATCTTGCACTCCTCATGGAACATTGGCGGCGATTGTAGCCGGACGCGGGCGTTTGCTCCGGAAACATGGAGGAATGAGGAAGAGGAAGGGGCCGACAAGGATTGAACGAGATGGACATGTGGAAGATGTAGTCCCGTTCGCATTCGGCCTCCCTCCTCCGCCGAGAGCCGGCAAGGAGTGAGTGAGACGGACAGTTGGAATGTAGTCACACTCGCATCCGGCCCCCGGCGTTCCTCAAAGCTCGGTGCTCTCGATGGACTCCACCCACCGGCGGGCATCCAACCCGCCATTGGCGAAGTCCGACATCAGCTCGAACACCACATCCGAAAAACCTCCCACGTTGAAGATGTCCTCTCGCTCCGGTGCCTGGGTCGTCCCGTACGGCTGGAGATCGATGCACACCAGCCGCGCGCGCGGGTTGCGGCGCCGGAAGAGCTCCCACTGTCGCAGCGTCTCCGTCCCCACTCCCGCCCGCGCATCCACCCAGGACTCGTTGTCCGACACGAACACCACCAGCTCCCCCTTCGCGTGGCGCGCGTTCAGCCACGCCAGTGGCGCGCTGCAGTTCGTCCCGCCCCCTCCCACCGACGCCATTCGCTGGGCGTTGGCCATGATGCTGTCGCGCACCGGGAGCGTCAGCGGCACCACGTCATGATCGAACGGCACCACCTGCGCGCCCGGGTTGCGTCGCAACATGGCCGCCGCCAGGAGCGCGGCCACGTCCACGCAGCGCACCGCCGTCGTCGCCCCCTCGCGATGCCCCGTCACCGGCGACTGCATGGAGCCCGAGACGTCCACGCAGACGTAGGCCCGGCCCTCCACTCGCGGCACGTTCTCGATGGCCACCTCCATGGCCGCCTGCAACGCGTCACGCACCCGGGCAGGCACCTCGCGACCCACCGCGCGCCACGCCGCCAGGAGCTGGTACGGGAACACCCGCGCCCGCCGCACCTCCGCCGGATCCGCCAGCCGCCGGGCGATCCGCTTCTCCATCCCCGGCTCGTTGAAAACGCCGTGCCGGGCGAAGGTGTTGAGGTTCATCCGCGTCATGTGCCAGGAGGCCTCCTGGGCGATGTGCACCCACGCCTCCGTCTTCAGGGGCAGGGAAGTGAGGAGCTGGAAGGGCACCTCCGGCACCTCACGCGAGGTGGGGCGGGCCTTGAAGTCCTCGTAGTGGGCCACCAGCTCCGGCAGCGCCTCGCGCGCGTGGGGCCGACCCAGCAGGTAGCCATAGAAGGATTCACGTCGAGCCGTCTTCGGCTTGGGGTGCACCATGTGGATGATGTCCGCCAGCGAGGGGGACTGGCCCACCGACTCACGAAAGAGCGTGTCCTCGTCGCGCGCGTCCAGCCACTCGCACACCAGCCGCTTGGGGAGGCTCCCCAGCGAGCGGCGGGCCACGAGCCCCGAGCGCATGATCTGCACGAAGGTGCGCAGCATGCGGCCGGTGTCGATGACGCGCGGGAAGACGCGCGGCAGCAGCTCGGGTCCGAGCACCGAGAGCACCGCGCACAGCAGCGCCGGGGTGTCCTTCATGTACCCGCGCTGGCGGCAGTACAGGGCCGTGCGAGCCACGAACTCCGGCTCCACCTGGCCACTCAGCGCGAGAAGCTGGTCGAGCTGCACCTCGGCCGCGGCATAGAAGGTGCCGTTGAGGCAGCCGGTGGCGGCGTACTGGGCCAGCGCGTGCCGGGGCGTGAAGGCAAAGGCAGGGGCGCCCTCCTCGTTGAGGGCATCGGGCGGGGGCAGTACCGGGCCGCGAGTGGTCTGGAAGAGGGACAGGTTCGCCATGCCCCTGCCTTGAGCATCCGGCGTGCCATTCCGTCCGCCAGGGTGCCACCCAGCGCAAACCCGCGTCTTTCCAGGGACTTCCCCGGCCTGGCTCGGGAGCAGGCTCCTGGAGGCCTTATTCATCAGGATAAAGTCTTAGCCTTGGGAATAGGAACGGCCACCGGAAGGCAGGGACGAGCCTGAGCGCACTGGCGTAGGGGAGGGCGGTGGGGGGCGCCTGCCCCCACGCCAGGAGCAGGCCAGGACGTGGATTACCGCTCCACGCCCAGCAATGCCGCGAACAGCTCTCGGGGATCGATGCTTGGGGGAATCCCGGAGACACCGCCATCGTTCACCTCGACCACGGCCCAACGGCCGTCTTCGAGCATCGCGACATCCATGGTGAAGAAGCGCGCGTCGATTCTGCGTGCGAGTCGCTCGAAGGCGGAGAAATCCGGTACGTCGACATCGAAGTCATCGGAGGACTCCGCCGCCAGGAGCCGCCCGTGCCCGAAGAACAGCCGGAATTCGAGGTGCGCGGGCCCGGTCCGCGTCCGTCCCCGGACCTTGAATGGCAGGATCCGCCTGACGACGAACCCACGCTCGAAGCGCTCTCCTCGCTCCTCGAGCAGCGCGCCGCAGATGCGCTCGAAGTCCTGTCGCGAGGCTCCGGCCGGAACGAAGCACGCCTCGGCCCAACGCTCCTTCGCCGACTTCACGTGGTCCTTCACGAGCCATGGCGGCGAGCCGAGCGCTTGAGCGGCATGCCACGCCTCCGACGGGTCCGTGCCCTCGGTCCAGACGGAGCGTGCGGTGTACCCCTTCAGCTGCGGGTACCAGTTCGGCAGGTAGTGGGCCGCCGAGTACTGCGCGGGGGTGGTCATCAGCTCGTGGCTAAGCGCCCCGAGCGCCTCGTCCAGCGCCTCGTACTCTTCGCCCGTGAGCATCCACCCCCGGTACAGCAGCCGGAGGTGGCCCTGTTCGGGAATGGCGGCGCACGCGCGTTCCGCATCGCCCTCCAACAGGGCGGCCAGATCGATCTGGAAGGTATCTATTCCCAGCGCTTCGGCCGCATCCGCCTCCGTATCGAATGAATCGGACTGATGCGGATTCCGGCCAAACAGGATGGACGAAGCCAGCGGCATCATGAACCTCTCGTCAGGGGTGGGGCTCCCCCAGACGACGGCTCGAAACGAGGCCTGACAAAGGACTCAGTGGCTTGTTCGCGGTGGTGTGGCCGGTGTCGCATGGCGATTTCCGGCACTCGACGGGAATGACGCGGTCTGCCCCGAAAACCTGACGAAATCGTTTGCGTGCGCCGTGGATTCTCGGGGGCCGAAGTGTCCAGGCCCGCCTACCATGGAGCGGCTCAATCCACTTCGGGATGGCGCCGGAGGTTCCGCCTCCTTCGCATCCACCACCAGGCCGGCAGGAGGCCTGTCAGCAACGGGGGCAGCCAGCTCGGGACGCCCAGCCAGAGCGACCATGGCTCCGCCTTGTCCTGGTGCCCCTTGCGGATGAGCCAGAAGCCCATGCGGTTCCAGCCGGACTGGGGTGTCGGCTTCCGCGGCGCTCGAAAGAAGGCGCCCCCCAGGTCGAAGCGCTCCAGGGGTTTCGATTTGGGATGTCTGAATTCGTTAGCCCCCACCATGAAGGAGCCGTCTCCGGGCCACCGGAGGCGATAGTGGGTCTGGGTCACGAAGGCATCATCGACGCGATCCGCGTCGATGCCGAAGGAGGTGTAGAGCCTGTAACCGAACGGCCACATCACCAGGAAGGCCAGGCTCGCGAGCAACGAGGCTCCGCAGAGGAGGTCGAATGCGGAGGGACGGAAGGGCGCTGGTCTCTTCATGGGATGCTCGTGTGGCTTCCACCGGGAGGATACTCCATCGCCTTGGACGTCCTGGCGATGGACCACCTTTGAGCCGTCGGCGACCTGCTGCAAGTGGCGTCGGGCCTTCTCGATGAGGGCCCGCATCCGGCATCCCCACTTCGAATCGCTGAGCCGCTGCCTTAGCATCCCTCCACCCTCAAGGAGGAGCAATGCTCGTTCGGTCTTCACTGGTGGCAGGTCTGCTCGCGGGAGCGCTCGTCGCTTTCGCCCCACAGGCCCATGCCGCCTGCTCGTACTTCGCCGCGCTGGATCGCGATGTCACCCAGCCCTCACAGCGCGCACTCATCACCTGGGATCCAGAGACGAAGTCCGAGTCCTTCACCGTGCAGCCCGTCTTCCAGGGCAATGCCGAGGACTTCGGCATGGTCATCCCCACGCCCGCCCAGCCCAAGCTGAAGGAGGCCCCTCGCGACATCTTCAAGGACCTGGCGCTCTACACCGTGCTCGAGCCCAGGCCCTGTACGCGTCCCATGAAGAAGTACTCCAGCGCCTTCCCGTCCGCGGCTCGAGAGGCCCCGGTGATGAAGAAGAGCACGGTGCGGGTGCTGGAGGCGGGCGTGGTCGGCTCGCTCGACTACAAGATCATCACCGCGGAGAAGGCCTCGGACCTGTTCGAGTGGCTGAAGGAGAACAAGTACAGCTACTCCGGCGACGAGGCGACGCTCGACTTCTACGTGAAGAAGAAGTGGTTCTTCACCGTGATGAAGATCGACACCAAGCAGATGAAGCATGACCCGACGGCACCTTCGCCGGCGAGGTGACGCCCACGCGCTTCCAGTTCACCAGCGAGAAGCTCGTCTACCCGCTGAAGATCACCCCGTTGAGCGTGAAGGACAAGACCGAGGCGCTCTTCTACGTGCAGGCCCCTCGGAAGATCGCCTTGCCCCAGTCGAAGCTGGAGTACGCGAAGCGGCTGAAGGGAGCGGACCTCGACAAGCTGGACAAGGGCCTGGTGCCCATCCCCCAGTCCTCGCAGACCATGGGGGAGGCTCAGCAACACGACTTCAAGGGGCTGAAGGGATGGCTGAAGAAGGGCGAGTACCTCACGAAGGTGCGGCGCGTCTTCCGCAAGGAGGAGATGACCGATGATCTCGAGCTGGCCTTCGCCAACGACAACGAGGAGTACACCTCGTACGAGGACTGCGGCGGAGTTCCCCCGTGAGGCTCGCGCTGCTCGCGGCGCTCCTCCCGACGCTCGCTTCCGCCCAGCTCTCGGTGCGTCCGGGCAGCACGCGCGATCACCCGCATGACGTGCCCTGGGATGTCTCGGGGCGCTCGCTGAAGGCCCCGCGCCTGCGCGCCCTGCACGCCCCCGTCGACGTGCAGGGCAGCTCCATCTGGCTCATCCGGAACGATCCGCTGCTCGCCTATGCGATAGGCCGCGACCTCAACCTGCGTGACTGGCAGCTTCGGGACGGCGTGTTCGGCGAGCCGGGACGGCTCGTGGGCTTCACCCGGCCACGCCTCATGGGCGGTGGAGGCGGAGGCACCCTGCCTCGCGATGACTCCGGCTCGTGCGCCACCTGCCACAACGTCCCCTTCGGCGAGCCGGGTGCTGGCCCCACCATTCCCAAGGACGCGGGCACCGGCCGCAACACGCCCCACCTCTTCGGTGGGGGCCTCCAGGAGATGATTGGCGAGCACATCCGCGCCCGCATTCTCGCCTCGTGCGACGCCAACGGTGATGGCCGCATCACCCCCGCCGAAGCCAAGGGGAAGCGGGCCACCGTCCACACGCGGGGCTCGGGCGGGGTGGCGCTCGACTTCGGCCCCTGTGGCGACGAGACGGGAGAGGGGGTACCGGACATCGAGCCGCAGGTGCGGGCGTACTACCTGGATGGCGAGGGCCAGTGGATGGCCTGGGCCACTTCGCTGAAGACGCCCGGCGTCGCCGCCTGGGCCCCCGAGCCACAGGTCTTCGGGCACGGCCAGGCGGACGGGGCGCTCACTTCCACGCTCCGCGCCTTCTTCGTCCAGGCCGCGGACGTCCACACCGGACTGCAGGCGTACGATCCACTCCTGGTGGATGACCCGGACAAGGATGGCCTCTCCGGGACGAGTCCGAGTGGCATGGTGCAGACGATGACCGTGCGGCCGCGCGACCGCGGGCGGGTGTTGACCGCTGCCGGCGTCTCGCGGGACGACCCCGACCGGGACGGCGCGCTCGAGGAACTCTCGTGTGGCGACGTGGACCTGGCCGAGCACTTCCTCCTGCACGTCCCACCCCCGGCGGAGAAGCCCACGCCCCGGGCCCGAGAGGGACGCAAGGTGTTCGACCGCATCGGCTGCGCCACCTGCCACGTGGCGGACTGGGAGGTGGAGCGCGACCGGCGACTCTTCCGCCTGGAGGTCGCACCGGGCTCCTCGGGCACGCTCGAAGGCCGCCTCGTGTGGACCGCGCGAAAGACGGAGACAGGGCTGGAGCCCGAGGGCAGACCCTTCCTCGCGCGCGGCGTGTACAGCGACTTCCGGCGCCATGACCTCGGGCCGGAGAGCCACGAGCTGGGCTTCGATGGCACGGTCCTCCGGAAGTTCCGCACCGCGCCGCTGTGGGGTGTGGGCTCCACGGCCCCGTACTTCCACGACGGGGCCTCGCTGTCGCTGGAGGACGCGCTGGAGCGCCATGGTGGCGAGGCGGCGGAGACGCGGGCCCGCTGGAGGGCTCTGCCCGAGCGCGAGCGCGACGCGCTGCTGGCCTTCCTCAACAGCCTCGTCCTCTACGCCATCACCGATCTGCCCGCGGACGTGGATGGGGATGGGAAGGTGGCCGCCGAGTGGAAGGTGGGCGGACAGCCGACGTATGGCCCGGAGCGCTTCAACCCCGAGCTGCTGTCCCAGGTGCCCTGTGCGCTGGAGGGGCCGACGCGAGGCTATGGCGGTGAGCCCATCATCAGCCGGGCCTGTCTCAACGTGCCCGCGCTGTATCGGATGGACCTGAAGGCACGACGGGATGTGGACCAGGACGGCTTTCCCGATGTGCGGGATGATTGTCCGGAGCAGCGTGGCTACCTGGACGGGTGTCAGGACCCGCCCGGCTACACCGGTGAGTGAGGCTGTCGGAGCTCGGGGCCAGCGAGCTCTTGGGGCGGGGGCTCCGGCAGGGTGAGCACCTCGCAGCCCTCACGCGTCACCAGGACGGTGTGCTCGAACTGGGCGGAGAGGCGCCCGTCCTCGGTGACCACCGTCCACCTGTCCGGCAGCACCCGCACCTCCGGGCGCCCGAGGTTCACCATGGGCTCGATGGTGAGGACCATGCCCGAGCGCAGCGTGATGCCCGTGCCCCGCTTCCCCACGTGAGACACATGGGGCGGGAGGTGCATGGAGCGGCCGATGCCATGCCCCCCGAACTCCTCCACCACGCTGCAGCCCTCCGCCCGCGCCAGCTCCTGGATGGCCGCGCCGATGTCTCCCAGCTTCGCGCCGTGACGCACGACCGCGATGCCCGCCTCCCGGCACCGGCGCGCCACCTCCACCACGTGCCGCGCTTCCGCCGACACCTCGCCGATGAGGAACGTGGCCGAGGTGTCACCGTGGAACCCGTTCAGACACGTGGTCACGTCCACGTTGATGATGTCCCCCGGAGCGAGCCGCTCCTCCTCGCGCGGGATGCCGTGGCAGACCACGTGGTTGCGGCTGGTGCACACCGTCGCGGGGAAGCCGTGATAGCCCAACTGGCTCGGCGTGCCTCCGCGCCGGGCGGTGTCCTCCCGCACCCACGCGTCGATGTCCGCCGTTGAAATCCCAGGCGCCAGCCGCGCCGCGACGTATGCCAGCGTCCCCGCCGCCGCCTGCCCCGCCAGGCGCAGGCGTTCGACCTCGGTCCCTTTCAGCAGTGGAATCCCCATGGCGCGGCAAGGTGGCACTCGCGCTGTCGGAGCGTCCAATGCTGGATGCGCATGGAGGTGGGAGGAAGGGCTCCCGTGCATCGGCCCCTGGTTCCGCGCTAACGTCTCCTGCCGTGAGTCTCACGCACATCCAGTCCTTCGTCGCGGTGGCCGAGGAGGGCCATGTGGGGCGCGCCGCGCACCGGCTCCATCTCACCCAGCCTCCGCTCAGTCGGCACATCCTCTCGCTCGAGGAAGAGCTCGGCACCCCGCTCTTCGAGCGCACGTCCCGGGGCATGCGCCTGCTGCCCGCGGGCGAGGCGTTCCTGCTCCACGCGCGCCGCATCCTCGCCGAGGTGGATGCGGCGGTGCACACCGTGCGAGGCGTCATCACGGACCGCGCGGAGGGGTGAGACCGCGGAGGTCTTCATCAGGTGAGCAACCGCACTGGCGCGCCGGCTCTCCAGGCCAGGATGTCCTCCAGCGCATCGCGGTAGAAGACGGCGTAGTTCTCCCGCGTCACGTAGCCGAGGTGCGGGGTCAGCACGACGTTGGGCAGGGAGAGCAGGGGGTGGTCGGTCGGCAGTGGCTCGACGGGAAACACGTCCAGCCCGGCTCCGGCGATCCGCTTGTCACGCAGCACGGCCAGTAGCGCCGACTCGTCCACCAGCCCGGCGCGGGAGGTGTTGACGAACCAGGCGGTGGGCCTCATGGCGTTCAGCTCCTCGGCGCCGACGATGCCGCGCGTACGGTCACTGAGGATGAGGTGCAGGCTGACGACATCCGAGGTGGCGAACAGCTCCTGCTTCTCCACCCGGCGCACACCGACCTCGGCCGCCCGCTCGGGGGTGAGGTTCTGGCTCCAGGCCACCACGTCCATCCCGAAGGCCTGCCCCACGCGCGCCACCTGGGTGCCGAGCTTTCCGAGTCCGAGCAGGCCCAGGCGCTTGCCGGCCAGCCCCTCGGTCAATCCGGTCTGCCAGGCGCCAGCGCGCAGGGCGCGCTCCTCCGCCGGGATGCGTTTGACCAGCGCCAGGATGAGACCCCAGGCCAGCTCCGCCGTTGGTGTGCCGAGGGTGCCCGTGCCGCAGACCGTGATGCCACGCGCCCGGCACGCCTCCAGAGCGATGGAGGCGTTGCGCCCGCCCGTGGTGATCAGCAGGCGCAGCTTCGGCAGTCGTTCGAGCAGCTCGGCCGGGAAGGGCGTGCGCTCCCGCATGATGACGATCACCTCGAAGGGCTGGAGCGCCGCCGCCAGCTCCTCCCGGTCGGCGATGTGGCGGTCGAACACGACGAGGTCGCTACCGGCCGGCAGACGGTCCCAGTCGGCGAGGTCCCTCGCGACGCGCTGGTAGTCGTCGAGGATGGCGATCTTCATGGACATGGCCGCGGAGCATAGGAGGACTCACGTCCTCCTTGCCCGGGTTGTTCCTGGCGCCCCGTCCCCGACTCTCCCTCTCACATCAGGTAGGAGGACTCGAGCCCCATGTCCTGTGCCGACCCGTGGCCTTCCTGCCGGACCTCGCGATCGGTGTCCTTGCGAGAGCGGGTCTTGCGTGGACGCTTGCCGGCGAGCGTGGCGGGCTCGGGGGACATGCCCTGGGTCTTGCGGCGTGCGGCCCGCAGCGCGTCCTTGCCCATGTCGAGCACGGCCGCCACGGCACCCGCCACCAGGTTGCCCGGCGGAGTATCGGGCGCGCGCGGGTGGGGCCTCGTGGGGGCGGCCCGCTTCGCCAGCATCAACGCCTCCGCCAGGTCCTTGAGCTCGCGCGGACTGAAGGTCTTGCGTACCTGGGGGAACAGCTCGCGCTCCTCCATGGAGACGTGGGTGCGGATGTTCTCCATCAGCACCTTCACCTTGGCGTCGAAGCGCTCCGCCTCCGGTGGCAGGTTCTCCAGCTCCTTCAATATCCACTTGGCCACATGGTGCTCCTCGAGTGCTTCGAGCACCTGCTCCTCCAGCGTCTCGGCCCTGGCGCGCACCGCCGGATAGAAGACCTGCTCCTCGATGATCGCGTGCATGGCGAGCTCGAGCACCATCTGGTCCACCAGCCTGCGCTTGAGCTTCTTCGCGCTCTTTCCCGCCTGCTCGAACTTGCGGAAGAGCGTCTCCACGGTCTTGTGGTCCGCTTTCAAGAGCGCAATGGCATCCATTGAACGCCCTCCTTTCCCAGGAGGGCCAGCACCCGTCTGGCGTGGCCCGGTTCGCTCGAAAGGTTGGTGACGCTGAGTGCCTCGTGCCGCAGCCGTGCGAGAGCTCGGCCACGACAGCCTGGAGGGCATGCGGGCATGCTCTGGAAACGAAACGACCGGGAGTCCGAGCCGAAGAGGCCCGGATCCCGGTCGGGGGTTTCGCGGTTGCGAGGATGGCTAGTTGATGACCGGGGTGCAGGAGCAGCTGGTCATGTTGCACTTGGTGCCCGCGCCGCAGCTGTCGCCGCAGTTGGGCTTGCAGACGCACTGGTTGCCCGTGTCGTTGCAGCCGAGCGTCGCACCGGTGCAGTGATCCTCCTCGGTGGGGCTGTAGGCCGGGTCGTCCTTGCACGGGACGCCGCCATTGGGATCCTTCACCTCGTCGATCCAGTACTTGTACGACACGGCCACCTGGGTGTTGTTGGTGGACGGGCGGCAGGCGCCGAAGAGCGAGAGGGTGCGCGCGCTGCCGTCGAAGTCGAAGCCGTTGACGTTGCTGCGCGGCACGTTGCTCGCGGTGCAGGCCGACGGGTTGAGCACGCCGGCGAGGGCCACCTTGATGGAGGCGCCGATGGGCGGCTTGAGCGTCTTGTAACCCGCGTTGCCGATGGCATCGTCGATGATGGCATCCATCGAGGTCTGGATGGAGGCGGTGTCGATGATGGAGCCGAGCACGCCGCCCGTGACGTTGACCACCTGGGCATGGCGAAGCTGCGCCACACCACCCACGGGCTGCGGGTTGTACTCGCGGCTGGTGTTGTTGACGTCGCAGGGCTTCGTGGTGTCGGTGCAACCGCAGTACCGGCCGGACGGGCACACGATGCCGTGCACGGTGATCTGCTTGCCCGTCTTGTTGCTGGGGGGCGGGAACTCGGAGCGGGTGCCGAAGAACTGCTTGAAGGTGTTGATGCCCTCGCAGCTGGTCCCAGCCACATCCTTGCTGCCCGTCGAACCGCAGTTGCCAGTGGTCGTGGTGTAGCCGGTGGTCTGATCGTCCGCGTCTCCGAGCAGCACGACCACGAGGGTGGCGTCCTGGCGCGCCTGGGTGTCGGACTCGGTGCCGCCCGGGGCGGTGCCCGGCGTCATGTCGTCGATGGACTTGCGGGCCGCGCCGAGCAGGCCCTCGGCGCCGGCGCCATTGGTGCCCAACCAGCAGCCGCCGTTGACGCCCTCGGACTTGTCGCTGGGACAGGTCGCGGTATCGGGCGCGGCGGGGATGCTGCACACCTTGGTGGTGGCGTTGCACGTGCTTCCATCGGAGAGCCAGGCCCTCACCTTGTTCACGTTGCGGGTGAAGCGCCGCAGCCGGCTGATGTTGTTGCTCTTGGTGTCGTCCGCGACTCCCAGGTGGTAGCTCGACGTGACCAGCGCCATGCGCCAGTCGAGCGACGAGGCATTGAGCGCGTTGGCCGCGGACTGGGCGGTGGCGGCCAGCGCCGTCTGCGAGGTCGCCATCGAGCCGCTGTCGTCCACGACGAAGAGGAAGTCCACCTTCGGCGAGTTGAGCGTGAAGCTCTCGCACTGCACTCCCGTGGCCTCGCCGAACTGGGCGAGCGCGGAGCCATCCGAGAGATCCTTCACGGAGAAGGCCGCCGGCGTGCCGCGGTTGGCCCCCGTCACGTTCGCCAGGGGCGCCACCGCGATGAGCACCACGAGGCTCTGGGCCGAGCGGTGCACGAACACCGTCTGGAGCCGGAAGTCACCCATCACACCCGCCGCCGTGCTGCTGAGTCGGCCCGTGCTGCCCGGCACCAGCGCGTCCACGAGCTGGTCGGTGCGACGCTTGAGGTCCGTGCTCGTACCGGCCTGATCATAGAAAGCCTGCACGGCCTGGAAGCCCTCCCAGGTCTTGAAGGTCTGGGCGGTGCGGTTGCGCAGGGTTCCCGTGCCGTTGATGGCGGGCTGCAGCGCTTCCTCGTCGCCGAGCGGGTCGGTGGCGCCCGCGGGCGGAGTGCTGCGGAAGGCAAGGAAGGCGACCTTCGTGGTGGTGTCGTAGCCCACCAGGCCCTTCACCTCGGTGCCCACCTTGATCTGGGTGATCTCGTCGAAGGAGGGGGGCAGCGCCAGCTTGATGTCCGCTCCGTCGGCCGACTGGAAGCTCACCGGGCGCAGGTTCTCCGCGGTGCACACCTGGCCGACCGGGCCCGTCGTGTCGGTGCCGTTCTGGGGATCCAACTCACCGGCGTCCACGGTGCCATCCTGGTCGGTGTCCTCGGCGCCGTCCTCCACCCCATCACCGTCGGTATCCGAGTTGGTGGCGTCCGTGGTGGTGCTGGGGTTGGCGTCCGGGCGGAAGATGGTGCTGCAGTTCGCATCGTCCAGGTTGCTGGTGACGCCCCGCTCCACGCCGTCCGAGATGCCGTCGGCATCGGTATCGAAGCGGTGCGGGTCGGTCTCGGAAGACTCCCGGGTACCGTTGGCGTTCTGGTCCTCGCCCTTGATGCTCCCCTGGTTCGGGCCGTCGAGCAGACCATCGCAGTCGGTGTCCCGGAGCAGCGGGTGGGTCTCGGTGTCGTCCACCTTGCCGTTGTGGTTGGTGTCCTCCACGCCGTCCTTCAGGCCGTCACCATCCGAGTCCGCCTTGACCGGGCTCGTCTTCAGCACCTCGCTCGCGTCCGGGGGGAGGGTGCAGGAGGTTCCCGCAACCGGGGTGCTGACGCCCACCTCGAGACCGTCCGGGAGCCCGTCGCCGTCGGTGTCCGCCAGGCCGGGGTTCGTCTTCTGCCCGTCGTACGTCGACTCGAACTCGACCTTGTCGCTCAGGCCGTCGCAGTCGGTGTCCTTCGTGGCGTTGGCCGGGTCGTTGGGATCCGTGGGCAGCGGCGTGGGGCCTGGATCCGGCTGGCCGGTGCCCGGGTCGGGCGTGCCGGGGTTGGTCGGATCGGAGTTGCACGCGGACGCCGTCACCAGGCTCATCACGAGCAACGTGGCGCTGAACAGGTGTCGCAGATTCATGAGGGCACTTTCTTCAGAGGGTGTTTCACATCTGTGAAGCCGTCCCCCCCCCACACGGCTGCCCGCGAATCATACGCCTTTGCCAGGCCTCATTTTCATGTTTCGCTATGCCTGGGATTTTACGACAGCCACCCGGCTGCTTCGTGAGGGCCCGAGCGAGCGTCTCGGCTCTCTCCCAGGCCCGTCTGTGATGAGGCTCTTCTCAGGAAATGAGAGGCATTGTCGCCCTATTGGAAAGTTCCAATGGGACGAGCGAAGCATGTGGCTCAGCACTCGATGATGTTCACCGCGAGCCCGCCGCGAGCGGTCTCCTTGTACTTGGTCATCATGTCCGCGCCCGTCTGGCGCATGGTGGCGATGACCTTGTCGAGCGACACCTTGTGCTTGCCGTCGCCCTGGAGCGCGAGCCGCGCGGCGTTGATGGCCTTGATGGAGCCCATGGCGTTGCGCTCGATGCACGGCACCTGGACGAGCCCGCCGATGGGGTCGCACGTGAGCCCGAGGTTGTGCTCCATGCCGATCTCCGCCGCGTTCTCCACCTGCTCCGGAGTGCCGCCCATCACCTCGGCGAGCCCGGCCGCCGCCATGGAGCAGGCGACGCCCACCTCGCCCTGGCAGCCCACTTCGGCGCCGGAGATGGAGGCGTTGAGCTTGTAGAGCATGCCGATGGCGGCCGCGGTGAGCAGGAAGCGGATGGCGCCCTCGTCATCCGCGTTGGGGACGAAGCGCCGGTAGTAGTGGAGCACCGCTGGCACGATGCCGGCCGCGCCGTTGGTGGGGGCCGTCACCACGCGCCCGCCGGCCGCGTTCTCCTCGTTCACCGCGAGCGCGTACAGGTTCACCCAGTCCATCGCCACCAGCGAGTCCGAGTTGCCGCGCATGTCTCCCTTGAGCTTGCGGTGGATGCCCGCCGCACGCCGCTTCACCTTGAGTCCGCCGGGGAGGATGCCCTCGCGCTCACAGCCCCGCTTCACGCAGGCCTGCATGACCTCCCAGATGCGCAGCAGCCGCGCGCGCACCTCGGCCTCGGGGCGCAACGCCTTCTCGTTTTCGAGCATCAGCGTGCTGATGCAGAGCCCGTACTGCTGGCAGAGGGCGAGCATCTCCGTGCCCGTCTTGAAGGGGTAGGGAAGCTTCCGCTCCTGCGCGCCCCTGGCGGCCGTCGGGGTGCCGTCGTCGTTCACGACGAAGCCACCACCCACCGAGTAGTAGACGCGGGTGAAGGGCTCGCCGCGCCCGGAGAGCACCGCGGAGAAACGCATGCCGTTCGGGTGCCGGGGCAGGGACTGCCGCTTGTGGAAGAGGATGTCCTCGGAGGGCCGGAACTTCACCGGCTGCTGGCCGAGCAGCTTCAGCCGCGCGGTCTCGGTCACCCCGGAGATGCGGGCGGGCACGGAGTCGCAGTCGACCTCCTCGGGACGCTCGCCCTCCAGCCCGAGGATGACGGCGATGTCACTGCCGTGCCCCTTGCCGGTGTGTCCGAGCGAGCCGAAGAGCTCCGCCTTCACCGACTCGACGGCGGCGAGCCCGCTGGTGCTCGCGAGGGCCTCCACGAACTGCCGCGCGGCCCGCATGGGCCCCACGGTGTGCGAGCTCGAGGGCCCGATGCCGATGCTGAACATGTCGAAGACGCTGAGTGACACGACTTCCTCCCGCCCTTGGGGCGCGCGAACCTATACCCCAAGCACGGGCCATGTGCCGTGACGCGCGTTGTTCGGTTCCCGATGGTGACGGAGTGCGTCACCCTTGGAACTCTAACGACCGGAGGCGGCCGAGGCGGCGAACTCCTCCGGCATGAGCGAGCCGAAGAAGGGCAGCTTCCAGCGCTCGCCACCCGGCTGCTCGGACTTCGGCCGGGAGAGGGGGCGCAGGCTCAAGCCGACCAGGGACAGCACGCCCAGGGCGATGGCACCCGTGGCCACGTCGCGGAGCATGCGAGGCCAGAGCGCGCGGACTCCCCACAGGCCAACGGGGACGACATAGACGGGGATGGCGGCGAGGCCCGCGAGCACGAGCCAGCGCCGCTTGTCGGAAACAGCTGTCGAAAGAGAGGGAACCATGGTTGCCCTATACGGTGAGAGCGCCTGGGGCCATGGGAAAGGGTCTCTCCGGGGGCAGTTGCACGGAGAGTCGTAGGACGGACAAGCCGCCCTGGAGGGCGAGGGGCCGGGAATCAGTGGCCTTGCTCGTTTCCGAGCCACTCCTGACGACGCTGGTCCTGGGTGCTCTTGCGCGAGAGCGCGTCCTCGCGCTGCCGGGGAAGCTCCGCCAGGCGGGTGCGGTGCATCTGGATGCTCAGTTCGTACAGGCCCCGCTCCTGCTCGGGAAGCTGGGGTCCGTACTCCTGGAGCACCAGGCTCGCGAACGCGATGAAGTCTTCCGAGACGCGGCGGCGGTGGTCGTAATACCGGTGGATCTCCTCCTCGGAGGCCGTGTTCGACAGCACCTTGCCGTAGAGCTCGTTCCATCGCTGGCCCTCCTCGGCGCGCTGCTGGAGCACGCGCGGATCCTTCGTCGGAACGCCGAGCTCCCAGTAGAGGTTGTCGGGCAGCCGCTCGCGCAGCCGGGCCAGGTCCACCGGGTGTTTGCCCGGGGCCTGCGTGGCGGGCGGGGTGTCGGAGCCCGGTTCGGGTGGGACACCGGCATCGAGGCCAATGGCGATGGCGGTGCCAGGAGACAGGCGGCTCGGGGGTGCGTCCCCGAGGGGGGCCGCGCTCTTCGCCTCGCGCACGGCTCCGTCTGGCGGGGTGCGCTCGCTACCGGAGTGCATGACGAGCCACGCGGTGAGCAGTGCGACGGCGGCACCCGCGGCGATCCAGGGAAGAACCTTCGACCGGTGATTCGCGCCCATGTCCCCCGAGATACCCGTGCCGCGCGGACTCCGCAACCCGAGGAAGCGCGGATTACAAGGAGGAGTGGGGTATGATGAGATTTCACGGATAGTGTGATATGGGCAGGATTTCCATCCACAACCCCCGCTGGAGGAAATCGAATGAAGCGTTATCTCTTGATGGGTCTGCTCGCCGCGACGGTATCGCCGGGTATGGCTCGGGCCGAGGTGCTCGTTTCCGGGATCGTCGACGTGCTCGTGGACGGAGGGAACAGCTATTCCTGGCAGAAGGTGGAGCTGCCGGGAACGAAGTGTGGCAACGGCTCGCAATACAAGTTCTTCGTCCACCGCAGCGACACCGGCTCGCAGAACCTGCTGTTCTTCTTCGAGGGAGGCGGGGCGTGCTGGGATTACGACACCTGTAGCGGGCGCGCGGGAGTGCTCGGCGCGGCCAACCCGAACGGCATCGCGGACGACTACATGCAGCAGTTCACGGCGAAGTACGTCTCGCCGATCGTGAACGGCGCCGATCCGGGCCTGCCCTTCCGTAGTCGCACCAACATCGCGACGAAGGACTGGAACATCGTCTACATGCCCTACTGCACGGGCGACGTGCACGTGGGCAACAACGTCGTCACCTATACGGACTCGACGGGGCAGCAGCCGCCGCTCACCTGGAGCCACTCCGGTTACAGCAACACGGTCGCCGCCATCAATTACGCCAAGACGCAGTTCCCGAGCGTCCAGAAGCTGCTGGTGACCGGATATAGCGCCGGAGGTACCGCCACGTCGGCCGGGTATTACTTCGTGCGCCGCGGCATCAACCCGGCGCGCGGCTATTTCCTGAACGACTCGGGCCCCATCTACCTGGCGCCGAACGTTGATGACCGCTCGCGCCCGCTGCACGACAAGATTCGCCAGTCGTGGTCACTCGACTCGGTGTTCAGCCAGCTCCCGGCCTCCTTTGACCGGAACAACATGGGCACCATCAACCGCATGCTGGCGATGGAGTTCCCGAACGACCAGCTCGCCTATACGGGCTATACGCGTGACTACAACTACTCGCGCTTCTCGTACGAGCGCTTCTACACGCCCAACGACCAGGAGACGGTCCTCAGCTACTGGAAGGCGGATCAGGACCGGCTGGTGAACGAGCTGAAGCTGTACAACAACTACAGCTACTTCATCCCGCACCACCGGCCGATCAACGCCAGCCATTGCAGCACGATCATCACCTTCATCGGCGCGCACGCGTGCCAGCGGATGGAGAAGAAGCACTACTGGTGGGAGTACCTCACCGATCCGGTGCAGAGCTACAAGTGCTACAGCGAGTTCGTGCCGATGGAGACCTTCCTCCAGCGCTTCATCAATGAGGACCAGCGCGTCCGCATCTACGAGCCGACGAACTGGTACAACGAGGAAGACGTCGGCATGGATCTGGTCGCACCGCTCATCAACGGCGCCATCGGAGGCTGAGGCAGCATGCGGTTGGCCGCCCCCCTGGAGGCAGGCCATGGGGTCCTGCCGTGTTGCCTTTGGCGCGCGGCATCCCCACGGGTACGAGACGGGGGGAAGGGCCATGAGGGTCATCGTCTTTGGTGCGACGGGCGGAACGGGCCGTGCCACGGTGCGGGAGCTGCTGGACGGCGGCCACGAGGTGACGGCGTTCTCGCGGCATTCGGATCAGCTCGACATCTCATCGGAGCGGCTGCACCTGTGGCGCGGGGACGTGCTGCGCGCCGAGGATGTGGAGCGCGCGGTGTCCGGACAGGACGCGGTGGTGGTGTCTCTCGGGGTGAACGACAACCCGCTGAAGGTGCGGTTGCTCCACCGGTCGAGCACGCCCGTCAACGTCTGCTCCGAGGGCACCCGACACATCATCGACGCGATGAAGCGGCACGGACTGCGCAGGCTCGTGGTGGTCTCGGCCTACGGAGTGGGGGAGACGCGCGAGAGGTTGCCCTGGCCCTGGAAGGTGGCCTACCGACTGCTGCTCAAGGAGCAGATGGCCGACAAGGAGCGTCAGGAGGTGATGGTGCGCAGCAGCGGGCTCGACTGGGTCATCGTCCAGCCGGTGGGGCTCACCGACATGCGACCGAAGGACGAGGTGCTGGCCTCCGCCGATGGGCAGGTGCGTCACGCCACCATCCCTCGCCGCAACGTGGGGCGCTTCCTGGCCAACGCCGTGACGGGCGACCGGTTCCTCCACCGCTCGGTTGCCTTGTCGGGTTGAGCGGCCTACCTCCCGTAGGTCCCGCTCCGGACGTCGACGAGCTTGCCGTTCTCGAACACCACCACCTGCATCAGTCGCTGGGGACCGTAGTTGTACGTCCACTCGTCGATGGTCTTCTGGATGACCTGCTCGGTGGTGACGTCGGTCTGCGTCCCCTTGTACTTCTGCTTCACTCCCTCGTACTCGGTGCGGGTCTCCTTGAACATCGGCTCGCCACACTTGAGGAGGACGTCGACCTTGGAGGCTCCATCCGAGATGAGGTCGCTACCGCAGCGGAGCGAGGCCGCGTCACCACGGGTCGGGAGGAAGAGCAGCGAGAGGGCCAGGGGCGCGAGCCATGCGCGCATCGGACATGCTCCTTCGTGGTCAGGGTTCGGGATGAGCGAGCCCCTGACGAAATAACCGCGAGAGAAATTCAACGCTTCTTTACCCGAAGGGCCGAGCTTGCCTGGACTCGCTCCCTCTGCGACGGTGCGCCGCCATGACGACACGACCGTTTCGCATCCTGGGCCTCCAGCAGGTGGCCATCGGCGGGGCCGACAAGGGGCCCCTGCGCAAGCTGTGGGTCGATCTGCTGGGCCTCGAGCCCCACGGCACCTACCGCAGCGAGCGCGAGAACGTCGACGAGGACATCGTCGTGGCCGGAGCCGGGCCGTTTCGCGTGGAGGTGGACCTGATGCAGCCGGTGGACCCCAATGGGAAGCCGCGCGTGCATGACCCCGCGCTCAACCACCTGGGTCTGTGGGTGGACGACCTGAGCACCGCGGTGAGCTGGTTGGAAGGGCAGGGCGTGCGCTTCGCTCCCGGCGGCATCCGCAAGGGCGCGGCGGGCTTCGATGTGACGTTCATCCATCCGAAGGGGAACGAGCAGTTCCCACTCGGGGGCGAGGGCGTGCTGATCGAGCTGGTGCAGGCCCCGCCCGAGGTCATCTCCGCCTTCGACGCGTTCGCGAAGGCCGCCAGCGCTCACACGCCGTAGGCCTCCAGCAGCCGGAGCCACACCTCGCTGACGGAGGGGAAGGCCGGCACGGCGTGCCAGAGGGTGTCGAGCGTCACCTCGCCGGCCACCGCGATGGTGGCCGCGTGCAGCAGCTCGCCTACCTCGGGGCCCACGAAGGTGGCGCCGAGGAGGACGCGCCGCTGCTCGTCCACCACGAGCTTCACGCCTCCCTCGAAGCCCTGTCCCAGCAGGGCCGTGCCCGCCACCGAGTCCAGGCCCACCTGCACCGTGCGCACCGGGAGGCCCCGCTGATGGGCCTCGGCTTCGGAGAGGCCCACCGAGGCCACCTGCGGGTGGGTGAAGAGCACCTGGGGCGTCGCCCGCGCGTCCGCCCAGGCCTGCACCTGTCGGCCCAGGATGTTGTCGCCCGCGAGCCGGCCCTGGTACTTGCCCATGTGCGTGAGGAGGTTGCGCCCGTTCACATCTCCGCACGCGTACAGCCAGCCGCCGTCCACGCCCCGGGCGCGCAGCAGGTCGTCCACCTCCACCGGGCGGCCCGGTGTCAGTCCCACCGTCTCCAGCCCCACGTCGTCCGTCCGGGCGATGCGGCCCGTCGCCACCAGCAGCTCGTCCGCGCGCAATGTGTCCCCGGTGTCGAGCTCCACCGTCACCTCGCCCCGGCCGCCGGGGCGGTGGACGCGTGTCACCTGGGTGCTCGTGCGTACCGTGATACCGCTCTCGCGCAGGGCCTTCTCCACCAGCTCGCGGGCGAAGGGCTCCACGCGCTTGAGGATGTGCTCGCCTCGCTCCACCAGCGTCACCTCCTCCGCGCCCAGCGCTCGCCAGGCCTGGCTCAGCTCTGTCGCCACCGCGCCGCCGCCCATCACCACCAGCCGTCGGGGAACGTCCTTGGCTCCGGTGCCCTCGCGGTTCGTCCACGGCCTCGCCTCGCGCAGCCCGGGGAGGTCAGGGATGCGCGGGCGGCTGCCCGTGGCCAGCACCACCGCTCGGCGCGCCGATAGCTTGCGCGTGCCTCCGTCCTTGAGCGTCACCCCTACAGCGCACGGGCCCGTGAGCCGGCCGTGCCCGCGCACCACCTCCAGCTTCGCGCCGCGCGCCCACTCCGCCTGGGCGCGGTCGTCGTAGCCGCCGACCAGCTCGTCCCGGCGCGCGAGCACCTCGGAGGCATCGAGTGGCCCCTTCACCGCCTCGCGGACACCGGGCGAGTGCCGGGCCAGCCAGAGCACCTCTGGAGGCCGCAGCAGCGCCTTGCTGGGGATGCAGGCCCAATAGGAGCACTCGCCACCGAGCAGCTCCGCCTCCACCAGGGCCACCGACAGTCCCCCCGAGGCGGCCCGCTCCGCCGCGTTCTCCCCGGTGGGGCCTCCGCCGATGACCACCACATCGAAAGCGTCCGCCATCCACCATCTCCGCGTGTCGAGTACCCGCAAGGAGTAGGGACTCGCGGTCGGCGGCGCCATGCGGCGCGAGGCGGAGTGTTCATCCAACAGACATCACTTCGCCATCCAGCGTGCTCGGGCTCAGGCCTTGTCGAGAACACCGTTCCGGTAGTCGTCGATGGCTTGCTGGATCTCCTCCCGGGTGTTCATGACGAAGGGGCCGTGCTGGATGATGGGCTCCCGGAGCGGCCTGGCCGCGGCGACGAGCACCGCGCTGCGCTGGTTCGTCGCGCGAAGGCGGAGCCGCTTGCCGGGGCTGAAGAGGGCGAGCTCGCCCGCGCGCACCTTCTTCGTCTTCGCCTCCGGACCCAGGTCGACCTCGCCGCTGTAGACGAACGCGAACGCCGTGTGCTCGCCCGGCAATTCGAGCTCGAACGGCTGGTCATCCTCCAGCGTCAGGGTCAACAGGGTCGGCTGTGTCGGGCGCTCGCGCACGGGACCCGCGAGATCGTTCGGCCTGCCAGCGATGACTCGCATCGTGCTCCCCGCCGACGAGAGCTTCGACTCGGCGAGTCGCTCCGGCCCGAGATCCTGGTAGTAGGCGGGGCACATCTTTTCCTTCGCCGGAAGGTTGATCCAGAGCTGGAAGCCAGACATCAGCCCCGCTTCCTGCTCTGGCATCTCGGAGTGGATGATGCCGCGTCCCGCCGTCATCCACTGCGAGCCGCCCCCCCGGATGAGCCCCGAGTTCCCCCGGCTGTCGCGATGCCGCATGTAGCCGTCGAGCATCACCGTCACGGTCTCGAACCCACGGTGCGGATGGGACGGGAAGCCGGCGATGTACGCGTTCGGGTCGTCCGTGTGGAAGCGGTCGAGCATCAAGAACGGATCGAGGTTCCGCAGCGCGGGCTGGCCGATGACGCGCGTCAGTTGCACGCCAGCGCCGTCCTTCGTCGGGATGCCAGGCAGTGTCCGCAACACGGTCCGGTCGGACGTGGGGATGTACGCGGGAGCCAGTGTCGCGGACTCGGTTCCGGAGCGGCATCCCGCCGCCACGGCCACCGTCGCCAACATCGAGTCAATGAGGAATCGCCGGCGCGTCGTTCTCATGGGCGAGGGGATGATAGCTGAACCCGGCACTCCGCGCCCCCTGCTCGGCCGCACGGGCGCGAGCGTGTATCACCTGGAGTAGTCAGCGGCCTGCGCGGGAGGCGCTCCCTGGGTGAAGCGGCGCAGGTCCGCGCGGAGCACCTCGTTGAAACGGAACGGCTCGGGGCAGGCCTTCGACTCGCAGACGGCGAGGTAGTCGTTGAAGAAGGCGAGCGCGCCGCGCGAGGAATAGTCACGCAGTCGCTCGGGTCCCAGCGCCTCCTCCAGCGTCCAGGCCATGTGGGCTCCGACCCGGACGAAGAGCCAGTCCGACCGGGGCTCGTGGGCGGCGTGGATGCGTTCGAGCGCCGCGCGCGGCGCCTTCGCGATGACGCTCCGATCGAGCATCTGTGTCACCTGCTCGAAGGCCGCTGGGAGCTCGCCCGCGCCGGGCAAGGTCCCCGGCCCTCGCGTGGCCCACTGGTAGTACGCGAGCCCGTAGCCGAAGACGCGTCCCAGGCCCTCGTTCACCACCGAGTCCGTCGAGTCCCTCAGGCGCGCGCTCACCCGGGCGCCGCCGTTCTCGAGCAGCAGCTCGATGATGCCGTAGGCGATGCGGCGCAGCGAGGCAGCCTGTCCCTCCACGTTGCTCGTCAGGGTGATCGCCACGTCCTCGCCGGGGAGCAGCAGGAGCAGCGTCGACGTCTCCGGCTGGGCCCCCGAGTGGGCCACCACGTAATGGCCTCGGAGTGGCCAGGTGGCGAAGCCCATGCCGTAGTCGGTGAGCTTCCCGTCCCGGGTCCACATCGAGGTCTGCATCCGGCCCATGCCGGCGCGTGACACCAGCCGGTAGTCGAGCAGCGCCCGGGCGAAGCCGAGCAGGTCCTCGATGGAGGCGCGCGTGCCTCCTCCGGCGAAGCGTCCGGACACGTCGATGACGCGCGAGGGCACCCGCTGCCCGTCCCGAATGCGATAGCCCGATGCGTGGTGCTCGTCGCGCGTGTGGCGGTCATCCAGCGCCGCATGCTCCATCCCGGCGGGCCCGAAGACGTTCGCCTGGAGGTACTCCGCGTAGCTCTGCCCCGAGCTGGCCTCGATGGCGGCGCCGAGCAGGTTGTACGCCCAGGTGCTGTAGATGAAGCGGGTGCCGGGCTCGGCCTCCAGCTCGTAACCGGCGACGAGGGCGATCGCGCCCGCGGTATCGACGGGGCCGCTGTCATGGCTCGGGCCGAAGCGGCCGTAGTTCGTCACGCCCCCGAGGTGCCCGAGGAGCTGCCGCACCGTCACCGGCCAGCGCTTCTCCGGCCAGGTGGGCACCAGCGAGTGGATGTCGGCGTCGAGGTCGAGGCGCCCCTGCTCCACGAGCTGCATCACGGCCACGGCGGTGAAGGACTTGGTGATGGAGGCCATCCGCCAGGTGGTGCGCGGTGTCGCCGGCAGGTTCCTCGCCACATCGCGCAGTCCGTAGGTGCCCACCCAGCGGTTGTTGCCGTGCAGCACGCCCACCGCGAGGCCCGCGTGCGGCTCTCGGGAGAGCTCAGCGCGCACGAGTGCCTCGAAGGTCCGCTGCACCTCCTCGGGGAAGGGCTGCTCTACGTCCGGCGTGGCGGCGCGGGGGCGCTCGCACACCGGCACCCCGTGGGGCGCCGCCCATACCGAGAGGCCCAGCAGGAGGACCGGAAGGAGCACCCCCTTCACCGTGTGTTCCTCCGGGGCTCGTACCCGGCGTGTGTCTCGTCGGCTCTGATGTCGCGATGCATGGGGAGAATGCTGGCGGGCTCCACCGTATCCGGATTTCGAACGTGACGGGCGTCTGTGGAGAAAAGGGACAACCCGTGGCGTTGACCGTCCCTTTTTTCCACGACCTGTCGAGCCTCTCAGAGTGTGTCGGAAGTGGAACACGAATTGCTGAGGCGTGACGGGTTTTACCGCCCGGGTCCTTGGAGTTCCAAGCTCCTCACCATTCCGAACATCAATCGCTCGCCCCTGGGCGAGTGGGAGGCATACACATCATGAAGCTGTTCAATTCGCTGATGGCCGCGGCACTCGTCCTGTCCGTGTCCGGCTGCAAGAAGGTGGAGCGCATCGAGGTGAGCCCGGCGACGGTGGCGCTCTCCGAGGCGGGCCAGACGGCCGCCCTGACGGCCCAGGCGCTCACCGCGGACGGCGAGCCGGTGGAGAAGGCGCAGTTCGAGTTTGCCTCCAGCGACGAGAAGGTCGCCACCGTGGACGCCACCGGCAAGGTGGTGGCGGTGAAGAGCGGCTCGGCCAGCATCACCGTGAAGGCCAGCGAGAAGAGCGCCACGGCCGCCGTGGAGGTGAGCATCCCCTCCGCCATCATCATCAAGGGCGCGCCCTTCGCCCTCACCGGTATCGGCTCGGAGGCGGTGGTGGACGCCGAGGTGCAGGATGACGCGAACCGTCCCGTGAAGGAGGCGAAGCTGGAGTACTCCGTCGCCGATGCCAACGTGGTGCAGCTCGATGGCAACCGGATGGTGGCCAAGGCCCCCGGCACCGCGACCGTGAAGGCGACGTCCGGCAAGCTGACGCAGACCTTCGAGGTCACCGTGAAGCTGCCCGAGGTGGACACCGTGGCCTTCGAGACCGTGCCCGCCACCCTGAAGGTGGGTGAGAGCGCGGCGCTGGCCGTGGTGGCCAAGGGCACCGACGGGGCCGCCATCCAGGGCGTGTCCTTCACCTACTCCAGCAGCGACGAGAAGGTCGCCACCGTGGACGCCACCGGCAAGGTGACGGCCGTCAAGGCGGGCGCCGTCACCGTCAAGGCCGAGGGTGGCAGCAAGGCCGCCGAGACGAAGCTCACCATCAAGAAGTAGGCAGTCCCCACGCCCGCTCTCCGCAGCCGTGGAGGGCGGGCGGTCTACCGGGCCGCGACGAACTCGAACGAGACCTGGGCCTCCTGGCCCTCCGTCACCGTCACCTGGGCCGTCTTCGTCCCGAGCGTCTCGTGCCAGGCCTCGAGGGTGTACGTCCCCGGCGGCACGCCCTGGAGGGTGAAGGCTCCATCCTCGCTGGAAGTGGCGAAGTACGGGTGCGGGCTCATCACCACGAAGGCGGTCATCCACGGGTGGATGTCGCACTTGAGGCGGATGATCTCCGCGTCCGCGGGAGGCTGGGCCTCCTTCGTCTTCAGGGGCGGCTGGGTCACGTTGAAGAGCTGCTTCTTCCCGGCCATGCCTCGCACGTTGTGCAGCGTGCCATCGCTGTTCATCAGCACGAGCGGCTGGCCGGCGACGGCGCCCTGCACGCGCGGCAGGTAGGTGCAGCGATTCTGGTCCACCACCACCATGGAGCTCGGCGGGGTGGTGGGCTGGCCGGGGACGTTGCCCCGCACGCGCACGAGCACGTTGGCCAGCTTGCCGTCCTTCACGAGGACGGGCTGAGCCACCAGGTTCATGCCCTCGCAGTTGGGGTCCGTGCTCGGGTCGATGGGGGTGGCGGCCGGGGGCGTGCCCTTGAAGGTGACGATGCCTCGGACGGTGCCTCCGCCCTGGGGGGCGGAGGAGGTGTCCTCCTGGGGCAGGGGAGTGTCAGCGGGCAGCGGCGCGGCCCTGACGGCGGGAGCGGCCGCGATCGGGGCGGCGGGGGCCTCGTCCTTCTTGCAGGCCGTCACGGCGGAGAGCCCCACGGCACCGAGTACCGTCAGGCCCAGCGTACGCAGATTCATCGTGCAGTCCTCCTTCCAGTCAGTCCCGGGGCTCGCTGGCCCGAGGCATTGCCCGCCCGCTGCGGAACCCGCGCCATCGCACATAACGGGTGAAGTCGCTCACGAAGGTATCCGGGGACACTCCGATGGCGCTCTGGAAGGCCTCCGGGAAGTTCATTCCCCTCCGCATCTCGTCCAGGAGCGCGCGCACGGCGTCCTCGCCATAGCGCCGCACGAGGAAGGTGAAGGCGTGGTGGGCCACTCCGTAGATGAGGTTGGAGTCATCGCGGTAGAGGTCCCCCGGACTCCGGACGGGGTCGCTCCCGGGGACGCGCTCGAAGTGCCGGGCGATCTCCTCCAGCGACACCCATCGGTACGACTGCTCCGCCGTGTACGAGGCCATGCCCTCGCGGAACCACAGGGGAATCTGCTTGCGCGACCAGCCGAGCCGGTCCGACGCGAGCTGGTACATCAGGCTGTGGGTGAGCTCGTGCAGGAGGAGCTCGTTGATTTGAGGCTGGGTGGCCCCGGCCAGCCCCAGGTGGAGGGGGCCTGGACGAACACGTCGTCATAGCGGCTCCAGGCGCGCAGCCAGTCCATGCCGCGCTGCCGGACGGCGTTCTCCAGGGACTCGTGGTCGGGCATCACCTTGACGGTGACGGTCTCCTCGAGCGCGCCCCAGCGCGCGAGCCGGGGCAGGGCCTGCTCCACGGCCTGCTGGACGCGGGCGGCGTCCTGCGCGTCGGCGGGGGCGTACTCGATGAGGAACTGGCCGGAGGGGCCCGCGAGCTCCACCGAGGCCGACAGGGCCGGCTCCGCCGCCATCCTCTTCGCGGCGCAGCCCGACAGGAGTGCCAGCACCAGCACGGCCACGACTCCCGCTCCACCCTGCCCACTGCCGTTGCGCATCACGGTCCTCATTCTACGTCCAGCCAGCGGAGCACCGTACGGCCCACATCCGCCACGGTGGCCAGGGCCTCCAGTTCCGGCGCCGACGGTCCAAAGTAGAGCACGGGCACGGGGTTCAGGGTGTGTGAACGTGTGGTGAGGTTCTCCACGTTTCCATGGTCGCTGCACACCAGCACCCGGGCCTCGGCCGGCCGGGTGGAGATGACGGCCCGGGCGAAGGCATCGAAGGTGTCCAGGGCCTCGCGGGCGGCGGCGAAGTCCTGGGCGTGTCCGGCCTCGTCCGCCAGGTAGTGCTCGAAGAAGGTGAAGTCCGCCTCGCCGGCCACCCGCCAGAAGATGTCGGCGGCCTCGGCCGGGGTGCGCTGGGGGACGGCGGACATGCCCCGGGCCCGTGCCCGCTCCCCGGTGATGTCATGGGTGAGGCCCAGGCCGGCCCGGGCGTCCTCGAGGGTGCGCAGGGCGACGTCGCCGGCGGCGAAGGCCAGCGTGGTGGCCGAGGCCTTCAGGCGCCGGAGGGCGGCCGGGGTGAGGGTGAACTCGGGGGCGCTGCTGGAGGGGCGCCGGTTCAGCTTCAGCGCGTCCAGGTAGGCCACGGGATAGCTGTTGGCGAAGGTGGCGCTGCGGCCCGCGGTCACCAGGCGCTTGACGATGGAGTGTTGCGCGAGGATTTCGCGCAGGGGCTTGTCCGGGTAGCCCAGCACGTGCCGGCCGATGAGGACGGGAGCGGGCTGGCCGGTGAGGATGGCCGTCTGGTTGGAGGCGGACTGCGGACGCCCGGCGACGCCGAAGGTGGGGTCCACCGGGAAGCACCGGCCGCTCTCGGGGAGCGTGGGGCCGGATGCGTCCTGGAAGTGGGACACGAGGTAATCACGGCCAGCGAGCGGATTCTCCTCCGGGTCGTTTCGTCCGATGCCAACCCCGTCGATGAAGAGGATCGCGACGCGCATGGCGCCCGACTGTATCCTCGATGCGAGATACCCATGGCCCTTCACGGCGACTTCTCCAGCTTCCCCCTGCCCGAACTGCTCCAGTGGTTGGATAGCTCCCGGAAGACGGGGACGCTCCAGCTCCTTTCCTGGGAGGGGGGCGAGCGCAAGCTCTTCCTGCTCTCGGGGCAGGTGCTGGCCATGGCCCACGAGGGGCTGTGGGGGCGGGTGGCCCGGGTGCTGTCCCTGGCGAGGCTGGCGGATGGCGCCGACGTGGTGGCGGCCTTCAAGGCGCTGCCGCCGGGGGGCGAGGAGCTGGAGTCCCTCTTCCGCGCCCACAAGGTGGATCCGAAGCAGGTCCGCGAATTGGCGCGCGAGGAGCTGTTGGGCTCGATGGTGGACCAGACGCGAGGGGGCCACGGCGCCTTCCACTGGACGGAGGATCTGGACCGAGGGGGCGAGGAGTGGGCTCCCTGCGAGATGAGCCTCCGGGAGCTGCTCTTCGAGTCGCTGCGTTGGGTGGACGAGCAGCCGGACGTGGACCGGGCCCTGCCGGGGGATGCGCTGACGGTGCGCTCGCGCGTGCAGCCGAGCCCGCGCCAGCCGCTGATGCACCGCATCCTGCTGACGCTGTGCGCGGGCGGGCAGAACCTGGGGCGGCTGCGGCTGTCGCTGGGGATGTCGCGCTCGGCCACCACGCGCCGCGTCTTCGAGCTGCTGCGGGCCAAGCAGGTGGAGGTGGAGGGGGCGCCGGAGGTGGTGGTGGACCCCGTGACGGACATGCTCGAGAAGGGCGCGGTGCTGGTGCGCGAGGGCCAGTACGACGCGGCGGAGCTGGTGTGCTCGGCGCTGCTGGCGAGCGACCCGGCGGACCGGCGGGTGCGCGAGTTCACGAGGATGGTGCAGAGCGAGCACGTGGCGGCGCTCTACTCGGAGCTGCCCCCGCTGACGGTGCCGGTGCTGGTGCCGGACCCGGAGACGCAGTCGTTGCTCAAGCCCGAGGAGCGGCAGGTGATGGCGAACATCAACGGCTCCTGGGACGTGTCGACGCTGGTGCTGGCCAGCCCGGCGCGCGAGCTGGACACCCTGAAGACGCTGGCCAAGCTGGTGCGGATGGGCCTGCTGCGACTGCGCTGAAGCGCTACTCCGCCGCGGGCGTGGGCAGCCCGGCCGCGTGGAGCCGGGAGAAGATCTGCATCACCACGTAGAGCGCGAAGGCCGCGTCATCCACCCGGTTGCTGGAGCGCGCCGCGAGCGTCTGCAGCTTGAGCAGATCGCCGCCGTCCACCTGGAGCAGGTACGCCTGGGTCCCCAGCGGCCCCTCACCGGCGAAGGTGAGCCCGCGCCGGGCGGCATCGAGGCAGGCCTGGATGCACGTCCCATAATCACCGGAGGAGAAGGCCCCCTCGGCGGCTCGGGCGTGGTCGAACAGGTCCGAAGGAGCGAGCGCGCTGGCGGGCCCGAGGGGCCGCTGCCCGGTGAGGCCAGGGGGCGCGACGGCCGGAGCCACCTGGGGGACGACGGCCGGCATGCTGCGGGACGGTCGCGGCACCGCGTGAGCCGTGGCCGTGGCCGTGCCGTGGCCGTGGCCGGAGTGGGGACCGCGGGAGCCCGACCCGCGAGCTGGGTGAGCTGGGCCTCCAGCCCGCCGCCTCCAGCCTTGGGGGCACCTGGCGAGGGCGCCGCCGGGGTGGCCGTGCGGGGCGGGGGGACGATGCGCTTGACGCGCAGATCCTGGATGACGAGCCGGGTGATGGCCTTGAGGGCGTCCATCACGCCGCGGCCGCTGATGGCCTCGGTCTCGAAGTCGGGGACGTTGCGGGGGTTGAGCGCGGCGCGCAGTTCCGCCACGGGGAGGGCCTTGGGGATGTCGCGCTTGTTCCACTGGAACACCAGCGGGAAGCGCTCCAACCGGACGCCCTGCTCGAGCAGGTTCTCCTCCAGGTTGGCCAGCGACTCGCGGTTGGCGTCCATCATCTCCGGCTGCGAGTCCGCCACGAACACCACGCCGTCGGCGCCCTGGAGCACCAGCTTGCGGGTGGCGTTGTAGAAGACCTGACCGGGCACCGTGTACAGCGCGAGCCGCACGGTGCAGTCGTTCACCCGCTCGACCTTCACGGGGAGGAAGTCGAAGAAGAGCGTCCGGTCTCCCTCGGTGGCGATGGACATCATCTCGCCGCGATGCGCGGGGCGTACGGTCTCATAGACTTTGCGAAGGGACGTCGTCTTGCCGGACAGACCCGGTCCGTAGAAGACGATCTTCACCGCCACTTCGCGGGCCACCAGGTTCACGCTGCTCACGGTGTCAGCTTACCTAGAACGACTCGCCGTCTCGCGCCAGTTGCCGATGGAACATTCGACGGGGTGCCCGAGAGGTGCTCGTTCGCCAGGAGGGCGAAGCAGACGGCCTCCTTGGCCCCCTCCGGCAGTCCCAGCACGTCCAGGGTGCGGACGGGGAGGGGGGCGAGCCTCTCCGTCAGGCGCTCCATCAGCACCGGGTTGCGGGTGCCGCCGCCGGAGACGTACACCGCCTCCAGGTGGAAGCGCGGCAGGAGCCACCGCTCGTAGGCGCGGGCCGTGGCCTCCACCGTGAAGTCCACCGCCGTGGCCATCAAGTCGTAGGGGCGCGAGCCGCCGTGGCGCTCCCACAGCCGGGCCACCAGCGCGTCGCCGAAGCCCTCGCGGCCGGCGCTGCGGGGCGGGGGCAGGGCCAGGAAGGGGTGCGCGAGCAGCTCCTCGAGCAGCTCCGGCATCACCCGGCCCTGGCGCGAGAGGTTCCCGTCCAGGTCGCACTGGAGCCGGCCCTGGGTGGCGAGCCGGGCCAGCCCGTCCAGCACCATGTTGCCCGGCCCGGTGTCGAAGGCGACGGTGTCCTCCAGCCGGTCGCCCACCACGCTCACGTTGCCGATGCCCCCGAGGTTCTGCAGCGCCCGCGTCACCCCGGGCTTCCGGAACAGGGCCCAGTCCAGGTAGGGCACCAGCGGCGCGCCCTGGCCCCCCGCGGCCACGTCCCGGGTGCGGAAATCACTGACGACGGGGATGCCGGTGCGCTCGGCGATGACGGAGGACTCGCCGAGCTGCAGCGTGGAGGGCGTGTTGGACAGGCTCGCCGGGAGGTGGGCCACCGTCTGCCCGTGCGAGCCGATGACGTCCACGTCCTCGGGGCGGTGGCCCGCCCGGGAGATGACCTCCAGCGCGGCCTGGGCGAAGTGCTCACCGAGGGCGAAGTTGAGCTCGCACAGGGCGCGGGCGTCGTTGGCGCTCAGCACCCACTGGGTGAACTCGGGTGCGAAGGGCCGGGAGACGTGGGCCAGGAGGGAGATGCGGACCTCGGGGCCGGTGCCCTCGATGCGGCACAGCACCGCCTCCACCGCGTCCACGCTGGTGCCTGACAGCAGGCCGATACACAGGCGCGAGTTGGGAGGAAGCGCTCTCGAGTCCATGCCCTCAAGTGTAAGGGCCAGCTCCCACGGATGCCGTCTCTCGGGGGGAGCGGACGACGAGATTGGTCACTTCCCGTACGAAATTTGTCACCCCCTGTCAGGGCAGGCGGGCAGGCATCAAGGATTCTGGAGGGTTGGACGGCGCCAGACAGCGGCACGATGCCTGCTAGGGAGCCCGCCGCCCGGGCAAGCCTTCCAATTCCTGTCGTAATCAAGCACTTCCATCCATCCAGGAAAAATATGTTCAACGAGAAACCATTGCGGAGATGCTCGAGGTCTGTCCTGAGGACATTGCTGGTGGCCTGCATGGCGGTCTGGGTCGGCCAGGCCCGAGCGGAGGGCCTGCCCGGAAAGGCGTGGGATGCGTCCAGGCAGGGAGTGCTGGCGCACGGCGGCTGGGCCTTTTTCAAGCAGGCTCATTCGCTGGCGGTGGCACCGGATGGCACCGTCTGGGCCTGGGGCGACAACTCCCTTGGCCAGCTCGGGGACGGGACGCGGACCACGCGCTCCACGCCGGTACGGGTGGAGGGCTTGACGGACATGAAGGCCGCCTCGACTGGCAGCCGTTTCTCCCTGGCGCTGCGAGGGGATGGCACCGTCTGGAGCTGGGGCCGCGACATCTCCCTCCCGGGCTGGGAGAATCCTCGGCTCACGCCGGTGCGGGTGGAGGGCCTGACGGACGTGGTGGCCATCTCGGCGGGTGTGGACTACGCCCTGGCACTGCGCGGGGATGGCACTGTCTGGGTCTGGGGCATGAACTCCTCTGGCCAGCTCGGGAACGGGACGGCGAGTCCCACGCGTCAACCCACGCCGGTGCGAGTGGAGGGACTGACGGGCGTGGTGGACGTCTCGGCCGGTCCGCGCTCCATCCTGGCGCTGCGAGGGGATGGCACCGTCTGGGCCTGGGGTGACAACTCCTCTGGCCAGCTCGGGGATGGGACCACGAGCCGGCGCCTGACCCCGGTTCGGGTGGAGGGCCTGACGGACGTGCGGGCTCTCATGGCCGCCAACGACCATTCCCTGGCGGTACGTGCGGATGGCTCCCTCTGGGCCTGGGGCAATAACTCCGCCGGCCAGCTCGGGGATGGGACTCAGGCCCGGCGGCTGTCGCCGGTGCGGGTGGCCGGCGTGACGGAGGTGGTGGCTGTCTCGGGCGGTTTCCACCACTCCCTGGCCCTGCGCGAGGATGGCACCGTCTGGGCCTGGGGCTACAACACCTACGGACAGCTCGGAGATGGGACGACGACCCAGCGGCTCTCCCCCGCGCCGGTGGAGGGTTTGAAGCAGGTGGTGGCCGTGGCCGCCGGCTCCGGTTCCCTGGCGTTGCGCAAGGACGGCACCCTGTGGGCCTGGGGCACGGACAGCTCCGGTGAGCTCGGCTCCGGTACCGGGGGGCCGAGGCCCCTGTCGCCGCTGCTGGGGCTCACGAGCGCGGTGGCCCTCTCGGGTGGCAACTCTCACTCCCTGGCGCTGCGGGAGGATGGCACTGTGTGGAGCTCGGGGTACAACGCCTCTGGCCAGCTCGGGGATGGTTCCACGGCGGACCGGTACTCCCTGGTGCGGGTGGAGGGCCTGTCGGACGTCCAGGCCATCTCGGCGGGTGCTGGCCATTCCCTGGCGCTGCGGGGAGATGGCACCGTGTGGAGCTGGGGCGACAACTTCTCGGGCCAGCTCGGGGATGGGCTGATGACCTTTTCGCGGCCCACCCCGGGGCTGGTACTCGGCCTGACGGACGTGAAGGCCATCTCCGCTGGTAGCAACTCCTCCCTGGCGCTGCTCGCGGATGGCACCGTGAGGAACTGGGGAGTGACGGGGACCTGGGGCATTGCAAGCCTTCCGGAGCCGGTGCCGGGCGTGTCAGGCGTGGTGGCCCTGGCGTCCGGCCGCATGCATGTCCTGGGGCTGCGCGCGGACGGCACCGTGTGGGCCTGGGGTGACACCATGCATGGCCAGTGCGGCAGCTATTGGCCCCTGTTCGAGCCGTGGGTGATGCCTGGCCTGTCGGGGGTGGTGGCTGTCGCGGCCGGCGAGGCGCACTCCCTGGCGTTGCGTGAGGATGGCACCGTGTGGGCCTGGGGGGACAACTCCTTCGGCCAGCTCGGGAACGGGACGACGAGCTTTGGGCAGGCCATCCCGGTGCAGGTGGAGGGCCTGACGGATGTGGTGTCCATCACGGCGGGTGGGGCCCAATCCCTGGCGCTGCGTGCGGACGGCTCCCTGTGGACCTGGGGCGCGAGCCTCGCCGCGTCGAATGTGAACCACCTCACCCCCGTGCGGGTGGAGGACGTGACGGACGTGGTGGCTGCCTCGAACGGTACGTTCCACACCCTGGCGCTGCGCGCGGACGGCACCGCGGTGGGCTGGGGCGCCAACGACCGGGGCCAGCTCGCCAATGGCGAGTCGAACCAGCTCTTCACCCCGACCCGCGTGCTGCTGCCCTGCCGCTTCAACGGGCTGCCCTCGCGTGAGCACCGCGCGTCCGAGCAGGAGCAGTGCCACGCGGCCCCCTGACGGATGGCGGTGACGCTCCAGCCGCCCGGCGGTGACTGGAGCGCCTCGGGGTTCAGTGCGAGCGCACGGGCTCTTCCCGAGGAGCCGGGGCGGAGACACCTTCGGTGGGGGAGGTGTCTCTGGCCTCGGCTCCGGTGGCTGGACGGAGTCCGGGGCCGAGTGCCAGGTACTCGTGCACCATGCGCACGGCGATGGAGCCCTCGCCCACGGCGCTGGCCACCCGCTTGGTGGAGCCGCTGCGCACGTCTCCCGTCGCGAAGACGCCGGGCAGGGACGTCTCCAGCACCCAACCCCGGGTCCTGTCCCGGGTATGAGGCAGGGCTGGCCCGGTGAGGATGAAGCCGTGCTCGTCCATCGCCACCGTGCCGCGCAGCCACTCCGTGTGGGGATCGGCGCCGGTGAAGACGAAGAGCGCGCGGACGGGCAGCTCCCGTACGTTGCCCGTCTGGTTGTTCCGGGCCTGGAGGCCCGTGAGGTGGTCGTCGCCCAGCAGCTCCACCACGTCTGTGTGGGTCAACACCTCGATGTTGCGCGTGTTCTCGATGCGCGCCACGAGGTAGCGCGACATGCTCTTGGCCAGCTCTCCCCCGCGGAGGAGCATGTAGACGCGTCGGACCTTCTCGGCCATGAAGACGGCCGCCTGGCCCGCCGAGTTGCCTCCGCCCACGATGGCCACGGAGTCTCCGCGAAACAGGAGGGCCTCCGTCTCCGTCGCCGAGTAGTAGACGCCCGCGCCCTCCAGCTCCCGCATCCGGGGCACCGGGAGCCTCCGATAGCTCGCCCCGGTGGCGATGATGACGCTGTGGCTGGTCAGCCGGCTGCCATCGGCCAGCTCCACCACGTACGCGTCGCCCTCGCAGTGCAGCTTCACGGCCTCGGAGGGCATGCGGATGTGGGCGCCGAACTTCTCGGCCTGGAGCCGGGCGCGGGCGGCCAGGTCCGCCCCGGAGATGCCCGAGGGGAAGCCCAGGTAGTTCTCGATCTTCGACGAGGTGCTGGCCTGCCCACCCACGGCCATGGCCTCCACCGTCACCGTGCGCAGCCCCTCCGATGCGCCATAGAGGGCGGCGGCCAGTCCTGCCGGGCCCGCGCCCACCACCACCAGATCCAGCAGCTCTCCGGTACCTTGCCCCACGTCGAGCCCCACCAGCTCCACCAGCTCCATGCTGCTCGGGTTGCGCCGCACCTCTCGCCCCTGCCAGACGATGATGGGCGTCTCCTCGGGCCGGATGCCCAGCTCGCGCAGCATGGCCTCGGCGTGCGGATCGGCCTCCAGGTCCATCCAGACGTGGGGCAGGCGGTTGGCAACGGCGAACTCGCGCAGCCGCAGGGTGTCGCGCGAGTACCGCGAGCCGATGATGCGCAGGGTCTCCGTGGCGAGGCCTCCCAGCAGGATGAGCCGCCGCATGAGGAAGGCGTTGATGATGAGGTCGCTCAGGTCCGGCAGCATGGCGACGATCTCCCGCAGTCGCTCCGGAGGGATGACCAGCACTCGCCCCGCCTTGCTCACCCGCCCGGTCAGGTAGACGCGCTGGCCGGTGAACATGTTGACCTCACCGAGGAAGCGCCCGGCGCCATGCCTCGCCAGCACATGGGGAGACGGGCAGGAGTGGTCGATGATCTCCACCTCGCCTTCCAGGATGACGAAGAAGTCGTAGCGCGGGTCCCCCTCGCGGAAGAGGAGGTCTCCCTCGCGGGTCGGCCGCTCCTCGCCATAGTGATGAAGCCGGCTGAGCTGTGCCGGGGTCAGGGTGGGGAATGCCACCTGCCAATCCACTCGTGCCATGGCGTGCTCCCTTCGCGCGGGACGAACGTGTCCCTTTCACGGATCCGCGGTTCGAGCACATGTGACAAGCGAGAGCTCTCCTGCCCTCGGAGGGGGGGAGCAGCCCTCTCCAGGCTGAAGGCACGGGATGCGCACCGAGAGGTGTGGGAGTCACTCAGCCCGAGGACGAGTTGTCCCTCGAGGAAGTGACGCAACCACGTGATGGGGATTGCGACGGCCGGAGGGCCCGTGTTACTTCCAGTACGAACCTTTCGAGCATGAACGATGCCGACCCATTACAAAGGCAGCGCGCGCGAGGCCCGGGCACTCGATACGTTCATCAAACTGACCCGGGCGATGGAGACGCTGGGGAGTGAGCTCCAGCGGCACCTCGCCAGCTACGAGATCACGCTGCCCCAGCTCGCGGTGCTGGAGGCCCTGCTGCACCTGGGGCCCATGAGCCAGGGCGAGCTGGGCCGCAAGCTGCTGCGCAGCAATCCCAACATGACGGCCCTGCTGGAAAATCTGGAGCGCAATGGGTGGATCGAACGCGCGCGGAGCCCGGAGGACCGCCGGGTCGTGGTGGTGAGCCTCTCCCGCGAGGGCCAGCGCATCATCGAGAAGGTGTTTCCGGCCCATGCCGCTCACATCGCGGCGCTGTTGGGGGCCCTCTCCGCCGAGGAGCAGGAGCAGCTCGGCGCGCTGTGCAAGAAGCTGGGTCTTTCGCTGTCCCGCGGTTGACTCGCTCGTTGTCCCGCAACCGAAGTCTTTCTCGCGCATTTAATTCCAGTACGAAGTATTCGTGCCAGAACCGAAGGAGTCAGTCATGTCGAAGGCGAAGACGGTGGGTCTGTGGATTGTCACGGTGCTGCTCGCGGTTGCGTTCCTGGGGGCGGGAGGCTCCAAGCTGGCGGGGACGCCCATGCACGCGGAGAACTTCGCGCGCTGGGGTTACCCGCTGTGGTTCCTGTACGTCACCGGGGCCATCGAGGTGGTGGCGGCGCTGCTGGTGCTCGTGCCGCGCACGGCGACGCTGGGCGCGGGCCTGGTGCTCGGCACCATGGTGGGGGCCGTGCTGACGCACCTGAAGGCGGGTGAGACCTCTCAGGTGGTGGCTCCCCTCATCCTCCTGGGGCTCGGGGTGATCGTCGGCCTCGCGCGGCGCGATGAGGTGGTGGCGCCGTTCAACCGGTTCCTCGCCCGGGGCGGAGGGGCAGGGGAGGTCCGGGCATGAGCACGCGCTCCGTGGTGAAGGTGGTGGACTCCGTCCGCACCCTGGAGGGCGCCGGCTTCGTGGTGCGCCGGCCCTTCCCGGTGCCGGGCTTCAGTCACTTCGATCCGTTCCTCCTCGTGGACGAGATGGGACCGATGGAGCTACCGCCGGGCGAGGCGAAGGGGGCGCCAGACCACCCCCACCGTGGCTTCGAGACGGTCAGCTACATCCTGGCGGGTCAGACCGAGCACGAGGACTCGGCGGGACATGCGGGCGTGCTCGGTCCGGGGGACGTGCAATGGATGACGGCGGGGGCGGGCGTGGTCCACTCGGAGATGCCGTCCCGCGAGCTCTCCCGCCAGGGTGGGCGCATGCACGGCTTCCAGATCTGGGTCAACCTGCCCCGGCGAGACAAGATGATGGCGCCGCGTTACCAGGAGATTCCCGCCGCGCGCATCCCGGTGGCCTCGACGCCGGATGGGACGGTGCGGGTGAAGGTCATCGCGGGCGAGTCACTCGGCGCGCGCGCGGTCATCGACACGCGCACGCCCATCCAGTACCTGCACTTCACCCTCGCACCGGGGGCGCGCTTCGAGCAGCCGGTGCCACGGGACCACAATGCCTTCGCCTACCTCTTCGGCGGCGAGGGGACGTTCGGCCCCAAGGGGGAGCGGGCGGTGGAGGGGCAGGCGGTGCTGTTCACCAACGACGCCGACTCGGTGGTGATGACCGCCACGGGGACCGCGCCCCTCGAGCTCCTGCTCCTCTCTGGAGTGCCCTTGCGTGAGCCGGTGGTGCGCTACGGGCCCTTCGTGATGAACACGCAGGCGGAGATCCTCCAGGCCTTCGAGGACTATCAGCGCGGGCGCATGGGGCGGATCCACCGCTAGACCGTTGGGCACCGACCCGACGCCTTGCTCTGCACGGCCGGCTACACATGCCAGGAACCGTGGGACGGGTGCCACCCGGAGCGCGAGCCCCTACATCTGCGCTCCCCCATCGCCTTGGTACGGATCCGTGGTCGGGGGGGGGAGGGTTTCCGGTGCGATACCTCTGGTCCTGGCTCGAACACGGCTTGAAGCCTCGCTGTCTATTCTTGCTCCTGGCCTTGTTCCCGTTCGCTTCTTCTCAGGTACGAGCCAGCGATTCGCCTGCCTTGGCCCTGCCGAGCGGTTTCACCGAGGATGTGCTCGCCTCGGGCCTGAGCTTCCCGACAGCCTTCGTCAGCCTCCCGGACGGGCGCATCCTGATCGCCGAGAAGGCGGGCGTGGTGAGGGTCTACAAGAGCGGGGCCCTCCTGGGCACGCCCTTCCTCGACATCCAGGATCGCGTCAATGCCTTCCACGATCGCGGGTTGCTGGGCCTGACCATCGACCCGAACTTCGCGCGGAACGGCTTCATCTATCTGCTCTACACCTACGAGAACGACGCGGGCGACTACGAGGGGCCCAAGACAGGGCGCCTGGCGCGCTATACGGCGGTGGGTGATACGGCCTCACCGAGCAGCGAGGCGGTGCTGCTGGGCACCACCGTGGGTCGCTCCTGCAACGATTTTCCGCCGGGCACCGACTGCATCCCCTCGGACTCCCCGTCCCACTCCGTGGGCAACGTCAAGTTCGCACCCGATGGCAGCCTCTTCGTGACGCTCGGGGATGGGTCCAGGTACATCCGCGTCGAACGCGATGCGCTGCGGGCCCAGGATCTCGACTCACTCGCGGGCAAGGTGCTCCGCATCACACCCGGCGGACAGGGGCGGTCGACGAACCCCTTCTGGAACGGCGATGCCAGCGCCAATCGTTCGAAGGTCTGGAGCCTCGGCCTGCGCAATCCCTTCCGCTTCAACCTGCGCCCGGGCAGCGGAATCCCCTACCTGGGGGACGTCGGCTGGAGCACCTACGAGGAGATCAACGTCGCCACCGCGGGAGCCAACTTCGGCTGGCCCTGCTACGAGGGCCCCGAGCAGCAGGGGGGCTACGCGCCTCAGCCGGAATGCCAGGCCCTTTATGCGCTCGGCCCGTCCGCCGTGAAGATGCCGCTCTATGATTGGCCACACGCGGGAGGCTCGGCGTCGGCCATCGGCGGGGTGTTCTATACCGGCACCGCCTACCCAGATGCCTATCAGGGCGCCTTCTTCTTCGGAGACTACTCGAAGGGCTGGCTGCGCTACCTGCGGGTGGATGACGCGGACAACCTCCTCGAGGTGAGCGATTTCGCGAACGAGCTCAGCGGGCTGGTCGCTCTCGAGCTCGGCCCGGATACGCACCTCTACTACCTCGACATCGTTCAAGGGGAACTGCGCCGCATCCGCTACACGGGAGCGAACTCTCCCCCCACCGCGGTGGCCTCGGCGACCCCGACGAATGGGAGCGCGCCCCTGAGCGTGCGGTTCTCCAGCGCTGGGTCGAGTGATGCGGAGGGCGATTCGCTGTCCTACGCCTGGGACTTCGGAGATGGCTCACCCACGACGGCCGAGCCCGAGCCGCTGCACACCTATTCCGAGAATGGCACCTACACCGCGCGGCTGACCGTGACGGATGCGCGGGGAGGAAGCAGCTCGGCGGTGGTGGCCATCTCCGTTGGCAATCACGCGCCCACCGCGACCATCCACGCGCCTCTCCCCTCACTCCTGTTCAAGGTGGGGGATGGCATTGCGTTCTCCGGCTCGGCGACGGACCCAGAGGACGGGTCCATTCCCGATACCCGGTTGGCGTGGACAGTCATCCTGCACCACTGCCCGGGTGGAGAATGTCACCCCCACCCGTACCTCTCGCGCACGGGAGCGGCGGGGAGCTTCACCGTCCCGGACCATGGTGACGAGTTCTTCTTGGAGCTCCAGCTCACCGCCACGGATGCCAATGGCCTGTCGGACACGAAGAGCGTGACGATCCATCCCCAGACGGTGGTGCTCACCCTGGACACCTCGCCGCCCGGACTGCTGGTGGTGTACGACGGCATGACCGAGACGGCTCCCTTCACGCGCACGGCCGTCGTCGGCGCCACCCACACCGTCTACGCGCCCTCACCGCAGGGGGATTTCAACTTCGATTCCTGGTCGGATGGTGGCGACATCCAGCACCAGGTGACGGTCGGTACGACGGACGCCACGTACACCGCGATGTTCGCCGCAACGGGGCCCGTCGTCTGCCCGGTGGGGGAGTTCCGTGCGGAGTACTTCAATAACCGTGACCTCGCCGGGACCCCCTTCCGCATCCGTTGCGAGCCCGCCCCCATCAACTATGACTGGGGCGAGGGCGCGCCGCCCGAGACTGGCCTGGGGCCGGATGAGTTCTCGGTGCGTTGGACGGGACGCATCTACTTCTCGTCGGGCTTCTACAGATTCACTGCCCGCGCCGACGACGGGGTGCGGCTCTGGGTCGACGGCGGCTCGCCCCTCGTCAACGCGTGGGTGGATCAGTCTCCCACGAGCTATTACGGCTACCGCTACCTGTCCCGGGGCGAGCACAAGGTGACGCTCGAGTTCTACGAAGCAGGAGGCGGCGCGGTCAGCCAACTCCGCTGGGTCAAGCTGTGGTGAGGGAAGCTCCGCGGTTCCGTGCTCGGGTCGTGAGGCCACGGCCGACGACCCGAGCACCACGGGCTCAATGCCTTACTTCAGCAGGCCTTCGGCCTTGAGGGCAGCCTGCACGTGGGGACGCGCGGCCACGCGGCCCTGGTACGCCTGCAGCACCGGCCACTTGGACAGATCGATGTCGACCCACTTGCACCAGTTCAGCACGGTGAACAGGTAGGCATCGGCGACGGTGAACTGCTCGCCCATGAGGAAGGGACCCTTCTCGAGCGGACCGTTCAGGTGGTCGAAGCGCTTGCCGAGGTTCTCGCGGAACGTCTTCTTCACCTCCTCGGGATATGAGGGGTTGAAGAGGGGGCTGAAGCCTTTGTGGATCTCGGTGGAGATGAAGTTGAGCAGCTCCTGGAGGCGGTAGCGCTCCATCGTGCCGTGGGCCGGCGCGAGCTTGGACTGGGGCGCCTTGTCGGCGATGTACTGGACGATGGCGGGGCCCTCGGTGAGGAGGCTGCCGTCATCGAGCTGCAGGGCCGGCACGTAGCCCTTGGAGTTGATGGCCGTGAAGTCCTTGCCGGACTCGGTCTTCTTGGTGCGCAGGTCGACCTTCTCGACCTCGAAGGACAGGCCCGCCTCTCGCAGGACGATGTGGGGCGACAGCGAGCAGGCACCAGGGGAGTAGTAGAGCTTCATTCGTGAGGACTCCTTGTTCGTACGCCTGGGTGTAGGCGGCTGGACTATTTGCACGGTCCCCCTCCCCCGCGCCACGGAATCATCCCACACTCGGAGTGAAGCGGTGGGCGGTCGCCGGTCTGGTCCGACTGCCTGTGCGGTTTCGCTTCACTCTGCTCTCCTCATGTCCATACAGAGAAATACGTACGAGGCTCGCGGCTGCTCGACAAGGGCTCCGCGAGTCCTGCGCGTTGCAGTGCTTTTGATCGCAACTCCTGCATGGCTTTCACGGGTGGCTCTTCGCTTTCACGGCATCTTTGCTCTCGGGGTGGATGGAATCCTCATTCGACGCCAGAGATTGATTTGATCATATACACGCTCACCGTCGTTGCGGTATCAAGGATTCGGTCTCGAGGCCGGTCGTGATCATGTCTGTGTGATTGGAAAACCCATCCTGGAGCCAGTGGCATGCGCATTGATTTTGGTAGACGCGGAAGTTTTTCGAGGCGAACGCTCAGCCAGAGGTTGGGTCTGGCCGTGGGCGTGGCGGCGGTCGGCGTCATGGGGCTGCAGCCCCTCCCGAGCCACGCGGAGGAGGTTCCTCCCAGCGTCATCTTCCTGATGGACAACAACGAGTCCATGCAGGACTTCCCCCGGCCCTTGCCCGAGGTGGGAAACACCTCGGTGTGGGGCTGCTCGGATCCCGCGCTGGTCTCGGCGATGAGCTGGTTCGACAAGAACAGCGCGGACCCGAAGCTCAACGGCTCCATTCCCTATGACAGCGATCCCGAGTTCGGGACGACGCCCCAGTTCTTCGACCCGAACGTGTACTACCAGTCCCGAGGTCAGCGCATCGGCTGGGTGGTGGAGGACTACCCATTCTCGCTCTCGTCGGACTTCCGCGCCATGGATGGCAACACGGATGCGCTGATTGCCTGCCATCGCGCACTGAACTGGAATGAGCCGTGGGACTCGCCGGTCGTCGCGGCATGCCAGGCGTGTCTGACGACCAAGGGCTGGTGGCGTGGTCCGCTGTCGGACAACCCTTCCAACCGTCCCGATATCCCGGCGCGCACTCCCGAGGCCCGACGCCTCTGGGTCGTCAGCGGCCGCGTGCTCAACGTGCGCCCGCCCAGGTTCGTGGTGGCGCGCAAGGCGCTCAAGGACGTCATCGCCTCCGCGAGCAACGTGCGCATGGGGGTGGCCTCCTATGGCCCGGACCAGGGCTGGTACGACCCGCCGAAAATGCTCGAGAAGCTGCGGCCGGCGTGTGACCAGTCCTTTCCCATCAACGAGGCGGCGCTCAACCGGTCCGCGCTGAAGAGCGCCGTCAATCGTGTGGAGTTCCGCAACAACGAGCGCTCCATCGGTGAGGCCCTCTTTGGTCTGGGTGGCTACTTCTCCTCGCAGATGGTGGACAACCGTTGGACGAACTGGTTCCAGCAGCCCATCAACCCGGGCTGGGGCTGGCCCGGTGGCTGGAACGGCGGTACCTCCGACAATCCCGTATACGGGTCAGGCGGGGGCGTCCTGGGGCTTCCAGCTGGATGAGTGGCTCAAGTGGTCCCAGCCCTGGGAGGGCACCGGCTTCGACAAGTCCTTCTGCCGCAGCTCGCAGGCGAGCGCCGTCGTCGTGGTGTCGGGCGGTGAGCCCCACTCCGACAACTCGGTGCCCATCACCAAGATGATGGGTGTCCTCGTGGCCGATGGAGCCCGGCACCCGAACGGCACGCTGCTCACGTTCGATGCGAGCAATCCCGAGACCAACACGAACCCGGGCGGCGTGAACTACTGCCACCTGTTCGGCGCTACCCGCGAGGACTGCGACTACACCTCCTACAACTGGCCCACGGGTCTGGCGAGGACGAACAAGAACTTCATGGATGACGTGGCGTTCTTCCTGTCGCACGCGGACCTGCGTGGCGACATGGCCGGGAACCAGTCGGTGCGCACGTACGTCATCGGTTACGGCGGTGGAGGCCCCATGCTCCAGAGCATCGCGCTGGCGGGCGAGGGCCGGTACTACCGCGCGAACCAGCCGGCGGCGCTGTACGACGCGCTCACGTTCGCCCTCGGCGAGATCCGCGCTTCAGCCAGTTCCGCGCCGTAGTGCCGGTGGATGGAGGACGAGAGCAGGGCGAGCCGTATTCGAGCGCTCGGTCGACTGGCTGGAGGGTCATGCGGGGAGGGGACCCGCCAGCCAGTCGTGGGCCTGTCTGTCGACGAGCAGGTGTGGCCGAATCGACACTATCGAGGGTCTACCCTTCAGCTCGGGTCAGAACACTCCCGTGTCGCTCCCCATGAAGCTGCTCCTCGTCAGTGCCCAGGCTGGATGCACCGTGAGCCAGCTCCTCACGGAGTGGGGACACGAGGTGCGCCACGCCCCGGGAGTCGAGCAGGCGGGGAGGCTGCTCCGCGGGGTGGAAGGGGTGCTGGTGGCGGGAAGCGGCCGCTCGGTGGCCGAGGACATCGCCCGGTTGAACACCGCGGAGGTGCGGCCCCGGCCCTTCCTCCTGGCGCTCGTCCCCGCTTCGGCGGAGAAGGCTCCCCTGGAGGCGCTGCTGGCCGCGGCGGTGGATGACTTCCTGGTCATGCCCTTCGAGCCGGCGCAGCTCCAGACCCGGCTCGAGTGGCTCGGCCGGCGGAGGCGGACCGGGATGCAGGCCGCCCGGGAAGGCTCCTCCTCGCGCGGCGAGCTCGAGCGGCTGGCGGCCATCATCCAGACGCAGAACGACATCGCGATCGCAGGACTCGAGCTCGAGAAGGTGATGTCACTCATCGCGGAGCGCGCCCTGCGGCTGTGCGGCGCGTCCGGTGCCTCGGTGTCGCAGGCCGAGGGCGACGAGCTGGTCTACCGCGTGACCACCGGGAGCTCGTTGAGCCATCGCGGCTTCCGGCTGAAGCTCGCCCAGAGCCTCACGGGGATGAGCATCCTTCGCGGCGAGGTGCTCCACACCCGGGACACCGAGAATGATCCGCGGGTGAACGTGTACGCCACGCGCGCGACGGACATCCGCTCGATGATCATCGTCCCGTTCCGGTTGGGCGGGAGCACCGTGGGCGCGCTCAACGTCGTCTACAGCGAGCCCAACGCCTACGACGATCTGGACGTGCGGACCCTCGAGTTGATGGGCCAGTTGCTCGGCGCGGCGATGCACAACGCCGCCGAGTTCGAGGCCAAGCGTCGCTCCGAGGAGAGCTTCCGCGCACTCATCGAGGGGCTGCCGGAGGCCATCTTCGTGCACCGGGGAGGCCGCCTGCTCTACGTCAACCCAGCGGGGCTCGCCTTCCTCGATCAGCGCTCCGCGGAGGGGCTCACCGGCATGTCGCTGCTCGAGCTCATCCACCCGGACGACCGTGGCCTGGCCGCCAGCGTGCTCGAGGCCACGGTCATCGGGGGCGGTCCCCCCGCTCGGGAGGTCCGCTTCCTGCGCGAGGGCGGCCAGGTGGTGACGGCGGAGCTCGGCGCGATGCGGCTGATCTTCGATGACGAGATGGCCACCGTGGTGACCGCGCGGGACATCACCGCGCGCAAGCAGATGCAGGCGCGCCTGCTGCTCGCCGACCGGCTGGCGAGCGTGGGCACCCTGGCGGCCGGCGTGGCGCATGAGATCAACAACCCGCTCGCCTTCGTCCTCTCCAACCTCGGCTTCCTCGAGGAGGACTTCCGGCGGCTCAGGGGCGAGGTTCCGGGAGAGCGATTGCAGGAGATGGAGCAGATCCTTCGCGAGACCCGCGAGGGGGCCGATCGGGTGCGGCACATCGTGCGAGACCTGCGGACCCTCTCGCGTGACGAAGGCGAGGAGCTCTCCGTCGTGGACGTGTGCGGCGTGGTCGAGTCGAGCGTGGGGCTGGTGCGCAACGAGCTGCGCCACCGCGCTCGGGTGGTGAAGGACCTCGAGCCGGTGCCGCCAGTGTGGGCGAGCGAAGGACGGCTGGGGCAGGTCCTGCTCAACCTGCTCATCAACGCCGCGCATTCTCTTCCCATCGGTCAGCCCGACCGGAACGAGGTTCGCGTGAGGGTGCGCACCATCGGCGACCGGGTCGTCATCGAAGTGGCGGACACGGGGGAGGGGATTGCCCCCGAGATTCGTGATCGGATCTTCGATCCCTTCTTCACCACCAGGCCGGTGGGGATGGGGACGGGGCTCGGCCTGTCCATCTGCCATGGCATCGTGACGAGCCTGGGAGGGGAGATCTCCGTGGAGAGCGAGGTGGGGCAGGGCTCCACCTTCCGACTTTCACTCCCCGCCGCGCGTTGACGGTGGGATCAGGCTCCTCAGGGGGGCGTCCTTCAGGCGGCGCTTCGCCTCCTTCGCGGGCAGTCCCGTGAAGTGCATCGCCAGCGCCACCTTCACCTCGCCCCCGGCCTGCTCCAGCAACCGCTTCGCCGCCGCGTGGGACAGGTCCGTCAGCTCCGCCACCATCCGCGCCGCCCTCGCCCGCAGCTTCACGTTCGTGGGTCGCACGTCCACCATCCGCCCCCGGTACACCTTCCCCAGCGCCACGAAGGCCGCCGTCGTCAGGGCGTTGAGGATCAGCTTCGTCGCTGTCCCGGCCTTCAGTCGCGTGCTTCCCGCCACCAGCTCCGGCCCCGTCTCGGCCAGCAGCACGTGATCGACCTTCAGCCGAGGGCCTGGCGGGTTGCAGCACACCAGCACGGTGCGAGCCCCGCGACGACGCGCCTCGTCCAGCGCGCCCAGCACGAAGGGCGTCCGCGCGCTCGCGGAGATGCCACACACCACGTCCCGGGGCCCCGCGCGCAGCTTGCGCACGGACGCGGCGCCGGCCTCGGCATCATCCTCGGCGCCTTCCACCGCGCGCGTCATCGCCCGGCGACCGCCGGCGATCACCGCCTGGACCTGGCTGGGGGAGGCTCCGAACGTTGGGGGGCACTCACTCGCGTCGAGCACCCCGAGGCGCCCGCTCGTGCCCGCTCCCACGTAGAGCAGACGGCCGCCCGCCCGCAATGCGTCCGCCACGGCCCGAGCTACTCTCGCCACTTCGGCCAGAGCAGGGCGGACCGCACGGACGGCGGCCACATCTTCTTGATGGAGGCGGCGGACGACCTCCTCGGTGGAGGCGAGGTCCAGGTCGTCCGAACGACGATGAAGCCGCTCGGTGGGCGGGAGCGCGATCCGTTTCGAGCGCGAGCTTCCCACCCGCGAGCCCACCGGCCTTCTCAGGCCGCCTTGGTGACCTTGCCAGCCTTGATGCAGCGAGTGCACGCGAGCACGCGCTCCGTGCGACCCTCGACGGAGGCCCGGATCTTCTGCAGATTCGGGAGGGTCCGCTTCTTGGTCTTGTTGTTCGCGTGGCTGACGTTGTTGCCCACCAGCGGGCGCTTCCCGCAGATGTCGCATTTCCAAGCCATGACTGCAACTCCTTGAAATCAGGGGCGAAAAGAAGGCCCGCCCAAATAGAGCGGCGGAACCTATCCACAAACCACCAGAAAATCCAGTCTGATCCGGCCTCAGCGCTTGAGGACGTCCTTCTTCTTCATCATTTCCTGCACCAGGCGCACGGCCCGCGTGCCGGCGAGGAACTCTCCCTCGAGGCCCAGGCCGGGGAGGATCTCCCTCCCGGCCAGCAGCACGTTCTTCGCGGGAGTGTGTTGCTTCAACCCGGTGACGCCCAGCACCGCTTCCGAGTCGAACGTGTAATGAGGGTGCGGCATGAGCCGGCTGCCGCGTACCGCCCCGGCATCCAGGTAGGGGGCCGAGCGCAGCAGCCGCTTGTCCTTCGTGAAGGGCATCAGCGCATCCAGGTGCGCGTCGATGCGCAGGGCCAGCGACTGGAGGTAGCCCTCGCCCAGGTCGCGCACGCTGGCGGGTACGAAGCCTCCGGCGCACACCACTCGGAGCGAGGGATCATCCTTGCCGTCGGGCGTCCGGGCGGGGTGGAGCTGGACGAGCAGGGGGCCGAGCTCGACGTCCTGGGTGTCCAGGAGCAGCAATTCGCCCATGCCCCGCGGGAGCACCGCCTCGGGCAGCACCCAGTTCACCGTGAAGAGGAAGGACTTGATGGTGGACAGGTCGAGCTGCTCGCTCAGCGCGCGATGCTTCTTGCGGTCGGTGACGAGCCGCCGCAGCGCTCCCGCGTCCGTGGCGGACACCAGGCACGAGCCCCGGTAGAGCGTGTCCGAGCGCAGCAGCTTCACCGCGGAGAAGCGGCTTCCGTCGAAGTGCAGCTCCTCCACCACATAGGTGTCGGTGTTCTCGGGGCTGAGCAGATCGCCCCCCAGCTCGGTGAACCGGTCGAAGAGCACCTGGCGCAGGCCGTCGCGACCGCCCGGATAGCGCCAGGGCGTCTGCAGCGCCTGGGACAGGGGGCGCGTGCGCGCCAGGGGGGATTCCGGCTGGTCCAGGTGGACGACGAAGGGCAGCAGGCCCCGCAGCAACTTGGAGGGCTCGTCCTCCCCCGTCAGCTTCGGCTCCGTCTCGAGCCCCGGGTGCTGCCGCATGCGCTTCTTGAGGTTCCAGCCCTCCATGAAGCCGTCCGGCGGCAGGGGCGGGCCCTCCTTGAAGAAGGCATCGGAGGGCTCGTGCTGCGTGGTCGTGGCGGCGATGTCCGCGAGGAGCCGCTCGCCCTGCTCGCTGAACTCGCGGGTGAGCTCGGCGCGGCGGCGGGCCGTGTCGGTGTGCAGGTCCACCCGATGGCGCGGCAGCACGAGCTGCAGCTCGGGGAGATGGGGCTGCTGGTTGCGCTGGAACGTGGTGGTGAGGCCCAGCTCGGTGAAGGCCTCCTCCACCGAGGGCATCGTCTTGAGGGCCGGGGCGACGAAGGGGGCGTAGGGCAGCACGAAGCCATCGTGCTCGTAGCCCGGTCCCGTTCCATCGTGCTCCACCAGGAGCACGCTGTAGCCCCGCTTGGCCAGCAGTGCCGCGGCGAGCGCTCCACCGAGCTGGCTGCCCAGTATGATCACGTCATAGACGTGCCGGGACGGGGCCTTGGTGGAGGGGTGGGGCTTGGATTTCGCGACGGGCATCGTCATTGCGGCGCGCACACTACACACGTTGACGTGGGCTCGGCAGCGCTTTCCCGCTAAAGGGAGCCGAAAAGGGTCGGGAGGAGCGGGCGCTGCTACGGCTTGGGCGCCTCGGCGGGTTCCACCGGACGCCAGCGGGGTGCCTCGTCTTCGTCGGGGCGGCCCTCGAGGATCTCGTGGGGGCGGAACGTCCCCTTGTAGCGCAGCGAGGCGCACTCCTGGACGCGGTAGCCGAGGTAGACGTGCGGGATGCCTCGCGCCCGGGCGATCTCCACCTGGAACACCACGTTGGCCGAGCCCGGCGAGCAGCGTGCGTAGGCGGGGTCGAAGAAGAAGTACACCGCGCTCCAGGCGTTGGGCGTCTCGTCGCAGATGCCCAGTCCCACCAGCCGGGAGCCGCCCTCGGCGGTGTCGTCGTAGTAGGCCACCTCGCGCGCGGACGGGTGCGGGAAGGCGAACTGGAGGAAGTAGTCGCGCAGGCCGAGCGGTGAGGCGTCCCACTCGCGCGACTGCTCTCGCTCGGCGTGCCAGGCACGGTAGAGCGCCAGCCGCTCCTCATCCACCCGGGGCGGGCCCACCTCCACGCGGAAGTGGGCGCATGCGGCGCGCGCCCGGCGCTGGCTGCGGTTGGGCTGGAAGGTGGCAGTGGGGATGCGCAGCGAGATGCACTGGTTGCAGGCCTGGCACGCCGGCCGGAAGTACAGCGGGCCGAAGCGGCGCCACCCGCGCACGAGCATCCGCTCGTACTCCTCGGGCGTCACGTCCTGCATCACCACCTGCTCCAGCGACGAGCGCTGGTCGGGCAGGTAGCTGCAGGTGCCGGGCGGCTCGACGGTATGTCCCAGGATGATGGCCATGGCTTCGACTTCGTTCCTGGGGGTTGGCGGCTTTTCCGTCAAGCGGAACGGGTGGAGAGGCCGCCTGAAGGGTTGGGGGGCGGTCGCTTTACAGGTCCTCTTCGCTCAGCACGGTGAGCCCGGCCTGGGCGAGCAGCGCAGCCGTCACTCCCTGGCCCCGCACCACCATTCCATCCACGGACGTGCCCTGGGTGCCGCACGAGGGACTGCGCTCCTTCAGCAGCGCCACCCGCACTCCGAATCGCCGTGCCGCCGCCAGTGCCAGCTCCGCGCCCCGGAGGAAGGCCTCCGTCCGGTCCGTCCCCGACTCCACCTCCGCTGCCCGCGCCCGGCCCGCCAGCACCTCCGCTCCCGCGCCGCCCTTCAGATCCACCGGAGGGCGGGGGATTCCCAGGCCCGCCCCCGTCTCCGGGCACACGGGCACCACGTCCTTGCCCTCCAGCGCCTGCAGCACCTTGCTCGAGCCCTTCGACTTGCCGTCGTACCGGCACGCCTCGCCCAGCAGGCACGCGCTCACCAACACCACCGGTGCCTCGCGCAGCGCCGCCACCCGCGCCTCGCGCGTCATTCTCGCTCTCCGGGGTTGCGCAGGCTCAGCTCTCCCACGGCCGGTCCCGCCGTCGTCACCACTCGCCCGCCCTCCAGCCGCACCACCCCCGTGGCCACCAGCTTCACCACCAGCGGGTACAGCCGGTGCTCCTCCTTCAGGATGCGCGCCGTCAGCGCCGCCTCGTCGTCTCCCGGCAGCACCGGCACCACCGCCTGCGCGATGATGGGGCCCGTGTCCATGCCCGCGATCCACGAAGTGCACTGTGCACCCGGCCACCTTCACCCCACGCTCCAGCGCCTGCCGCTGCGCGTGCAGCCCCGGGAAGGCCGGCAGCAGCGACGGGTGGATGTTCAGCACCTTCCCCGCGAAGCGCCCCAGGAAGTCCGTCCCCAGCAGCCGCATGAAGCCCGCCAGGCACACCCACTCCACGCCCGCCGACACCAGGGCGTCCACCAGCGCCTTCTCGAAGTCCGCCCGCGAGCCGAAGGCCTTGTGCTCCAGCACCACCACCGGCACTCCGGCCTTCCTCGCCCGCTCGAGCGCGAAGGCCGTGGGCACATTCGACACCACCACCGCCACCTCGGCCGGGAAGCCGGGCCTGCGCGCACGCGTCCAGCAGCGCCTGCAGGTTGCTCCCGCTGCCCGACACCAGCACGCCCAGCTTCATCCTTCCGCTCATGGCTCGACGACCGCCGTGGCCTCTCCCTGGCCCGCCTCCACGCGGCCCACCTCCGAGGCCTCCACCCCGCGCGCCTTCAGCAGCGCCAGTGCCGCCGGCACGTCCGCCCTGGCCACCACCGCGATGAGGCCCAGGCCCATGTTGAAGGTGTCGTACATCTCCTTGCGCTCGACGCCGCCCAGCTTCTGGATGAGGTCGAAGATGGCCGGACGCTTCCACGTCTTCTCGTCCAGCACCGCCCTCGTCCCGTCCGGCAGGCACCGCGGCAGGTTGCCCGGAATGCCGCTGCCGGTGATGTGCGCGAAGCCCTTCACCTTCACCGCCTTCGCCAGCGCCAGCGCGTCCTTCACGTAGATGCGCGTGGGCTCCAGCAGCGCGTCCGCCAGCGGCCGATCCAGGCCCTCGGGCACCGCGTCCAGCTTCAGCTTCGCGTCCTCCAGCAGCACCTTGCGCGCCAGCGAGTAGCCGTTGGAGTGCAGGCCGGACGAGGCCATGCCCGATGAGCGCGTCGCCGGGCGCCACGCTCTTGCCGTCGATGAGCTCCGAGCGCTCCACCACGCCCACGCAGAAGCCGGCCAGGTCGTACTCGCCCCGAGCGTAGAAGCCCGGCATCTCCGCCGTCTCGCCGCCCAGCAGCGTGCACCCCGCCTGCTCACAGCCCAGGGCGATGCCCTTCACCACCTCGGCCGCGGCGTCCACCTCCAGCCGCCCCGTGGCGAAGTAGTCCAGGAAGAAGAGCGGCTCGGCCCCACAGGTGAGGATGTCGTTGACGGACATGGCCACCAGGTCGATGCCCACCGTGTCGTGCCGGCCCGCCTGGAAGGCCACCTTCAGCTTGGTGCCCACCCCGTCCGTGCCCGCCACCAGCACCGGCTCCCGGTACTTGCCGGGTGGCAGGGCGAACAGGCCGCCGAAGCCGCCCACCCCCGCCACCACCTCCGGCCTCACCGTCCGCGCCGCATAGGGCTTGATGCGCTCGACGAACGCGTCGCCCGCCTCGATGTCCACTCCGGACTGCTTGTAGGTCGTTCCCACGGCCGGGCCTTCTACTGGCTTCCCCCTCCGCTTGTCTCGGCCGGCAGCACCCCGGGTGTCACATTCGCGTCGTCCTGCACGTTCCACCTCCCGAGGTAGGCGTCTGGATGACACCTGGGGCCCGAAGGACACCAGATCGCGGTCGGAATTTGACCCTGTCGATGGGGACGGCTTAACTCGCCCTGCGATGGGCGCCGAGGAAACCCTCTTTCAACGTTTCGGCAAGGAGTTCCCGAAGGGCACGGTCCTCTTCCGCGAGGGAGAGCCGGGCAAGGAGATGTTCGTCCTTCAATCGGGAAAAATTGCCATCTCCAAGCGCGTGCGGGACGTGGAGAAGGTGCTCGCCACGCTCGGGCCGGGGGAATTCTTCGGCGAGATGGCGATCATCTCCAACAAGCCGCGCAACGCCACCGCCACCGTGAGCGAGGACGCGAAGCTGCTGGTCATCGACCCCAAGACGTTCGAGGGGATGATCCGCGGCAACGCCGAGATCGCCGTGCGGATGATCAAGAAGCTGGCCGAGCGGCTGTCCGAGGCGGACGCGCAGATCGAGAACCTGCTGCTCGCCGACCCGGCCAGCCGGGTGGTCCACCACATCCTCCAGGTCTGCCAGACGCGCGGCCGGGCGATGGAGGAGGGGGTGGAGATCGAGCTGCCGGTGCGCGAGCTGCCCCGGCAGATCGGCGTGGGCGAGCCGGCCATCCGCAACATGCTGGACCGGTTGGAGCGCGCCGGACTCGTGGAGCGCGGCGGTGACAGACTCACCGTCTATGACACGGCTCGCCTCCACGACTTCCTCCAGTACCTGGAGATGAAGTGGAAGTTCGGAGATCTCTAGCGTGAAGCTCCAGGTCCTCGGCTGCCATGGCGGTGAGCTGCCCTCGTGCCGCACCACGTGCTTCCTCGTGGATGACGTGCTCTCGCTCGACGCGGGCGCGCTCACGAGCACGTTGTCGCTCGAGCAGCTCTGCAAGGTCGACGACATCCTCGTCGGCCACAGCCACTTCGATCACGTGAAGGATCTGCCGCTGATGGCGGATCTGATCATCGGTCGGCGCGACAAGCCGGTCACCATCCACGCCTCGCGCGAGTGCGCCCGTGCGCTGCGCGAGAACATGTTCAACAACGCCCTCTGGCCGGACTTCACGCGCATCCCCACGCGCAAGGAGCCGGTGCTGCGCATCAAGGCCTTCCGGGCCGGCAGCACCTTCCAGGTGGGGCCCTACACGGTGCAGTCCATTCCGGTGCACCACCCGGTGGAGTCCTGCGGCTTCGTCATCACCCGACGGCCGCACCTCGCTGGCCATGAGCGGCGACACCGGCCCCACCGAAAAGCTGTGGAAGGTGCTCAACCAGACGCCCGAACCTCAAGGCGCTCCTGGTGGAGACGAGCTTCCCCAACGCGCTGCAGCAGCTGGCCGACGTGTCCGGCCACCTCACCCCGCAGACGCTCAAGAGCGAGCTGGAGAAGTTCGAGCGCAACGGCGTCCACGGTGCTCCTCTACCACCTCAAGCCGGCCTTCATTCAGCCCACTGAAGCGGGAGCTGGCGGAGCTGCCGGTGGAGGTCCTGGAGCTGGGCGACACCTTCGAGTTCTAGGCCCGGTCGCCCCCCAGACGGACGATTCGGGAGGTTTCCTGACGGGGCGCGGCAGTGCATGGGAGTTGACGGGCCCGGGGGAGTGGGATTAACGCCCCTTTCATGGCCTGGTTCTCCAAGAAGCCCCGCATCGCCACCACTCCCGAGCCCATCGAAGCCCCCAGCCGCATGCAGGGGCTCTGGGCCAAGTGCGAGAGCTGCGACGAGATCATCTACCGGCAGGAGCTGGAGAAGAACCTCGAACGTCTGCCCGCACTGCGATCACCACCTGCCCTGGCCCGCTCGCGCCCGCCTCGAGGCGCTGTTGGATCCCGAACAGCTTCGAGGAGTTCGACAAGGAGCTGGAGCCGCAGGACCCGCTCGGCTTCACCGACTCGAAGAAGTACAAGGACCGGCTCAAGTCCACCCGCAAGGCGCTCGACGAGAACGACGCCTTCATCTCCGGCGTGGGCCGCATCGAGGGCAAGCAGGTCTCCGTCGGCTGCTTCGTCTTCGAGTTCATGGGCGGCTCCATGGGCTCGGTGGTGGGCGAGAAGGTGCACGCGCGTCTTCGAGCGCGCCCTCGAGCTGAAGTGCCCCGCCATCGTCTTCTCGGCCTCGGGCGGCGCGCGCATGCAGGAGGGCATCTTCTCCCTCATGCAGATGGCCAAGACCAGCGCGGCCATCGCCCGCTTCCGCGCCGTGCGGCAAGCCCTACATCTCGGTGATGCTGCACCCCACCACCGGCGGCGTGGCGGCCTCCTTCTCCTGGCTGGGCGACGTCATCCTCGCCGAGCCCAAGGCGCTCATCGGCTTCGCCGGTCCGCGCGTCATCGAGCAGACCATCCGCCAGAAGCTCCCCGAGGGCTTCCAGCGCTCCGAGTTCCTGCTCGAGCACGGGATGATCGACGCCATCGTGCCGCGCAAGGAGCTGCGCGCGACGCTGGCGCAGGTGCATCGACCTGCTCGGGCTAGTCGACCCGCGCCCGCGCCATGTCGCTGCCGCGGACGCCGACGGAGGCCCTGGAGTTCTTCTCCGCGGCTCAGTCCCTCCAGCATCAAGCTCGGTCTGGAGCGGGTGCTGGCGGCGCTGGAGGCGCTCGGCCACCCCGAGCGCCGCGTCCCCGACGCTCCACGTCGCGGGCACCAACGGCAAGGGCAGCACCTGCGCCTTCGCCGCCTCGGCCCTCCACGCCGCGGGCCACCGGGTGGGGCTCTACACCTCGCCCCACCTGGTGCGCGTCAACGAGCGCATCCGCGTGGACGGGGTGGAGATCTCCGACGAGCTGTTCGGCCGGCGCATCCTGGAGGTGCTCGAGCGCGCACCCGGACGCGGCCACCTCGCTCACCTACTTCGAGTTCGGCACCGTGGTGGCCTTCTGGCACTTCGCCCAGGAGGCCGTGGACGTGGCGGTGCTGGAGATGGGCCTGGGCGGGCGCCTGGATGCCACCAACGCGTGCCAGCCGCTCGTCACCGCCATCACCCCGGTGTCCTTCGATCACATGGAGTACCTCGGCCACACCCTCGGGGCGATCGCCGGGGAGAAGGCCGGCATCCTCAAGCCGGGCGTGCCCGTGGTGGTGAGCCGCCAGGAGCCCGAGGCCCTCGCCGCCATCGAGCGCAGGGCAGGGGAGGTGGGCGCGCCCGCTGCTCCTCGAGGGCCGGGACTTCTCCCTGGTCGCCCGCCCGGAGGGGGGCCTCGCCTACGAGGGGCCGGGCGCTCTCGCTGGAGGGCCTCACCCTGGGCCTGCGCGGGCCGCACCAGCTCCAGAACGCGGCGGTGGCGCTCGCGGCGCTGGAGTTGCTCTCGCTCGAGGGGAGTGCCTGTCTCCCCGGAGGCCCTGCGGACGGGACTGGCGAGGGCTCGCTGGCCCGGGCAGATCTGGAGGAGCTGGGCGGCCAGCCCCCCGTGCTGCTGGACGGGGCCCACAACCCCGCGGGCGTCGAGGTGCTGCTCGCGGGCTTGCGCTCCCTCTACCCGGGACGTCGCCGTCCACTGCGTCTTCGGCGTGGTGGCCGACAAGGAGCGCGGACCGATGCTGCGTGCCCTCCTGCCAACCTGTACCTCGGTACACCTCACGCCACTGGACACCCCGCGCTCCCTTGGCCCGGAGTCGCTACGTCGACGAGGCCCGTGCCCTGTGCGCGGACGTGCGTGCATATCCGTCCTTGGACGAGGCGCTGGCCGGTGCGCGAGGGCGAGCGGCCCCGGGAGACGTCATTCTGTGCACCGGTTCGCTGTTTCTGGTGGGGGCCGTGCGCGCGCAGGCTCGGCGGAAACCTTGGCGCATTGCATCACAGTCCGTAGATTCACAGCATGCGTTTGCCGGACTGGAGAGCAGCGACTCCCACTGGGCCCCACACCCCCACGGTCGACGAGGTCGACTTCCGCTCGCTGTACCAGAAGACGAAGTACGTGGTGGAGACGGCCGACGGCTGGTCGCTGGTCATCACCCGCTACCGGCCGGTGAAGCAGCCCTTCGCGCAGCCGCTCTTCGGTGAGCCGCTGCTGCTGGTGCACGGCTTCTCGCAGAACCGCCACACCTGGACGAGCGGCCAGTTCGTCAAGAACCTGCTCTTCTTCGGCGTGGACATCCACATCCTGGAGCTGCGCGGGCACGGCAAGAGCTCGCATCGAGTTCCAGAGCGAGCGCGCCGCGCGCTTCCGCCGACCGCTGCCCGCCGGACCTGGACTACGGCTGGGACATCGACAGCTACTTCCTCTACGACCTGCCCGCGGCGGTGTCCGGGGTGAAGCGCATCACCCGGCGCGAGCGCATCTTCTACTGCGGCCACTCCATGGGCGGGATGCTCGGCTACGGCTACGCCGGCATCCACGACGACTTCGAGGGCCTCATCACCATCGGCGCGCCGGCGGACCTGGGCCGCGGCTTCGTCGCTGCTGCGGATGCTCGCCCTGGGCACTCCGGCGCTGGGCGACGCCATCGACCTCGCGATCGCCGGCCTCAACCTGGAGGCGCGGGTGGGGCACGCGGGGCGGATGCTGCTCGCGCCGGGCGCCTCCGTGCTCAACGAGAGCATGGCCCGGTGGCTGGAGCCCAAGGAGGGGCCTCAACGCCGCCAGTTCCACTACATCCCGGTGGACGACTGGCTGAAGTTCGCTCGAGCGACAGCTCGCCCGCGCCGAGGAGTACCCGCTCTTCAACCGCATCACCACCCGCGTCAACCGGTTGAGCAACCCCGCCCGCGTCAGCGCCCAGGACATCCGCTGGCTGCTGCGCGAGGGCGGCGAGCGCGAGCCTCGCAAGGTGGTGGAGCAGTTCGCCCGGTGGGTGCGCCGCGGCGAGCTGGTCTGCTACCGCACCGGCTACGACTTCAAGCGGGGCTTCTCGAAGATTCACATCCCCATGGCCATCATCTTCGGGGACATGGATCCGCTGGCCTCGGTGGAGTCCACCCGGAGCGTGTACCACGCGGCCCAGAGCGAGTACCTGCTGTGGCGGCCGGTGAAGGGCAACAGCCACATCGAGCTGACGATGGGGCACGACATCCGGCAGATCTGCTACGACATCAAGAACCTCATCGAATACGCGCGCACCCACCGCACCCGGAAACCGGCGTTGCCCCGGTTGCGTTGAGTGGCCGGCCCGGGTTGCGTTGCGCACATTTCCAGTGGACTGGAAAGTTGGAGCCCGTGCGCTACATGCTACCTTGAGGCTGGAATGCGTCCGTCCAGAGTGGAGTCGTCGATGAATGCCGTGGTGGTTTCGCTGCTCGCCTGCGTGCTGGTGCCCTTCCTGGCGCGCGCGCAGGAGGGGCAGGCCCAGGGCAATCTCAACACCATCACGAGCGTGAGCGTGCGGGGCGGCACGGTGGAGATCGTCGGGACGAAGAAGCCCAACTTCACCACCTTCACGATGACGGACCCGCCCCGACTGGTCATCGACATCTCCGAGGCCGTCTTCTCCGGGGTGAAGGAGGACGCTGGCCGTCGGCAATGGCACCATCAGCGGCATCCGCACGGCCAGCTACGGCTCGGATGAGTCGGCCATCGCCCGCGTGCTCATCGGCTACGAGCGCGAGGTGGAGACGGACATCCAGGCCACCGGCAACTCGCTCGTGGTGAATGTGGTGGGCGGTGGCGCGGCCGTGGCGGCCCGGCCCACGGCTCCGGCCGGCCCGGCTCCGGCGGGCGCCGCTCCGACGGGGACGGCCACGACGCCTGGTACCACCGCGGAGCAGGCGGCCGTGGCGGCCCAGGCGGATCGGCAGCAGCAGGAGCGTGCCGCGGCGGATGCGGCGGCGGCGGCCCAGGTGGACCAGAAGCAGCAGGAGCGCGCGGCGGCGGACGCGGCGGCGGCGGCCCAGGCGGAGCGGCAGCAGCAGGAGCGCGCGGCGGCGGATGCGGCGGCGTCGGCCCAGGCGGACGCCGAGGCCCAGCGTCAGGCCCAGGCGCGCGCGGCGGCCGATCGCAAGGCCCAGGAGGAGTCCGCGCGAGCGGCGGCGGCTCAGTCGGAGCAGCAGCGCCTCCAGCAGGAGCGTGCTGCGAAGGAGGCGGCCGCGGCCGCCGAGAAGCAGCGCCGCGAGGACGAGGCTCGCGCCGCCGCCGAGGAGAAGAAGCGCCAGCAGGCCGAGGCCCAGGCTTCCGCGGCCTCCGCCGCCGAGGAGAAGAAGCGCCAGCAGGCCGAGGCGCGCGAGCGCCAGCGTGAGGAGGCCCAGGCCGCCGCGGAGGAGAAGAAGCGCCAGCAGGAGGAGGCCCGCGCCGCCGCGGAGGAGAAGAAGCGCGAGCAGGCCGAGGCGCGGCAGCGTCAGCGTGAGGAGGCCAAGGCCGCCGCGGAGGAGAAGAAGCGCGCAGCAGGCCGAGGCGCGTCAGGCTCGCGTCGCCCAGGCCGAGACGCCGCGCCGGGCTCCGGAGCAGGGGGAGCGCCTCGGCGTCTCCTCGGGCCGCACGACGCTGACGCTGGTGGGCTTCCGGCAGGAGTCCACGGGCTCGCGCGTCTTCGTGCGCACCAACGAGCCCGTTCGCTACTCCGTCTCCCGGGGCGAGAAGATGGTGGTGCTGGAGCTGGAGAACACCCGCATCGCCGAGTCCAACAACACCCGTGCGCTGGACACCTCCTTCTTCGATACGGCGGTGGTCGCGGTGGATGCGGACGTGGGGCCCTCGAACACGGTGCGCGTGGCCATCCGGCTCAAGGAGCAGGTGCCCTACCAGACGCACCAGGAGGGCAACGAGGTCTCCATCGAGTTCCAGCGCCCCGCTGGCCGCTGATGCTGATATAGGGCAGCGCGACGCCCCACCTGCGTCGAGAGGGTCATGAGCTTCCTGCTGCCGGTGGCCGTGCTGCTGGTTTCGGCACAGCTACCTCTGTCCACCCAACTCCAGCTCCCCACGGGGGAGACCGTGGAGCTGGCCGCCGACTACGTCCTGTACGAGCCGGGGAGTCAGGTGCTCACCGCGCGCGGCCACACCGTGCTGCGCTCGGGAGAGGTGCTGCTGCGCGCCGACGAGGTCACCTACGACCAGGCCAACGAGGTCGCCGTCGCCAAGGGCAACGTCATGCTCGTCAGCGGCTTGATGGCCGCCGTGGCCGACGAGGTGTCGGTGGACGTGAAGTCGCTCGAGGCCAACGTGAAGGGCGGCCTCTTCATGCAGAAGCGCGGCGTCTCCCCGGAGGCGCTGCTCGCCGCGCAGACGCCCCAAGAGCTGCGCGACCTGGGCGAGACGCCCGTGCTGATGAGCGGTACGCGCATCAAACGCACCGGACAGAACTCCTTCCAGGTGGACGGGCTCGCCTTCGCCCCGTGCCTCTGTGATGCGGACACGCCCACCTGGCGCATGGAGGCCAGCAGCGCCACCGTGGAGCTGGACGACCACGCCACGCTCACCTGGCCGGTGGTGTACGTGCACTCGGTGCCGGTGTTCGCGCTGCCCTGGGTGTACGTGCCCCTGGCCGAGCGGCGCAGCGGCCTGCTCGTCCCGCGCCCCACGACGAGCGGCCTCAACGGCTTCTCCTTCGAGCAGCCGGTGTTCGTCACGCTCGGGCGCAGCTACGACCTCACCCTCACCCCCGCCTTCTACCTGGGGGCCCCCGAGGCGGAGGTCTCGCGCTGGATACCCTCGACGGGCGAGACGTTGACCCGGCTCGAGCCGACCCGGAACGGCATCCGGGGGCCGCGCCTGCTCACGGAGTTCCGTTACATGCCCTCGAGGCGCACCGAGGGCCGTGCCACGCTGGGTCTGCTCTACGACCTCAAGCCCGTGCGCAACCCGGTCACGGGCGACTACTTCCTCGATGCCCAGCACGAGCTCATCCGCGAGCGGCGCGGGCTGCGCGGCGAGGCCTCTCTGCAGCACAAGCAGGAGCTGGGCGGTGGTTTCCACGACCGCATCGATGCCTTCGTCGTCTCCGACGGCTTCTACACGCGCGACGTCACCGCGGACATCGTGGCCCGCGAGAACCAGTACCTGCGCAGCACCGGCGTCCTCTACCACCGGGGCGACGACCGCTGGGCGGGCCTGGAGGTGGGTCTCCGCCAGGACATCCGCTGGGGCTACAGCCTGCTGGGTGGCAACGACGCTCCCGCCGGGGCGGTGCTCGACCGGCCCATCATTCCCGCGCCTCGCACCCTCCAGAAGCTCCCCGCGCTGACCTGGGCCCTGCCCGAGCGGCCCCTCCCCGGCGGGCTGGTGGGCAGCCTGCAGGTGGGGTTCACCCGCCTGTCTCCGCTGAGCTCCCTCTTTGGCGATGAGGGCGAGGACGGCCGCTACGACCCGGATCGGCTGCTGACCGCCGCCAATCCCGGGGGCACCCGGGAAATCGATACCGCCCAGGGCAACGGCATCTTCGACGCCTCGGACCGGGAGGCGAGGGACCGGTTGGATGTACTCCCCCGGGTGTCCTCCTCGTTCGCCCTGGGCCGGTTCGCTCGCCTCACCCCCGCGCTCGCGCTGCGTCAGGACTTCTATGTGGGGGAGGTCTCCGGCCGGACGGCGCAGCGGGGCTACCCCCTCCTGGACCTGGTCGCGGACTCCGAGCTGGCGCGGACCTTCGAGCTCGGCGGCACCTCCCTCCGGCACTCCATCATGCCCTCCGTGTGGCTGCGCTATGTGCCCATCGTCTGGGGAGGCCTGCCCTCGCCCGGTGCCTCGCCGGATGGCCCGGGTCAGGCCTATGACGAGATCGACGCCGCCCTGCCCGCCACCCCCGTGGGCGCGGCGCCGCGCTTCCTCCACGCCCTGGTGGAGCTGAACCAGACGCTCCTCTCGCGGCGGCAGGGGATTCGGAGCGAGCTCGTCCGCCTGACCCTCGGGCAGGGGTTCGACCTGTCCAGGTACGCCCCCACGCTGGGGCGCGGCACCGCGCTGGAGGACGATCGGACCGTGCGCGACACCTATGGCCGGTTGTCCGCCAATGTGGGCCGCTTCACCGGCAACGGGCTCCTCCGGTATGACCCGAACACCAACCGCATCGCCCAGCTCAGCGCCGACTTCCGCATCTCCGTTCCCCAGGGGGAGCTCTTCGCCGGTTATGACGACCTGATCGGCGTGGGCTCGGATCGCCTGCGCCGGAGCCTGGATGCCCTGGTAGGGCCTGCTCGCACGAGTGACCAGCGAGCACAGTTCCTCAGAGCGGGGACGCAGGTGACGCTCGGCTTTGGGCTCGGGATACGATACGAGGCCATCGTACAACCACAGGCTCGCAGCGAGTCTCCCCTCAACCAGCAGTGGCTCGCGGTGTCGTATGGCCCCGCGTGCAACTGCTGGCGAATCGAAGGGGTAGCTCGGCTCGAAAGGGGGCGAGCGCGTCCAGACTTCGGTGTGAACCTCACGATCACCGGGGTGGGGACGTTCGGAACCGGGGGGTAGGAATCCCCGGCGCGTGTGCGTGGTTCTTTCACTCCCTGACGGATTCCCCTGTGGAGGACGAGGCCTTTCGTGTCGGAACTCGGCAAACGTATTGGACAGCGCATTCGTGAACTTCGCACCCAGCGTCCGGAGCGGTGGACGCAGGAGGAGCTCGCGGAACGGGCGCAAATCAGCGTCTCCTTCCTCTCGATGATCGAGCGGGGAGAGCGCGTTGCGCATGTGGAAACTCTTGCCGCCCTGGCCTTGGCCCTGGGCGTGAGCCTCGGCGAGCTCTTCGCGGGAACGGAGGAGACTCCGGCGCAGACGGAGGACCTGCTGCGCCCGTTGTCGGACTTCGCCCGGGCCAGGGGCCTGACGGCCCGGGATGTAGAGCGCCTGCTGGGCGTGGCTCGCGCCATGTTCAGCGGCTCGGCGGCCTGACCCAGCAGCCTGGATGGCTGCCGTCCTTGACGGGACGCATCTGAGACCGGGAAGATGGGAAGTGTTGGCTGTGCGTCAACAACGCGCGGCTCTCTTCCCCTTCGAAGGAGTCTTCTCAGATGCGTCTGGGTCTCGCCGTGTGGGTGGCGATCACGAGCGGGGTGCTGGCAGCTTGCAGCCCCCCGGCCCCGTCGACGCTGGAGTTCGTGGAACAATCCCCGCTCCAGCCTCGGCTCGGGGAGATCACCACGTTGAGCTTCCGCGCCATTGATTCTCGAGGCGAACCGCAGCCGGGTGTGCATGTCGTCTTCGAGCTGCAGGCCCCCGTGTCGGGTGTCGAGCTCAATCCCCTCGAGGCGGATACCAATGTGGGCACGGGTATCGCCTCCACCCAGGTGGTGGCCAAGGGAGGCCGTGTGTCCTCCGTGGTCGTCATCGCCCGGGTGGCTGACAAGGTGGCCACCAGCCCCGCGGTCACCTTCGCGGGCTCCAGCTCCAACTCCCGCCAGTTCACCTTCCAGTGCGGTCCCATCGCCGGTGCCGGCTTCGGGTGGCGTGCACGCCATCGGCGCCTATGACGAGACGCGTCATCTGATTGCCGGCGTGAAGCTGAACTGCGTCGCCCACGTGGCGGACCGCAACGGCGACGGCATCAGCGGGGCGCAGGTGTCCTTCCTCACCGAGGCCGGCACCATCGGCCCCAGCTCCACCTCCGAGACGGACGTGGTGGGCAATGCCCCGGTCCTCTACAAGACCTCGTTGCCGCTGCCCGAGGACGTGTCCCCGGGCTCCTTCACCTGGAACCCCTCCACCGATGCCACCCACACTGGCGAGTACCTCGCCCCGCTGTGGATGCACCCGTTCGGCTGGGTGGAGGATCCGATCGCCAATTTCGACAAGGAGCCCACCTTCCAGGAGCCGCGCCGGCCGGATCCCATCCGTCCGGGCAAGGAGAACAACCCCCGCGACAACCTGGTGACCATGATCGCCGTCACCACGGGCGAGGAGGCCTTCGACGACCTCAACAACAACGGCCTCCGGGAGGAGACCGAGCCGTTCGTCGACCTCACCGAGCCCTTCGTCGACAACAACGACAACGGCACGTGGGACACGGACGAGCGCTACGTCGACGCCAACGGCAACGGCGTGTGGGATGGCAAGAACGGCAAGTACGACGCCGTCACCCTCATCTGGGTCCAGGAGCGCATCCTCTGGACGGGCTGGGCGCACAAGGAGGACCGCGAGCCGGCCACCGCGCGCAACCCCAAGCCGGTCATCAAGTCGCTCAAGCCCGCCCTCCCGGTGACGATCGCCAAGTTCGAAGGGGTGTCCGCGGAGTTCCTGCTGGCGGACCCCTGGTTCAACGGCATGGCCCGCAGCAACGGCGACGAGGACGGGTGCACCGCGGAGGCGGTGGGGCCCATCGCGGTGGCCCCCATGGCCCGGGGCAGGGCCTTCACCTACCCGGCCTTCACGCTGATGCGCTACCTCATCAAGGACACTCGCGATCCCACCGACCCCACCGCCCCGAACTACACCGCCCCTGGCGTCAAGTTCGAGGTGTCGGCGGGCTGCTCCTTCACCGCCTCGCCGGTGGAGGGCTACAAGACCGTGATCGCGGCGCCCACGGTGAGCGGCTACGTCTTCCCGTGACGAGGCGCGGCAAAGGGCATTGACCGCGAGCCCCTCCCTCCGTACCGTCCTCCCTGGCTGATTGCTCTAGTCAACCGGCCGGGGAGAGCCAGCGCGTGAGTCCGCAGCAGCGCAAGTCGGAGGAGGCAGGGAGTCGGGAGAACGAGCGCCGCCGCACCATCCTGCGCGCGGCGATCGAGGTGTTCGCGCGCAAGGGCTACCACGGCTGCCGCATCGCGGACGTGGCGCGCGAGGCGGGCGTCGCCTACGGGCTCGTCTACCACTACTTCAAGAACAAGGATGAGCTGCTCGAGTCCGTCGTTCGAGACCGGGTGGAGCGGCTTCGTCTCGCGCATGCGCGCGGTGGCCCAGGGCGAGGGCTCGCTCGAGGAGAAGGTGCGCGGCATCGCGGACGTGGCCTTCGAGGCCTACCGGGTGGATCCGCGCGCGGTGAAGGTGCTGATCCTGGAGGTCGGCCGCAGCCCCGCGGGCAGCCGGCGGTCAACCGGCAGCACGGCCTTCGCCGATGCCATCCGCATGGCCGCGGACATGTTCGCGCACGCCCAGGCGGCGCGGCGAGCTGCGCCCGGACGTCGACCCGATGCTCTGCGCGTCGCTGCTCTTCGGCGCCATCGAGATGGGCCTGACCGCCTTCGTGTTGGGGCTGATGGAAGACCGCAGTGCCCGAGGCTCTCGACCGGGCCAAGGTGCAGATCGCCGAGACCTTCCTTCACGGCGTCCTTCCCGGCGACGCCACTTCCGCGGAGGTCGTCATGGAAGCAGGAGAAGTCGCGTCCGGTACCAAGGCGAAGGCGGGCAAGCGCTCCTGACCATCGATCGGCCGAGGGCGCGCAACGCGCTCTCGCCGGAGGTGTTGCAGGGCCTGCTGGCCGCGCTGGACCAGGCCGAGGCCGACCCCGCCGTGCGCGTGGTGGTGCTCACCGGCGCGGGCGAGAAGGTGTTCTGCGCCGGCGGCGACCTCGGGCAGCTGGGCGGGGAGGGCGGCTTCCTCGCCGGCCACGAGGGGCGCCGCGTCTACGGCGCGGCTGCTGCAGCGGCTGCAGGACCTGCGCAAGCCCACGGTGGCGCGGGTCAACGGCCACGCGCTCGCGGGCGGGCTGGGGCTGGTGCTCGCGTGCGACCTGGCGGTGGCGGCCGAGCACGCCGAGCTGGGCACGCCGGAGATCGACGTGGGGCTCTTCCCCATGATGGTGATGGCGCTGCTGCAGCGGCACCTGGGCCGCAAGCGGGCGCTGGAGCTGGTGCTGACCGGGGAGCGGCTGCCGGCGCGCGAGGCGCTCGCGCTGGGGCTGCTCAACCGGGTGGTGCCCGCGGCCGAGCTGGACACGACGGTGGCGGGCGCTCGCGGGGAAGCTCGCGGGCAAGAGCCAGGCGGTGCTCGCCCTGGGGCGCCGCGCCTTCTTCACCGCCGAGGACATGCCCCTGCCGGCCGCCCTGGAGTACCTGGCCTCGCAGCTCTCGCTCAACGTGCTGGCCGAGGACGCCGCCGAGGGCGTCACCGCCTTCCTCGAGAAGCGCCCCCCGAAGTGGAACGACCGCTGAGCTCTCGAAGTCCCCGAGGAGGTGCCCCATGCCGCTGTCGAAGGACAAGGTCATCGTCACCTGCGCGCTGACGGGCGTGCTGGCGAAGCGAGATCAGTGCCCCTACCTGCCGTACTCCCCGGTGGAGATCGCCGAGGAGGCCCGGCGCGCCTACGAGGCCGGCGCCGCGGTGGTGCACATCCACGGCCGCGAGCCCGACTCGGGGGACCAGTCCTGGAGCGCGGACATCTACGGGCAGATCAAGGAAGAGGTGCGCAAGCGCTCGCCCATCATCATCAACTTCTCCACCGGCGGCTTCAACATGGGGGTGGCGTCCGAGGCGGAGAAGAAGGCGCGGCTGGCCTACGTGTGCGAAGACGCGGCCGGAGATGGCCGCGCTCAACATGGGGTCGATGAACTACGCGAAGTACTCGGAGAAGCGGAAGGAGTTCGTCTTCGACTTCGTGTTCCCCAACCCCTTCTCGGACATCCTGCTGGCAGTGCGACGCCATGCGCGAGGGCGGGGTGAAGCCGGAGCTGGAGTGCTTCGACCTCGGCCACGTCCACAACGCCGAGCCGCTGCTGGCCATGGGCGCGCTCAAGGGGCCGCTGCAGTACAGCTTCATCCTCGGCGTGCTCGGCGGCGTGCCGCCCTCGGCGGAGAACCTGCTGGCCATGGCGCGGCAGATCCGCCCCGAGGACACCTGGGAGGTGATCGGCATCTCCCGGGTGCAGTGGACGCTGGTGGCCGCGGCGCTGGCGCTCGGCGGCAACGTCCGCGTGGGCCTGGAGGACAACTTCTACCTGGACGCGGCCGGCACGGAGATGGCCAAGGGGAACGGGCCGCTGGTGGAGAAGGCGGTGCGGCTCGCGCGGGACATCGGTCGCGAGCCGATGAGCCCGGACGAGGCCCGGGCCGCGCTCGGCATCGGCCAGTCCTGGTGAGCGCTACTCCTTCTCGCGCTGGGTGACGGCCGGGGCGCCGCCGAAGTCGAGCTTCAGCAGCGTCTCGCCGTCCACCCACAGCTCGTCCACCTTCACGCCCCAGTGGAGGTGGGGGCCGGTGACGCGGCCGGTGCTGCCCACCTTGCCCAGGAGCTGGCCGCGCTCCACGCGCGCCCCCTCCTTCACGTCCGTGGCCGAGAGGTGGAAGTAGGCCGTGTAGAGGCCGGCCCCGTGGTGCAGGAGCACCGTGTTGCCCGAGGCGTAGGCGTCGCGCGTCATCACCACCGTGCCCGCGTTGGCGGCGTACACCGGCACGCCCGTGGCCCCGCGGATGTCGGTGCCGTAGTGCTGGCTCTGCTTCTTGCCGTTGTAGGTGCGCAGATCGCCATAGGGCGCGGTGATGGTGTCCTGGCGCGGCCAGGCGAAGTTCTCGCCGAAGAGCGGAGGGGCGAAGGACTGCGCGAAGGCGGCGGCGAAGGCGGCCCTGTCCGCTTCCATGCGCGCCTGCACCTCGGGGTCTGGCTTCGTCTTCACGAACTTGTTGGACACCTTCAGCGTGCGCGACGGCCAGCTCGCGGCCACCACGTCCAGCTTCCCCTTGAGCTCCACGGGGGCGGCGCCGCCAACGGTGGGCGCCGTCACCTTCACGGGCACCTGTCCCGGCGTCAGCTCCAGCGGAATCCCGGTGAGGGCCTGGAAGCCATCGCGCACCGGGTAGAAGCGCAGGGGGCGCTCTCCGAGGGTGCCGGTGGGCGCCTCGGTGAGACCGCTCACGGTGACGAGCACCGGATCTCCTGGCCGCGCCACCTCGGGCTGGAGGGAGAGGTGGGGACGTTCCTCGGCGGCGTAGGCGGACAGGCCGAGGACCAGTAGGAGGAAGGGCAGCCTCCGGAGGGGGGAGATATTCACGGGGGGCGAGATATGCGTGCGGGAGGGGGAGCGTCAACGACTGCCGGCCGCGACAACCCCCCGAATGTTCGTCGTGTGGCTGTCAGCGCCGAGCTCCGGAAGGGGAGGGGGCGCATGCCGCGCTACCCGAGGGGTAGGCGGACGGGCAGGCCCCCGGGAGTCTCAGCGTTCCCTCCGCACATACCTCTCCCTAGCTTCTCGCGTATCCGTTTTTCTGTTTCTGAGGGGGAGATAATCGGATGCCTCGCACCTATAGCTTCGACCACTTCACCGTTCCGAAGGCCTCGGCTCCGAGCCGCGGTCTGCGACGGCGGGAGAAGCAGCATCTGTCCGAGAAGCATGGGTCGGAGCGCCGTTCCGACAAGGCCCTCCAGTACGGTCGGAGCCATGCGGAGACGGAGGAGATGTTCCACGTTCGCGCCATGAACGCGCAGCTCGAGGCGCTGGCGGGCCTGTCGCCCAACGCGCCGGTGAAGCCCACCGCGACCAACCGGGGCCAGCCCATTGGCGCGCTCCCGGTGGCCGTGGAGCCCCTGGTGTCGCGCGGGGCGTTCAAGGACGTGTACGAGGAGGCCCTGCGCCAGTTCCGCGCCCTCCAGTCCGGCATCCAGGATGCCACCACGGCCACGGGGCGGTTGTTGTCGCTGCCGATGGAAGCGGCCCGTCTGGCCGCGCGGCGTCTCCGTCTCGTTCAGGGCTGAGTGAGGAGTGTGTGGAGCTGACGCTCGTCTCGTACAACATCCACAGTGGGATTGGGACGGACGGTTTCTTCGACCTGAACCGCGTGGGAGAGGTGCTGCGGGAGATCAACGCGGACGTCATCGCCCTCCAGGAAGTGGGGGACTACCGGGGCGTGACGCCCCGTGAGGATCAGCCCGAGCACCTGGCGGATCTGCTCGGGCTGCACATGGCCTTCGGCCCCAACGTGGTGCGCAATGGCCGACGCTATGGCAACGCCATCCTCTCCCGGCTGCCCATCCTCAAATCGAAGAACTACGACCTGAGCGTGGGCCGTCGCGAGCCCCGGGGGGCGTTGCGCTGCGACCTGGACCTGGGCGCGGGCCGGCAGCTCCACCTCTTCTGCCTGCACCTGGGGTTGAGCATGCGCGAGCGCCGCCGCCAGGAGTCGCTCCTGCTGTCCGCCGACATCCTCCGCGATGCCGTGCGGAATGATCCGGTGGTGGTGTGTGGAGACTTCAACTACTGGGGCCCCGGCGCGGTGCCCGGGCTGGTGCGGCAGGCCATCCACGACGTGGCCCTGGAACTGGGCACCCCGGTGCGCACCTACCACTCCCGATTCCCGCTGCTGCGGTTGGATCGCATCTACGTGGACTCCGGCGTGAGGCCGCTGGCCCTGCACGCCCACGGCACACCGCTCTGCGCGGTGGCCTCGGACCATCTGCCGCTGGTGATGCGCTTCGAGGCACCCGTGGCGGGTCTGCTGCCCCGCTCGGCACCGGTCGAGCTCATCGGCTAACCTGGGCGCTCCGGCGCGTCGGATGGCCAACGCTGACGAGCGCCGGACATATTTCTTCGCGGCGGGGTTGTCGTGGAGAACAGGGGGGTCCTACGTTGGGGCCTCCGAATGAGAGCGACGGCCGGGGAGCAGATGGGCTTGGGCACCGAACAGACGGAGCGCGGACTCGCCGCGCTCGTCGGGCGGATGACGGACGGTTTCAGCAGGCTGGTGACACAGCACCTGGCGCTGGCGCGCATGGAGCTGATGGATGACGCGCGGGCGGTGGGGTCGGACGTGGCGCGCATCGCCGCCTTCGTTCCCTTCGTGCTGGTGGGCTATGCCTTCCTCTGCGCGGCGCTGTCCGCCTTCCTGGCGCGGTGGCTCGGCTGGGATGGAGCGCTCGCGGTGGTGGGGGCGGTCAACCTCGTGGGCGGTGGGCTGGGCATCTCGCGGGCCGCCGCGCGGCTCAAGGCCCGCCGAGTCATGGACGGCACCACCGAGGAGCTGAACCGCAGCGTGGAGGTGCTCGCCCAGGCCCCGGTCGCGCCCGCGGTGCTCCCCCGGGAGGCCGGTCATGGCCGCTGACGGGAAGGCGAAGACCTCGCCCCAGACTCCGGAGCAGCTTCGCGCGGAGATCGAACGGACCCGCAACGAGCTCGTTCACTCGGTCACCCTGCTGCGCGAGGAGGTGGCCTGGCGCACCGACTGGCGCCAGTGGGTGCGCCGCCATCCCATGTCGTGCGTGGGCGCGGCGTTCTTCGTCGGATTCCTCATCGGCAGCAGCCGGCGGCGCTAGTCGCCCGACACCTTCGTTCCCACCCTTCAACCCCGATAAGGAGATGGCTTCCATGGACGTCAATCCGCAGCACCTGCAGGAGAAGGCCCGTCAGTTCCAGGAGAACATGGTGCCGCAGCTCGAGGAGGCGCGGCGCAACCTGGAGGATCTCAACACCCGCGTGGTGAGCTTCGTGCGCGCCAATCCGGGCACCTGCCTCCTGGGCGCCGTGGCCCTGGGCTTCATCGTCGGGCGCATCGCGTCGCGCCGCTGAGCCTCTCGCCGTTTCCTCGAAGACTCGGAGTACCGACATGGCGACTTTCCAGAGCAACCCGGGCAGCAATGATGGCCAGGCGCAGGGCGAGCAGGGAGAGGGGCAGGGGCAGGCCGGTTTCGGCCATCGGGTGGATCAGATCGGCTCGGACGCGCAGCAGCTGTGGGACGATGCTCGCGGCGCGGTGACGGACCTGCGAGACACGCTGGACCTCAAGGGTCGCGTGGAGCGCAACCCGTACCTGACGCTGGCAGCGGCTTTCGGCGTGGGCTACGTGCTCGGCGGCGGGCTCTTCACCCGCACCACCGCGCGAGTCATCCGGCTGGGAATGCGTCTGGCGGCGCTGCCCATGGTCAAGGACGAGCTGCTCGGCATGGCCGAGGCGGCGATGCGCGGCGTCGAGGTCGGTGCCGGTCGCGTGGCCGACATGTCCGGGTCCGGGAACACCGGTGCTGGTGGTTCGCACGGCCCCCAGGTTTGATGGACTCTTTCCCCACCCGCCGCACATGGAGCGCCCACGATGTTCAGCGCCAATGACCTGAGGAAGATGGACAAGGACGATGTGCTCAACCTGCTCGGCCTGGAGACCCGGAAGGGCCCCTCGGACTGGCTGCTGCCCACGCTGGGGGCCTTCTCCGTGGGCCTGCTCGTGGGCGCGGGGCTCGGCATGCTGATGGCGCCGAAGGCCGGCCCCGAGCTGCGCAATGACCTGCGCAACCGGCTGCAGGGCCAGGACGCCCAGGCCAGCGGCGAGCAGCGCCGCGAGACCGCCTCTCACGGCGCCTAGCGTCGAGTGTCCGGGGTTCGCCCGGGATTCGGGCGAGCGCGAGGGGCGATCCGGTGACTCCGGGTCGCCCCTTCGTATTTCCAGGCGGTAGACTCCGGCGCCTATGCGCGTCTTCCTCATGCGGACCCTCCTTCTCGACGTGGCGCTCGCCGCGTGGGAGCTCGTGCCATGAGCTCCCGGAAGGCGCCCAAGCCGGCGCGTGGCGGGCGCCCGGCGCGGAAGGGCTCGTCCTCGCGTGAGGCCACGAAGGTGGAGTCCCCTCCTCGGGGACGTGCCGCGCCTGGACGGAAGGACTCGCCGTCGCGGCGGGACACGCCGAGAGAGCTGCCCGCGGTGGGAGCCTCCGGGAAGAAGGCGACCCTGGCGCGCACCGGGCCCTCGCCTCGGCCTCCGGACGCTCCGCGCGAGCCACCTCGTCCCGATACGAGCGCGGAGGCCGTGACACGTGGGGTGCTGGCCCGGGTGCGGGGCGTGGAGACGCTGGAGTCCGCCTACGACGCCTGGCTCGAGCTGCGGTTGGCGCACGGGGCCGCGCGGTTGCGCTTCGGCGAGGAGCGCGAGCGTCTGGAGCAGCAGGGCTCCTTCCTGGTGGGCGCGGTGCGCGCGGCGGGTCAGGAGCGAGCGGCCTCGGCGGCGCCAGCTCCGGAGGCGGCGCTCGTCTCCGCGGAGGCATCCATGCGCGACTTCCTGCGCCAGGCCGAGGAGAAGCTGTCCCGGGCGCGCGAGGCGCTCGCGAGGGAAGAGGCCGAGAGCGAGGCGCGCTACCAGGCGGCCTTCGCGGAGATCCGCTCCACCCTCCAGGATCGGGTAGGGCGCCACCTGGGCGCCGCGCCGGTGCGCTTGCGGTTGCTGCTGCGGAAGGTGGGGGCCACGCGGGCCATCCTCCACGTGGAGCGCGTGAGCGGCGATACCCCGGTGCTGCTCCTGCACCTCTTCACCGGCCGCATCCCCTCGCGCCACGGCTTCCTCTTCGACGACTCCACCGAGGACGTGTCGCTCCCGCCGGCGCCGCTCTACCCGGAGGAGGGCGTCGCGCCGGGCGAGGTACGCCCGGAGGCCCCGGACCTCATCTCGCGGGTGCGAGCACCGGGAGAGGTGCTACCGGTGAAGGGCTTCCTGCCCGTCTTCGTGCCCCGCCCCGAGGGGGGCGAGGACTTCTTCCGCCTCCTCCAGCGAGGGCCGGTGATGGAGGTGGAGGTGGCGGAGGGCCCGGGCTTCCGCGGCATCCTCACCCGCGAGGAGTCCGAGCGCTTCGCGGGGCACCTGCTGCGCCTCAAGCTCGAGGGCAGGCTCGAGCTCGAGGTGGAAGCGGGCTGAGGCGGACGCGGGCTACGGCTGCGTGTGCACCAGGCCCACGTCGGCGGTGCCCACCATCAGCGCGCTGCCGACGAAGAGGTTGTCGGACTCGGCGCCGCCGGTCCTCACCGTCTGGAAGATGACGAGGTAGTTGCTGTCCTTCTGGGGGAAGGCCTCGCCGGGAATGGTGAGGCTCGCCGCCAGCGACGGGGCGGTCGGCAGGGCCACGAGCTCCAGGAGGCCCAGCGGATCCTTTGGCATGCTGTTGTAGGTGGGCTCACCCTTGTCGCCGTTGTCGCTCAGCGGGACGACGGTGACGAAGCCGTGGGTGCGCTCCTGGTTGGCGGCCACGGCCGGGCGCTGCAGGGTGAGGCCCTGGTTGGCCGTGTGCCGGACGTAGCCCTCGGCCGGGTGGAGCGCGTTGATCTTCTCGAGGTCCGGCGCATCCTCCACCGTGCCCACATGCGAGGTGCCGTTCTCCACGGCGACGAAGCGGTAGGTGGCGCGGGGCTGGTACTTCACGCCCGCGTCATCGCCGAAGTCGCTCGTGTGGCCGTAGGTGCCCGCGCCCTCGCTCTCGAGGTTGTACTGGCTGCCGTTGACCACCTCGATGCGGACGTTGGCGTTGGCGATGGGCTCAGGCGTGCCCTGGTCGCCCTCGCGCGTGCCGAAGAAGACGAGGGCCGCCGTCTGACCCGGTACGGTGATCTTATCATCGATGACGGGGCCGCCGTCGGGCAGCGTGCCGGCGTCGATCCCCGCCGCGGCTGCCGGCGAGAAGGCCACGTCGGGTGTGGAGAGCAGGGTCCCCACCATCACCCTCTTGGCGAGGATCTGGTTGCCTGTCTTCTCGAGGTCGCAGGCAAGGAGGGGGAGCAGGAGAGCGGTCACGGCGGTGGACAGCAGGAGTCGGTTCATTGCTTCTTTCCGGAAGGTCGGCCCGGCGGGCGAGCATACCAGGGCAACAGGAGGGCTGGGTGCGTGGGCTGAACGCGCTATTCTCCCGGCTCCCGTGCGAAGCCTTCCCATCTACTCGGCCGGACTCCGCTTCCTGCAGCGGCTCGGCTATTCGCTCCTGCAGGCCACGCTTTTCGGCGCCATCCTCGGGCTGCTCGTCTACTACCGGGTCCCGCGCGCGCAGCTCGGCGGCGAGGCGACGCCCATCGCCGTGCTCGCCCGTCCCTCGGCCTGGTTGGAGTCCTGGGAGCGCGCTGCCTACGACTGGCGCGCCCGCGCGCTGGGGGCCCGTTCCTCGCGTTCGGACCGGGTCGTGGTGGTGGCGATCGACGACGAGACGCTCGCCGAGGCCCGCCAGGACGAGCGCCCTGGCATCGCGTCCAATCCGTGGCCACGGGAGCTGCTGGGCGGACTGACCAACCGGCTCGTCGACGAGGGCGCGGAGCTGGTGATGCTGGACTTCCCCTTCGCCGAGTTCAGCCCGCGCGCCGGCCTCGTGCAGGGGACGCCCGGTCTGGAGGGGCTGGACGACGACCGGGCCTTCCGCAAGCGGCTCGACCGCAATCCCGAGAAGTCCGTGCTGGCCTTCGAGTGGTCGCCGGACCGCGAGATTCCAGCGGGCGGCCGGCTGTGGCCGTACCGGGTGCGGCTCGGCACCTACGCCAGCGCGGGCGAGGCGCGGGGCCGGGTGCAGTCGGTGCTGGCGGATCAACGACCGGCCTTCCTCATCCCCGTGGGCAACGCGGTGGAGGCGTGGGCGGGCGTGGCCAGCGAGCAGGAGGGCCTGCGGGTGGCCCTGGAGCAGGGGGTCCGCGAGCCGCCGAGGGTTCAGGAGCGGCGGGCCACGGATGACACCTGGCGCGTGGGCCCGCTGGAGCTCTTCGTCTCCCTGGCCGAGGTGGAGGTGGAGGGGTTGGAGCCGGCGCTGCTGCCGGAGGTCCGCCAGCTCGAGCACCCGGTGGCTCCGTTGCTGGGCCCGGCGAGCCTCTACGGCGCCGCCACCGTGCCGGCGGATCCGGACGGGGTGGTGCGGGCCGTGCCGCACCTGGTGAGCTATCGCTCGCGAGAGGGTGCCCGGCATGTGCTGCCCTCCATGCCACTGGCGGCGGCGATGCGCCTGGCGGGCACGCGCCAGCTCCGCTACGCGGACGGCCGGCTGTACGTGGGGGACCGGTTCTCCATCCCCCTGGACGAGTCCGGTTACAGCCTGGTGCGCTGGGACGCGGCGGAGGTGGGGCGGGGCTCGCGCGGCTCCGTGTCGAGGGCCATCCCCGCGTGGAATGTGCTGCTCAACCTCTTCGCCGTGCGAGAGGGAGTGCCACCGCGAGCGGTCCACGACATCGAGGGCCGCATCATCGTCTTCACCAACACCTCGCGCCAGGCGCTGGACTTCAAGCACACGCCCATCGGCGAATACACGCCCGCGGGAGCCGTGCTCGCTCAGTCGCTGGTGAACCTCCTGCAGTCCGAGGGCATCACCCGCGCCACGCCGAAGCTGGACCTCTTCCTGACACTCGGGGCCGCGCTCGTCGGCGCCTTCATGGCGCTCACCTTCAACCGGGGTCTGCGCTCCTTCGGTGACGTGCTGGTGTATCTGGGCACGATGGGGGCAGTGGGGCTCGTCCTGGCCGGAGTGGCCTGGTACCTCTTCGTCAACAAGCTGCTCTGGGTGGCGATGGTGGGCCCGCTGCTGGCCATGGGTCTCACCTTCATCTTCACCATCGTCCAGGCCTCGCGCTCCGAGCGACAGCTTCGCCACTTCATCACCGACGTGCTCGGCCGCTATGTGAGCCCCGAGGTGGCGCGGCTCGTCACGCGCGACCTGCGGCTGCTGACGCGGGCCGAGCGCCGCGAGGTGACGGTCTTCTTCTGCGACATCGACGGCTTCTCGCGCCTGTCCAGCGAGCTGCCACCGGAGAAGGTGGTCCAGTTCCTCAATGACTCGCTGACGGAGATGACGGACGTGGTGCGCTCCACTCGCGGCCAGGTGGACAAGTACCTGGGAGACGCGGTGCTGGCCTTCTGGGGCGCGCCGGTGCGCACGGATCGCCACGCGCACCTGGCCTGCGAGGCCGCGTTGAAGCTGCAGGCAGCGCTGCAGGAGCGCAACACGTACTGGGAGAAGACGTACGGCCAGCGTCTGCTGTGCCGCATCGGTATCGACAGCGGCGAGGTGCTGGTGGGCGGCATGGGCAGCGATCTCGAGGCCAAGTACTCCGCCATGGGCGAGGCGGTGAAGCTCTCCATGCTCCTGGAGAGCCTCAACCGGACCTACGGCACCTTCGTGCTGGTGGGAGACGGATCGGCCCGGCTGGCGCAGGACTCCTTCGTGTTCCGCGAGGTGGACCGGGTGCGGCTCAAGGGCCGGACCGAGCCCGCCCGCCTCCACGAGCTGGTGGGCCGCAAGGGGGAGATCTCCCCCCAGATGCAGGAGCAGCTCGCTCTCTATGAACAGGCGCTCACCGCGTACCACCAGCGGCGCTTCGACGAGGCGCTGGCTCTCTTCACGCGCGGCGTGGAGGCGTACCAGGACACGGTGGCGGGGGTGTACGCCGAGCGCTGCCGCAAGTTCACCTCGGCGGCGCCTCCAGAGGACTGGGATGGCGTGTTCGCGTCCGAGGGCAGTTGAGAAGCGGGCCTCGAGCGCCAGCGCATTCGCACCGAGCACACCAGCCACGACCCCAAAGAGAACCGCCGGCCTCCGGTCGCGTTCTTCGCCAACTTGTCCACTATGTGTACAAGTTGCGCGACTTCGCGCCCGGCGGGTGCCCCTGTCCCCGGGATGGCGCCCTCCCGGTCTCGCTCTTCAGAAACCTGTCCGACAGTCGGACAGGTTTTTCGAGACCGCGCCCGGAGGGTCCCCTGCTTTCGGGAGGTGTTCGGACACCTGCTCGGGAGCTGCCTCGGAAGGTTCAGCCCTCCGGGTCCGGCTCGTCGGGGTGACCGAAGAGCTCGACGATGGGCTTGTCCTCGGCGATGTGCTCGGCCACCACGCGGCGCATCTTCTCCGGCGTCATGTGCGAGTAGTACGTCTCGCCCTCCCAGCCCATGAGCTGGTAGTCCTCGGGGGAGAGGGGATCCCTCTTGCGACCCGTCTCCTCACGGATGACGACGTTCGGCCCCATGTGGCAGAAGCCGTAGCAGCCTCCTCGGTACAGCTCGCAGCGGGGCTGCAGCTTCCGTGCGGACAGCTCGTCGCGAGCGGCCGCGGCCACGGCGTCGGAGCCACCGGCCTTGCAGCTCGAGCCTTTGCACACGGAGAGGCGGTAGCGCTTCATGCACCGGGAACCCTACGGAGTTTGCGAGGTGCTGGAAAGGGTTGCCGCGGCCGAGGAGGGCCAGTCCCCTCGCTCGCCGCGAGCGAGGCTGTAGGGCTGCAACGCGGCTGCACTCGTGCCCCTTGAAACGACACCGGCCCGCCGTCCACCGCGAGGAGCGGGGAGGGCGGGCCGGGTGCCGGCGAGTCGCCGGGCGTCCTACTTGAGGAACTTCGTCACGGGCACGGGGCCCTCGTTGGACACGACGGTGCGCGAGGTGGACGGCGTGACGTGATCGCCGTGGGTGTCGCCGGACTCGAGGTGCGCGTGCTGAGCCTCGTGGCCCTCGCCCAGGCGGGTGTGGGCCTCCTTGTGCACGTGTGCCGGCTGAGCCGAGCTGGGGCGCTTGTTCCACGGGTCCGACGGGTGGCAGACCGCCGGGCCCTTGAGCAGCTTGGGGATGTCGTAGACGAAGCCCTGCCGGTTGTACTCCGCCGGCGTGTGCGTGTACGTGTCCATGCGGATGGCGTCCTTGGGGCACGCGTCCACGCACAGGCCGCACACGATGCAGCGCAGCTCGTCGATGACGAACTGGGTCGGGTACTTCTCGATGACGCGCGAGCCGGCCTCCGCGGACTCCACCTCGTACTCGCCGGCCTCGATGTAGATGCACTGCGCCGGGCAGATGGTGGCGCACATGTAGCAGGCCACGCAGCGCGGCTTGCCGTCGTCGCGCGGCACCAGCCGGTGCAGACCCCGGTACCCGGGCGGGTAGGGCTGCTTCTCCTCGGGGTACTGCACCGTGGTGACGAGGCTGGTGCCCTTGCGGGACTCGAACGGGGTGTCCACCTCGCGCGTCCCGAAGAGGTTGCGCAGGAAGTGCCGGGTGGTGATGGCCAGGCCGCGGAGCAGCTCGGGGATGTAGGAGCGCTCGCGGATGTCGGTGCGGGGTTCCTGAGTCGCCTTGTAGGCCATGGTGTCTTTCTCTCAGAGACTAGTGGAGGCCGCGGCGGGGTGCGCGCCGGCGGCGGGGGTGTCCGCATGGGCCGCGTGACCGTGGGCGGCGGCGGCGTGACCGTGGGCAGGCAGTCCGTGCCCTGCGCGTCGTGGCCGTGGGCGCCGTGGCCGTGCTCCTCCGTGCTCTGCTTCCTCGACATGGTCAGGGTCAGCAGGATGCCAATCTCCAGGAGGCCGACCAGCGCCAGCATCCGCAGCGAGGGATCCCACAGGATGAGGGCGCCGCTGATGAACACGTTGACGAGGCCCATGGGCAGGAGGATCTTCCAGCCCAGCGTCTGGATCTGGTCGTAGCGGAAGCGCGGGAAGGTCCAGCGGATGGCGAGCTGCAGGCAGATGAAGAAGAGGACCTTGACCCAGAACACGGTGCCCAGAGGGTACCGAACAGCCACTGGTGCTCCTTCATGATCGCCAGGTTGGACACGTACTCGCCGCCGATGGGCAGGTGGTAGCCGCCGAAGAAGAGCACCACGATGAGGCCCGAGAGGATCACGATCTCGACGAACTCGGAGATCATGAACAGGCCGAACTTCATGCCCGAGTACTCGACGAAGTAGCCGATGATCTCCGACTCACCCTCGGGGGCGTCGAAGGGGGCGCGCTTGGTCTCGGCGAAGGCCGCGGCGAAGAAGAGGAAGAAGCCCAGCGGCTGCAGGAGGAAGCCCCACGCGGGGATGCCGACGTCGATGCCCAACACCTCGCCGGACCACAGGTAACGGGCCTGGCCGCTGGCGGCGTTGCCCATGCCCAGCTCGTTGGCGACGTTGCCCATGAGGGCGGGCAGCTGCACCGTGGAGAAGGCCATCATCAGGCCCACCAGCGAGAGGCCCAGCGCGACCTCGTAGGAGATCATCTGCGAGGTGGCGCGCACGCCACCCAGCAGGGCGAACTTGTTGTTGGAGGACCAGCCGGCCAGCGAGGTGCCGTACACCGCCAGCGAGGCGATGGCGAAGACGTAGAGGATGCCGAAGTCCGGGGTGGCCACCACCATGTCCAGCTTGTGGCCGAGCACCGTCACGCTGGGGCCGGCGGGCACCACCGCGAACAGGGCGAACACCGGCGCGAAGGCCAGCATGGGCGCCAGGTTGAAGAGCAGCTTGTTGGCCGTCGCCGGGATGAAGTCCTCCTTGATCAGCATCTTCATGCCGTCGGCGAGGAAGTGGGGGATGCCGCCCAGGGGGTCGTCCTTGAGGACCGGCAGGTTGATGCGCGCGCGGTTGGGACCGATGCGGTCCTGCATCAGCGCGCTCCACTTGCGCTCGGCCACCGTGAGCAGGGACGCGATGACCATGACCATCGCGAGCATGACGATGAGCATGGTCGTCAGCCGGCTGGCGCCAGGGAACAGGTACTCCTCCGCCAGGCCCCCGAGGCCGTAGGCGGCCGCCATCAGGCCCACGAAGTGGCCGATGATGATGGCGATCATGATGAGGATGGTGAGGACGCGCTTCATTGTCAGATACCTCGGACCCTGGGAGCGCCGAACTCACGGTACCCCGGCGGCCGGCCGTCGGCGGCGGTCGGCAGCGGGTTGATGCCGGGCTTCTCGCGGTCCGGCGGGGAGGCCTTGTCCCAGTCGAACTGGGCGAACTCGGTCACGGTCTTGCCCAGCTCGCGGAACACCTCGCGCGAGGACGTCCAGGCCGCCGTGCCACCCATCTCGCGGGCGAGCTCGGCCGCCAGCGCCCAGTGCGCCGTGGCGTCACCCTTGGAGGGGTAGGCCTTGCGGAAGCGCTGGATGATGCCGTCCCCCTGCACGAACGAGCCGTCGTCCTCCACGTGGACGGAGGCGGGCAGCAGCACCGTGGCCTGCGCGGTGAGGGGCGACTCGTTCGTCGCCTGCACCACGAAGACGTCCAGCTTCGCCGCGGCCTGGGCGAAGGACTCGACGTTGCCCGGCACCTCGTCGCCCACCGCGTACAGCGCCTTCACCCGGCCGCCCTCCAGGGCCTTGGTCAGGTCCTCGAAGGACTTGACCGTCAGCCCCAGGCCCTGGGCGATCAGCTCCAGGCCCTTGCGGTTGGGGTTGCGGTCCGCCGTCAGGAGGAAGTGATCGGCCTCACCCTGCGGGCGGCCACCGACGTAGACCTCCTTGGCCCCCAGCGTCACCTTGGCGAAGGTGAGCGTGGCGAGCAGGTCCTCGTTGGAAGCGACCGGCGAGGCGAGCACCGCCACCCGGCCCTTCACCTCGGCGAGCGCCTGGGCCGCGGCCTTCACGGCCTCGCGGCGGGCGACCTCGGGACGAGCAGTACCGGCGGCCGGCTGGCGACCCACCACGGCGGCGAGCACGCGGCCCAGGTTGAGGCCCTTGTACGTCAGGCGACCGTGGTCGCACATCCAGCTCTTGTTGATGGCCTCGTTCTCGCGCGGGCGGTAGCGGTAGGTGTCCTGCGCCATGAAGTCCGCGTAGATGTTGCAGCCGCGCGAGCAGCCGGTGCACACGGACGGCGCGGCGGACAGGAACCACGCGCGGGCGCGGAAGCGGAAGTCGCGGCTGAGCAGCGCGCCCACCGGGCAGATGTCGACGGTGTTGAGCGAGTAGTTGCTGTTGAGCTCGCTGCCCGGGAACGTGTCGATGACCTCGTGGCTGCCACGGCCGAAGATGCCGAGCTGCGGCTCCTTCGGCATCTCGTCCATGAAGCGCACGCAGCGGGTGCAGATGATGCAGCGCTCCTGGTCGAGCACCACGCGGGGCCCGAGCACCTTGCGCTTGTTCTTCATGACCTTGCCGCCCTCGAGCCGCGAGGGGCGGTAGTCGTAGCGCATGTAGTAGTCCTGCAGCTTGCACTCACCGGCCTGGTCGCAGATGGAGCAGTCGACCGGGTGGTTGAGGAGCAGGAACTCCATGACGGCGCGCTGCTGCTCCTTCACCTTCGGGGTGTTGGTCTTGATGACCTGACCCTCGGCGAGCGACGTCTGGCAGGCGGGCACCAGCTTGGGGGCGTTGGAGGCCTCCACCATGCACATGCGGCAGTTGGCCGCGATGGAGAGGCGCGGGTGGTAGCAGAAGTAGGGGATGTCCGAGCCGACCATCTTGGCCGCCTCGATCATGTTCGTCCCCGGCTTGGCCACCACTTCCTTGCCGTCGATGGTGCAGGTGACGAAGCCCGGGTTCTTCGGCGGGGGAGGGCCAGCCGGCTTGGGCGCGGGCGGTGGGGCGCCGGGGTGGCGCTGTGCGCGGCCGGAGGCTGCGCGTCTCCGGTGGGCTTCTTGGTGTCGTTGTCGCTCACTGCTCGACCTCGCCGCCGATCATGTTGATCGTGTCAAAGGTGGGAATGAGGTCCGCCAGCATCTCGCCCTCGCATGATCTCGGGCACGGCGGACAGGATGGGGAAGCCCGGGGCGCGCACGTGGACCTTGTAGGGCCGGCCGCTGCCGTCGCTCACCAGGTACCAGCCCAGCTCGCCGTTGGCGGCCTCGGTGGCGTCGTAGACCTCGCCGGCGGGCACCTGGATGCCCTCCATCACCAGCTTGAAGTGCGCGATCACGCCCTCGATGGTGCCGTAGACCTCGGGCTTGGGCGGCAGCGCGATGCGCCAGTCGTCGACGATGATCGGGCCGTCCGGCATCTGCTTCAGCGCCTGGCGGATGATGCGATCCGACTGCTTCATCTCCTCGATGCGCATCAGGTAGCGGTCGAAGTTGTCGCCCTTCTGCCCGATGGGCACGTCGAAGTCGATGCGGTCGTAGACCCAGTAGGGCTGGGCCTTGCGCACGTCGTAGTTGACGCCGCAGGCGCGCAGGCAGGGGCCCGGTGAAGCCGAAGTCGAGCGCGTCCTCGGCGGTGATGACGCCCGGTGCCCTTGGTGCGGTCGACGAAGATGCGGTTGCGCGTGAGCAGCCCGTCGATCTCGCGCGACCAGCTCCATCGATCTTGTCGAGCGTCTTGAGGACCTTCTCGCTCCAGCCCTCGGGCAGGTCGCGGTTCACGCCGCCGATGCGGCCGAAGCTGGTGGTGAGCCGCGCGCCGGTCAGCTCTGTGACGCGGTCCATGATCAGCTCGCGCGCCTTCGATGGCGTAGAGGAACGCGGTGAAGCCGCCCAGCTCCAGGCCCATGGCGCCCACGCAGCGTCAGGTGGTCTGCGATGCGGTGCAGCTCGGCGCCGATGACGCGGATGTACTGGCGCGCTCGGGAATCTCCAGGCCGATCAGCTTCTCCACCGCGTTGAGGAAGCCGAAGTTGTTCATCATCGCGGACACGTAGTTGAGCCGGTCGATGTACGGCAGGCACTGCGTCCAGGTGACGTTCTCGCAGCTCTTCTGGAAGCCGCGGTGCAGGAAGCCGATCTCACAGTCGGACTTGGCGATGGTCTCGCCCTCGAGCTCGACCTTCATGCGCACCGTGCCGTGCATGGCCGGGTGCGACGGGCCCAGGTTGACGAACATCCGCTTGGTCTGGAGGTGGGCCTCGAGCTCCGCCTCATGGGCGTAGGCGTCGATGTCCGGGTTGGGCGCTTCGGGGCTGGGGGTGACGCGGGCTTGTGGGGATCCGCCATGATCGTGTCCTCGGGGGGCTGTCCGGTGGGGGCGGGCGCTCAGCTGCACGCCGCTGGTGCCGGGGCCGCGGAAGATGTCCTTGATGGGGCGCTCGGGAATGAGCGGCTGCCGGTCGCGCAGCGGGTAGTCCTTGCGCAGCGGGTGACCCTGGAACTCCTCGTACAGCAGCACGCGGCGCAGGTCCGGGTGGCCGTGAAGCGGATGCCGTAGAAGTCCCACACGAAGCGCTCCCACCAGTTGGCGCCCTTGAAGATGGGCGTGATGGAGGGGAGCTCCGGGCTTCGCCTCGCTCACGCGCACCTTCAGGCGCACGTGCTCGTGACGCGACAGCGAGTAGATGAAGTAGACGACCTCGAAGCGCGGGTCATTCTCCGCGAGGTGGAGGCGATCCACCGCGTCGATCGAGGTGAAGAGCTTGAAATCCAGGTCGTTCTTCAGGAACGCGGCGACCTTCGGAAGGTGCTCGGCGTGGATGACGGCCCAGTCGCCGCCAGTGCGGTCGAGGTAGCGCTCCGCCACCGCCTCCGGAAACTGGGCGGTGACCCTGTCCAGTGCGAAAGTGCTCAAGGGGGCCTCAATGCTGGCTAAGGAATCCGGCGCGTTATAAGGATGGCCACCGGCGCGCGTCAACGTAATCCCTCAACCATCCCCGATACTTACGCGACTCAGAAGCCCACATTCGTCGGAACGGGCTTTTCAGGCCGTCGCCCCGACGCCCCGGCGGGTAGGGAGCGGCCGGGGAATGAAGGTGGTGACGGGCTCGCGCTTGCCGGCGACGGGGAGGGGCGGCAGCTCCTGCCAGAGGAATCCCTCGCCCGCCTGTTCCCGGGTGTCGCGGGAGACGAGCACGGGCGCCCCGTGCTCCTTGGTGAGCCGCTCGATGCGGCTGGCCAGGTTCACCGTGTCGCCGATGGCGGTGTACTCGAGGCGGCGGGTGGTGGAGCCGATGTTGCCGAGCACCACGCTCCCGGTGTGCAGGCCCACCCCCATGCGCAGGCCCGACTCGCCCCGGGCGGCCCGCTCGGCGTTCACCGCCTCCAGCTCGTCCATCATCTCCAGCGCGCACTCCACGGCCCGCCGGGCGTGCGCCGGCTCGGGCAGGGGCGCGCCGAAGTACACCATGAGTGCGTCTCCAATGAACTTGTCGAGTGTGCCGCCGTGGCGGAACACCACCTCCACCATGCGGCCGTAGTACTCGTTGAGCACGGCCACCACGGCCTCGGGGGAGAGCCGCTCGCTCAGGGCGGTGAAGTCCCGGATGTCCGCGAAGAGGATGGTCACCTCGCGCACCTCGGGGGTGGACACCGGAGAGGCCACGTCCTGCAGGCGCTCGGCCACCGCGGGGGAGAAGTAGCGTCCGAGCTGGGCGCGCTGGAGCTCCTCGTGCGTCACCGCGGAGATGAGCACGTGGATGCGCTGGAAGAGGTAGTGCGCGGCGCCCGCCGTCAGCGCCAGCACCACCACCCCCACCACACGCGCGCCCATGCCGATGGAGGCCTCGGTCTGCAGGCACACCTCGGCCACGGCCGCCACCGCCGTCACCGTGAACGTCACCGTGCGCCGCAGCGACAGCGCCGAGATGACGATGAGGCAGGCGTAGAGACCGAGGGTGAAGCCCGCCACGCCGCCGGGTGAAGAGGAGACGGGGATGGCCAGGTGCTGCAGCCAGTAGATGGCCGGCACGTCCACCACCGCGAGCGACAGCCCGGCCCAGCTCCCCACCCGCGTCGAGCGCAGCACGCCCACCCACATCGCCACGGTGCACAGCCAGTAGGCGACGAAGGGGCCGAGGTACACCTCCCAGTCCGCCAGCCCCTGCACTCGGGCCAGGTACGTGGTGATGGCCAGGATGACGGACACGCCGAGCAAGCGCAGCATCGCGAGCCGCCCGGCGTTGTGCAGGCGTTCGGATTCGATGGCCTTCTCCACCGGCTCTCGCAGGAACTCGGCGAGAGCGGTGCGTGTCTGCCGGGTCTCGACCACTCTTCCTCGACCGTGCTTCGGGTGTGCGCGGCATCCTCGCATGTGCCCGGAGGGCACGCACCTTCCACGCGCCTGCTCGCCCGGCGAGCGTCCCAAGGCGTCACGGCGGCGTTATGTTTCCGCCATGTCCACGACTTCTCCCGAGAGCCTCCAGGAACGCTTCGCTCCCAACCTCGTCTGTTTCGGCTGTGGTCCCGCCAACCCCCAGGGCCTGCACGTGCGCAGCCGGGTGGAGGGCGAGCTCGTCGTCGCCGACTGGACCCCGGCCGAGCACCACCAGGCCTTCCCCGGCATGGTGAACGGGGGGATCATCGGCTCGATCCTGGATTGCCACTGCAACTGGACGGCGGCCCACGCGCTGATGAAGGAGCGCGGCCTGGACACCCCGCCGTGCACCGTCACCGCCGAGTACACCATCCAGCTCAAGCGCCCCACGCCGCTGGGGCCCCTGCACCTGGAGGCGAAGCCCGTCTCCATCGAGGGGGACAAGGTTCTCGTGGAGGGGACGCTCACCGCGGGGGGCAAGGTGTGCGCCACCTGCCGCGGCACCTTCGTGGCGGTGAGGCCGGGCCACCCCGCCTACCACCGCTGGTAGAAAAGCGAGGGCCCCGCCGCCTCCGAAGAGGCTCGCGGGGCCCTGGGCCGGCACGGGGCCGGTCGGCGACTAGCCCTGGCGGGGGTAGTTCGCGGCCAGCAGATCGTGCGGGACCCCAGCGCGGTGACCGACGCGGTGCGTCTGGTTGCCGATCTTGTCCTGCAGCAGCTTGAGGCCGTCGAGCACCTGCTCGGGACGCGGCGGGCAGCCGGGGATGTAGACGTCCACCGGGATGACGCGGTCGATGCCCTGCAGCACCGCGTAGTTGTCGTAGAAGCCGCCCGACGAGGCGCACACGCCGAACGCGACGACCCACTTGGGCTCGGTCATCTGCTCGTACACGCGCTTGAGGATGGGGGCCTGCTTCTGGTTGATGGTGCCGATCACCATCAGCATGTCCGCCTGACGGGGCGAGAACCGGGGGAACTCGGCGCCGAAGCGGGCGATGTCGTGACGGCTGGCGGCCACGGACATGAACTCCATGCCGCAGCAGGCGGTGGCGAACGGGTAGGTGAAGAGCGAGTACTTGCGCGCCCAACCCAGGCCCTTGGAGATCATCCGCTCGAAGAAGCCCATGGCCTCGTCGCGGCGGGTGGCGATTACGGGGGCGATATCGGTGTCAGCCATGGTTCCTCAGTGCTCCCACTCCAGGGCGCCCTTCTTCCAGATGTAGATAAGGCCGACCACCAGGGTCGCAGCGAAAACGAGCATCTCCACGTACCCGAACCAACCGAGCGCCTGGAAGTTCACCGCCCAGGGGTACAGGAACACCGCTTCGACGTCGAACACGATGAACAGCAGGGCCACCACGTAGAACTTCACCGCGAAGCGCTGGCGCGCGGGGCCGCTGCTCTCGGAACCGGCCTCGAAAGCCGTGGACTTGATGGCGCTCGGCCGCCTGGGGCCCAGGATGGAGGCGAGGCTCGGGATTACCAGCGCCAGGACGCCGGACAGGAGCAGCACCACCGCCAGCGGCAGGTAGTTGGCGAGGGGGTTGATCGTGGGGTTCATTTCGCGGCGGACCCTAGGAGCGCCCGGGGGCGGTGTCAATGGGTAAACCGGAGAGCCAACCCCCGGACATGACAGCGAAAAGCCGGGTGGGGTGCTCGGCCGCCCGCCCGCCCGTCCGCGAGCAGCCGGTGCGCCGGGGTTTGACGCTCCGCGCGTTGGCTGCCTAGGGTCGCACCCTGGCGCGCCTTCCGATCAGACAAGAGAGAAACCCAAGCATGTGGGGTCGGCTCAGTTTGCGCTGGCAGGTGGCCTTCGCGGTGCTGGTTCCCAGCCTCGCGGTGGCCCTGTTCAGCGCGGTTTATTTTCCGAAGCAGCAGCTGGACTTCAGGCTGAAGAGACTCGAGGACCGGGCGCGGATCGTGGGGCTGCTCGCCTCGGAGCAGCTCTCGACCGTGCTGGCGCGGGGCGGCCAGGTGTCCCCGGCCGCTCCTGGCTCGCAGCCGGTGGAGCAGCTCGCGCACCACTTCGAGCGGGTGGAGCAGGCGGGCTCCATCTCCTTCCAGGCGGTGCTGGCGCCCGACGGCAAGATGCTGTCCACGCGCGGCAACGTGCCCAAGGGGCTGAAGGGAGGCTCGGCGGCCGAGGGCTGCGAGGTGCTGCGCGTGCAGGGCGGCCCGGTGGCGCTGTGCGCGCTGCCCGGGGGCCACACCTACGTGGTGGGCCTGGACTCCGCCGCGGTGAATGCGGAGGCGGACGCCATGCGCTGGCCGAGTCTCCTGGTGTACCTGGGTGCCACGGTGGTGGGCCTGTTCATCGCCTTCTTCATCGGGCGGGCCATCGCCGAGCCGGTGACGCGCATGACGCAGGCGGCGCGCGAGGTGTCGCAGGGCGACATGTCGCTGAGCGAGGTGGACGTGGCCTCCGCGGGCGAGGTGCGGATGATGGCGCACTCCTTCAACGAGATGCTGGGCACGCTGCGCGGCACGGTGACGGAGCTGCTGGCGCGGCTCGAGCAACTCTCCAGCGCCTCGCGGGGGCTGACGGGCGCGTCCGCGGACCAGGAGCACGTCATCAGCCAGCAGGCGGCGTACGCGCAGCAGATCGCCGCCACCTTCGAGGAGCTGAGCCGCACGGCGGAGCAGATTTCGAGCTCCACCGAGGTGGTGGAGTCCAGCGCGCGGCGCACGCACGAGGCGGTGGCCGAGGCGATGGCGGTGGTGGCGCAGGTGGTGGCGGGCATCAACGACATCCGCATGGAGTCCAAGGGCGTGGCGGACGCCATCGTGGGCCTCAACCAGGACCTGCAGCAGGTGTCGAAGATTGCCCAGGTCATCAACCAGGTGGCGGAGCGCTCGGACCTGCTGGCGCTGAACGCGGCGCTGGAGGGCACGAAGGCGGGCGAGGTGGGGCGGGGCTTCTCGCTGGTGGCGGCGGAGATGCGCAAGCTGGCCGAGAGCGTGTCCGCCTCCGCGCGGGACATCGCGCGCATCGTCGAGAAGGTGCAGGACTCGGGGAACGAGGCGGCCACCAAGGCGCGCGTGGGCATGGCCACGAGCGACCGTGGCGTGGAGGTGGCCGAGCAGGCCTCGGCGGTGTTCCAGCGGATTGTCGAGCTGGCGCGCGGCACGAGCGAGGCGGCGCGGCAGATTACGATCGCCACGCGGCAGCAGCGTCAGTCCAGCGAGCAGGCCGTGCAGGGCGCGCGCAACGTGGCCGAGCTGGTGAAGCAGGGCGTGGACGCCACGGGCCGCACCACGCGGATTGCGCAGGATCTGCAGAACGTGGCCGACAGCCTCACGGTGCTCACCAGCAAGTTCAAGGTGGCCCGAGACCGGTAGGGGCGAGCATCCCCTGAGCGAGCCTCACTTCTGGACGTCCAGAAGTGAGGTGGGTGGATGTGTGATGCTTCTGGACGTCCAGAAGTGAGGGCCCACGTCAGGCCCGGACCAGCTCGAGGCGCGTCCGCTTTGGCGGCTGACCGAAGGGGAAATAGCGCAGTTTGGGCGGTGCTCCTCCCGGAGCGAGCTGGGGCCGCACGTCTCGCCGCGCCATTTCGCGCGCGAATGCCGTAGCGAACTGCACCACCTCCACCCAGGCCAGGTGGTAGCCCAGACAGAAGTGGGGGCCGCCCCCGAACGCCGCGGTCTCGATGGCCGAGGGTGGCAGGCGCCTCCCCATCCAGCGCGAGGGATCGAATCGCTCCGGCTCCGGACGGCGGGAAGCTGGATCCGCCTGGAGTTGGCCGCGAAACATCGTGGGCCAGCCCGGCTCGCCTACCAGCGGTCGTAGGTGAAGAGACAGTCGATGAGTTGGGCGTTGCCGAGGGCCTTGTTTCCGCACTCGATATCGGGAACCGGAGTGAAAAGCGTGTCGTGAGGCAGGGGCTGCACGCCTAGTTCCGTGCGCACCAGTGCCTCTATCTTGTCCGAGAGGGGCTTCGTTTCTGGCACATCCTCGTAGACGAGCTTCGTCTCCACCCACCTGCGTCCGACAAGCTTGCGGAAGGAGCTATAGCGCACATAGACCGGCGCCAAGATGCTGACGAGGAGCACGACGGCGCGGACCTCCTGGCCGCCTCCCTCCAGCGGCAGCACCTCGGGGAGGTACACCCGGGCACGCCAGCAGTTGTCGTTGGAGAAGAGCACGCTCCAATCCTCCACGCGACAGTGGGGCAGCGCATCTGTCAGCATGGAGAAGAGGCGCTGCCAGGGGCCCGAGTTCTCCAGGGCTTCCCGACGCGCCCGCAACAGGCGCTGGTACTGCACCGATTCGCTGTAGCCTTCATCGAACTCCCTGATATGGGCCGGGTAGTACTGGTGGACCAGTTCGAGCAGCCGGGGAGTGGACAAGTCAGCGTGCATCGATGTCATCCCTCGTCATTGGCACGACCAGTGAGCGCCTTCGACTCCATGCGCGGGTCCCTGGTCAGAGGGCCTTGAGGACACGGGTCCCATCCAAGGTTTCTCCCATCTCCTTCTGCATTTCCTCCTGGAAGCGCTTGCACAGCTCTGCCGACAACAACCCCTGCTGCTTCAGTGTCCGCTCGGCGGCGATATCCGCCGCCCTCGCGGCTTCCAACTGTGCGAACTCGTCGGTCACGATTCCGAGGTAATTGACCTCTGGCACCTGCACTTCGATGGGACAGTGGACGTTCCTGCGAACACCTTGTTCCGTTACGTGTAGCAGATGGATGATCACCCGGGCTGATTTCCACCCACCGGGTCCGGGCGCTCTCAACGGAACGATGGGCTGGAACTGGAACTGAGACGGCGAGATGCCGCCCGGCCCACCGACGATGGACACGCAGGCCATCAGGCTCAGCAGGGCGGCGAAGGCGAGTCCCACGTAAGAGCGCAGCATGCAGCCTCCGAGACTTGGGATTCTCGGACACCCTACGCCTGCGCACTGACACGCTATGGGGGGCAACCCAACAGGTTGCTGCACTGTCTGCTCGGCCCAACGGGACTGGTGCGCGCCGTTGAGGCGGCCGAAGCCGTTTTTCTAGCCCGGTCGGGCGCTCTGGCTCGCGGCCCGGGCGCGCAGCCGCGCGAAGTTCTCCGGTGGCGTCGGGGAGTCACCAGGGCGCTTGCCCGGCGTCACCTGCTCGCCATGGAAGTCGCTGCCCCCGGTGGTCACCAGGTCGAACTCCTTGGCGAACTTCAGGTACTTCTCCCGCACGCTCGGGTTGTGGTCCGAGTGCAGCGCCTCCAGCCCGTCCAGGCCGTCCTTCGCCAGCATCCGGAGTTCATGGCGCTCCACCTTCGAGCTGCCCGGGTGCGCCAGCGTGGCCGTGCCTCCCGCACGGTGGATGAGCTTGATGGCATCCCCTCCGTCCAGCTTGAACCGGTCCACCCACGCCGACCTGCCCGCTCCGAGGAAACGGTCGAAGGCCTCCTTCACGTCCAGGCACCAGCCCCGCTCCACCAGCACCCGCGCCAGGTGAGGCCTGCCGAGCTGCGCGTTCCCCGCCACCGCCCGCACGTTCCCCATCGTCACCGGAAAGCCCAGGCGCCGCATCTGCTCCACCATCCGCTCCATCCGCTGCTCTCGCTCCACGCTCAGCCGCGCTGAGAAGCTGGCCAGCTCCTCGAAGTCCGGCCGCACGAAGTGCCCCAGGATGTGCACCTCGCGCTTGAGCACGAACGCGGACAGCTCGATGCCCGGCACCAGCTCCACCCCGTGCGCCCTCGCCGCCTCCTCCGCCTCTCCCAGCCCCGCCACCGTGTCGTGGTCCGTCACCGCCAGCGCCGTCACCCCCGCGCTCGCCGCCAGGGCGAGCAGCTCGGCGGGCGAGTGTTGGCCATCGCTCGCGGTGGTGTGGGAATGCAGATCAATCACGGTTGGACTCCAGAGGCTCGGGTTGAAAGGTCCGCTTACGACCCGTAGGATGTGGGATAAACCTGAGACTCGCCGATGACGGCCGCAATGCAGCACCACCCGTTCCAGATTTCCCGGAGAATCGAATACGGGATGAGGGCCATGATCTTCCTGGCCTCGCAACCCATGGAGCGCACGATTCCCTTCCGGGAGATCGCCCGCCGCATGGATGTGCCGGAGGACTTCCTGGCGAAGATCCTCAAGACGCTCGTCGAGCGCAACCTGGTTCGCTCCACCCGGGGGGCGCACGGAGGGTACGCACTCGCCCGGCCCGCGCGTGAGATGTCCTTCCTGGACGTCATCGAGGCCGTGGAGGGTCCGGTGGTGGTCAACGTCTGCCAGGATGGCAGCAACCACGACTCCTGCAAGGCCACCGGCAGTTGCACCATGTACGGGGTGTGGAAGCTGGGCCAGCAGCGCATGCTGGAGGTCTACCGCCACACCACGCTGGACCGGCTCGCGATGAGCGACCTGCGCATGCTCGAGCCGGCACCTCAGTAGGGGGAGGAAGCGCAAGTAAACGCGTGCTCCCCTCGGCGCGCGGGCGGTGATAGATCGCGCGCCATGGCCAAGACCCCCGCGAAGTCCAAGAAGAACCTGCGCTCCCACTACGCGGGCGCGCGCAAGGCGGACCCTCGTCCCATCACCGGCAAGGAGAGCCCCAGCGAGCTGCTCGAGCACGCCTTCTCGGCCTACGTGGGCCGCCAGGAGCGCACCGCGTTCGAGCTGATGCGCCGCTCCATGGAGGAGGATGCCTCCATCTTCCTCACGCTCTCGGGCGCGATGACGCCGGCGGGTCTGCACCAGAGCTGCATCATCCCGCTCATCGAGAAGGGCGTCATCTCGGCGCTCACCACCACCGGCGCCAACCTCTACCACGACGCCCACCGCATCATCGGCCACGCCATCCGCGAGGTGAACCCCAACGCGGGTGACCTCCAGTACCGCCTGGCGCGCATCATCCGCATCTACGACCTGGGCTTCTGGGAGGAGGCGCTGCTCGACACCGACCGCCTCTTCTCCGCGCTCCTGCGCCGCCCCGAGTTCCAGCGGAAGATGACCACCCCCGAGTTCCACTACCTGCTCGGCAAGAACATCCAGGCGATTGAAAAGCAGCTCGGCGTGAAGCAGCCCTCGCTGCTGTCCACCTGCTACAAGCATGCCGTGCCCATCTTCGTGGGCGCGGTGCAGGACGGCTCCATCTTCCTCAACGCCGTCAAGCTCAAGCGCCTGCTCGGGCCCGAGTTCAAGTTCGAGATCGACATCAACGACGACGTCTACTGGATGGCGGCGCTCCAGCACTACAGCCGCCACCACTTCTCCAACAAGATGGCCATCTGGATCCTCGGCGGCGGCGTGCCCAAGAACTACACGCTGCAGGGCGAGCCGCTGCTGGACCAGATTCTCGGCGTGCCCACGGACGGCTTCGACATCGACGTGCAGTTCTGCGTGGACCCGGTGGACAACGGGGCGCTGTCGAGCTGCCCGGCCGGTGAGGGCCACACCTGGGGCAAGGTGTCCATGGAGGCGGTGGAGGTGGGCTCCATGTACGTCCACACCGACGTCACGGCCGTCTTCCCGTGGCTCACCCACGCGCTGCTGAGCGACTCCAAGATGAAGCGCAAGCCGCGCCGGCTCATGGACGTCATGCAGGAGGCGGTGACCTTCCTCGACAAGGACGTGCAGAAGCGCCGCAAGTCGCTGCTGAAGACGATCGACTGGAGCCCGGACGAGGAGAAGCCCAACCCGGACGAGCACACCGCCTACGTTCGTTGAGGAGTCATGACCATGAGCCAACCGACTCCCGCCACCGGCGTGGTGATGACCGTCGAGAGCGCGCCGGGCTTCCACTGCCGGCTCGAGCACGGCCCCTCCGGCACGAAGATCACCACCGAGGCCCCCAAGGACAACGGCGGCACCGGCATGTCCTTCTCGCCCACGGACCTCGTGGGTGCGGCGCTCGCCTCCTGCGCCCTCACCACCATGGCGCTGGCGGCCTCGCGTGAGGGGATTCCCCTCGGCGACGCGCGGGCCCGGGTGGAGAAGCGGATGACGCCTCCGCCCCGCCGCATCGGTGAGCTGGTGCTGGAGATCGACATGCCCGCGGGCCTGTCCGCCGCGCAGCGCACCCGGCTGGAGGAGGTGGCGCACGGCTGTCCCGTCATGCGCAGCCTCCACCCGGACGTGAAGCTGCCGGTGACCTTCCGCTACCCGGACGCGCCCCGCCAGGACTGAAGGGCTCGTCCCGTCGCCTGCTCCTCGAACACCCGGGCACGGTGCCATGCGCCGTGACCCGGGAATGCCGACCCTCCCTTGGGGGAGGGGCGAGCACGAGGAGGGTCGCGTTGAACCTGGACCTGTTGCGGATCTACCTGAACGACCATCTCGCGGGCTCCATGGTGGGCCTGGAGCTGGCCCGCAGGACGAAGGCGGAGAACGCGGGCAACCCGGTGGGCGAGTACTACGCCGAGCTCGTGCCCGAGCTGCGGGAGGATCGCGCGACGCTCATCGGCGTGATGGCGGCGCTGGGGCTGAAGCGCGACGCGGTGAAGCAGGGCGCGGCCTGGGTGGGCGAGAAGCTGGGGCGGCTGAAGCTCAACGGGCGGCTCACGGGCTACTCGCCGCTGAGCCGGGTGGTGGAGCTGGAGGGGCTGTGCCTGGGCACCGAGGGGCGGCTGTCGCTGTGGCGGACGCTGCGGCGGCTGGCGCGCAAGGACGAGCGCCTGGGCCGCTTCGACTTCACCACGCTCATCACCCGGACGGAGTACCAGCGGCGCACGCTGGAGCGGCTGCGGCAGCAGGCCGCGGACGGGGCCTTCCTGGAGCCCGGTGAGGCCTCGGTGGTGCGCCTCACTCCCGCTCCCTCCGGACGGAGCGGGTGAGGCCGTAGCGGAGCGGGATTCTCGCGGGGGATGCGCCTATAAGGTGCCCCCATGGATTCCAAGTTGCGTCAGGTGGTGGAGCTGTTGGTGGGGGAGGGGCAGGTGGCGTGGACCACCGCGAAGCCTCTCCCGGGGGACGAGCCCGGCGCGCGCGAGCTGTTCATCAGCGTGGGCTCGCGAGCCGAGGCCCTGCCGCCTCACCCGCGCATGCTGGCGTGGAAGCTGCCCCAGTGGACGCGGTGCTCGGTGCGCTCCACCACGGGCGCCGTCCTCCTGTCCGCCGCCGAGCTCGATGCCCTCGCCCAGGAGCTGAAGCAGGGGCAGCCCGAGGGCTCGATCGGGCCCCTCACGCTGCGCCTCCACGAGCCGACCCTCGACGTCCTCTGCGCCACCCTGCTGGCCGTGTACCGGCTCCTCCACCACTCCTGGCCCGAGAGCGCCGAGGCGCTCGCCGAGTACGTGGGCGAGTGGGAGCAGGGCCACACCGAGTCGGCGGGCGAGTACGAGCGCGCCCTGGGCACGGTGTTCTACGCGGCCCTCGACCTCTGGCCCACCTCGGAAGAAGGTCGCCCCGCCCGCGAGCTGGTGGAGCTGATGGCCACCGTGCTGCGGACGGTCCGCCACCCCTCGGACCTGGCGAAGCTGCCCGAGGCGCTCGTCCCCGTGGCCATCTCCCGGCGCCTCAAGGCGGATGAGTTGCTGTACCGAGCCGAGCTGTCCCGCGCCCAGCGCGTGCAGATCGATCTGCCGCTCGGCGAGGAGGAGGGGGCGCCCGTGCGGCGGGTGGATGCGCTCTTCCTGTCCTCCTTCCAGGACGTCACCGTGCTCCGGATCCTCGCGCGCGGCGACACGGTGAATACCTACTACGGCCAGGGCTTCGACCTCATGGCCATCCACACCGCGCGGCCGGGCCAGACCCGGGCCGGGCACTCCTTCTCGCTCACCCCCGAGCGCGCGGGGACGCTCGCGAACCTCGCGGGCTGGTTGGACGAGCTCGAGGGGGAGCGGCTGCCGGATGGGACGCCGCGCGCGAAGGGGAGGCGGCGCTTCGAGCGACAGCCCAACGACTACTCGGACCCGTGGTACTCGGACGGCTACGCCAGCCCCGTGGGCCGCACGACGATGGTGGCGGCGCCGTACTCGGGCACCCGGCTGTCCCGCCGCGAGCTGTGGGAGGCGCTCTGGAACCGCTTCAACGTCGGGCGCAACGTCCACGTCCTCCGGGCCCACACCGTCTTCGCCCGGCCCTTCCTGTGGCGGGGGCTCGCGCCGGACGCGGAGCTCCTGTCCCGGGGCTTCCGTCGCTGCGACCTCTCCGCTCAAGGCGGGGCCTTCCACCCCGCGGTGGTCAACTCCTTCCTGGGGGCTACGCAGGAAGCGGACGTGCTGCACTACGAGAAGCCCACGGACGGCCACAACGTTCGCGTCTCCGTCTACCCGAACCGGCTCGTCGTCGTGTGGGTCGAGCGTCCCCGGAAGGAGGAGACCTCGCTGTACGAGCTCGCCCAGGAGCAGGCGGCGCTCGCGGAGAGCCGGGAGTTGTGGGACCTGGAGCCCCTGCGGGGACTGACGCCCTGGCTCGCGCCGCTGGGCCCGGAGCGGTGGCTCGTCTACGGCGCCTACCGCATCTCGCGGGGCCGCTCGTCGATGCTCGATGACTCGCGCTCCATGCAGGGGCTCTTCCACGCGCTCGCCTCGGGGACGGAGCCCACCCTGGAGAAGCTTCCGTCGGAGGCCGCGGCGGAGAGCCGGCGGGTGCTCCGCGACGCGGCCGGGGAGACGGAGCACTGGCTGACGTCCACCGGAGGCGCCCGGGTCGAGTTCCTCATCGAGGAGGAGGAGCGCGGGCCGCTCGCGAGTGATCGGGACTTCCTCCTCTTCCTGCTCACCATCGGCCAGCGCTACTCGGCCTTCGAGACGAGCCGGCGCATGGCCGAGGTGGAGCAGCGCTACCGCACCTCGCGCTGGCAGAGCCTCCGGCCCGCGCGCAGCGTCCGCGCGGACGTGATGCTGTTCACCAACTCCCTGTGGCACACGCGCGTGAGCGAGGATCCGGACGTCAACGCGCGCTACCTCGCCTGGCACTCGCTGCACGGGTTGCAGGAGACGGTGACGGCCATGAAGGATCAGGCCTCGGAGCTGGACCAGTACAAGAGAGATCAGTTCGACCGGATGGTGGGCTTCCTGGTGTTCGTCTTCCTGCCGGTGAGCCTCGCGTGCGGGTTCTTCTCCGGCGCGCAGTTCCAGGACATGAGCCCCGCAGTGGGCATCCCGGGCGCCACCACCGGATGGATCATCTTCCTCGGCTACACCGCGGCCTTCACGGTGCTCGTCTTTGGCACCGTGTTCTTTGCCCGGGTGATGAGCTGGCGCCGACGTTGAGGTCGAAAGCCTTGGGTGGCTGGGACACCGGCCTGTAGATTCCGGCCGCTTTCCGCCTTCCTGGAGAGAAAGGACGAAATGAGGATGATGAAGAAGGTTCTCGGGTGTGTGGTGTCTGCTCTCGTGGTTCTCGCCGCGCTGCCGGCGTCGGCGCAGCTCGAGCTGCCCGCCGCGAGCCCGTCAGCGAAGGTGATGCAGGACGTCGGGCTGACCGAGGTGACGGTCGACTACTCCAGCCCCACGGTGAAGGGGCGCAAGATCTGGGGAGACCTGGTCCCCTTCGAGAAGCCGTGGCGGACCGGTGCCAACGCCTCCACGAAGATCACCTTCAGCCGCGATGTGACCTTCGGCGGGCAGCCGGTTCCGGCGGGCACCTACGCGATCGTCTCCTTTCCCTCGGAGAAGGGCTGGACGGTCGCGCTGAACAAGGAGCTCGGCCTGTTCGGCGGCGGCAAGACCTACGATGCCAAGGATGACGTCGTTCGCGTCTCCGCGACCACCGCGGAGATTCCCCTCCGCGAGCGGCTGACGTTCCTCTTCTCCAACACCACCGACGACCAGACGTCGCTCGACCTGGAGTGGGAGAAGCTGCGCGTCTCGGTGCCCATCAAGGTCGACACGGCGGCGCATGCGCAGGCCAACATCCAGTCCGCGGTGAACGGCTCCTGGCGCTCCCTGGCCAACGCGGCGCGCTACGTGGCCGAGACGTCGAAGGACTACACCACGGCGCTGAAGTACGCGGACAACTCCCTGGCCATCCAGTCGCACTGGTACAACAACTGGATCAAGGCCGAGATCCTGGCGCGCGCGGGCAAGTACGCCGAGGCCCGCAAGTTCGCGCAGGCGTCCTGGGACCTGGGCCAGAAGGACCCGGACTTCTTCTACAAGGACGCGGTCGCCAAGGCGCTCGTGGACTGGAAGGGCAAGAAGTAGTCGCGCCCGCCGTGTGAGCCTCCCGCCCTTCAGCGGTGGGAGGCTCCCGCCGCGAGGCGCCGGTAGAGGGCCTCGTAGCGGTCGATGGCCGGTGCGAGCTGGAAGTGCTCGAGGACGTGCTCGCGAGCGCGGCGCGAGAAGCGGCGCCAGCGCTCCGGGTCCTCGACGAGCGCGAGGACGTGGTCGGCCATGGCGGAGATGTCGCCCACTGGCGCGAGGTAGCCCGTCTTCCCGTGGTCGACCTGCTCCGGGATGCCCCCGATGTTGCTCGCGACCACTGGAATCGCCGCAGCTCAGCGCCTCGAGCGCGGCGAGGCCGAAGCTCTCCTGCTCGCTCGGGAGGAGGAAGACATCGGCCGCGGCGAGCAGCTCGGTGAAGGTCTCCTGCTTGCCCAGGAAGGCCACGCGCTCCTCGAGGCCGAGCTCCCGGAGCCTGCGCTCGGCGGGGGAGCGCTCGGGGCCGTCACCAATCATCACCAGCCGGCAGGGCCTCCTGCGGTGGACCTCGGCGAAGACGGCCACCACGTCGCCGATGCGCTTGACCGGCCGGAAGTTCGAGACGTGGATGAGCACGGGCTCGTTCTCCGCCAGGTCGGGGAAGAGCAGGCGCAGGATGGCCCGGTCGCGGAGGGGCGCGTAGCGCTCCGTGTCGACGAAGTTGGGGATGACGTCGATGGGGCAGGTCTCCGGAGATGCCGAAGCCCTCCCAGGTGGCGCGCCGGAGGAACTCCGAGGGCGCGGTCACCGCGTCGCTGCGCAGGATGGAGAAGCGCGTGATGGGCAGGTAGTTGGGGTCGATGCCCACCAGCGTGGTGTCCGTGCCGTGGAGCGTCGTCACGATGCGCGGCGCCTTGTCCCCCAGCACCTCGCGCGCCATCCAGGCCGCCGTGGCGTGGGGCACCGCGTAGTGGACGTGCAGGATGTCCAGGCGCTCGTAGCTGGCGACCTCGATCATCTTGGAGGCGAGCGCCAGCGGGTATGTCCCCGAGTGGAAGAGCGCCGGGTAGTCGCTCTCGGTCACCTCGTGGAAGATGACCTTGCGTGTCATGCCGTGGAGGCGCACCGGCAGATCGCGCGCGATGAAGTGGACGCGGTGGCCCCGGTCCGCCATCGCCAGGCCGATCTCGGTGGCGATCATGCCGCTGCCGCCAAAGGTGGGAAAGCAGGTGATGGCCAGGTTGAGAGGGTCGGTCATCGGCACTCGGGGAAGAACAGGGGCCGCGCGAAGCTATTCCGGATCATGGCTCAGGTTCTTCAGGTTCCCGGAGAAGGGCTCACAGGCGTCGAGGACGAGGCGCGTGAAGGCTCGGCTCCCGAAGCGGCTCGCGTAGTACGGCAGCCCGTAGATGCGCTCCTGCGGCGCGCCCCCCGGGGCTAGATAGGCCCGCAGTCGGTCCAGGCGTTCGCTCGTCACCTGATCGCGCTGGGTGATGGCGCGGCGGTATCTGGCCACGAAGCGGGAGACACCTCCGCGCACGGTCTTGTCGGTGCGGGAGATGGCCCTGGCGAAGCTCGGATCGACGGTGGCCATGCGCTCGCCGAGGCGGGTGAGCTCGGCGGTGAAGGTGCCCAGGAGGCGGGCCTCGATGGCCTCGGGCGGCTCGAAGCCTTCCCCGGCCTCGCGGGCGACGAGACGGGCCAGCACTTCGTCACGCGGCGCGGTCGCGTCGTCCGGCGAGAGGCCGAGCTTGCCGAGCAGGCGGCGCGTGCGGTCATCGAGCACTCGGAACCGGGCGCGCGGCACGGTGAGGGGCATCGGGAGGCCGAGGTGCGCATACAGCGGCGCGAGCTGCGCGAAGTAGGCGAGCTCCCCCGGTCCGCCGACGTAGGCCGCCGTGGGGAGCCAGGTGTCCTGGAGGAGCGGGCGCAACAGGGCCGAGGTCGTGAAGCGCAGCGGCTCGCGGTCGAGCCAGGAGAGGAGCTCGGCCGTGGTCACGGAGGCGCCCTCCGGGTGGCCCACGAGGCTCCAGGTGCCCGGGGCGTCCGTGGGATCGAGTCGGTAGCGCGGACCCTCGATGCCGTCGGGCGAGAAGAAGCTGAGCGGCGCGCCTGGGCGGATGTGGACCTGCTCGGAGAAGCCCGCCTCGGCGAGGGCTCTGCCCCGTTCGGCGAGTCCGCTGGCGATTGCCGAGGCCTCTTCGAGGGCACGGCGGTGGATTGGCGCGGCCAGCGGCGCGAGGCGCGGGTCGCGCGGGTCGAGGAACACGAGCCCCTCGTCCGCGAAGAGGGCCGCGAGCACCTCGGCGAAGGCGTCCGCCATCGTCGCCTCGGGACGGTAGGCGCGCTCCAGCAGCTCCAGGTGCTCGTCCGCGTGGGGCTGGGTGCCCAGCTCGGCGCGCAGCGCGGCGAGCGCACCGGTGACGCTCTCGCCCAGGCGGCGGTGGGCGACCGGAACTCGCGAGGTGGCCGCGTCGGGCAGCTCGAGGGCCACTCGCAGGGGCTCTCCGGCGGAGCGCGGGACGAAGGCAGTGATCGATCTCGGGGAGGTCGTGGTCCTCCGTCTGCAGCCAGAAGACGGGGACGCAGGGCCGCCCTGTCTCTTCGGTCAGCGCGCGAGCGGCGACGATGGCGGCGGCGGCCTTGTAGAGGGTGAAGAGTGGCCCGAGGAAGAGCCCGACCTGCTGGCCCGTCACCACGACGGTGGTTCCAGGGCGGGCGAGCAGCTCCAGGTTCCGTTCGCGGGCGGGGCTCGGCGCGAGGCGCGCGTTGCGGGCCACGAGCGCCTCATGGAGCGCGGGTGCGAGGGCGCGCGACGCCGCGGCGGCCACGGCCTCGGCGCGGGAGGTCCGGTGGCGGAAGCGGTCGGGGAGGAATTCGAGGGCCCGCGGATCGCCGCGAAGCCAGGAGGCGGAGAAGGAGGAGGCCACGGCTCAGCGTGATAACAAGTCCGGGGCACCGGAGCGACGGGGAAGGGGCGCGGCCCGGCATTAGGATTCCTCGCGTCCGAGCCGTCTCGTTCCTTGTTAGGGTCCGCGCGAATGCGGAACCTGCTCATCCTCGGAACGGCACTGGTCATGAGCCTCGGAGTCTGGTCGACGGCGCTCGCGCAACCTCCCCGGCAACCCCATGCAGGAGAGCTCGCGGCGGGCATCCGGCGCCTCGGTGTGACCGGCAGCGTGCTCTACGTGGCCGCCCACCCCGACGACGAGAACACGCGCCTCCTCGCCTGGCTGGCCGGAGGGCGTGGCCTTCGCGCGGGCTACCTCTCGATGACGCGCGGCGACGGCGGGCAGAACCTCATCGGGACCGAGCAGGACGAGCTGCTCGGGCTCATCCGCACGCAGGAGCTGCTCGCGGCGCGCCGCATCGACGGCGCCGAGCAGTTCTTCACGCGCGCGCGCGACTTCGGCTACTCGAAGAGCGCCGACGAGACGCTGCGCATCTGGGGCCACGACGAGGTGCTGGCCGACGTCGTGCTCGCCATCCGCCGCTTCCGGCCCGACGTGATCGTCACGCGCTTCACCACGAAGCCGCCGAACCACGGCCACCACACCGCCTCGGCGCTCCTGGCCGAGGAGGCCTTCGCGGCCGCGGCCGATCCGACGCGCTTTCCCGAGCAGCTCGCAGACGCTCCAGCCGTGGAAGGCCGACCGGCTGCTGAACAACGTCTCGACCTGGAACCTGAAGCCGGACGCCGACATGTCCGCCTACCTGAAGGTGGACGTCGGCGGCTACGACCCGCTCCTCGGACGCTCCTGGGGCGAGGTCGCGGCGGAGAGCCGCAGCCAGCACAAGAGCCAGGGCTTCGGCGTGGCGGCCGAGCGCGGGCCGCTGCTGGAGTACTTCGCGCCCCTCGCCGGGACGCGCCCGAAGGCCGACCTCTTCGAGGGGCTCGACCTCACGTGGCGGCGATGGAGCGGCACGGAGAAGGTCGTCCAGGCCATCGGGGAGGCCGCGAATGGGTTCGACCCGCGCGCGACCCCACCTCAGCATCCCGGCGCTCCTGCGCGTCCACGAGGCGCTCTCGGCCCTGCCCGACGACAACCCGTGGAAGGCGCTCAAGCTGCGCGAGACCGAGGCGCTCATGGCCGCGTGCGCGGGCCTGTTCCTCGAGGCGCGCGCGGCGGAGGCGACGGCCGTACCGGGCAGCCAGGTGGCGTTGAACCTGATGGCGCTGAACCGCTCGCCCGCCGCGGTCCAGCTGGTGAGCGTGACGCTCCCGGGCGGCGAGTCCGTGGCGGCGGGCGCCGACCTGACGGAGCGGACTCCGTTCAAGCTCTCCAGGCCGGTGACGCTCCCCGAGGATGCGCGCATCTCCACGCCCTACTGGCTCCGCAAGCCCGTTGCAGGCGGCCTCTACACGCTGGACGAGCAGGATCGCGCGCTCGTCGGCCGGCCCGAGGGGGAGCCCGCCCTGGCGGTGACCTTCGTCTACGAGGTCGGCGGCAAGCGCTTCTCCGTGGTCCGGCCGGTGGTCTACGCGTGGACCGATCCGGTGCGCGGCGAGCTCTACCGCGCCTTCGAGGTGGTGCCCGCCGTCACGGCGACGCTCGAGCGGGAGGTCCTCATGTTCCCCAACGGCACGGCGCAGTCCGTCTCCGTCGTGCTGGCCGCGGGCCGCGCGGATGCCGCCGGCAAGGTCCGGCTCGAGGTGCCTCGGGGCTGGCGCGCCGAGCCCGCGGAGGTGCCGTTCCAGCTCGCCGCGCGCGGCGACGAGCGCACCGTCCGCTTCCAGGTCACCCCGCCCAAGGGCTCGGGCGAGCGGGGCCGCATGCGCGTCGTCGTCGACATCGGTGGCCGCTCCGAGTCGTGGCGCGTCCGCTCGGTGAACCACGAGCACATCCCTCCGCAGGCCGTACGCCAGCCGTCCGAGGCGACCCTGGTTCCCTTCACCCTGGCCACGAAGGTGCGGCGGCTCGGCTACATCCCCGGGCCGGGTGACCGCGTGGCCGAGAGCCTCGCCGCCGTGGGCTACGAGGTGACGCTGCTTCCCGAGGAGCGTCTGGCCTCCGAGAAGCTCGAGCGCTTCGAGGCCATCCTCGTCGGCGTGCGCGCCTTCAACGCCAACCCGCGCCTCGCGCTCCACCACCAGCGGCTCATGCAGTACGTGGAGAGGGGAGGGCGGCTGCTCGTCCAGTACAACACCAACAGCCGCGTGGGTCCGCTCAACGCGTCCATCGGCCCCTATCCCCTGGAGATCGGCCGAGAGCGCGTGACGGACGAGACCGCGGCGATGACGCCCGTGGATCCCAAGATGCCGCTCCTGCGCGGCCCCAACCCGCTCACGGCCGCCGACTTCGAGGGCTGGGTCCAGGAGCGCGGCCTCTACTTCGCCTCGAAGTGGGACGAGCGCTACCAGCCCGTCTTCGCCATGAACGATCCCGGCGAGGAGCCGCTCCGAGGTGGGCTCCTCGTCGCCCGCCACGGCAAGGGCATCTTCGTCTACACGGGCCTCGCCTTCTTCCGTCAGCTCCCCGCGGGCGTGCCCGGCGCCTACCGCCTGCTCGCGAACCTTCTCGCCCAATGACCGCTGAATCGAAGCCTCCTGAACCGGGTGCTGGCTCCGCGCCGCGCCCCGAGCTCGACGACGCGCCACCCCTGCTCGGGTCCTGGCGCAACATCTATCTCTTCGTGCTGGGCACCCTCGCCCTGCTCATCGCCCTGTTCTGGGCGCTCACCCGGGCCTACGCGTGACACTGCTCGACTGGCTGGTCCTCCTCGGGACGACGACATTCATCGTCGGGTGGGGCGTTGTGGAAGACGCGCGGCGGGGGCGGCACCGCCGACGAGCTACCTGCGCGGCGGCTACGAGCTGCGCTGGCCCACCATCGGCCTGTCGGTCATGGCCACGCAGGCGAGCGCCATCACCTTCCTCTCCGTCCCCGGCCAGGCCTACGAGGACGGGATGCGCTTCGTGCAGTTCTACTTCGGACTGCCGCTCGCGATGGTGATCATCAGCGCCATCTTCGTCCCCATCTACTACCGGCTGAACGTCTACACCGCCTACGAGTACCTGGAGTCGCGCTTCGACCTGAAGACGCGCCTGCTCGGCGCGTTCCTCTTCCTCATCCAGCGCGGGCTGGCCTCGGGCATCACCCTCTACGCGCCCGCCATCATCCTCTCGGCCATCCTCGGCTGGCCGCTCGAGCCGACCATCCTGGGCATGGGCGTGCTCGTCATCCTCTACACGGTGACGGGTGGCTCCAAGGCGGTCAGCCAGACCCAGAAGCAGCAGATGGTGGTGATGCTGGGCGGCATGGTCGTGGCCGCGATCGTCATCGTGTGGCGATTGCCGGAGCACGTGTCGTTCGGGCAGGCCGTGGACGTCGCGGGAGCGCTCGGCCGCATGAACGTGGTCAGCTTCGACTTCAACCTCCAGGACCGCTACAACATCTGGTCCGGCCTCACCGGCGGCTTCTTCCTGGCGCTGTCGTACTTCGGCACCGACCAGTCCCAGGTGGGCCGCTACCTGACGGGCCGTTCCATCACCGAGAGCCGTCTCGGGCTGCTGTTCAACGGCGTCCTGAAGATTCCGATGCAGTTCCTGATCCTCTTCGTGGGGATCCTCGTCTTCGTTTTCTACCAGTTCACCGCGCCGCCCCTGCTCTTCAACCAGCCGCTGCGTGCGCGGGTCCAGGCGACCGCGCACGCGGGCGAGTTCGCGGTAATCGAGACGAAGTGGGCCCAGGTCCAGGCCGACAAGCGCGTCGAGGCCGAGCGCTACCTGGCGGCCCGTGAGGCGGGGGATGGTGCGGCCGAAGCGAGCGCGCGCGAGCGCCTCCAGACGGTCGCACGGGCAGGCCGACACGCTCCGAAAGGAGGCCAAGGCCGTGGTCTCCCGGGCTCTGCCCGGCGTCGAGACCAAGGACTCGGACTACATCTTCATCTCGTTCGTGAAGGACTGGATGCCGAGCGGTCTCGTCGGGCTGCTCATCACCGTCATCCTGGCGGCGGCCATGAGCTCGATCGCGAGCGAGCTCAACGCCCTGGGCGCGACGACGACGATCGACTTCTACCGGCGGATCTTCCGCCGCGAGGCCTCCGAGCGACAGATCCTCGTGGCCTCCAAGCTGTTCACCGTCTTCTGGGGGGTCGTCGCGATCGCCTTCGCGAGCTTCGCGTCGCTGCTCGACAACCTCATCCAGGCGGTCAACATCCTCGGGTCCATCTTCTACGGGACCGTGCTGGGCATCTTCCTCGTGGCCTTCTTCGTCAAGCACGTCCGAGGCAATGCCATCTTCTTCGGCGCGCTCATCTCGCAGGCGACGGTGATCGCCCTCTACCTCTTCTCCGACATCGGCTACCTCTGGTTCAACGTGATTGGCTGCGCGCTGGTCGTCGTGCTGGGACTGGCCCTCCAGACCGTGATGCCCCGGACGGCGCGCGCCTAGCCGTCCTTCCAGGCGCTCCAGGTGGATGGGCGGCCTGCCTGACGAGCGTTGAATTGGCGGCTTTGCTGCTCGGCCGTCGGTCGAGGGCGTGTTCTCCAACATGTGGATTCCGAGGAGGCACCTCGCCCCAGCCGCTCGGGGCGGAATGCCCCATGCCCCACGACGCGGGGCGTCATGCCCCACGGGTTTTGAACAGCAGTTCCGTCTCTCCGCCACGTCTCCCTCTGAAGACGTCCTTCGCAATCCCTGGCACACGCGTTGCTCCAAGCCATCCGCGAAGGAGCAATTAATTGATGTATCAGCAGTCACTCGCCCGTTCGCTTGCTGTTCAGAACACGTCCCTCTGCCTGGCTGCCACGCGAGGCCTGCCACCACCGAGGGCGCGCCTCTCCCTGTGGTGGAGGTGCTGTTCGCCGGCTTCGCGAGCGACGCACGGCTGAGTTGCTCGGCCTCCCCGCTTGCTTCCTCCTGGGTTCCACGTTGTTGGTGCTGATAGTTCAATAACTATCAGCGGAGCCCTTAATGACTATCAGCGGGGCCGATGAGGCTCCCTGTTGCCTCCATTGCCGGGAGACGCAGTCCTCCTTGGTTCCCCACAAAGGAAAAGCCGTATGGATCTGAAGTCATCACTATCGAAGGACGTCCCTGCCTCACTCGTCGTCTTTCTCGTGGCGCTGCCGCTGTCGCTCGGCATCTCGGTGGCATCGGGGGCGCCGGTGCAGGCGGGCCTCATCGCCGCCATCGTGGGCGGTATCGTCGTCGGCATCGTCGGCGGTGCCCCGATGCAGGTGAGCGGACCGGCGGCGGGCCTCTCGGTCATGCTCTACGGCTTCGTGCAGAAGTTTGGTTTCGAGGCGACGTGCGTGATCACCGCGATCGCCGGGCTCATGCAGATCGCCGCGGGCTCGGCGGGTGTCGCCCAGGCGGCGCTCGCCATCTCGCCGGCGGTGCTGCACGCGATGCTCGCCGGTATCGGCATCCTCATCGCGCTCGGCCAGATGCACGTCATGCTCGGCTATACGCCCAAGGGCTCGGCGATCGCCAACATCACCGGGCTGGGGGACTCGCTCGTCCATGTGAACACCAGCGCGCTCATCGTGGGCGCTACGACGCTGTTCGTGCTCCTCGCGTGGAACCGTTTCTTCGCCAAGAAGGTGCCGTTCCTCCCCGGGTCGCTCATCGCCATCGGGGTGGGCACGGCCGTGTCGCTCTTCGTGCCGGGTGAGATTCCTCACGTGGAGATCAGCTCCGGCATCTTCGGCAATCTGCACGCCCCGTCGCTGGGTGGCGCGCGCCTCTCGGAGTTGGTACTGGCGGCGCTGGCGATCTTCGTGGTCGCGAGCGCGGAGTCCCTGCTGTGCGCGGTGGCCACGGACCAGCTCCACTCGGGGGCTCGGGCGAACCTGAACCGCGAGCTGTTCGCGCAGGGGCTTGGCAACGGGCTCTCCGGTCTTCTCGGGGGCCTGCCCATCACCGGCGTCATCGTGCGCAGCTCCGCGAACATCGCCGCCGGCGCGCGCACCCGCCTGTCCGCCATCCTCCACGGCGTGTGGATGCTCCTCTTCGTCATGCTCGCCTCGGGCCTCCTGGCGCGCGTTCCGATGGCGGCGCTCGCGGCGCTGCTGGTCCACGTTGGCCTGAACCTGGTGAAGCTGAAGGAGCTCCGGAAGATCGCCGAGTTCAACGAGGCGCTCGTCTACGGCGTCACGCTGGTCGGCGTCGTCTTCATCAACCTGCTGTGGGGTATCGGCATCGGCTTCGGGCTGGCGCTCGTGTTGCTGTTGCGCCGCACGGCGGCGGTCGAGCTCCAGGTGGAGACGCGTGGCGAGGAGATTCACGCCCAGCTGCGGGGCACCCTGAGCTTCCTCTCGGTTCCCACGGTCGTGTCGCGGCTTCGCGCACTGCCCGCGGGTCGGACTGTCTACCTGCGGTTGGAGGTTGATCAGATCGATCACGCGGCCATCGAGGCCATTCGCGGTTGGCGAGTGGGCTACCAGAACGCGGGTGGCAAGGTGGTGAAGGAGTCGCTGGACGTGCTCTGGCGCGAGCTCCGGTCGCCGACGAGTTCCTCCGAGAGCTCCGCTGCCCCCGCTACCCCCTGATGCAGGCGAAAGGAAACGACGTCATTCCCATGGATACCATTGCCCTCGTGGATGGGTGGCTCGATGAGTGCCGCCCGAAGCTGCCCATCCAGAATCCTCTCTGGGCCTACATCCACAACAACATCCTGCTCAACCTCGAGGACCGTCCGTTCCACGAGGCGGTGCGAGAAGCGGCCGCCCTGTACCGGGCGCGGCCGTATGAGACCGAGTCCTTCTACCGTGCGGAGCTGGAGCGCGGCCGTATCCGGCGTGACTGCCTCGACGCGGTGCTCGCTGCGGCTCTCCCGGGGAGTGGGAAGGACCGGGTGGAGCGCTTCCTGTCCGACGCCTCGGTCGGCGACAACGTCCCACCGGTCTCCTTGCTGCGGATCGCCCCTCGCCTGGATGCCGAGTACCACGCGTCCTACGACCGGCGGTTCCAGGACTTCATCGTGCCGATCGTCGCCTCGTTCCTGGATCAGGGCATGGCGCACTGGACCAACCCCTACCGCACGGGTGCTCTCTGGGGCTACTTCCTGGCGAGCGTACATGCCACGCCCGGGTGGGGCTTCGACTGGGCGGGCAAGCTGAAGGCGCGGCTCGAGGCGCACGAGCGGGCTGGCCGGTCGGTGGAGGCCATGATCGAGGCCGAGGTGCATGAGGCGGCCCCGGCGGGACGCGAGGCCGGGTACTGCCTGGAGACGCTTTTCTCACTGAAGGGCTGGTCGGGGATGATCCTTCGGCTCGAGTCCGAGCCGTCGATCGCGCCCGTGGAGGCACCGCCCGCGACCCTGAAGGACTGGCTCGCGGTGATGCTCGTCACCATGCACGCGCTCGACGCGTGGCTCCTGGAGCGGCATGGCCGCACCCGGGACGAGCTGCGCGCGCGCCCATTCCTCGCGCCCGAATCGGCCCACCTGGGGCGCCTGCACCTGTGGCAGGAGTCCTATGAGCGCTCCTTCGCCGGGGACTTCCTCGCGCACCTCGAGAGCGGGCTCCGACCCGAGGCGCGGGAGCCCCAGCGTGACGCCCCGCACTTCCAGGCGCTGGTGTGCATGGACGACCGGGAGGAGTCCTTCCGGCGGGCGCTCGAGTCGGAGGCGTGCGGTGTGGAGACCTGGGGAGTCCTGGGATTCTTCAACGTCGACATGCGCTTCGATGCGGTGGGCACGGCCCGCCCGACGCGCCAGTGCCCGCCTGTCATCGAGCCGTCGCGGACCATCTCGGAGGTGCCGGTCAACGGTGAGGCCCATCGAATGGAGCGGGCACGCCGCGCCGGTCGCGCCGAGGGCAAGGCGCTGCTCTCCGGCTTCTACCATTCACGCACGCTGATCCGCGGCTTCTTCGTCTCGCTCGCGCTCGGGTTGCTGAGCTTCCTCCCGCTCGTGTTGAAGGTGCTGTTTCCGAGCCGGATGACCCGACTGCGCCGCGCCATCCAGAAGCGTGCCTTCCCGCACCCGCGGACGCGCATCGCGCTGGACGCGGACGGCGGCTACTCGCTGGATGAGCAGGCCAATATCGTCGAGGGCGTGCTCCGGACGGCGGGCCTCACACGGGATTTCGCTCCGCTGGTGGCGGCGATCGCCCACGGCTCGACGAATACGAACAACCCCTTCAAGCAGGCGTACGGCTGTGGCGCGTGCTCGGGCAATCAGGGCGCGCCCAACGCGAGGGCCTTCGCGGTGATGGCCAACCGCACCGAGGTGCGTGAGCGGCTCGCCGCTCGGGGGCTCGCGTTGCCGGCCACCACGCTCTTCGTGCCCTGCTACCACGACACCGTCACCGACGTCGTCGAGGTGCTCGACCGCGACCTCCTCCCGGTGGAGCGCCTGGCGGAGGTGCGGGAGCTGCAGACGCGGCTGGGACGCGCGGGCCGGCTGAACGCGGTGGAGCGGTGCCAGCGCTTCGGCCAGGCGCCGCGCGGGAGCGAGGTGGCGGTGGTCCAGCACGTGCTCGACCGGGGCCATGACCTCGCGCAGCCGCGGCCCGAGTACGGCCACAACCGAGCGGCGGCCATTATCGTCGGGCGGCGGAGCCTGACGGAGTGGACGTCCTTGGACCGCCGATCCTTCCTGGTGTCCTACGATCCGACGCAGGACCGAGGGGGCGCGCTGCTGCGGTCGGCCGTGCTCGGCTCGGTCCCCGTCGCGGTGAACATCGCCATGGACTACTACTTCTCGCGCGTGGACTGCGAGGGGTTCGGCGCGGGGTCCAAGCTCCCGCTGAACATCGTGTCGTTGCTGGGCGTCGTCACCGGCTCCAAGAGCGACCTGCGCATCGGCATGGCCCGGCAGATGGTCGAGCTGCACGAGCCCATGCGCATGCTCGTGCTCATCGAGGCGGAGACGAAGGACCTGCTCGAACTGGTCGAGACGAACCCGCGCATGCGCCGCATGGTGCGGGGAGGGTGGATGCGGCTCGGGCGGGTCGATCCGTCGTCCCGCGCCATCGAGCTCTGGCACGGGGAAGGCTTCACGCCCTGGCGAGAGCTGTGGCCCGAGTTCCGCACGATGGCGGGTGATGCCGCGCTTCCGGCGGTGCTGGATTCCCGGCGAGACCGCCCGGTCGAGGTGTACGCATGACGCTTCAGTTCCTGACCCTGTTCATCCTCGCCTGGGCCGCGCTGACGCCGCTGCTGCTCGGGGCGGCCCAGCTCATCGGGTTCCGGCTGCCCGAGCGGCTCGTCCAGTGGCTCGCGGTGGCGCACGCCACGGGGGTGCTCTTCGCCACCTTCGCGCTCTGCGTCGCGTTCCTCGCGGAGCCTTCGTCGATGGTGGAGGTCTCGACGCCTCCTCTGTTCGTCACGAATGAATACGAGTGGAGGGCGGTGCTGCTCATCGACCGGCTCTCCGTCACGTACCTGGCGCTCGTCGCGCTCATCTATCCCGTCATCGTGCACTTCTCCCGGCCGTTCTTTCACCGGGAGGAGGGCTCCCAGCGCTACTGGTTCCTGGTGACGCTGTTGGCGTTCGCGCTCGCGGCGGTGTCGCTGGCGGGGAACGTCGACGTGCTCTACCTGGGCTGGGAGTTGGTCGGCGTGTCGTCGGTGATGCTCATCTCGTTCTTCCGGCGCAACTCGCGGAGTACGCAGAACAGCCTCCGTGCGCTCATCTACTACCGGCTGTGTGACATGGGGATCCTCGGCGCGGCGATGTGGATCCACCACGCCTTCCCCAGCACCGCGTTTTCGCGCTTCGCGGAGGACGCGGTGGTGCCCACGGCCCTGGTGGTGGCGTTCGCGCTGCTGTTCGGCACGCTGGCGAAGTCCGCCCAGCTCCCCATGTCGCCCTGGCTGCACCGCGCGATGGAGGGCCCCGCGGCCTCGAGCGCCATCTTCTACGGCGCGCTCTCCGTGCACCTCGGGCCGCTGCTGTTGCTGCGCACGAGCGCGCTGTGGATGCCGCACACCTCGGTCCGGATCGTCATGGCCTGGATCGGGCTGCTGACGGCCGTGTTCGCGACGATGGTGGGGCGCACGCGGCCCGATGCGAAGACCTCGCTCGCGTACGCGACGATGGCGCAGCTCGGGGTGATGTACGTGGAGATCGCCGCCGGGTGGCACACGCTCGCGCTCGTCCACCTGTGCGCGCACGCGGGGCTGAGGACGTGGCAGTTCCTGCGCTCCTCGTCGCTCATCCAGGACTTCCAGGACAACCCCATCGTGGGCACGGACGTGCGGCTGCGGCGGCTCTCGAACCTGGAGCGCCTGTTCCCGGCGTCGCTGCGAGGCCGGCTCTACCTGGCCGCTTCGAGGCTCTTCTGGTTGGACAGCACCCAGTGGAGCTTCGTCGCGCGGCCCTTCCTTGGCCTCTTCTCGCGGATCGCCGCGGTCGAGGACCGTCTGCTCGGGGATTCCCCGAGCGAGCAGCGGAGTTAACCGATGGTCGACACCTATCTGAATCTCCAGGGCCAGCGGGCCGCGCTGCCCGTGGCCGTGCCGATGCGTGCCGTCAGCCGGTGGTCTCTGTCGGTGGGGCTCACCGCCGCGGTGGGCATCTGGGTGGCACCGACGCGCCCGCTCTTCATCGCGTCGTGGGTCGTGCTGTTCGCGTGGGCGTGCGTGCGGGCCGGCATGGACGAGCGGGGCAGGGTGACGCGGGTCCCCATCCTGCCGCTGCTGGCGGGTCTGCTGACCACGGGGCTCGCCATCTGGGGCGCGCCCTCGCAGCCGCTCGCCGCGCTCGGTGCCGCCGTCGCGGGGGGCCTCATGCCGTTCCACCTGTGGCTCGAGGGGCTGCGCCGGCGGCTCAAGCACCAGGAGTTCCTGTTGCTCCTGCTGTGCCAGCCGGGAGTGGTGTGGCTCCATCGCTTCGTGGAGGGCAATCCCGCGGCACTGCATGGTGGACTGGGGAACGTGCTGCTGGTGCTCTTCGTGATGAGTGCCATCCTGCAGTCCGGCCTGGGCCTGGTGCGGCGCGAGCCGGCGAGGGCCATCTCCGCCATCACCCTGTCGCAGTCGTGCCTGCTGATGGCGGGGGCCTTCTCCGGGCACGTTGGGTGGGAGGCGGCCCGGACGCTCCTCGTCGCGACGGTGGCCGGTACCCTCGTCCTCCTGTCCGTCATCGGCATGCTGCGGGACACGTATGGCATCGAGCGGCTCGCCCCGGACAACGGGCTCGCGGACGTGGCGCCGGACCTCCACCGGCTGTTCCTCGCGATGGGCTGGCTCTTCGTGGGGTTCCCCGGAGGCCTGGCCTTCTTCGCCGAGGACCTGCTCTTCCACGCGCTCCTGGAGCACTCCACGGCGGCGACGCTCGGGTTCCTGTTCGCCGCGGGGCTGAACGCGATCGTGTTCTACCGGGTGTACACGGGCCTCTTCTGTGGGAGCACGCGGCCGGAGCTCCGGGAGGCAAGCGCGCCGCCCACCGCGTCACGTCGTCTGCGCGTGGCGTTGCTCACGGCGGTCACGGCGCTGATCATCCTGGGAGGCATCGCCCCGGCGCTCTTCGTGTAGCACGCGCCCTCGATTGCTGCGCGGGGCACAAAAGTGCAGTGGTGGTGCTGCTTCGGAGCGTTTCACTGCTCATCGATGAGGAGTGGAATGGGCTCGGAGCGTTTCACTGCTCATCGATGAGGAGCGGAATGGGCTCGGAGCGTTTCACTGCTCATCGATGAGGAGCGGAATGGGCTCGGAGCGTTTCACTGCTCATCGATGAGGAGCGGAATGGGCTCGGAGCGTTTCACTCCTCATCGATGAGGAGCGGAACCTCAACCTGCCCCTTCTCGCTCGATTGAAAAAGAAAGCCCCACGGCACCGGAGGGCGCCGCGGGGCTTCGTTACGTTCCTGGCTCTACCGTGAGGCTCAGGAGCCCGTGCCAGTGGGCGGGACGGGGGCCTTGGGCGCCCCCGTCTCCGGAGTCACCAGGCGGAGCTGCTGCGCGTGCCCGGCCACGAAGGAGGCGTCCACCTCGCGCTCCAGGTACGTGTAGCCGGACAGGCCCTCCTCGTAGATCCGCAGGAGCTGGCGCGACTCGTCCAGCGATCAGGCGGCCGTTGCGCAGCGCCACCTCGGTCGCCCGGCGCAGCTTCGCCACGAGGTCGTCCTTGTTGTAGCTCACGTAGTTGAGCACCTCGGTCACCGTGTCGCCCTCCACCACGTGGTCGATCAGGTAGCCGCCGTTGGGCCCCAGCGACACCTGCACCGCGTGCGTGTCACCGAAGAGGTTGTGCAGGTCGCCCAGAATCTCCTGGTACGCGCCCACCAGGAAGATGCCCAGGTAGTAGTCGTCCGTCGTTGAGCGAGTGCAGCTCGAGCGCGTCCTTCACCTCGCGCTTGTCGATGAAGTGATCGATCTTCCCGTCCGAGTCGCAGGTGATGTCCGCCAGCACCGCGCGGCGCGTGGGCCGCTCGTTGAGCCGGTGGATCGGCATGATCGGGAAGAGCTGATCGATCGCCCACGAGTCCGGCAGCGACTGGAACACCGAGAAGTTGCAGAAGTAGGTGTCCGAGAGCTGCTTCTCGAGCGCCTCCAGCTCCTCCGGAATCTCCCCGGACTCCCGGGCGATGCGCATGATCTTCTGGCAGAGCGCCCAGAAGATGTTCTCGGCCGCCACCCGCTGCTCCAGCGACAGGTGCCCCAGCGAGAAGAGCGTCAGGCTCTCCTCCTTGTACTCCTGGGCGTCGTGGTAGGCCTCCAGCAGGTTCTTGTTCGTGACGTCCTTGTAGGTGGCCAGCAGGTTGCGCACCACCGAGGGCGCCTTCTCGTCCGCCTTCTCCGGCACGTGCGCCGGATCGAACTCGCTGGTGCCCAGCACGTCCACGATCAGCACCGCGTGGTGCGCCACCACCGCGCGGCCCGACTCGGACACGAGGTTGGGGTGCGGCACGCCCGCGGCGTCGCACGCCTCCATGATGGAGAACACCACGTCGTTGGCGTACTCCTCGGTGGTGTAGTTCATCGACGACGCGAAGTTCGTCTGCGAGCCGTCGTAGTCCACGCCCAGGCCGCCGCCCACGTCCAGGTACTTCAGCGGCGCGCCCAGGCGCGCCACCTCCACGTAGAAGCGGCCCACCTCGCGCAGCGCGTTCTTCACGTTGCGGATGTTGGAGATCTGGCTGCCCAGGTGGAAGTGCAGCAGCTCGAAGCACGTGCAGCAGTCCCGTCTCCTTCATGAAGGCGATGGCGCTCATCAGCTCCGAGGAGGACAGGCCGAACTTGGAGCGGTCGCCGCCCGAGGCCTCCCACTTGCCCGCGCCACGCGTGGACAGCTTCACGCGCATGCCCAGCCGCGGGGCGAATGCCAATCTTGCGCGCCACCTCGGCGATGAGCGGCAGCTCGCGAGGGCTTCTCCACCACCAGGATGACCTTGCGGCCCAGGCGCGAGAAGCGCAGCGCCGTCTCGACGTACTCCTCGTCCTTGTAGCCGTTGCAGATGATGAGCGCGTCCTCCTGGTCCTCAGCAGCGCCATCACCGCGAGCAGCTCCGGCTTGCTGCCCGGCCTCCAGGCCGTAGCCGAACTGCTTGCCGGTCTCGACGATGGTCTCCGCCACGTACCGGTGCTGGTTCACCTTGATGGGGTACACGCCCTGGTAGGCGCCCTTGTAGTTGTGCTCGGAGATGGCCTTGCGGAAGGCCTCGTTGAGGTGGACCACCCGGTGGCGCAGCACGTCGGTGAAGCGGATGAGCAGCGGCAGGCCGATGCCCCGGCGGCGCACCTCGTCCACCAGCTCCTTCAGGTCCATGTTCGGCGCCGAGGGACCGTCCGGGTGGACGCACACGTGGCCCTTGTCGTTGACGCCGAAGTAGGGCGCGCCCCAGTTGCGGATGCCGTAGGTCTCTTGAGCGTCGGCGATGGTCCAGCGGTGCGGAGGGGTGATCGGTGGCATCGGCGTTCCTGCTCTCCCGGGCAAGTGGTGGGTGATGAAGCCGTTCAACAATGAACGGAAGCGGGAAGTATCGGGAAATCTTCCCCGGTTCAATCCCCTGGTCGCGAAGGGGCCTATCGAGCGTCGCTACCGCTCCCCCGCTTCCCCCCGCGATGGGTGGGCTGTCCTCCATTGGATTCCTACCCTTCCCGCTGAGGAGGCTCGGAGGCTGCATGGAGCGAAGGGGAGGGTACATGGAGTCGTCCGCACGCAGGGATTCGCCGCTGCTGACACCGAGGGAAATCTACGAGCGGCTGGACAGGTACGTCATCGGACAGGAGGCGGCCAAGCGAGCGGTGTCCATCGCCGCCCACAACCATCTCAAGCGCGTCCAGGCGCGCCGGATGCGGCGCACCTCGCTGCTCAAGAAGTCCAACATCCTGCTCATCGGGCCCACCGGGAGCGGGAAGACGCACATTGCCCGGAATCTGGCGGAGATCCTCTCCGTCCCGTTCACCACGGTGGATGCCACCGAGTACACGGAGGCCGGTTACTACGGGAAGGACGTGGAGGTGATGGTGGCCGACCTGCTCTTCAAGGCCAACCACTCCGTCGAGGACACCCAGCGGGGCATCATCTTCATCGACGAGGTGGACAAGATCGCCCGGCGCTCGCAGGGGGCGCGCAACGGGGCGGGGAGCCGGGACATCGGCGGCGAGGGGGTGCAGCAGGCGCTCCTCAAGCTGCTGGAGGGCCGGGAGGTCTTCGTCCCCATGAACGTCACCCAGGCGTGGAACCGGGGGGACTTCGTGCCCATCGACACCCGGGACATCCTGTTCATCTGCGCGGGGACGTTCTCGGACCTGCATGAGTACGGCGGCTCGGCCGACGCGCGGCCCCTGGGCTTCGGAGCGCAGGCGTCCCAGAAGGTGCGCCGGCGCATCACCACGAGGCAGCTCGTGGACTACGGCATCCTCGCCGAGTTCCTCGGACGCCTGCCGGTGGTGGTGCAGTTGGACCTGCTCGGCGAGCCGGAGCTGCTGCGCGTGCTCACCGAGCCCCCGGACTCCATCGTCCGCGAGTTCAAGGAGCTGCTGGGACTGGACGGTATCGAGCTGGAGTTCGCCGAGGGGGCCCTGCGCGAGGTGGTGCGCTTCTCCGTGGAGAAGGGCCTGGGGGCGCGCGGCCTGCGCTCCATCCTCGAGTACGTGATGGCGGACGTGATGTTCGAGGCCCCCGAGCACCGCCGCCGGCAGGTCACGGTGGACGAGGGCTTCGTCCGGGCTCGCCTGGTGGGCCTGGAGCCGGGCGCCCAGCTCGGGCTCTGAGCCCGGGCTCACTCGCGCTGGGAGGCCCGGGACGCGGCCCCCAGTCGCGCCACGAAGTCCGGGTCCTGGAGGAGCTGGAGCACGAGGTTGCTGCGCAGCACCGCCTGCGTATCACCTCGCTCCATCGCCTCGCGGAGCTGCTTGTCCGAGAGCGCCCGCTGGAAGCGCGGGTCCTTCTTCAGCGACTTGAAGGCCGGGTTGTTCGCCAGTCGCTGGGACTGCTTCGGGTCGGACGTCACCTGGGCCACCGCCACCAGGTCCTTCACGGCGGCGAACTGGGTCAGCTCGAAGAGGTTGTAGCTGCGCGCCAGCCCGAAGCAGAGCGAGTCCTTGGGGGACAGGCCCATGCGCTTGCCCGCCACCACGATGTGCTGCTCGACGAAGACGAGCGCGCTGAGCACGACGTAGGCGATGGCCGCCACCTTCGCCCCGCCGAGCACGAAGCCGATGCCGCCGTCCACGCCCCGGTTCTCCGGGTTCTTGCCGCCGAAGAGCCGCCGCAGCAGGGTCGTGAGGGCGTAGCGGACCGCCACCAGCACGACGATGAAGAGCAGCATCGAGCCGGCGATCACCCCGATGAGCAGCGGCACGCCGCCGAGCGCGTCCGCCATCCTCGGCCCCACGATGGGCCCCAGCTTGCGCGAGACGAACCACGCCACCGCGAGCGCCACCAGGCTGGCGATCTGCCTCGCCCCGCCGGTGATGGCGCCCACCACCGCGAAGAGGAGCACCAGCCCCAGGATGATCAGGTCGATGGTCATGGGCTTCCCCCGTGGCCGGGCGTCCGTCAGCGGATCTTGAACGCGTCGCCCTGCTTGCGCGCCTCGTCCTGTAGCACCTTCTGGACCTCGGCGAGCTTCTCCTTGTAGCGGGCGTTGGCCGGCTCGTAGGTGAGCGCCATCTTCAGGTTGCGCTCGGCCGAGGCCCAGCGGCCCGCATCGGCGTCCGCCACGCCCGTCTGGTAGAACTGGCGCCCCTTGGGGTGGATGCCGATCTGCTCCTCCACCTGCCGCTTGGAGGCGGCGCTCGTCTCGGCCTCGGAGGACTCGTTGAAGCGCAGCTTCTGGGCGCGCTCGGGGCCGGCGATGTCCGCCACGTACATCCGGCGCTTCGCGTCGTCGCGCAGCACGTAGTAGGCCTCGGTGACGCGCTTGTAGAGCTCGTTGACCCGCTCCTTGAGCTCCTTGTCGTCCAGGTGGAAGAAGCGGTCCGGGTGGTAGGCGCGGCTCTCCCCGTAGAAGGCCCGCTTGATCTCCGCGGGAGAGGCCGTCTTCTCCACCTTGAGGACCTCGAAGTAGTCCATCTGGTCGAGCTGGGCGCAGCGCTGCCAGAGCTCGGCCATCTGGGCCGCGTCGAAGTCCAGGGCCTTCCCGGCGGCGGCGGGAGGCGGAGGCGGGGGCTGGACGGCGGCGGGAGGCGGAGGCGGAACGGCGGGAGGCACGCCGGGCCGCACCGGGGCCACCGTGGGCGCGACGGGCGGCACCACCGGGGCCATCGAGGGCACTACCGGCGCGACGGACGGCGCCACGGGCGGGACGGCGGGCATGCTCGGTGGACGTGGCGCACCGGGCGGAGGCGGGGGCTGGACGGCGGCGACGGGCGGCGGCGGCGGCACGGACGGGCCCGACTCCAGACGGAGGACGGGGCGGTACGGAGCCGGCGGGCGCCGGTGGACGGCGGGCGGGGCGGCGTGGCCACGACCGGTGGAGGCGGGGGCACACCCGGCACGGGCGGGGCCGGAGGCATTGCCGGACTCGAGGGCACAGGCGGTCGCGCGGGCGCCACGGAGGGGATTCCGGAGGCGGTAGGGCGCGTCCCCGTGGGTGTACCGGGCGGGCGCGCGGCCGTGGGGACTCCAGGCGCGGGGGGCGGCACCACCGGACGCATGCCGGAGCCCACGGCCGGAACTCCGGGCGGAGGCGGGGGACGGACCGCGGCGGGAGCACCGGGGGGCGCGGGGACACCGGGCGCGGCCGGACGGACGCCGGAGCCCACGGGGGGCACTCCCGCGGGGGTCGGGCGCGACGGGGATTGTGGCGCTCCGGGCACCGGAGGCCGCACGGGGGCCATGGCCGGCGCGACACCGGACGCGGGCCGGGACGGGCGCACGGCCGGCGTGCCGGCCGCGGGCGTCACCCGGGAGTCCGAATCGGGCGGCGGGGCGGGAGGTTTGCCGGCACCGTTCTGGGGAGGCTGGGACATCGCTCTGGCCTACCTTCGGTTACCGGCGACGGCGGGGAGATCGGCCCCGTGCCCCGCGAGCTGCATCTGCTTGTTGGCCTCGATGGATCTTCTGGATGTCCGCCTCGGACAGGCCCGAGGAGAGGGTGATGGTGGTGGAGGTCTTCTGGCCCGTCTCCACGTCCTCGGCCGAGACGTTGACGATGCCGTTGGTGTCGATCTCGAAGGTCACCTCGATCTTCACCTCGCCGCGGTAGCCGATGCGGAAGCCCGAGAACTCGAACTCGCCGAGCATCTCGCACTCGTCGGCCCGGTTCGACTCGCCCTGGTAGACGCGGATCTTCACCTTGTCCTGGCCGTCGCGGCTGGTGGTGAAGGTCTTCGACTGCGTCGATGGGGATGGGGGTGTTCTTGTCGATGATCTTCTCGGTGAAGCCGCCCACCGTGCCGATGCGCAGCGACAGCGGCGTCACGTCGACCAGGAAGGTCTCGGTGCGCGGAGTCCAGCAGCGCGTGGGCCTGCAGCGCCGCGCCCATGGCCACCACCTGGTCGGGGTCGATGCCCTCCATCGGCTCCTTCTGGAAGTAGTGCTTCACCGAGTTGCGGATGATCGGCAGCCGCGTGGGGCCGCCCACCAGGATCACCGCGTCGATGTCCGCCGCGGTCATGCGCGCGCTCTGCAGCGCCTCGTCGCAGACCTTGAAGGTGCGCTGCACCAGGTCCATCACCATCCGGTTGAACTGGTCCTGGCTGAGCGTCGGCCCGTCAGGTCGAGCACGTTGCCGTTGGCGTCCTGGCAGATGCCCGGGCAGAGGATGTCGGCGATGCCCGTCGCTGCCCACGTCGATCTTCGCCCGCTCGCGGCCTCCTTGAGCATCTGCAGGCAGAACTTGTTCTGCCGCAGGTCGAGCCGCGTCCGGGCCAGGAAGTCGTCGGCCAGCCAGTTCATGATGCGGTCGTCGAAGTCGTCGCCGCCCAGGTAGGTGTCACCGGCGGTGGAGAGCACCTCGAAGACGTCCTTGCCGATCTCCAGGATCGAGACGTCGAAGGTGCCGCCGCCCAGGTCGTAGACCACCACGCGCTGGTTGACGTCGCGGCCGAAGCCGTAGGCCAGCGCCGCCGCGGTCGGCTCGTTGAGGATGCGCAGCACGTCGAGGCCCGGCGATGCGCCCGGCGTCCTTGGTGGCCTGGCGCTGGTTGTCGTTGAAGTAGGCGGGCACGGTGACGACCGCCTTGGTCACCCGCGGCCCAGGTAGCGTCTCGGCGATGGCCTTCATCTCCTTGAGCACGAGCGCGGAGATCTCCGGCAGCGAGTAGGTCTTGCCCCGCACCTGGATGCGCACCGAGTTGTTCGGCGCCCTCGACGATGTTGTAGGGCATCACCGCCTGGGCCTTCTTCACCTCGTCGGAGAAGAAGTAGCGGCCGATCAGCCGCTTGGCCGAGTAGACGGTGTTCTCGGCGTTGGTGATGATGTTGCTCTTGGCGGCGTTGCCCACCAGCACCGATGCCGTCCTCGAGGAAGGACACCACCGAGGCGTGGGTGCGCTCGCCCCACTCGTTGGGGATGACCGATCGGCTCGCCGTTCTCGATGACCGACACGCAGAAGTAGGAGGTGCCCAGGTCGATGCCGATCGCGATTTCGTCCGCCATTCCGTCTCCGGTGTGGCAACTGAAGGGCCGTCAGACTTCCAACCCTTGGGAAGGCGCCGGGATGTTAGGCACCTCGCATTCGGGCTGTCAAACGTTCCGTGTGGGTAAACCCCAGTCCTTTCAAGGGGTTGGCAAGGTATACCAGGGGGCCGGGCTCGGGTTGAGGGGGCCGGGTGGCGTCATTATCTATTGGTTGAACAAGGGGGTGTACCGCATGTCCGTCGCGCTGGCCGTCCTGACGTCCGATCCGAACCTGCTGCGGTGCGAGCTGCATCGGCTGGAAGGGCAGGTCGCTCTCCAGGGAGAGGGACGGTCCAATGCAGTGGGCATCGGCGCCTACTCCCAGGATGACGTCCTCCTGCAGCGGTTCCCTCGCGGCGCGGACCTGACGCTGGAGTCGCTCGCTCCGCGGCACGAGACCGAGGCGCTGCTCTTCCACTCCCGGCGGCTGCCCGTGGGGTTGTCGCTGGAGGAGAACACCCAGCCCTTCCGCTCGCGGCGCTGGCTGTTCGCGCACCAGGGCGAGCTCCAGGGCTTCGCCGACATGCGGACCTCGCTGCTGGACTCCGTGCCGGACTTCCTCAAGCGGCAGATTCGCGGGGAGACGGACAGTGAGGTGGCCTTCGCCTGCTTCCTCCAGCGGCTGTGGGAGACGGGGCACGCGGATGACCCGCGCCTGGATGCCGAGGTAGCGGGCAGGCTGCTGGCGGACACGGCCCGGGCGCTGTCGAAGGCCTCGGCGCAGGCGGGGGCCGCGCGCACCTCCACGGTGAACCTCTTCGCCACCAACGGCCGCATCCTGGTGGCCACGCGCCTGGGCGGCCAACCGCTGTACTACACGCGGCTGGAGGGGACGGACAGGTGCGAGGTGTGTGGCATCACCCCCACCACGCCCGAGACGCAGCCGGGAGTGGTGGCGCACCGGCGGAGGCGCTCGGTGGTGGTGGCCACGCACGTGAAGCGCCCGGCGGGCTGGGTGGAGCTGCCCGAGGGCACCACGCTGGCGGTGTCGGCGGACCTGCAGGTGCGCCACCTGACGCCGTAGTCAGACGCCGAAGAAGGACGCCTCGAGGAAGCGCACGAAGAGGTTGGCGGCGGCGTGGAAGAGGGCGGCGCCCACCACGCTGCCGGTGCGCTCGCGCATCCAGCCGAAGAGCAGGGCGGGGAAGAAGACGGACAGGCGCCACACCTGGAAGATGGCGAGGTGGCCGAGTGCGAAGAGCACCGCCGTCAGCCAGAAGGCGGGCCCCAGCCGGGCGCCGAGGAAGCGCCGGCCCTGGGGCCATGCGTCGCGCAGGCGCGCCTGCATGTAGCCCCGGTAGAAGAACTCCTCCGGCAGCGCCACCACGAAGAGCTGGTCCACCACCCACTCGCCGAAGCGGGGCGGCAGGCGCGGGGTGAAGTGCGCGGGGCCTCGGAAGGGGGCCAGCAGGCGCGCCAGCTCCGAGGGCAGGTGGGGCAGCACCTCCGTCCACAGGGCGAAGCCCGCGAAGAAGAGGGGGAACACCACCAGGCTCATGCCCAGGAAGAGGCGCACGTCCTGGCGCCAGTGGCGCGAGGTGAGGCCGTAGTCGCGGTAGTCCTCGCCCCGCCAGCGCATGGGGATGAGCGGCAGGTAGAGGAAGCCCACCGTGGCCACCAGCTTGGGGACGCCGGAGTTTCCGAAGAGGAGGAAGGCGATGATGATGCCCAGGAAGCCGAGCGCCCACAGGCCCACCACCTCCTGCACGGCCGTTGGACGCCAGGGCGTGGCCACCGAGGTGCTCACGGGGTGGCCACCTGCTGCTTGGCGGCGAGCTGCTTCTTGACGGACTCGAGGGGCAGGGCGCGGCAGCCACGGCCCTTGCGCTGGACGGACACCGCCACCAGCCGGCCATTCGAGTCGAAGAGGGGGCTGCCCGGGGGCAACGCGAGGTCCACGTCGATGAAGGGCTCGGGGGCCTTGCGCGCCAGGGCGGCCTCGGGCCTGTCCTTCTGCTTGCCGCGCCCCCGGAGGATGCCGATGAGCCACTGGCCGGCGGGGCTCTCGGAGGAGACGCGCACGGGGGCGGCGGGGTAGTCGCCAGCCGGGGCGGCGACGACCGCCACCTTCAGGTACCCGTTGGCGAGCACCACCGTGGCCGGCAGCGTGCGCCCGTCGTACTCCACCTGTGCGGTGTCCAGGCTGACGTGGCGCACGGAGGTGAGCACCTGGCCCTCGGCGCCCACGATGATGCCCGGGCCGGACTCGCGGGGCCCGAGCACCCGCACCACCGAGCGCTCATACAGGGCCAGCGCCTTCTGCAGGTCGGCGCGCGAGGGGCGCTCCTCGGCGGAGGCGCTGGTGGCGAACAGGGCGAGGACGAGTGCGAGCAGGCGGCGCGACAAAGCTCGGCGAGCCTAAACCATCTGGGCCAGGTTCTCGCGGGGGTTTGTATCGCTCGGACGCCGATGCGTCATTCCACGGTGCGTCGCTGGGCGTGGCTACCCCGGGTCCCGCCATATGGCCTCGGTCTGCGCGGCCACGTTCAGAGCGAACTGCTCGACCAGCGCCTCCAACTTCATCACCAGATTCCCTTCGTCACGACAAGCCGGCCGGATTTGTCAGGCCGCTCGCAGCTTCCGGAGCTTCTCCACGAAGCGCTCCGCGGGGAGGGTGTTGAGGATGTTCCCCTTGCGCGCCCAGCCCCGGCGCGCGGTGGCCACGGCGAAGGCCAGGTTGCCCAGGCCCTCGGTGTTGTGGGCGTCGCAGCTCACCACCAGCGTCACCCCACGCTGGACGGCCTGGCGCACGTGCTCGGCCTTGAGGTCCAACCGCGAGGGCGAGCCGTTGATCTCCACCACCACCCCTCGCTCGGCGGCCCTGTCGAGCACCTCCTCCATCCGCAGCGGGTAGGGCTCCCGGCTCTGGATGAGCCGCCCCGTGGGGTGCCCGAGGATGTGGAGGTGCGGGTTGTCGAACGCCTGCAGCACCCGGCGCGTCATCTGCTCCTCGTCCATGCCGTGCCGCACGTGGACGGAGCCGATGACCACCTCGAGCTTCTCCAGCACGGCGTCCGAATAGTCGAGCGCGCCGCTCTCCAGGATGTCCACCTCGATGCCCTTGAGGAGCCGCAGGCCCTGGACGGTCTCGTTGACGCGGTCGATCTCGTCCCACTGGCGGCGCAGGTCGTCCTCCTTGAGACCGCCGGCGTAGATGGCCGCCTGGCTGTGCTCGGTGACGGTGAGGTACTTCAGCCCCAGCGCCTTCGCCGCCCGCGCCATCTCCTCCAGCGAGTTCTTCCCGTCGGACCAGGTGCTGTGCGCGTGCACGGCGCCCTGGATGTCCTCCAGCGTGACGAGGTCCTCGGGCAGCCGGCCCTCGAGCGCGGCCTCGATCTCCCCGGTGTCCTCGCGCAGCTCGGGCGGGATGTACTGCATGCCGAGCAGCCGGTAGAGCGCGGCCTCGTCGGGGACGAGCAGCTTCTTGCCGTCGGCGTCGTGGACGCCCCACTCGGAGATCTTCAGCCCCCGCTCGTGGGCGAGCCCGCGCAGCCGCACGTGGTGGGCCTTGGAGCCGGTGAAGTGGTGCAGGGCGGTGGCGAAGTCCTCGTCGGGGAGGACGCGCAGGTCCACCTGGAGGTCCTTCTCGTGCAGCCGCACCGAGCACTTGCTCTCGCCCCGGCCGATGACGTGGGCGACCTCGGGGGCGCTGGAGAACACATCGAACACCGCGGTGGCGTCGGGCGCGGAGGCGATGAGGTCCACGTCCCCGATGGTCTCGGCGCGCCGGCGCACGCTGCCCCCGAGGCTCGCGCGCACCACGCCGGGGGCGGTCTTGATGGATTCGAGGAGCCGCTCCGCCACGGGCAGGACCTCCCCGAGCAGGCGCCGGGGATTGCGGGTGCGCCGGTACAGCTCGATGCCGGCGAGGATCTTCGCCTCGCTCTTCTCCCCGAAGCCCGCGAGCTGGCGCACGCGGCCCTCGCGGCAGGCCTTCTCCAGGGCGTCGACGCCATCCACCCCGAGCTGGCGCGCCAGGGCGAGGGCCTTCTTCGGGCCCAGGTCGGGCACCTGGACGAGCTCCAGGATGCCCGGGGGGAACTCGGCGCGCAGCGCGTCGTAGTAGGCGAGCTTGCCGGTGGTGATCAGCTCGGAGACCTTCTCGGCGATCGCCTGACCGATCCCCGGGAGATCCTGCAGGCGACCCTCGCGGACCAGGGCGCCGAGATCCTCGCCGAGGCCGGTGATGCGGTCGGCGGCGGTGTCGTAGGCGCGGCTGCGGAAGGGGTTCTCCCCCTTCATCTGGAGGAGGAGCGAGATGTCCCGGAGGACCTGGGCCACGGTTGCTTTGTCGGGGGGCATCACGGGAGGAAGGTAATGCCCTCGGAAGGGGGGTGCAGGCGAGCGGAAAAGCAAGGTCTCCCCGCACGCAAGCCCTCCCCGGTCCCGGCCATGTCGGGATAGAAGGGCGCCCGGTTGTTGATTCCAGAGAGCTACGAGAGACGGAGCCGATGAAGATCAAGCTCGGACCGGCGGACTTCGCCGAGAAGGAAATGCGGGGCTACGAGGTGGGCAAGCGCAGCCTGTGCGTTGCGCGGATCAACGGGCGCTACAAGGGGCTCGACGACTGGTGCAACCACGCGGGGTGTCTGCTGTCCGGGGGCCGCCTGGAGGGGAACATGGTCGTCTGCCCCTGCCACGAGGTCGGCTTCGACATGGACTCGGGGAAGAACGAGACCTCGCCGGGCGTGTGCGATGACCAGCCCACGGTGAAGCTCGACGTCGAGAACGGCGAGCTGGTGGTCGAGCTGTCCGAGAAGGACCTGTAGGAGGAGGATCGGGATGGCACACGAGGGACACGACCACGACGACCATGACCACGGGGATGGTCACGGGCACCACC
>CAVYSY010000052.1:0-289833 GCA_963771175.1 uncultured delta proteobacterium
AAGAAACTATATAAAGGTTTTATCATGGCATTAAGTATGTTTACGGTACTTCCAACACCATATGTTGAATGGGATGATGAGGGTGTAAAAAATATGATGAAATTTTATCCTATTGTTGGTTTGATAATTGGTGTCATATGGAGTATAACGTATTATTTAAGTACTATTTTTAATATATCAATTATTTTAAAAAGTGTGATAATTATGATAGTTCCGTTTTGTATTACAGGAATGTTACATTTAGATGGATTTATGGATGTATGTGATGCAATTCTTTCTAGAAGAGATAGGAAGAAAAGCTTAGAATATTAAAGGATTTTACTATAGGAGCATTTTCAGTAATATCATTAATAATTTTATTTTTTTTGCAATTTGGAGGGGTATATTCTATTTTAGAAAAAAATGTTCCCATTTATATATTTACTTTAATTCCAATAGTAAGCAGAAGTACCGTAGCATTTTTTCTTTTAAGTAGAACAACTATAAAAGAAAGTACTCTTGGAACTTATTTTAAAAAAGGAACTAATGGTAAAGATATAATTATTATGATAGTCTCCTTATTAATAATGTACATGATTTCATTTGTTTTCCTAAGAAATTATGGGATATTATTGGTTTCATTAATTATTTTAGGTGTTACATGTTCAGTGGAGAAATGCAAAAAAGAGTTTGGTGGAATATCAGGGGACGTGCAGGCTTTGCTCTAGTAGTAGGAGAGGTAGTAGGAATACTAACTTTGAGCATAATGTTATGATTTTGGAGGAGAAACTTAATGATTTTGATCTTTGGTGGAGCTTATAATGGAAAACTTAGAATTTGTAAAGGAAAAGTATGAAGTAAGTAATGATGATATATTTTTTTGCACTAATAAGAACTTTAGAATTTGATAAAAAAGTCTTGTGCGGTTTACATATTTTTACAAAAGCTTGTGTTTTAAACAACATTAATTCATTAGAGACTTTGGAAAATAATATAGCAAAACTTAAAGGATAAGATAATAATTTGTGATGAAATAAACTCTGGAATTGTTCCAATGGGTAAATTAGATAGAGCTTGGAGAGAAGAAACAGGACGTGTATTACAATTATTAACAAAACATTCTTCATCAGTATATAGAATATTCTTCGGATTGCAAGAAGAACTTAAGTAGAGAACCCAAATCTATGATTTGGTGTGAATCACTTACTCAGCGAACGAATGTGAGTCGAGTTTCCTTAAGTAAGTGAGAGTCCAAATCTATGATTTGGTTCCTCGAACTTAGCTAATGCCCCAAAGGGCATTAGCCTCCGTTAAAAAGATTTGTGATAGTCGCTTACTCTGTGAGCACTCAGCGAACAAATGTGAGTTGCTCACATGAAAAGTTTACTGTAAAGAAAGGCGGGTGAAAATTAGTGATAGATTATATATAAATTATCACTAATAATAATTTATGAATGAAATTAAATTATATTTAATTAGACATGGAAAAACTTATTGTAATGAAAAAAAATTATATTGTGGGAAAAGTGATGTTGATTTAAGTGAAAATGGAATTTATCAGTTAAGGGAAAATGTAAAAAAGAATGAATATCCAAAGTGTGATTTTTATTTTACCAGTGGAGCTAAAAGAGCAAATCAAACTTTAGAAATTCTTTGCCCAGGAAATAAATATAATATTTTAGCAAAATTTTTTGAATATGATTTTGGAGATTTTGAATTAAAGGGATATGAAGATATAAAATTAAAAAAGGAATATACAGATTGGATTGATGATACAGAAGGAAATATAAAATGCCCAAATGGTGAAAGTAAAACTGAATTTAGAAAAAGGGTTAAAGAAGGATTTGCAGAACTTATAGAATATTTTATAAAAGAAAATATAAAAACTGCTTTGGGGTAACTCATGGTGGAACTATAGGTATGATATTAGAGATGCTATATGATGATAAAAAGAAGTTTTATGAGTGGCAACCTGAAAATGGTGAAGGATATGAACTAACTATAAATGTAAAAGAAAATGGGGAATTTAAAATAGATAAAGTAGTTCAAAGAGGAGCATTACATGATTGAGTTAGCAATAGGATTTATTTTAGATATGATAATTGGAGACCCTAATAATCCATTTCACCCAGTTAGAGGAATTGGATATATTGCGAAAAAATTTGAAATAATATTTAGAAAAGTATTTTAAAAAATTATTTAAAACTTGCAGGATTTATGACTTGGATTTTTACAGTTATATTAACTTTTGCAATTACCTTTGAAATTGTTAATTTATCTAAGAATTTTAGTATTTATTTAGGATTTATTTTAGAAGGAATTTTAATATATTTTTGTATATCAGCAAAAGGCTTGGTTGTTGAAGGATATAAGGTTATTAAGTTTTTGTTAAAAGATGATTTAGAGGGTGCAAGAAAACAATTATCATTTATTGTAGGACGTGACACTCAAAGTTTGAATAAAGAAGGAATAATAAAAGCAGTTATTGAAACTATAGCTGAAAATATGGCAGATGGTGTTATAGCACCTTTGTTTTATGCAGGAATTTTTGGAGCACCATTAGCTTTTGCATATAAGGCAGTTAATACTTTAGATTCAATGTTTGGATATAAGAATGATAAATATATGGATTTTGGATATTTTCCAGCTAAATTAGATGATGTTTTTAATTATATTCCAGCTAGAATAACAGGTATATTAATAGTCATATCTGCAAAAATATTAAGGTATGATGCTAAAAACAGTTTTAAGGTATACAAAAGAGATAGATATAATCATACAAGTCCAAATAGTGCTCATCCAGAAGCTGCAATGGCTGGAGCGCTTGGAGTACAACTTGGAGGAGCAAATTACTATTTTGGGAAACTTGTAGAAAAGCCAACAATAGGTGATAAGCTTAAGGAAATTAATATTGAAGATGTTTTAAAAACAGGCAGAGTACTTTATTTAGCATCTTTTTTAGGATTTGTAATTGCATTATTTATTAGAGGGATAATTATAATGCTATTTAATCGTAAGCTATAGTAAAATAAATACATAAATTAATTAACATAAGGACTTGTTAATTTTTTAATTGTTGTTGGATTTGGTGGACACCCTTCGGCGAAGGACTTTTTGGCGAAATATCTGAAAAAGAAGGCGGAACAAGACGCCCCCACCGCCCCTGACAATGCGCCCACCGCATAGGTGAACAAATGGACGCCGAAGAATTCTACGAATATCACGATGTAATCAATCCAGAAGGCGATTTTGCCTGTCCGACTTGCGGAGAATTCATTCCAGGCTTCTGTAAAGAAGACGAAGATAGTGTAACTTGCCCAAATTGTGGCAACACATTCAATAGAGAATAGGCAATCTTCTGGAATTCCTGCCCTAACGCCGTTGGCAACATTTGCTGGCGGCGTTTCTTTTTTGGTGGAATTATTCGCCCGTCTAATTTGGTGGCATTCTTGCCCTATCTACGCCCGCCAAGATTGAAATTGGGGGTGCCCCCCAAACCCCCGTGTTCAAGGAAGAAGAAGAATTAGTTGTGTATGTGCCGCCCGCGAAATTCTCGCCTTCGTTTGCTAATAATGTTTACTATTTTGGTGATGATTCCACTGCCCGCCGTTACAGTCACGGACATAACTATCGTGGTGGTATGACTTTGCGTAATCTGCCCGCCAAATGCCCGCCATTTTCCAAGAATTTGCTTGTCAAGTCCTACTTAGAATGGATAATTTGGGTTTCCTGTCTTACTTTCCTATGTTTTTTGCCCACTTTCTTTTTTGGTTATTATTTATCGTCCTTCTGGAAATAACGTTTCAATAAGGATAGATAACGATTGGATTATAATTGAAATGGATATTTTGCGTTGTGAATTTGGAGGTGGAATAATAGGTTAGTTTGCCCGCCCGCCTGCCATTTTGGCATATTCCTTTACTTTCTTGCCCGTCAAAACCATACTTCCTGTGAGAGTTTACAACACACTTACCTTGTCGGTTTGTGTGCCAGAAATGTGTTTTTTGATATTTCTTTTTCCAGAATTAGGAGTGTTAGACATGACCAAGAAGACAGTAGTAGAACCGCCCACGCCGCCCGCCAAACTTTACATTGCCGAACCGTTTGTATGTTTTCATCAGAAGTGTAGAGAATGTCATTGCGACATTGCCGAACTATTGCCAGTGCGGGTATGTAAATGTTTTGATGAATTGTTTGTAAATTGTCCGCAATGCGAATCACAACATAAAATCATCCTGTCTATAATGTAGCAATTCGTTGAAATGTTTGTTTGTGTTTTTTGTATTACCACTTTTTTAGGAGTTTGTGTTATGGCAAAGAAGAAAGAACCTATTGGCGTTGTGTTCAAGACAGGAATAAAAGATGGTATTTTCGTAATCAATGAAGGCAATGGCGTAAAGTTTGTCGCCAATGTGTTTACACATCCATTTACCTGTAAATGTTGTTATGGCGCATTGCTGGACTATAATCACTTTTATGAACGAGGAAATAAGCAATTCGTCGTGTGCCATCTATGCGGTGCCGAATTACAGACGAAAGACATATACGATATGGGTGGAAATGATTTTCGCCCACAACATGTTGTGAATTCTACTGGACACAGTATGTAATTCTATTGTATTATCTAATCAAGATTGTCGGCGTAATTGCTGGCGACCTTTTTTGTTTGTGGTTTTCCACATAGTTATTTAGTGAAAATAGAAAGAATTGTGTGTTTTGTGGATAGGAAATCAGTGTATAGAAATAGTAGAGTGATGATGTTTCAATAAAAAAACCCTAACGGTTGGTGGTGCCGAAAGGGTTGTTATGCGATACGCCACCTTGGAGGAACATTCCAAAATGACTGCTCACTTATATAATACACTGGATTTGCCCAAAGTAAAGACAGAATCCACATATATTCTACGGTTTTCTATTCCAGAAACGGTTGACTTATTTGCCCACCCCGCCAACCATAGAACCAACATCGGGTTTATTCTGAATTATTTAGCGAAGTATGACGATTTCGCCCCACACCAAATCAAATCAACATTGTTGGACAGAAAGTTGGGCAAGGGTTATCGGCGAACATTGATTGATTATCTTGTGAAGGATGTAAAATACATAACTACGGATGGAAAGTATTGGAATGCCAACCAACCAGATAGGAATATCAAAGGCGGCAGATGTATAAAGTATGCGTTATCGCAAACATTTCGCGGCGTGCCCTGTAAGGTTGTGGAAATTGAGGATAAGAAATACTTCGCCCGTTTGGACAGAAGGAAAACGAAGAAGGGTTTGCCCGCCCGCGATTTGACCCCCGCCGAAAAAAAGCGTTTCAACAATCAAACGAAGTATTTGCGTAAGTGTTTATCATTAGTGGGTTTGGCGATGCCCGCCGATAGTGAATTGGACGAATTGGCAAACGACAAATTGAAGCGATATCGCGAGACACACCCCAAGATTGACTTGGATGTATTGCCAGACGGTGCCGCCCCCGACGACGAAACACCCGCCCAAGTGCTATGGAAGAAATTCCGCCAAAAGTATGTCAACACGGTGGACGCCTTCAATGAAGACCGAAAAGGCGGCAGTATTAGCGATTTTGGACGGTATGACCACAAACTTGTTCAGATTACGCAAAGACCTACGGAAATGGTTGTATGTCGGCACGGATGCCACTAAATGCGGACTTTGGCAATCGGATGTAAAGGCGTGTCAAATCGGCACGCAACTACTTGCCGCCCGCCTATGGCATTCCCTGCCCATGAAACGGTTGAACTACATTACCGCGAAGACAGTAATTGAGCATAACCACAATTCGCGGAAAAGTATAGGAATAATGATAATTCCACTGATAAAGCAATAATTGTATGTTGCCCGCCAAATTCTTCTATTATTTATACTTCTAATGATAATGTTACTGTAGCAAGCAATAACAATCAATACTATAATAGCAATACATTATATAGTCTAGAGATCGTAACGAAAGTAGTGCTAATACATTATCTTGCCGTTTTGTGGAAGAGTCCTTTGGCAGAAACACGAAATACGCTACAAAACAAGGACTTTTTCGCTGATTTGCTGGCATATTTGGCACCCTCAAAAAACGCCGACATTGAATGTGGAAAACCGAAAAACGCCAAAGATTTCCAGAATATGACGCGAAGTTATTTCGAGAATAGATTTTCTGGAAAGTCTCTAGGACAAACACCAAATAATAACGCTAATAATTTATCTGGAAAACCAAGAAAGATACCGCAAAAACAATTGTCCATCGTGCCCTACATTCTAAACACGCCGCGTTAGCAGAATACATCGACGCCGCAAAAGGCGAGTGGGTGGACATTCCTTGGCACAAAAGAAACGAAGATTGGCAATACAAACACTGCTCGCAATTGGCACAACGCATAGAAAGTAGAATAATGATAGATATAATCGTGAAGCGTATCTCCAGAAATACCGAAATGTGGTTGTTGACCCTACACGACTGTATTTTGACAACAAACAAAGAAGACGCCACGATTGTAGATAAGATAATCCGCGAAGTGTGGACGGAATTAGGATTGCCAATACAAGTTACCACAAAACCATTTTTAGAATAGCGGACATCGTTTGTAGAGCGAAGTTAGAAAGGAAATGAATAATATGTGGTTTGTCGGCATTCCTTCGTAAAATGAAGCGTAGGCGTTTGGCGGCATTCCGAAACATCCCCCGAAAATGTTTCATTTGCGGATGGACTTTCTTTCATTTTTCCTATTCCACTTCTTCTAAAACATCTTATTTTACGCTACTTTCGCAAAATCGCCAAAAACAAAACATTAGAAATTCACCACGATTTTCTTTCTTGGTGTAAATAATAGTAGGTAGAGAAGGCGTCATAACTTCGCTATCGTCTCCATATTGGGGGTGGCGTTTCTTGGTTCGCCGCCCCCTTTTCAACTAGTGCGAAAGAATAACCAGCGGGACTAACCTCAACTCGGTTTCTATGGACGAACGGGAAACGACGCTGGTTATTCAATCGTTTGTTACAGAAAAGGTTGTGGACACATTCCACGCTGTTTAGAAGAGAAAAGGTTGTGTTATGAGAGAAAAAGTGTTGACTGCATTGAATGTCAAAAAGTGAAAAAAATGGCAACACGCGGACAATGCCAAAATAGTATTGCCCGCGATTTCGGCGTAAGTGAAGCAACGATTAGCAGAATTGTAAATAGTAAAGACGATAATATCGCCCATTCTAAAAGGATGTTTTCACTATTGGCAAAGTTGGTGGAAGAAATGACGGCAAAAGATGAAAAGGCGAAAATGTACCCCCGCCCGCCATCCAGAAATACAAACAAAGGATTGGAATTATGAATAATCCAGAATTAGTTTTAGCATTTCAGAAATGGATGGAAAAAGATAATCGCCACAAAATCGCAATGGGTATATTTGACGAAGACGGTAAAAACCGCAATCTTTGTAGAAATCCAGAAGATGTAGGACACGAAGACGGATTGCCACAAGGAAAAGAGCAAGACAATTTACCAGAGAAGAAAGAATATGTGCCCGTTCACGACGCCGCAATACAATCAAAACCCGCTATTTCTGGATTGATAACTACTTCGGAAAATGTAATCGGACTTTTAGCAAACGCCAATCTTGAACTACGCAAGGAAGTTTCCGCCTTACGAAACGAGGTAAAAGTTAGTTTTAGAAGATAATGGAAGGTTTGGCGAAAACCATTCCCACAAAATCTTATGATTGGAGTAAGGGGGAGGACCCCGAAGAACGCCGAAAATACTTTGAGTGGATAAAAATACACCCTTTGACAGGAATAAACGAACAATGAAAAACAGCAATATCAAGGTAAGAGCGACGCCCGCAAAGAAAATCGCCAAGGTAAAACGCACAATTGTCAAAAACACCGCATTTATAGAAAGAAAAGATATGCCGCGACGGTTTACCACATTACAGACAAAAGATATTTACCCCGCTAATCCAAGTGGACGGAATAAACTAATTGACAGTAAATCCACTTTGGAGGAACGGGTTCAGCAAATGTGGTTGAACAATGTGCGGGACGTAAGAGATATTGCCCTTCTGGTTTCAACGGTTGAACCGACAAAGATGATAACAGAAATGGACACTTTCGGCGACCCATTCACGAGAAATAGAAAATCCTACTTTTACTTCTATTTTGCGGAAGGTGTTCGCCATTTGTGAAGATTTAGAAAAAGGCATTAGATATTAGAATATAGCGAATTGTTTTTGCTATGGAAATGGCAGTTTGTTTGTTAGCGACAAATTGCGGAAAAAATGAATGGCGGCGGAAGTAGCGTGATACCCCTATTTCTTGCCGCCATTTTTGTTTTGATAACCCCGCTTACTATTATGTGCTTTGATTACAGTGTAGAAAAATCGTCCGACCCACAGAAACACGACCCGCGATTTCTGACGAAGTAAATAAAACGGGGGGCGTGTTTATAAAATACCCTACTTATCTATCTTGTTTCGTGGCCCGCGAAAATTTGCAGGAAAAAATTATCGTGTTTGGCATAAATCTTGAATGTGAAAATAGATAAAGTGTGTTTTGTTGTGCCAAGTGTTGACAATCCGTGAAGATTTTCCGCCCGAGTGGTATACCTATAAAGAGTGTAATAGTGATAGTATGTTAGTGTGGTGGCGGTGGCGTGCCGAATTGCCGAGAATTACCGGTGGCGGTGGCGACCCCGAGAAAAAAACAGAAGAGGTATTGACAAAATCGGCGAAGTGTGAATTTCCTGAAAACGCCCCCCCGATATAGCGAGACCACACGAAAAAAACTACTATACAGGTGTTTACCAATATCAGACGCTTGGATGGTGCTTTGATGACATTATAGCACAGCCACGACACAGCCCAAAATTGCGAACGACGCAAAGTGTTTGCCCGCCAGTAGTTAGCGAAATATAAATAAGTGACGATGATCCATATCCCAGGTCCGGCCGTTATCGCGACTGACCACGGCCTCGATGCCGAATTGCGGATAACCGTCGGAGGCGTCGATATACCCCTTGCGCACCACGTAGGTCATCACCATGTCGCCATTGGGCATGACAATGATGCTCACGTGATGCCTGCCCCAATCGTATAGTTTATTGACCTTGGACCATGTGTGCCCGTCGTCTTTGGATACGGATACCCCGAGGCCTTCATAGTGGTCGATCTCCGGCGGAAACGCTCAGGTACAACCGTTCTGCAAGCCGCGACGAGATCGCCATTCGGTGCACGTGCGATGTAGACTTCGTTGACGCCGTCCCATTCGAGGAACCTTGATCGCCTCGCCCCACGTACGTCCACCATCCATGCTGGATCGCATATACGCCTGTGCTGCACCGCCAGATTCCGTGTCACCTGCACAGGTATAACCGGTTTCCAGCAGCCGGAGTACCGTGCCTGTTTTTGGGTCCCTGTCGACCAGTGCCGGGTCCCAATTGGCCCATAACCTCATACCGGAAGGAGTTTCGACTTTGACGGGGTTCCCCCAGGTGTCACCATAATCGGTACTGAACCAGCGCGCTTCGCCGGCGTAGAGCATCAGTTTCCCATTTCCCAGGTACGTAAGGCCGACTCCCATGCCGGTATCCGGTTTGCCGTCCGCACCCACATGGACGTATCGGTTCTTCGGTCCAGGTCTCGCCACGATCATTGCTGCTGACGACAACTGCCTGATGCGGATACCCTGCACCGGCGAGCATCAGAAGGTCGGTCCTTTTCCGGCATGTAGACCATAAAAGGCACCGTGAAGACGCCATCCTGTTTCTCGGACATCATCTGGAACATTCCTTGCAAGTCCACGAAGCCCGATTGTCCATTGAGTTGGCGGACCACATCGGAGACCCAGCCGGCCGAGCATGAGGAAGCAAGCACGGCAGTCAGAGAGCATACAATGACAGGAAATATGAGTTTCTGCGCTGCCGTGGTACTCGAAACGGTACCGCTGTGGACCTTCCGTTCTGGCATCGCTCAAGATGACGCGAGGCCAGGAATACTCCAGCAGATTGCGCCGGTTGAGCGCCCAGCCCTCCCGGTCCAGTTCCGAATAGTCTCCCTCCTCGTCGACGTAGAAGCCGAGATTCTCCGCACCGACCGCGTCCACGTAGGTGTCCATCGAGCGCATCACCGCTCGCGCCATCTGCGTGTGCGGCCGGCGCATGTAGAAGTCCAGCCGCAAGCCCCCATGTACCCAATCACCTCGGGACTCCGTACGGAGGCGAATTCTCGGATAACGCTCGCTCACCAGAACACTCCTTTCCTTGGGCCAATGAGGTGGACCACCGTACCGAAGGCTTCCTTGTAGATATCGCCTTGGGATTTACCTGCGTAGCGGTGCCCCGGAGGATACGGCCTCCATTTCGGCTCCTCGTCGAAGTCCACACACCGGAACTTGAAGTCATAGACAGCCTCCACCTGGAGCGGGTCTCCCATGTGGATGACCACATCGGGCTCCAGCGTCCCCTTCAACTCCTCGCCTCCCTTCTTCAGCAGGGCCGCCTTCTCCTCGGGGCTGATGAGCGACTTCTCCTTTGTCTCCCTGTTGAAGCGGTAGCGCGGTTTGAGGCTGAAGCCTCCCGGGCGCATCGAGCGCAGCTTCGTCTCCGCGCAATTCAAGGCCACTTCGTGCATCTCCAACCCGAGCCTCATCGCCCACGTCACGCGCCTGCCACTCGCGTCCACCGTCCATGAGTTGCACTCGTCCTTCTTGGGAACCAGCCCCGCGAACGTTCCCTCGTGCCTGAACAGCACCTGCGAGCGGGCCATGTCGGCGCATTCCTGCATCGCCTGCTGGATGGAGGCTCTCGTCGCGTCGTCCAACACCTTCAGCGCCCCCATCACGACGATGCCCGTCACGTCCACCGTCGCACCCGTCCCACTGGCCACCTCCCTTCCGGCCAGGGTGGCGCAATACGCGGGGTCCCTCAGACAGCCAGCGCTCACCGTGTCGTTGGCATAGTGACTCGGGACGCCACGGCCCGGAATGCCCACACAGGCCCCGAGCAGCACACTTCCAACGAGCGCCCACCCCAAGCGGTGTATGAGCCAGTCCGGCATGTCCTCGTCCTCTCAGGACCGTCGATGTCGCGCCGGCACTCTACGGCGCAAATGAGCTGGGCAGCCATGCACGCGCACGCCCCACGGTGACGCGTGCCATGGCCCACGCGGGGCACGCCACTTCCCTGCTCCTCACCACGCCTTCCCACGGTCCGCCCGGTTCCCGACGCCGGCTCGCCCTGGTGCTCGGGGTGGGCGTGCGGAGGCTGACGGACACGGAGTGGTGGCGAATTTGCTGAGGACCTTTCCCGAGCCCCCGTGAGGAGGAGGTCCGACGTGTACAGGTTTGACTCACGCGGCTGGCGCGCGGTGCTGTCGGGCGCGCTCTGCGCGTTTCTGCTCGCCGGCTGCACCAGCGACGAGCTGCCACGAGCGAAGGTATTGCCCGCCGACGACCCCGGGGTGACGCCCACGGAGGAGCCCGGCAACCCGGCGTGCCAGGGCCCGAGGGACCCCGGCCACGTCACCCTGCACCGGCTCAACCGCGCCGAGTACGACAACACGGTGCGCGACCTGCTGGGGGACACCACGCGCCCGGCGCGCGACTTCCCCGCGGACGACCACGGCTACGGCTTCGACAACAACGCGGACGTGCTCAGCCTGGCGCCGCTGCTGATGGAGAAGTACGCGGCCGCGGCGGAGAAGCTGGTGGAGGCCACGTGGAAGCAGGACGCCACCCGGACTCCACCGCTCGTGCGCACCTGCGCGCCCGACCCGGCGGACCCGCTGCCCTGCGCACGCAAATCCTCGCAGCGCTTCGCCCGCCGCGCCTGGCGCCGGCCCGTCACCCAGACCGAGGTGGAGCGGCTGACGGGCTTCCTCGCGCTGGCGAAGGCGCGCGGAGACGGCTTCGACGCCGGCGTGAAGCTGGCGCTGCGCGCGGTGCTCGTCTCGCCGCACTTCCTCTTCCGCGTCGAGCTGGACCCCGAACCCGACCTCGACGGCGCCGCACCCGCTGAACGACCACGAGCTGGCGAGCGCGGCTCTCGTACTTCCTCTGGAGCAGCATGCCGGACGAGGCGCTGCTCGCGGCGGCCGACGCGGGCACGCTGCACGGAGCCGGAGGAGCTGGAGCGGCAGGTGCGCCGGATGCTCGCGGACCCGAAGGCCCAGGCGCTGGTGGACAACTTCGCCGGGCAGTGGCTGTACACGCGCGCGCTCGACCCGGCGCAGCCCGGACCCGCTGCTCTACCCGCCTTCGACGACGGACTGCGCGAGGCCATGCGCCAGGAGACGGAGCTCGTCTTCCGCGAGCTTCCTCTACGGCGACCGCCCGGCGCGGGACCTGCTGGACGCGGACTTCACCTATCGTGAATGACCGGCTCGCCGCGGCACTACGGCCTGCCACCGCCGGGCACGAACGAGCATGCGGCGGGTGAGCCTGCGGGACGCCCGGAGCGCTCGGGCCTGTTCGGGCAGGGCTCCATCCTCGCCGTCACCTCGCACCCGGACCGCACCTCGCCGGTGAAGCGCGGGCTGTGGGTGCTGGAGCAGCTGCTCTGCAAGGCGCCGCCACCGCCGCCGCCCAACGTGGAGGGCCTGCCACCGCCGGTGGACCCGAAGATGGGCATCAAACAGCGCATGGCCCTGCACAGCAGCAACCCGGCATGCGCGGGGTGCCACGTGATGATGGACCCCATCGGCTACGGGATGGAGAACTTCGACGTGGTGGGGAAGTGGCGCGTGAAGGAGGAGGTGAGCGGCGCCGCGGTGGACCCGAGCGGGGAGCTGCCCGGAGCCATCCACTTCAAGGACGGCGTCGGAACTGCGCGCCATCCTCAAGGCGGACCCGGGGCTGAACGTGTGCATCGCCCAGCACCTGCTCACCTACGGGCTGGGGCGCGGGCCGACGAGCGCGGACGCCTGCACGCTGGAGGACATCACCCAGAAGGCCGAGGCGCGCGGAGGCCGACTGTCGGACCTCCTGCTGACCATCACCCAGAGCGAGGCCTTCACGCACCGCCGGGGAGAGGCGGGGGGCTCGAACGTGGAGGGAGAGCAATGAAGGACCACAAGCTGTCACGGCGGACGCTGCTGCGAGGCCTGGGGGCGCTGATGGCGCTGCCGATGCTGGAGCAGATGGTGCCCTCGGTGGCCCGAGCGGCGGAGCCCGGGGCCACGCCGCGCCGCTTGGCCGTCTTCTACGTGCCCTGCGGCATCAACATGCAGCAATGGACGCCCAAGGGCACGGGGCGCGAGTGGACGCTGTCGCCCACCCTGCAGCCCCTGGCGCCGGTGAAGAATGACGTGCTGGTGCTCTCCGGGCTGTCGCACGAGCCGGGACGGCCGGACCGGTTCGGCCACCACGCGGCGGGCACGGGCGCCTTCCTCTCGTGCGTGAAGATCCGCCATACGGACGAGATCTCCGACATCCTCGCCGGCACCTCGATGGACCAGCTGGCCGCCAAGGCGCTGCGGCCCTTCACGCGCCTGCGCTCGCTGGAGCTGGGCAACGACGGAGGCGACGGGACGGGCTCGTGCGATGCCAACTTCAGCTGCGCCTACGCGCGCAACATCGCCTGGTCGGGGCCCACCTCGCCGGTGGCCAAGGAGACGAACCCGCAGGACGTGTTCGACCGACTCTTCGCGGGCTTCGACCCGGACGCGACGCGGGCGCAGATTGAAAAGCGCAAGGCCTACGAGCAGAGCATCCTGGACTTCGTGCGCGAGGACGCACAGGCGCTGAAGCAGCGACTGGGCACGAGGGACCAGCGGAAGCTGGAGGAGTACTTCACCAGCGTGCGCGAGCTGGAGCTGCGGGTGGCGGCGCTCGACCAGCAGGCGCCCACGTGCTCGAAGGGGCCGAGGCCCGAGCGCACGGAGGACGTGCGCGAGAAGACGAAGGTGATGTGCGACCTGATGGTGCTCGCCTTCCAGTGCGACCTGACACGGGTGGCGACCTTCATGCTGGGCAACGGGCGCAGCGACCGGGTGTACGACTTCCTCGGGCTGACGAGCGGGCACCACACGTACTCGCACCACCAGCACGTACCGGAGAACCTCGCGGCGCTGGCGAAGATCGACCGCTGGGAGATGGAGCAGTTCAGCTACCTGGTGCAGCGGATGAAGTCGGTGCGGGAGGGCGAGGGGACGCTGCTGGACAACTCGCTGGTGTACTTCGGCAGCGAGGTGGCGGACGGGAACTCGCACGGGCACTCGGACATGCCGGTGGTGCTGGCGGGGCGCGGCGGGGGCGCGGTGACGCCGGGGCGGCACCTGCGCTACGGCGGAAAGCCGATCGCCAACCTGTTCATCTCGATGCTGCAGTCGGTGGGCGTGGACGTGGACAGCCTCGGAGACGACGGCACGGGGCCACTCGCGAACCTCAAGGAGTGAGGCCTCAATCGAGGAAGCGGCGCGCCCAGCGGCGCCTGTCCTCTGGAGGGAAGTCGGTTTGGAACTTGGGGCCCTCGTAGAGCCAGGGCTCCAGCACGCGCGCCAGCTCGCGGTAGGCCGGCAGCGTGCGGCCCTGCTCGGTGTCACCCGCGTCCGGCCACTCCCCCAGTGTCACCACCGCCCGGTCCCCCTCCAATTCCTGCACGGTGGTGCCCGGTGAGTGCAGCCGTGAGCGCAATGTCTCCACGCCTCCCAGCTCGCCCAACACCGGCTGGCCCAGGAAGGTCAGCCACGAGGGGCCTCGTACCCGAGTACCGATGTTGTACGCGTAGGACATCACGTCGGGGATGTCCATGCCCGGGTAGCGGAAGCACCGGTCGCGGATTTCCTTCGGCAATCCCCCTGCGCCATTCGGGCCCAGGAAGGCCAGTCCCACGTTGCCAGAACACAAGGGCAGTGGGGCAGCCAGTTCCAGTGCCAGCTCGCGCACCCGCCCCGGACCGTGCGCCTCCAGGTACTCCGTGGGCAACCAGAACGAGGCCACGCATGCAAAGAGTTCAGAGCCTGGCCACTCAGGGTCGTCGATCCGCCGGCCCATATATTCGAACCGATACCGTTCTGGGCCCTCCGGTCTAGCCTCCTCTAGAATGACGCGAGGCCAGGGATGCTCCAACAGATTGCGCCGATTGAAGGCCCACCCCTCCGAGTCCAGTATCCAATCGTCCCCCTCATCGTCCACGTAGACGCCGAAATTCTCCGCGCCTACCGCATGCAGGTAGGTGTCCATCGAGCGCATCACCGCTCGCGCCATCTGGGTGTGCGGCCGGCGCATGTAGAAGTCCAGCCGCAAGCCCGCATGTATCCAGTAGCCCCTGGATTCCGTGCGGAGGCGGATTCTTCGGATAACGCTCGCTCACCAGAAGACTCCTTTCCGGGGGCCGATGAGTTCGACCACCGTCCCGAATGCTTCCTCATAGATAGTGCCTTGGAGTTCACCCGCGTAGCGGTGTCCTGGGGGGTACCTCCTCCACTCGGGCTGCTCGTAGAAATTCACGCACCGGAACTTGAAGTCATAGACGGCCAGTACCTGGAGCGGGTCTCCCGTGTGGATGACCACATCGGGCTCCAGCGTCCCCTTCAGGTCCTCGCCTCCCTTTTTCAGCAGGGCCGCCTTCTCCTCGGGGCTGATGAGCGACTTCTCCTTCGTCGTCCTGTTGAAACGGTAGCGCGGTTTGAGGCTGAAGCCTCCCGGGCGCATCCCGTTCAGCTTCGCCTCCGCGCACTTCAAGGCCGCCTCGTGCATCTCCAGCCCGAGTCTGATCGCCCACGTCACGCTCCTGCCCGTCGCGTCGACCGTGAATGACTTGCACTCATGCGCGTTGGGGATCGGACCCTCGAATGTCCCCTGGTGCCGCAACAGCACCTCGGTACGGGCCATGTCGGCGCATTGATCCATCGCCTGCTTGATGGAGGCCTTCGCCTCGCTGTCCAACACCTTCAGCGCCGCGGCCACGGAGAGCACGGCTTCGCCCACCGTCGTCCGCACCGACCCACTGCCCACCTCCCTCCCCGCCAGGGTGGCGCAATAGGCGGGGTTCCGCAGACAGCGAGCGCTCAACGTGTCGTTGGCATAATACCCCGGGACGCCACGGCCGGGCATGCTCACACAAGCGCCAAGCCATACGCAGCAACCGAGCACCCACCCTGACTGAAGTCGCATGCCCCCTCCCTGGCCCGAGCGGCTCGCGCGGGGTGTCCTCCATGGTGCATCCTTGCCTGGAACCGAGCTCGCGTCGAAGTGTTGCAGCGAGAGGAGCCCACCATGATTTCAAGGAAGTTCCACCTGCTCGCCCTGTCGCTGACCTGCCTGGCGGCGGGGGCCACGGGGTGCGGCGACAGCGAAGCCGCCACGAAAACCACCACGGATACCAGCGACAGCTCCGCCCTCGCCAAGGAGATGCTCGCCGCGCACAACCAGGTGCGGGCGAGCGCGAAGCCCTCGCCACAGCCGGCCCTGCCGCCACTCACATGGTCACCGGAGGCCGCCAGCGTGGCGCGGGCCTGGGCCAACGAGTGCAAGTTCGAGCACAACCCCAACCGGGGCAATTACGGGGAGAACCTCGCCGCCGCGGCGCCACCGGACTCGAAGACGAACCAGGGGACGGTGATGGACTGGGCCTCCGAGGCGGCGAACTACTCGTACTCGGGCAACACGTGCGCGCCGGGCAAGGTGTGCGGCCACTACACGCAAGTGGTGTGGCGCAACACGACGCAGGTGGGGTGCGCGACGGTCATCTGCACGAAGAACTCGCCCTTCGGCGCGCAGTTCCCCAAGTGGCAACTCTGGGTGTGCGACTACGCGCCGCCGGGCAACTACGTGGGCGAGAAGCCCTACTGAACCTCACTGCTTCAGATGTTCGGCCAGGAAGCCCTTCACCTGCTCCCAGGCGGCGGCGGAGGCCTCGGCGTTGTAGCGCTCCGGGGACGAGGGGTTCGCGAAGGCGTGCGGCGCGTCGTACTTCAGGGTGCGGTGCGCCACCCCGGCGTCCGACAGCGCCTCGTCGAACTCCTCCACCATGTCGTTGGGGATGGACTCGTCCTTCGTGCCGAAGATGGCCAGCACCGGCGCCTTGATGGACTTGAGCTCCTCCACGTCCAGCACCGGCCGCCCGTAGTACATGACCACCGCGTCCAGCTCCGGGATGGACATGCCCGCGCGCAGCGACCAGCCACCGCCGAAGCACCAGCCGATGACGCCCGTGCGCGTCGACTGCACCCGCATGTCCGTCATCAGGAACTGGTGCGCCGCCCGGAGGAGCTCCACCGAGCGCTGCGGGTCCACCGTCTTCATCGCGGCCATGGCCTCCTCGGGCGTGGTGGCCACCTTGCCGCCGTACAGGTCCACCGCCAGCGCCGCGTAGCCCTGGGCCGCCAGCCGATCCGCCCAGTGCATGATGTGCTCGTTGAGCCCCCACCACTCGTGGATGACGAGCACTCCCGGCACGGGCGTGCTCACGTTCTCCGGCAGGCTCAGGTAGGCCCGCGCGCCTCCCACCTCCAGCATCTGCCCCTTGCGAGGCGGCGCCGCCTCCGTCTTCAGCTCGTGCAGGGCCTGGAACTCCTGCTCCGTCAGCCCGCCCAGCGCCTCGAGCCGCGCCCCCGTGTTGCCCTTCGCCGCCCCCTGCTTCGTCGCACAACCACTCAGGGTGAGCAGCACCACCGCCCAGCCCAGCATCGTCCGCAGGCTCATTCGCATCCTCTCCTCCGGGCCCGCCCACGGGCCCGCGAGCACTCCGGGCGTAGCGCGCTCCCCCCGCCCACGCCAGGGCTCGCCGCGAGGGACGTCGGGTGGAAGAAAGACGACGGGCCACCCGGCACCCCACCCCGACGAGGGGCGGGACCAGATGGCCCGCGGACAACAGTCCGGACGCGCTCGGACTACTTCTTCGTCGGCTCACCCGCCGGCTGGCCGGCCGGCTGACCGCCCGGCTGACCGCCCGGATGGCCGGGCATGCCCGGCATACCCGGAGGCGGCTCGTTCTTCTGCACCTCCAGCAGCTCCACCTCGAACACCAGCGCCGAGCCGCCCGGGATGCCCGGGGTGCCGCGGTCGCCGTAGGCCAGGTCGGACGGGCACACCAGCTTGGCCTTGCCGCCCACCTTCATCTTCTGCACACCCTCGGTCCAGCAGCGGATGACGCCGTTGAGCGGGAACTGGGCCGGCTCATTGCGCTTGTAGGAGCTGTCGAACTCCTTGCCGTCCGGCAGCGTGCCCCGGTAGTTCACCTTCACCATGTCGGTGGGGCCGGGCTGCGCGCCGGTGCCCTCCTGCAGCGACTTGTAGATGAGGCCGGACTCGGTCTTCTCCGCGCCCTGCTCCTTGGCCGCCTGCTCCAGGAAGGCCTTGGACTTCTCCTTCTCCTTGGTCGCGCGGGCGGTGGAGCGCGTACGGGCCAGCTCGGAGAGCTTCGGCCCGAAGGTCTGGATGTCCACCGCGGGCTCCTTGCCGAGCACCTGCGCATCCAGGCCGGCCTTCACGTACGCCAGCTCCTCCGGCGTCATGTCGAAGAGCTGAATCTGCCGCCCCAGGGAGAGCCCGAGCGCGTAGAACGTCTTCTGCTCGTCCGTCTGCGGGGGGGCCCCGGCCGTGTCCTTCGCGCCCTCCTGCTTGCAGCCCGCCACGGCGAGCACCAACGCCATCACGAGAATCTTCCGCATGTCTCCTGCCTTTCGATGACCAGGGCAGCGAGCGCTGCCTCTGCCGGCGCCCTTATACAAAAGAACAGGCCGAACCGTCCCCCGGACGGAGCATCCTTCTCTTTTCTGGAGGTCCGGGTCAGGTCAGGCCCCGGCGCGCAGCCGGTCGAGCTCGCGCCGGTAACGAGCCAGCAGGGAGTCCTCGGAGGGGTGGTGCCGCTCGCGCACCACGAAGCGCCCGGCCACCAGGACGTCGCGGACGCAGTCGCTCCCACTGGCGAAGACATAGGAGTCGAGGAGCTCATCCCGTGTGCGCCCGTAGAGCTTGGGGTGCTCCGAGTCGAGGACGACGAGGTCGGCCGGGGCGCCCACCTGAAGCCCGGGAGCGGACAGCCCCAGCGCCCGGGCCCCTCCGGCCACGGCGGCGCGGTAGAGTCCCGCCCCCACCGAGTCCTCCGCGCCCACCCGCAGCACGTTGCGGCGCCGTGCCACCAGCCGCTGGCCGTACTCCAGCAGGCGCAGCTCCTCCGGCGCGCAGACGCTGATGTGGCTGTCCGAGCCGATGCCGAACACGCCCCGCTGGCGCAGGTACTCCACCGCGGGGAAGAGGCCGTCGCCCAGGTTGGCCTCCGTCGTCGGGCACAGGCCGGCCACGGCACCACTGGCGGCCAGCCGTGTCACCTCCTCGTGCGACAGGTGCGTGGCGTGCACCAGGCACCACCGCGAGTCCACCGGCACGTGGTTCAACAACCACTGCACCGGGCGCTCACCGCTCCAGGCCAGGCACTCCTCCACCTCCTTCATCTGCTCGGCGATGTGGATGTGGAGCGGCGCCCGCGCGTCCAGCGAATTCAGTCCGGCGAGGGCCTCGTGCAGCTCCTCGGGCGTCACGGCGCGCAGCGAGTGCAGCGCCAGGCCCACGCGCACCGAGGGCTCCGCCGCCGTCGCCCGCCGCACGGACTCCACCACGCCCAGCAACCCCTCCACCGAGTGGAGGAAGCGCTTCTGTCCCCCGGTGGGGGCACGTCCGCCGAAGCCCCCGTGGGCGTAGAGCGTGGGCAGGTGCGTCAGCCGGATGCCCGTCTCTCGCGCGGCGGCGACGATGCGGTGCGAGGTCTCCGCGCGGTCGGCGTACGGCGTCCCCTCCTGGTCATGGTGGAGGTAGTGGAACTCGGCGACGGAGGTGTAGCCGGCCTTCAGCATCTCCAGGTACAGGAGCGCGGCCACCGCCTGCACGCCCTCCGGGGTGAAGCGGGCGAGGAAGCGGTACATGGTGTCCCGCCACGACCAGAAGTCGTCCTCGGCGCCACCGGCCCGCTCGGCCAGCCCGGCCATGGCGCGCTGGAAGGCATGGGAGTGCAGGTTGGGCAGCCCCGGCACCACCGGTCCCCGGGCCTGCTCGCCCTCGGGCCGCGCCCCGCGCTCCACCGCGGTGATGACGCCCCGGTCATCGAACCGGAGCAGGACGTCCTCCGCCCAACCGTCCGCCAGCAGCACGGAGCGGCAGAACAAGCTCATCTCACGATTCATGGCCACTCCTCGCGCTCAGGGACGACCGCCGGTGCGGGCGAAGTCGGCCAGCACCTCGACGAAGCGCCGGAGCACGGGCCGGAGGGCCGCCGCACGCTCCTCGCGGAAGGTGAAGGGCGCGTCCTCGTCCATGTAGTTGCACTGGGCCATCTCGAGCTGCACGGCGTGGTAGCCGGTGATGGGCCGCCCGTAGTGGCGGGTGATGTGGCCGCCCTTGAAGCGGCCGTTGAGGACGTGCGAGTAGCCGCTCGTGGCGCACGTGGCCACCAGCCGCTCGGTGACCTCCGGCGCGATGCTCCGCCCGTCCGCGGTGCCGAGGTTGAGGTCGGGCAGGCGCCCCTCGAACAGTCGCGGGACGACCGAGCGGATGGAGTGCGCCTCGAGCAGCACCGCGATTCCATGCCGCGCGTGGAAGCCGGCCAGCGTCCGCTCCAGGCACTCGTGGTAGGGACGCCAGTACGTCTCCAGGCGCGCCTTGCGCTCGGCGGGCTGGGGCACCTGACCGGGGCGGTAGAGCGGGCGCCCATCGAAGAGCGTCTCGGGGAAGAGGCCGGTCGTCGCGGTGGCGTAGAGCGGCGTGTCGTCCGGCGGGCGGTTGAGGTCGATGGTGTAGCGCGAGTAGCGGGCCACCAGCACGCTGGCGCCCACCTCCTCGAGGAAGTCGTAGAGGAGTGGCAGGTGCCAGTCGGTGTCCGGGAGGCTTTGGGCCTCGTCGGTGAGGCGCTCGCGCAGCCCCTCGGGGAGCTGGGTGCCCACATGGGGCATGCTGACGAGTAACGGGATGCGTCCCGGCGTGAAGAGGTAGGGCTCCATGGGCCTCGATGCGTACGCGGAGAGGGGGGCGAGTCTACGAGAGGGGCGGGGAGGATGCCCAGCCATCCGCGCCTGGTTCAGAGCGGGTCCAGGCACAGCCCGGGCACCTGAAGCTCACGGACGCGGTGCCCTCCGGCACGCACTGAGGCTCGCCCCTCCGAGACACACCGCCCGCTCGCCTGCCCACCGGGCCCACCACCGTGCCCTCCGGTCGGATGGCGGCGAGCTTCCCGCATGCCCATCGTGCCCCGAAGCGAAGCACCGCGCCTGGAGAGCGTGGAGCCACGCGGGCGGAGGGGGATGATGATGGCACGGGCGGGAGTGGGCGCGCTGCTGATCGCGGGGCTGCTGGCGGGAGCGGAGGCCGAGGCGGCCGAGACGAAGCAGGGCCACGGCTGGGACATCACGGTGGAGGCCAACACGGACTTCCCGCTGTCGCTGGGCGGGAGGGTGGGCATCGAGTCCCCGGGGCGCCTGCGCCTGTCGACGTCACTGGGCTTCCTGCCGGAGCTCTACCTCCAGGGGTTGAACGAGGTGGCCATCTCCCTGGACGCCTACGACCGGAGGCGGGCGGACCTCATCGAGAGCACGCTGAAGAGCTCGCTGGTGTGGCGCACGCACCTGGGCTGGAGGCCCTTCCCTGGCGCGGGCTTCTACGTGGAGGGCGGCTATGGGCTGGTGGCGCTCGGCGGCGAGGCGAACCCGGAGACGGTGCTGGTGGCGCTCACGGGCATCGAGCCCCCCTTCGGCGAGTCCGTGCTCGAGCGCGAGTACGACGTGCGCTCGCAGCTGCACATGGTGGACGTGGAGCTGGGCTGGCGCTGGGGACTGGGCTCGGGGTTGACGGCGCGCACCGCGCTGGGCGGGGCCTTCACCCTGGACTCCAACAGCCGCGTGGAGCCCCAGTTCGAGCCGAGCAATCCGCTGCTCGTCACCGCCTTCTCCCGCCTCGCCGAGGGCTACCTGGACGACACCTTCGAGAAGTACGTCCAGCTGATGCCGGTCATCACCTTCTCCATCGGCTACGCCTTCTGAGGTGACGGCCGAGGGCGGGTGGTGGAGAATGACCCGTGGCGTCAGCCGACGTGAGGGGTTACAACTTGACACCTGACCCGGACTCATGGCTAAATCCCGGATAGTCGTAATTTGGCTTAATTTGGGTGAACCGTGCGCACCTGGAAGGTTCTTCTCAGCGGATGGGCGCTGCTCTGGGCCATGGGCTGCGGCCATGGCGGCGCCGTGGGGAGGGCGGAGCCCACGGAAGGGCTGCGGGTGGAGTGCGCTCGGGGTGACGAGGGGGCGTGTGGGGCGGACGAGGTCGACGAGGGCACGCGCAGCAAGGGAGGCACGGTCTCCGCGCGCATCTGGGCGCTCATCGCGCAGGGGCAGTTCGCGGAGGCGCAGGTACTGATCGCCGAGTCCACGGCGGCGGGGCTGCTCTCCCAGCAACAGGCGGCGCGGATGGTGGAGCGCATCACGCTGCTCAACACGCGACTGGGGCAGGTGCCGGCCACGCTGCAGCGGGTGGCGGACTTCCCGTCGCAGCTGCGCGACTACACCCTCTTTCAAATCAAGCAGTTGTTGGAGCAGAGGAACTTCACCCTGGCGACGCAGGCGCAGCTCAAGTTGGCCGAGAAGCTCATCGAGCAGCAGGACCGGTTGATGGAGAAGGTGCAATGACGAAGACGCCCTTGCACCCGAGTGTGGAGGAGCTGGTGTCACGGCTCCAGGAGGCGCGGAAGGCGGGCAAGCCGGGAGACCCGGAGCGGCTGCGACTGCACCGGGAGCTGGCGGCGGACAGCCCCACGTTCGTCCCCAACCTGCTGGAGCTCGGGCGGCAGTTGCAGCTCAAGGACGAGCCGGGCCGGGACGCGGAAGCGACCTTCGCGGAGGTGCGGCGACTGCTGGAGCAGGCGGTGGTGGGCTCCGAGCGGAGCGGGCCGGCGGTGGTGGAGCTGGGGTACTTCCTGGACACCCTCCGCAACGACTCCGAGGCGGCCACGAAGCTGTACGCGGAGGGCGCGGCGAAGGCGCTGGAGACGCTGGAGGACGCGTGGGCGGGGCTGCTGCGCGCCTGGGTCCACGAGCGGTCGAAGGAGTCCCTGGAGAAGGCGCTGCGGTTGAGCGAGTTGGCGGAGAAGCTCTTCCCGGACTCGGGTCGCATCCAGGGCGAGGTGCATGACGCACGTCGGCTCGCCACCCTGGACGGCCATCTGAAGCCCTGAAGTGAAGAAGTAGCACCGGGCCGCGGGCTGGGGTGCCGAGTCGGCCCCAGCCCCCGAGGCGCCGCACAAAAATGAAAAGGCCCAGCCTCACGAGGAGACTGGGCCGGTGCGGGTCCTAGCGACGCGCTTTAGGACAGGCGAACGTTCTGCGCCTGCAGGCCCTTGGGGCCGCGGGCGACGTCGAACTCGACCTTCTGCCCTTCCTGCAGGGAGCGGAAGCCTTCGGTCTGGATCGCAGTGTGGTGGCAGAAGAGATCCTCGCCCCCGCCGTCCTGCGTGATGAAACCGAAACCCTTCGCGTCGTTGAACCACTTCACGGTACCAGTTGCCATTTACTCTTCTTCTTTCTGACCCGGCCTCAAAGAGTTGAGCCGGAGGCCGCTCCCATCTGGGGAGCGACCATTGCCGTTTGTCACGTTTCCAGGCTCGTGCATAGGCCCCCCCCTCCGAATCTCTCGGAAGTGTGGCCCCCGTGACTTGCGGCTGCGAATGGAACCTTCGGCCCCGGGCTTCTATTCCGAGAGCTCCAGGTCTCAGCGCATGGACGCGTAATATCGGGGCCTCCACCATGCCTCGATTCCTCGAGTGGTCCTCCCTACTCTCCTATTCCCTGCTCCTCGCGCTCCTCTCTGGCTGCGCGGCCGGTAACGCCAGGGCGGGTATTGCCTCTGAACAGGACGCGCAGGAGCTGCGGCAGAAGGCCGTCTTCCTCTGCCAGCACCAGCAACTCCTGGCGCCCGTCGTCTCGCGCATCCCCGAAGGAGTCGAGCCCTCATCCCTCATCCGTCAGGAGGATCTCGACTTCATCCACCGCAACCCCTCGCTGGCTCCGCTCACGGAACTCGATGCTCCCGGCCTTCAGGCCGAGCTCGCTCGCTACGTCCAGTGCGAGCCCACCCACCTGAGCGTCCAGGGCAACCTGGCGACCGTCGAACTCCGGCAGACCCGCCCCCAGTGGGAGGACTCACGGTTGCGGACGCAGGAGGTGCTCGCCCCCACCTCGCCCGAGCAACGCCGCTCCGCCCTCGAGCTCTGGGTCCGCCAGAACCCCGCCACCGTCTCATCCCAGCACCGTACGTGGTTCGTGCGCACGCCCGAGGGCTGGCGGCGCGACTACTCGCTCCCCGAGGAGGATGCGCTGCTCGCCACCCATTTCGCGGTGCCCCGTTGCGAGGGCGCTCCGGGCGTTCCCAGGCCCGGTGAGGGCACCGGCTCGGTGCAGGTCTTGCGCGAGCCGGACGATGTCGTGCCCTTTCAGAGGGGCATGAGCGAGCCTCGGAAGCTCTGGGGTCCCCTGCCCGAGCTTCCACCGGAGGCCCGCGAGCAGCGCGTCGGGGGATTGGGCCTCGCTCGATGCACCATCACCTTCGAGGGCCGCGTGAAGGACTGCTGCATCATGAAGTCCCTCCCGCTCGTCGACGCGCCCTTCCTCCGCTCCCTGCTCCGCTCTCGCTACACGCCCGGGCTCTCCGAGGGCCAGCCCATCCAACTGCGCTACACCTTCACCCTCCGGCTCACGCCTCCTCGCTAGAGGAGTGAGGGCTTATGCACGGGCGCTCATCGGCCCCCGGGTTGCTCCCCCACCAGCCGAGGCCCCCGCGCCTCCGAGTCCCACGGCGAGCCCCGCTCGCATACGCTGGAACTCGCCCATGAGCCTCCTGCGACTCGCCACCCGTGAAGACAACCCGCACCTGCTCGAGCTGTTCGGCGCGGTGCCCATGCAAGGCGAGTTGGTACTGGCCACCCAGCGCTCCCCGGACTTCTTCCGCCTCTACGAGCTGCAGCGCGGGGACACCGAGCTGTGGGTGAACCAGGTGGAGGACGGGCTGGACGGGATGGGCGCCGTCCTCGTGCGGGACGGCTGGCTGGAGGGTCGGCCGTGCCGGGTGGGCTACCTCGGAGACCTGCGCACGCGCTTCTCCGCGAGGCGCAGCCGGGGCCTGGCGCGCTTCTACGGGCCGGTGCTGGAGGAGACGGCGAAGCGGTTGGGCGTGGAGGCCTTCCTCACCTCGGTGATGGCCACCAACGCCGCGGCCCTGCAGGCACTGGTGAAGCGCAAGGCCCACCGTGTGAACCAGCCACACTACACGCTGCTGCGCCGCTTCGCCGCGGTGTCCGTCCACTTCACCCGTCGGCGCGAGCCGGCCCCGGGGCGCTTCCAGGTGCGGCGCGCCACGGCGGCGGACGTGCCGGCCATGGCGGCGATGCTGGACGCGGACCACCGCGCGCGCCCCTTCGGCTACCGGTATGACCTGGGAGAGCTGCAGCACCGACTGGAGCGCTGGCCAGGCCTGAGCGTGGAGGGCTGCTACCTGGCCTTCGACGGCGGGAAGCTGGTGGGGTGCACCTCGGTGTGGGACCCAGAGGCGGTGAAGCGCTACCGGGTGCTGGCCTACCGGGGCTCGATGCGCTGGGTGAAGTGGGGCTATGACGCGATGGCCACCGTGCTGCGCGCACCGAGACTGCCGGAGCCGGGCAACGACTTCCGCTACTTCTACCTGTGCAACACCAGCATCGCGGGCGAGGACCCGGCCATCCTGCGCGCCCTGGTGGAGCAGGTGTACGCGGACCACCACGGCAAGGGCTATCACTTCTTCTCGCTGTACCTGGACGACGGCGACCCGCTCAACCCGGCGCTGAAGGGCTTCTTCCAGCGGAGACTCGACTTCCACCTGTACGCGGTGACACCCGCCAGCCTCGCGCGCGAGCACTTCCCCCAGGGGCGCACCGGCTTCGAGGAATGGCGCTGGCCTGAGTCGTCGAGCTTGCGGTGCGCGCGTCCGCCCCCACATGCTTCGTGGATGCGACGATTCCGACTGTTGGCGAGCCTGCTCGCGGGCCTCCTCCTCGGCACCGGCTGCGCCGCCGGCCGCAGCCTCCTCCGCGTCGGCCGAGGCTTCCGTGGAGGCCTACGAGGCGCGTCTGGACGAGGCCAGCCTCGGCTTGCGGGGCACGAACCGCGAGGCCACGCTCGCGGACCTGGAGAAGCTCGCGCACGAACTGGAGACCCGGCTCCAGAAGCGCCCCGAGGATGCCCGGCTCCACGCGCTGCTGGCACGGACGGCCTTCTACCTGCGCGATGGGGAGCAGGCCCTCACGGAGGCCGAGCGGGCCCTCGCGCTCGCACCGGACCTCGCCTGGCCCTACTACGTCCGCGCCTTCTTCCTCGGCGCCCAGGGCAAGGCAGAGGCCGCGCTCGTCGACGCCACCCGGGCCACCGAGCTGGAGCCGAAGCAGGGCCGGCACTGGCAGCTCCTGGGCACGCTGTACCTCCAGCTCGACAAGGGCGCCGAGGCCCAGGCCGCCATCGAGAAGGCGCTCGCGCTGGAGCCCCGCAACGCGCAGGCGCTCTTCTTCCTCGGCCTGCTCTACATGGACCAGGGAAAGAGCCAGGAGGCGCTGGAGGCCTACGAGAAGGCGCGCGCGTACGAGCCGGAGTTCGCGACGGCGCACTACAACGCCGGGCAGCTCCACCAACTGCGCGGCGAGTCCGCCGCGGCGCTGGAGTGCTTCCAGAAGGCGGCGGACCTGGAGCCACAGGACTGGAAGACGCGGGCGAAGCTGGTGCAGCTCCACCAGACGCTCGGGAACAAGGAGAAGCGCGACGCCGAGCGCGAGGCGCTCCTGCTGCTGAACCAGGCCGGCAAGGTGGACAAGGAGTACTTCGTCCGCGAGCAGTTCCAGGAGGCGGGCCGCACGGTGATGGCGGTGGAGAGCTTCACGCTGGAGGGCGACTGGGCCAGACGCTACGAGTTCCAGGTGTACGCGCCGGACTCGCAGGAGCCCGCGCTCGTCATCTCGCTGGGCTCCTACGCCTTCACCAACGCGTTCGCGCGAGAGAAGAACCCGTCGGCCCCGCGCGTGTTCCACCTGGACGCCTACTACCCGGACAAGACGCACGAGACGTATGGCTTCTTCGAGGGCGAGCCCTCCTACGACGACACGCGAGCCCAGGTGGTCTCCATCCTGCGCGGCGAGGTGAAGCCCACGTCCTCCACGACGCCCGGGAAGTGATGGGAGCGAGGGGCCCGGGACGGGGTGCGAACCGGGCGCTGGCTCGACTACGCTGCGCCCCTCAGGAGAATGACCCATGTGGGCCCACACATTCTTTGAAGACGCCACCAAGGCGAAGGCCGCCGACGAGGTGAAGGCCATCGAGGCCCGGACCGCCGCCGAGGTGGTGGTGTCCGTCCGCCGAGCCTCCGGCCACTACCGGCATACGGACTACCTCGTGGGCTTCGTGCTGTCGCTGGTGACGCTGGTGGCCATGCTCTACCTGCCACAGGAGTTCCCGCTCGAGGCCTTCCCCGTGGACGTGGCGCTGTCCTTCGCGGTGGGGACCTTCGCGAGCGCGGCCCTGCCCGGCCTGCGTCGGCGGCTGACGTCGCGGAAGCTGCTGGAGGCGAACGTGCGGACGGCCGCGCGGGCGGCCTTCGTGGAGCTCGGGGTGTCGCGCACCACGGGGCGCACCGGCATCCTCGTGTTCGTCTCGGCTTTCGAGCGGCGCGTGGAGGTGGTGGCGGACATGGGAGTGGACACCGACGCGATGGGCAAGGAGTGGGAGGAGGCGCTGGCGAAGCTGTCCGCCGCCGTGGCCTCCTCCTCGTCCCCCGAGCCCTTCTTCGAGGCGCTGCGCCTGATGGCCCCTCCGCTGGAGCGGGTGCTTCCGCGCTCCGCCGATGACGTCAACGAGCTGCCCGACGCTCCCCACGCCGCGTGAGACCCATGAGACGCTCCCTCCAATGGCTGGCCTTCGCCGCGCCGCTGCTGCTGGCGCTGCTCCTCGTGGTGCCGGAGAGCCTCGCGCGTCCGGGCGGTGGCAACACCTACCGCGGCTCCTCCAGCAGCCGCAGCACCTCGCGCAGCTACTCCAGCAGCAGTAGCAGCTCCTCGCGCAGCTACTCCAGCGGCAGCTACTCGTACAGCAGTAGCGGCTCCTCCAGCTCCAGCTCCAGCCCCTTCTGCACCCTGGTGATGCTGCTGGGCCTCATCGCCCTGGTGCTCATCATCCAGCAGCAGAAGAAGAAGGAGGGCGACTGGAGCACGAGCGTCCTGCCTCCCCCACCCGACAGGAACCCGAGGAGGGAGCACGGAGTATCGGCGCGGGAGATGCTCACGCGGCTGCGCACGGTGGGCCCGCCCGGAGCGGATGGCCGGCCGGTGCCGTTCGACCCGGACTTCTCGCTGGTGCCCTTCGAGGACTTCCTCTACGCGCTCTACGCCAAGGCCCACGAGGCGCGCGGCGGCGGCCGGCTGGACTCGCTGGCCGCGTACCTGTCCGAGGCCGCGCGCGAGTCGCTGCACGGGCTCGGCGAGCCGGCGCGGGTGCAGGCGGTGGTGGTGGGCGCCATGCAGTACCTGGACACCTCTCCGGTGACGCCGTACAGCACGCGCGTGCGCGTGCGCCTCCGTTTCGAGGCCAACTACACCGAGACGTCCGCACGCGGCTCCCAGCAGAGCTACTACGTGGCCGAGGAGTGGACGCTCTCGCGCGGCACGGCGGTGAAGTCGCGCTCGCCGGACAAGGCGCGGGTGTTCAAGTGCCCCAGCTGCGGCGCACCCCTGGACGGCATGCGAGGCAACACCTGCTCGTACTGCGAGCAGAAGGTGGACACGGGCGAGTTCGACTGGGTGGTGGAGGGCATCGGGCTGCTGGAGCGCGAGCAGCGCGGCCCGCAGCTCGGCGGCGACACGCCCGAGGAGGGCACGGACTGGCCCACCGTGAAGCAGCCCAAGGTGGATGACCGGATGCGGCACCTGCTCTCGCAGGACCCGGAGCTGTCCTGGGACGCGCTCAACCAGCGGCTGGGGCTCATCTTCCAGGAGCTGCAGGTGGCGTGGAGCAACCGGCGCTGGGAGCAGGCGCGCCCGTACGTGAGCGACAGCCTCTTCCAGATGCAGCTCTATTGGATCGAGGCGTACAAGCAGGCGGAGCTGCGCAACGTGACGGAGAACACGCGCATCACCTGCGTGGAGCTCGCACGGGTGGTGAGCGACAAGTACTACGACGCCATCACGGTGCGCATGTTCGCCACGGGCCTGGACTACACGGTGCGGGACTCGGACGGCCGGGTGGTGGGTGGCTCACGGACGCGCGAGCGCAAGTACAGCGAGTACTGGACGCTCATCCGCGGCCGGAACACCCAGGGCAGGCCGAGTGCCGACAAGCACTGCCCCTCCTGCGGCGCGCCGCTGTCCATCAACATGGCGGGCAACTGCGACGCACTGCTCGGCGAAGGTGACCTCGGGCGAGTTCGACTGGGTGCTCAGCCGCATCGAGCAGGACGAGTCCTACCAGGGCTGAGCCGTCCCCTCATGAAGCCAGCGCGGTCCTCGGCTCGACGAGGGTGCGCTCGCCCAGGGGCAGCAGCAGGGTGAAGGTGGTGCCCGCGCCCTGCTCGCTGCTCACCCGCATCTCGCCACCCATCTTCTGGATGAGGGAGTGGCTGATGGACAGGCCGAGCCCCGTGCCCGCGCCGGCCGGCTTGGTGGTGAAGAACGGGTCGAAGATGCGCGGCAGCACCTCGGGAGCAATCCCGTGGCCGGTGTCCGAGACGTCGATGCGCACCTGCTCGCCCTCGCACGCGGTGCGCACGCGCAGGGTGTGCCGCTGCGGCGAGCCGGGCTGCATGGACTGGATGGCGTTGATGACCAGGTTGAGGAACACCTGGCTGAGCCGACTCTCGCTGCCGAACACGGGCGGCAACGCATGGTCGTAGTCCTTCTCCAGCCGGGCCGTGCGCTTGAGCTCCGACTGCGCCATGCGCAGCACGAAATCCAGGCTCGCGTTCACGTCCACGGGCGCCAGCGACTCGTCCGGGGCGTGCGAGAAGAAGCGCATGTCGCGCACGATGTCCCGGATGCGCTTGCAGCCGTCGAGCGACTCGGAGACGACCTCCTTGGCCTCCAAGAGCAGGTCCGAGATGTTCGCGGGGCAGCCGGGGACCGCCGCCAGCTCCCGCTCCAGCTCGTCGCGCCAGGTCTCCAGGAAGCCCAGGTTGGAGAGCACGTAGGCGATGGGGTTGTTGATTTCATGGGCGATGCCCGCCGCCAGCGCGCCCACCGAGGCGAGCCGATCATTCTGGATGCTCTGCTGCTCCAGCCGTCGCTTCTCGGTGACGTCGTGGCCCACCAAGAGCAGGCGCCGCGAGCTGCCCACCTGCTGAATCGAGGCGGTGATGTCCAGCGACACGCGCTCCCCGCGCGCGGACCTCAGGCTCTGGTTCTCCCGGCGCACCGAGCCACGCGCGAGCAGCTCCTGGTGCGCCTTGCGCATGGACTCGTGCTCTTCCTCCGGGGCGAGCGACTTGATGGAGCAACCAACGAGCTGGGAGCTGTCGAGCCCCAGCAGCCGCTCCATCACCGGGTTGGCCTCCAGCAGGCGCCCCGCCTCGTCGAGCAGGAGGACGGCATCGCCGGAGCTCTCCAGGAGCTGGCGGTTGCGCTCCTCGGCCTGCCGCACCTGGAGGCGCAGCCGCAGGTGCATCTCCACCTGCCGCTTGAGTGCGAGCAGGCTCGTGCGCTGGTCCTCCGTCAGCGCGCGCGGCTTCCGGTCGATGACGCACAGGGTGCCCAGGTTGAAGCCGTCCTCCGTCTGGATGGGGGCTCCGGCGTAGAAGCGGATGAAGGGCGCCCCGGTCACGAGTGGGCTGGTGGCGAAGCGCGCGTCCTTCGTGGCGTCCTCGACGACGAAGACGTGCTCCTGCTCGATGGCGAAGGTGCAGAAGGAGATGCAGCGCTCCGTCTCCATCACCCCCGGCAGGCCCGCGTTCGCCTTGAACCACTGGCGCTCCCTGTCCACCAGGCTCACGAGCGCGATGGGCACGTCGCACATCCGCGCCGCGAGCTGGGCGATGTCGTCGTACTCGGGCTCGGGCTGCGTATCGAGAATGTCGTAGCGCCGCAGGGCTTGCAGGCGCCTCTCTTCATGCTGGAGACCAGGGGGAAGCATGCGAACCTTGATTTGCATCACAACCCCGCGCGCGGCATCGCCACCTGCTCCTTGTGTGGACGGCACGACACTTGGAAGGTGTGTCCTTTAACACAGAAACTTCAGCCGACGTGAAGTCCGCTGCCTCGGCTGCACGGAGAGCAACAGAGCAGGCTTGGCTCTCGAAATCTTGGAAAGCGCGGGAGAAGAACCAGGACTCGTGGCCGGGTTCATCGCTCAATCCTCCGCCTTCACGTCCCCGGGCCTCACGTCCCACTCCTCGAGCACCCGCGCCTCGTCCTGCGCGCTCGTCGTCTTCTTGAAGCGAGTGCCGGAGACTCCCTTCACCCTGCGCTCGCATGCGGCCCACGTCGCGTGGCGCATGACGCTGCCGCCCACCTGGCTCAGGTAGGAGTACGTCTTGCCAGAGGCCTTGCGCTGCCGGGGTTTCTCCTCCGGCGACTCGGCTTCCTCGGGCACCTCTTGCACATCCACGACGTACCCCTGCCGAGGACCGAGGTAGAGGTCCACCTGCTGGCGCTTGGAGAACGCGACGGCGATCTCATCCACCCGCTCGTTGCCCGGCACCCCGGAGTGTCCGCGGACGTAGCGCCACTCCACGACGGAGGCCTCGAGGGGGAAGTCCTGCTTGCGCTGGGCGAGCAGGGCCATCAGCCGCTTCCAGTAGACGATGTTGGCGACCTCCCCTCCCCCAGCGGTCTTCCACCCGCGCTGGCTCCACCCGAACACCCAGCGGGTGATGCCCTGAATCACGTAGGTGGAGTCCGTGTGGATGAGGAGGGGGCCCGGCGTCTGCTCCAGGTGGCGCAGCGCCTTGCCCACGGCCATCAGCTCCATCTTGTTGTTGGTGGTCTCCGGGTCGTGCCCTCCCAGCTCCGTCACCTGGCCATCGGCCGTGACGAGGATGACGCCCCAGCCGCCAGGGCCTGGGTTGCCGGAGCACGCGCCGTCGGCGAAGACGAGAACGGAACGAGTTTCCATGTGCGGGGTTCTTATCGCTCGAAGCCGGGCTCGCGGGGAAGGTGTCAGAGGACTCGTTGCGGCGCCCTTGGCCCGCCGCATGCTCGGGGCGCGGCTCACCGGTGCGCCGGTCGAGTCCGTGTCCAGGGACCCCTTCGCGAAGCTCGGCTCCTTGCTGGGAGAGGAGTGAGGCGGAGCGATCGCCTGCAATGGTTTGCCAACATGTTTTCCATCCCGGGCGTATGGTGGGAATCCCCCCCTCAGCCGTGGGGCCTTGCCGAAGGGCGCCACCACGACGAGCCCGTCGCGGACGCGGACGGCTGAACCCTCAGGAGACCCGCATGCGCGCCACTGCCACCCCGACCCTCTTCACGCTCGAGAGCCAACCCGCTTGGGGTCGCGCGACCCTGCTGGACGACAAGGACGGCAAGCTCGTCCTCTTCTTCGAGCACGGGGGGCGACGCGTCTTCGTCAAGTCCCAGGTGAAGGGGCTCCAGGCCGTCGAGCTGAACGAGGCCGAGGCCCGGACGGTGGCGGCCCGGCTGCGCGGGAAGCACCCGCATGGCGGCGCGGCGAAGAAGCCCGCCAAGGCCAAGGCGGCGCGCCCGCTCGTCGCCGCGTTCCCCTCCTTCGATGCCCAGGTGCGCTGGTTCGAGACCTTCTTCCCCGGCGGCTTCGCGGGGGAGAAGTTCGTCTCCGAGGAGCGAGGAGCCCCTGAGGCCAAGGGCAAGAAGGGGTACAAGACCGCCGCCATCAAGCTCGCCCAGGAGCAGCTCTCGCCCGAGCGACTGGCGAGCGCCACGCCGGAGGAGACCTTCGCGGTCTCCAAGAAGCTGCTGGGCTTCACCAACCTCGTCTTCCCCATGGAGGGCCCCATCCCCTTCAACACCATGAAGGAGGAGGACCGGGCCGCGTTCGTGGCCGCGCTGAGCGAGCTGCTGCACGGCGAGGGCGCGCACGGGCCGCGCTTCGAGAAGTTCGCGAGCTCGGTCCGCATCAGGGACGCGGCGGACCAGGGCCGCAAGGTCACCTGGCCCCTGGCCACGCTGCTGCAGGCGCTGTACGCCCCCGCGCAGCACACCTTCGTGAAGCCCACCGTCTTCGAGCAGCAGTCGCTCATCTTGAACCTCATGGCGAGCAAGCACGCGCCCGTCACCAGCACCTCCTACGAGAGCTTCCTGGACGTGGCGCGGAAGACGTCGGAGCGGCTGGTGGCCGCGGGGCACCAGCCTCGCGACCTGATGGACGTCTATTCGTTCATCTGGCGCTCTCACAAGGAGCAGCCCGCCGCGTAGTCCATCGCCCCGGTCTTGCCGGAGGCGCTCTATCAATTCGTCACAAACCAGGAATTGGTCGTAACCCCGCATTGAGGTATGGGGCCATGGCTTTTCGCTGTGTCCCCCCTCCAGGAGTCCCTCAATGCGTCGTCTTGGTTCAGCCCTGCTTGCCGTGGGCCTGTTCGTCGGTTGCGGTGGTACCGAATCCGAATCGTCCTCCGATTCCCTCCAGCGCCTGCGGGCGCCGCTCACCGAAACGGACGTGGATGTTGCCCCGGAGTGCCAGGGCATCCTCACCTTCGTGAACGCGGCCTCGTTCGAGACGCTGGATGCGTATCTGCCGAGCGATGTCGTCACCAACCTCGTCACCCGGCGCGCGTCGTCGCCGTTCGTGTCCCTGGCGGACGTCTCCTCGGTCCGGCTGGTCGGTCAGGCCCGTCTCGAGCAGCTCGCGGGCGGTGCCCGAAACGAGGGTTTCATCGACTCCAGCTGCGTCGGCGTCATGGACGGCCTCGCGGTTTCCACCGATGACGCCGCGGCGATCGTGTCGCTGGTGAACACCATCAGCGACTCCGAGCTGCATGACGTCCTGCCGGACGCGTGGAATGGCGCCGTGAACCTCCTCACCCTGCGCCCGTTCACGTCGGCCCAGGCCATCTCCAATGTGTCGGGAATCGGCGAGGTGAGCCTGCGGAACATCCGGAACGCGGCCACGCTGAGCCGGCCCCTCGAGGCGCTCATCACCGCGGTGAACGCGGCACCGCAGCATGGTGCTTACGGCGCGAGCATGGCCCGCCACTTCGACTGGTGGCAGGTCGTGACGGGCGGCTATTACCAGCAGGGTGGGCTGGAGTGCTTCGGGCTCGAGCCGAGCAGCGTGCCGTATGGCGCGACCATCCGCCCGAACCTGGCCGACGCCGCCGAAGTGCGTGCCGCGGTCGAGTACGCGGTGGACGTCGCCAACTGGAACAATCAGCTCTCCAGCAGCGTAATCTCCGCCGGCATGGCGAACCTCGACGCGCGGACCGCGGGGCGCTCGTTCAAGGGTTGCTACCTCAGCTATGCGAACGACCCCTGGAGCGGGAACAGCGTCGCCATCTTCGTCGACACCGTGAACGGCTTCAGCGTGATGACCGATACCTACTGGAGCGAGTGACGTCTCCGCGTTCCGCGGCAAGGTGGCACCGCTCGCCCCGGGTCTCGCGGCCCGGCGAATCCCTACCACTTGCCGCGGGCGTGAAGTCACCGCCCCAATCGCTCGGGCGGTGACCCGGCTGTTCGAGACGATGCACGCCCTGCCAGAGTAGGGGTGTGGAGTGGCAGAACGATTTGACACCTTCCCTGGCCGCGTCTCCGCTGGAGCCAACCCGGATTGAGCCTGCCCCACGTCACCGGGGCAAGCCCAATGCCCGTATAACCCGGCGGTCAGGACAGGCTGGCGCCGGGGTACCGGAGGTGAGCCGCTAGTCCCCGCGGCGCTTCGAGCGCCCGAGCTGCCAGGCGGCGAGGCTGATGCTTCGCTCGTAGCGCTTGTGCTCGCGCTGCGCGGCGCTGCTCGCCTGACGTGCGTGGTAGGCCTGCTCGCGCTGGAGCTTCTCGAAGCTCTGGAGCCGCTCCTGGGAGAGTTCCCCGGCGGCTACCGCGGCCCGCACCGCGCACCCTGGCTCGCGGCCGTGCCCGCAGTCCGAGAAGCGGCAGCCGGCGGCCAGCGCGAGGATCTCCGCGAACGCCTGGCCCAGGCCCTCCTCCTCACCCCACAGCCCGAGCTCGCGTATCCCAGGCCCGTCGATGAGCAGACCTCCATGGGGGAGCACGAAGAGCTCCCGGTGCGTGGTGGTGTGGCGGCCCTTGTCGTCATCGGGCCCGACGGGCTGGGTGGCCAGCCGCGCCTCTTCCAGGAGCCGGTTGACGAGGGTCGACTTGCCCACGCCCGAGGAGCCGAGCAGCGCCCCGGTCTTCCCGGCGGGCAGTTGTGCGAGCAGCTCCTCCAGCCCCGTGCCCTGCTGCGCGCTCAGCGAGAGGACCGGGACTCCGGGAGCCAGGGCCTCCACCTCATGGACACGAGCGGAGACGTCCGCGTGGAGGTCGGCCTTGCTGAGCACCACCACGGGCATGGCGCCGCTGTTCCAGGCCACGGTGAGCGCCCGCTCGATGCGCCGAAGGTTGTAGTTCCCATCCAGCCCCGTCACGAGGAACACCACGTCGAGGTTGGCGGCGATGAGCTGGCCCTCGTGCTCGCTTCCCGCCTCGCGTCTCTTGAGGACGCCGCGGCGGGGGAGGACTGCATGGAGCAACGTTTCTCCTTCACCCGAGGGAGGCGGCAGCGCGACCCAGTCGCCGATGGTGGGCAGCGCCTCGGCGTTCGGGGCGTGGTGGAGGAGCCGTCCCGAGGCACGCGCGAGGAGCACCCGCTCGGAGGTTTCGACGGTGAGGAGCGCTCGCTCCTGGCGCACCACGCGGCCGGGGACGAGGGGAAGGTTGGACTGAGAGAGGAGAAGGGAGAAGGCGTTGGCGAGGTCTGGACCCCAGCCGAGGGACTCGAGAGACAAGGGAAGGACTCCGGGCAGAGCGGTGCCTGCGGCGCACCTGGTTCTTCAGGGCACCCAGCGGGAGGCAGGGCTGCTGCGACGGACCTTCGGGGCCGGCTAAGCGGCCTGCGCCCTCTGGGCGAACAGGACGGCGACCGCGGCAAGATCAATGGGCGCGTTCATGGATTGCCTCCAAGGACTCGCGGGGCGGCGTCCATCGCCGCTCGGCACCCCAACCATAGCAAGGACCAGGGCAAGGCGGTGTCGGCGCCTGCCCTGCCCCCTCAACTGGAAGCGCCCATACCTCGGCCTGGGGGGCAGGCGGGGATGTCCCTCGAGCAGCTTCAGCGTGTTCGCGAAGTGGAGGATCAACGCCATCACCAGGTCGGCGGCGGTAAAGTGTCCGCCGACCAGGACCTCACGGCCATTGAGCCCGGCGTCGACAATCTTGAGCACATCGTTCAGCTGAGCCCGGTGCCTGGCGAGCTCCTCCTGCTGGTGCGCGCTGGCCTTCTTCTCCTCGAGCAGTTGCGCGTGCTTGTAGAACTCCAGCACCACCGGCTCGATGCTCCCCTCGGCGAAAGCCATCCATGCAGGCGATGATCTGCAACCGATAGCTGGCCCCCGTAGCACGCATCTGCCGTTGCTTCCCCAGCATCATCTACGCGGCTTGACATCGCGACCCCGCTAGCGCGTCCTATCATTCCTGCCTCGACCAAGGAGCCCGGAGTGTTTCGAAAGTTCCCCACGAAGCCGATTGATGAGAAGAAAAAGACCGGAGACGTGGAGCAGCTCAGGATCATCTGGGCCGCTTACCAGTCTGTCCAGGAGAGCACCGGCAAGTGGAGCCATGAGGAGCAAAAGAAGTTCTCCCATGAGTATCTGAAGAAGCTGGACACCGAGCAGGCGAACCCGGACTCCCTGAACGACCCGTTCAGCAGGGCATCGAAGTCCAAATACAGCTCCACATCGGTCTCCAATCTTGAGCAGAAGGTGCCTGCCATCATGGAGATCCGGACCATGCTCAACACTGTCTATACGAAGCTGGGGCCCAACTACAGGCAGTTCGTGGTGAACCTGGCCCTATTCGATTTCAGGACGGCCGGAGGAGGCAGGGCGAGGAAATCCACCAACGTGCTGCGGCGCGGAGCAACAGAGCACGAGTATGCGCGGCCGTTCGAGGGGCCCCTCCCCTATTCCGCCTGCGCCTGGCTCTCGGTCGTGCCCAAGTCGAGCGCGCTCGTCGAGAAGCAGTCAGAGGTCATCATCCTCCCATCCGGGATGAGCGGTGCGTACGTGCCTCCGACCCGGTTCACGGCGACCTTCCCGCTCACCCTGGAGAGAAAATCCTCCGTCGACAGCAAGAAGACGCTCGTCGACCCCCACGTGTCCGGCAAGGAGCTCACCGGCGGGTCTCCCATCAAATATGCCTATCTGGGATCGTTCGGGTTCGCCGAGCCGGGCTACAGCGAGTGGGGGGAGGACGATGGCGAGTACCCAGGAACGCGCCTCTCACTGGGAGCGTACGCGCTGAACCCCACGTACCTCGAGCACCTGAAATTCGTAATGGACGCGATGGATGACAGCGAGAGAAGGGGTACGCGAAGTACGGCGGGGTCGGAGAGACGCACGTGCTGGCTCTGATGGAGAAGTTCGGCCAGCAGAAGGGCCTCAAGCTCGCTGTCGCCTGGGTCCTGCAGCTGGCGGAGATCGCGCGCGCGCTGGTCACCAAGGCGGAGGAGAGCGGAGGGTCGAAGCTGAAAGGGTTCTTCAGCTTCATCCTGGAGAAAATCAACAGGCGCGAAGAGAAGTTGCTCGAGATCAAGGGGCTCATCTCGGACCCAGAGGTCTTCGAGTATGTGTGGGTGTTCGAGTCCACTTTGTGGGAGTTCGCGTTCCTGGGTGCCAGCTGCTTGCCCGCGGGCGAAGTCCGCAAGGTCCTCGCGAAATCGAAACCCCTCACGACATGGCAGCCGTCGGTCGGATTCTCCGAGGGACACGAGTACGACGTCCGGGAGCTGGTGGTGCTCGACAAAACACCCTTCGCGTTCGAGAGGATCTATTTCCCCTCGGGCACTGGTGCGGCGAAGGTGCTGCACGAGATTCTGCTCGAGCGCAATTTCAAACCGCACCCGTTCAAGCTCGACCGCAAGAAGCTCTCCACGTTCACGCCCTATTTCGAGTTCTACCTGATGGAGGAGGCCTTCCTCAATGAGAGTGAGGTGTCCAAGATCCCCACCATGGAGAAGGTGCAGCTGTGGCTGAACCTGTCGGACGGCCTCCACTCGGATCTCCTAGGCAAGAAGGCGGATGAGGCCGGGGACGTGCTCGCGACGAGATTGAGCGAATGCATCAAGGCGTGCGTCCCGGACCTCCCGGTCTGCCTCGTCATCGACTACACGAAATTCACCGGGGACATGCCCAACAGCACGCTGTATCCCATCCTCGCGATGATGGTCGCATCACTGTCGATGCAGGTGAAGAACCTGAAGAGGGTGGTGTTGCTCCGGTCGAACCTGAAATACAACACGGGGTCCATGGACAGGTATCAGTCAGGGGAGATCCTGGTGCCCCGAAAGCCTGATTCCAAGAAGACTTCGAGCAACCTGGCCGAGTTGCTGTCCGCGCGCGCGGTGAAGTCTTTCGCTGGCGAAGAGGTGAACGAGTTCAACCAGGGCACTCTCCCGAAGGACTGGGACTTGCGTGGGGAGTACGTCCCCCTCATGAGGAAACTGTACCTCCTGTCCGATGCCATCACCTCCGGCCGCTGGGAGGAGTACGCCAAGCTGTGGACGTGAGCCTCAGGCGGGATGCGCGGCGCCACGACGCAACTCGAAGACGATGAACGGCGCGGCGGCCTCCTCCGCGTCGTTGGCCGTGCTGAAACCGAGCTTCTCCAGCACACGCCGCGATGCGAGGTGCTCGCGGGGACAGCGCGCCGTGATGCTCTCCAGTCCCAGCTCCGCGAAGGCATATTCGACGACGAGGCCCACTGCGGCAGTTGCGAGACCGCGGCCGCGGAACTGCTCTCCGATGCAATAACCGACCTCGGCGGCCGCAAGACAATGGATGTGGCGATCGAGCCGGCAGGCACCGATGACAACATCACCGAGGAGCACCACGAAGACCCACCCACTCCCGGTCGCGCGCAGTTCCTCGGCGATCTCGATGGCCATCCAGATGTCAGCGCGCGTCGGATCCGGGCGGTCGAAGAGGATTCCCGTGAGGCCTCGATCCTTCGAGAGGTGGTAGAAGCCCGTGCGGTGCGCGGGCCCTAGCGGCTCGATGCTCAATCGACTTTCGTGCGTGATCGGCTGCATGGAACGCTCGGAGCGTACTCCGTTGCATGGGGGCTCCTTGCTGAGACAAAGGGGAGCCCTCAAGTATGGCTTACAGCCAGTGGTCTTGCCAGAGCGTCAACGACCTTGTGCGACTGGGGGACCAGCACGACGAAGAGCCGGAAGATACCGCCTCCGTACGAGCCCTCGTACGTGGCCACCTGTACGTCCTCCGTGCCGTTGCCGCAGGTGGAGAGGAGCTCCGGGTGCAGCCGCCGCCCACCAGAGCGTCCGGGTCCCCGACGTTGTAGACTGCTCCATTCTCCGGCGGCGCGAGCCTCGACCGAGGGTGAACCGACATGGACTTTGACGTCTGGATCCGGAATCTGATTCACGACTGTACCCAGCCCAAGAACAGCAAGCTCAATCTGCTCCACACGGCGTCGCTGATCGCGGCGAGCGCGGACAAGGATCCCGACTTCCAGGTCAAGGATCTGGAGGAACTCCGAGCGAGTGTGGAGATGAACTGGCGCTATGGGGGGGAGCAGATCCGCGGCGACTCAGAGGCCCCTCCCGACATCTTCCATCTGGAGAACTGCGGGGCGCTGGCCAACTGGCTGACGAAGTTGCTGATGTCTCGGTTCCATGTCGAGTTCGCGAAACGCAAGCAGGACAAACTGGGCAAGAACACCCAGGAGTACAACGAGATCCTGTGGATGCTCGACAGTCGCTCCAGTAAGCATCATCACCTCCTGCGCATCGACTCCTCGCCGCTCGGGCACTCCTACGTGCTCTATCTTCCCCCCGGCAAGAACGAGGCGGACTATCACTACTATCTGTATCAGGCGAACCAGGCCGTGGCCTTTCCCATGTTCGGACTCCAGGACTGGTTGAAGACGGGAAGATCACGCATCCAGGGCGATCCCAGAGAGCACATCAAGAATCTGCGGCGCCTGGATGGTTTCATCTTCACGCAGTGCCGCGACTGGGTCATCGACACGTTCACGCCCCTGGATCGGAGCACCCTGAAGGTCTCCGCCGGGGGCTGGTACGTGGATCCGGCGGACCAGGTGCGCCGCCAGTTGCCGAACGGCGAGATGCCCCTGTCCCAGCGCGGCCACAAATTCACCCTGGCCCCCATCGAGGAGTCCGTCTTCAGGGAGAAACTGCGCACGATGTACGCGGACACCCAGACCCAGTTCGTCGCGGACCGCTTTCCCCAGGTGCACTTGACGTCGGCACCCACTCGGCGCGGTCCGTCGTTCTCCCTGGGCGCTGGTGACGATGATTCGCTGGCGGAAGCGCACCACGTACTCGAAGCGCAACTGCTCGAGCAGCGCGTAGAGCTTCTGGTCCGCGAAGCCCCGGTCGGCCAGAATCGTCACCTTCACCTCGGGCGCAATCAACTCGCGCAGCCGCAGCAGGACGCTGTCCTCCACGTCATTGCGCATTCCCTTGAGCGCGGACTTGTGGACCGTCAGCCACACCAGGGGCGTGGAGCGCCCGTGTCCTGTGCGCAGCGAGGCCACCAGCGTGGTGTGGTCGTCCTTGTCGAAGTCCGTCCAGTCCAAGGCCACCACGGCCTCGGTGCGCTGTCCCATGACGTACGGCACCCAGAGGGAAAACAGGTGCCACACCTCCACGCCCGTGTTGGACAGCAACCTGTCCACCTGCTTCACCCCGTGCTTGCCCTTCTTGCCCCGCGCCACTGCCAGGGCCTGCCCGATGGCGTACACCGAGAGGCTCGCGGCGTGGATGACGCCCAGGAGCCGAACCACCTCACCACGCGGCCTGGGGTGGCCCTCGCGCCGGGGCTAACCGCGCACATTCCGTGGGCAAGCCCAGTCTCTGCCGGCCCGCTCGCCTCTTCCGGCTTCGGCTCTGCCCCCACTTGAGGGAGCGCCCAGGAGCAGGCTCATGGGGCTGTCGACACGGTGACAGCCACCACGGCCAGGCACTGGTCCGCCCCAGGGAGGAGTACTCGGGGGGACGGAACGACGGCCCCGCACTCGTGGGCACGGCCGTCACACCCGCGCTACGGAATCACGTTCGCGGGCACATGCGACCGGAACAGGAGGACCCGGTTGATGTAGTCGATCTCGTCGTTCTGGAACACCGAGGAGCCCACCAGGAAGCCCTGGGCCACCAGCACGTTCGAGACGCGGTCGGTCGTCTCCGGGCGCAGGTTGTAGACCAGGCCGTAGAAGGTCGTCTTGTTGACCTGGGTGATCCGATCCAGGGAGCCGTCGGCCTTCACCAGCTCTTCTCCGACCTTGAGGGTATGGGCCTGCACGATGCGGCCGTCGCCCTGGATGATGGGGTGCTCGTCCGTCACCCGCAGGAAGCCACCGGACGCGGTGGAGAGCTCGACCACCTTGTGGTTGGCATTCCGGATCTCCCGGGCGTAGCTGTAGGTGCGGTTGGCCTTGAACTGGATGTTGTCCAGCGTCGACTGCTCGCTCAGCGTCACCAGGTCCGTCCGGAGCTGCCCGTAGGCCTCGGAGATGACCTGCTCGCCCTCGGAGAAGAGGACCTTCTGCTCCGGGGTATAGCAGCTCGACAAGCAGTAGCCGTTTACAAAGTAGGCGGACACCGGGTTCTGGCCATAGGGGTCGCTGTAGATGCGGCAGTCAGCCAGCGTGGGGTGGGGATAGAGCTGGATGCCGCTGTTGATGTCGGGGCTGGAGCCGAAGGTGGGATAGTACGGGCGCGGCTTCAGCCGGTCGGCGGGACGCGACCACCGATAGCCCACTGCGTCCGTGCTCTGGGAGGTGGCACCCGAGAGGTAGAGGCTGTTGACGTGGGTGGAGTTGACCTCATTGCCCCAGGTGTCCCCCGTGAACTTGTAGGTGGTCAGCTCCACGTAATCATAGAGGTTCGCCGTGTAGTTGGGCGCCGCCGGTACGTAGGTGTCAAACAGGCTCGCTCCTCCGGCCTGGACGCCGCACTTGCGCGCCCACTCGACACGCTGGGCCGCCTGCGTGACGTCCAGGCTGTCGGTCGAGCAACGCTGTTCGACGACGACCGTGGCACTGGCCACCATCGGGAACAACAGACCCGACAGGAGTCCGAACATGCGCTTCGAGTCCTTGCTCCTCATCATCTCTGCTTCTCCTTGAATTGACTGCGCGTGTGGAATCGCACCGCCCACGCACACTTTACGTGAAATATCCATTTGTCAAGAAATTCAGGGAAGACGGCAGTTTCAGGACTGGATTTTTACGGCCCCTCGGGGAGCTTCACGGTGTGGGGCCCTCATGGGTCGGTGACGTCCGAGGTTCGGATGGGCGGGTGAGGACGACGGATGCCCAGGTGAGGAAGCTGATGGAAGAGAGGGCGAAGCACGGTTGCCTCGGGCTGGCGGCGGCCCGGGCGGGCATGGACCGGAAGACAGCACGCAAGTACGTGAAGGAGGGGAAGTTCCCCTCGGAACTCGAGCCAGGAAGGGTGTCAGACGATTTGTAGGAGACGAGGTGTTGGAACGCGTCCTTTGACACCTTCCCGAGCTGTAGTACGGCGAGAGGCCATGACCACCGAACAGTCCCCGGTGCTCGAGTTTCCAGCGTGGCTCCACGGCTCCATCGCCACCATTCGCCGCAAGGCGAGAGCCGAGGGCCAGTGGTGGGCCCGGGAGTACCTCGAGACCGGTGCCTTTCCCCAGCCCCGGCAGATGCGCCAGGTGCTGCCTGGTGAGGTGATGGTGATGCACTCGGCGGCCGAATTCGGCGCGCCCCACACCTGCTGGCGGATGCACATGTTCACCAGCGCCTTCATCCGCTTGGACGAATGCGTTCCGGAGGAGGCGCGCCAACGTACGGAGGAGGCCTTCGAGTCCTTCTGCCTGAGCACTCCCTGGGGGGCACTCGAGCATGCCGTGTCTCCGCTGCCGCCGCTGAGCGCTGAGCGCATGGCGAACCGGCTCGCCTCGCTGCTTCACTTCTGGGATGTGCTCCAGGGTCCTCGCTACGCGTTCTGGTCGTTCGATGACAATTACACGCTGGAAGAGCTCATGGATGACATCTACCGCAAGACGCTGGAGGCCTGGTGTCCCGGAGGCCCCGCGTCGGTCCGCGAGCACCTGGTGCTGACGGTGGAGCGCATGGCTCGCGCTACCCGGGATGAGTGCCTGGAGGCCGTGCTCCGGGTGATGCCCGCCGTGGTGGAGGAGGACACCGACTTGAAGCACCGCGAGGAGCTCCGTGACCCGGGTTTCCTGCGCGAGCGCCTCTCCACGCTTCCCCCGAAGAAGTTCGAGTCGCTCTCCAGCGCCTCCAAATACGCGGTGAGCGGGCAGTTGTGGGACTGGCACAGGGAGTTGGGACGACATTAGCCTCCCGGGAGGAGCATGTTGGACAGACAAGAGCGTGGACGCAGGACAAGGAGCACCTTGGGGCTGAGCGTGCGGCATCCCTCCAGGGTCGTCTTCCTCAACTCCGTCAGCCTCGCCGAGATTGTGAGGAGGGGTGAGTTGGGGGACCCCAAGCGTCTTTCGGAACTCGTGAGGCTGCTGCGCCCGGACATCACCGATACCAGCGCCCGCGTGCTGTTCGAGGTGAAGCCGGACGACGAGGAGTCGCGCGAGGAATGCAGAGAACAGGCGGGGCGCTACCTGGCTGCCCTGAACAAGGCCGTCGACCCTGACAAGAAACTCGTGGGAGGCATTGGCTTCGAGGGGGCCCTCTTCCTCGAATTCGAGAACGGGGGAGCACTCTGGAAGTTGTCCTGGCGCACGCCCGAGCCCGGAGTGACGCTGTACCGCTGGAGCTACCGGCGCAAGAAACCCCATGAGACCTGGAAGGAGCGGGCAGCCCAGAAGGAAGAGGAGTTTCCCAGGGAAGAAATAGCCCAGCGCGGTGAGTTGGCCGAGCAGGCGATCCGGTCTGCCTATGAAGGGGGCGAACGCCCCAAGGGCTTCCAGGGCCAGGTCTACCTGCCTGGGGACTGCCGTTGAGCCCCCCGGGTGTCTGACTCGTAGAGAGCGAGGACCAGGGCCGGAACGAGTCCTTTGATACCTTCCTGGGCTATCACTAGAGCCGCTCAGCGTGTCGATTCATCCACTCGCTCCTTCTGACTCCGGGCGTCCAGGACCACCTGTCCGTCCTTCATCACGAACCGCACTTGCTTCAGCGCCCCGATGTCCTTCAGCGGGTCGCCCTCCACCGCGAGCAGGTCCGCGAGCTTGTTCGGCTCGAGCGAGCCAATCTGGTCCTGCATGCGGAGCAGCTCCGCCGCGTTCACTGTCGCCGCGCGCAGGATGTCCACGGGCTTGAGGCCGGCCTCGGCATAGGCGCTGAACGACTTCACGCTGGCCTGTCCTCGCGTCAGCCCTGGCATCACGATGTACATGTCCGAGCCCGCGGCAAGCCGAACGCCCGCTGTCACCGCGCGACGGAGGCGGTCATGGGCCTTGGTGATGAGCTTCCTGCAGCGCTCCTTCATCTTGCGCTGGCGCTCCGCGTTGCCCGTCTTGGCATCGAATAAGTCGCACGCGTCCATCGGGCCTTCGGTAGGCACCATGAAGATGCGCTTGCGGGCCATGGGCGCCAGCACGTCATCGGGGAGGGAGTACGCGTGCTCGATGGAGTCGACGCCCGCCTGGACCGCGATGCGAATGCTCTCGTCGGTGGTGGTGTGCGCCGCCACCGGACGCTGCTTGCGGTGGGCCTCCTCGGCGATGACCTTCAGCTCCTCCAGCGAGAGGAGGTTGTGCCCGTTGTCGACGATGACCTTGAGGCAGTCCGCGCCGTCGGGAATGGCCTGCCGCACGGCGCGCCGGGCCTCCTCCACGCCGGAGATGGTGACGTACTCCTGCTCGATGAGGGCCTGAGCTGGCGGTTGGAGCCTGGGGAACTGCCCGCCATGTGGAGCGAGCGCGCGGGTGCAGGCGGAAATGCGCGGGCCCTGCACCCAGCCACGCTGGATGGCGTCGCGCAGCGCCACGTCCCCGTTGACCCCGGAGTTGCCGACGTCGCGCACCGTGGTGACGCCAGCCTCGAGCATTTCGCGGCCCAGCTTCGCTCCCAGGAGCGCGCGCTCGGCGGTACTCCTCTGGGCGACGGTGGAGCTCAAGCTGTCGCCGCCGCTCTCCGTGTCGACCTCCAGCAGCAGGTGCGAGTGCGCGTCGATCAGCCCAGGCAGCAGGGTGAGGTCGCCCAGGTCGATGACCCGTGCCCCCGAGGGGATGGAGAGGCCGGTGCCCACGGCCTGGATGCTCGAGCCTTCGATGAGCACGACCGCCTCCGCCAGGACCCTGTCACTCTTCCCATCGAAGAGCCTCGCGGCGCGTAGGGCGATGCGCGTGGGCTCCGGGGAGGCGGGAGCCTGGGCCCATGACGGCGTGGGAAGGCTCCACAGCAGGACGGTGCCAATGACAGTCGTGAAGAGTCGCCGGGAAGGGGAGGGCAAGGAGTGGCTCCTGGGTGCGCGGTGCTGAGCCGCCGCACGGTCGCCGTCCCGCGAGAAAGGTGTCAAATGATTCGTTGCGGAGCCCTTGGCCCGCCGTGTGCTTGGGCGCGGTTCACCATGTCTGGACCGCATGACCTCTTCGCCCGCTACACCTTCGGCCACCCCGAGCGGGCCGCAGCCGAGCTCCGCGCCGTGCTGCCCCCATATGTCATCTCGGAGGTGGACTGGGCGTCTCTGCGGCGAGAGCCCGGCAGCGTGGTGGACCCGGAACTGCGCGAGACCGAGAGCGACCTGCTCTTCACGGCCCGACTGCGCACAGGCCACCCGCTGCTGCTGTACGTCTTGCTCGAACACCAGTCCTCGGTGGACCCGTGGATGGCTCTGCGCATGCTGCGCTACGTGGTGCGCCAGGTGGAGCGCTGGCGCCAGGAGCACCCGGAGAGCGCGCTGCTCCCGCTCATCATCCCGCTCGTCATGTACCACGGGCCCGAGGGGGCCTGGACGGCGCCGCGCCGGGTGGAGGACCTCTTCGACCTGCCGGAAGGAGAAGAGCAGCAGGCGCGGTGGCGAGCGCTGGTGCCACGCTTCGAGTACCTGCTCGATGACCTGACGGCCGAGCGGGAGGCGGCGCTGAGCTCGCGCCCCGGCCCGCCGCTGGTCCGGCTGGCCTGGCTGGTCCTACGTTACGGGCGTACCAGCGAACTGGCCCGGAAGTTGCCAGATTGGGTGGCGCTCCTCGCGCAGGTGCAGGCAGGCCCCGAGGGGGCCGAGCATCTGGTGGTGGTCATCCGCTACCTCCTCTGGGTCGGGGACAAGGCCGTCCGTGAAGTGGCCGGGCAGGTGTTACATTCGGTGCTGGGTGAGCAACGAGCGGAGGCGCTGATGCGAAGCTATGGCGAGGAACTCATCGAGCAGGGACTCCAAAAGGGACTCGAGCAGGGACTCCAAAAGGGACTCGAGCAGGGCCGGGAAGAGGGTCGGCAGCAGGGACTGACCCGAGGGCGTGCCGAATACGTCCTGCGGACTCTCACCGCGCGGGGCGTGCAGGTCGATGAAACGGCCCGCCAGCGCATCCTCACCTGCACGGATCCGGCCACTCTCGACCGCTGGTTCGATCGCGCCCTGAACGCCACATCCCTCTCCGACGTGCTGGACGACCTGGCCCAGTAGGCGGCTCAAATCCAGAAGACGATGTCGCGCTCCTCGTCGGTGGGGCCGGGGCCGTGTCCGCCCTCGCGCAGCCAGCGACGGTAGGACTCGAGTCCAGGCGTGGAGCAGATCCGCCTCGGTGCTCGGCGAAGACGCCGGCGCCCCCGGCCGCGAGCAGGCCCTCGCTCTGCACGCGCATGATGTCCACGTCCTGGCGGATCACCTGCCGGGTGTACCAGCGCACCAGCGGCTTCAGCGCGCGCGCCACCAGGGCTCCCGGCGAGATCGCGCGGCAGCCGATAGCTGATGGCCGTGTACACGAGGCTGTCCGCGGCGCCGATGGGCGTCACCTGCGAGTTGATGGCGAAGCCGCTGCGCTCGGGCCCCAGCGGTAGTCCACGCGGGTGACGTTGGGGATGAAGAAGTGATCGGTGTGCACCATCGGCAGTGCCGCTCGGGTTGAAGATGCGCCCCAGTGCCGGTGAGCGGCGTCCGCCTCCTGCTCGTAGCGTGACCAGCACGCTGCCCTCGCGAGCGCTTCACCGTGGCCGGCACCCGCTTGCGCGCGGGTCGGCGGAACCAGCCGCGGTGGACGAACACGGTGTGCGGCACGTCCATGAAGTTCTCGACGAGGTTGGTCACCCCGTTCGGGAAGTCGCGTCACCATGAAGTAGACGGTCCACCGGGCTCGCCGCCAGTACGGCACGCGGAAGGCCGGGCGTCGCGCTCGCGCGCGTCCTCTCCCGGGAAGACGAAGACCAGCCCGTCCTGCTCCAGCGTCTCGAAGCGCTGCAGGCGGCCCACGTCGCACGGGCTGCAGCTACAGGCCCGCGCGCGCGTGGCCCTCGGCGTCCAGCGCCTGCACCGCGCTGGCTCGGCCCGAGCGAGGGGATCTCCACGCAGCGCGCCCGAGGCGTCGTAGACCCAGCCGTGGTACGGGCAGCCGAGCGCCCGTCGAAGACGTCTCCCGCGGACAGGCGCGCGTTGCGGTGCAGGCAGCGATCGCGCAGCGCCGCCGGCCGGCCGTCGCGCGTCGCGGAAGAGGACCAGCGGCGTGCCGAAGATGGTGCGCGCCAGCGGCTTGCTCGCGACGAGCTCGGTGGAGAGGCAGGCGACGTACCAGAAGTCCTTGAGGGCGCCACAGCGGGCGAGGTCGGCCTCGGCCTCGAGGTCCACGGCGGGCGTCGTGACGAGCGCGAGGTTCTGGGAGTCGAGCGGGTTCCTCATGGGTGCTTCGTTCCTTGCTGGGAGAACCAGGCGGTCCAGCCGGCCTGACGATGAAGGTCCGTGGGTTTGATGTCCCCAGCGCGCTGCCCGAGCTCGATGCACCGGGACTCGTAGTGGCGGGCGCCATCGGAGACGCGGATGGCCTCCACGGGCCCGAGCTGCCCGAGCTCGCGGGCGTAACGGTAGTGGTAGCCCTCGCACAGGGCGCGCTCGATGGCACGGGCGGCCTCCTCCAGCCGCACGTCGGGCGCATCCGTCTCCAGGAAGAGCCGGTAGCCCGGAGCCGAGGAGGCGCCCCACTCGGGAGCCATCATCACGAAGGGCGGGCGCCGGCCGCCGAGCACGGGGGCCAGCGTGGCCTCGAGCACGGTGGAGACGCGGGTGGCGGAGAGCTTCTCGCCGACGAGGTCGCACACTGCATCGGCTCGGCCCATGAAGCGCAGGCAGGGCGTGGCGTGGTGGAAGCCCTCGACGCGCACGAGGTCTCCGATGCGGTAGCGCAGCAGCCCGCCCGAGGTGGAGAGGAGCACGGAGTAGGTGCGCCCGCGTTCGAGCTCGTGCGCGAGCCGGGGGCGGGCGTCGGGTTGCTCGGGCTCGAGGAACTCGAAGAAGTGGCTGCGCACGGCGAGCACGGGAGCGGGGGCGCCGAAGAGCGGAAGCGTGACGACACCCTCGGTGGCGAGCAGTCCCTTGCCCTGGACCTCGACGCCCTGGAAGCGGCGGCACGCGGGCTCGACGGAGTGCGCGGCCTGCGCATCCGTCCACATGCTGAGCAGCGCGAGCTGGGGCCACACCAGGCGTCCCTGGAGCCCCAAACGAAGCGCCTCGCGCAGCACTCGCGCCCGCTCCGGCCGAGGCTCGAAGCGCATCCGCGAGAGCACCGCGTCCATCCCCTCTCCCACCGAAGGCGGCCGGCACACCCCACGCTCCAGGTCATCGGCCAGCCGCTCCCCATGCCGCTCCAGCGCGTCCATGAGGAGCGTGAGGAAGCTCGGGTTCCACACACTCAGGAGCGCCAATTCCTCACACGCCACGAGGAACCACAGCGTCACGTACCGGCACGACTCGACATCCGGCAGGTGCGCCACGGCCCCGGGCACGGCGAACACGCGCGAGAGCACCGGCTGCAGGAAGCGCGGGAAGTACGCCGAGTCCTCCACGCTGCCCACCGGAATCCCCCCGGAGGTACGCCCCTGCTTCCGCCCGATGGGCGAGATGGACCAGTAGCTCGGGCCCTCGCGGACGGCGGGGCGCGAGTACAGCAGGTCGAACAGCATGGGCGCGAGCGCGCGGTGGAACTCGTCGAGCAGCCCCCGGGTGACGGGGACGTACTTGGACGCGCCCGAGGAGCCTCCAGAGGGCTCGAAGCGCGTCACGGGCTCGCGGGTGAGGACGCGCGGCGTGCCCGCCTTGAGCGCCTCGATGTCCGCGAGCACCGAGTCCGGCGTGGACACGGGCACGGCGTCCTGGAATTCGCGGGCGGTGCGGACCCGGGAGAAGCCTGGGACTCTCGCGGCCTGTGCGGTGTCTCGCACCGGCGCGGAGGACCCGGGAGAGACACTCGGCCTGGGCCTGCTCGGGGTTCGCGAGGGCCTGGCGGAACAGGAGCGCGGAGGGCGCCTGCGCCGCCATGAGGCATCCCAGGAGTCGGCGTGACGTCAGCACGGCTTCAACCCGCCCTCACGCCCATCAGCTTCAGGCCTCGACGCGTCCACAGGCGGAGCTGCTTCATGCTCAACTCGGTCAGGGCCCACAGCAGGTCCCTCGCGCGAATCTCCGCCAGGCACACCAGCTCCTCGCCCTCCACATGCCCGGGATTGCTCCGCGCGAAGAAGGCGATGTGCGGATGGGCCGCCGCCTCCCGGTCGATCGGCGCCACCCCGTCGCGCACCCGGTAGTGCAAGCCCGAGAAGCGCACCGTCCCGCGCGCCGCGTCGTACTGCGCGCCGAACCACCGCGTGGCCAGCGAGCGCAGGAACGACACGCGCTCGGACGGTGCCTCCCAGTCGTGCCGAGGCACGGTGCGCGGGAAGTGGTTCACCGCCAGCAGGTACGTCTTGAAACCCGCGCTCAGCAGCAGCCACAGCAGCGGTCGCAGGGGACGGCGCAGCTTGCGCGCGAGCATGAAGCGCCCGAAGCGCACCTGCAGCTCCTTCTGCCCCCAGTAGTCCGGGTGGATGACGGTGTCTCCCGGAGAAGACGACCTCCACCGCGCGCCCCTCCACCTCCTCCTCGGCGACGCGCAGGGTGCTGAAGCCCACCAGCTCACCCGTGCGCCTCGCGGACAGGAGGATGACGAACTGCTTGTCGGCCAGGTCCCGCGAGAAGCGCTCGGCGCTCACTCCCGCGTAGCACACCTGCATCAGCGAGAGCATCTGCGCACGCTGACCCTCGGTGAGCGACTCGCGCGCCACGGTGGCGCTCTTCAAGGCGGAAAGCATCGGGACTCCTTATCTCGTGCCCTGGAGGCCGGCGGTGGCGGCGGGCTGCTGGATGACGTGGTAGCGGTCGGCCTCGAGCGTCACGGTCTGCACCTCGCCGCCGTACCAATGGAGCGTGGCCGTCACGGGGCCCGCGTACTTCCCGAGCCCGAAGTGCAGGCGCGGATCCGCCGAGGCACTCAGGCCTCCCATCAGCCCTACCTCCTGGACCTGCTCCACGCGCTTGCCGCCCTCCTCGTAGGACACGACGACGCGCGTGCCCACCGCGGGGCGAGCCGTGCGCCGCCCGTCGCCCACGAGCGAGAGGCCCACGAAGTGCGCCGCGTCCCTGCCCGCACCGTCGCGCAGGGTGTTGCGGTACACGGACGCGGGCCCGTGCTGGTTGGTGATGAGGGCGTCCAGGTCTCCGTCGTTGTCCAGGTCCGACAGCAGCACGCCGCGCGAGTTGTCCGGGTCGTCGATTCCCAGTTCCTTCGCCACGTCCACGAAGTGCCCGGGGTCCTCGTCGCCGAGGTTCAGGTACGCGCGGCGCGCCTCGTTCGGGTAGATGGTGCGCCCGCGGATGTCGCCCCACTTGTCCGCGTAGGTGTGGATCTCGGGGCCGGACTGCATCAGCTTGTGGTTGACGTACCAGTAGTCCTTGCGGCCCGAGTCGTAGAGGTGATCCAACCGGTCATCGAGGTGCCGTTGGCCTGCACGATGTCGGGCCACCCGTCGTTGTCGAGGTCCCCCGCCGCCGCGCCCCAGCCGAAGCGCCGCTCGTTGAGCGCGCCACGCGAAGGTGGCCTCGTCGTTGAACTCGGGGACGAAGGCGTCCTTCCCCGGGGACACCATCCACAGGAGGCTGCCCTCGGCCTGCAGCGAGTGGTGCACGTTGGACACGTAGACGTCCAACATCCCGTTGCGGTCGAAGTCGGCCACGGTGGAGTTCATCCCCTTGTAGGTGTCCTTGCCGATCTCCCCGAACAGCTTCCCCACGACGCGCCGGAAGTGCTTGCCCTGCTCGTTGAGGTAGACCTCGTCCGGGCCGAAGTCGTTGGCGATGTAGAGGTCCGTCCAGCCGTCGTGGTTCAGGTCCACCGTGCTGACGGCGAGCGACCAGCGCGTCTCCGTCAGCCCCAGGGCCGCCGAGTCCAGCTTCTCGAAGGTGCCATCCCCCCTGGCGCGGTAGAGCACGTTGAGCCCGCCGTTGTCGGCGTTGTGCCAGCCGTTGTGCATGAAGCGGAGCATGCGCCGGTCGTCGGGGTACTCGGGCGGCGGCAGCCGGAAGAAGTTGAACGGCGTGGGCGTGGCGTAGTCGGGCAGGTGCGTGGTGAGGGCATTGGCCACGAAGAGGTCCAGGTGCCCGTCCCGGTCGAAGTCGAGCATCGTCACGGCCATGCTCACCGAGTGGTCTCCGACGCCCGCCCGGGTGGTGACGTCCTCGAAGGAGGCGGTGCCCGTCTCGCGCAGCAGGTTGCGCAGCAGCTTCGAGGGCCCGAAGGCCACGGCGATGGCCAGGTCCTGGTCCCCGTCGCCGTCGTAGTCCACGAAGGTGCCACCGGCGGCCGCGCCCTCGGTGGTGAAGCTCGCGGCGATGTGCTCCAGCGCGGGCACCTTCACGCGCTCGAAGCGGAAGTCGCCCAGGTTGCGGTAGAGGGCCGCGCGGTACGCATCCGCCTTCAGCGGGTTCGTGAGGAAGAGGTCCACCTTCCCGTCACCGTCGAAGTCCCCAGCGGCCACCGCGTCGCCCACGCTCAGCACCCACTTGGAGACGTGCTGCACGCGCGGGTCCACCTTCATCAGCACGTCCTCCACGCGGGTGGTGGAGCCGAGCCCCGTGTGCGAGGCCTCCAGCCTCTCCATGTGAAAGGGCAGCGGGTGGTCGAGCGCCCCCGGCGCCGCGGCGAGCCCGTAGCCCGCGGCCATGACGGCCCCGAGTCCCCCCACCGCCCCAAGCCGCTTGAGTGGCCCCGGCGAGAACAGGGCCGCGAGGTACGCGCGAGGCCCCTGCCGCCACACGGCGCGCCCGTGCAGGAAGAGGAAGCGCACCGTCCCGCAGGTGAGGGCCGCGTAGAAGAAGGTGAAGACGCTCTCCTTGAGGTGGAGCACCAGGTCCACCAGCGTGAGGGCGAGCGCGAAGAGCACCTGCGCGCGCGGCGTCTTGGGAGACGTGCCCGGGTCGGTGATCATGTAGAAGGTGAAGATGAAGAAGGACGGCGCCCCGAGCGTGCCGAGGAAGAGCACCTCGGGCGGCAGGTGGTGGCGCAGGATGAACGCGCGCAGGGCCGTCTGCAGCGCGTAGAAGCCGAGGAAGCTCAGCACCAGCCACGTGCGCCCCACCCGGAAGAAGAAGAGCACCAGCGCGGCCATGACGATGAAGGCCGACAGCGCCACCTCTCCATTGGCCCACTGATAGGCCGGCGCGGCGGTGATGAGCTCGCGGGTGAAGAGCAGCGAGGTGGCCACGCCGAACATGGACGGATTGAAGACGTGCCGGCCCTCGAAGGTGAGCACGTACTTGGAGCCGATGGCGAGCCACACCGGCAGTAACAGCAGCCAGCTCGAGTGCGAGTAGTTGAGCAGCAGCGCCAGCGAGCAGCACGAGATGTAGCCACTCAGGGGCACCACCTTCTCGCGGCGCAGCAGCCACCCCAGCCCCGCGTCGAGCACGCTGCCGCTCACGACGATGAGCGCCATCTGCGCCGGGCTGCGGTTGAAGCCGAAGAAGGAGAAGCCCAGCACCCCGTAGAGGGTGAGGATGGTCGCGAAGGGGATGCGCGGATCGTTCCACCGGGGCCACACCCAGCCCCAGCGCTCGACACGGGGCGTCGTGTGCACCGCGGCGCCCACCGGCACCGGGTGTGTCACTGCCTGCTCAGCTCTCATGGAATGCGCCTCCGAGCGCGCGGCGAGAGTGCCGCGCCCCTGCTCCCCTGTCCAGGACGGGCGGGGGGCTTGCACGACCCCCCAGGTGCCAGCCCACCAACGTGGGCTGCCATGTGCGCTATCCTGACCTCTACCCCCGCCCGCGCCGTCCCTCGATGCTCTCTCCGCTCACCCGTATCCTCATCGTGGCCCTGGTGGGCCTGTCCGTGCTGCTCGGCCTCTTCTTCTCGCGGAGGCAGAACGGGCAGCAGGCCCGCGGCGGCCGCATCTCGCCGCCCAAGGTGGCGTGGCTCTTCTACGCCGTCTTCCTCTGGTTCCTCCTCTGCCCCCTGGTGGCGATGGACCCGGCGCTGCACCCGGGCCTGCGCATGGTGCTCGGCAGCTTCGGGGCCTGCATGTGGGTGCGCGGCATCGCCGAGCTCTACATGCTCTACGTCTCCTTCACCTGGAAGCCCCCCTACGGCATCGGCCACGACGTGCTCTGCATCCTCCTCCTCCTCGGAGGGCTCTCCTGGCACCACGAGCTCTTCTCCGGCCCGCTCTCGCGCATGGACCTGTGGGCCCTGTCGCTGCTCGCCCTGGTGCTGGTGAGCCTCTTCATCGAGGTCATGTACGCCACGCTCTTCTTCCAGGCAGTAGAGGGACACACGACGGGAGAAGACGGCGTCTGGTTCGCCGACGAGGAGCAGGCCCGCTTCCAACGCATCAACCGCATTACTTTCGCCTGCAACATCCCGCTCTACGCGGGCCTGGCCGGGCTGCTCGCGGTGGCGCTGGGCTTCGCGGCGTGAACTTCCGGGCAGGGCGCGACGTCCAAAAGGGGAACCGCGGGCGTCTCGATTTCACGCCCATGTTTCCCGGATGAGAAATTTCTGTTAATACTGCTATCACGTAAATCGCTGAACTCCGGCCCTTCCCGTGCGTGACAGACGTCTGTGGCAAGGTGCCGGTGTGACGACGGTGGGGAGGCCCCGGCACCCCCGACCCGTGGCCCGCCGTCACAGTCGTACCTCCCCCTTCACCCCCACGAAGGACGGATGATGAAGGCATTGTCTCTCGAGTTCCGCGGTACCCGCACGTTGATGCTCGGCCTGGTCATGCTCGCCGCTCCCGCGGCGCACGCCAGCGGCGTCAAGGTGCTGGAGCCGCGACTCTCCACCGTGAAGCCCACCAGTCCCGAGTTGGAGCCGGAGACGCCGGTGCAGCGGCTGGTGGTGAAGTTCCACGAGGGCACGCGCGTGCGCCTGCGTGGCGGCATCATGCGGGCGCTCGCCGGCGAGCGAGTACAGTCCGAGCACACCCTCATGACGCGGCACGGCCTGTCCGACAAGAGGCTGCGGGTGGACCTCACCGCCGCCCACAAGCTGCTGCAGCACGTGCCGCGCATGGGCCCGGTGGAGCGCCTCTTCCGCGAGGACGAGCTGAGGCTGGCCGAGCGCAAGCGCACCGCCGAGGAGCTCAGCCGCAAGCAGATGGCGGATCTGGACCTCTACTTCGAGGTGCCGCTGCTGCCCGGCACCCGCGCCGGGGACGTGAACGAGCTGGTGATGCAGCTCAACGCGCTCGACAGCGTGGAGATCGCCTACGCCGAGCCCGTGTACGAGCCGACTCCGATCGCGCGCTCCCAGGAGCCGGCGCCCCGGCACGACGACCAGCAGGGCTACCTGGACGTGGCCCCCGGCGGCATCGACGCGCGCTACGCCTGGACGGTGCCGGGTGGCAAGGGCACGGGCGTGAAGCTCGTCGACGTGGAGGGCGCCTGGAACGACAGGCACGAGGACATGCCGTCCTTCTTCTACGCCGGCGGCAGCCAGTTCAACGACGCGAGCTGGCGCGATCACGGCACCGCGGTGCTGGGCGTGGTGGTGGGCAAGGCCAACGGCCATGGCATCACCGGCATCGCCCACGAGGCGCAGGCGGGCAACGAGGGCGTCGCCAACCAGAGCATGGCGAGCGCCATCACCCACGCGGCCCTCGCCGCGGGCCGGGGCGGCATCGTGCTGGTGGAGCTGCAGGCCCCGGGGCCGCGCAGCGTGAAGGACTGCACCTGCAACACCAGCCAGTGCAACTACGTCCCCCTGGAGTACTGGCGCGCCAACTTCGACGCCATCGCCCTGGCCACCGCCAACGGCGTCCACGTCGTGGAGGCCGCCGGCAACGGCAGCGTGGACCTGGATGACCCCGTGTACGGCGGCGCCTTCGAGCGCTCGGTGCGGGACTCGGGCGCCATCCTCGTGGGCGCCAGCAACGCCACCACCCGCGCCCCCCTCTGCTACACCAACCACGGCAGCCGCGTGGACGTCCACGCCTGGGGCGAGAAGGTGGTGACGCTGGGCTACGGGGACCTCTCCGGCTCCGGCGAGAACCAGGCGTACACGGCCACCTTCGGCGGCACCTCCAGCGCCGCCCCCATCGTGGCGGGCGCGGTGGCCTCGCTCCAGGGCGCGGCCAACGTCGCCGGCCTGGGCTCCATCGACCCGCGCCTCCTTCGCGACGTCCTGCGCTCCACCGGCACCCCCCAGGACTCCAGCAAGAAGCAGATCGGCCCTCAGCCCGACCTGCGCGGCGCCCTCCCGCGACTGCTCGCGCACTGAGCGGCGTCGTGCCCCGCGGCTCACCACCCGAGCCGCGGGGTCCGGGCGCGTTGATGAAAAACCTGTCCGACAGTCGGACAGGTTTCCGCGCCGCGCGACCGGGAGGGCTAGACGGAGAGGGATTCCTCGTCGCCGTAGATGAGCCAGCGCCGCGCCGCCAGGTCATCGTGGAAGCGGCGGAGGATCTTGTCCGTCCCGCTCTCGCGGGCCACGCGGTTGAGCTGCAGCGCGGCGAGCTGGCTCTCCACCAGCTCGGCCACCCGCTTCACGCCGTTGCGCAGCCCGAACTCCTGCACCTCGCGCAGATGCTCCGCCACCTGCGGCGAGGAGGGGCGGAAGGTGCGCATGTCCGCCTTGATCTTGATCTCCCGCCCCGTGAGTCCCAGCGTGGCGGCTCTCAACTCCTCGACGAACTTCGACATCTCGTCCGGCCGGATGAGCCCGTCCAGGACGAGATCGATGATCGCCTGTTGCTTGTCGACGTCGATCCTATACACGACCGCTCTCCTTCCGTGTGGGGGGCACGGTGTACGGCAAGAGGGGGGATTACCAGGGAGAGCTAGAGCCTACCATCCCCGTTTCCGGGGAAAGAGGGACCCCACCCGAGGTGTCGGGTAGTCAGCCCCCCTGCAAGCGGGCGAGCAACAGTTCCAGCCCGCGGGCCGCCGCGGCGCGACGGATCGCCCCCCGGTCCCCGGAAAAGACGTGGCGTTCGCAGGAGCTGAAGCCCCCGCGCCGGCGCACGGCGAGGTGGACGAGTCCCACGGGCTTGGCCGCCGTGCCCCCCGACGGACCGGCGATGCCCGTCTCCGCGAGGGCCACGTCCGCGAGGGAGTGGGCGAGGGCCCCCTCGGCGAGGGCGAGGGCCACCTCCTCGCTGACCGCTCCGTGGGCCACCATCAGCGCCACGGGCACCCCGAGCTGCTCCGTCTTGGCCTCATTGGAGTACGGGACGAAGCCTCGCTCCAGCACCGCCGAGGCCCCGGGAATGTCGGTGAGGCACGCGGCCACGAGCCCGCCCGTGCTGGCCTCGGCCAGGGCCAGCCTCAGGCCCGCGTGTCGGTATGCTTCCACCACGCGCCGTGCGAGCTCCTCCAACCCGGGCTCCATCACTCACTCCTTCGTGTCCGCGGTGGCGCAGAGAACCGCCACCAGCGTCTCCTCCTTGTAGCCCAGGCCCACGTAGCCCGAAGCCGGGCGGATGTGGACCGCCGGGTGCGGAGCGGTCCAGGAGCCCTCGAAGCGCTCCACCGGAGAGAAGCCCGCGCGCCGCAACCGCTCCAGCCAGGTGTCCACGTGCTCGTGGCGCTCATAGCGCTGCGAGTCGTCCACCGCGCCGACGATGTCCTCCACCTCGCGGCCGAAGAAGAGCTTGATACCGTTGCGCTCGCGCGGGGGCAGCCCGAGCTGATCCACCAGCTCGAAGTTGTGGGAGAAGTGGTGCCAGGCGTTGTGGAAGCGCTGGGACAGCGAATCGGTGGCGTGGTCCGAGCTCGGCTCGACCAGCACCAGGGCGCTCGGCTCCACCGCACGCAGCCGGTGGAACATTCCCGCCGGTCCACCCCGGCGGCGAGATGGTGCACGGCGAAGGCCGCGTGCACCACGCGCGGCCCGGGGCAGTCACGGAGGAGACCCCAGTCGTCCTCGTCGAGCGCCTCGAGCACATTGGGAATGCCGCGGAAGCGCAGGGAGAGGCCCAGCTCCCGGGCGGTCTCCGAGAGGGCCTCCTCGGCCTTGCGCAGGCTGCCCGTATCGGGCTCCACGCCCACCACGGTGAACCGCCGGAGCGCCGCGCCGGATGCCTTCAGCGCGTGCAGCAGCGCCACCTCCTGCCGCCCCGTGCCCAGGCCCACGTCGATGAGCGTGGCCTCCTCGTGCTTCGCGAGCAGGCCGCACAGCACGTCGTTGGCGACCACCCCCGCCATCTGGACCATCGGCAGCCGCTGGGCCACCAGGTTGAAGAGGGTGATCTGCGGCAGCTCGAAGCGCCGCAGGTACAGGTTCATCTGCTGGGCATCGCCCACGCCCAGCCGCCGGGCGAGCGCCGTGGCGAAGAGGAAGTACTGCATGTCCTCATCCACGACATCCACGTCCAACAGCCGCGTCAGCGCCCCGAGCGAGCGCCGAGCCGAGGATGTCCGTCCCGACTGGAGCTCCTCCAGCGCACGCGTGAGCAGCGAGAACTTCTCCGAACGCATGTCTCCCTCCCATCCCCCACCCTGATTGGTAATCCATGAATATTCCAGATTTCAGGGTATTTCGTCTATCCCGGGTCTGATGAGACCTCGTGTCCGGAAATGACCCGGGGAGGGACGGATGGATCACGCCGTATGCGGAAACCACTACCGGCGGCGTTTTCCGCCCCCGCCGAAAGCGATGAGCAGGATGCCACCCACCACGCCCGCGCCACCGATGGCGAGGTCACGCTGGGTGCGCTCGGAGTAGCGCCCGGTGAAGGTCTCCGTGGCGCGCTCCGCGAAGGAGCCGGTGGCACGGTAGGCACTCACCAGGAACACGGTGCCAGCGACGACGAGCATGAATCCCAGGATGCGGACGATCCCCACGGCGTTTCCCCTCGATGGTGTTGAACGGAGCCGGGACGTCCCGGCACAGGGCGCGCAGGTTAGTGCGGAACGGGCTCGCGGGAAGAACCTTCCGCGCGCATGGGGTCCTCCCTCCCCGAGACCTTCCTCACCCGGTCCCATCAGGCGCCCGAGCGACCCGTCCTGGACTTCGAGCAGCGGCGCTTCACCGCCGGGCAGCTCGCCCGCGACGTCTCCGCCTTCGCCAGCGCCCTGGTGCCGCACCCAATCGAGGCAATTGCCTCCACCGAACATGTGTGAATGACTTCTTCGACAACCATGCTCCACGCCAGAGGGCCCATGAATTTCCGCTCAATCGTTTTCATGACAGCCCTCTCCGTGGGCCTGGGGGCCAACTTGTGCTGGGGCGACAACGGCAAGCATCAAGAGCCACCCATACCGACGCCACAGGCCCCCATACGACCGACCGGTTCCACGACGAAGCGGACCAAGCCGCCCCCCCGACCACGCCTATCCATCACAGTCAATACGACGGGGAACTCACCAGCTACCGAGGGTGGCCACTCGTCATCGAGGCTCTCATCACGCATCCCGATGCGATGCGGATTGGTGCTCAACCGCAGTCGGTCACACCGCTCGTGCTGGCGGCGCCTTCGAGCTGGGCGGACCTCTTCCGTCTGGAGGTGACGGGGGAATCAGGCACAGCGAAGGCGTGGCCATTCATGCTCCTTCACCGGCCGCCCTCCAGCCTCACTCTCGACTTGAAGCAAGCAGGCGAACTCTACTGGACACTCTCACCGGCAGACGCAGCTACACTGGAATCTGGCCACTACGAGATTGCCGCTGTCATCACCTCTGAAGACGAAACCCCGGAAGGATCGTGGAAGGGCACCGCGCGCTCGAATCCGGTCCTCATGAACCTCCTCGACGAGCCTGCCCCCATGCCCCCGGTGACCAAGGAGGCCAAATTTCGAGTCTTCAGCCGCTTCCATTCCATTCGTGGTGAGGTCGACGAAGCAGCGCGTATCATCGCGACACACCTCACTGAGGAGCCAGAAAGCATTGATGGACTGGCGATGAGTGGAGAACTCGCCATCGTGCGAGGAGACATTCCCGGGGCGCTACGCGCCTACGAGAAAGCCCTTGATGCGCATGGCAAGCGGTTTCCCGACTCGCCCGAACCGCCCATTGAGCTGTACTCCAGGCTGCGCCAACTCCGAGAGCAGCTACCGCCCCAGTACCCACCGTATCCCTTCGAGCGCATCTACAAGAAATAGTAACGGTCTTCCTGGCGGTCCATCGTGTCTTCCAGGGAGCAAAGCTTCACCGCCTGGCAGCTCTCGTCGGCCACCTATCCACCATCATCCTCGACGTTAGAGGCTCCATGAACTTCCGCTCGCGCCTTGTTGCATACGGCCCTCTCCGTTTCCTTGGGGGCCAGCTTGTGCTGGGGCGATGACGGCAAGCAAAGAAAGCCGCCCGTACCGACGCCACAAGCCCCCATACGCCCAACCGTTTCCACGACGAAGCGGTCCAAACCACCACCGGCCCCAGACATTTCCCTCACCGTCAACAAGACGGCAGAGCTCACCAGTTATCGCGGGTGGCCACTCGTCATCGAGGCTCTCATCGCGCACCCCAGTGCGATGGAGGTTGGCGATCAGCCTCAATCGGCAACACCGCTCATCGTGGCGGCGCCATCGAGCTGGTCGGACCTCTTCCGTCTCGAGGTGAAAGGGGAGTCGGGAACAGTAACGGCATGGCCTGTCACGCTCCTTCAGCGCCCGCCCTCCAGCCTCACTCTCGACATGAAGCACGCAGGCGAGCTGCTTTGGACGCTCTCACCCGCGGAAGCATCTAAACTGACGGCTGGCCACTACAGGATTGCCGCTGTTCTCACCTCCGAGAACGCAACACCGGAAGAAGCATGGAAGGGAACCGTGCGCTCCCCTCCAGTTCTATTGACGCTCCTCGACGAGCCCGCCCCGCTGTCCCTGGAGTCCAAGGAGCAGAAGATGATGGCCTTCAGCGACTTCCATCTCGTTCGCGGGGAAGTGGACGAGGCAGCGCGTGTCATCGCGGCACATCTCGCGGAGGACCCGGAAAGCATTGATGGCCTGGCGATGAGTGGGGAGCTGAATGTCCTACGGGGGAACATCCTGGAGGCGGTTCGCCTCTACGAACGGGCCATCGCCGTACACTCCAAGCGGTTCCCCAACTCACCGGAGCCGCCTGTCGCGCTGTACTCCAGGCTGCGCCAACTCCAGGAGCAGCTACCGCCCCGCTCTCCACCGTACCCCTTCGAATACAAGCAATAGTCCTCCCCGAGGGGCCACCGCGTCCCCGGGGTAACGAGCGGGCGCGGGGGGACGGAACACGGGTGCGGAACGGGCCCACCGGAAGTACCTTCCGCGCCCATGGCGTCCTCCCTCCTCGAGACCTTCCTCACCCGGGCCCGTCAGGCGCCCGAGCGGCCCGTCCTGGACTTCGAGCAGCGGCGCTTCTCCGCCGGGCAGCTCGCCCGCGACGTCTCCGCCTTCGCCAGCGCCCTCCAGCGCCGCGGGCTGAAGCCCGGGGAGCGCGTGGCCCTCTTCCTGGAGAACAGCCCCGCCTTCGTCATCTCCTACCTCGGCACCTCGTACGCCGGCGGCGTCGTCGTCCTCGTCAACACCCAGTACCGTCAGGTGGAGCTCGGCCACATCCTCGCCGACTCCGGCGCCCGCGCCTGCGTCACCGGCGCCTCCGGTGCCACCGAGCTCGCGCCCCTCCAGGCCCAGCTCCCCGCGCTGGAGTGGCTCGTCACCGTGGAGCCCTCCCCCGCCCCCTTGCCCTGGCCCACCGTCGACTTCGACTCGCTCCTCGCCGAGGGCGACCCCTCCGCCTCCCTCCCCCTTCCCCAGGGCGAGCAGCTCGCCGTGCTCGGCTACACCTCGGGCACCACCGGCCGCTCCAAGGGCGCCATGCTGCTGCACCGCAACCTGCTCGCCAACGTGCGCGCCGTCACCGAGGCCTGGCGCTGGACGGCACTCCGACAGGCTCCTCCTCGCCCTCCCCCTCTTCCACACCCACGGCCTCATGGTGGGCCTCCATGGCACCCTCTACTCCGGTGGCAGCGTGGACCTGCGCCGCCGCTTCGTCGCCTCCGAGGTGCTCTCCGCCCTCCACGATGACGCCTCGCTGACGATGTTCTTCGGCGTGCCCACCATGTACGGCCGGCTCGTCGAGGAGGCTCGCCGCACCGGCCTCCGTCCCCGTCCCCTCCGGCTGCTCGTCTCCGGCTCCGCTCCGCTCAGCCCCCAGCTCTTCCACGAGGTGGAGGAGACGTTCGGCCAGCGCATCCTCGAGCGCTACGGCATGACGGAGACCCTCATGAACACCACCAACCCCTACGAGGGCGAGCGGCGCCCCGGCACCGTGGGCATGCCCTACCCCGGCCAGGAGGCGCGCGTGGTGGACGTGCGCACCCGCCAGCCGCTTCCCGCCGGCGAGACGGGGGAGATTGAAGTCCGCGGCCCCCACGTCTTCGCCGGCTACTGGCAGCGCCCGGACGCCACCGCCGAGTCCTTCGACCCCGAGGGCTGGTTCCGCACCGGCGACCTCGGCCTGAAGGACAAGGACGGCTACTTCCAGATTACCGGCCGCGCCCGCGAGCTCATCATCAGCGGCGGCTTCAACGTGTACCCGCGCGAGGTGGAGGAGGTGCTCGCCTCACACCCGGCCGTCGCCGAGGTGGCCGTGCTCGGCCTGCCGGACGCGGATTTCGGCGAGCAGGTGGTGGCCGTCGTCGTCCCCACCCGCCGGTCAGCCCGCGCCCGAGCCCCAGGTGCTGGTGGACTGGTGCAAGGACCGGCTCGCGAGCTTCAAGAAGCCCCGGCGCGTCGTCTTCGTGGAGGCCCTGCCGCGCAACGCGCTCGGGAAAGGTGCAGAAACACCTGCTGCGCGAGCGGCTCCAGACGAGTGTCTGAAACCCAACAGCGGCCTGGACGTTCGGGCACCTTCCGACACTCGGAACGGAAAACTCCTCGGGCTCGGGTGAGGGCCGATAGTGTCCGGAGAATGCCCCCGCGGCGAGAGGAGTGGCGAGCGTGAACGAGGCCGAGTTCTCCGAGGAGCCCGTCCGCCGGGTCCCCACCGGATCCGCTGGCCTGGACACCGTCCTGAACGGCGGGTGGATGCACGGGGGCACCTACATGGTCACCGGCGCGCCCGGGACGGGGAAGACCATCCTCGGCAACCAGCTCTGCTTCTCCCACGTGGCCCACGGAGGCCGCGCCGTCTTCGTCACCATGCTCTCCGAGTCCCACGAGCGGATGATGACGCACCTGCACGGCATGCGCTTCTTCCAGCGCGACGATCATCGGCCAGTCGCTGCACTACGTGAGCGGCTACGCCACCCTCAAGGCCGAGGGGCTCGACGGGCTGGCGAAGCTGCTCTACCGCGCGGTGCGCGAGCACCAGGCCACCGTGCTCGTCGTGGACGGGCTGCTGGCCGTGCAGGAGAGCGCCAGCTCGACGCTGGCCTTCCGTGAATTCCTCCACGGACTGGGCGTCCACAACGCGCTGACCGGCTGCACCACGCTGGTGCTCACCAACCGGCAGGAGAACTCCTCGGACCCGCAGTTGGCCATGGTGGATGGGGTGCTGGTACTGGACGTGCAGCTCGAGGGGCTCAAGGCGGTGCGCAGCCTGGAGGTGACGAAGCTGCGCGGGGGCCCGCAGCTCACCGGCCGGCACACCTTTGAAATCAACGAGGGGGGCATCGTCGTCCACCCGCGCATCGAGTCCCTCTACCACGAGCCGCCCCAGGTGGTGCCGGACCCTGGACGGCGCATGGGCTTCGGGGTGGAGCGGCTGGACGAGATGCTCCGGGGCGGGCTGCCGGCCCACTCGTCCACGATGCTGTTCGGCTCGCCGGGCACCGGCAAGACGCTGCTGGGGCTGCACTTCCTGGCGTGCGGGGCGCGCCAGGGCGATACCGGCCTCTACTTCGGCTTCGTGGAGTCGGCCCCGCGGCTGATGACGAAGGCCGCCGGCGTGGGCCTGGAGCTGGGGCCGTGGGTGGACGCGGGGCGGCTGGTGGTGGAGACGCGGGCGGCGGTGGAGCCACTGCCGGACGCGCTGGCCCACCAGCTCCTGGACCTGGTGGAGCGCCACCGGGTGCGGCGACTGGTGCTCGACGGGCTGGAGCCGCTCGCCAAGGAGACACTCCCCCCGCAGCGGATGCCCGGCTTCCTCACCGCGCTCTTCAACGAGCTGCGCGCCCGAGGCGTCACCACCCTGATGACCCAGCAGACCCATGTCCTCTTCGGGCCCCGGCTGGAGGCGCGGTTGGCGGGCGTGGAAGCCATCGTCGACAACATCATCTTCCTGCGGTACGTGGAGCTGCGCTCGCAGTTGTACCGGATGATGTCCATCCTCAAGATGCGTGACAGCGATTACGAACCCGCGTTGCGCGAATTCTCCATTTCGACTCAGGGCATCGACGTGGCCGAGACCTTCGAGAGCGCCGAGGCCATCCTCACCGGGCAGGCCCGGCCGCGGGTGCCCGGACGCAAGCGGCCTCGGAGCAAGAAGACGAGCAAGCGCTCGCCCACACGACGGAGCCGCGCATGAGCAAGCTCCTCATCGTGGACGACGAGGTGGCCATCCTGGAAGCCCTCACCGACATCCTCTCGGTGGAGGGGTATGAGGTGGCCACGGCCGCCAACGGGGCCGAGGGGCTCAGGCGCGCCGGCGAGGAGCACCCGGACCTCATCCTCCTGGACCTGATGATGCCGGTGATGGACGGCCAGGAGATGCTGCGCCGGCTCAAGGAGAGCTCGGAGCTGCGGGGCATTCCCGTGGTGGTGATGAGCGCCGGGCGCGTCACCAAGGCGGAGCTGCAGGGCAGCCGCTTCCTGGCCAAGCCCTTCGAGCTGGATGACCTGCTGGACACCGTGTCCGAGGAGCTCAACCCGCAGCACTGAGCGCGAGGCTCAGGGGCTGCCCGAGCCTCCGGCGGCCGCGCGGAAGAGGTGCGCGCGGTAGTGGCTGAGCTCGGCGAGGCTCGCGCGCAGGTCCGCCAGCGCCGTGTGCCCCGAGGTCGTCTTCTTCATCGGCGTCATGTCCGGGAACCACGAGCTGGCCAGCACCTTGAGGCTCGACACGTCCACCTGCCGGTAGTGCAGGTAGCGATCGAGCATCGGCATGTACTTCACCAGGAAGCGCCGGTCCGTGTGGATGGAGTTGCCGCAGAGAATCCCCTCGCCCAGCGCGCAGTGCCGCGCCACCAGCGCGGTGACGTCCCGCTCGGCCACCCGCAGCGACACCTGCGAGTCGCGCACCTTCTTCCACAGGCCGTTGCGCGAGTGCATCTCCTTCACCACCGGCTCCATCCGCGCCAGCACCTCGTCCGGCTGCCAGATGACGCGCTCGATTTCCGCCTTCGGCACCAGGTCCGGGCCCGTGATGATGACGCCAATCTCGATGATGGCCGACTCGTCCGGGTCCAACCCGGTCATCTCCAGGTCGAGCCACACGAAACACTGGGGGGGCATGGGTGCTGGCATGGCCCCCCACTCTATCCCGAGTTCACTCCCCGGGGCTCGTCCTCCAGGAAGGTCCGCACGTCGATCTCCGACTCCATCGTGCGGTGCACCGGGCACCGGTCCGCCAGCTGTACCAGTCGCTGCCGCTGCTCCACGCTCAGGGGGCCCTCCAGCGTCACCGTCCGGTCAATCCGGTCCACCTTGCCCTCCTTCGTCTCGCAGTTCCGGCAGTCCTCGGCGTGCACCTTGCTGTGGCGCAGCCGCACCGCGACGTGCTCCAGCGGCCAGCCCTTGCTCCGCGCGTACATGCGCAGCGTCATCGCCGTGCACGCCCCCAGCGCCGCCGCCAGCAGCCCGTAGGGAGAGGGGCCCGTGTCCTTGCCTCCGAAGGCCGTCGGCTCGTCGGCGCGCAGCCGGTGCCGCCCCACCCGGATGTCCTGCGAGAACGGGCCCTCTCCCGCCTCGTGGACCTCCACGAGTCCGTGCGACAGCTCCCGCTCGGACTCCCGCTGCGCCTCCACCTCCCGCGCCCCCACGTACCTCCCCGCCCACGCCCCCAGCATCGCCGCCGCGAAGCGCGCGTCCTCCGGTCGGCTCAGGAAGTGGTCCGCGCCCTCCAGCGCCAGGATGCTCCTCGGCTGCCTCGCCGACTCGTAGAGCCGCTGCGCACTCGCCAGTCCCACCACTCCGTCCGTCGGCGCGTGGAGCACCAGCAGCGCCCGGCCCAGCCCGTGCAGCGTCTCCTGCATCCGCGGCTCGGAGAGCTCCTCCAGGAAGCGCCGGGACATGCGCAGCGCGTGCGTCCCCAGCCGCACCCGCGCCTCCCCCCGCTCCTCGGCCTGCTTCAACACCGGGGCCAGCAGCCCGTGCACGTGCGCCAGCGAGAAGGGCGCGCCGAGCGTGGCCACCGCCTTCACCTCGGGCAGCGACAGCGCCGCGCGCAGCACCGCCGTGCCTCCCAGGCTGTGGCCGATGAGCAGCCGCGGGGCCTCGTGCCAGGTCCGCAGGTGCTCCGCCGCCGCCACCACGTCCTCCACGTCCGAGAGGACGTGCGTGCTCGCGTCCTCGCCGTCCCCCGGGCTGGTGAAGTCGAAGCGCAGCACCCCCAGCCCATGCCCGGCCAGCGTCTGGCTGATGGACTCGGCCGCGAAGGGGTTGTCCCCATACGTGAAGCAGTGCGCGAACAGCACCCAGGCCACGGGCGTCCGCGCCGGGTGGTCCAGGCGCGCCTCCAGCGTGCGACCCTCGGCGCCTCGGATGACCACCTTCTCCGAACGCGTCTCCATGTGCCCCACCTCGACGGGAGTGACTCCGTGCTCCGCGTTGCCCGGCTCAACCCTTGATGCAGGCCAGGGGCTCGAGCCTCGCCACCTTGTGCGACAGGCCCGCCACCTCCGCCGCGTCCACCACCTCCACCACGTCCTTGTAGGCCCCGGGTGCCTCCTCGGCCACGCCTCGCATCGACGGGCTGCGGATGAGGATTCCCCTCGCCGCCAGCGAGTCCACCAGCTCCCTCCCCCGCCAGTGCCGGAGCGCCTCGTGCCGGCTCTGGCTCCGCCCCGCCCCATGCGCCGAGGAGCTGAAGGCCCGCGCCTCACTCTCCTTCGTCCCCGCCAGCACGTACGACGCCGTCCCCATGCTCCCGCCGATGAGCACCGGCTGCCCCACCTCGCGCAGCCCCTCCGGCAGCTCCGGGTGTCCCGGCCCGAAGGCCCGCGTCGCCCCCTTGCGGTGCACGAAGAGCCGACGCTTCTTCCCGTCCACCTCGTGCTCCTCCACCTTGCACGTGTTGTGGGACACGTCGAAGAGCAGCGGCAGCTCCGACACGCCCGCCACCCGCGCGAACACCTGCCGCACCAGGTGGGTGATGATTTCACGGTTCGCCAGCGCGCAGTTGATGCCCGCCCGCATCGCTCCCAGGTACTCCCGCCCCACGTCCGAGCGGATGGGCGCGCACGCCAGCTCCCGGTCCGGCAGCGTCAGCCCGTGCTTCGCGGCTTGCAGCGTCATCGCGCGCAGGTACTCGGTGCCAATCTGATGCCCCAGCCCTCGCGAGCCACAGTGGATGCTCACCACCACCTGCCCCTCGCGCAGCCCGTACGCCGCCGCCAGCCGCGCGTCCTCCACGTGCGCCACGTGCTGCACCTCGAGGTAGTGGTTGCCCGAGCCCAGCGTCCCCATCTCGTCCGCCTGCCGCTCCCGCGCCCGCCGCGACACGGACTCGGGCCGAGCGCCCTTCATGCACCCGCCCTCCTCGATGCGCGGCAGGTCCCCCCACGCCCCGTAGCCCTGCTCCACCGCCCAGCGCGCGCCCCCGGCCAGCATCGCGTCCAGGCCCGTCATCGTCCAGATGCACCCGCCCCGTGCTCCCCACCCCCACCGGCACCTCGTAGTAGAGCGCGTCCGCCAGCGCCTCCTTCAGGGGCTCCAGCTGCTCGCGCGTGAGGGGCGTCTCCAGCAGTCGCACCCCGCACGAGATGTCGAAGCCCACCCCGCCCGCGGAGATGATGCCCTCCTCCTCGTCGAAGGCCGCCACCCCGCCAATGGGGAAGCCGTAGCCCCAGTGCGCGTCCGGCATCGCGTACGACGCCTTCACGATGCCCGGCAGGCTCGCCACGTTGCAGGCCTGCTCGTACACCTTCAGGTCCATCTCCCGCATCAGCGCCTCGGAGGCGTACACCACCGCCGGCACCCGCATGGTCCCGTGCGGCTCCACCCACCACTCCGCGTCCGCGTGCTTGCTGACGAGTGCCAGGTCCATCGCTGCTCCTCCCTCGGGCCGGCGTCACACGTCGACCACGCACTGCGCGTACCAACCGCCGTCCGGCTCCTGCCTCACCTCGAGCCCCGTCAGCGTCGCCGCCTTCACCTCCACCGCCGGCTCGTGCCTCGCCACGTCCACCGGCTCGCCCCACGCCACGCCCTCGAGGTGGTCGTCCGTGAGGTGCACCTCGAAGCGGCTGAAGAGCATGCGCCGCGCCGACATCTCGTAGACGAGCGCGTTCAGCCAGTCCGCGAAGAGCAGCTCCACGTCCGGGGCCTCGCAGCGCACCTCCACCCGCTCCCGGGGGACGACTCGCGCGGGCTCCGTGACGACCGCGCAGAGCGCCACTCCCGCCCGCTCGAAGGCCTCCTCCCGCGTGCGCCCCCGGCCCCAGACTCCAATGTCCGAGCCGTGGCGCAGGTGGCCCCACATGGAGGAGGCGGATTCTCGTGGAGGCTCCACCTGCATCCTCAGGGCCTCGCCTCGAGCTTCCAACCGCGCCCCCAGGAACCTCACGAACCAGTCCCCCGCCAGCGCCGCCACCCGCTCCAGCGCCCCCCGCTCCGGGAAGAGGTGCGTGGCCCCTGGAATCACCTCCAGCGCCTTCTGCGTCCGCAGTTGGTCATAGGCCCGCTGGTTCAGCTCCAGCACCACGTCGTCCGCACCACCCACGATGAACAGCGTCGGCGCCAGCACCCGCCCGAGTGCGCCTCCCGCCATGTCCGGCCTCCCGCCGCGCGACACCACCGCTCCAATCGCCTCCGGCCTGTCCGCCGCCGCCACCAGCGCCGCCGCCGCCCCCGTACTCGAACCGAAGTAGCCCACCCGCATCCGGCTCAGCTCCGGATGCATGAAGACCCAGTCCGTCACCTGGCCCAGCCGCCTCGCCAGGAAGTCGATGTCGAAACGCAGCGCCCCCGTGATGTCGTCCTCCGCCTCCTCGTCCTCCGTCAGCAGGTCGAACAGCAGCGTGCCCACCCCCGCCGCCCGCAGCGAGTACGCCACGTAGCGGTTGCGGGGACTGTGCCGGCTGCTCCCACTTCCGTGCGCGAAGATGACCAGCCCCTGGGCTCCGTCTGGAACGGCGAGCGTCCCGCCAAGCCTCGCGTTCCCCGCCAGCACCTCGACTTCCCGCTCCGCTGCCATGTCGCTCCTCCTCTCGCGCCTCAAATCCACCAGTTGTCACCGGCGTCCATCGCCGGCTCGGGGCCGCGCTCGGCCCCCCGCTCGCGCGCCCGCGCCAGCAGCTCCTGCACCTCCGAGTCCTGCGTCTGGCTGAAGTCGTCGTAGAACTCGCCCACCGACAGCATGAACTCGGCCGGATGGACGCAGACCAGGTCGTCCACCTCGGGGCGCAGCGAGTCCAGCGACTCCACCGCCCCCACCGGCACCGCGAGGACGAGCTTCCGCGGGTGCCTCGTGCGCAGCGCCTGGATGGCCGCCCGCACCGTGCCGCCCGTGGCCACGCCGTCGTCCACCAGGAGGACCGTGCGCCCCTCGAGGTCCGGCGGCGGGTGCACCCCCCGGAAGCGCACGACGCGGGCCCCCACCTCGTCCGCCTCGCGCTCGGCCGTCTGCATCACCTCCGTCTCGGAGGCGCCCAGCGAGCGCATCAGCTCCCGGTCCAGGACGAGCGCCCCGCCCTCGGCCACCGCGCCCAGCCCCAGCTCCGGCCGCCCCGGGGCCCCCACCTTCCGCACCACCCACACGTCCAACGGAGCCCCCAGCTCCCGGGCAACCTCATAGGCCACCGGCACCCCGCCTCGCGGCAGGCCGAGCACCAGCGGCGACTCCTCCCGGTACTTCGTCAGCAGGGCCGCCAACTCCCGGCCCGCTTCCGTCCTGTTTCGAAAGCGCATGGGTCCTCTCTGGAGGCGAACGTCCTCCCTCCAGGAGAAGCACGGCGCCGGCCATTGGCTCCCGACGCCCCACCGAGGGCCCGGCCGTTCTCTCGACACGGGGGGTGCGCTCCGATGGGCAGGAGGGCACGAAGAACTCCGACGAAGGGCGGGCGCACGAGGGCGCCGAACCGCTCCCGCTTGTGCGCGGGAAGTCAATGGAGCACGCCCCCCCCATCCCACGCCCGGGCGGAATGAGGGATGATGCGGCTCCCCCCGACGCGGCCAGCCCGGCCCGACGGGACACGGAGGGCAGCATGGACCTGACCGTCTTCAGCGGCACCGCCAACCGTCCGCTCGGCGAGGCGCTCGCTCGCACGCTCGAACGCCCGCTCGGGAAGTGCCACCTCGAGCGCTTCCCGGATGGCGAGATGCATGTGGAGCTCCAGGAGGACGTGCTCGGTCGGAACGTGTGCCTCATCCAGCCCACCGTGCCGCCCGTGGGAGAGAACCTGCTGGAGCTGCTGCTGATGGCGGACGCGTGCTGGCGCGGAGGCGCGGCGCGGCTGCTGGCGGTGCTGCCCTACTTCGGCTACGCGCGGCAGGACCGGCGCAAGGGGATTGGCGAGGCGCTCGGGGGCCGGCTGGTGGCGGACCTGCTGGAGCGCGGACACTTCGACCGACTCATGGCGGTGAACCTGCACACGGCCGCGCTGGAGGGCTGCTTCAACATCCCGCTGGAGCACCTCGACGCGTGCTCCCTGCTGGTCGACGCCCTGCGCCCCCACGTGGGCCCGGGCTCGGTGGTGGTGTCGCCGGACCTCGGAGCGGTGAAGCTGGCCGAGCGCTACGCGCGGCACCTCGGGCTGCCGCTGGCCATCGTCCACAAGAGCCGGGTGAGCGGCTCCGAGGTGAACGTCCAGGGACTGGTGGGCGAGGTGAAGGGACTGCGGCCCATCATCGTGGATGACCTCATCTCCACGGCGGGCACCATCGCGGCCACGGCGGAGACGGTGCTCAAGGAGGGCTGCGCCGACGACATCACCGTGGTGGCCACCCACGCCCTGCTGGTGGGCCCCGCGGTGGAGCGGCTGGCCCGGGTGCCCATCCGCCGGCTCCTCTCCACCGACAGCGTGCCGCACCGCACCGAGCTGCCCTTCAAGCACGAGGTGGTGGGCCTCGCCCCCCTGCTCGCCGGCGCCATCCGCCGCATCACCAGCAAGGGGCGCTGACGATTCCTCAAGGCTCCGCCAGACAGGCCTCCTCGTAACCCCATCGCTCCTGCTCGCGACCTGAATCCAGCACCCGCTTGAGCTCATCCCAGGAGACGGACGGAGGCACGTCGATCGCGATCAATCGGGGCAGATGGCTCTGCTCCGTCGAGCATCCCATCTGCTTGAAGAGCGCATGCACCGCGGGGACGTCGGACGGGTCATGGACGACGACACGAAGCGTACCGTGGCCCGAGGTCTGAACGACATCCTTGAAACGAAAAACTCCCTCCTCTGGGACGGCCGAGACGACATCCCCCACGGCGATTCCGAGCACGAAGAAGGGAATGTTGTCGATCTTGAAGAGCCCCTCCCCCACCGGGACGGCCCAAAGCGTTTCCGCACTGGCTGGCGGATAGCCATCCTCATCCTGCTCCAGGTCGAACAGGATTTTCACATGCTCCCCAGTCCTGGGGTCTGACATGGACAGGTCTCCCTCACTCTACCTTGTCACTCTTCTTGAGATTGCACTCCCGACACAGCACCTGGCCATTGTCAGGCTCACCCGCCCCGCCTTTCGCCTTGGGGATGATGTGATCAACCTGTGTCTCGTTCTTTGGAGGCGTGACACCTTTCTTGTGTTGCTGGGGCTGAACCGTTTCGACGCCGCAGTTCTCGCATCGAGTCTTGCCCTCGTTGCGAGAAGCGTTGTCCTGTTTGACGACTTCCTTGTCCTTCTGGGTGAACCGTGTTCCGGCTCGTTTCTTGCCGGCCACTACGTCCATTCGAGCGGCGTCCGGATCCACTTCAGGGCGGAAGCAGTCCACCAGGCGCGAAGGGGCAACAACGGACTGCTGGAGCTCGGGTCCGCTATCTGAACCGACCGCGCCAACCAGAAAAGGAACAAGCGCCAACAGGAGGTAGGGCCATCGCATGGCTGCATCTTGGGCAATAGCGGCAAGCGCCGGCAAGAGCCGCTCTGCCTCCATCACACCGCCCTACTGGTGGACCTCTCGGTGGAGCGACTCGCCCGGGTGCCCATCCGCCGCGTCAACGGCAACGGGCTGACGGCATTTCACGCCGAGGATGAGTTCCCGATAGAGCGGGTTGGCCACCTCAAGGCCGCCCATCTGCGCCATGCGGACCAGCCCCAGGTCCTGGACGCTGCGCAGGTCCTCCTCGGGCACGTCGCCCAGGGCGAGACCAGCGAGAATGGGCTCAAGGATGCGTCGCATGCGTGGCTCGTGCAGGCTCTCGGCGAGGCGTCCCAGGTGGGTGTCCTGGTGGTGCAGCAGAATCTCCTTGGCGGCGTCCACATGAGCGGCGGTGAGGGGCTGGCTCCGGTCGGGCACCAGCTTCTCCACCATCTGCCGGGCCAGGGCATTGACCAGCCAGGGCTGGCCTTGCGTCCAGTAGAAGGCCCGCTCAATGGCCTCGGGGAGGAACACCTGGCCGGTGTCGGAGGTGTGCTGTTGGTAGAGTTCAGTCACCTCGTCGCGAGTGAAGTCGCGCAGGGTGAGCGACTCGACCGTGATGTTGAAGAAGCTGGCTGTGCCAGGCTGGCCGCGCTCGCCCGAGGACACCTTGTAGTCGCGCACATCGCGCAGACCGCACAGGACAACAGAAGCAGGGAAAGCATCGGGGCGGTCGGAGAAACCGGAGCGCAACTGGCGCAGCACGCTGAGCAGGCCCTGACCGCGCAAAGCATCAATCTCATCGAAGAAGAGCACCAGAGGCCTGGGACAAGCACGCGCCCAGGTGAAGAGAGCAGTGCCCAGGAGCGCGCTGTCAGGCGCGTTGGGGAAGGGTGGTGGGTGCAGTTCCGTGGGCAGGGAGAGCTCAGCGTTGCGGCGAATACGCGACAGGATGGCCCGCTGCGCCTCGGCGAAGTTGTCACCGGCCGCCTCTCCCTCCTCACAGGAGAAGTGAAGCGCGGCGTAGCGGCCGGAGGCGGTGAGTTCCTCGGCCAAGGCTCGCAGTGCCGTCGTCTTGCCTACTTGTCGGGGGGCGTGGAGGACGAAGTAGCTCTCCTGGGCAATGAGGGAGAGCACCTCGGGCAGACGCCGCAAGGCCGGAAGCATGTAGTTGCGGTCCGCCCGGCAAGGACCAGCGGTGTTGAACCAACGAGGCATGGAGAGAAGGTAACACCTCGCCGGCACCTCTCACACGCTCGCCCGCTCCTGCCTACGCTTCGTCATCAAGCTCTCGTACGCGAGGTACGAGAGCAGCACGAGCCCGGCGAACACCACCGTGGTGCCCACCAGCCACCGGTACGTCAGCGGCTCGCTCACGTGGCCGAGCACCGCCTCCAGCAGCGAGCGCGGCCGGTTCAGCACGTTCCAACTGTTCCACCGCTCGAAGCGGCCCAGGTAGATGCCGTAGCCGCACAGCACCGACGCGGCCAGCACCCCGCCCCACGCCGCCACCCGCCCCCACCGCTCCTCCAGCAGCCGCTTCCACACCTCCAGCGAGAGCAGCCCCAGCAGCCACCCCGTGGCCGCGAAGCTCGCCAGCATCGCCGCGTCGAACCACATCGGCACGCCCGGCCTCGGCCGCAGGTGGATGAAGTCCGTCAGCAGGTACGGCGCGTTGGGGAACGACAGCAGCCACGCCACGCCCAGCGGCAGCAGGTTCCACCACCGCCCCCGCCCGCGCGCCTGCAGCAGGCTCGCCAGCAGCGCGAGGCCATACGGCACCCACGCGAGGAACAGGTTCCACACCAGGAAGATGAAGCTCACCCTCCCGCTCCACTCCAGCCGCGCCTGGAGCATCACGATGGCCACCACGCTGCTCAGCAGCACCGGCGGCAACCCATGGTGGTGGAGAAAGGACAGCAGTCGGGAGTGCAGGGTCAGCATGGTGTGCACCAGGGTGTGGCCCGAGGGCCGCGGGTGGGGCGGACTCCCCCGTGCCCCCGCGCCTCGGACTGACACGAAGACACGGCAACCGTGGTCACGGAGCGACAGGGAGACACGTTGGCGGGGCTGGAGGGCATCCACCCGGGCAACGAAGCAAGCCCCGGGCCATTTCCCCCTTCCTCCAGGTAATCTCCCCCTCCATGTCCGACACGCTGCTGACGAACCTCGAGGCCGGAGTCCTCACCCTCACCTTCAACCGGCCCCAGAAGAAGAACGCCTTCACCGGCGAGATGTACGACGCCGCCGCCCACGCCCTCCTCGACGCCGACTCCAATGACGCGGTGCGTGTGGTGGTGCTCACCGGCTCGGCCGGCGCCTTCACCGCCGGCAATGACCTCAAGGACTTCCTCGAGAACCCCCCCGCTGGCGAGGACAGCCCCGTCTTCCGCTTCCTGCGCGCCCTCGCCCACCACTCGCGCCCCGTGGTGGCCGGCGTGGACGGCGTGGCGGTGGGCATCGGCACCACCCTGCTGCTGCACTGTGACTACGTGGTGGCCTCCGAGCGCGCCCTCTTCAGCATGCCCTTCGTCAACCTGGGCCTCAGCCCCGAGGGCGCCTCCAGCGTGCTGCTGCCCCGCGTGGCCGGCATGGCGCTCGCCTCCGAGCTGCTCATGTTCGGCGACCCCTTCGACGCGGCCACCGCCCTGCGCGCCGGCATCATCAACCAGGTGGTGCCCGAGGCCTCCCTCGCCGAGGTGGTGCAGAAGCGCGCCGCCACGCTCGCCGCCAAGCCCGTGGAGTCCCTGCGCCTCACCAAGCGGCTGCTGCGCGAGCCCCTGCGCGCCACCGTGGACGACGCCCTCTCCCGCGAGGGCGAGCTCTTCGTCTGGCGGCTCGGCTCGGCCGAGGCCCGCGAGGCCCTCAACGCCTTCCTCGCCAAGAAGAAGTAGCGCGGGCTTCCGCCCCTCACGTCCCCAGCAGCGACACCCTCGGCTCCGAGTCCCTCAGGGACTGGGCCGACAGCTTCAACCGCCGCACCACCCGCCCCATGTCCCCCGGGGACATCGGCGGCCACACCCGAGGGGGGGTGCGCGGGAGGCTGGGGCGAGCGGGGCCCTCTCCCGACGTCGTCTCCTCCGAGGGAGACGACTGGGGATTCACCAGGGGAGACCGGCCGTCATCCGTCGTGTGCGCCATTGTCGCCTCCGAGGGGACTGCGACTCCAGGTGAAAAGGCTAAAGAGCCCCTCCTGGAGGGTCAAGGCAGCCGGGCCCTGGAGGGAGAATCTGTTTTCCATCCAAAGCCTGGAAAGCCTCGACTGTCTCGCGCGCGACAGCGGGCGAGCGACCCTCAGCGTCCGGAGCGGGCCGGCACCTTCCTCGGCGAGGCGAGGAAGGACTCGATGCCGGGGCCCTGGGCCGCCTTGAAGGCGATGCACAGGTCCACCGCCTCCAGCACCTGGGCGAGCATGCGGGGCCCGCCGGGGACCTTCGCGGAGCGCTCGGTGAAGAAGGCGGCCAGCTCCTGGCGGTGGACGGGGTCGCAGTAGGAGGCCCCCACCCAGGCCAGCCCGGACCGGTACTCCTCCGGCATGCGCGCGGCGAGCGCGTCGTAGTTCTCCTTCACGAAGGCGAAGGCCACGTCGCGCGTCCGCACGTTCGAGGCGCCGAACAGCAGCATCCCCAGCTCGCGCACGTCCTCGGAGGGGTCCAACAGCAGCTTCAGGTTCTCCCGCACCAGCGCCGGGTCGGTGAAGCCACTCAGCGCGTCGACGAGCTGCTGGCGCACTCCTGCGCTCCTTCTCCCCCTTCAGGGCCGCCAGCAGCCTGCCGTGCAGGGCCGCGTCCCCGTTGTCCGCGGCGATGGCGAGCATCGGGTCCACCACCTCGGGCGCCACCGCGTTGGAGTCCACCAGCCACCTGTCCATGAGCCGCTTCGCCTCGGCCACCAGCTTCGGCTCGCGGCCCTGGCGGCCGGCGCTCCACAGCAGCGTGGAGCGCAGCAGCCGGGTGTCCTCGTCCTCCCCGGCGCGCGGGGTGAAGCCGAGCGCCCGGGCCCGGGCCCCGTAGGTGTCACGCAGGAAGCGCTCCCGGTCCGCCTGGCGCGCGTCGGAGAGAATCGACGGCTTGAGGAGGCCCGTCAGGTCCAGCGCCGCCTGGAACACCAGCCGGTCCTTCTCCCCGGCCAGGCCCGGCAGCAGGCCGAGCGCGTCCGCGGCCGGCAGCGTGCCCGCGTTCACCAGGGCCTGCACGTCCCCGAGGAGGGCGACGCGCTCGGCGCGGGAGAGGTGGCGGCTGTCGGTGGAGAGGAGCCGGGCCAGCATCTTCCCGTCCACGGCGGCGCGGTAGTAGCCGGCCCCCTCCGCGTTGGGCAGCAGCCAGGTGGGGCACGCCTTCGCCTCGGGGAGCGGCAGCTCGGCCTCCTCGCCCTCCAGCACGGTGCAGGCGCGGCCCGCCTGGGCCCCCGTGCCGTAGCGCACGCACAGGGGCACCTTCCACAGTTGCTTCGCGTCCCCCGCCGAGCCCACCGGCAGGAAGCGGCGCTGGGAGAGCTTCACCGCGGGCACCTTGCCCGAGCAGTCCAGTCGCAGCGGAGACCACCGGCGCGCCGCCCTGGTCCAGGAAGGTGCCCAGCACGACGGACACGTCCCGGCCCGCCTCGGCCGAGAGGGCGTCGAGGAAGTCCTTCGCGGTGGCGTTGCCGTGGGCGTGGGCGCGCAGGTAGCGCCGCACGCCGCGCTGGAAGACGTCGCGGCCCAGCCAGCTCTCGGCCATGGCCAGCACCGCCGAGCCCTTGCCGTAGGTGATGCCGTCGAAGGCGTTGTAGACGTCGTCCTCGGACTCGATGGGCTGGCGGATGCGGCGCGCGGACACCAGGCTGTCGGTGGACAGCGCGAACGAGCGGCCCCGCACGCGCTCGATGGGGACGTCCCACGAGGGCTGCGCGCCCTCGACGATGCGCGGCGTCGTCCAGGTGGCGAAGGCCTCGTTGAGCCACACGTCGTCCCACCACGCCAGGGTGACGAGGTTGCCGAACCACTGGTGCGCCAGCTCGTGCGTCTGCACGTTGTAGAAGTCGCGCTGCCGGCGGAGGGTGTCCTCGGCGGGCTTGGACAGGAGGAGCCCCGAGTTGAACGTGACCAGGCCCGGGTGCTCCATGGCCCCCCCGAAGAGCGGCACGGCCAGCACGTCCAGCTTCTCGTACGGGAAGGCGATGCCGAAGTACTTCTCCAGGTGGCCGAGAATCTCCGGCGTCACCTGGGCGGCATAGGCGCCCTCGGCGGCGCGGCCCTCGCGGGGTGATGATGCGGGTGCGCACGCCCTTCTCCCCCGAGGGCTTCGCCTCGAGGAAGTCGAAGGGGCCCACGCCGAGGGCGATGAGGTAGCTGGGCAGCGGCTGGGTGCGGGCGAAGCGGTACGTGGTGCCGTTGGCGCCCGGCTCCTCGGCCACGAGCGGGGTGTTGGTGACGGCCACGTTGCCCCGGGGCACGTGCAGGGTGAGCTGCCAGGGCACCTTGAAGCCCGGCTCGTCGAAGCACGGGAAGACGCGCCGCGCCCCGAGCGGCTCGAACTGGGTGAAGACGTACCAGTCCCCTCCCTCCCGAGCCCGGAAGGCGCCGCTGACCTCGCGCTCGGAGAGCTGCCCCTCGTAGGCGAGGCGCAGGCGCGCGGTGCCGGGCTGGAGCGTGGCCTCCGGGACGAAGCCGAGGAAGTCCCCGTTGCCCTTCGTCTGCGTGAGGGCCACCGGCCTGCCACCCACGGTGAGTGTCGCCTCCTTCACCGTGAGGGAGCGGCCATGGAGCCAGAGGACGTCGGTGGCCTCCTTCACGTCCAGGTCGATGTCCACCACCCCCTGGAAGGTGGGGGCGGCCGGGTCGAGGGTGAGCTCGGCGGTGTAGCCGGAGGGGCGCACCTGGGTCGGCAGGCGCAGCGCGGGGGACACGGGCGCGGGCCGGGCGGCCTCGGCCACGGGGGCGGAGGCGACATCCGGAGTGGGCACGGGCTGGCGGGCGCCGCAGGCCGTCAGGGCGGCCAGGAGGGCGAGCGAGGCACGGCGGGTCGGCTTGGACATGGCCGAGGGTCTAGCCCAGGAGGGGCGGGCAAGGTAGCGATGGGCAGTGGGAGCCCCTTGCCCAGCTTGCCGCTTCCAGGTGGAGTGCGCCGCCGTGTCCCTGCCCGCCCCCGTTCCCGAGTCCCCGCGCCTGCCCCTCCCCATTCCTCCTGCCCGTCTCACCCAGGTGCTCGGCCAGCGCCCGGGGCCGGTGGGCGGCTGGCTCGCCAACCAGGTGATGGACGCGGTGTGCGCGCTGTCCCCGCGGCGGCGGGACGCGTTCGCCCGTTTCGTGGGGTGGCTCGCGTTCACCCTGGGCATCCGCCGCCGGGTGGCGCTGGAGAACCTGGCCCACGCGTACCCGGAGAAGAGCGAGGCCGAGCGGCGGAAGATTGCCCTCGGGGCCTACATCACCATGGCGCGCGTGGTGTTCGAGTCCATCGACGAGAAGGACCACGTGGAGCCGCGGTGGGAGGTGCCCGAGGTCCAGGGCGCGGCCTGGGAGGCCCTCCAGGCGAACATCGCGAAAGGCCAGGGCGCGCTGCTGGTGACGGCGCACTTCGGCAACTGGGAGCGGGCGGGGAAGATGTTGCTGCGCCGGGGTATCCCCCTCAACGCACTGGTGCGGCCCCTGAACGGGGCGCTCAACATGCGCATCGTCGACAACCGGCTGCGCGCGGGAGCGGGGCTCATCTACCCCAAGGGCGCCATCGCCGAGGCGCAGGAGGCGGTGAAGCTGGGCGAGACGGTGCTGATGCTGCTGGACCAGTCCCTGCCGGCGAAGGCGGCGGTGTTCGTGCCCTTCTTCGGACGGCCGGCGTCCACCACGCCGGCGATGGCGGTGGTGGCCCAGCGCACGGGGGCCCCGGTGTTCGTGGTGATGGGGATTCGGGACGAGAGCGGGCTCAAGCTGCGGCTGGAAGTCGAGGGGCCCATCCTCCCGCCCGAGGGCGTGAGCGAGCAGGACGCCGCCACCGCGCACACGGCGGCGGTGACGGCGGTGCTGGAGAAGTACATCCGGCGCTACCCGGACCAGTGGCTGTGGCTGCACCGGCGCTGGAAGGTGCAGCCTCCGAAGGGCGAGTGATGACGAGGACCCTCTTCATCGGAGACGTCCACGGCTGCGCGGAGGAGCTGGACGCCCTGCTGGCCGAGTGCCAGTACCGCCCGGGCGACCGCGTGGTGCTGGTGGGGGACCTGGTGGCGAAGGGGCCGGACTCGGCGGGCGTGGTGCGCCGGGCGAGGGAGCGCGGGATGCTCGCGGTGCGCGGGCAACCACGACGAGCACGTGCTGCGCTGGCACGCGGGGAAGATGCCCGAGGGCAAGAAGCTCAAGCCCGAGCACCAGCCGGTGCTCGACACGCTGGAGGACGAGGACTGGGCGTACCTCGAGTCGCTGCCCCTGCAGCGCCACTTCCCCGAGCTGAACGTGCGCGTGGTGCACGGAGGGCTGGTGCCCGGCGTGCCCCTGGAGAAGCAGAAGCCGGTGCTGATGCTCAACCTGCGCAGCATCACGCCGGACGGAGAGCCCTCGAAGAGGGTGGACGACGGCGCTCCGTGGGCGAGCCTCTGGAAGGGGCCGGAGCTGGTCATCTTCGGCCACGACGCGCTGCGAGGGCTGCAGCGCCACCCGCATGCCATCGGACTGGACACGGGGTGCGTGTACGGCCAGCGGCTCACCGCGTACGTGCTGCCGGAGGCCCGCTTCTACTCGGTGAAGGCGAAGCGGGCCTATATGGCGCTCGCCGGCCCCCCGTGAGGGGCCGGGCACACGGACGCGTCACGCCTCCGGCGGGCGCACCACCAGCACGGGCCGGTCGGCGCGCGACATCACTTCCTTCGTCACCGAGCCCATCAGCGTCGTCTTCAGCGCCGAGCGCCCGTGCGTGCCCAGGCACATCACGTCCACGTTCAGGCGCTCGGCGGCCTTGAGCAGCGTCTCGGCCACGTCCTTGCCCGAGAGAATCTCCACCTGCACCTTGCGCCCGTTGGCATCCCCGTCCCGGGGCACGAGCTGGTGCAGCCGCTGGCGCAGCTCCCGCTCCTGCTCCACCACCTGCGGCGGCTCGCCCACGTACGTCACGTAGACAGTGCCCCCGGCCGGTAGCAGCGAGAAGGCATACGGAATGGCCCGGTTGGCCGCATCCGAGAAGTCCGTGGACACCAGCACCGAGCGCAGCGCCGGAATCGGCACCTCCGCGCCCCGCGCCGAGGCCATCACCGGCACGCTCACCACCGACATCTTCGCCAGCCGCAGCGCGTGGTGCGACACGCTCCACAGCTTGCCCAGCGCGCGCCGCTGGTGCGTGCCCACCACCAGCACGTCCACCTTCTCGTCCGCCGCCAGCGCCACCAGGTGGTCCGCGATGCGACCCACCCCCAGCTCCAGCCGCACCTTCACCGGCGGCTGCCCCTGCGCCTCCAGCGGCGACGCCAGCGTGCGCACCTCCTGCTCCAGCGTGCGCCGCAGCTCCGGCGACACGTCCTGGAACGCCTGCGGGTGCGGCAGCCCCATCCGCTGGTACTCCTCGTGCGGCCAGTAGATGCGCCCGGCCACCACCTCCACCTGGCCGTACCGCCTCAGGCCCCGCACCCAGTCCCGCGCCGCCTCGAAGGGCAGCGAGCGGTCCACTCCCACCATCACCTTCAGCGCGCGCGAGCCCTTCGCCCACTCCGCGAAGGCGCCGTCATCGCGCACCACCAGCAGCGGCACCGGCAGCGTCGTGGCCAGGCGGTCCACCGTGCCGCCCAGCCCCAGGAAGGGCGAGGCGCTCGTGGGGCCCGCCGTCACCACCAGCGAGGCGCCCTTCTCCTCCACGAAGCGCGCCAGCTCCTCCGAGGGCTCGCCGGTCAGCAACTGGTGGCTCACCCGCGCCCCCAGCTTCTCCAACCGCCGCACCTCGTCCATCAGCGCCGAGCTCGCCGTGTCCTTCAACGTCTGGCCAAAGGCGCGCGCCAGGTCCCCTGGCAGCACGTGCACCAGGAAGAGGGGCTCATCCAGCCGGCGCGCGAGCTCCGCGGCGGCAGTGGCCGCCCGCTGCGCGGCGTCCGAGAAGTGGGTGGCACAGACAATCGTCATGGTTGCTCCAAGTACGGAAGGCCCCCGGGGGCCCGGTCGAAGGTTGTCAGTTCACGTCCTATGCCACCCACTCTAAGCCATCGGAGGACGTCCCCTCAGAAGTAACGCACGACCCACGTCCTGGCCTCGCCGCGCGGAAACCTGTCCGACAGTCGGACAGGTTTTTGAAAAACGCGCCCAGGAGGTCTCCCGCCCTGGAAACCTGAATCACCGCCGCTCCGGAACCCGGGACCTCGACGCAAAAACCGCATCTCGGCGGAACGCCTCCGCAAAGCCTGCATGCCCGTCCCCGGAGCACGCGAGCGGCGAGAGCCGGCACCGGATTTGCGAGGGCTCCCCGAGGAAGCGCCGGAGCCGTCCGGCATCCCTAACTTGGAGCGAAGAGTCGCGGAGGTTCCCATGTTCCGCTGTTCGTCCTGTGGTGCCTTCAACCGCGTGCGCGAGCCCCGGCCCCTCGGTGAGCCCACCTGTGGCCGCTGCCAGCGTCCGCTCGACCTGTCGGGCGCCCCCCAGGAAGTGGACGGGGAGGCGCTGGGGCGGGCGGTGCGGTCCTCGCCCGTCCCCGTGCTGCTGGACCTGTGGGCACCGTGGTGTGGCCCCTGCCGTGCCGCCGCCCCCATCCTCGCCGCGGTGGGTCGCGCCCAGGCGGGCCGGCTCCTCGTCCTCAAGCTGAACACGGAGGACCACCCCCAGGCGGCCAGCCAGCTCGGCGTGCGCGGCATTCCCACCTTCGTCGTCTTCTCCGGCGGCCAGGAGGTGGCGCGACGCAGCGGACTGATGCCGCAGCCAGAGTTGGAGCGCTGGGTCCTCTCGGCGGCACCGGGCGGAGGACCGAGGGCCTCGGCATGAGGGCGCGGTGAGGAAGACGATGGACGCGGCGCTCCTCCTGGACCTCTACGAGCTCACCATGGTGGACGCCTACCTCCACGAGGGGCTCCACGAGGAGGCCGCCTTCAGCCTCTTCGCCCGCAAGCTGCCCGCGCACCGCAACTTCCTGCTCGCCTGCGGGCTGGAGCAGGCCCTCTCGTACCTGGAGACGCTCCGCTTCCCGCCGGAGGCACTCGCCTGGCTGGAGTCGCTGGGGCGCTTCTCGAAGCGGCTGCTGGATTGGCTGGAGCGCTTCCGCTTCACCGGGGACGTGTACGCCGTGCCCGAGGGCACTCCCGTCTTCCCCGAGGAGCCGCTGCTGGAGGTCGTGGCGCCCCTGCCCGAGGCGCAACTGGCGGAGACGTACCTCATCAACCAGGTACACCTGCAGACGGTGGCGGCGTCCAAGGCGGCGCGAGTGGTGGAGGCGGCCCAGGGGCGGCCGGTGGTGGACTTCGGGGTGCGGCGGATGCACGGAGTGGACGCGGGCCTGAAGGTGGCGCGCGCGGGCTACATCGCCGGAGTGGCCGCCACCTCCAACCTGCTGGCGGGCCAGCGCTACGGAATCCCGGTGGCCGGCACCATGGCCCACAGCTACGTGCAGGCCCATGACGACGAGCTCTCCGCGTTCCGCGCCTACGTGCGCCGCTTCCCGGAGACGACGTTGCTCGTGGACACGTACGACACGCTGGAGGGCGTGCGCAACGTGGTGAGGCTGGCCCGGGAGCTGGGGCCGGACTTCCGGGTGCGCGCCGTGCGGCTGGACTCGGGAGACCTGGGCGCGCTGGCGCACTCGGCGCGCGCCCTGCTGGACGCGGCGGGACTGGAGCGGGTCCAGATTTTCGCGAGCGGCGGGCTGGACGAGGACGAAGTGGCGCGACTGATGGCGCGACAGGCTCCCATCGATGCCTTCGGCGTGGGCACGGCGATGGGCGTGTCCGCGGACGCGCCCTCCCTCGACATGGCCTACAAGCTGGTGGCGTACGCGGGCAGGGGGCGGATGAAGCTGTCCACGGCGAAGGTGCAGCTGCCCGAGCGCAAGCAGGTGTTCCGCGAGGAGGCGGATGGGGAGGCACGCCGGGACGTGCTGGCCCGCCACGACGAGGTGCTCCCGGGACGTCCGCTGCTGCGGCGGATGATGCACGGAGGGCGGCGGCTGAAGGGCGCGAGCCCCACACTGGAGGAGCTCCGGACGAACGCGAGGGAGGAGCTGGCACGCCTGCCCTCGCGGGTGCGGGCGCTGCCGCGAGCCGAGCCCCCCTACCCGGTGGAGGTGAGCCCCACGTTGAGCGAGGCGCGAGACCGGCTCGCGAAGGAGCTGAGCCGGCCCGAGGAGGTGGACCGATGAGGATGCGATTCCGGAACCGGGAAGAGGCGGGGCGGATGCTGGCCACGAAACTGGAGCACCTGCGGGATGAGGCGCCCGTGGTGCTGGCGCTGCCTCGGGGCGGGGTGCCGGTGGGCTACGAAATCGCCATGGCCCTGGGCGCGCCGCTGGAGGTGCTGGTGGTGCGCAAGCTGGGAGTGCCGTGGCGACCGGAGCTGGGGATGGGCGCCATCGCCGAGGGCGGCGCGACGTACATGAACCGCGAGGTGCTGGAGTACGGGGACCTGACGGACGAGGAGGTACGGGCCGTGGCGGAGGAGGAGACCCAGGAGCTGGAGCGCCGGGTGCGGCAGTACCGGGGGGGCAGACCGCTGCCGGACGTGCGGGGACGCACGGTCATCCTGGTGGACGACGGGCTGGCGACGGGAGGCACGGCACGAGCGGCGGCTCGGGCCGTGCGCGGACTGAACCCCCGGCGGCTGGTGCTCGCGGTCCCGGTGGCCGGGGCGGAGACGGCCGCGGCGCTGCGCCGCGAGGAGGTGGACGAGATGGTGGCGTTCGAGGAGCCGACGATGCTGGGCGCCGTGGGCGTCTGGTACGAGGACTTCCACCAGGTGGACGACGAGGAGGTGCTCGCGCTGCTGGAGGAGGCCCACGACCTCGGGGCCGCGCCGACGCCCTGAGCGTCACTGCTCCTTGAAGATGGCGACGGAGGGCGTGCCGTCCCGCCCCATGTAGCCGCGGTACATGCCCGTCGAGTTGAAGGGCATGGCCACGTTGCCCTGCGCGTCCATGGCGATGACGCCGCCCTCGCCGCCCGCCTTCACGAGCGTGTCCATCACCACCGAGTGGGCGGCCTCGAGCAGCGGCAGGTCCAGGTACTCCATGCGGGAGCAGATGTCGCGAGCCACGGTGTAGCGGATGAAGTACTCGCCATGGCCGGTGGCGGAGACGGCGCAGCGCTCGTTGGCGTAGGTGCCGGCGCCGATGACGGGGACGTCGCCCACGCGGCCGAAGCGCTTGTTCGTCATGCCTCCCGTGGAGGTGCCCGCCGCGAGGTTGCCGGCCTGGTCGAGCGCCACCGCGCCCACGGTGCCGAACTTGTGCTCCCGGCCCGCGGGGTGCTCCCAGAAAGTGGAAGGCCCCTGCGGCTGCCCCTGCTCGGGCGGCGCCTGCTGCTGCGTCTTCTCCGCCTCCAGGGCGCGCTGCAACGACTGCCAGCGCTCCTCGGTGTAGAAGTAGCTCTCGGGGACGAGCTCCACGCCCTGCTGCTTCGCGAACTCCTCGGCGCCCGCGCCAATCATCATCACGTGCGGCGACTTCTCCATCACGGCCCGCGCGAGGGTGATGGGGTTCTTCACGTGGTGCAGGCCCGCCACGGAGCCGGCCTCGCGGGTGCGCCCGTTCATGATGGCGGCGTCGAGCTCGTTCTTCCCGTCGTGGGTGAAGACGGAGCCCTTGCCGGCGTTGAAGAGGGGCGAGTCCTCCATGACGCGGACGGCGGCGGTGACGGCCTCCACGCTGGTGCCTCCCTGGGCGAGGATGGCATGGCCGGCCTGGAGGGCCTCGGTGAGGACGGCGCGGACGGCGGCCTCGCGCTCGGGGGAGAGGGACTCGCGCTTGATGACGCCGGCCCCCCCGTGGATGACGATGCCCCAACGGGGGGCCGGCCTGGAGACGTCGTCGGAGGAGCTCATGCGCCTATCTTCCTCACGCTTGCTGGTAAGGGCAGTGGAGCACCCGAGCGGCAGGAGCAGGGCCGCCAGGGCTGCGGCGGAGAGGGCTCGACGGAGCGGCAAGGACATGCGGGGGAATCTCCGGGGGCTGTGGCTGGAAGGAGGGTCTACGCCCAACTCGCCCGGCGACTCACCCGGCGGCTGGACGCGGAGGCGGATACACATCACCCGGACCCGCGGTGCTCAGGAAGCGGAGCGCCCGCTCGAAGGTGCCGAACGAGGGCACGTTGGCCGCTCGCAGGGTGGGCAGGTCGAGCATCTGGGTCATCGGGAGTTGATCGAGCGTGGGCTTGTAGGCCTTGCCTCCCGCGAAGTGCTTGGAGAGCCACTCCTTCACGCCCCGGATGGACTCCACGTTCCCATTGAACGCGGTGCCCGCTTCAAGTCCCGGGCGTTCGATGGGACCGGAAACGAGCGGCTTGCCTGCCATCTGGTGGACGCAAGGTAGAAACCACGTCTCGAACTCCCGGTGGGGCAGGACCACGGCGACCGGAAAGGGCAGTTGCAGTTCCTTCACCCATGCAGCCGTCTCCGGACCGCGCGCCTTGGGGCAGAGGTCGTCCTCGTCCCGGAGCAGCAAGGCCCGCTCACACTGGGACTTGGAGCGGAGGAGCTGCACAAGCCTTCATCACCCCCAGACGGGTGTGGAGACCCACGCCACGGATGGGATGAGCGTCCCAATGGACATGCGGCAATCCCAGATCCGCCCAGACCCGATGCACCAGCTTGAGCGCGGCCTGCCCGTCCCCATGTCCCTCGACGATGAGGTAGCCCTTGCCCATGTCAGCTCTCCGCCGGCCGGAGACCTTCGGCACGCATCAGCTCGCCAGGAGTCAGCAGGGAACTCTTCACCGCCTCCCGCTGCTCCTCCTCGAGCGGAGCGATCCGGGTGACCCCGTCCCTACGCTCCACGACTCGAACCTCCTCCACATCGAGCAGATCGAGCAACTCGGGGCTGTGCGTCGTGAGCAGGACCTGACCCGTGCGGGCGGTCTGGCGGAAGAAGTCGTAGAGCACCGGAATGGCCCCTGGATGAATGGTGAGCTCAGGCTCCTCGATGCCCACCAGCGTCAACGGGGGCGACTGAAGGAGCGCCGTGAGAATGCCCGCGCATCTCAAAGTACCATCGGACTCCTGGGAGGCATCGAACCAGCGCTCCCGGTTCCCCATCTTCCCGTGACGGAAGGAGACCGCCAGATAACCCGCGAGCTGGGACACCTTGACATCATCAATGTCCCCCACGATGCGAGAAAGCGCGGCAAGCAGGTCCGGCATCCCTGTCGAGGCATCCATCGCCTTGAGAATGGACGCCCAGTTCTCGCCGTGCTCCAACATCGGCCGCGCTGGATTGGGCTTCTGCGGCTCACGCAGCTTGTCAGGAAAGATTTGATACAGAGCGACGTTCTTCAGCTCGGTTGCGAGTTCGTGAAACCGTGAGTCGCCAGCAATGAGCGGAAGCGCCAGCGCCGTGCGTTCGAGTGCAGGGTCGAGTGACTCGGGACGCCGTAGCCACTGTCCCCCCACCACCTCGAAACGGTATTCGACCCCCGGCTTGTCCACGGGGGACCAGAGAGCAGCCTCTCCCTTGACGTAGTACGCGCCGCCGGACTCCTGGGCCAACTGGAAGCCCCAAAGCCCAGAGCCCCGCGCATTCTCGATCGTGACAACCAGGCCAAGGTCAAAGGGCCTGCCACTGCTCCATCGGATGAGCGAACCGATTCCATTGCGCCGGGAGACCGCCGCATCGAGCCCTTCGCGAAGGCATTCCGAGAGGAAGCGGAGAGCATCGCCCACGTTGCTCTTTCCCGAGCCATTGATTCCCACCAGCGCGGTAAGTGGCCCCAAGTTGATTGAGACGTCCTGCCCCAAGCTCCGGAAATTGTTGACGACGAGCCGCGTAATCACCCGATGCCTCGCATGCCTCCCTCTCGATACGAGCCGGGAGAGGTCAATATGCCTCAGCAGGAGCGTCCTCGGAGGAACTCCGCACATGAGGAAGTCGCAGGGTGGGCATGAGGACGGGCCCCTCGCAACCCTGGGCGACCCCTGCCCCGGCGCCCCCACGCCCCGCAAGTCGGGGAACCCCTCCCCCGCTCGCCGGGACTCCAGGGGAACGGGGCGCAGGGGCCGCGCGAGTCGCCCGCTCGGAGCGCCTGGGTCGCAGCGGATGACACCGCGCTCCCCAGGCAACACCGTTGGAACGAAGACTGCTAAACGGCGCGGGCTGGGAGGGTGCATGCACGAGCAGGACTGGCAGCGGCGGTACGCGGACAAGGTGACGACGGCGGAGGAGGCCATCCGCCTCATTCCCCCGGGGCGGCGCATCCTCATCGGCTCGGGAGCGGCCGAGCCCGTGGCCCTGGTGAAGGCCATGGTGGAGCGGGGCGAGCACCTGGCCGACAACGAGGTGGTCCACCTGCTGACGCTGGGCCCGGCCCCCTACGTGGAGCCCGAGTACCAGCACCGCTTCCGCCACACCGCCTTCTTCATCGGCGCCAACACGCGCAAGGCGGTGCAGGAGGGCCGGGCGGACTTCATGCCCGTGTTCCTCTCGGAGATTCCCGAGCTCATCCGCAGCCACCGCGTCCGGGTGGACGTGGCCCTGCTCCAGGTGAGCCCGCCGGACGCGCACGGGTACGTGAGCCTGGGGGTGTCCGTGGACATCGTCCGCTCGGCGGTGGAGTCGGCCACGCTGCTGCTCGCCGAGGTCAACCCGCACATGCCGCGCACGCACGGGGACTCGTTCCTCCACGTGAGCCGCGTGCACCGGCTGGTGCCGGTGGACCAGCCGCTCCTGGAGCGCCCCCACGAGGAGCAGGACCCCGTCTCCGAGCAGATTGGCGGCCACATCGCCCGGCTGATTCCCGACGGGGCCACGCTGCAACTGGGCATCGGGAAGATTCCGGACGCGGTGCTGGCCCAGCTCACGGGCCACAAGGACCTCGGGCTGCACACGGAGATGATGTCCGACGGGGTGATGGACCTGGTGGAGGCGGGCGTCATCACCGGGCGCCGCAAGACGCTGCTGCCGGGCAAGCTGGTGACGTCCTTCATCATGGGCACCCGGAAGCTGTACGACGTGGGTCCACGACAACCCCGCCATCGACATGCGGCCGAGCGACTTCACCAACGACCCGGGCGTGGTGGCGCAGAACGAGCGGATGGTGGCCATCAACGGGGCGCTGGCGGTGGACCTCACCGGGCAGGTGGCGGCGGACACGCTGGGCGGGTGCTTCTTCTCGGGCATCGGCGGACAGGTGGACTTCATCCGCGGCGCGGCGAGGAGCCGGGGCGGCCGGCCCATCATCGCCCTGCCCTCGACGGCCAAGGGCGGCAAGGTGAGCCGGATTCAAGTGGTGCTGGAGCCGGGCACGGGCGTGGTGACGAGCCGCGGCGACGTGCACTACGTGGTGACGGAGTACGGGGTGGCGGACCTGTGGGGGAAGAACATCCGCGAGCGCGCCAAGGCGCTCATCCACATCGCCCACCCGGACTTCCGCGCCGAGCTGATGGCGGCGGCGAAGGAGCGGCACTACGTGCTGCCGGACCAGGTGGTGCCTCGGGCGCGCTACCCGTGGACGGAGGAGCGGGTGGAGCGCATCCTCTCGGGACAGGAGCTGCTCATCCGCCCCGCGCGCATCACCGACGAGCGGGCGCTGCAGGACCTGCTGTACGGACTGAGCGACGACAGCACCTGGCGGCGCTTCCTGTGCTTCAAGCGGCGGCACCCGCACGAGGAGGTGCAGGAGCTCGTCAACCTGGACTACGAGCAGAACATGGCGCTGGTGGCGTGCGTGCCGGGCACGGACGACATGGTGGGCGTGGTGCGCTACGACGTGGAGCCCTCGACGCGGCTGGCGGACGTGGCCTTCGTGGTGCGCGACGACTGGCAGGGCAAGGGCGTGGGCACGGCGCTGATGAAGCGCATCCGCGAGGCCGCCCAGGCCCGCGGGCTGCCGGGCTTCCAGGCCGACGTGCTGGTGACGAACAAGCCCATGATGGACGTCTTCGCCGAGAGCGGCCTCACCATGCAGGCGCGCCTGGAGGGCGACACCTACCACCTGGAGCTGCTCTTCCCCCAGGGCGCGTCGGACCAGCGTCCTGACACGTCAAGACCCGCTCCTTGACGCGTCAGCACGCGCTCCCCCGAGATTCCCCGACCGGCAACTCCTTGATTTCATTCTGAATGCTCCTCGGGACGCCCGTGGTGCGGTGCGTGCAATCGCACTCCGCGCACCCCACCAGGGTCCAGGAGCAATCATGAATTCAACACCCCTTCCCACCCCGCGCCGCCGCACGGCCGCGCGCCGCGTGATGTCCGCGTCCCTTTCCACGGCACTCGCCGTGCTGCTCTCCGTCACCTCGGGCTGCACCCGCGGCGACCTCCCCGAGGCGTCCGCCCAGCCCACACCCGAGGACACCGCCCAGAGCGGGCAGGCGCTCTTCACCAACGGCAGCTTCGAGGAGGGCTCGCTCAACGGCTGGAGCCGTCTCCACCCACCTCAATCCCGGCATCACCGTCCCCGCCGGCGAGCAAGGCGGACCTCAACCTCCAGAGCGGAGGCACCGCGCTCACCTTCGCCCGGAACGCGGCCGGAGGCCCGGAGAGCGAGATTCCCGCCGGCCTGAACTCCACCGCGTCGCTGCGCTGGCCCCGCTACGGCCAGTGGGCCGCGGTGGTGAACGAGTTCGGCAAGAACAAGAACGTCAACCGCCTGGTGCAGTCGGCCACGCTCACCCCGGCCGACGTGGACCCGGCCGACGGCAAGGTGCACGTCCGGTTCGCGCTCGCCCCGGTGCTCGAGAACCCGGGCCACACCGCCAACCAGCAGCCCTACATCTACATCACCCTGCGCAACGTGACGCGCGACGAGGTGCTCTGGTCCACCTTCAACTTCGCCAACCAGCCCGGCGTCCCCTGGAAGACCCTCGGCGGCATCCAGTACACCGACTGGCAGTCCATCGACGTGGCGCCCGGTGACGCGCGGCTCGCCGCCGGAGACACCGTGGAGCTCGAGGTCATCGCCGCCGGCTGCTCGCCGGGCGCCCACTGGGGCCACGTGTACGTGGACGGCTTCGGCGCGTTCCTCCCCGGCCTGTCCATCGCCGCCAGCGCGCCCCGCTCGGCCAACGCGGACTCGGACCTGACGTACACCTACCTCGTGAAGAACTCGGGCGAGAGCGCGGTGGGCTCCACCACCGTCACCCTCGTCCTGCCGGACCAGACGACGTTCGTCTCGCTCGACACGCCGCCGGGCGTGAGCTGCACCCACGACGGCCCCTCCCGCACGGTGACGTGCGACCTGGGCACGATGAACCCCACCGCCAGCACCAGCTTCGGGGTGAAGGTGCACATCGACCCCGCGGCCACCGGCAAGGTGTCCCACGGCAACTACACCGTCAGCGGCCAGGGCGTGTCCCCGCTCATCGGGCCCCTGGTGGAGACGGCCCTCACCTCGGGCGCCACCTACGCCGACCTCTCCGCCTCCCTCACCGACGGTGTCGTGGCCGTGGGTTGGGACAAGCCCGTCCGCTACACCCTCACCGTCTCCAACAAGGGCCCCAGCGCCGTCACCGGCGCCACCCTCGACGACGACTTCCCCGCCGAGCTCACCGGCATCTCCTGGACGTGCACGGCCTCGGGGGGCGCCACCTGCCCGGCCGACTCGGGCACCGGCAACCTCCACACCCCCGTGGACCTGCCCGTGGGCGGCAAGGTGACGTACACCGTGGACGCCCGGGTGGTCCCCGGCTCCGGCTCCGGCTCGCTCGTCCATCGCGCCTCCGTCACCACGCCCTCGGGCATCCAGGACCCGGACGACACCAACAACGTGGCCGTGGACATCGACGGCATCGGCACCCTGCACACCCTCACGGTGGAGAAGGACCCCGCGGGCCAGGGCAGCGGCACCGTCGTCAGCAGCCCCGCCGCCCTCCAGTGTGACCCGGCCTGCGCCACGCGGAGCGCCGACTTCCTCGAGGGCTCCCTGGTGAGCCTCACCGCCACCGCGGCCCCCGGCAGCACCTTCGCCGGCTGGAGCGGCGGCTGCACCGGCACCGCCAACCCCTGCACCCTCACCGCCAGCGCGGCGGCCACCGTCACCGCCCGCTTCGACATCTCCACGTACGCCGTCACCTCCACCAGCGGCCCGGGGGGCACCGTCTCCTGCCCCTCCCCCGTCGCGCACGGCCAGTCCGTCACCTGCACCATCACCCCGACGCCGGGCTACGCGCTGGCCGCGCTCACGGACAACGGCGTGGAGGTCCTCGCCTCCGTCTCCGAGAACGGGACGTACACCCTGACGAACGTCACCCAGGCCCACGACCTGGAGGCCGCCTTCTCGAAGCGTCCGGGCACGGACTGGGGCGGCGCGTGCACCACCGACAGCGAGTGCTCCACCGGCTTCTGCGCCGACGGCGTGTGCTGCGACACCGCCTGCGACGGCCAGTGCGAGGCCTGCAACGCGGCCGGCTCCCTCGGCACGTGCGGCGCCGTGACGGGCTCGCCCCGCGGCGACCGCCCGGCCTGCGGCTCCGACGGCAGCGAGTGCGGCGGCATCTGCGACGGCACCAGCCGCGCCACCTGCTCCTACCCCGGTGAGAGCGTCCAGTGCGGCACGGCGAGCTGCTCCGAGGGAGTCTCCATCTCGGGCGGCACCTGCAACGGCGCCGGCACCTGCGCCCAGCAGAACCAGAGCTGCGGCGACTACGTCTGCGGCGAGGTGGCCTGCCTCTCCGCCTGCACCTCGGACGACCAGTGCGCGGAGAACGCCTTCTGCCTGTCCGGCCAGTGCAAGCCGAAGGGGGACCACTCGAAGTGGCTCGTGCAGGGCAGCGGCTGCTCCAGCACGGGGGGCACCGGCGCCTGGTGGCCGCTGCTGCTGGGCGCGCTCGGCCTGCTCCCGCGCCGCCGCCGGGGCACGGGCGTGACGCTCGCCGCCGCGGCGGTGCTCGCCGTGCCGGTGGCCGCCCGGGCCCAGGACGACCTCAGCCGCTCCTTCCTCGTGGAGCGCTTCCAGCCGCAGCCCGGCAGGGAGGACGTGCTCGGCGTGCAGTCGGCGCACGTCGGTGAGCACCTCTCCTTCCATGCCCGCCTCTTCGGCGACTACGCCAACCAGCCGCTGCGCCTCATCTCCAGCGAGGATCCGCGCTTCCAGCGCCTGCTGGTGGGCGGCCAGTCGTACCTCACGCTCGCCGGCTCCGTGTCGCTGTGGGACCGGTTCGAGGTCGGCGCGGCCATTCCCATGATGGTCTACCAGAGCACGAGCCCCGCCGGCATGGCGGACGCCCGGCTCCAGGGAGGACTCCCCACGGCGGCGCTCTCGGACCTGCGCCTCTCCCTGAAGACGGTGCTGGTGGAGTCCGGGGACCTCGGGCTCGCGCTGTCGCTGCCCGTCTCCCTGCCCACGGCCCCGGAGGACTCCTACGTGGGCGGCGGGAGCCTCACCTTCAACCCCACCCTCGTCGGCGAGTGGCGCGGGCCCCGCGGCTCGGCCGTCCTGGCCAACGCCGGCTTCTTCTTCGGGCGCCCCCAGCGCTTCCTCAACCTGGACCTCGGCACGTCGGTGACGTACGGCCTCGGCGGCAAGGTGGACCTGGTGCCCCGCTGGAAGCTCGCCCTGCTGTCCACCCTGTCCGGTGAGGTGGGGCTCGGCAGCCCCTCCGTCCCGACGAGCCCGCTGGAGCTGCTGCTCGCCCTGCGCTGGGGCTTCTACAAGAACCTGGAGATGACCCTGGGCGGCGGCCCCGGCCTCACCAACGGCTTCGGCACGCCTCGCTACCGGCTCCTCGCGGCCCTCAGCTTCGTGCCCACCGGCGCCCCGCCGCGCCCGGCGCCCGCTCCGCGCCCGTCATCGCCGCCCCGCCCCCGCCGCCTCCGCCTCCCGCGCTCGTGGCGCACGATGACGAGGGCCAGGTGCTCGCGGGCCAGTCCATCACCCTCGACCTCCTGAAGAACGACGAGGGCCAGCCCGGCGAGTCGCTGCGCGTGGCCGAGGTGGGGGTGACCTCCAGTGGCGGCATCGTGGAGACCACGCCCGAGGGCGCGCTGCGCTACACCGCGAAGGAGGGCTTCTCCGGCCGCGACACCTTCACCTACCGCGTCACGGGCGGCCCCGAGCGCTCGGCCACGGCCAACGTCGTGGTGCGGGTCGACGCGCCGCCTCCGCCTCCGCCCGCTCCGTCGAAGGTGGTGGTGGAGAAGGGCAAGCTGCGCACGCTGGAGAAGGTGTTCTTCGCCACCGCCAAGGACAACGCGCTGCCCGAGTCCCTGCCCATCCTCGACCAGGTGGCCACCGTGCTGGAGGGCAACCCGGACATCCAGAAGCTGCGGATTGAAGCCCACACCGACGGGGCCGGCAAACCCAGCTACAACAAGGACCTGTCTCAGCGCCGCGCGAAGTGGGTGCGCGAGTACCTCGTCCAGAAGGGCATCGCCGCGCAGCGACTGGACTCGGAGGGCTTCGGCATGGAGAAGCCCATCGACACCAACGACACCGCCGAGGGCCGCGCCAACAACCGGCGCGTGGAGTTCGTGGTCGTCGAGTAGGAACGCGCCCTGGCGCTCCCGTGGAAGACTGCGCGCCATGCGCGCACGGCTTCGCTCCTCGCTCGCTCCCGGCTCACGGAGCGGGCGGGAGCATCGACTTCCAGGGGGCGCCCGGTGGCGGGCGGTGGCGATGGGGCTCGCGGTGCTGCTGGTGCAGGGATGCGCCACCGTGCGGCACCAGGGCGACAACGGCGACTCCCCGCCGGGCCTCGCTGCCTTTCCGGCGGAGGCCACCCTCGTCTCCACCCACTGGAGCACCTCTCCCTCCGAGGACACCCGAGGAGGCCAGGCCGTGCCCCCGGGCTGGCCCGACTTCTCCTCTGGAGACGAGGAGGAGCTATTGGCGCCCTTCCTCGCCTGCGCCTCGCCCGCCGAATTCGTCGCGTTGCAGCAGCGCGTGGACATGCCCCGGCTGGTGGAGGCGTTGGACGACTGGGGCGCGGTGCGGCTGGGCGCCCTGGGGCCCGTGCGCGAGGACGCCGCCCACCTGCTGCAACGCAAGCGCGCGGCCTTCCTCGTGAGCGCCACCGAGCGCTACGGCCCCTTCCACGCCGAGGTGTTCGCACTCTTCGTGCTGCACTCGGCCCACGACGACGAAGTGGACGCGGTGCTGCGGCTACGCCCAAGAAGGCCAAGGACTTGGAGTCAGCCGTGCGAGAAGCAGAGCACAAGGTTCCGCGAGTGGAGGTTTCGTTCCAATGAAGGTGCTGGAGTTTCACGGAGTGAAGGACGAGGACTACCTTTGGCTCACCTTCGAAGGCGCCTTCGACCCGCGGACAGCACTGAAGGACGAACTGGAGCCCTTCATCCAGGCGCTCGAGGAGTACGCCGGCGAGTGGATGCCGGACATCGCTGAAGGCAAGCGGCGACGCAAATACTCCCGCTCCGCCATCTGGAAGGCCCTGGAGGAGGAGCGCGACGAAAACAGCACATCCATCGTGCTCCGTCGCACGAAATGGCCCGCGTTGTATCTATGGCCCAGGCTCGATTTTCCGCCGCTCCCTCCCGAATTGCGCATCACACTCAAGGTGCGGCCCTTGTCCTTCTTTTCGGAGGTGGAACGCTGTCGCCAATTCGTGGAGCTGGTGCGCGCCTGGGCCTCTCGCTACCCGGTCTCCCATGCCGTGGCCCACAGCAGTGATGACTCGGAGTTGGCGGGCTTTCCCAGCTTCGGCCGCGATAAAGAGACCTGGTACAGGGACGGGTTCGACAAGGTCTACGAGGTGTGCTGGCTCAACGTCTTCGGCCCGAAGCTGGTGGAGACCGTTGGCCGCGAGCGCATGCTGTCCACGCCGGCCTGGCGGGTGGAGGAACTCCCCAACGGCTGCGTCCTCCTTGTGACATGGCCCACCGCCGCGGACTTCGCCAGCGAGGAGGCGCGTGAGGCCCAGGCCCGTGCCCACTGCCACCTCCGGCCGGACCTGGACTTCTCCACCGTGCTGCGCACCCTGCGCGAGCGCAGCGCCACCCTCGCTCCCGTGGAGCCCCGCTTTCACCCGGACCTGGCGCCGCTCCTCTCGCGCGTGGTGGACCGTGTCGCCAGCCACAAGCGCCAGCGCAGGATTGCCGAGCTCAACGCCTGGCAGCCGCCCGAGCCCGAGGAGTGGCTCCCCGCTGACGCCGCGCTGCCTTCCGACGTGGAGGACCCGGAGCGGGCCCTCGAGCACTACAGCTACCTCGCCGAGCTCCTCGTGGCCCTGCTGCACACCGAGGTGCCCTCCATCTTCGAGGAGACGCCCGAGTCCCTCACGGATGTCGACTTCTACTTCTGGCGCGAGGAGTTCCCCACCAGTCGCCTGCGGGAGAACATCGACGCTCGTGCCGTGCCCGCCATTGGCGCCTACCTGGGCGAGGTGCTGGTGCGCAACCTCGGAGGCCGGTGGATACCGCGCCAGAAGCTCGAGGAGGCCCAGGTGCTCGTGGGCAACCGTGTCTGGTTCCCCTTTGCCCGGGCCCGCCACTACATGCGCTCGCGCCAGGCGCTCCTGGACTCCTCCCTCACCCGGCTCTACCGCGTGGCCGAGCGGCACCGCGCCTGAAGAGGAGGCGGACAGCGAGGAGAGGACCGGCGCGAGGTGCGCCTGGGCGCCCAACCGGGCTGAGACGGACTCCGGCTCCCCCGGTATGCTCGCCCCGTGCGGAACACCGGGGCAAGGCATGAGCTGTACGAGGAGGAGTTGCTCCTCGCGCTGGACGCGGGGCTGCTCTCCCACGAGGAGGCGGCGGCCCTGCGCGAGGAGGCGCTCCGTCTGGCGCGCGGCCCCCTGGAGTTGCTGAGGGAGCGGGACCTCCTCTCCGAGGACACCCTGCTCCAGTTGCGCGCGGAGCTCTCCCGCGAGGACACGAACCGGCACGAGGACTCGCCCTCCGGTGGCGCCCGGCCCGAGGAGGCCCCCACCCTGCCCCCCGTCACGCCGGGAGCCCCGGCGCCCTCGGCCAGCGGGCCCTCCAGCGAGAAGCAGGAGCCCGCCTTCCCCGTGCTGGGCTGGGACCACTACCAGCCCGTGCGCTTCCTCGGCCAGGGCGGCATGGGGCAGGTGTTCCTCGCGTATGACCCGCGGCTGCGCCGCAACGTGGCCCTCAAGTTCGTTCGCGGCGAGGACCCCGAGCTCGCGCGCCGCTTCCTCTCGGAGGCCCGCGCCCAGGCCCGGGTGCGCCACGAGCGCGTGTGCGAGGTGTACGAGGTCGGCGAGGTCGCAGGGCCGCGGCTACATCGCCATGCGGTACGTGGACGGGCAACCCCTCGGCGCGCTCGCGGGCACCCTCACCCTGGAGCAGAAGGTGCTGGCGCTGCGCCAGGCCTGCGAGGGCGTGCACGCGGCCCACCGCGCCGGCCTCGTCCACCGCGACCTCAAGCCCGCCAACATCCTGGTGGAGCGCACCGAGGACGGGGGCCTCTCGCCCTTCGTCATGGACTTCGGCCTCGCGCGCGACTGGCGGGACGAGGGCACGGCCACGCACGGGGTGGTGGGCACTCCCCACTACATGGCTCCCGAGCAGGCCCGGGGCGAGGTGGCCCGCCTGGACCGGCGCGTGGACGTCTACGCCCTGGGCGCCACGCTCTACACCCTGCTGGTGGGCCAGCCCCCCTTCACCGGCACCAACGCCCTCGAGGTGCTCACCCGCATCCAGTCCGAGGAGCCTCGCCCCCCGCGCGCGCTGGACAAGGACGTGCCGGAGGACCTGGAGGCCATCGTCCTCAAGTGCCTGGAGAAGGAGCGCTCGGCCCGCTACGACTCGGCGCGCGCGCTCGCCGAGGACCTGGAGCGCTTCCTCGCCGGAGAGCCGGTGCGGGCTCGCCAGGGCCTGGGCTACCGGCTGCGCAAGAGGGCCCGCAAGCACCGGGGGGTGCTGTCCCTGGCCGCCTCCTCGCTGCTGGTGGTGACGCTGGCCCTCGGGCAGGCCGTGCTCGCCCGCCGCGAGGGGGCCGAGCGCGAGCGCCTCTCCCGCCACTTCACCGAGAGGGTGGAGCGGATGGAGGCCTCGGCGCGCTACTCCGCCCTGTCCCCGCTGCACGACACCCGCGAGGACCGCGAGGCCCTCCGGGCGGGGATGACCGCACTGGAGGCCGAGGTGCACCAGGCCGGCCCCCAGGCCCAGGGCCCGGGACACTACGCCCTGGGCCGCGCGCGGCTGGCCCTGGACGACCTGGAGGGAGCGCGCGAGCAGCTCGAGTCCGCCTGGGCGCTCGGCTACCGCGAGCCGCGGGTGGCCTGGGCGCTCGCGCTGGTGCTGGGCCATCTCTACCGGGAGCAGCTCCTGCTGGACGTGGAGCGCCGCGAGCCCCGAGCAGCGCGAGGCCCGCCGCCGCGAGCTCGAGCAGCGCTACCGGGACCCGGCCCTCGCGTACCTCCGCCAGGCCGAGGGCCCCGGCGTCCCCGCCCCTCCTTTATATGTGAAGGCGCTGCTCGCCTTCTTCGAGGGCCGCCACGAGGAGGCCCTGGCCCACCTGGACGCCATGGGCGGCGCGCGGCCCTGGTTCTACGAGGCACCGCTGCTGCGCGGCGACATCCTCCTGGCCCGGGCCACCTCGCGCTGGAGCCAGGGCGAGCGCGACGGCGCCCAGGCGGACCTCGACGCCGGCCGCCGGGCCTATGCCGCCGCCATCGCCATCGCCGAGAGCGCGCCCGCCGTCGCACCACGCCCTGGGCCTGCTGGAGCTCGCCGCGCTCGTCATGGAGCTGTACGGCCAGGGCAACGTCCTGCCCCACTACGAGCGCGGCCTGGAGGCCCTCTCCCGCGCGCTCACCGCCGACGTCCGACCACTACCGCTCCCATCGTGCTGGTGGCCCGCCTGCACCGCCGGCTCGCCGAGCACCGCGCCACCCGGGGCGGCGAGGACGTGGTGCCGCTGCTGGAGAAGTCCCTCGCCGCCGCGCGCGACGCCTCGCGACTCGCGCCTCCGAGCGCCCGCGTCCCGCTGGAGCTGGCCGTCACCCACAGGCAGTGGGCCCGCTACCTCCAGCAGCGCGGGGAGGACCCTCGCGAGCAGCTCCGCCTGGCCCTCGAGGCCTTCGAGCGCCTGCGCCCCGAGGAGCGGGACTACGCCTTCCACGCCAACCTCGGCATGCTCCACCAGGTGTGGGCCGATTACGAGAGCGAGCACGGGGGGGAGCCGCTCGTCCACCAGGACCGGGCCATCGCCGCCTACCGCGAGGCCATCCACCTGGACGAGCGTCAGGCGGATGCGTGGATCAACCTGGGCAACGCCTGGCGCAAGCGGGCCTCGTTCCCGGGCGCGACGGACGCGGAGGGAGACCTGGGGCGGGCCCGAGAAGCCCTGGAGCGGGCGCGCGGCCTCAACCCGGCCAACGTGGTGGCCTGCTACCAGGGAGCCTATGTCTCCAAGCAGCTCGCCCAGCGGAGCCGGGACCGGGGCGAGGAGTACGGGCCGGACCTGGAGAAGGCCCTGGCGCTCTACCGCGAGGGGCTGGCCCTCAACCCCAAGCTGCCGCAGCTCCACGACGGCCTGGGCGTGGCGCTGCTGTGGCAGGCGGAACAACTCTGGGATGACGGCGGAGACCCCGAGCCGCTGCTCACCGAGGCCCGGCGGGCCTTCGAGCAGGCCCGGGCCGTGGCGCCCCAGCAGGCCTTCGCCACCAACAACCTCGGCGAGGTGGAGGTGACGCGGGCCTCGTTCCAGCTCGCGCGCGGGGAGGACCCGGGCCCCAGCGCGAGCGCGGCCGTGAAGTCCTACCGCGCAGGCGCTCGCGCTGCTGCCCGGCGATGCCGACCTGTGGGCCAACCTGGCCCGGGCGCACGTCCTGCGGGCCACCTGGAGGTTGGAGCAGGGAGAAGACCCGGAGCCGGAGCTCGCCCGGGCCGAGGAGGCCCTGACGCGCGCGCACGCGCTCAACCCCCGCCTGGGCCACGCGTGGCGCAACCTCGGGGAGGCACGGGGCGTCAGGGCGCGCTGGCTGGCCCGGAAGGACGAGGCGCGGGAGGAGGACTTCCAGGAGGCGGCCCAGGCCTTCCAGCAAGCCCTGGAGCTGGCGCCCGAGAAGCTGGAGTACCGGCTCGCCGCCGGCCACCTCCAGCGTGACTGGGCCGGGTGGAGGCAGCGCCGGGGCGAGGACCCCGTCCCGGAGTTGGAGCGAGGCCTCGAGCTGGCCGGACAGGCCCTGGCCTCGCGCCCCCAGTGGGCCCGTGCCCGGGTGCTGCGCGCCAGCGTGCTGCTGGCGCTGGCGGGTACGGATGCCCCGCCCGAGCAGCGGCGGACATGGGCGGCGCGGGCCCGGGAGGACCTGGAGCTGGCACTGGCCCACAATCCCCACCTCGGGCCCGCGTGGCGCGGCCGCCTCACCGCGTTGCACGAGCCCGAGGCCGGCGCGCCGGTGCCTTAGCGCTTCTCCTTGTCCTTCGGAGGATCCGTCGTCACATCCAGCTCGCCCTGCTTCGCTTCCGTTCCCGCCCAGCTTCTGCGCGTGACGCGCTGGCCCAAGACCTCCACCGAGTACGTGTACGTGCGTCTTCGCGGCGAGTGGAGGAGACCGCCCGGGGTGAGCACGAGGCCGTGAGCGAGTTGCTCCCGTCCAGCGTGAGGGGCGTGGAGTCGGTGAGGCAACAGGGCGTGTCGAAGGTCACCGAGACGTCCTGGGTGCCCTCCACCTGAAAGGTCACCGTGTCCCCGTGTTGGATGGACCGTCGGGTTGGGGCGGGGATCTCCACCTTCCAGGATCTCGATAATGATGTTGGCCATGGCTCTTGGGCTCCTCGTGTCCCTCGCGGGGACGTTGGATGAACGTTGCCAGCGGAAGATTGCAGGCACCGTACCAGCGACCCTGACACGCTCTCGCCTCGGGAGCACCGTGCACCCGGCCGCACCGGAGCCCGGCGGCACTCACGGACACGTCACCGGCCGGGACTGACGTGTCAGCCGCCGTCGAGGCCCAGCTCGCGCACGCGGCGCTGGAGGGCACGCCGGGAGACCTCGAGCCGCCGCACCATCTGGTCCAGGTCCCCCTGGCACTCGTGGAAGCAGCGGGTGATTTCCTCCGGGCTCAGGTCCCCGGCGGTGCGCAGCAGGGAGCTCTTCTCGATGAGCACGTAGACGGAGGCGCGCGGAGATGCCCAGCCGGTCCGCGGTCGGCCTTGAGGTCCCACGAGCTGGCACGCAGGGCGTCCAGCAGCTCCTGCTCGCCGACCTCGGAGGGCTTGCGCCGGGCGGCCTTCTCCTGGGCGTCCGGCTCCTCGGAGGCCGGGCGAGGACGAGCCGGACAGGGCCCGCCCGGGGAGGGGCAGGGCCGCGGAGTCCAGCTCCTGCTCCAGCCGTGAGCTGACCTGGAGGCTCGCCAGGCCCCGGCTGCCGATGACGAGCTGCCGGGTGACGTTGCGCAGCTGGCGGATGTTGCCGGGCCACGCGAAGCGTACCAGGCGGACGGCCAGCGACGCGGGCAGCCACGGCTCGGCGCGCGGGTCCGAGGACGTCAGCCGCTGGGCCTCGCCCATGGACTCCAGCTCCTGGCGGGCGAAGTACATGAAGAGGGTGCCGATGTCCTCGCGGCGCTCGCGCAGCGGCGGCACCTGAATCTCGAAGCCGGCCAGCCGGTGCAGCAGCGGCGCCTTGAAGAGGCCCTCGCGGATGCGCTCCTCCAGGTGGGCATCCGTGGCGGTGAGGAGCCGCACGTCCACGCGCACCGGAGCACTCGCGCCCACCGGGAACACCTCGCCCGTCTCCAGCACGCGCAGCAGCGCCACCTGCACCTCGGGCGGGGCCTCGCCCACCTCGTCGAGGAAGAGGGTGCCCCCATGGGCGGCGCGGAAGAAGCCCTCGCGGTCCCGGGTGGCGCCCGTGTACGCGCCCTTGCGAGCGCCGAAGAGCTCGGCGGAGACCAGCTCCTTGGAGATGGCGCCCAGGTTGACGCTGACGAAGGGCCCGTCGCGGCGCGGGCTGTGCTGGTGGATGGCGCGGGCCACGAGCTCCTTGCCCGTCCCCGTCTCGCCGCGGATGAGCACCGGCACGTTCAGGTCGGCCACGCGGGCGACCTCCTCGCGCACGCGGCGGATGCCCTCGCCCTGCCCCACCATGCCCAGCGTCGTCCGGGCCGGGCGCCACCGAAGAGGCCCATGTGGAGCAGCAGCACCACGCGCTCGGCGAGCACGAGCGGCACGCCGGCGGCCAGCTCCTCGGGCGAGAACTCCCGACCACCGAGGAGGGGCTCTCCGCACACCCGCACCTGCGTCCCGTCCTCCGGTACGACCAGCCGCGACGCGCCCCCGCCGAGGGACTCGAAGTGCACGGGCTTGCGGCTGAGGAACGCATCTCCCAGGGGGAGGGCCAGCATGCTGCCCGGCCGGGAGAAGTCCGGGGCGTTGCGAGACAGGGACACCGTCCTGCCCGGGGTGGCGAGCGCCTCGAGCAGCAGCCGCTCGCCGATACGCTGCGGCTGGGGATGGGAGATGACGGTGAGAGCCGGGACGGAGCGCGGGGCTCGCTCGTCCCTGCCGCGCTGAGGCACGGCGGTGGTCGACATATCGTCGGAAATCTTGAGCTGCATGGGCCTTCTGGACGGCGGCAGTGCCGCTCAGAAGTCTACACCGCCCCGGGTGTCACGGAGAGGGCCGCCAGAGCACCTCGAGCTCCAGCTCCACGGCCTCGAAGGGCTCCGCCCGGATGCCCTGCTCCCCACCATGGTTGCCGATGAGCACCCAGCGGTCCTCCTCGCGACGGAAGACCTCGAGCGTCCGGGACACCGGCTCGATGAGCCAGACGTGACCAACCCGCTCGCGCATGTACACGGGCATCTTCCGCACCCGATCGAGCACCGCGGTCGAGGGGGAGAGCACCTCACAGACCCAGTCCGGCGGAAGCGTGAAGAAGGGCGCATCGGGAGACACCGGCATCCGCGAGCGCTTCCATCCGGCCAGGTCCGGGACGAGGACGTCCTTGCCGAAGTGAAGCTCCGGCTCATCGAAGATCCACCAGCCCCCCGGGCCGCCCTCCCCCAACTGGAAGGGCCCGCCCAGCTTGATCCCCAGAGTGGACGCAACGAGGACATGACGGCTGGCGGGCCGGGGCGAAACGGAGAGCTCGCCCCCGATGAGCTCACCCACCACCGTCTCCGGCAGGGCACGGAGATCCTCGTACGTCGCGGGCTTCTTGACCGTGGTCGTCATGAGTTCCGAGGAGAGCAGAGCACGACCCCGCCAGCCTGGGGAAGCATCCTCTTGGGACATGATGGGTTGCATGACCTTAAAAGTAACATAGGCATCACCCAGACCTCCAGGGTAATCCGCATCCAGACAACTCCTGGAGTCACCCCGGCGCACGAACACCGCGCAGGGTCCACCTGTCTCCCCGCCCATCCTCCCTCCGAGGAGACGACCGCTCCCCTGCGAGCCAGGTCTCCTCCCTGGACCTCCCCACCGGGGCCTCGGCGGCTCGGGCGCGGAGTGTGCATTTTTGGAGGGAAGGTACGGGCTGGAGGAGACGCGAACCTCTCCGGGCGCAACGCTTGCGCTCCAGGTGCGCAGCTGTTGCGCACCAGCCCGCCCGTGCCCGGGTCCGTCCCTCGGAGCGGTGCTGGCACGGGACATGGAATGGTAATGAGGTGTTATGACTCGCATCCTCATCGCGGTCGATGGCTCCGCCCCCTCGCAGCGGGCGCTGGAGTTCGGTGCCTCCCTGGCGGCGAAGCTGGGCGAGGGCATCGTGCTGCTCCACGTCATGCCCCAGGTGGCGCTCCCACTGGGAGGCGGTGGCCCCGGTTCGCTCTCCGAGCTGCAGCAGTCCCTCCGAGCCGAGGGCACCCAACTGCTGGAGGCCCTGGCGGACAAGGCCCGCTCGCATGGCGTGGCGGTGGAGACGGAGCTGGGAGTAGGAGACCCGGCCATCGCCATCTACGACCGCGCGGAGTTGGAGGACGTGCGGATGGTGGTGATGGGGAGCCGTGGGCAGGGTACGGTGGCGAGGCTGCTGCTCGGCAGCGTGGCCACCAAGGTGGTGCACACGTCGACCCGACCCGTGGTGGTGGTGCGGTAGGCGGGCCTGGAGGTAGCGCGATGCGGCGGATACTCGTGGCGGTGGACAGCACTCCGGTGGCGCGCGAGGCGGCGCGGGTGGGACTGGAGTTGGCCGAGCGCGTGGGCGCGCATGTGACGCTGGTGTACGTGCTGCCCAACTCGGTGGGCGATTGCGAGACGCCCGAATTCGCCGCCTTCGAGCGCGCCTGCGAGGACTTCGCCGCGGGGCTGCTGGCGGAGGTACGCCATTTCACCGGTCGCAGCGGACCGCCCACCAGCCAGGCGGTGCTCCACGGCGAGCCGGCGGAGGCCATCGCCCAGGCGGCCGCGGCGGAGGACGTGGACCTGGTCATCATGGGCACCCGGGCCCGCGGAGCGCTCGCGCGCACCCTGCTGGGCAGCGTGGCGGACACGCTGCTGCAGCGCTGCCCCAAGCCGCTGATGGTGGTCCCCGAGGCCCCCAAGCGGGTGCGCGCCCGCGAGGAGGGCCCGGAGGAGGAGCTCGCCGAGGCACTCGGCCCGTCGGTCCAGGGAGTCCCGGGATGAACGACTCGCCCGCGTCGAATGCCGTCGGGGCCACGCCGCTGGGGCTGACGCAGACCGAGGCGGTCCGGCGCCAGAAGCAGCACGGGCGGAACGAAATCCAGCGGGAGAAGACGCGCTCGCCGTGGGGGGTGCTGCTGGAGCAGTTCCGCTCGCCGATGATCGCCCTGCTGCTGGGAGCGTGCGTGGTGTCCGCGCTGCTGGGCGAGGCACGCGGACGCCATCGCCATCGGCGCCATCGTCGTCCTCAACGCCGTCATCGGCTTCTTCCAGGAGTTCAGGGCCGAGCGGGCGGTGCTGGCGCTGCGCTCGATGACGGCGCCCCGCGCGCGGGTGATGCGGGACGGGCACGCGGTGCAGCTGCCCGCGGCGGAGGTGGTGCCCGGCGACGTGCTGGTGCTCGAGGCCGGCGACGTCGTCGCGGCGGACGCGCGGCTGCTGGAGGCGCACGCGCTGACCACCAACGAGGCGCCGCTGACCGGCGAGAGCGCGCCGGTGGAGAAGGAGGCGCGGCCCGGCCCGGGACGCGCCGCTCGCGGAGCGCACGGACACGCGTGTTCATGGGCACGGCGGTGCGCGCGGCACGGGCGTGGCCGAGGTCGTCGCCACCGGCATGCGCACCGAGCTGGGCAAGATCGCCCACCTGCTCGTCGACGGCGCGAGACGGAGACGCCGCTGCAGCGGCGGCTGGAGCGGGTGACGCGCACGCTGCTGTTCGCGTGCGGCGCCATCGTGGTCGCTGGTCGCGGGGCTGGGGCTGTGGCGCGGGCAGGGCGTGGCTGACGGTGCTGCTCTCGTCGGTCTCGCTGGCGGTCGCGGCGGTGCCCGAGGGCCTGCCGGCGGTGGTCACCATCGCGCTCGCGGTCGGCGTGCAGCGGATGGCGGCGCGCCACGTGCTGGTGCGCCGGCTGCCGGCCGTGGAGACGCTGGGCTCCGCGACGGTGATCTGCACCGACAAGACGGGCACGCTCACCACCGGCGTCATGCAGGTGCGCGAGGTCTGGGGCCGCGACCCCCACGCCATCCTCTTCGCCGCGGCGGCCTGCTGTGACGCGGCGCTGGGGCCGGACGGGAACGGAGGGCACGGGCGATCCCACCGAGCTGGCGATTCTGCGCGCGGCGCTGGAGCGGGGCATCCACCGCGAGGAGCTCGAGGTCGCGCGCCCGCGGGTGGCGGTGCACCCGTTCGACTCGGAGTCGCAAGCGCATGTCCGTGCTGCGCGCGGACGGAGCGCTCTACGTGAAGGGCGCGGTGGAGGTGCTGCTGCCGCGGTGCATCGAGCGGCACGGAGGGCGCGAGCGACGCGGCCCGGAAGATGGCGGCGCGCGGCCTGCGCGTGCTCGCGGTCGCGCCGGGGCCAGGGACCCGAGGAGGAGAAGCTGGAGCTGCTCGGCCTGGTCGGCATCGCCGATCCGCCGCGCCCGGAGGCCATCGCGGCGGTGGCCGCGGCGCGCGCGGCGGGCATCCGCACGGTGATGATCACCGGCGACAACCCGGTGACCGCGCTGCGCCATCGCGCGGGAGCTGGGCATCGTGCGCAGCCGGGCGAGGACCCGGCCGAGCTCGTCCACGCGCGCGCCACGCCGGAGGACAAGCTGCGCATCGTCCGGCGCTGGAAGGAGCGCGGCGAGGTGGTGGCGATGACGGGCGACGGCGTGAACGACGCGCCGGCGCTGCGCGAGGCGCACATCGGCATCGCCATGGGGCGGACCGGCACCGAGGTGACGCGCGAGGCGGCGGACATGGTGCTCACCGACGACAACTTCGCCAGCATCGTCGCGCGCGGTCCGCGAGGGTCGCGGCATCTTCGACAACATCCGCAAGACGCTCGTGTACCTGCTGGCGGGCAACGCGGGCGAGCTGGTGGTGATGCTGGCGGCCTCGCTGGTCGGCCTGCCGCTGCCGCTGCTGCCGCTGCAGCTGCTGTGGATCAACCTGGTGACCGACGGCCTGCCGGCGCTGGCGCTGGTGATGGATCCGGCGCGCTCGGAGCTGCTGTCGCGCCCGCCGCGCCGCCCGGACGAGCCGATGCTGGGGCGCCCGCAGTGGCGCCACATCCTGCTGGTGGGGAGCCTGGAGGCGGCGGTGGTGCTGGGGGTCTTCGTCTGGGCGGACCCGGGGCAGCAGCTGGAGCGGGCGCGAGCCTGGCCTTCTCGACGCTGGTGTTCGCGGAGCTGCTGCGCTCGTTCGCGGCGCGCAGCCCCACGCGACTGTTCTGGGAGGTGGGGCCGCTGACGAACCGGGTGCTGGTGGGCGTCATCCTCTTCTCGGCGGGGCTGCAACTGGCGCTCTACGAGCTTCCGTCGGCGCGAGCGCTCTTCGGGCTGGGGGAGCTCCACCTGTGGGAGCTCGGGCTGGCGTTCGCGCTGGGCTTCATCCCGGTGACGGCGCTGGAGCTGTCCAAGCTGCTCTTCCGCCCCCGGAGACGGGCACCCTGAAGGCTAGTGCAGGAGGTCGGAGCCCTCGGGCTGGGCCTCCGGTGGGTGCGCCGCCGCGCGGGACAGGGGCAGGCGCACGCGGAAGGTGGAGCCCACACTGGGGCGACTCTCCACCTCGATGCGGCCCCCGTGGGCCTCGACGATGCGCCGGGCCACGGACAGGCCGAGCCCCACGCCCGGGGCCTTCTCGCGGGCCCGCCCCGAGCGCCGGAAGGGAGTGAAGAGGTTGCGCATCTCCTCGGCCGAGACGCCGATGCCCCGGTCCACCACGGACAGCACCGCCTCGTCCCCCTCGCGGCGCACAATCACATCCACCCGGCTCCCCGTGGGCGAGTACTTCAACGCGTTGCTCACCAGGTTGTGCAGCACCTGCTCCACGCGCGTGCCATCGCACTTCAGGAGGACGGGCTCCTCGGGCAGGTCGAGCCGCAGGTCATGCGAGGAGCCTCCCGCCAGGTACAGCTCCGCCACCTCGCTAGCCAGGTCGCGGACGTCATGCTCCTCCAACTGCAGCTCGAAGCGGCCAGCCTCGATGTGGGTGGAGTCGAGCAGGTCCCCCACCATCCGGTCCAACCGGGCCACCTGGCGGCGCACGAGGGCCATCGTCTTCTGCATGCGCTCCTCGGTGACGGGGCGGCCGGAGGTGACGAGCGCGGCGGACATCTTCAGGGCGGAGAGGGGGTTGCGCAGGTCATGCGCCACACCGGCGAGGAAGGTGAGCTGCTCCTCCTGCTGGCGCCCCAGGGAGTTGGCCATCTCGTTGAAGGTGCGGGCTATCTCGCGCAGCTCGGTGGGGCCCTCCTCGGGAGCACGGGTGCGCTTGCGCCCGCTGCCGAAGCGGTGCATGGCGCGGCTGATGTCGAGCAGGGGACGGAAGACGGAGCGGCGCATCCACAGCAGCATCACCGTGCCGCCGAGCACCAGGAGCACGGCCACGCCCACACCGCCGATATTGGCGAGGTGATCCCACCGGTCCGCCAGGGACTGGGCGCGGCGGGCCTCCTCCACGTTGAAGTCGACGAGTCGTCCCAGGGCCTGGAGGGCCGCCTCCAGGGGAGAACCCAGCGCCAGTGCCGACTTCCGCTCCTCCGGCAGGTTCCGCACCTCTTCACGCTTGAGCAGGTAGAAGGAGATGGCCTGCTCGGCCTCGGCGAGCAGCGCCCGCTCCTGCTCCGATGGCGCCTGGCGCCGGGCCTCGGCGAGGTGGGCGCGGATGGCGGCCTCCGTCTCGGCGAGCGAGCGGTCGGTATCGGAGGGCAGGGTCCGCTCGGAGGCGGACAACCGGACGAGGGTGAGCAGGTCGACCTGGAGTGCCTCGGCGAGCCGGACGCCCTCCACCGAATTACCGAGGCTCTCGGTGGTGTGGTGCAGGTAGCTCGTCAGGATGATGAGCGAGGCAGCGCCCGCAAGGGAGAGTGCCCCCAGCGCAACGAGGGTCATGGTCATGATCCGCTTGAGGCTCATGCCGCCTCCGGGTGGAAGGAGCACAGACGGCGCGGAGCGCGGCGGGGGATGCAGGGGTCCACGCGAGTCCTCCCGGAGTCGAGGGCGCGGGCCTCCGCGCCATACCTTCCAAACAGGAAGATGTGTCCGGGAGAAGCCAGTCGGCGCGGCCCGGTCGGAGAGCATCCGACGAGGCGGGGGTGGAGGAAGAGAGAGGCCCCCCACTCCCGCGGTTGCTCACGTTACGGGCTCACGGGCTAGATGCGCGTGTCGGAGCCCTTGGAGGTGTGCTCAGGCGCCGAATCCCCCGAGGGCGGTGCGGCTGAAGCTGGCGGCGCCCTGGCTGACGCGGACGGCGGACTGGCTGAAGACCTGGAAGGCCTTGCGGATGTCCTGGGCGCTCTGGCCGGGAGTGAGGATCCACTTGTCCTCGATGCCCATCTCGCGGAAGACCTTGCGGAAGTCGGTGCTGCCATCGTCGATGCCCATGGCGGCGACGATGTGATTCTCGGCGCGGCGCAGGTCATTCACGAGCGAGGCGACGTCCCGGGCGCGAGCGTTCTGCGAGTGGCAGTCGGCCCCATCGGTGATGAGGAGGGTGACGGTGCGAGCGGAGACGCCGTTGCGGGTGAACTCCTGGGCCTTGGCGAGCACGGTGCCGAGCAGGACGACGGCCTGGTCATAGAGGGGCGTGCCCTTGTCGGGGTCGTAGTTCTTCGCGTGCATGCGGACGACGTCCTCGAGGGGCCGGAAGGGGTTGAGGACGAAGCCGTTGAGGTAGCGGGTGTGGAAGAGGATGCCGTCCTTCTGCTGGCTGGAGAGGAGGGCATCGAGGACGAGGTTGTGGCCGTCGCAGACGGTGCGGGCGTGACCGGAGTGCTGGATGGAGCCGGAGTCATCGGGCATGACGGTGACGAGGACGACCTCGCTGGCCTGGACGTCATCGACGCTGATGCCGAGGCCGGCCTGGATCTGCGCGCCGAGGTCCACGACGGTGAGGGCCTGAAGGGCCTGGGGGCTGAGGACGCCCTCGGAGTGAGCGGCCTGGAAGAGCTGGGAGACATTGGCGCTGCCGCTGTTGCCATTGCTGGACTGGGAGCTCATCTGCGACTCCTTTCAAGAGAGAGGGGTGTGACGCCCGTTACGCGATGCGCAGGTCGGGCCAGGCGGCGAGCGGGTCGGTGGACTTCACGAGGTGCATGCCGGCATCGGCGAAGCGCTTGAGAGCGGACTCGGCCTGAGGGGTGAAGTCAGCGGCGAACCCGCCCTTGCCATCGGGGACGGTGACGGCGGACATGCAGTCGGTGAGCAGGTACACCTTGCGAGCGAGCGCGGCGTCCTGGGCGAGAATCTCCCCGAGCAGGTCATCGATGGAGCTCTTCACGCAGTGGCTGGCGGCCTGACCGGCGATGACGACGGCATCGGCGGTGAGGAGCGTCTTGAGGAACTGGGTATTGCGCTGGGCGAGCGGCTGGCCGTCATGGCGAGTGAGGACCTCCGGGCGCAGGACGGAGTAGTTCTCGGTGAGGGGGTTGCCGCCCTTGACCTCGACCCAGGACTGAGCGCCGCGGGCGAACGAGTGGAACAGGCGGGCCTCCTGCACGACACCGGCGATGGCGTGCCCGTCGCCGCCGAGGAGGCAGTGAGGCGGCCACAGGTAGAGCGTGTACTTGCCGGCGCGCTCGAGCTCCTCGCAGTAGTACTTCACCTGCTTGAGGAGCCAGGGGTAGTTGCCGCCGCAGAGCCACCTGGCGACAGCGGGGTTGGGGCGCACCTGGCCGCGTTCAATCTGCTCGCGAGTGATTTCGCGGTAGGCGGTGAGGGGCTGGTCGTTCTGGTCGACCCAGAAGGACGGGAAGAAGATCTGGTAGGCGAAGTGGGTGTCCAACGTGGTGGTGACGTTGGTGAGGGCGCCGAGGTTCTTGTAGATGAACTCGGCGATGCGGCGGCTGTCGTCGATGGCGCCGCGACCGCTGCGACCGGCGACGTAGAGCGAGCCCTCGGGGAAGCAGAAGTCCTTCTGCACGTCGATGAGCAGCAGGTGGAGGTTGAAGGAGTCAGTGGCGGCGGCGGTGACGCCGTGGGCGCCGCGCCAGGACTGGGCCTCGGCCTGGAGACTCATGGCGTTGGGGCCGTAGGCATACGAGGCGGCATTGGCGGGCTTGTAGAACGACGGAAGCGGCAGTTCCTTCAGCTTCGACTGCGTCTTCATGTGCATCCCCCTTAGTGTCTCGACAACAACAACATAGTGTCCAATCAACACCATGTCAAGGCACGTTGGGTTCGGAGGTCCGTGGCGTCAAGAAGCAGAAACCCCGGGGCCTCACATCGAGGCACCCGGGGTGGGAAGCAGGAAGGGCTTCTGGGCGCGGTCTTGAAAAACCTGTCCGACAGTCGGACAGGTTTCTGAAAAGCGCGCCCGGGAGGTGGGGGTCTGAAACGACTTACTTTAGAGAGCCTGGCGGGGAACTCACGGACGACGAGCTCCGGAGCGCCCCTGGGCGCCTACGTTCCTCGCAGCAGCCGCGCCAGTAGGACGCTCTCCAGGTCCCTACGTCCGTCCAGCACGGCCACCACGAAGACCCGGTCAGCCCCTATGCGGTAGAGGATGCGCCAGGGACGAACGATGAGTTCCCGATAGAGGCGGATATCGGACCGCGCGAGCTCGGGCACCACGCGACCCCGGCGCGGCATCGTCTCCAGCCGTTGCGCAGCCTGCTCCAGCCGCTCCAAGACACGTGAAGCCGCACCCGGGTTCTCGCGCTCGATGAAGTCCACTAATTCGGAGAGGTCGGTGAGCGCCACCTCCGCCCACTCGACCTTGAAGCGTCTCGCCACACTCACTCCTTGATGGCGAGCCTCCGCCGAACACGGGCGAACGCTTCCGCTTGGGGAACGGTACGGCCCGCCTGGATGTCGGCTTCGCCCTGGGCGGTGAGCTTCAGGAGCAGTGTGGCATCACGAAGGGCCTCATAGGTGGCCACATCGAGGACGACCGCCTGAGCTTCCCCATGCTGGGTGATGACGACCGGCCGGCGAGAGCGCTTCACCTCGCGCAACAACTCGGCAGCGCGCGTCTTCATGTACGACACCGGCTTGATGTCCTCGGTCAGCTTCACGCCCCACTCCTCTCCAGGTCCAGACAAGGTACCAACTTCAGCCCCGCTCGGCACGCACACCACGGAAGCCGGTCTCCTGGCAGGTATCCTAGAGTCCAAGGATCAGGGCAGGAACCACCTGTCCTGGGCTCACGTCATCCGCAGAGCGGTGACGTCCTGGCGGCGCACGACGGTCAGTCCGTTGCGAGTGAGGAAGAGGCGGCTGTCGGCGTCGACGAAGGGCTCGGTGTCGGGGAACTCGCGGACGACGGCGAGCTGCCCCTGGCGCAGCTCCACCCGGACCAGGCCCGCGTCCGTGGCGGCGAAGAGCGCCTCCCCCGCGGCGCACTTGCCCCTCAGTGAGCCGAGCCACGAGCCGTCCCCGGCCTCCGTCTTCGCACTGGCCTTCACCGCGCCATCCGCGCCCACCACCACGCAGTGATGCACCGTGCGACCCCCCGTCTCCTCGGCGAGGAAGAGCCAGCAACTCGGCCCGTCGAACACGGCCTCCGCGTCCACCAGTCGGCCCGAGGGCCACGGCAGCGCCAGTCCATCCTTGAGTCCCGGGCGCTCGGCATCGAAGACGAAGGCCCCGCGCAGCGAGCCCGCGCGGTGGAAACCGAGCCCGAAGCGAGGGCCCACGAAGAGGCGCGTCTGTCCGGCGAGCACCTCGCCCATGCGCTCGGGGCCGAGAGTACCGTCCCGCCACAGCGCACCGGCGTGGGCCCAGTAGCGGTGGCGCGCGTTGGCGGCGAAGGCGGGGCGTTGGTCCGGAGCATCCACGCCGAGCCGCTCGGGGCGCTGGCCCGAGGCGAGCACGGCGAACTCCCCGCCCTTCCCCACCAGCGTGGTGGCGCCCTGGAGGTCCCAGTGCAGCGCGGGGTCCATCGCCCCCTGGAGCACGGCCGAGCCATCCTCGCGCCGGTACGCCCCATCCGAGTGGAAGAGCCAGCGCAGGGTGCCGTCCTCGACGCGGGCGTGGAGGATGACGCCCTCGGTGGTGAAGAGGCGGGTGGCCACCACCTGGCCGCGCACGGTGGTGACAGGCGTGGTGGTCATCGTCGCGCTGGGGCGGCACGTGGGGCACGAGGCCCGCGCGTGCTCCACGCCGCACGAGGGGCACACGGAGAAGCGCAGCGAGTCCAGCAGCGGGAGCGGGAAGCCACCCCGGGCATCCTCGACGAACACCCGGTGCAGACAGTGCAGCAGGTCATCCGGCAGCACGCCGAAGGGCGTTGCGGGCTTGGGGTATTGGACGTCCGGGTGGAAGACGGTGAGGCGCTGGAGGACGCGAGCGGTGGGCGTGGCCTTGGGCGAGGGAGGCGTGGGGCGGTGGATGCCGCCATAGGGCCCCACGCACAGGAGGCTCTGCATCAGCGCGACGGCGAAGGCATACCAGTCGCTATCCCGCGAGGCCGGGCGCGAGGGCATGAGGCCCTGGCTCGCTCCGCCCAGGCGCAGCGGGTCGAGGAACTTCTCGGTGAAGACGCTGGCGAGGTAGGGCCCGAACTGGAAGCTGTCCGCGTCGATGAGCCAGGCGTCGTTGCCGGTGACGAGGATGTTCAGGTCATTGAAGTCGCCCACCACCACCCCGCACGAGTGCAGCGCGGAGAGCGTACGGTGCAGGCCCCGGAAGAGCTCGGCGACGCGGGAGGACGGCACACCGGCGCGGCGGAAGGCGGGCTCCCCGAAGCGGCGCAAGGGCTCGGCGCCTTCGAGCTTGCGCATGGCGTAGCCGAGCACCGTCTTCCCCTTCTTGTCGGTGGCGAGCGTCTGGGGCGAGACGACGCGCGCGGGCAGTGTCTTCGGGAAGGCGGGCAGCTTGAGCTGGTGCTCGGCGATGCGGGCGCGGGCCGCGGCCTGCTCGTCGGGGAGGTTGCCGTAGTCGGGGTGCTCGGGGGGCTTGAAGAGCTTGAGGACCCGCCCGTCGCCGAGGTCGAAGACGTCGGCCTCGCCGCCCTTGCCGAGCGCCTGGGTGGGGTCCACCCGGAGCTTCTTCCCTTCGAGATAGACGTCCATGGTGTCAGGCCCTCCCCTGCCGACGGCGGAGGACGACGAGGGTGGTGTCGTCGGAGAGCAGCCCGGGCACGCGCTCGAGGCGCCGGGCCAGGAAGTCGGCGCGGACGGCCTCGCGGTTGAGGAGCGAGAGGCGGCGGCGCAGCACGTCCGGGTTGCGGAAGTAGCGGTCGTCGGACCAGAACTGGGAGAGCGGGCCCACGGGCTCGTTACTCTCGGGGACACGGGCCTCGGCGAGCCCCGCGAGGTCCGCGGCCCCATCCGTGCCGAGCAGCAGCGAGTCCACCTCGGCGGTGGGCCGGAGGGCGTTGGTCTTCAGGGCGACGGCGCCCGGCTTCAGCAGCCCATAGGAGAGGTAGGGCGGCGCGTTCCCGGGGAAGGGCCCGAGCCGCTGGACGTCGCCATTGAGGGCCCAGAGCCCATCCCCCGCCGAGAAGACGAGGCAGTGCTCCGGGGTGACGACCGCGCCGACGATGGTGAAGAGGAGCGCCTCGCCGATGGCCCGCTCGCCCAGCTCCCCGGAGATGGCCTGCAGGAAGCAGAGCACGTCCGCGCCCAGGCGCTGGAGGAACTCGGGCGAGTCGACGGGCACTCCCTGGCCCAGCAGGGAGAGCGAGCCCTCCACGACGCGCCGGGCCCCGAGCTGCGCGCCCAGCTCGCTCTGGGCGCCACTGCCGCACCCGTCCGTGACGACGGCGGCCAGGCCGTGCTCGGTGGCACGAGCCCAGAAGGCATCCTGGTTGTTGCGTCCGGCACGGGCGTGCTCCCGGCCCAGGACGGTGGCGGCGGCGAGCTCGAAGGGCAGCGAGGACATGGCTCTCCTCTCGGGTGGCCCTGCATACTTCGTGTCTACAGGACACAGGCTTAGTGTCCAAAAAACACAAAGTCAAGCCGGGCGCCAGCCGTGCCTCGCCGACCGTCGGGTCGGGGACTACAGCTCGAAGTTGAAGCCGGCCTTCTCGAGCTGCTTGTACTTCTTGTGGTCGAACCGGTAGAGGCGCGCGGCGCGGTGGGAGACGTCCTGCTCCACCTCGTCCAGCTCCTCGAGCAGGTCCATGGAGAGGATCTTCTTGCGGAAGTTCCGCTTGTCGAGCTCGCGCTCGAGGAGCTTCTCGTAGAGGCGCTGGAGCTGGGTGAGGGTGAACTTGGGGGGGAGCAGCTCGAAGCCGATGGGCTGGTAGCGGACCTTGCCCTTGAGCCGCTGGAGGGCGGTGGCGAGGATGTCCGCGTGGTCGAAGGCCAGCTTGGGAGTGTCCCAGACGGAGAACCAGGCGGCCTCCTTCGCATCGGTGGCGGCCTGGACGCGGTGGTCCGTCAGCTTCACCAGGGCGAAGTAGGCCACGGTGATGACGCGGCCGCGAGGGTCTCGCCCCGGGTCGCCGAAGGTGTAGAGCTGCTCCAGGAGGTTGGGGCGGACGCCGGCCTCCTCCTGGAGCTCGCGGCGCGCGGCGTCTTCCAGTGACTCGTCCATGCGCACGAAGCCGCCGGGCAAGGCCCACCGGCCCTGGAAGGGCTCCACGCCGCGCTTGATGAGCAGCACCTTCAGGTCCTCTTCATCCAGACCGAACACCACACAGTCCACCGTCAACGCGGGACGCGGGTACTCGTAGGTGTAGCTCACGGGAGGGACCTTTCGTGTTGTCGTTCCAGAGCCCACATAGTGTCAGGAAGACACGAAATCAAGCCTTCCGGGCACGGCGGAAGGACTCGGGGCTCATGCCCCACCAGCGCTTGAAGGCGCGATGGAAGGTGGCGGGCTCGCCGTAGCCCAGCAGGAAGGAGACCTCCGCGATGGACATCCGGCGCCGCAGGTAGTCCTCGGACAGCTCGCGGCGCACGGCCTCCAGGATGCCCGCGTAGCTCTGCCCCTCCTCGGCGAGATGCCGCTGCAGCGTGCGCTGGCTCAGGTGCAGCGCCCGCGCCACCGCCTGGAAGGAGAAGTCCCCTCCCGGCAGCGTGCGCCGCACCTGCTGCCGCACCCGCTCGGCCATGCTGGCGGCCACCGGCAGCTTCGCGAGCGCGCGCTGTGCCTGCTGCTCGAACATGGCGCTCAACAGCGCATCCGCGTGGGCGAAGGGCCGCTCCGCGTCCTCCGTGGAGAACTCGATGTCGCTGTGGGGCGCGCCGAAGACGAGCGGGCAGCCGAAGAGGGCCTCGTGCGCTCGGGTGTCCGAGGGCGCGGGGTGAACGAAGCGCACCTGGAGCGGCTTCACGTCCGCCCCGGTCAGGAAGCGCGTCCCCTGGGCGAGCTGGGCGAGGGCGAGCTCCACATGGTGCCGGTGGGCCGGCCGCCAGGGGCCCACGGGAGTGAAGCGCATGCGCACCCCGTGCTCCGTCTCCTCCACCCGAAAGCGCTCGCCGTCGCCCCAGACGCGCTGGTAGCGGCACCCGCGCACCAGGGACTCCTTCAGGTTCGCGCTCGTGAGGATGACGAGTGAGGCGGCATCGTCCGGATCCACCACGGCCATGCGCGCCAGGTGCAGGCCCAGGTTGTCGTCCCCCGTCACCTGCACCGCCCGCTCCACGAGGGAGTCCAGCACGCGGTAGGGGATGCGCAGCTCGGGGTCGTCGAGGTCCCCCAGGCGCAGGCCCACCTCGCGGCAGAGCTCCTCGACGGGCAGGCCGTGCTCGGCCGCGATATTCAGCGCCTGACGGGCCAGCCGGGCGGAGAGGGCCGCGGACTGAGGAGGAGAGGACGGCATCGCCAGCGAGGACGCTAGCGGCCGGCTGGCGCCCCCGGCAAGCCGTTCTGGCGCCAGCGGTCAGTGCGCGATGGCGGGCCGGGTGGCACCTTCTGGCCATGACCGAGTCCTCCCAGGAGGCCACCATGAGCGAGAATGCCGTCGCGATGACCCTGCTCCCCCGCCTGCACCTCTTCGAGCTGATCGACCAAGGCTGGTACCCGCGCGCCCTGAGGGACCTCGGCACGGACTACCTCGAGACCATCAGCACCCGGATGGGCATGTTCGACGGCGCGGCGGACGTGCTCGCCCGGGCGGTGCGGGCGTCGGAGAACCAGCAACTGCTCGACCTATGCTCGGGCGGCGGGGGCCCCCTGCCCCAACTGCGCGGACTGCTGGAGTCCCAGCACGGGCTGAAGTCCCACGTGGTGCACACCGACCTGTACCCCAACGCCCGGGCGGCGGAGCGGGCCCGCGCGCAGGGAGTCGACTACCTGGAGCGGCCGGTGGACGCGCTGCGGGTGCCGGCGGATCTCCGGGGCGCGCGCACCCTCTTCAACGCCCTGCACCACTTCCGCCCCGAGCAGGTGCGCGAGATGCTCGCGGATGCCCAGGCGAAGGGCGTCCCCTTCGCCGCCTTCGAGGTGGTGGAGCGCACGCCGAAGGGCCTCCTCGGCACGGTGTTGATACCGCTGCTGGTGCTGCTCTTCACCCCGCTCGTCCGGCCGCTGACGCCGCTGCGTCTGCTGCTCACCTACGTGCTGCCGGTGGCGCCCCTCACCATCACCTGGGACGGACTGGTGTCCACGCTCCGGGCGCATCGCCCCGAGGAGCTGCGCGCCCTGACGACCTCCCTCGCCCGCGAGGGCTACACCTGGGAGGTGGGCCAGGTGCACCAGGGCGGCAAGGGCACCCTCACCTACGTGCTCGGACTGCCCGAGCGCCCCGCCCGCTGAGGCGCGCGCCTCACGCGAAGATGCGCCCGAGCTGCCGCCAGTCCACGAGCTGCACGGACTCCTGGGCCAGCTCGAACTCGATGGAGCGCCGCATGCCCATGGCATCGCCGGCCAGCTGGAAGGGCACCTCGCGGTCGAAGTCCATGCGCACGCGCTCGACGAAGAAGTCGTGCATCTTCGGCAGCGGGTGGTGGCCGCGCCACAGCTTGAACATGTTGCGCGTGGCCTCCAGCACGCCGGCGCCGTAGACGCGCACCGAGAGCCGGCCGGGCACCGCCTGGGCGAAGGGGAAGGCCTTGAAGCCGAAGCCCCACTCGGGCGTGGTGGCCGCCCCGGCGACTCCGGCGGGGCCCTCGTAGAGGAGCGCGCCGGGGCCCCCGTGCGGCACGGGCAGGAGGGAGCCGCGCGCGTCGATGGTCAGCGCCTGCCCCCCGAGGTTGTACACCTTCACCTGCGGGTTGCCGGAGCCGAACATGTGCCGGGGGACGGCGCCGGTGAACAGGGCGCCCAGGTACCCGCGCAGGCCGGCGTTCGCCTCGCGCAGGGGTCCGGGCGGGAACCGGGCGAGGTAGTTCTTGAAGTCTTGAATCGTCTCCGCGTCCCAGCCGGTGCCAGCGAAGGGAGCCACCCGGTTCTCCACCCGCACGAGGGAGAAGGGGCGCAGGGGCGGCAGGCGCTCACCGCAGGCGGCGATCTGCCGCAGGGCTTCCGAGGGCTTCGGTGCCCCGGTGACGCGCGCCCAGGCATTTCCCGTGCCCAGCGGCAGCACCCCGATGGCGGGCAGGGACAGCCCCTGCTCGCGCAGCTCGTTGAGCAGCCCGGTGATGGTGCCATCCCCTCCGCCGGCCAGCAGCAGCGTGGGGGGATTGGGTCGGAGCTGCTCGGTAATCCAGGTCCGCGCCTCCTCCAGGGAGCGAGTGAGGGCCAGGCGGGCCCGGGGGAAGGAGCGCTGCACCATGCCGCCGATCCTCTCGGAGCCGCGGCGTGCACGCAGGTTGACCATCACGGCGATGTTCATGGCGGTTGCACTCTCCACGAGCCATGTCACGGCTTTGTCATGGCGCCGGCCCCTGGGCGTCACGTTCCGGTGGCGGACACATGAGGTGAGCCCCTCCTCACCATCCGACGTGAGCGGTGATCGCTCCTCCCGTTGGCCAAGATGAGGATGACGCACGGCGGCGCACGGGCGGCACGAGTCGGTCCCCCGCTGGGCGGGCGGGCGGGTGACCGGAGAGGCCGGGACCCGGGACGGGGCGTCCATGAGCGGGACGGAGCCCCCCGAGCCGAGGCGACGGCGGCGGAGCGGTGGGGGAGGAAGGCACCGTGATGGGTAGGGAGCCGAGCACCCGCCCAAGGCCCTGAAAAGAGGCGCCTTTTCAAGCCCGGTGGATGGGTTGTGGGCAGGGCGCGGCGGCTGGTATCTCCGGGGACGCGCGCCCGGCCACCGACGGAACGGCACGTGCAATCCCGCCCCACATCATGAACCTCTCCAAACTCTTCTCTTCAATCGTGGTGGTGTCCGCCCTCGCGCTGGGAAGCGCGGCGGGAGCATCTCCGCGCCGCGTGGTGGTCTCCAGCGGTGACTGCAAGGACGCCGAGCTCAGCGCCCAGACCAAGGCCTTCTACGGCGCGCTGGTGGGCCGTCCGGGGGAGAACGTCCTCACCGCGGCGGACTTCTCCGAGCGACTCTTCCCGCAGCCCTCCGGCAGCTTCGAGGACATCCAGCGGCAGCTCGAGGCCGCCCAGAGCCAGTTCTACGAGGCGCGCTACGCCAAGGCAGCGCAGGCCATCGTCGAGGTGCTGCGGCAGGTGGCGCGCCTCCCGGTGGGTGAGGCCCGCTGGAAGCTGTACGTGGACACCCAGCTCCTCCAGGCCCTGAACCACCGCGCCCAGAACAAGGTGAAGGAGAGCGACGACGCCTTCCGCAACGTGCTGCGGCTGGATGCGCAGTACAAGCTCGACCCCGACCTCTTCACGCCCTCCACGCGCCAGGCCTTCGAGAAGCTGCGCAAGGAGCTGGCCCGGGGCAAGAAGGTGAAGCTCTCGGTGAAGTCCACCCTGCCCGCCTCCGGGGTCTTCCTCGACGGCCGGAGCATGGGGCAGACCCCGCTCGCGCTGGAGGTGCCCGCTGGTACCTACGAGCTCACCCTCGAGAACGGTGACGCCGTCAGCTTCCCCCGCCAGCTTCCGGTACAGGGCGAGGAGACGCCGGTGCTCGTGGACCTGGCGTACGAGGGCGCCATCGTGGCCACGCCCTTCCCCTGTCTCGCGTCCAGCGGGGACGGGGACAAGGAGCTCTCCCACGCCATCCGCCTGGGCGGCACCCTGGGCGTGGAGGAGGTCATCGTGGTGAAGCTGGAGCGGGCGAGCAGCGGGCCGAAGTGGCTCGCCGCCACCGTGCTCAACGTGGAGGGCGGCCAGAAGCTGCGCGAGGGCGGTTTCAAGACCCAGGGTCTCGACGCCCCCACCGAGTCCCTCACCGCGCTCGTCGACTTCGTCACCACCGGCAAGACCCAGCCCAGCCTCGTGGTCCTCAATGCCAACACCGAGGCCCCCTGGGACAAGCCCAACTCCGCGCGCACCGCGCTCGTCCCGGACGGCGCGAAGGCCTCTTCGGAGGTGACGGCGAAGTCCGGCTCCGTCCGGCCCCTGCGCACCACCTCCTATATGGTGCTGGGCGCGGGCGTGGCCGCCGCCGCCGGAGCGGGCGTCGTGCGGCTCGCCGCGCAGTCGGACTACACCGAGCTCCAGAAGCACCTCAACGCCAACGGGAAGCTCGACGCCAATGACGCCACCGGCAGGGAGCTGCTCGGAAAGCTGGCCCTGAAGGGCAACCTCATCACGGGCCTGCTCATCGGCTCGGGCGCGGCGCTCGCCACCGGCACCGTGCTCTACTTCCTCTCGCCGACGCCCCCGCCCGTGTCGGTGGGCGTCACCGCCGGCCCGGACGGGGCGGGCGCCTCGCTGTCGGGTACGTTCTGAACGGGTCTCGGGTACGTTCCGCCCATGAACGTACTCCTGGCCCTGCTGCTGGCCGCGAGCACCCAGAGTGCTCCGGCCCCCCGCACCTTCCGCGTCGACTACTTCCACACCGGCAACGCCACCGAGGAGCGCTTCAGCCTCGACCGGCTCGTGGTGGAGCCGCTGCCCTGGCCCGGCCACCCCGCCCGCGCCGTCGACGAAACGAACCTCGGCAAGTACCTCTTCGAGGTGCGGGACAGGGACACGAATCGCCTGCTGTACTCGCGCGGCTTCGCCTCCATCCACGGTGAGTGGGAGACGACTCCCGAGGCCCGTGAGGTGAACCGCACCTTCCACGAGTCGCTGCGCTTCCCCGCCCCGTCAAAGCCCGTCCAGGTGCTCCTCAAGAAGCGCGCGAAGGACAACTCCTTCCGCGAGGTGTGGAGCCTCGCGGTGGACCCCCAGGACATGTTCGTCGACCCGTCCTCCCCCGGCGCTCCGGGCCCGCTGCTCAAGCTGGTGGAGAGCGGCCCGTCGGCGGAGAAGGTGGACCTGCTCATCCTCGGGGACGGCTACACCGAGCAGGAGCGCGCCAAATTCGAGAAGGACGCGCGGCGGCTGGTGGACATCCTCTTCACCTTCTCGCCCTTCAAGGAGCGCAAGGCGGACTTCAACGTCTGGGGATTGATGCCGCCCTCCGCGCAGTCCGGCATCTCGCGCCCGTCCACCGGCATCCACCGCTACTCGCCCGTGGGCGCCACCTATGACGCCTTCGGCAGCGAGCGCTACGTCCTCACCTTCGAGAACCGCCGCTTCCGCGACCTCGCCGCGTTCGCGCCCTACGAGTTCGTCGAAATCCTCGTCAACGGCAACACCTACGGCGGCGGTGGCATCTTCGGCCTCTACAGCACCGTGGCCGCCGACAGCCTCTGGTCCCCCTATGTCTTCGTCCACGAGTTCGGCCACCACTTCGCCGGGCTGGCGGACGAGTACTACACCTCGGAGTCGGCCTACGCCCCCGCCGCGGAGCTCGTGGAGCCGTGGGAGAAGAACGTCACCGCGCTGAAGGACCCCGCCCGGCTCAAGTGGAAGGACCTGGTGGCCGCCAATACGCCGCTGCCCACCCCGTGGAAGAAGGACGAGTACGAGGCCCACGCCCGCAAGGTGCAGGAGCAGCGCCGGAAGATTCGCGCCGAGCGCCGCCCCGAGTCCGAGATGGATGCACTCTTCACCGCCCAACGGGACTGGGAGGAGCCGTTCCTCGCCAAGCAGCCGTACTCGGGCAAGGTGGGGGCCTTCGAGGGTGCCATGTACGAGGCCCGTGGTTACTACCGCCCCCAGCTCGACTGCGTGATGTTCACCCGCGACCGCGTGCCCTTCTGCGCCGTGTGCCAGCGGGCCCTCGGCGAGGTCATCGACCTGTATACGGGCAAGGGCGCGAAGGCGGCCCCCTGAGGGCGGCACCTCCGGCCCGGGAGCGGGGTCCCTGGCCGCCAGGGCGTCCTTCCCTTGCCTGCTGCCGTCCTGGTGCAACGTCTCCAACCTGACAGGGAAAGGAGGCGGACACACCCATGGCCATGATGCACAATCAGGAGACGGAGTCCTGGTCCGGTGAAGGCGTAGGAACGAGCGCGGAGTCGTTCCTCGCGCGAATCAACCGCGAGGTCCCCGAGTATCCCCCGGCCGATGCGGCGGACGCGGTGATGAGCGCACTCTGCGCACGGTTGCCCGGTGGGCTGGTGCAGGAGATGAGGGAGCAGTTCCCCGAGGATCTGCGACAACTCTTCCAGCACTGCTGGAAGGACCGCAGCGCTCCCGGGAAGAAGTTCGACAAGGACGACTTCTACATGGACGTCGCCGAGCATCTGCAGATTGACGCCGAGCAGGTCCGTCTCGTCCTCTACGTCGTCTTCGCCTCCATCCGCTCGCAGATCACCGAGAAGCTGTCGGACAAGATCGACGGTGAGCTGCCGCCCAACATGTCCGGCACCTGGGAAGCCTCGCATCGGGGCGCGGAGCGGCCTCGCTGAGACTCCGCGGGGCCCCGGTGGGCCATGTGCCCCCGGGGCCCCTTCGCTTCGAGACCCCGCGTCCTACCGGCCCGGTGCCGGCGCTCCCGGCTCGATGGCGAAGATGAGCGTCACCACCGCCCGCACCGTCTGCTCCTCCGGTTGGATGGGCGTCGTCACGTCCGCCGGCGCTCCCCCCCGGGCCAGCTCGTAGCGCGCCACCACCGGGATGGGTCGCTGCGGCTCCGTCACCGTGCTCGCGTCCAGCACCGGCCCCAGCTTCACCCCCAACGACGTCGCCAGCACCTGCGCCGACTGCCTCGCCCGCTCCACCGCGTTGCGCAGCGCCTCTCCCTGCACCGTCTCCGGCTTGCTCAGCCCGAAGCGCACCGACTCCACCCGGTTCGCCCCCGCCCCCAACGCCGTGTCCAGCAGCGTCCCCACCCGCGCCAGCTCGCGCACGTGCACCTCCACCAGGTTGCTCACCCGGTAGCCCCGCAGCTTCGGCGCCTCGTCCGGCTTCGTCGGCGGCGTGTACTCCGGGTACACCGCGTAGTTGCGCGTCTCCATCTCCTTGCGCGGAATCCCCGCCCGCACCAGCGCGGTGATGACCTTGTCCATGTTCCGCGCGTTGTCCTCCGCCGCCGCCTTCGCCGTCGGGGCCTGCGTCTCCACCGCCAGGTCGATGAAGGCCTCGTCCGGCGCCACCTTCACCTCGCCCATCCCCTCCACCCGGATGGTCCGCTCCGAGGGAGCCACCCGCGGCGGGGGGAGCGGCGCGGGCACGGGCGTCGGCTCCCGGGGTTGGGCCTCGGCCACCCACGTCAGGGGGCTCATCAGCAGAACGAGCAACGGGGCCATGCGCGCAACGAACATCGCGGTGCCTCCTCGCGGGGTGGGCTCCTCCTCAAGGTGGGTCCGTGGACAAGGGGTGGCATTGCCCGGCGGGTGGACCGGACGAGCGCTCGCCAGGGCCGAGCGTCCACCTTCCAGCGATAGACGCTCCCTCCGGGACATTGCAACGACGCAGCGCGCTGCCCATCCTCCCCTCGGCCGAACCGGAGCACATGGACCGACCCGGCGAGGCCCTGCCGTCCGAGGGGGAGACACCGTGGCCACTGACACCCTGCGCCTGCGCGTGGAGCGCATCACGCCCGAAGCCGAGGACATCCTCTCCTACGAGCTCGTCTCCGAGGACGGCGGCCCGCTGCCACCCTTCGAGGCCGGCTCCCACCTGGACGTCCACGTCCCCGGGGGTTTCCTGCGGCAGTACTCGCTCTGCAATGACCCGGAGGAGACACACCGCTACCTCATCGCCGTGCAGCGGGACTCGCGGGGACGCGGGGGCTCGCGCGCGATGCACGAGCAGGTCCACCCCGGCGCCGTGCTCACCACCCGTCCGCCGCGCAACGACTTCCCGCTGCTGCACGCCCGCGGCTACGTGCTGGTGGCCGGTGGCATCGGCATCACCCCGCTGCTGTCCATGGCCCGCACCCTCCGGCGCCGGGGCGCGAAGTGGCACCTCTATTTCTGCACCCGCTCGCCCGAGCGCACCGCCTTCCGCGAGCTGCTCTCCTCACCGGACTTCGCCGGCCACGTCACCTTCCACCATGATGGGGGAGACCCGTCCCGGGGGCTCGACATGAGGGAGCTGCTCGCCACGCGGACCGCGGGCTTCCGCCTCTACTGCTGCGGCCCCGCCGGGTTGATGAAGGCCGTGCGCGAGGCCTCCGTCCACCACCAGTGGCCGAGCGAGAAGGTCCACTTCGAGGCCTTCACCGCCGAGGCCACCGGCGCCATCAGCGCGCGCGCGGACTCCGAGTTCCAGGTCGTCGTCCGCAGCACCGGCGCCGCCTACCCCGTCCCGGCGGGGCAGACCGTGCTCAACGTGCTGCGCAAGAACGGGCTGCGCGTCCCCAGCGACTGCGAGGCCGGCTCCTGCGGCACCTGCCTCACCCACGTCCTCGAGGGCGAGCCCGACCACCGCGACACCTTCCTGTCCGAGCCCCAGCGCAACACGTGCCGCAACATGCTCCTCTGCGTGTCGCGCGCTCGCTCGCGCAAGCTCGTGCTGGACCTGTAGGCGCGCGGGCCCCGCGCCTCACGCCGCCTGGCCCGGCTCCCGGCCTCGCGCCTTCGCCACCCAGCCGCGCACCTGCTCGCGCAGCTTCTGTGGATCAAACGGCTTGTCCACGCGCTCGTTCTCCACGCGGTCCATGAAGGAGCGCGCCGCCGGCGTGAAGGCGCCTCCGGTGAGGAACACCATCCGCTGAGCCACCGTGGGTGCCGCCACCGTCAGCTCGGCGTGCACCTCCATGCCCGTCAGGTCCGGCATCATCAGGTCGCAGAGGATGACGTCCACCTCCTGCCCCTTGGGACCCAGCAGCATCGTCAGCGCCTGACGGGAGCTCGTCACCACCTCCACGTCGTGCTCGCGCGCCAGCGTCCGCCTCACCGCGGAGCTCACCATCACATCATCGTCGACAATCATCACTCGGCCACGCACGCGCGCACCCTCCTGCTGTTCCCGCTGTACCGGACGCACTCCCGAGGCAGCGGGCGCCGCCGCTGCCCCCAGTGTCACACGAAACACCGTCCCCTTGCCCGGCTCACTCTCCACGGAAATGTCCCCGCCCAGGGCGCTGATGAATCGATGACACAGCGCCAGCCCCAACCCCGTCCCCACCCCCACCGGTTTGGTGGTGAAGAAGGGGTCGAAGATGTGCGCCATCACCTCCGGGGGAATACCACACCCGGTGTCCCTGCACCTCCGCCACCACCCGCTCTCCGGCCCGCAGCGTCACCAGCCGCACCTCGTGGAGCGCCACCTGTCCCTCGGGAAAGGCCTGCGCGGCGTTGATGATGAGGTTGAGGAAGACCTGCGCCAGCCGAGGCTCGTTGCCGTCCACCCAGGCGAAATCCCCGTACTCCTTCACCAGCCGGGCCCGTGGGCGCAGCTCGTTCGCCGCCAGCTTCGCCGCCGAGTCCAGCACCGCGTGCAGGTCCACCGGCCCGCGCGCCTCCTCGTCGCCGCGTGAGAAGGTCCTCAGGTCCTGGACGATGCGCCGCACCCGCTCCGCGCCGTGCAGGGCCTCGCGCAGCGCCCGCTCCATGTCCTCGAGCCGCTTGCCGCCCGGAGTGCCCGCCGGCAGCTCCCGCCCCAGCACCGCCGCCTCCGCGCTGGCGAACTCCAGGTTGGACACGATGTAGGCCAGCGGGTTGTTGATTTCGTGGCCCACGCCCGCGGCCAGCGTGCCCACCGCCGCCATCTTCCCCGCCTGCACCAGTTGGGACTGGGCCTGACGCAGGGCGCGCAGGTTCTCGTCCAGCTCGCGGTTGGCCATGGCCAGCTCGCGCGTGCGCTCCTCCACGCGCGCCTCCAGCCAGCGCTCGCGAGCCTTGAGCCGGCCCACCCGCAGCGCGTACAGCCCCGTGCCCGCCGCCCCCACGCCCAGCACGCACAGCGCGTAGAACCACAGCGTCTCGTGGAAGCGCGGCACGAGCGTCAGCTCCACGGTGACGCCGGGCTCGGTCCACACCGCGTCCCGGTTGGCCGCCGTCACCTCGAAGCGGTAGTCGCCCGGGGGCAGGTGCGTGTACGAGACGGTGCGACGCTCCTCGGCATCCACCCACTCCGGGTCATGCCCCACCAGCCGGTAGCGGAGGGGCAGCCGGGTGGAGTCCCCCAGCGAGAGCGCGGTGAAGCGGAACTCCACGTCCCGCTGTCCCGGCTCCAGCACCAGCTTGCCGGCGGGCGGCACCGGCCGGCCCTGCACCCGCACCTCCTCCAGACGCGGCTCGGCCGGCGGGCGGCTGCACCACCAGCTTCTTCGGGTCCACCGCCACCACGCCCTTGAGCGTGGGGAACCACAGCCGCCCGTCGCGCGAGCGCCACCCCGCGGGCGACAGGTTGCCGTTGCACTCGGCGCTGCGCAGGCCGTCGCGCCTGTCGAAGAAGAGCGCGCGCACCGCGGTGCGCTGGCCCTCGGCCACCTCCTCCAGCTCGCGCCGGGACACCCGGGAGATGCCCTTGTTGCAGCTCATCCACAGGTGGCCCTCCTCGTCCTCGAGGATGCGGAAGACGGCGTCGTCGACGAGGCCCTGCGCGGTGGTGAAGCGCGTGAAGCGCCCGCCTCGCAGCAGGGTGAGGCCCGTGCTCGTCCCCACCCACAGGCCGCCCGCGCGGGTCCGCGTACAGGTCTATCACCCGGTTGCCCGTGAGCCCGTCCGCCGTGGTGAAGCGCGTGAAGGTGTCGCCCGACAGCCGGTACAGCCCCCCGAAGGAGCCGAACCAGAGCGTCCCCTCGGAGTCCTCGGCGATGGTGGGAACGCTCTCCTGCGGGCCCCCCTGCTCCGGGCCGAAGCAGGTGAGGGCGGCCCCGCGCTTGCGGCACAGGCCCCCCAGCGTGCCGAATCCACAGGTCGCCCCGCGAGTCGACGAAGAGGGAGAAGACGAGGTCATCCGCCAGCCCGTGCTCGCGCCCCAGCCGGGTGAAGCTCCGGCCGTCGTAGTGGAAGACGCCCCCGGGGGTGCCCACCCACAGCGTGCCGTCCCGGTCCTCGGCGATGGCGCGGAGGGTCTCCTGGGTGAGCCCCTCCTCCCGTCCGAAGTGGGTGAGCACTCCGTCCTTCATCCGGGTCAGTCCACCCGCGTAGGACCCCATCCACAGCGCGCCCTGATGATCCTCCAGCACCACCGTGGACAGGTCGTCCTTGAGGCCCTCGGGTTGGCCGAAGGCGATGAAGGGGGCAGCCCGAAACCGATAGAGGCCTCCCATGAACGTGCCCACCCAGAGGGAGCCCTCACGGTCCTCCAGCAGGGACATCACGCTCCCGCCGGGGAAGCCCTCCTTCGGGCCGAGCACGGAGAAGCCCGCCGCCGAGCCACGCCACAGCCGGCCCTTCTCGGTGCCCACCCACAGGTTGCCGTCGCGGTCCTCCGCGAGCGCGTTCACCTGCTCGCCCGGAGCACCCTCCCGGAGAGTGACGAGCCGGGCCTGTCCCTCGTGAAAGCGGACCAGGCCCGCGTCCGTGCCCACCCACAGCGACTCGTCCCGCCGCTCGAGCAGCGCCCGCACCGCCACTCCGGCCACGCCCCCCGGCAGACGCACCGGCTCCAGGCGACCCTTGGACAGGCGCGCCAGTCCCCGCGTCGTCCCCACCCACAGCACGCCCTCGCTGGTCCAGCAGCAGCGACGCCACCTTGCCGGAAGGCAGCCCCTCGTGGGTGCCGTAGCGCCGCACCTGCCCGTCCCGCAGGAGGAAGAGCCCCTCCTCCGCCCCCACCCACAGGCTCCCGTCCCCGCCCACCGCGAGCGCGTGCACCTCCACGTCGCCCAATTCCGACTCCGGGGCCACGCGCTGGAAACGCCCCTCCCGGTAGGAGAGGACGCCCCGCCCCGTGCCCACCCACAGCGTGCCGGTCGCGTCCTCGACGAGCGCGCGGCTCACCTCGTCGCGCAGCTCGGGCGTGTTGTGCTTGTCGAAGACGGTGAAGCGCAGGCCATCGAAACGGACGAGTCCCTCCCACGTCCCTCCCCACAGGAAGCCGTCGCGCGTCTGCGCCAGCGAGTAGATGGAGTTCTGCGGCAGCCCGTCCTCGTCCCTCCAGACGTCCTGGCTGTACTGGGTGACGCGGCGGTGGGGATCGAGCGCGTGCGCGGGCGCCCCCAGGCCCACCAGCACCGCCATGGCCGGCACCAGCAGGCCGTGCATCCCGACTCGTCGCATTCCGGCCAGATGTGCCATGTCCGACAGCCTCGTATCAAACCAGGTCCGAGAAATAGCCCCCTACCCGGCCAGGACTCCCTCGGTTCCCCGGCTCGTAGACGGGATTCCCCTGGAAAAACAAGCGGGTAGCCGAGCAAGAGCGTGACCTCCCGAATACCTGCCTTCCTGGAAGATGCTAGGTTCGCGCCCCTCACCCCGGCCCCCGCCTCCGATGACCGCCGCCAGCCCCCGGGCCACCCCCGAGCCCCTCCCCGAGCCGCCCCCGTCCCCCCCAGAGGAGCCACGCCGCCGCTCCCGGTCCCGCGCGGACCGGCCGCGCCAGGCGAGCATCGCCGCGGTGGTGGCCCTGCTCCTCTTCGAGTTCACCGTGAGGGGCAACGACATCCCCTGGCGCGAGGCGGTGGCGGTGCTGCTGGCGGGGGCGGTGGTGGCCACCTTCGGCGGGGAGCTGGTGCGCGACGCCTGGGCCTTCCGCCTGCGCCTGTGGCGCCACCGGTGGCCGGACCTGCTCTTCACCGTGCCGACGGCGCTGTCGCTGGGCGCGGGCAGCCCCCGGGGCGCGGCCACCCTGCTGGCGCTGAGGCTGCTGGCGCGCGAGCTCATCGACCTGGTGGCCTGGCGCCCCGCGCGACCCGTGCTCCAGGCGCTGATGCGGCGCCCGCTGCCGCTGCTGTGCCTCTCCTTCCTGCTCACCATCAGCCTGGGCACGCTGGCGCTGATGTTCCCCGCGGCCACGCGCGACGGGGTGGGCGCGCCCTTCCTGGTGGCCCTCTTCACCGCCACCAGCGCCTCGTGCGTGACGGGGCTGTCCGTGGTGGACACCGGGAGCTTCTTCAGCCCCTTCGGCCACTGGGTGATTCTCGGGCTCATCCAGGTGGGGGGCCTGGGCATCATGACCATCACCACCACGCTGGCCCTGGCCTTCCGCAGCCAGCTCTCGGCGCGCACCCGGGGGGCCATGCAGGAGCTGCTCGAGGAGGACACGGTCCAGGGCTTCCAGCGGCTGCTCTACTCCATGTCGCTCATCACCGTGACGCTGGAGGTGCTGGGCGCGCTGGCCCTCTACCCCTCGATGGCGCTGGCGCCGGATGGGCACCCGCTGTCGGCCTCGGACCGGGCCTTCTACGCCCTGTTCCACGCGGTGAGCGCCTTCTGCAACGCGGGCTTCGGGCTCTACCCGGACAACCTGGTGCGCTTCGTGGGCAGCCCCGGCGTCAACCTCACCGTCATCTCCCTCATCACCCTGGGAGGCCTGGGCTTCCCCGTCGTCACCTCGCTGCTGGACTGGAGACTGTGGAAGGAGCGGGGCCTTCGCGGCGCCTGGCGCTTCCTGCCGGTGCACACGCGCGTGGTGCTCCTCACCAGCGCCGCGCTGATGCTGGGGGGCACGCTCGCGTGGCTCGTCCTGGAGTGGAACCACTCGCTGGCCGGGCTCTCCCTGGGACAGCGGCTGTGGGGCAGCCTCTTCCAGAGCGTCACCTTGCGCACCGCGGGCTTCAACTCGGTGGACCTGGCGAAGCTGGGCACGCCCATGCTGCTGCTGAGCCTGGTGCTGATGTTCATCGGCGGCTCGCCGGGCGGCACCGCGGGCGGAGTGAAGACGAGCACGGTGGCGGTGCTGATCTTCACCTTCCGCGCCCTGCTGCACAACCGCTCCGAGGTGGAGGTGATGGGGCGCAGCGTGCCCTCGGCCACGGTGTACCGGGCGTGCGCGGTGACACTCATCTCCTTCGGCCTGCTCTTCGGGCTGGCCTTCCTGCTCTTCGCCGCCGAGCCCACCCTGCCCTTCCGCGACCTGCTCTTCGAGGTGGTGAGCGCGTTCGGCACCGTGGGGGTGACCACCGGGGTGACGCCGCAGCTGTCCGCCCTGGGCAAGCTGGTGGTGTGCGCGGCCATGTTCGTGGGGCGGCTGGGCCCCTTCACCCTGGCGCTCGCGGTGGGGCTGTCCAAGGCGCACGCGAGCTACAGCTACCCCTCGACCAAGATTGTCGTGGGCTGAGGAGTGACGATGAAGACGTACGTGGTGGTGGGCCTGGGCCAGTTCGGTGAGTACGTGGCCCGGCGACTGTCCGAGTCGGGCGGCGAGGTGCTGGCGGTGGACCTCTCGCTGGAGCGCGTGGAGGCGGTGAAGGACGTGGTGGCGCAGGCGATGCGGGCGGACTGCACCTCGGAGGAGGCGCTGCGGGCGCTGGGGGTGGGCAAGGCGGAGGTGGCGGTGGTGGCCCTGGGCGAGGAGGACTTCGAGGCGGCGGTGCTGGGGACGGCGGTGCTCAAGGCGCTGGGGGTGAAGACGGTGGTGGCGCGCTCCTCCAGCCGGCAGCGGGGGAAGATTCTGTCGCTGGCGGGGGCCTCGCGGGTGGTGTACCCGGAGGCGGAGATGGGCGAGCAGCTCGCGCGCAGCCTGTTGCACACGTGCCTGCAGGCCAGCACCGAGCTGCCCAGTGGCTACGCGCTCGCCGAGCTCCAGGTGCCCGAGCTCGCCTCGGGCAAGAGCCTGCAACAACTGCGGCTGCGGCAGACGCACGGGCTGAACGTCATCGCCATCCAGCACCGGGGCGTGGTGAACGAGCCCATCCCCGAGGCCATGCTGCACGCGGGGGACGTGCTCCTGGTGGCCGGCCGGGGCGAGCGCGTCGCGGCGCTCGCCCGGCTGTGGGAGCCGGGGCGGTAGGCTCTTTCAAGGAAGAGTCGCCACCTGCCGCTCCATCAGACGGAGAAGCCGGGTCTTGAGAACACGATACTCATCGACCCGCTCGTCCTCCAGGCTCGACTCGGCATGGAAGCGAATCCCGACCCCGTCGAGCAGTGCCATGTGGGGCAGCGCCGCGCTCTCGAGCTCTCGCCCGAACGCCTCCAGCGCAGTGCGGAGCCGCTCCAGGCCCGTTCCATCCGCGGCCACGACATCGAGGAAGCTCCGCACGGCATTGCCACCGGGCGTGAGGTCCAGCTCACTGTCCACCAGAGTGCCCGGGTACTGCTCGGCCACCGTCATGACAGCCGGACGCGCCCAGTCGATTCCTGGCGATTCCTGGCCCTGATGAAGGCTCAAGAAGGCATTGATGCCTTCCCGGGAGCTCCGCGAGCGCACGCGCTGTGCAGTCACATACATCAGTGCAACACCTCTCGGACCGAGCCGGGCTGCCCCATGAGCACGGGCCTGTCAGTCAGATTGAGAGACGCCCGGGCCGACGCCGGCTCGAGCTCGGGGGCGGAGAGCAGCCTCCGGACCGAATCCTCGCCGAGGATCAGCTCCCGCCAGCGTGACTTGAGCGCTCGAAGCGCCAGACGGAGACCCCTCCAGTCCTGTTCCGCCACATAGGCGCCAAGCTCCCGCAGCGGGAACTTGAGCTCATCGATCGCGGCATGCCAGCCGAACTCCTGCAGCCCGGACACACGGACGAAGAGCACCTCCCAGGTCGCGGCGATGCGCTGCTCCTCCTCCGACCCACCGGTGCTCTCGAGCAGCGCCTCAGAGCCCAGGAGGAGTTCCCGGTCCACGTCCTCCAGGAGCTCCAATGCCCACCTCCACCAGGAGCCCGGCATAGGCTGCCTCGGGGGAATCGCTCGTCGCACAAGGCAGGCATGTGCCATGGAACCCAGCCCGTCGACGGAGCCTGCCGCCAGCGCGAAAAGACGAGACCGGCGCGACTCGGTCCCATCATCCAGGCGATGGTAGCTGGCCATGGCGCGAGTTCGTGGTTCCGGCTGCGAGGCACTCTGCTCATCATGAGGCAGGCGTGCGATGGGCTCGTGGGTCTCGAGATCCGCCATGCTCGCGGTGTCCGAGAACGCCTCCGCGTGCGCCCGAACCGCATCCGACACCTGGAACTCGGGCAGGTCCTTGCGATGAAGGTACTTGCAGGTGGTCGTCCCCGGACGCTCGATGAGAGAGCCCCACTGAAGACAGAACCCCGCCCCCCGACCCAGCGTCAGACCCTGCGCGGGGTTGTGGATGCAGTTCCGGCAGGAAAAGAGGTCCCGGTCCATGTTCAAACCTTCGAGAAGTATTTGCGGACGAGGGGCCGGGCCCACTCCGTCAGCAACTTGCGAGCAACCCGACTCGTGTCAAACCTCCACAAGACGAGAGCCTCCCTGCGCATCCGCGCCCGCGGGAGGGCCCTGAACGCCAGATCCTGGGCCTTGGCATCCGCAGGGGAGGAGCACTCCTGCCTGAGCACGGCCAGGAGCTCCTCATGGCGCACCACACCATGCTCGTCCGCCTTGGCCTCGGCCTCGTGGAATCGCCAGAGCTGAGGACCAAACATCTTGATGCTGTCGGGGTCCGTGCTGAGCGAGGTGTAGCGTGTCCGCTGGCCACGCGCATGCACGATGTGCTCCGCATAAGTCGACGAATCATCCCCGAGATTGGGAGGAGTGATGTCGTCAGCCTGGTCTCGTCGAAAATAGTCCCGTCCCACCGCCCCTACCCCCGCCCTTTCCGTCTGGGAAGCGAGTATCAAAGCTCGCTTCCTTCGAGGTCAAGATTCGCCTGCACCCCTGAGTCGCCGCGTCGTCTACCGAACGCGTCCTCCCCTGAGGGGTTACGCCGCTTCACCGCGCGAGAAGATGCGCCGCAGGAGCGCCTCGCCCTCGGAGCGCGGAGGCGCCGACGAGACGAAGGACGGCAGCCCGTACGCCCCGGGCCGAGAGTCCGTCCCGCAGCCTCCCGCTCCCCGTGCGCACGGGAAGTCGAGGCCCTCGCTGTCCGGCGTGGTGAACGGAGGCTGTCCGGTGTCGTGGAACATGGTGAACCCCCGGGAAGAGAACGCCGCACCTGACGCACTCTGCCATCCGGGTCTGACATCCCAGGTCATCCAGCCCCGCGGGACTCAGTCCCGGTTGAGCTCGCAGTAGGCAAATCGCCTGGGAATGCCTCGCCCGAGGAGCGCCCTCTCCGCCCTCCGGGGAGCGACCTGGGGGACGAGCAACCTGTTCCCGCTCCATTGCCGTCTCATTCCCCCCACCCCCACGTTGGCAGCGGACACTCGAAAAGGAGTCCAACACCATGAAGTCCGTCATTCGAATGGGTCTGTGCGTCGCGGCGCTGTCGGGCGGCGCGGCTCTGGCAGGGGACGAATGGCAGGAGCCGGCGTGCGGCGGCTCCGGCCAGGAGGAGACCCAGCCGGTGTACGGCGGCGCCGGCCAGGAGGAGATTCAGCCGGTGTACCACTACGAGGAGACGGGGTCGGATACGGGCGCCTACGTCCTGCTGGGCGGCGGCACCGAGGGCCACACCGGCGGGAACGCGGCCGACCTGAACCTGGGCTTCGCCTACGGCGCCATCGTCGGCTTCAAGCCCCTCAAGATGATCGGCGTGGAGCTGGGCTACAGCGGCGCCCTCAACGACATCGACGCGGCCGGTCCGGGTGGCACGGCGGACGGCGCGGACATCATTCGCAACGGCGGCCAGGCGGCGGTCACCGTCGGCTTCACCCCGACGAGGCTCCAGCCCTACTTGCTGGGCGGCATCGGCATCCAGGACTACAACGTGCGCGGCCCCGGCGGGCTGTTCGGCTACGTCGATGACTTCAGCGGGTACGTGCCGGCCGGCCTGGGCCTGCGCTACAACATCGGCCCTCTCATCACCGCCGACGCCCGCGTGAGCTACAACGTCCCGTTGGCGCAGGACTTCGCCCCCGAGGGCGACAACGGCTTCTGGGATGGCCGTTACCAGGCGCTGCTGCAGCTCGGCGGCACCTACTAGCCGGCGCACCGTCACCGGAAGGTCCGGGGGCCCTCGCGCCCGCGGGCCTCCCCGTGTTCGTTTCCGCGGCCCTCAGGGGAAGCGCGCGAGGAAGGCGCCCAGCTTCGCGCCCGCCGCCCGCGTCGCCGGCTCCATCCCCTTCGCCCCTTCCGCCGGCAGCTGCGACACCAACTCCAGCAGCGCCGGCTTCATCTCGTCCCACGCCTCCGCGGCCTTCGCGTCGCTGTCGAAGTAGCGGCGGTGCACCAGCCAGCCCGACACCGTGCACGTCAGCGCATGGAACGAGCGCGACGCATCCTCCTCCAGCGTGAGTCGCAGCCCCGCCGGGTGCTCCTCGTCCCGGACGAGGGTGCCGCCCTCCGCCCCCTCCAGCCCCAGCGTGCTGCCACCCTCCACCGGCCTCCAGCCCTGCTCATCACTCATCACCGTGCCTGCCTCCCACGCGGGCCCACCCTCCTCCGTCCCGGAGCCACCGGCAACCCGCTCGTCCGCTCCCCGTGGGGTGCCGAGCAGCGCCCCGCCCGCCCGCTCGGAGAGCCCTCTATTTTTCGACGATTATCCCTCCTTATCTCCCGCACCCGCCGTATGGATTTTCGCCCGAGCTACCCGGGAAAGTCTGAAAGCCCTCGCGAAATCCACACCGGCACGCGTCTGGGAATGAGCGGCACGCGCAACTGTCGGAGTGCCGCCGCCCGGGCAGCCTGCCGTCCGGGCGTTCATTTCACCTTCAACGAGGAGTCCGACTTCCATGTATCGCATCACCATCGCCGTCCTGCTCTCCACCGCCATCGGATGCGGCACCAGCCGTAGCGCGACCGGGGGGCTCGCGGCGCGCGAGGGCAACGGCACCGTGGCGGGCATCATCACACTGGCCAATGAAGTGACACCGAGGACGGGGGATTTCTGCGAGGGCGTCACCGTGAAGGTGACCCCGTCCGGCGCGCCCGAGGACACGCTGGGCGACCGCATGGTGAAGGTGAGCCGCAGCCGCTGCAGCTACCAGGTGGCCCACCTGCCCACCGACGCGGAGCTGCAGCTCGCCGTGACGCCGTCCGCGGCCTGGCGCTGCGACAACGGCGCCACGCCCACGCTCGCCCCGGAGCCTCGGGCGCTCACGCTGCGCGACTACGAGACGCTCACGCGCGACTTCCGCGTGAGCTGCCCGGCGCCCGAGGCCGCTCCGGCCACGCCGTGAGGTAGTCCCGCTGTCCAGTGGAGTCCCGGCCCGAGCCAGGAGCCGGGGCTCCCGCGCTACCGGACGTCCCGGCCCAGGTGGCAGCGCTTGTACTTGAGCCCGCTGCCACACCAGCAGGGGGCGTTGCGATCCGGAAGCGCCTCTCGCAGCGAGGGCTGCGCCGCCAGCTCGTCGAGCAGCGCCCGGAACAGCGCGCCGATCCGCAGCAGGGAGTTCCTCGCCCGCTCGGCCTTTCCGCGCTGGGCGACGTCGAGCGAGCCCCCGAGGTCCTCGATGGCGAGCTCCATCTCGACGATGGCCTGGTTGGCGAACAGATCCTCCGCGTCCTCCTCGAATGGGTAGGCAGCGAGAGCCCGCTTCAAGGGCTCGATGGCGCGCGGGTCCCCGTAGCGCGACAGGTTCAACGCGGCCTGCACCGGAGACTCCTGGAGCTGCGCGAGGAGCACCGGGAGGATGCGCTCGTCCCTCGACCCGGAGCGGGCCAGCACGGTGAGCAGGCCCAGACGCTGCTCCGCCTCCCGGGTGCTCTCGAGCACCTCCAAGGCGGCCGGCACCACCGCGGGCCCCCACTCCTCGAGCCCAAAGAGGAGCGCGTCATGGAGCATCTCCCCGGGCTCGCTGTGCCGCAGCCGCTCCAGCAGGGGCGCGAGGGCCTCGGGTGCCTTCAACTGCGCGAGCAGCTCGACCGCATGCACGGGCACCAATCCCTCCGCCTCGCGGACGAGCTCCAGCAGCGGCGCCACCGCCTCGGAACCCAGCGCGAGGAGCTCCGAGCGCGGCTCCGCGGGCAGCTCCTCCTCGGCGTACTCCAACAGCCTGCGCACCAACGTCCGCGCGTCGTGCTCACCCATGGGGCCACCCTCCTCGCAGGTACCGATGGGCTTCCTCCACGAGCAGCGGATCATGCGCCACCGTGAGCTGCTCGGGGAGAGGAGCCAGGAGCTGCCACACGCGCTCCCACCACTCCGCCAGCTCCGCGTCGTCCACCAGCCCGAGCCGGTGCAGGAACTCGCCCCACGGACGGAGCGCCATCGCCGTGGCGGCATGCACATGAGGGTGCAGCCCGCGGTCCTCGGGGAAGCTCACCACCCAGTGCGCCAGGTCCTTCGGGTCGGGCAGCAGCATGTCCCGGGGAGTCAGCACCCGGCCGCCATGCCCGAGCGGTCCGGGCATCAGGTGATAGAGCTCCGGGAAGATGAGCTGCGTGCGCCCCCACGGCCACCCCTGGCGGAGGCGCAGCTCCGGCTCGAGGGCCATCACCAGCGCCCGCTGCTCGTCGAACATGTCCCCCGGAGGAATCTGCAGCAGCGGCTCGGGAGGGTGCTTCCACGGCTGACGGCCGGTGCGCAGGAGCAAGGCCTTCTCGGCCCAGTGCGGCACCGCCCGGGCGAAGACCGAGAGCCGCTCGCCCAACCGCTCCATGGACAGGTCCGGCTCGCTCCGCAGCGCGGCGTCCATGCAGGTCAGCGCGGCGCGGGACACGTAGTCGACCTGCGTCCACTCGGCGAGCGTCTCGTCCTCGCGGACCTGGGACCAGCCATTCAGCAGACCGGCCCAGGCCTCATCGACCCGGCCGCGGTAGAGACACCACTCGGACAGGCGCAACAGCAGGTCGGCATCCCCCGTGTCCCGAGCCAGCGCGGTGAGCGCCCCCGCCACGTCCCGGCCCGGCAGCCGCAGGGCCAGCTCCGCGCGCCAGGTGCGCACCGCCGGCTCGACGTCGTACGCGCGCGGAGCGAGCTCCTTCCATGCATCGAGCACGCCCTCGAACTCCGCGTACCGCCCGGCGGCGTCGAGCACCTCCTCGAGGCGGCTCCCCACCTCGAAGAGGTCCTCCGGGTCGAAGCGCGGGTGACTGGCGGCCTCCCGCGCCAGCACCAGCTTCTCTTCGAGGGAGGCGGCCTCCAGCCGCTCGTAGAAGGTCAAGGGCAGCCCCGCCCCCTCCTGCTCGTCCACGGTTGGTTCTTCCGACCGGGCGGGCAACTCCCGCTTCCGCCACATCCTGTTCTGACGTTGATCACGCATTCGCGGGCCAATGTAGATCTGACCGCAGAAGTTGGCACGCGATTCTTACCTTTGATGTTGGGTGCAAGGGATGTGCACAGGGAACCGCGACGTCCAATGGGCCCTTGCCCGGCCCCGACCAGTCACGCTCTGCTCTCGCCCATGTCGACTCCCGCGACCCACGAACCCCAGCAGCCACCCGCCCAGCGCCCGCTCACCAGACAGGACGCCAAGACGCTCGCACTGGCGGCACTGGGCGGTGCGCTGGAGTTCTACGACTTCATCATCTTCGTGTTCTTCACCGCGGTCATCGGGCAGCTCTTCTTCCCGCCCGACACCCCCGAGTGGCTGCGCCAGTTGCAGGCGTTCGGACTGTTCGCGGCCGGCTATCTCGCGCGCCCCCTCGGCGGCATCGTCATGGCGCACTTCGGCGACCGCAGCGGCCGAAAGCGCATGTTCGCGCTGAGCGTGTTCATGATGGCGGTGCCGACGCTGCTCATCGGCGCGCTACCCACCTACGCCACGGCCGGTTACGCGGCGCCGCTGGCGCTGCTGGTGCTGCGCATGGTGCAGGGCGCGGCGGTGGGAGGTGAGGTGCCGGGCGCCTGGGTGTTCGTCTCCGAGCACGTGCCGGAGCACCGCGTCGGCTTCGCCTGCGGCACGCTCACCTCTGGCCTCACGTTCGGCATCCTGCTGGGCTCGCTGGTGGCGACGGCCATCAACAAGCTCTACAGCCCCGCGGAAGTGCTGGCCTTCGGCTGGCGCATCCCCTTCCTCGTGGGCGGCGTGTTCGGCTTCTTCGCCGTGTTCCTGCGCCGCTGGCTGGCCGAGACGCCGGTATTCGAGGAGATGCGCCAGCGCAAGGCCCTGGTGCGGGAGCTGCCGCTCAAGGCCGTGCTACGCGGCCACGGCGTCGCGGTGGTGGTGTCCATGCTGCTCACCTGGGTACTCACCGCCGGCATCGTGGTGGTGATCCTCATGACGCCGACGTTCATGCAGAAGCTCTACGGCATCGCGCCGGCCCAGGCGCTGGAGGCCAACAGCGTGGCCACGCTGAGCCTCACCCTCGGCTGTGTCGTCTTCGGCCTGGTGCGCGGATCGCTTTGGCGCCGGCCGGATGCTGGGCCTCGGCTGCGTCGCGCTGCTCGGGTCGACGTACCTGCTCTATCGCGGCGTGGGCGCGACGCCGGAGCACCTCGTCTCGCTGTACGCGCTGACGGGCTTCTGCGTCGGAGTGGTCGGCGTGGTGCCCACGGTGATGGTGCGCGCCTTCCCCGCGGCGGTGCGCTTCTCGGGGCTCTCGTTCTCGTACAACGTGGCCTACGCCATCTTCGGCGGCCTGACGCCGCTGGTAGTCACCCTGATGATGAAGACCCAGCCGCTGGCGCCCGCGCATTACGTGGCGGGGCTGTGCGTGATGGGGATGCTGGTGGCGCTCTATCTCCTGAGCGCGGGGCGCGCGCGTTTCGCCGCGGTGAGCACCTCGTAGCGCGCCACCTCCGCTACCGCTCCTCGGAGGCCCGCCCGGCCGCGGCACCCGGTGGCGGACTTCCCCCCCTACGGAATCGTGCGGGGAGGGGGGCGCCGGGCACGGACTTCGGCAACCTGTCCACTAAGTGTACAAGTTCGTCGGAAGTGCGCCCGGGAGGCCAACAGACCCCGGAGCACAGGGGACTCCCCGAGTGGTTTTGAAAAACCTGTCCGACTGTCGGACAGGTTTCTGAAAAGTGCGCCCAGGAGGCGGGGGTTCTCAAGTGTCGGAGCTCGCGTGTGCGGTGCGGACGCACTGGCGCGGCTCGTTGCCCCTGAAGGATTCATTTCAGAGGGTCTGGCACCGCATCACCCGAGCCGCTCGGACTCCGCGATCAGCTCCCGCATCAACTCCGCCGCCGGACGACCACGAGACAGCGCGGCGGCCTGACCCGACCAGAGCGCCATGAAGCGGGAGTCGCCCCGGGCCGCCGCGGCGCTTCGCAGCGCGGTCGTGGCCGCGTGCTGGAGCGGAAACGGAAGGAGCTCCTCCGAGTGCTCGAGTGCCTCCGTGAAGGCGTTGGCGAGGCCTCGGGCCGGACGGCCGGAGAAGGCTCGCGTCACCACCGTCATGTCGTCCCGGGCCTCCCGGAGCGCGGCCTTGTAGGCGGGCGCGATGCCCGACTCGGGGCAGGTCAGGAAGGCCGTCCCGAGCTGCGCCCCGCTCGCCCCGAGCACGCGCGCGGCGGCGATTCCGCGCCCGTCCATGATGCCCCCGCTCGCCACCACCGGAAGGCTCACGGCGTCCACCACCTGGGGGACCAATGCCAGGGTGCCCACCATCGCCGCCTCGAAGGGGCCCGCGAAGGTGCCTCGGTGTCCGCCGGCCTCGCTGCCCTGCGTGACGATGATGTCGACCCCCGCGGCCTCCAGCAGCTTCGCCTCGTGCACGGTCGTGGCCGTCCCCGCGAGCAGCATCCCTCGCGCCTTCACCCGCGAGAGCACCTCGGGAGCCGGAATGCCGAAGGTGAAGCTGAAGACCCGGGCACCGCTCTCCAGGACGGCGTCGAGCTGCTCCTCGAAAGGAGGCATCGGGGAGACCGGCGGTCGAGGCGGTGGAAGCCCGAGCTCCTGGTGGTAGCGGGCCAGCACCGCCAGCATGCGGCTCGACTCGACCTCGGCGGGCGCTGGCAGGGGCGCGAAGAGGTTGATGGCGAAGGGTCGGTCGGTGAGCTCCCGCACCCGCCGCGAGTGCCGCACGATGTCCTCGGGCTTCAGGTAGGCGGCTCCGGTGGACCCCAGCCCGCCCGCGTTCGAGGCGGCGGCGACCAGTTCCGGTGTCGTGGCGCCGCCCGCCATCGGGGCCTGGATGATGGGGTGCTCGATTCCGAGCAGGGTCGAGAGGCGACGCCAGGCACTGTCAGCGGTCATGGTTTCCTTGAGTCCTTACTTGAGTGAGGACAGCAACGCGCCCATCTCTCCCGGCGTGAGAATCTGACTCGCGGCTCCCAGCGCCCTCGCCGTGCCCGGCATGCCGTCCACCACGCAGCTCGCACCATCCTGCGCCACCGTGAGCGCCCCCGCCCGGCGCATCGCCAGCAGGCCCCTCGCCCCGTCCTCCCCCATCCCCGTGAGCAGCAGCCCCACCGCCCGCGAGCCGTAGAAGCCCGCCACGCTCTCGAAGAGCGCGTCCACCGAGGGCACCGCCACGCCCCTCGACGGCTGCGTGCGCAGCCTGCCCCCGCTCACCACCAGGTCCCGGTCCGCCGGAGACACGTACACCACGCCCGGCGTCAGCCACTCCCCTCCCTCCGCCACCTCCGTCCGCTGCCCCGTCCCCGCCAGCCAGCGCGCGAAGCCCTGCTCGAAGCCCCGGACGATGTGCTGCGCCACCACCACCGGAAAGGGGGTCGGCGCCGGCAGCGCTCGCAGCAGGTCGTACACGAGCGGCGGCGCCCCCGTGGAGCCACCGATGGCCACCAGCGAGCAGGGCCTCGCCTCGGGCATCGCGGACACCGCCGGTGGCACCGGCCGCACCGCCGCCGTCCGCAGGGAGGGCCGCTTCCGGCCCACCACCCGCGCGTACGCCATCACCCGCACCGTGCGCAGCAGCCGCTCCCGGAACTCCTTCACCCCCTCCACTCCCCCTCCCGTCGGCTTGGCCAGCACGTCCACCGCCCCCGCCTTCAGCGACTCGAAGGTCCTGTCCCTCCCCGGCGTGTCCAGCTGCGCGCTGAGCACCACGATGGGACAGGGCGCCGTGGCCATGATCTCCGCGATGGCGTCCACCCCGTCCATCCCCGGCAGCACCAGGTCCATCAACACCAGGTTCGGGTTCCACCTCCGCACCGCCGCCACCGCGTCGCGGCCATTGGACACCGCCGGCAACAGCTCGATGTCCGGCTCCCGGCGCAGAATCTGCTCGAGGAAGGCGACGACGGAACGCGAGTCCTCCACCAGCAACAGCTTCAACAGATCGGCCTCCCTCCCCGGCACGCACGAGCCGCCTCTTTTATCACGACGTGAGAGCCCACCGAGGCCTCCGGCGAAGCCTCTTGCGAGCAGGGGGGGGTTTTCCGATATGTCCTCCCCTCGTCGGACGTTCTCGCGGCCGGGCGACGTCTGCCCTCACCACTGGAGCCCGTTTCCTTGGCCCACCGACTTCTCGTCCTCCTCTGCCTGCTCCTGGCGCCCAGCCTGTCCTTTGCCCTGGAGCCGAAAAGCCTGCCCGGCTTCGACCTCCAACGACTGCAGCTCGAGACCTCCGGACTGGGCTCGCTCGTGGTGGGAACTGGCCGCACGCTGGACCCGGGAGACTTCCGGGTCTCCGTCGAAGCGCACTACGAGCACATGCCGCTCAACTTCACGCGCACGTGGGACCCGGTCATCACCGTCATGGGCATGGTGGAGGACAAGTTCACCACGCACGTCACCGCCGCCGTCGGCGTGCTGTCCTGGCTGCAGGTGGGCGCGCAGGTGCCCTTCATCGTCGTCCAGCGGGGCCACTCCACCCGGGGCATCCTCCCTCCCGATGGCCAGGGACTGGGCACCCCCTGGGTGTCGGTGCGCGCGGCCCCCTGGCAGATGAAGAACGGGGCGCCCCTCAACCTCGGCGTGGAGCTCGCCGCCGGACTGCCCGTGGGCCGGGAGGACCTCCTCGGCCGGGACACGTACGCGGTGCACCCCAAGCTCCAGCTCGGCGTCCACGGCGACTCCTTCCAGGTGGGGGGCGAGGTGGGAGCCCTGCTGCGTCCCCGGCACGACCTGTCCCCCCTGACGGGGCGCGAGCAGGACGTGCTCGGCAACGAGCTGCGCCTGGGCTTCACCGTCACCTCCCGCGGGAAGAACAAGACGTCCACCCGGCCCGAGGTGAGCCTGCTCATGGGAGTGCCGCTCCAGGGGGGCCGCCTCGGCTACGAGGTCCTCGTGGGCGTGCGCAAGCACGTGGTGAGCGGGCTGGACCTGTACTTCCTGGGCGGCCCCGGCCTGGGCACCTCCGTCGACATGCCCGTCGTCCGGGTGCTGGCGGGCGCTTCCTTCTCCACCAGCACGGCCGATTAGTCGCTCCTCCCTCCGCCCGCCCATCGCCTCCCGGGGCCATGCCTACCTTGTCCCATGGCCATGTCCCACCCCACCCTCGCGTCCATCCGCTCGGCGATGGAGCACCACCCCCACACGTTCCTCGACGCCGGGGAAATCTCCGTGGCCACCCACGCGCGCACTGTCACCCTGCGCGGCGTGGTTCACGCCCAGGAGCAGCGGGACATGGCCGAGCACGACGCCTGGTACGTCTTCGGCGTGGACAAGGTGGAGAACCACCTCACCGTCATCGCCCGGTGAGCCTCCCGCGCCCACGGAGGTGATGGCCACTCGGAGTATTCAGGGGTTACAGTGCTCACTGGAGTAAAGTCCACGTGGGCCCTGGTGGCCCCTGCTCCAAAAAGGAAGACATGTCGATGAGCCGTCACCCCCTGCGCACCTGGATGCTGGCGGGCGCCCTCGCGGGCTCCCTGGGTCTGGCCTGTACCGAGCCCGAGGAGCCCTTCCCCAACGCCGCCGAGCTGGAGCAGCTCCAGAGCATGCACACCCCCACGCGCAAGCCCCCGGTGGACCCCACCAACAAGTACGGGGACAACGCGCAGGCGGCGGTGCTGGGAGATCGGCTCTTCGACGACGAGAAGCTGTCGAGCTGCGGCACCATCTCGTGCAAGAGCTGCCATGACGGCCCCGGCCGGACGGTGAACACGCCGACGGCGTTGGGCTGCAACGGCAACCGCACCGGGCGCAACCCGCCCTCGGTGCTGAACTCGGGCTACAGCACCTGGTTCATGTGGGACGGGCGCGCGGACCGGTTGTGGAACCAGGCGCTGCTGCCGCTGCTGAGCCCCATCGAGATGGCCTCCACCCCCGCCATCCTGCGCGCCCGCCTCTCCGAGCTGTACGCCGCGGACTACCGTGCCCTCTTCGGCAAGCTGCCCTCGGAGGAGACCGACGAGCAGCTCCTGGCCAACTTCGGCAAGGTCATGGCCGCGTATCAGCGCACGCTCAACTTCAACGACGCGCCCTTCGACCAGGACGTCCAGCGCTTCATCCAGGCGGCCGAGGCGGGCACGGCGGAGGCGGACCCGGCCTACCTGGGCCTCAAGACGTTCATGCGCAAGGGCCAGTGCATCGCGTGCCACAAGGGCGCGATGCTCAGCGATGACCAGTTCCACAACATCGGCGTGAAGGACCAGAGCAACAGCAGTCCCGGGGTGACGCTGGCGGCCGGCCCGCTGCTGAACTGGGTCTTCAACTCGGCGGGGCAGTACAGCGACGCGCGCACGGGCATCGAGTCGAATCGGCTGCAGCGGCTGGGCAGCGACCTGGTGCAGAAGAGCGCCGAGCTGGAGGGCGCCTACAAGACGCCCACCCTGCGCAACGTGGAGCTGACGGGGCCCTACATGCACACGGGCGAGGTCCAGACGCTCGAGGACGTCATCGAGCTCTACAACAAGGGCGGCGAGCCCGCGGGCAACTTCGCCGGCGTGGTGTCGCAGACCATCACGCCGCTGGACCTCACCGACGAGGAGAAGCAGGCGCTGCTGAAGCTCCTCAAGTCGATGACGGGGGTGCAGTAGTCGCGGCGGACCTCGGCGCCTGGATGAGCGGCCAGGCGCGCTTGAGGGTGACGGCGACGGAGGCGGCCACGGCCGCCTTCACGCAGTCCCCGGGGACGAAGGCGAGCGAGCCCAGCGCCGCCTTCGCCAAGGGCAGCTTCGCGGACACGGCGAGCCAGGGAATGCCCACGGCGTAGATGACGCCGATGCCCCCGAGCACGTTGATGGCGAAGGCCCACGGCACCGAGAGCCGGTGCCAGGCGCGCTCGGTGAGCCAGCCGATGACGAAGGCCGCGGGCAGGAAGCCCACGAAGAAGCCGCCCGTGGGCCCCGGGAGCACCGCGAGCCCGCCATTGCCTCCGGCGAGCAGCGGCAGCCCCGCGGCCACCAGCACCTGGAAGAGCAGCAGGGACAGGCCCGCCTTGCGCGCGCCGAGCGTGGAGCCGGCGAGCATCACCCCCAGCGTCTGCGCGGTGATGGGCACGGGGATGAAGGGCAGCAGCAGGGGCGGCATCAGCCCGAGCGCGGCCACGAGGGCGGCGAACAGGGCGACATGGACGAGGTCGCGGGTCTTCACGAGGGTTCCTCGGGGTCGAAGCAGCGCGCGTCGATGGCGTCGGCGAGCGCATCCGCGGTGCGGAGCGTCTTGACGAGCAGCGGGACGAGCACGGCGAAGGGGTCTCTATCGAGGCCGCGCACCCGCTGGGCCTCCTGGACTTCGCGCAGCCAGAGCGCGAGCAGGGGGATGAAGCGCAGCGTCAGCGAGAGCAGCAGGCCCAGGCGCGCGGGGCTCACGCCGAGGCGCCCGAGGGGGCGCAGGGCCCGCTGGAGGGACTCGAGCATGTCCGAGGCGCGCGTCGTCAGGGAGACGAGCGTGGCGAGCAGTAGCAGGACGGCGAGCCGCAGCACGGCCTCCAGCGCGGGCACCCAGCCGGCCAGCAGCGCGTGCAGGACGAACAGCGGGCCGAGCACGAAGGCGGAGAGGCGGAGGACGGGCAGCACCTCGCGCGGGCGCAGGCCGCGCGAGCCCGTAGAGGCCGAGCGTGGCCACCAGCGCGGCGGAGAGGACGGGCAGCGGGTGGAAGAGCAGCAGCCCCGTGCCGGCCCCGAGCAGGCCGAGCATCTTCGCGCCCGCGGGCACGGCGTGGACGGGCGAGTCGCGGTGGAGGTAGAGGCCGAGGCTCACGCCATCATCCGCACGTAGGAGTCGAGGGCCACGGAGGGCACGTCATCCAGGACGACGCGGCCCCCGTCGAAGACGAGCACACGGTCGAAGTCGCGCAGCAGCTCCAGGTCGTGCGAGACGACGATGGCCGTCTGGGGCATGTCGTGGATGGCCTGGGCGAGGCGGCGCTTGTTGCGCAGGTCCAGGAGCGTGGTGGGCTCGTCGAAGACGACGTAGCTCGGCTCCATGACGAGCACGGAGGAGAGCGCGAGGAGCTGCTTCTGGCCCCCGCTGAGCAGGTGGGCCGGGTGGTGGCGGAAGTCCTCCAGGCCGTAGCGGTGGAGGATGGCGGTGACGCGCTCGGAGATGTCGGCCGGGCCGAGCCGGAGGTTCTTCAGCCCGAAGGCCACGTCCTCCTCCACGGTGGGGAGGACGATTTGATTGTCCGGGTTCTGGAAGACGAAGCCCACCTTGCGGCGGATGGCGCGGGCGTCCTTGCGCGTGTCGAGCCCGTCCACGAGCACCCGCCCCCGCTCGGGCACGAGCAGCCCATTGAGCAGGCGCGCGAAGGTGCTCTTCCCGGAGCCATTGCCGCCCACCACGGCCACGCGGCGCTCGGACAGGGTCAGGTCGAGCCCCTGGAGGACCGGGCGCTCGCCGAAGTGGTGGTGGACGTCGTGGAGTTGAATCATCGCTACCGCTACGGGCGGCGGACTGTACCCCTTTTTCGACGCGGGGGAGCGCCCCTCTCACTCAGTGTACGGGCACCGGCTCCTGCTCGGGCGAGCTGCCGGGCAGCGTCCGGGGTTGGAGACACGGAAGCCGGTTCGCGTGCAGCCCGGTGATGAGGCGCACATCCTGCCGCTTGGTGAAGTACGTGTAGGCCCAGTCGAGCAGCACCGCCACCTTGTTGCGGAAGCCAATCAAGAAGGTGATGTGGACGCCCAGCCACATCCACCACGCGGGCTTGCCCTTGAGGCGGTACCTGTCGAAGAGCACGCCCACCGCGGAGCCTCGGCCGATGACGGCGAAGGTGCCCCGGTCATGGTAGCGGAAGGGCTCCAGCGGCTGTCCCTTCAGCTGGCGGAGGAGGCTCTTCGCCCACGTACCGGCCCATCTGCATGGCCGCCGGGGCCACGCCCGGCACCGGCTTGCCGTCCTGCACGAGGGAGGCGAGGTCCCCGATCACGAAGACCTCCTCGTGACCGGGGACGGTCAGCGTGGGCTCCACCTTCACCCGCCCGCCTTGTCGAGCGGCACGCCGAGCGTCCGCGCCAGGGGAGAGGCGGCCACGCCCGCGCCCCAGAGCACGGTCCGCGCCTGGATGCGGGTGTCGCCCACGGTGACGCCCTCGTCGTCCACGGCGGTCACCATGGCCCCGGTGCGCACCTCCACGCCGAGCTTCTCCAGGTCGCTGGCGTGCCCGCTCCGAGAGTTCCTCGGGGTAGACGGTGAGGACGCGGGGCAGGCCCTCCAGGAGGAGGACGCGGGCCTGGGAGGTATCGATGCGGCGGAAGTCCCTGCGGCAGGGAGTGCCGGCTCATGTACGCGAGGGCGCCCGCCAGCTCCACGCCGGTGGGGCCGGCGCCGATGATGACGAAGGTGAGCCACTCGCGCTGGCGCTCGGGGTCCGGCTCGCGCTCGGCGGCCTCGAAGGCCAGCAGCACGCGCCGCGGATGTCCAGCGCGTCATCGATGCGTCTTGAGGCCAGGGGCGAAGCGGCGCCCACTCCGGGTGGCCGAAGTACGAGTGCGTGGCGCCCGTGGCGAGCACCAGGGTGTCGTAGGGCATCTCGCCGCCATCGCAGACGAGCACCTTGCGCTCCAGCTCGACGGAGCTGCGCCTCGGCGAGCAGCACGGTGATGTTCGGGCGCGCAGGACCTGGCGGATGGGCGCGGCGATGTCCGCCGGGGCTGAGCGACGGCGGTGGCCACCTGATAGAGCAGCGGCTGGAACAGGTGGTGGTTGTAGCGGTCGATCACCGTCACATCCACGGGGGCGCCCTTCAGCTTGCGCGCGGCCTCGAGGCCCCCGAAGCCTCCGCCCACGATGACCACGTGATGCCTTCGCCGGGTGTCTTCCATGCCGGGAAAGGTGGGCCGAGGGGCAACCCTCGACCAGCCGCCGGGAAGTGCACGGTCTCCTGGAGAACGCCGCCTGCTCGCTCGCCAACAGGGCCGGGAGCCAGGGACATGCTCGGGAGCCCGCTTCCGGTCGGCTCGGGCGGATAGCACCCGTGGGCCTCGTCATCGCCGTCGCGCGCGGAAGACCCAGACAGCCAACGCGTAGAACCCCGAAATGCCGAGCAGCAGGAACTTCACTCCGGCCACGAGCGCCGCGAACCGGAGCAGGGACTCGGGCGGCTGCTGGAACGAGTCGAGCGCGCGCCAGAGCGCGACATCTTCCAGTGCGTCGAGTACCGCCGCGACGAACGGGGCCATGGCGAGCCACGCCCCCAGCAACGCCCACCTGTCGGGCGCGGCCCGTGCGGCCAACAGCACCAGTGCGGAGATGAGGAAGGGATAGGCCAGCAGATAGGGCACGTCGTACCGCAGTGAGCTCCGGGCCGCCTCCCTCCCCGCCTCACCCCAGGACGAGAACATCCGCATCGCGCGCTCGGTCGACCAGGCGAACTCGTAACAGACGATGTTGTAGGGCGTCAGCGCCCCGTCGATGGCCCACAGCTTCAGCGAGAGCGCGACCGTGAGGACTCCGGAGATGGCGACGATGACCCACAGGGTCCTCCGGCTCGGGATGCGCAAGAGTGCATTCATGGAGGGGGACCTCCCGGGCGAACTTTTCAAAAACCTGTCCGACTGTCGGACAGGTTTGCGCAGAACGCGACCGGGAGGTCGAGTCCCGCGCAGCTACCGCACCAGGTGGAACGCCGTCTGCCGCTGGTAGGCCCAGCGCACCTTCCGTCGCGCCGATGATCACGTCCTCCTCCTGCGCCGACGCGCACCGGCTGCCCGTCCCCACTCCGGCACCGGGGTCGTCGCCTGCAGCTCGATGGAGAACCACTGCGTTGCGGGATGACCCGGTCGTCGCCGTGGCCCGGCACGCCCGTCCTGGTGGTCCCACAGGCCGATCAGCGGCCCCGCCCCGTGCCCGTTCAGCCCGATCGGGTGCGAGTACACCGTGCCGTCGATGCCCTCGGCCTTCATGCGCGCCAGCGCGCCGCGCGCAGGATCTCGTTGCCCGTGCGCCCCGGGCGCAGCTCGCTCGACCACGATGTCCTGCAGCGCGGTTGCGATCGCGCGCAGCGCCGCCTTCAGCCCCGCCGGCACCGTCCGTCTCGCCCTCGCGCAGCACGTAGCCCATGTGCTGCGTGTCCGTGTTCAGCCGCAGCGCCGTGATGCCGAAGTCGCAGTGCAGCACGTCGCCGCGCTCGATGACCGGGTTCTCCCCGAGTCCGCCTCCGTGCTCGCCCCTGCCGCTGCACCTCCACGCGACGGCTGGAACCAGGTGCCGAGCCCGAGGTCGTTCACCCGCTGGCGCATCCACCACACCACGTCGCTCGGTGCGCGTCATGCCCGGCCGGTGATCACCTGGCTGGAGAAGGCCGTCTCGATGATGTCCCACGCCACCTGCGTCATGCTCCTCGAAGAAGCGCTCCTCGTCCGCGCACCCGCCACGCGATGAGGTCCACCGCCAGCCCCTCCGGCGCGGCTTCAAGCGCGACGTCCACTTGGGCCCCAGCGCCTCGCTCATCCCTCAGGTACTCGCCGGGCGAGAGGCCGTCCGCGAAGGCGAAGGTGCGCGACATGTCGATGGCGATGACCTCGGGCTGGCGCTCCTCGATCACCGTCCTTCAGCACCTGCCACTGCTCGGGGCCCCACAGCTCGGCCTGCGCGCGTCGACCGCCGCCCGCGTCCACCTGCGCGCTGCGCGCGCCGCGCCTGGTAACACGCCGCCCTGCGTGCCGCCGCCCAGCGCGAGCCGCTCCACGCCCTGCTCCGGGCCCGCGGTCGAAGAAGACGTAGATGGTGCGCCGGCGCGCGGCGAAGGTCGTGGGCGACACGAGCGACGTGAACACCGGGTCCTCGTTGTACTCGCGCATCGGCACCACCCACATGTCGACGCCGTGCTGGCGCATCAGCGCCGGACAGCACCGTGTCCATGCGCTCGCGCAGCCAGCCCTGCTGCCGCTCGGCCTGCTCGCGCAGCGTGCCGAAGGGACGCTCGGGCACGGCCTCCGGTGCACGGGCGGCCGGAGACGTGGTGGCACAGGCGGACGTGAAGAGGAACAAGGGGACGAGGAGACGAATCCGGGTGTTCTTCATGGCCGCGCAGCTTCCCATCGCGGCTACGTGCTCACCAGGGATTGCTCGTGAAGCGACAGTGGATGAGCCGAAGCTCACTCGCGTCGGGGCTGCTCACGGTTCAAGCCTCCGAGGCCCCCACCGGAAGCTCGAGGCGCAGGCGCGCGCCTCCCTCGGCCCGGTTCTCCGCCACCAGCGTGCCCCCGAACTGCTCCACCATCTCCCGGGAGAGCGCCAGGCCCAGGCCCGTCCCCTTCTCGTGTCCCTTGGTGGTGAAGAAGGTCTCGAAGAGGCGGGGCAGCACGTCCGGTGGAAAGCCGGGGCCGTTGTCCTCCACCAGCAGCAGCACCCGCTCGCCCTCCTGCCTGCCGGTGATGCGCACCTCGGCGCCGGGGCGCCCCTCCAGCGCGTCCCCCGCGTTCACCAGCAGGTTGAGCAGCACCTGCGCCAGCCTCCGGCGGATGGCCAGCACCGGGGGCAGCTCCGCCGGAATGTCCACCTCCAGCCGGGCCACGTGCTGGAGCTTCAGCCGGGCAATCCGCGCCGCGTCGCTCACCACGTCCGCCAGCGCGCACTCCGTGGGCTCACCCGCGTCCATCCGCGAGAAGCCCCTCAGGTCCGCGACGATCTGCCGCACGCGCTCGACACCCACGCGCGTCTCACGGAAGACCTCGGCCAGCTCCTCCCGCGACGGGGGAGTCTCGGACAGCACCTCCTGCTCGAGGTAGTGGAGGTTGGCGCCGATGAAGGCCACCGGGTTGTTGATTTCGTGCACCACGCTCGCCGCGAGCTGCCCGAGCGTGGCCAGCTTCTCCGAGTGGGTCCGTCGGCGCTCGCTGATGGCCAGCTTCTCGAGGGCCTCGCGCCGCGCTCGCTCCACGCGCCCCTCGGCCTCCGCCCGCTGGGCCTTGCGGAACTCGCTGGCCCCGTACGCGCCAATGAGCGTGGTCGTCACCACCACCCCGGCCCACAGGAGGACCTGGGACACCGGGCGGCCCTCCACCCACAGCAGGCTCGAGGCCCCCACGCCGCACAGCACTCCGGAGAGGCTCGCGGAGATGGAGTCCTGCGGGTAGAGCAGGCACAGGATGAGCGGCAGGCAGGGAAAGAAGTTGAAGTAGACGCTTCCGGTGGCCCCCGTCACGAGCACCAGCCCAATGAAGGACAGGCTGGCGATCGCGCTCTGGACGGCGGCGTGCAAGCGGACCGTCGACGCGGACTGCGCCTCCCACAGCAGCGCCGAGACCACCATGCCCAGGGCCCAGACGAGGCGGATCGCCAACGCCCAGCCGCTGAGCCCCACGACGAGCACATCCAGCGAGTACTGCGACAGGATGCCCCCGGCGAGCAGGAGCAGCATCTTCCGGCGCGGGCTCCACCTCGAGGGCGACTCCGACGCGGTCCCGACGCTCCACGGGCCCGCCTTCTCGGGGGAGTTCCGGAGGGTGGTGCGGAGAACGGTGGACGGCCCCATGGGTCGCTCCTGGTAGGGAGCGGCCATCCTCGCACAGCCCTGGCCCCTCGTCTGGCCCCCCCCTCGGGGACGTACATCCTAAAGGAAACTAGACGATGAACGCGTGACGAAGACGAGGTCGTCCACGTCATCGTAGACGCCGCCGGGGCACGGCTCGGCGCTGCCCGCGTAGCGGAACACGCCTCGCACCGCCTGCAGCGAGCCCGCGGGCAGCACGAACGTCGCCGACAACTCCTGCGCCCCCGGCCGGCTCGGCGTGAGCGTCGTCAGGTACGTCCACGCCGGACCGCGCGCGTCCGCCGCCGAGTACAGGTCCAGCCGGTTCGCCTCCGGGTCCTCGTACGCCCACACCGTGGCCACCACCCGCACCGTCTTCCCCGGCGCCAGGTTCCCCCCATCCACCGTCGTCACCCGCAGGCCCTCGAGCGCCTCGTCCCGCGCGTGCTTCCCGACCTCGCCATCCCCGCACGAGCCGTGCAGCGTGTTCGGCGCGTTCGCCTCCGGGCCGAGCGGCCCCCGCCCCGACAGCAGCGTGCCCGAGCCGCACCCCTGCCCCGCCCCCTCGCACCGCGGCGCCCGCAGCTCGGGGTCGTACAGGGCCCGCTCCACGCCACAGCCCTCCGCGCCACACTGCCGCGTCTCCACCTCGCACGGGCCGCACTCCAGCGTCCCACCGCAGCCATCCGCCACCGCGCCACACGCCCGGCCCGCCGCCTCGCACGTCAACGGCAGGCACACCTCCGGCACCACGTACCGCTCGCTCGTGGCCAGCGTCCCCGTCACATCATTGGAGCCGCCCGCCACCAGCACCGCGCCGTCCTCCAGCCGAGTCACGCCCGCGCCCCGCCGCGCCTCCCGCAGCGCCGGCTCCGCGCTCCACGAGTCCGACGCCGGGTCGTACCGCTCCACCGACGCGAGCGCCCCCGACAGCACGTGGAAGCCGCCCACCACCAGCACCCGCCCGTCCTCGGCCACCAGCGCCCCGTGCGCCTCGCGCGGCGTGCCCGGCGCCGCCGCCAGCCGCCACTCGCCGCTCACCGGCTCGTACAGCTCCGCCGTGGCCGCCGCGCGCGCCGTCGTGCCTCCCACCACCAGCACCCGCCCGTCCGGCAACAGCGTCACCGAGTGCCCCGAGCGGTGCGTCCCCGCCGCGCCTCCCACCGGCCCCGCCTTCGTCCATTGGCCGCTCGTCGGCTCGTACAGCTCCGCCTGCAGTCCGCTCACGAAGAGCACCTTGCCGCTCGCCAGCACCACGCCCGTCTGGGCCCCGCCGCGCGCGGACGTCGGCGCCCCCGTGCGCGTCCACCGCCCCGTCGCCGGGTCGAACAGCTCCGCCGAGCGCACCGGGTGCCGGTCCACGTCGAAGCCTCCCGCCACCAGCACGCGCCCGTCCGGCAGCAGCACCGCCGCGGGGTCATTGCGCGCCTCGGCCATGTCCGGCACCGGCGTCCACCGGCCCGTGCCCGCGTCGTACAGCTCGGCGCTCGCCAGCGCTCCAAAGGAGGCCGAGTACGTGCCGCCCGCCACCAGCACGCGCCCGTCCCTCAGCGCCACCACCGCGTGGTTGCGCCGGGGCGTGCGCATCGCTCCCACCGCGCGCCACTCCCCTGTCTCCGGGTCGTACACCTCGCTGCTCGACAGCGTGCGGTTGCCGTCATGTCCCCCCGCCGCCAGCACGCGCCCGTCCGTCAGCGCCACCAGGGGCAGCAGCTTGCGCGGCGTTCCCAGCAGCGCCTGGGACACCCGCTCCACCGACAGCTCCTCCGGCGGCGGAGCCGAGCTGCACGAGAACACCAGCGTGAAGAGCGCCAGCATGGCGCAGGACGTCGAAACCCTTTTCATGACCCTTCCCACTCCGTTCCGAGAGGGACGGGTCTACACGCCGGGTCTGACATCTCCGGACCGCACTTCCCTTGCGATTCCGGGGGGTTATCGTCCTCCGTCCGACATCTGCGCGGGGCTCGTGCCGCGGCCCGTCATGGGCCCGTCATGGGCCCATCACTGGCTCGTCATGGAGCCGTCCAGGTCGTGGTGCCAGACGTGCTCCTCGTCCTCCACGTTCACCGGCTCCGCCTCCAGGCCCTCGTGGTGCCGGGGCGGCAGCGCGCCACCGTCATCGTCCTCCAGCTTCAGCAGGTGCGGCGTGCGGTCGAGGAACACCTCGCCGTCGCGCACGTGGCGCACGTCCGCGTACTCCACCAGGAACTCGTCGCGCGAGAGCCGCCGCGGCTCCAGCTCGAAGTGGCTCTCCCCCACCGCGCCCACGCGCCCCACCCTCCGCCCGTCCGCGTCCCGCACCACCATTCCCTCGCGCACTTCCTCATGTCCCACCATGGCGTCCTCCTCTCCTTCTGAGTGGGAAACATCCGGCGCCGCGGCAATGGCCGACGGCTCGCTGGGAGAGCGGGCCGGCGGACAGGGGCTGGCTCCTCGCCCTGGCGCGCGTGCGGAAGGTGGCGGCGGGGGGCCGCGGGAAGGGCCGGTGCCTAACGTAGGTCCAGAGAGGAGGTCGCCATGCTCCTGGAATTGACCGCTTTGGAGGCCCGAGACCTCAAGGAGATCCTGGACTCGTCCCTGAGAGAGTTGCTCGACGAAATCGCCCACGCCGACCACCGCGCCTACCGCGAGATGCTGCAGGAGCGCTACAGCCGGCTCGAACAGCTCAACCGGCGGATGGAAGCGGCCGCCGAGAGCGATCAGATCTACGCCTGAGCCGGGCGAGGGACGTCCGGCATGCGGCCCAGCGGAGAGCCGCGCTCCGGGAGCCAAGAAGGAGGGCCCGGGCAGGAGGGGCCATCCGAACTGGCGCCCGGACAGGCTGGGTGCGCTCCGCCCGAGAGGACTGGGAGGCGACAGGCGCTCCGTTCGCCATGCCCTGTGCATCCTGGCTGGCCCAGGCGCATCCTCCAGGCGTGAGGATGTGAGCATGCGGGCCGTGCCGCGTGTGCTCGGCCGTGGGGGTGGAGATGGCGAGCCCGACCGTGCTGGACACCCCGCTCCCCATGAAGCGGGGACGCTGGTGGTGGGTGCCCGGCGTCGTCCTGCTGCTCGCCCTCGTGGCCTTCGTGCTCGCGCGCCACACCGAGGAGGAGGAGTTCCTCCGGCTGCTGCGCCAGGCCCGGCCCGGGTGGCTGCTGGTGGCCCTGGTGCTCCAGATGGCCACCTACCTGTGCGACGGCGTCCTGTGGCAGCGCGTGCTGGCGCGCACGGGAGTGCGGGCCTCGGTGTGGGAGCTGGCGCGGCTGTCACTGATGAAGCTCACCTTCGATCAAATCATCCCCACGGCCGGCATCGGGGGCTCGCTGATGGTGGCGCGGGGCCTGCGCAAGAGGGGGGGCACGCCGGGAGCGGCGGCGGCGGCCATCCTCATCACCCTGCTGTGCTTCTACGCGGCCCAGGCGCTCTCGGTGGGGTCGAGCCTCGTCTTCCTCTGGTCCCACGAGGAGCTCAACGCGCTGGTCCGGTGGCTGGCCACGGCCTTCTCCGTGGTGGCCGTCGCCGTGCCCGTCGTCATCCTGACGGTGGCGGGACGCCAACACGGGCGGCCCGGCCGGTGGCTGCGGCGCGTGCCCGGGCTGTCGGCCCTGCTGAAGCTCCTGGCCGAGGTCCCCCCGCGACTGCTACGCGACCCGCGACTGCTGGCCGAGGGCACCCTGCTCCAGGTGGTCATCTTCGTCCTCGACGCCGCCACCCTGGGCTCGCTCGTGCGGGCGCTGGGCGAGTCCGTCGCGCTCGGCACCGTCTTCGTCAGCTTCATGATGGCGTCCGTGGCGCAGACGGTGTCCTTCATCCCCGGGGGCGTGGGGACCTTCGAGGCCGCCTCGGTGGCCATGCTCTCCTTCCTCGGGGTGCCGGTGGAGGCGGCGCTGACGGCCACCCTGCTGTTACGCGGCTTCACCCTCTGGATACCGTTGCTCCCTGGCTTCTACCTGTTGCGCTGGAGCGCCCGGCAGGGAGGCCGGACGTGAAGCCTCGGAGGGCAGTAAGGGCTGACCCGAGCACGACAACCTGACACAACAGGTCAGTCCCGCGAGCCCCCACCCTTCTTCTCCAGCTCGCGCAGAATGGCCTCCGGATCATCCTCCTCCTGGAGCACGAAGACGCCCTCGTCGGCGTGCGGCTCCGCGGACGCCCTCGGTGAAGGCGGGGGACGCCGCTGCGGGGGCGGAGCGGGGCGTGGCGCCGGCCTCGTCCGCGCGGGCGTCGGGGTGAGCGGCTCCGTCCGAGGCTCCAGCGGGAGCGGGGCCGGCGGCAACGGGGCCGGTGCCTCCTCCGTGGCCGAGGGCAGGTTCCAGTCCGTCTTCCGGTTCAGCCACTCCCCGTAGCGCGTGAAGGTCCAGGAGCCATCGGCGGCCCCGGTCTCGATCGCCGACGGCAGCTTGAAGAAGAACCCCTGGCGGATGAGGCTCCTCACCGGCGTGCTGCCCATGAGAATTTCGCACTCGGGGATGCGGATGCCGAGGTCGTCGCGGTAGCGCAGGCGCTGGCACACCACTCCGACGAGGCAGTCGGCGAGCTGCGCGCACACCGCTCCTTGTATCTCCGGCGGGAAGGAGGCCACCACGCGCTGGAGCGCCTCGGGCGCGCTGGAGGAGTGGACGGTGGCGAGCACGAGGTGCCCCGTCTCCGCGGCGTTCAGCGTCAGCCTCATCACCTCCGGCTCGCGCAGCTCGCCAATCATCAGCACGTCCGGGTCCTCCCGCAGCGCATCCACGAGCGCCTGGGCGAACGAGGGCGTGTCGCGTCCCACCTCGCGCTGGCGGATGAAGGACTGGCGCGGCGCCAGCGCGTACTCGATGGGGCTCTCCACCGTGATGATGTGGCGGGCCTCGCTCAGGTTGATTTCATTGAGCAGCGCCGCGAGGGTGGACGTCTTGCCCATGCCGGTGGGGCCACTCACCAGCACGAGCCCGTGAGCGGGCTCGATGAGGCGCCGCAGCTCCGGGTGCAGGTTGAGCTTCTTGAGCGTGGCCTGCGAGGACGCGAGCAGGCGGATGGCGAAGCCCACCCCGCGCGCGCTGCGCAGGATGTTGATGCGGCACCGCTGCCCCTCGAGGTTGTACGAGCCGTCGTACGAGCAGCGCTCGATGAACGCGGGCCAGTCGCTCTCCCCGATGATGTCCCGAGCCATCTCGGTGAGCGCCGCGGCGGGAACGGGCTCGCCGGTGAGCCGCAGTTCGCCGCGAACCCGCAGGGCCATGGGCATTCCGCCCTCGAGATGGATGTCACTCGCGCCCTGCTCCCGGGCGAGCCTGATGATGGATTCGAGCCTCATGCCTTCCCCTCCAGACACAGGGGTTTAGCAAGGGGGATGCCGACTCATCACCGGGCCCGTCCTCCCAGGAGTGCGGGCCGGAACATGCCAACGTGTCCGAGTGACGGAAAGGGGACGCGACAGTCTGTCCGGACGTGCGGGGGATTGGCCACCTCCAGCCCCCGTGAGAGCCAGGCGCACCAGTCAACGTGCCGCTGCCGCCAGAGGCGAGCCGGCTCAGGACCTTCGGGCATATTGCCGCAGGGCAAAGGCAGCGCCTTGCGGGTCCTCGCACTGAGCGACACGGTCGCCACCGGAGAGCTGCATCGGTTGTTCGTTCAGCACCCGGCCACCGAGAGACCGCACCTTCTCGACCGTGGCCTCGAGGTCATCCACCGTCAGGTAGAAGAGCCAGTGGGTGTGGATGGACGGGATGCGTGCCGTGTTGACCATGCCGCCCACGTTCCGCCCGGCCCCGTCCCAGGTAAACAGCTGATACGTCCCCACCTCGGGCCCCAGCTCCAAGGCCTCGGTCGCCCGCCATCCGAACAGCTCCGAGTAGCTGGACCACGCGTGCTCACGGTCGATCGTGTTGAGCTCGTGCCACGCGACAGCCCCGAGGCCCACGCCACTCCTTCCGGAGCTCATCGCGAATACCGCGCCTTGCGGGTCCTTGAGGATGGCGACGCGTTGGCCCTGCGCGGGCTGCTGCACGGGGCCCAGCATCTGGCCACCGAGCGCCACGAAGCGACGCGCCGCTGCATCGACGTCGTCGACGCCGATATGGCCGAGCCAGTGCGCCGGGGCTCCTTGGGCCCGCGCCCGCTCGGGCAATGCCATCAGTTCGCCCACGCGCTGCTCGCCCGCCCAGAACACCCGGGATTCGCCCGACCGTTGGACCTGCCATCCCATGAGGCCTGCGTAGAACGCCTGGGCCGCCTCCAAGTCCGTGGTTCTCAGGTCGTACGAAACGAACGTGCAGGGAGTCGCCATCGCCTCTTTCTCGGGTTCAACCCGCCGCCACGTCATGCGGCAGCGGGATGCGGTGAGTGTCCGCCAGGGAGATGCGGAGTCAACCCCGCTCGAGGGAGCGTTTCGTCCCGGCTGCCGCCGCGAGGCAGGTGCGCAGGCGCCGGAGTCCCTCGTCGATGCGCGCTGTCGGCATCGAGCCATAGCCGAGCACCAGGCCAGGCTGAGCGGGAGTGCTCGTGTAGTAGCGGGAGAGCGCGACGAGTCCGACTCCCGCCGCCTTCGCACGCACCACCGCCTCCCGCTCCAGCTTCAGGTCGCCCCGCCGGAAGGTCGCGCTCAGGTGCAGGCCCGCCATGGAGGGGAGGGGCTGGAGCCAGTCGCCGAAGTGGCGCGCCAATCCCTCCGCGACGCGCTCATGCCGGCTCTCGTATTCGCGTCGCATCTTGCGGATGTGCCGCGCGAGGAGCCCCTCGTCGATGAAGCGCGCGAGCGCCGCCTGCGTCGGAAGCTGGCCGTGCCAGTCACTCACGCGCCTGGCCGCCGGAGCTCCCTCTGGAGGAGGGCGGGAGCGATGAGGAACCCCAGGCGCAGCGCCGGGAGCATGACCTTCGAGAACGAGCCGACGTAGATGACTCGGCCGCAGCGGTCCAGGCCATGCAGCGTCTCCAGCGGACGGCCACCGAAGCGGAACTCGCTGTCGTAGTCGTCTTCGATCACCACCGCGTCCCGTTGCTCCGCCCAGTCGAGCAGCGCGCTCCGCCGGGCGGGCGACATGGGCATGCCGAGCGGGAACTGGTGCGAGGGAGTGACGTAGACGAGCGCGCGTCCGGTCCGGCAGCGCACGCACCTCGAGGCCCTCGGCGTCGACGGGAACGCGGGACGACGCGCGCCCCCAGGGACTGGAACAGCAGCCGGGCAGGCGGATAGCCCGGCTCCTCCACGGCGACGCAGTCCCCCGGCTCGATGAGCACCCGCCCGATGAGGTCGAGCGCCTGCTGCGCGCCGTTCGTGACGATGACGTCCTCCCGCGTCCGCGCGCACGCCACGCGCGACACCGACATGCCGGGCCACCGCTTCTCGTAGCCCGGGGTGACCGGCCGCCTCGCCGTATCCCGCCGGCATCGCGGCGGCACGCAACTGGCGCGTCATCAGCCGACGCCACGCCTCGAAGGGAAAGAGCTGCGCATCCGGAATGCCGACGCGAAAGTCATAGGCGGAGGGGGCCTCGGGTGCGCCCGGGGCGGGCTGCTCGCTCCAGAAGGCCCGGGCGCGCAGGTGCACCCCGGAGCTCGCTCGAGGCCGGCCGCCACGCGCGGGTGCTTCGCCCTGGACGAAGCTGCCCGCCCGGGGGCGGCCCGCCAGCAGCCCCTCGGCGGTGAGCCATTCATAGGCAACGCTCACCGTGTTGCGGGACACCTTCAGGCGCCGGGCCAGCTCCCGGGTGGGCGGCACCCGTTCTCCCCGTCGCAGGCGCCCATCGAGGATGGCCGTGCGCAGCTCGCGGTAGATCTGCCCGGCGAGGTCTCTCCGGCTCTGGAGGTTGACGTGAAGGTCCATGCGAACCGGACCCATAGATTGGCCCAATGAGATTCGTCAATTCTGGCTCCGCCATCAGGCCAGTGCCGCGGGCACTCTGTCGTCACTTCTCGACGGAGACCGCATGACTCTCGCCAATCCCTTCGCTTCGCACCCCATCGACACCGAGCGCATCCCGTGGATTCCGATGGGGCCTCCCGGGCTCTCGTTCAAGCCGCTCCGCTTCTTCCGGGACGGCAGCGGCTGGACCTATCTCTTCCGGCTGGAGCCCGGCACCCGCATTCCGCGGCACCGGCACACCGGCGAGGTGCACGGGTTCAACCTCGCGGGCAGGCGCAAGCTCCTCGATACCGGGGAAGAGATTGGCCCGGGCACCTACGTCTATGAGCCGCCCGGCAACGTCGACAGTTGGATGGCCGTCGGCGACGAGCCGGTGGTTCTCCTCATCACCGTGCGCGGCGCGATCGAATACCTGGGGAAGGACGACGAGGTCGTCGGCCAGGTGACGTCGAGCGACCGGCTCGAGACCTACCAGCGCTGGTGCGAGGAGAACGGCGCCGAATTCCTCGCGACCCGCGAGTGACGCTCCGGAGGCCCATCGGAAGGTGTGCGTCGGAAGGTGTCAGAGACTCGTACTGCTGAAGGTCACGGTTCTTCCGCGCAGCCGCACCACCAGCAGCGTGACGCACAGTGCGCACAAAACGCCGAGGAAGAGGGTGCTGAACAACGGCGCCTTCCACGCGCCGGAGTGACCCGCGAGGATCATCGCTGTCTTTCGCGGACGCGGATCCACCAGCACCCGCACGGTGGAGCCCTCGGGATATTGGGTGTACTGCGTCTGGCCCACCTGGATGCGTGACTGCAGATTCGGCTGCACGCTGTTCCCAGAGAGCCGGACATCGAGGAAGTAGCTGGTGGGCTTGCCTCCCTGCCACTCCCGGCCCACCACCACGCCGGTCTCCTGAACACCCACTTTCGTGAGCAGGGACGCGGTGCGGTACTCCCGGAACGACATGACCGTGCCCACGAACGATACGAGCGCGACCACCGCGGCGATCAGGATCTGACGGTTCATACCGCTGCGGAGGCTACCAGAAACCCCACCCGCCTCCTGGGCGCGCATTTCAGAAACCTGTCCGACTGTCGGACAGGTTTTTCAAGACCGCGCCCGGCAGCCCCCCTTCCGCCCATGTCGATGCGCTGTTGCGTGATGTTCCTCTACGTCTGAAACTCGAATCAAATCGCCAGGAGAGAAGGCAGCTCCGCAACGGACTGAAGCGTGAACCGGGGCGCCGGCAAATGGGCCGGCAAAGGCAGAGCCTTGGCGTTTATCCAGCAGAAATCCATACCCGCGTTCAGAGAACCCAGATAATCGCTGGTGAGGGAGTCACCGACCATGAGGGTATGGGCGGGGGCGGTCTTCAGCTCCATCAGCGCGATGTCGAAAATCTCCTTCTGGGGCTTCGACGTGGCGACCTCCTCGGAGATGACGAAGGACTGAAACCACCGTCCCAAGGAGAGGTGGTGATATTTCGCCTTCTGGATGTGGGTAATCCCGTTGGTGACGATGCCCAACCTATATCGACGCTCGAGCAAGGAGAGCGCTTCCGCCGTGCCCGGTATCCAGCGCGCGGTCGTACCCAGCTCGTTCTCATAGAAGGCAGCCACCCGCTCCGCCTCCATGCTTGCTCCCAGGGCCTCTGAAAGAAGCTGGAATCGCTTCAGCCGGAGCTGACCTACTGGCAGCTGGGTGCTTTCCACTGCCTTCCACAACGATTGATTTATCTGATGAAAGCGGCTGTTGAAGGCCTCCTTTTCCGCGAAGGCCCTGTAGAAACTCTCATAGACGAGCGCCAGCGCCGAGGTCTCCGAGGCCTTGAAGTCAATCAAGGTGTCATCGAGGTCGAAGAGGATGCCCTGGTAGCTCATGACTCTTTCCTCGAGCGGCCGAGCAGCACCGCCAGCACGACGAGACCCAGCGCCCCGAGGCCACTGCCCGTGGCCACCGGCACCGCCCCACACCCGAAGCCCACCCGCAGCGCGAGCGCGTCCCCCACGGTGAAGCCCAGCGGCTCCGAGAGCCCACCCCGCACGCCGAGCTGCTCGGCCCAGGCACGCGCCTCGTGGGGGCCCTTGGCGAGCGCCGGGCTGGCCTCGACGGCGAAGCCACCCGCGCTGTCCGCCACCACGGGCGAGCCCAGGGGGGCCCCGTCAATGAACACCTGCACCGTGGCTCCGGGCGCCGTCTTGCCCTCGAGGCGCGCCGAGGGGTCCACGTCGACCGCGCCCCTTCCGGGAGAGACCCAGGTCACCGTGGGCGCGGTGAAGCCCTGGTCGATAGTCGTCGAGCCTCCCGCGGAGTCCGGCGCTCCCTCGGTGACGGGCTCGGCCCCCCAGTTCCCCGCGGTGGGCGTGGAGCCCGCCAGCCCCCCGTTCACGGAGGTGACACACCCCGCCTCCACGCCCGCCACACCCTGGATGAAGAGCCGCCCGCCACCGCCTCCGCCTCCGGGGGAGACGTCGCTGTTGGCCCCCGCGCCACCCCGGGCCTCCACCCCCGTGCAGCCGAACTGCGTCTCGATGCGCACGTGTACCGTGCCGCCCGCGCCGCCTCCACCTCCACCTCCGTGCGTCGCCGCGAGGGGCGTGGCGCCATTGGCGGTGATGAAGCCGCGAGGACGGGGACCCTGCAGCTCCCGGGCCCGGAAGAAGATGATGCCGCCGCCCGCGCCTCCGTTCGTCCCCTCGAGGCCGGCGCCTCCGCCGCCGCCGAGCAACAGGCGCTCCCAGTGCTGGTAGCGCAGCGCAGCGCCGCCGTGGCCACCCACGACGCGCGCGGAGTCGTCCGAGCCGGAGTTGCCTCCCCGCCCGCCCCTGCCGACGTGACCGCCTCCGCCTCCGCCCGCGTCGTGGCAGTTGCCGCCTCCGCCCGCGTTGCCGAGTCGGCCATGCCCGTGCGTGGGCGCACCGGCGCTCGCGCTGGCGAGGCCCTCGCCCTTGTTCGTGCCGCCTCCGCTCGCGCCCCCGCTGCCCACGGGCCCGTTCAGCGCCGCACAGCCATACAGCGCCGTGGCCACTCCGGTCTCGGCCACGCCGCCCCGGAAGCCCGCGCCATCCGCCACCAGCGAGCCCTGGTTGAAGACCGTGCCGGTGACCAGGAAGGCCAGCACGCCTCCGTTGCGCCCGTTCCAGGGTGGCGCCTGCAGCGAGCTGCCGCTCGTCGAGATGCGCACGTCCGAGTACTCGGGCACACGCACCACCTGGCTCACGGTGGCGAAACGGTTCACCAGCGGCGCGGTGAGGCGCAGCACCCCGGGCGCGACGCTCGCCAGTCGCGCCAGCTCCCACCGGCCCGCGCCCGAGCCCACCAGTTCCACCGAGACGTCGGTCTCCACGACTCCGGGCAGCGCCGTGTCGCTCCCCATCTGCAGCACGAGCACCAGCTCGCCCGCGGCGAAGGCCGACACGTCCGTCACGCGCAGCTCGCTGGCTCCCGCGAGCGCCTCGGCGGTGAGCGGCGTGGAGTCGTTGATGACGGTGCCCGTGGTCCGCACCTGCAGCGAGCCATGCTGGCCATTGCCCAGGCCGAACACGTCCACCTCGGCGCGCACCGCCACCGGTGCCAGCGCGAGCACCACGGCCAACAGCCCCAGCAGGGGGCGTGACGACATGTCCGGAACGAAGTGACGCAACGCGATGGGAGACACGGTCCCCTCCGGAGTCCAGTGCTCGTCATATGAGAGGCCCGGGGAGAACCGCAACTCAGGGACACTCAGCATTGTCGTGGGAGCCACTCAGAACCGTCCCTGCGCGAGCGAGAACACGGGCACCACGCGGCCGGGGCGCGAGACATCCGAGGCGAGCACGGGGAGCGGAGCACCCATGGAGACGCGCGCGCCGTCGACGTTGAGGAGCGCGGTGGAGGGAGCCCTCGCGGAGAAGCGCCGGTCCTCCTTGGTGAGGTTGACGACGACGGTCTGCGCCAGGGCGACGAGGAGCCAACTGCCGACGTGGGTGGGCCAGAGGACGAGCTCGAGCCCGCCGTAGCGCATGGGCTGGGCGTACTGGATGGCCCAGTAGGCGGCGTAGGTGGCGACGCCCGAGAGCCAGGTCCACATGAAGCTGTGGGAGTACCTCAGCTCGGTGCTGGCGATGAGCCAGATGGGGATGGTGCTGAGGAGCGGGAGGATGGCGCCGTTGACGAGGATCATCGCGTGGGTGCCCGCGCCCAGGACGGTATTCGTGCCCGCGCCCCCGGTGAAGGCATCGGTGAGGACGGCGGCCCCGAAGAGGGAGACGACCTCGACGGCCCACATGCCGCTGCCGATGAGGAGCTGCGTGCCGAAGCCGCTGAAGAACTCACCGAAGGCGCGCATGACGGAAAAGGGCGAGGAGCGCGCGGGCCTGCCGGGCAGGTGCTCGTGAGAGAGGAGCCCGTAACTCGTGGGCGCGGCGACGCTCGGCGCGAGCAGGCTGAACGAGGACGGCTCGTGCATGTCGAGCCGGGGAGCATCCGCCGGGGAGAACTGCAGGACACTGATGACGAGCAGGGTGGTGAGCATGCGTGCTCCGGGATGAAGGCGCCGGAAGGGCGCATTCCGAATCATGCCCCACCACGGCCCCTCGGCTCACCGCCTCCGCCCGCTCGCCGTGTCGAACCGGTGCAACCTCCGTGGGTCGTAGCGCAGCCACACCGTGTCTCCCGTGCGGCCCTTGAAGTCCGCGGGGGCCCTCGCGATGAGGTGCTCGCCGCCCACGTCCACCGTCACCCAGCTCTCCGCGCCCATCAACTCCACCAGGTACACCCGGCCGCTCTGTGTGCCCTCGGGCGCCGCGCCCGTGCCCACCTCCAGGTGCTCCGGCCGCAGCCCCAGCGTCACCCCCTCCTCCCGGCAGCCCCAGCGTCTCCGGCTTCACCAGGTTGATGCGCGGCGAGCCGAAGAACGCCGCCACGAACAGGTTCGCCGGTGCGTCGTACAGCTCGCGCGGCGGCGCCACCTGCTGCACCTCCCCCTGGTTCATCACCACCACCCGGTCCGACAGCGTCATCGCCTCGGCCTGGTCGTGCGTGACGTAGATGAACGTCGCCGCCAGCCGCTCGTGCAGCTTCTTGATCTCCCCCCGCATCTGCGTGCGCAGCGCCGCGTCCAGGTTCGACAGCGGCTCGTCGAACAGGAACACCTTCGGCCTGCGCACCAGCGCCCGCCCGAGCGCCACGCGCTGCCGCTGCCCTCCGGACAGCTCCTTCGGCCGGCGCGCCAGCAGCTTCTCCAACCCGAGCAGCGCCGCCGTCTCGTTCACCCGCTGCGTCGATGCTCCCCTTGTCCAGGCCCGACACCTTCAGCGGGAAGGCCAGGTTCCCCCTCACGTCCATGTGCGGGTACAGCGCGTAGCTCTGGAACACCATGGCGATGTCCCGCTCGCGCGGCGACATGTCGTTCACCACCACGCCGTCGATGCGCAGCTCCCCGCCCGACATCTCCTCCAGCCCGGCGATGAGGTTCAGCGTCGTCGACTTGCCACACCCCGAGGGCCCCACCAACGAGACGAACTCGCCGTCGGCGATCTCCAGCGTCACATCCTTCGCCGCGACCACGCCGCCCTTGTACTCCTTGCGAACACGTTCCAGAGAGACCGTTGCCACGCCGAGCCTCCTTCGGAGTCCACCCGGCAGACTACCGACGGGGCGGCGCGGCACGGCCCTCCACCTCGGAGAGGTGTCCGGTACGAGACCGGCGCCCGGCTCCTGTCGCTCCCAGTGCAACCCGGGACACTCCCCGAGAGAGAGGCACCCCGGAGGCCGCATCTGCTAACCTCTCGGCAACGGCGAGCCGCCGTCTCCCATGCGCTGTCCGGTCTGCCACCGCCGCCTCTCCCCCGGTGCCGCCTGTCCCCAGCATGCGGCGCGGCCCCGGCCCACCCCGGAACCCGAGCCCCTCCCGCTGCCCCAGGTGCCCGGGCTCCAGCTCCGCGCGTGGATTGGCTCCGGTGGCTTCTCCCGGGTGTTCTCCGCCCGGCGCGAGGAGGACGGGCGCGAGGTGGCCCTGAAGGTGGCGCTCGGCCCCTTCGCCGCGCGCTTCTCCCGCGAGGCCTCGGCGCTGCGCCGCGTGGGCCCTCCCACCGTGCCCGAGCTCTTCCACGAGGGCTCCGCCGACGGACGCCCCTACCTCGTCCTCGAGCGCCTGCGGGGCCAGACGCTCGCCGCCTGGATGGACGCGCTCCCCGGCTCGGGCGCCGCGCCCCTCTCGCACGTGAGGGACCTGCTCGCCGGACTGTGTGGCGCCCTGGAGCGCGTGCATGGCGCCGGGCTCGTCCACCGCGACCTCAAGCCGGAGAACGTCTTCCTGCGCGAGGGGGGCGCGCTCAGCCTCCTGGACTTCGGCCTCGCGCGCTTCCTCGACGGCTCCGGCTCCGAGGAGCCCGAGGAGTCCGTCAGCCTCACCCGCACCGGCCAGCGGCTCGGCACCGTCCTCTATATGGCGCCCGAGCAGTGCCTGGAGGCCCGCGACGTGGATGCGCGGGCGGACCTCTACGCGCTCGGCGTCCTCCTCTTCGAGCTGCTCACCGGCGCCCCTCCCTTCACCGGCGGGCCGGACGAGGTGCTGCACGGCCACGTCAGCCTCCGGCCGCCTCGCGTCTCCGAGCGCGCCCCCGTCCCGCCGGCCCTCGACGACGTCCTCCTGCGCTGCCTCGCCAAGGAGCGCACGGAGCGCTTCGGCACCGCCGCCGAGCTGCCTCGCCGCCTTCGACGCCGCCTGCCGCACCGCCCCTCCGCGCCCACCGCGGCGGAGGACGTGCTCGCGCCCGCGAGGCCCCAGGGCGTGCGCCCGGTGGCCCTCCTCGGCGTGCGCAGCGAGGCGCCCGTGGACCAGCTCGTCGCGACGCTGGCTCCCGAGGGCGGGCTGCTCGCGCGCGTCCACGCGGGCCGCTACCTCGTCGCCTTCCCCGAGCACCCCTCGGCCGAGGCGGGGCTCCGCGCCGCCACCCGCGCCGCCCGGCACCTCCTCGACGCGCCCGGCACCACCGCCGTCCTCCACCTCGCGGAGCTGCACGTGCGCCCCGGCGCCACCTTCACGCGCCTCGCGGGCACGGCCCTGGAGCAGCCGGAGTCCTGGTGGCCCGACGCGGGCCAGGGTGGAGCCGCCTCCCTCGTGGCCACTCCCGAGGCCGCCGCCCGGCTCGGGGAAGGCGCGACGACGCCGGGCCCGGAGAGCACCCTGCTGCTCACCGGAGACTCCTCCATCACCCGGGCCCCGGGAGCCACCGAGCCCCCGCCCCTCCTGGGCCGCGACGCGCTGCTCGACACGCTCCTGGCGGATGCGGCCCGCTCCTTCATCGGCCCCGGCCCCGGCTTCTCCGTCCTCACGGGCGAGGCGGGCCACGGGAAGACGCGCCTGCTCGACGCGCTCGCCACACGCCTGGAGGCGGAGGGCCGGGCCCGCGTGGTGCGCCTCGCCGCGCCCCACCCCGACGCGTCCGCGGCGGATGCCCTGCTCCATGCGCTGTGGGCGCTCGGCCATCCGGACGAGCCCACTCCTCCCGCACTGCCCTCCCGGGCCCGGCGCCATACCCTCGCCCGCGCCGTGGCCGAGGCCCTGCGCCACCTCGCCACCCAGCGGCCCCTGGCCCTCCTGCTGGACGACGCGCACCAGGCGGACCCCACCTCGCTGGACGCGCTGGAGATGGCCACGCTCACCGCGCTGGACGTGCCCCTGTGGGTGTGCGCCGCCGGACGCCCCGAGCTGCTCGGCCCGCGGCCACTCCTCGGCGAGCGGGCCGGCTACCTCGCACGCCACGTGCTGCCACCACTCGCGCCCGAGGCCAGCCGCGCGCTGCTGCTGCACCTGCTTCGCCCCGCCGAGTTCATCCCCGAGCCGGTGCTGGCCCGCCTGGAGCAACTGGCGCAGGGCGTGCCGCTGTCGCTGGTGGAGGTGGCCGAGGCGCTGCGGGTCTCGGGAGCCCTGCGCGAGGCCCCCGGGGGCGAGTGGTACGTGGCGGCGGACGAGCTGCTGCACGTCTCGGTGACGCCCCTCTTCGAGCGACTCGCCACGCGGGCCCTCTCCTTATTACCCGCGGCGCACCAGGGCCTCGCGCAGCTGTGCGCGGTGCTGGGCCAGGAGCTGACGGTGGCGCAGGTGGACGCGGCGCAGCGGCACCTGGACGCGCGGGAGGACACGGCGCGAGTGGCCGGCCTGGACGCGGGAGCGGGGCTCACGAGGCTGGAGCGCGCGGGGCTGCTGCGGACGGTGGCCCCGGGCCGCTTCGCCTTCCGCCAGCCCCAACTGCGCGAGGCCCTCGAGCGCGCCCTGCCCGCCCCGTGGCGACGCGCGCTGCACGCGGCGGCCCTGCGGGGCCTGTCGGGACAGGGGGCCTCGGAGCAGCGCCGGCGCGCCCGCCATGCCGCGGCCTGCGGCGCGCACGAGGAGTCCTTCGCCGCGTGGTTCTCCCTGGGCGAGGCCGCGCGCCAGGCCCACCGCTACGTGGAGGCCGAGCAGGACTACACCCACGCCCTGGCGCAGCTCCCCGAGGGGGACACGGCGCGGCGCGCGCGGGTGCTGGCGGGACGGGGCCGGGTGCGCTACCGCACGCACCGCTTCCGCGAGGCGCTGGCGGACCTGAGCGCGGCGCGCGCGCTGGCTGGGGCGCAGGGGGACACCTCGCTGGAGGTGGACATGCTGCTGGAGGAGGCCACCGTCCTGGACTGGCTGGAGGACCCCCAGACGACGACGGCGCGCACGGCCGAGGCCCTGGAGAAGGCCGAGCACCTCGACGACCCACGCCTGTCCGTGCGCTGCTCGCTGGCCCGCGCGAGACAGGCCTGGAGGGAGGGAGACTGGCCACGCGCCACGCGGCTGCTGACCGCCACGGAGGAGTCCGCCCTGCTCGCGCGGGACGCGGAGACGCGCTGCATCGCGCTGATGATGATGGCCACGGGGCTGGCGCTGCAGGAGCAGGAGGAAGCGGCGGCCCGGGCCTTCGACGAGGCGCTGGCGCTGTGCCGCAAGGAGGGGGACACGCTGCACGAGGCCGCGACGCTCATCAACCGGCCCTTCCTCTGGATGCTGAGGGGGAACGTGGAGGCGGCGCTGGAGGACCTGCGGCGCGCCTCGGCGCTGGCGCGCGAGCTGGGCCACCCGCAGATCGAGCGCTGGGCCACGGGCAACCTCGCCGAGTTCCTCCATTGGGCGGGACGCACCGAGGAGGCGTACCGGCTGGCCCGGCGCGCGCGCGAGCTGGGCGAGCGCTTCTTCGCCGAGCACCCGGTGGCGGTGGACGCGGTGCTGCTGGCGCGGGTGAGCGCGGCGCGAGGAGAGCTGGAGGAGGCCCGGAAGCTGCTGGCCTGGCTCTCCGCCCGCTGCCGGCGCGAGCTCACCCCGCCCAACACCCTGGCGCTATGGAGGCTGGTGGAGCTGCGGGTGCGCGAGGCGGACACGGGCACCCGGGACGCCGAGGCCTGGAAGACGCTCGCCGCCGAGGCCCAGCCGAACACCTCGGGGGACGAGCTGACGGAGGTGCTGTACGAGGCCACCCTCTCCGCCCTCCGGGCCGGGAACCCGGACGAGGCCCGGGAGTGGCTCACCCGGGCCCAGGGCACGGCGGCGGCCTCCCCCCTGTGGCGCTCACGCCTGGAGGCATTCCGCGTTGCCTCGAAAACAACACCCACGGCGGGAGACCTGTAGCCCCCGGAGCAACAGGGCCTCCACCCCTCCCCCTCCTCCCGAGGGAGAAGGCCCGCGGCGCCCCTGGCCCACCCCATGCAACGGCCCCAGAGCATGAAATCCATGCCATTCCGGATGCTCCCTCCTTCCAAGCGCTCCCCGTTGCACTCCCTCTTCCTGGGCGTGTCGCTGCTGCTCGGCTCCGTGGGCTGCCAGTCCGCGGCCCTGTCCGAGGACGAGGCGACAGGCACGGCGGGACAGGAGATGCGCGTGGCCAACTCGCTCACCACGCTGGCGCTCGCCTACAACGCCATCTCCACCAACCCCACGGCGAACAACCTGGTGGCGAACAACGGGCTGGCGGGGCTCTTCGATTCCGGCGCACGGCAACGGATATGTGCAGTGGCAGCTCCGGGACGTGGATGCGCAGCACTTCATGGCGTACCTGGTGGGCTGCGCGCTGGACGAGACGCAGCGCATCACCTGGAAGGACCCGCTCACCAACAACATGGAGGAGTGGCAGGGCAAGGCGGGCCTGTGCCCCCAGTGGGAGCTGGGGCCCCCGACGGAGGCGTGCAGGCGCCGGGTGTCGGCCTGTATCCTGGCGCGCAACAACGCCTACGGCCGGCGGGTGGAGCTGTCGCTGCGCGGCGAGGACCCGAGCGACGCCACGCGCTTCGCGCTGGAGAAGAAGACAGCGGCGGTGGACTACGACCCGGACCTGGAGCAGTACGTCCCGAGCTTCCAGACCTGTGACGTGCCCCAGAGCGGGGTGCACCGCGACTGTGGCTGGGAGGTGGGCCTCATCGGCCGGTGCGCGCCGGGCGAGACGGTGCGGCTGGGAATGGGAGGCCAGGCGCCGGACCAGTGCTCCACGGGCGCGACGTTGGGCAGCGAGGGGACGGGCCACGGGGTGCTGCGCGTGTGCGAGGGCATCATCGGCTGCGACGAGGGCGACCAGCGCCAGCTCGCCCAGAGCGAGGGCTCGTGCGGCACGACGCTGCCGGCGGTGACGTTCATCTGCCCGGCCGCGGGGGACTTCAACGTGATGACGGCGCCGTATGACAGCGAGCAGAGCTACTCGGGCGGCGTGGAAGTGGAGCTGGGCACGCCGGCGGACACGGCCTACGAGCTCTCCGAGAGCGACGTCTTCCACTACCGGGAGGGCGCCTTCTACGGGACGCTCTTCGACTCCTCGGCGCTGGCGGCCAACGTGTACGTGAACAAGCTCGGCGGAGTGGAGGGCAAGACGCAGCTCGTCACCGGCTCGGTGTACCGGAAGATGTTCTCCTGCTACGCGCCGGAGTGGATGCACGGGGTGGCGTACGCCACGCACCGCGTGTGCGCGCTGCCCAACTCGGGCGCGAACTGCGCGGCCACGGTGACGGGGGCGTGCACCAACCCGAGGGAGCAGGGCTTCCCCGGCTCGGTGTGCCGCGTGGAGGACGGGTCGCTCGTCAGCGGGGATGGGGACTTCGAGCAGTGCATGGACCCGAGCAAGGAGGAGTGGCTGGAGCCCGTCACCGTCTACCTGCACACCCCCTGCGACCTGGTGCCGGATCCGACGATTTCCGACCTCTGTGTCCGGAAGTCCTCGTGGAGGTAACCTCTCGGACCCGAGCCCATGACGAACCGGAAGGAGGACGCCCCCTGGTCGCTGTACGGTGAGGAGCTGTCGCCAGGGGCGCAGGTGGGCGGCTACCTCATCGAGAGCACGCGCTACCGGGGAAGCGTCTCGACGCTCTACCGCGCGAGGGAGACGCGCACGGGGGCTCCGGTGGCGCTGAAGGTGATGAGGCCCCAGTTCGCCACCGCGCGAGGGGCCCTGCGCCGCTTCCAGCAGGAGGCGGAGACGCTCCAGCGGTTGCGGCACCCGCACATCGTGGACGTGCTGGAGCACGGGGCGCTGCCGGATGGCCGGCCCTTCATCGCCATGGAGTGGCTGGAGGGGAGGGACCTGGCGGCGGAGCTGGCGGCGCGAGGCTCCTTCTCCGCGCCCGAGGCGCTGGAGTTGCTGGAGCAGGTGGGCTCGGCGCTGCGGGCGGCGCACGGTGCGGGGGTGGTGCACCGGGACTTGAAGGCGCAGAACGTGATGGTGCTGCCGGGGGGGACGGGGCCCCTGGTGAAGCTGGTGGACTTCGGGGTGGCGAAGCTGCTGGCGCCGGAGGAGCCGGGCACGGCGTTGACGAGCACGGGGCTGGTGCTGGGCACGCCGCTGTCCATGGCGCCGGAGCAGATTCGAGGGGAGACGCCGGACGCGAGGACGGACCTCTACGGACTGGGGGTGCTGCTGTACCAGCTCGTCACGGGGCAGCCGCCCTTCCAGGGAACGACGCAGGTGGAGCTGGAGGAGCAACACCTGCACGCGCCGGCGCCGAGGGCGAGCGAGCGGGCCCCGGTGCCGGCGGCGCTGGACGCGGTGGTGGGGCGCTGCCTGGAGAAGCGGCGGGAGGACCGCTACCCGAGCGTGGACGCGGCACTGGAGGACCTGCGGCGCGCGGTGAGGGGAGAGCGACAGGGCCGAGCGAGCCAGGTGCGGGCACTGGGGTTGTACGTGGAGGCGAGGATGGAGGGGGTGGAGGGGCGGGTGGACGAGGCCACGCTGGACGCGGTGGACGCGCTGCTGGAGCGCGCGCGCGCACGGGTGGACGCGCTGGGGCTGCGGGTGATGGTGGAAGGGAGCAACTTCCTGCTGGGAGTCACGGCACTGCCGGACGAGGCGGATGCCGAGCGAGAAGCGCGCAAGCGGATGCTGGAGCTGGCACTCGCGCTGGCGGAGGAGCGAGAGGGAGCGCGGGTGTCACTGGTGCCCACGCTGCATGTGGACACGGCGACGCTGCGCCCGGACGCGAGCGGCAGACCGGGCCTGGGGGGAGGCCGGCTGCTGCGGTTGTCTGCCTGGACGGGGGGACACCCGGGCCGGGGCGTGGTGGTGACGGAGGCGGCGCTCACGGGGCTGGAGGACACCTTCGCCTCGGAAGAGCTCCCCGGCCCCGGGAGCCTGCGCCACGTCTCGCGGGGGACGCCGTCGTAGCGGCTCTCCAGCGATTGACCCTTCAGGACCGCCTCCCCTACCCTTCACCACTCCATGCGGGAATTGGCGATCCTCTTCCTACTCTGTATTCCCTTGATGGGCTGTGCTCATGGTCCCTGCAGGACACTGGGTTCGCTCCTTGGCTGTGATTGCGTGAGCAAGCGGGAACAGCCTGAGTATCAGGATATGAGCATCCAGCTTCCCGTCTTCGACTCCGAGCTGGCCCTGGACACGGACCTGGATGGCCAGACGCTTCAGGCCATTCGAATCGCCGCGGATGACTTCCTGGACGCGGACCCGAAAGAACAGTCCTGCGCGAGCAAGCAATCCTCGCATCGATATCGGGCTGTCAGGCGGGGGAACGTCATTTTCGTGCGGATTGATTACAAGCCAGAGAACTGTGGTCAGACCGTGGGCATGCTCGACGGAGGAGCCACATATGCCGTCAGCGCGGAAGGCAAGCTCCTGCGCCGGACTCTGGATGGGCTCGGCGATTGGTAATCCCGCCTTCCCTCTTTCCTTCTGTGAAGCGCCCCCCGAGTCAGGCACAGCGGCCCGGCCGCTCCGAGTGGGTTACCGCACGGTGAGCGTGTACGAACCGCCGTTGCGACGGATCTCCGCGTTCAGGTCGTCGCGGAACTGACGCTGCGTCGCCGCATCCCCGACGATGCCGATGCAGCCCGCGGTGCCGCGCGCGCCACCGTCCGGGTGGATGCGCAGCGCCGTGCGGTCGCGGCCCGCGCGCGCGTCGTACATCGCGTCAGAGTTGGGGCGGCGCGCGTCCTCCATGCGGAAGCTGTAGCCGACGCCGTCGCGCACGAAAGCCGCCTCGGAGCGGTTGTTGCGGTGCGCCGTCACCCGGTAGGTGCCCTGCGGCGTCGAGTAGAGGTTGGTCGAGCCGGAGTTGAAATTGTACGAGCGGCCGTTCACCGTGATGGAGCCGGTGGTCAGGCCACGGCCGTCGAGTGGGTTGTTCAGACGCGCGGTGCCGTTGGCGGCGTTGGGCGTCGTGCCAGTCGAGCCCCTGGCGCCATCGAGCGCGCCCATCGTGCGGCGGCCGGCGATGCCGTCCACCTGCAGGCCCTGCGAGCGCTGGAAATCACGCACCGCGCGCTCGGTGCGCGGGCCGAACTTGCCGTCACTGGCACCCGGGTCGAAGCCCGAGGAGCGCAGCTTGTCCTGGAGCGAGCGCACCGACTCACTGCGCATCCCGGAGCGCAGCGAGCCCGTCGCCGAGCCCGGCTGGGTGCGGCTGGCGGGCGTGAAGCTGCTGCGGGTGGAGTAGCCAGTGGCCGTGCGGGTGCTGGTGCCGGTGCGCGAGGTCGTGCCCGTGCGCGACGTGCCACCCGTGCGCGACGTGCTGCTTGAAGACCGAGAAGACGTGCCCGAGGACCGCGAAGAACCAGAAACGCTCATGATGAACTCCCTATCAGTGGCGCTCCGCGACCGGCGTTGGGCGGAACAATTCCATTATCGGAATGTGGGCGGAGGTGTTTCCTCTCTTTTGTTCTTTTCCTGGGCTGGCCCGGCCGTCCTCTCCCGACGGGACCCTGAGCAGCGCGTCATGGCCGCCTCGGCGCGTGGCGAAGACCAGGTCGTCCACTTCACCGGGGCTAGCCCACCGCGAACGTTACCCAGGCGAAACAGGCTCGTACCCGCGAACCCTATCACTCTTCTACCCAGTCCTTATTGTGCCCTTCCCCATCACCCGCTCGCGCGGGCTGCACACGGAGGGTTTCCGACATGGCCTCACGTTTCCGCCCGTTTCTCGCTGGTCTCGGTGGCACCGTCCTGCTCGCGCTCTGCGGGTGTGGCGGTGGAGATGACGATGACAATGGAGAGCCGACGGGCAACACCTGCCCTCCCGGCGGCACCACGCTCACCGCGCAGAACTTCGCCCAGCCGTTCTTCCAGAGCTACTGCACGCGCTGCCACAGTTCGACGCTCAGTGGCCCCCAGCGCAACGGGGCTCCGCCCGATGCCAACTTCGACACGCTGGAGGGCATTCGCGCCGAACTGGAGGAGATCAACGAGCTGGCCGGCGCTGACAGTGCGGGGGTGAACACCGTGATGCCGCCCAGTGACCCCAAGCCCACGGACGACGAACGGCGCCAGCTCAATGAATGGATCATCTGCGGCGCCCCGTGACCAGGAGGGGAACGCGAGATGAGACTCGGACACGTGTGCGCGCTGTGGCTGCTCGTCGCCCTACCGGCGATGGCGCAGGTGGAGCGCGTGGGGAACGCGACCGCCGGGTTCAACGGCAAGGGCCCCGGGGGCTTCAAGCTCGAGGGCACGACCCACGAGCTCTCCATCAAGGACGACGGGCAGAAGGTGACCTACGTCGTGCCGCTGGCCACGCTGAAGACGGGCATCGAGCTGAGGGATCGCCACATGCGCGAGAAGTACCTCCAGACCGACAAGTACCCCGACGCCGTGCTGGTGGTGCCCTGGAGCGCCATCCGCCTCCCGGAGCAGGGGCAGTCCGTGACCCAGACCGTCACCGGGCAGATGAGCCTGCACGGCAAGACGAAGGACGTGCCCGTGACGTACACCGTGCGCAGGAATGGCGACGTCTACGAGACGACCGGGAAAGTACCGCTCAACATCAAGGACTTCGGCATCGACATCCCGAGCTACCTCGGGGTGACCGTCAAGCCGGACATCGAGACCTCGGTCGCCTTCAACTTCAAGCGGAAATAGGAGGAGCGCGAGAGCCTATGCGCCAGGGGCTGGTCGTACTGATGGTGGTGGGTTGCCTCGCCGCTGCTCGCGCCGAGGCCTTTCCGTGGATGATCCGTCACGGCTACACGAACTGCGCCTCGTGCCATCACGACCCCTCCGGAGGAGCCCTCGTGACGCCGTACGGACGGGCCCAGTCCGAGCTGCTCCTCGCGGCCCGATACGGGCAGCGGAAGGAAGCGGAGGAGGCAAGCCCCACCACGGCCTTCTTGTTCGGGGCGGTCACCCTGCCGGACTGGCTCAACCTGGGCTTGTCCTTCCGCGGCGCGGGGCTCCTCACACGGACCGGTGGCAATACGGACGTGCGAGCCCTCCAGATGGTGAGCGATCTCCGGGCGAACGTGTCCGTGGGGCCACTCCGGGCCGGCGGCTCGATAGGGTTCGTGGCGCGCCAGGCGAGGTTCGCCGCGTTGACGAACTTCGAGGAGAACAACATCGTCTCCCGCGAGCATTGGCTCGGGGTGACCAACGAGGACCAGACCCTGCTGCTGAGGGCCGGACGGATGACGCTGCCCTTCGGTCTTCGCAACGTCGAGCACACGCTGTGGGCGCGGGTGAGCACGCGCACCGACCACAACGAGCAGCAGCAGCACGGGGTGGCGCTGGCCTACAACACCGAAGGACTCCGGGCCGAGGTGATGGGCATCCTCGGCAACTTCCAGCTCCACCCGAGTCTCTACTGGGAACACGGTTACTCCGGCTATGTCGAATGGGCGCCGTTCACGAGGGCCGCCTTCGGGGTGAGCAGCCTCCTGACCCATGCCGAGTACGACGTGGTGACGATACGGCCTTCCTTCCTCCGCCAGGCGCACGGCGTCTTCGCGCGGGTGGCACCCGTCACTCCGGTGGTGTTCCTGCTGGAGGCGGATGTGCTGCTCGACAGGCCCGAGGGGGGCCCGACCACGAGCGGCTACACCGGACTGCTCCAGGTGGACTACGAGCTGAGGCAGGGCTTCCACCTCCTGGCCACCGCCGAGCTCCTCCAGCGGCCCGGGGTCCACGTCACCGAGGTCGGAGGCTGGCTCTCGTTCGACTACTTCATCCTTCCGCAGTTGGAGGTCCGGCTCGACGCCATCCTGAGGCACACCGGCCAGAGCGCCGCCGAGCCCAATGTGATGAACCTTCTGGGGCAGCTGCGCCTCTCCATCTGACCCGCCGTGCTCCCCGTGAACGCCATGCACCCGCCTCCCCGCCTCGCCCGCCCAGCACTCGTCGCGCTGGCACTCCTCGCCGCGCCCTCCGCGCTCGCGACCCCCAACTTCCCGGGCGCCGTCCAGAGCGAGCTCAACCTCTCCCGCGCGCCCGAATGCTCGCTGTGCCACATCGGGGTCCAGGCGCGAGGAACCGTGAACACGCCCTTCGGAACCTCCATGCGCCAGAGGGGGCTGCGCGCGAACGACGAGGAGAGCCTCCGGACCGCGCTGGACATGATGCGCGCCGAAGCCGTGGACAGTGATGGGGACGGGACGCCGGACGTGGAGGAGCTCATCGCTGGCGACGACCCGAACCAGGGCCCCGAGCCCCCGAGCGACACGCCGCCGGAGCCTACCTTTGGATGTGCCAGCAGCCCGGAGGGAGCGACCTGGTGGGCGCTGCTCCTCCTCGCGCTCGCGGTGGCTCCCCGGGCCGGCCATGCGCCGGGTCCCCCTCGCACCTGAATCACACCGCGCTACGGCTTGTCCGCGACGAGCAGGGCCTCGACGTTGCCCGCGGGTCCGGGCACGGTGGAGTCCATCACCCCAGTCCAGCTCTGGGCGATGAGGCCCAGAGAGGTCTCCGGGCCTGTCGTCAGGAGCCGAGCCAGGCTGGGCTTCCGGTCACGGGCACTGGAGATCGAAGTTCTTCGTTTCCCCGTCGGGGTCGGTCACCTTGACACTCGAGGTGCCATTGAACTCCGTGGTGAAGACGCCGTCCTCGCCCTCCACCGTCACCTTGCCCGCGGTGGGGCACTGGTCCACGCAGCGCTGGTAGCCGGTGATGGTCGAGGTGGTGACCTTATCGCCGCGCGTGCTACCACCCTGGCCATTCAGGGTCACACACCCGCTCCCCTGCTCCCAGGTCATGGTGAGCTGCGTGTCCCGGGAGTCGACCACGTTCGGAGCGCGGCTGCGCGACCTCATCGTCACCGTCCGCTGGGTGCCCGCACGCGTGGCGGTCCCGTTCAGGTCGAGGATGAAGGGGTTTCCGCCCGCGGTCAGGTCCGTAGAGGAGGCGGTGAAGACCAGCTGGCCGTTGCTCTCCGAGAGTTCGAGCTTCACGGCCCCGGAGACCGACCTCAATCCGAAGGCGCCTTCGCAGTTGTTGAAGGTGTAATTCACCGTGGTGCCCGAGGCCGTCGCCACCGCACACCCGGCAGGGGTGAAGTAGGTGCCGGCCCGGCTGGCAATCGCAGACGCGGCCGCTTCCAGATCTATTTGCTGCGCGACCGGGGCGGAGAAGTAGTAGACGCCGTAGGGATCGACCCAGCCGTAGGCGTAATACGCATCGTAGCCGGACCAGTATGGGTCGTAATAGGCGTAGTCGTAATAGTAGGGATCGTAGTAGGTGCTGGCGCACCCGGTCATCGCCATCACCAAGAGATAGAGCATCGCCTTGAATCGTTTCACCGTCGGCTCCTTTCAATGCACTGAAGGTAGAGCCAGGTCAGTGAGCAAACCGCGTACCAGCGGGAATCCAGAGGGAGCTCCGCGGTGCGTCCCTGGTGCGGAGGGAAACGGATTTCCCATCCGAGAGAGAAGTATTCCAGGGGTTGAGGCGAGGTTGCCACTTTGGGGAAGGCGAGAATTTCGAGCCTGTGGAGGAGCGCATCATCGTCCCCCCTCAGAGGCTCATCCCAGCACCGGCGCCCACCGGCTCCTATGCGGCCTACGAAAAGGTGGTTCAGCCCGAGTTGGGGATGGTGTACGGCACCGGCTGGCTGCCCCCCCATGCTCGACCTGCGGGACTACACCCCGTCGACCAAGGAGGTGGCGGAGATGTCGGCCAGGCTCGGCATCTCGCCGAGCGACCTCACCGCACAGTTGCCCTCGGCCGTCGACGTGAGGCAGTACTGCTCGCCCATCGACAACCAGGGCCCACTCGGTGCGTGCACGGCTCACGCCGCGGTGGGGATCGTCGAGTACTTCCAGAACCGCGCCTTCAACAGCTACGTCGATGGCTCGAGACTGTTCGTCGACAAGACAACGCGCAACCTCATGGGAGTGGTGGGCGACACGGGTGCCTGGCTCCGGTACACCATGGCGGCGCTCACCTACTGCGGCGTCCCTCCAGAGAAGTACTGGCCCTAACCACCGCCACCCAGGAAAGGGTACGGCTGGCTGCCCTACGACTACGTGCTCAAATCCCTGGCACTCGATTTCTGGTCCATCCTGAGCATGAGCTGGGTGAATACGAATCGTTTCGGAATCGAGGCGACGCAGCACTGAAAGTCCTTCGAGCAATTGGGGGCCGGCGCCTCCTCACCTGGGAGGCGCCATGAGCCGCTCGCCCAGCAACTGGACGTAGCGCGCCCGGCTGATGTTGCGGCCGGTGATGACCACGGCGATGTCTCGGAAGCCCTCCGGTGGGTGGCGCAGCAATGCGGCCACCGTCGCGGCTCCGGAGGGCTCGACGACGAGCTGGTGCTCCTCGAGCAACCAGGCCATCGCATCCTGGATGTCCGCCTCCGACACGAGCAGCACCCGGTCCACGTACTTCTGGGCCAGGGGCAGAGTGAGGGTGTCCGGCTCCGGCTGCGCCCCCAGCCCGTCCGCGATGCTGGGCCGGGCCGCCACCGGGACGGGCCGTCCGTGCCGCATCCACTCCGCGAGCACCGGGCTCACCTCGGGCTGCACGCCCCAGAGCTTCATGCCGGGGGTTGCGGTCCTTCATCGCCACGCCCATCCCGCTGATGAGGCCGCCACCGCCGATGGCCACCACCGCGAGGTCCACCTCCGGCAGGTCATCGAGCACCTCCAGCCCCACCGTGCCGCCCCCGGCGATGATGTCCGGGTCGTTGTAGGCGGAGACGAAGAGGCGCTGGTGCTCGCGCGCGTGCGCCTGGGCCGCCTCGCGCGCTGCGGGCACCGAATCGAGGAAGTGGAGCCGGGCCCCATTGCGGCGCATGACCTCCACCTTGCGCGGGTCCGCCGTGCGCGGAAGGAACAGCTCCACGGGGACGCCGAGCCGCCGCGCGACGTGGGACAGGCCGATGCCGTGGCCGCCGGCGGTGGAGGCCACCACCCCGCGCGCACGCGTGGCGTCGTCCACGGCCAGCAGCTTGTTGAAGGAGATGCGCGGCTTGAAGCTGCCCGTCACCTGGAGGCACTCCAGCTTGAGGAAGACGTGGGCGCCGAGCCGCTCGGAGAGCGCGGCGGACGGCTCCAGCGGCGTGTGCCGGATGAACGGGGCGATGCGCTCGCGCGCCTGGCGGATGGACTGGGGCGTGACGAGGGTGTGCGGCGCGGAGGACATGGGGACTCCTGTGTGCGGAGGCCTCACGGATGTGCCACCCCGAGCCTCCGCGCGGAACGGGCATGAGCGCGGGGGCAGGCATGCGAGAATGCAGGGGTGGACTGGAATGACCTGCGCTACCTGCTCGCAGTGTACGAGGGCGGCTCGCTCGCGGCCGCGGCGCGCAAGCTGCGCGTGGACGCGGCGACGGTGGGCCGGCGGCTCGCGGCGCTGGAGCGCTCCGTGGGTGTCCGCCTGCTGGAGAAGGCCCCCGGAGGGATGCGCCTGACCGTCTCCGGCGAGCAGGCGGTGCAAGCCGCGCGGCACATCGACGAGACCGCCACCACGCTGGAGCGACAGCTCGCCGGGGCGGATGTCCAGGTGTCCGGGAGCGTCCGCGTCACCGCACCCGAGACAGTGGTGAGCCACGTGCTCGCGCCACACCTGCCCGCCTGGCGAGAACGCTACCCCGCGCTACGACTGGAATTGCTGGCGGCCACCCAGGTGCTCAACCTGTCCCGCCGTGAGGCGGACGTGGCGGTGCGGCTGTTCCGACCACAGGAACCCACGCTCGTGGTGCGCAAGCTGGGCGAGCTCTCCTTCGCGCTGTACGGCTCCAGGGCCTACGTGCGCCAGCATGGGCGTCCCCGGCTGGAGGCACTGCGCGAGCACGTGCTGCTGGGCTACGACGACTCCCTGGCACAGACGCCAGAGAAGCAGTGGCTGGAGCGCGCGGGGGACGGGGCCCTCTTCGTCCTGCGCAGCAACAGCCGTTATGCGCTGCTGGAAGCCGCGCGCAAGGGATTGGGACTCACGGTGCTGCCCTGCTACCTCGCGGACGGCGTGTCGGGGCTCGTGAGGCTCTCCCGCCTGGACGACCTTCCCAGGCGCGAGGCCTGGCTGGCCGTTCACCCAGACCTCCAACATGCCCCGCGCGTGCGGGCGACCATCGACCTGCTGGTGGAGGTCTTCCAACGGGAAGGCGCTCGGCTGCGGGGCGAGCGGCCGAGGTGAATCACGGGAAGGTGGAAGGTCGACTTTCGCCATTTTGGGCGCCTCAGAGGGAAGAACGAGGTGCCTTCCCAAAGGGAAGTCAGAGGGAGCCAGTCAAAAATGGCGAAAGTCGAGTTTGACACCGTCCCCGGTCCCGGGACACGAAGCCTCGGTATCGAATCCTCCAACATCTGCCCAGGGACTCGCTCCCTTCCTCGATTACTCGCTTGTTCCCCTCAAACTGGCGAAAGTCGAGCCTGCCCCCCCCTTCTCGACTAGCGATTTCTCTTTGCAGCACCAGGCACGCGGGCCAACCCCAATCCATTAGGATGCCGGTGCTGTTGAGCATTTGGTAGGCGCTGCATCGAACGGCCATCGCATATCTCGAATAGTTCATTGCGCCAAACAACACCTCCAGCCTCCATGTGCATCTCTTCGCTCACGGGAGAGCCATAAAGATAACGCTTGCCTCTATATACAATGCCAAATGTTTTGGGTCCGCCCCTCCTGTAGAGTCCCGGACGACCGTGATGCACATCCAACCCTTGCCACAGGAGTCGAGCTCCCTGTGGTCGCACTGACGGAAGCACGCGCTCTGCGTGCTCCGGCCCACCCACAGAGGTAGTTCGAGGGGCAGCTCTCGGGCAGGAGCGGGGGTCCTTTGGGCCAGCCACATCCAAGAGGAGGTGAGCGCTTCACGTACTGCGAGCCGTCCGCTCTTGAGATCGGCGATTGTGCGTGGCGTACAAGCCGTGAACACCAGCCATGTGGCGTCAGTGGATTCCTCCGCAGTGTAAGCGAGGAGCGGCTGACCGGAGGCGGTCTTGGTAGTGTAGAGAACAGGCGTCTCCGCCTCATAGAGAACTTCCTCTACCTCCACCGAACCGAGCAGAGCCGGATCGACCATGTGCGCGCCGTTGGGCTCATTCATGGGCATGACACGGCTTCCTTGAAGTACTGGTGTCGTTCGACACCCCGATAAGGCCACCAATCAATGTGGCCGCTCTTGACGTTCGACAGCTTCATTTTCCCACATGAAGGGTCCAGCGTGCCCTCGGCGACACGCGTACCGAGATGAGGTGAGAGCCTGAGCCGATGACACGCGCGCTCCCGGCTCGTGAAGACCGAAACCGATCTGCGCGCGCAGGGAGGAGCACTCGGTGCGAGGCCGAGTTCCTCGTGGGTTCTGAAATCTTCAGGGCTTGGTGCTCGGTTGCGGACGATTCGAAACACGCCTCCGCTTGCATCCTCAGCGTCAGTAGGGGGGCATCCGGGGGGCCAGTCGCTCGGAGATTCGGCCATTGTTCGCTCTGGATGCGAGTAGCAATCGAGAGGGGGCGAAAGTCAAGAGGTAGTGCCTTGGCCCATGCGCTGCACCTCATCTGGTACTGCCTGCTGGCTAGGCAGCATAGCCGACAGCCAGAGAATAGGGGCTCGTTCGGCAAGTACCTGTATGCGCGCACGCGCACTGCGGTCGTGAACCTTCAAACGGATGCGGCGTTGGGCCTGGGCAGGCCTACCACGTTGATGGTGGACGGCGTTGACTTACGGCCGGTTTCAGAGGACTCCCAGCTAGGCCGACTCCTACCGCGAGTCGCGCACGCCGATGGCGAGCTGCCCGAGTCTGACGCTCTTGGCCAGCTCCATCACCTGCACCACGGTGCCGTGGGGGACGCCTTCGTCGGCCTGGACGATGACGATGGTGTCCGGGTTCTCCTGCTGGGCCTTGGCGAAGGCGCGGCGAACTCGTCCTCGCTGACCACGTTGCCACCCAGGACGAAGCGCCCGTCCGCTAGCACGGCCACGGACAGCTCCGTGGCGCGCGCCGTCACGTCGGTGGTGCCACCCTTGGGCAGGTTCACCTTGAGGCCCGTCTGCGCGCCGCCCGGGGCCTGCTGTACGATGACCGAGTTCATCACCATGAAGATGATGAGGAGCATGAGGAAAATGTCCGTCAGCGGGGTGATGTTGATCTCCCCGAAGCCCGACATCCTCGAAGCCCGAATCCTCGCCGTTGCCTTCGGAATCCCCCGGAGTCTTGCCCATCGCCATAGGGGTGGACCGCAGGACTCCGGCGGGAACAAGGCGCGTCCACCGAGGCCGAATCGAATCCTCGGACACATACCCGGGACACCTGTCCTGGCAACGAACATCCTCCGGGCGGCTCACGAGCGGAGTGGTGGCTCGTGGGATGCGCCGCGGGCGTGCTGGTAGCCACGCTGCATAGCCGCATACGTTCGCCGCAAGCGTCGCGGGGCGTGGGTGTGGGGAACTGAGCAGTCCCGGGGCCGAGCACCTCCCACTTCGGGCTCGGCGCACGCACCTACCGGGTGGGCTCGGTTCAGACGTCCCCCGACCCAGGAGGCGCGCATGAGCGTCCATCTGCAGCACTTCTCGGTGCGCTACGAGTATCCGGTCCACTTCACTCGAGACGTCCTCTCCCCGGACAACCCCGCCCTGGCCGAGGCCCTCTGCCGCCTGGAGTCGCGGCGGCACCGGGTGCTGGCGTTCATCGACCGCGGTGTCTCCGACGCATGGCCCGACCTGAGAGGCCGGCTGCTCCAATATTCGGAGCGCCACACGGACTGTCTCCAGCTCGTCTCGGAGCCGCTGCTCGTCGAGGGCGGAGAGGCCTGCAAGAACGACCCGTCCGCTCCCATGCGCTTGCTGGCGAAGCTGGACGAGTTCTCGCTCGATCGACATTCCTTCGTCCTGGCCATCGGAGGCGGGGCGATGTTGGACCTGGTCGGGTTCGCCGCGGCCACCGCTCATCGCGGCATCCGGCTCGTCCGTGTGCCCAGCACCGTGCTGTCCCAGGCCGATGGGGGCCTCGGGGTGAAGAATGGCGTCAATGCCTTCGGGAAGAAGAACTTCCTCGGCACCTTCGTGCCTCCCTTCGCCGTGCTCAACGACTCCCTCCTGCTGGAGACGCTCAGCCTCCGGGACAAGCGCTCCGGCATGGCCGAGGCCGTGAAGGTGGCCCTCCTCAAGGCTCCCGTCTTCTTCGCGTGGATGGAGACCCATGCGGAGGCGCTCGCCCGCGCCGAGCCCGAGGCCCTGGCCATCCTCGTGCGCGGCGCCGCCAAGCTGCATCTGCGGCACATCGCCACCTCGGGAGACCCGTTCGAGCTGGGCAGCGCGCGCCCGCTGGACTTCGGCCACTGGGCCGCCCACAAGCTGGAGGTGCTCTCGGAGCACCGGCTGCGCCACGGGGAGGCCGTGGCCATCGGCATCGCCCTGGACACCGCGTACTCGGTGGAGCGTGGGCTGCTCGAGCCCGCCGCGCGCGCGCGCGTGGTGGGACTCCTGGAGGCGCTGGGCTTCCGGCTGTGGGACGAGGCGCTGGCGCTCGAGAGGGCTGGGCGCCCCCGCGTGCTCGACGGCCTCGCCGAGTTCCGCGAGCACCTGGGCGGAGAGCTGACCGTCACCCTCCTGCCCGCCATCGGCAAGGGGCTCGAGGTGCATGACATCTGCCTGGAGCGCATGGGCCTCGCACTGGAATGGCTCGCCCGGAGGAAGGGGGCGAGATGAGGCTCGCTTCGCCTGGCGGGCCGCACCTCACCTACTGCACCAACGTCCACCCCGGCGAGGGCTGGGCCGAGGTGTTCGACAACCTCGAGCGGTACGTCGTCCCCGTCAAGGCGCTCGTCTCACCGGAGCAGCCCTTCGGTGTGGGTCTGCGCCTGTCCGCGCGTGCCGCCGAGGAGCTCTCCCGGCCCGGAGTGCTCGCCGCCTTCCGAGACTGGCTGGGCGCGAGTGGACTGTATGTCTTCACCCTCAATGGCTTTCCCCATGGCGCCTTCCACGGAGCGCCGGTGAAGGAGGGCGTCTACCGGCCGGACTGGCTGGAGCCGGAGCGAGGCGTCTACACGGAGCGGCTGGCGCACCTGCTGGCGGCGCTGCTGCCCGAGGGCGTGGAGGGCAGCATCAGCACCGTCCCGTGTGCCTTCCGGACGAGGGTCCGCTTCAACGGCGATGTCGAGCGCATGGCCCGGCGGCTCCTGGAGCACCTGTCCTCGCTGCACCGCCTCCGCGAGGACACGGGCCGGAGGGTGTCCCTTGCCCTCGAACCCGAGCCGGGCTGCTTCCTCGAGACGACGGCGGACGTCGTCTCCTTCTTCCAGGAGCACCTCCTCTCGCGCGACGCGCTGGCGTGCTTCGGCCGGATGAGCGGGCTGTCGCTCGGGGAGGCCGAGGCGTTCCTCCGTTACCACCTCGGCGTCTGCCTCGACGCCTGCCACCTCGCGGTGGAGTTCGAGCAGCCTCGGGAGTGCCTGGAGGCCCTCGGGCGGGCGGGCTTGCGCGTCTGCAAGTACCAGCTCAGCGCCGGGTTGCGGGTGCGCTGGGAGGAGGGGTCGCGAGAGTCCCTGCTCGCGGCGCTCTCCCGCTTCGCCGAGGGCGTCTACCTGCACCAGGTGGTGCAGCGCCGAGGGGGCACGCTGGCGAAATGGGATGATCTCCCCGAGGCGCTCGCCCGGGCCGCCGAGGAGCTCGGACCCCTGGGCGAGTGGCGCATCCACTTCCACGTGCCGATCTTCCACGAGGCGCTGGGACACCAGCTCACCAGCACGCAGGCGCAGGTGAGCGAGCTGCTGGCGCTGCTGCACGAGGAGGGGACGGCACAGCACCTCGAGGTGGAGACGTACACCTGGGAGGTGCTGCCCGAGGAGCTCCGGACGGGGAGCGTGGTGGACTCCCTGGCGCGCGAGCTGCGCTGGGTGCGCGGGAGGATGGAAGGATGAGCACGCTGCTCGGGCGGCTGGGCGTGTACCTGCGGCTCGGCCGCGTCTCCAACCTGCCCACCGTGTGGTCCAACGTTCTGGCGGGCATGGTGCTGGCGGGTGGGGTGGTGGAGCCGGGAGGCCTCGCGGGGCTGCTGCTCTCGCTCAGCCTGTTCTACGTGGCCGGCATGTTCCTCAATGATGGCTTCGACCGGGGCGTGGATGCGCGAGAGCGGCCGGAGCGGCCCATTCCCGCGGGACGCGTCGGTGCGGGCGAGGTGTTCGCGCTCGGCTTCGGAATGCTGGCCCTGGCGGTGCTGCTCGTGGTGTTGCAGGCCCGGCGGTCCGGAGTGGGGAGCGGCCCGGCGCTGTTGGCGGGGCTCGCCCTGGCTGGCGCCATCGTCCTCTATGACGTCTGGCACAAGGACAATCCGGCCAGCCCGCTGGTGATGGGTTCCTGTCGGATGTTGATCTACGTCACCGCGGCCGCCACCCTCACCGGGCGCGTGGGCTCGTCCGTGGTGGAGGGCGCGCTGGTGCTGCTCTGCTACCTCATCGGCCTCACCTATGCGGCGAAACAGGAGCGCCGTGAGCGGGTGGGACACTTCTGGCCGCTGCTCTTCCTCGCCGTGCCCTTCGTCTACGTGGCCCCGTCCTTCCTCCGCTCGCCGGTGGTGGCGGGGCTCTTCCTGGGCTTCCTCGCGTGGGTGGGCCATGCCGTGTCGCTGCTGGTGCGGCGCCCACCCCAGGTGCCTCGAGCGGTGGTCTCCTTCATCGCCGGTATCTCCCTGCTCGATGCGCTGCTCATCGCCGTCAGCGGCCGCCCGGAGCTGGCCGGGCTGGCGGCTCTGGCCTTTCCGGCTACGCTGTTCCTGCAGCGCTACGTTCGAGGGACGTGACGGCGGACCTGGACTCGAAGAGGTGCGAGAGGATGAGCTCCTTGACCTCCGTCGCCCGTACCTCGCGCTCCGGTAGCAGCCGTGGCTCGCTGGAGAGGAGCAGCGGCCCCCGCGCCGCATCCTCCGTTGGCCGGCCGTGAGAGCCCTTCACCAGGCTCGCATCCAGCGGCACCACGTCCATCAGGTAGCGCAGACCCAACTTCTTCTTCAGCAGCGTCAGGCCCACCTTGAGCTGAGGCACGCGCAGCGATGGACTCGTGAACAGCTCCACCGGGTCGTACCCGGGCTTGCGGTGGATGTCGACGGTGCGGGCGAAGTCTGGCGCCCTCCGGTCATCCAGCCAGTAGTAGTAGCTGAACCAGCGGTCCGGTCGGGAGATGGCCACCAGCTCGCCCGAGCGCGGATGTGCCAGGCCGTGCCGACGCTTGCCCTCCTCGTCCAGCACCTCCTCCACGCCGTCCAGCCGCTCCAGCAGCCGCTTCACCTGAGCGACCAACTCGGGACGCTGGACGTAGACATGGGCCACCTGGTGATCGGCCACCGCGAAGGCCTGGGAGGCCCCCGCATCCAGCTTCTCCTCTCCCAGCTCCTCGCGGACGGCGAGCCAGCCGGCCTCGCGAAGCGCGCGGTTGAGGTGCACCGCGCCTCGCACCGGCGTCATGCCGTACTCGGACAGCACCAGCACCCGGGCCCCATCGGCGGTGACGTGGCGGATGAGCTCGCCACAGACGTCATCCACCTCGCGCAGCGCTCGAGGAATGTCCGGATGGTCCGGCCCCAGCCGCTGCAAGTCGTAGTCGAGGTGCGGCAGGTAGACGAGCGTGAGCGTCGGCCGGTGGCGGTCGTAGACGATTCGCGCGCAGCGGGCGATCCACCGGGAGGAGGAGATGTCGGCACCCGGACCCCAGAACTGGAAGAGGGGGAAGGGCCCGAGCTCCGCGTTCAGCTCCTCGCGCAGGCTCGCGGGCGAGGTGTAGATGTCGGGCAGCTTGAGGCCGTCGGCGCGGTAGATGGGGCGCGGGGTGACGGAGAAGTCCACCGCCGCGTACATGTTGTACCACCAGAAGAGCTGGGCACAGGTGAACGAGGCATCCCTCGCCCGGGCCGCTTCCCACAACTTCTCCCCACCCACGAGCCGGTTGGACTGGCGCCAGAGCCACACCTCGGCCAGCTCCCGGAAGTACCAGCCATTGGCCACGCAGCCGTGCTCGGAGGGTGGCAGGCCGGTGGTGAAGGTGGCCTGCACCGAGCTGGTGACCGCGGGCAGCACCGTCCGCAGCGGACGCATGCTCCCGGCCCGGGCGAGTGCCCGCAGGTGGGGCGTGTGCTCCCCCAGCATTCCGGGGGTGAGTCCCACCACGTTGAGCACCACCGTGCGGTGCAGGCTCATGGCCTCACCACAGCGGTCTGCCCGCGCAGCACCGAGTTGCCCTCCCACAGCTCTCGTTGATCGATCTTCGCTGGCTTCTCCAGCTCCGTCAGCTCCAGCCGGCCGCTCTGGGCGAAGAAGGCCACGGGGTTGCGCCAGACGATGGTTTCGATTGTCTCCTCGTCCACCCCGCGCTCCCGCATCCGTGCCACCGTCTTCGGCACCTTCAGCGGATCACTCACTCCCCAGTCCGCGGCGCTGTTGATGAGGATGCGCTCGGCGCCGTAGCGCTGGACGAGCGTCACCATGCGCTCCTCGTCCATCTTCGTGTGCGGGTAGATGGAGTGCCCGGCCCAGCAGCCGCTCTCCAGGACCAGCGGCAACGTCTCCTCGGTGTTGTGGTCCACCAGCACCCGCTCCTCGGGGAAGCGGTGCTCGCGCAGCAGCGCGAGGGTGTGCTCGGTGCCCCGCTTCTTGTCGCGGTGGGGCGTGTGGACGAGCACCGGCAATTCGAAGCGCCGGGCCAGCTCGAGCTGCTCGGAGAAGCAGCGCTCCTCGGAGGGCGTCAGCTCGTCGAAGCCGATCTCTCCCACCGCCACCACGCTGTCCTTGCCCAGGTAGCGCGGCAGCAACGCGAGCACCTGGTCCACCAGGTTCGCGTCGTTGGCCTCCTTGGGGTTGAGGGCCAGGGCGCAGAAGTGGCGGATGCCGAACTGGCTGGCGCGGAAGCGCTCCCAGCCCACCAGCGAGGCGAAGTAGTCCTCGAAGCTGCCCACCTGCGTGCGCGGCTGGCCGAGCCAGAACGCGGGTTCGAGCACCGCGGCGATGCCCATGGCGGCCATGGACTGGTAGTCGTCCGTCGTGCGGGACGTCATGTGGATGTGTGGATCGAACAGCTTCATGCGGAGGCTCCCGAGGGAAGAAGAAGGGTGAGGTCATGCGGGAGGCTGCGTCCGGCCGCCCTGCGCTCGCTCGCGTAGGCAGCGGCCATGCGGGCCAGCTCGGGGTTGCGCCGGCGCTCCAGCCCCACCACGCGCGCCAGGGGCACGCCGGTGAAGACGGCCTTGAGCACCAACTGGTTGAAGGCGGACTCCGGGAAGAGCGCCGCGGGGTAGGAGTTCTCGCAGGCGATGGCCTCGAAGACGGGCTGGACGTGGGTGCGGCAGGCGTCTCTTGCCAGCTCCAGGAAGCGCTCGGGACGGAGCAGCAGTGGCAGCGTCTTCAGTACGGCCTGCCGCTCGGCGTTGTCCCCGCTTCGGTAGCACGCGGCGACGAGGGCCTCGTGTCTCTCCGGCGCCAGCTGCTCCTGCGCGCGCAGCAGCAGCGCCACACGTCCCAGCAGCGCGGGAGTGCAGGTGTCCGGGGCCAGCGACAAGCCGAGCCCGGCCAGCGCGTCCCCCGGAGTGCCGAGCGGCTTCTGGCCGAGCCGCCGCCCGGCCATGGCGAAGGCCTCGAGGAAGGCCGAGTCGTCGAGGCCGTTTCCGGAGGAGGGAGCACTGGCTCGGGAGAGCCACTCCCAAGTGGAGGAATCGAGCCGGGACTCCAGGAATCCGAGCAGGTGCGAAGCACTCATGGCCGAGCGAGTTAGTGACGACAAAACGCCGTCACAAGCGCGGGCCGCGGCACTGGCTGGAAGTGGACGCGCTCCAGACAGGCCACTGTGGTTCGGGTGACAACCCCGGCCCGGCTCGGGTGCCCCCAGGTCCCATCCCCCGGAGAAAGGCACCCGCACACTGCGCTCGGACGCACTTCCGCCCGAGGAGCTCGCCCAGCTCATGGCGCGCTTCTACGACGTCATGGCGGGAGTGGCCTTCGAGAATGAGGCCACGCTCGACAAGTTCATTGGCGATGCGGTGATGGCGCTGTGACTCAGCGCGGGGGGAGCCTCTTCTGCGAGCCGCCGAACTTGAAGATAGGGCCCGAGAGCTCCAGCTGGACGTAGTTGCGCGGGAGCCGCTCCGCCTCGAGGCCCAAGGAGACGTTCTGTTCGACCACGATGTCCGCGCCGAGGATGTGGTTGTAGGTCACCCCGAGACGGAGGCCGCCGAAGTCGATGCCGAGCTGCGGCGCGATACCGTAGAACCGGCCGCCCGACTGAGAGACACCCGCTCCACCGCTCCCCGCGCTCACGCTCTGACCGGCGAGCACGTACATGCCGCCTCCAAAGCCGGCGAACGGACGAACGCCGGAGCTCCCGAGGAGGAGCTCCGCCTTGACGAGCGAGGCCGATGAAGCCCCGAGCGCGACCGTCGTGTTCCCAGCCGGCACGATGCGGCCGCCGAACACGACGCCACCATCGATCCGAAAACCCACCGCGAACCAATCGGTGACGTTCCACTTCGGCTCGACCACCGCCCCGATTCCGTAGCTCTTCGTGCCGTAGCCCCAGAGGCCGGCCACGCCCGCGTGGACGACGAGGAGCGGCTGCTTGCGCTCACTGGGCGCCTCGCCCGTCATCGCGGACGCCTCGGGCCGATCAGCCGCCTCGACCGCGGGGGCACTGCTCGGAGAGGCGAAGACGCAGAGGGGCAGCAGCGTGGCAACCAGCACGGCGCTGGCGTGTAGCTGGGACAATGCACGGTTCATCGAAAATCCTCGGGCGTTGATGTTGAAGCGGCTCGTGGACGATCGATTGTGCGGAATATTCACGTGAAGTGCGACCAGGCCCAGCGTCACGAGTGCGGAGAGAGGGAAGCAGGCAGGAGAGCCGCACGGCGGGGAGTCTCCTCGAGGGAGCCCACCCTGGGGCTAGACTCCAGCACTCCTCCGTTTGATGGATTTCGGGTGACGCCAAACGAAACATGGGGCCACGCCTCGCGGGCGCTGCGGCGACTGGGAGATACCGGCCTCCTCCTCCCCGCATCGGGAGCGGGGATGGTGACGATGCTGGCGCTGGCATGTACCGGCCGCGTCTCGGTCCCGCTGGCGCTGACGGTGGGGCTGCTCGTGTACTGCAGCTACCTCATCGACTTCGTGGGGGAGATAAACCAGTTCAAGCCGGAGTTGGCCTCCGCGCGCACCCGGCTGCTGGCTCGCCGCCGTCACCTCCTGCTGCTGGGGGGCGCGGCGCTGCTGGGGGCGATGGTGCTGACGGGGGCCTTCGCCGGAGCGCTGCTCGCCGCCAGCCTGCTCCTCTATCCGATAGCCGTGGTGCTCTATGGACTGCCGGTGCTGTCGCGGCTGCCGTGGAGGTTCACCCGGCTCAAGGACGTGCCCTACCTCAAGGCCTTCTACGTCGCCTGCTTCTGGGCGCTCCTGGCGCCGTTCACCCTGGCCTTCCTGGGGCTTCACCGGCCCGGCACGGCGCTCGGTCATGCCGTGCTCCTCTTCGTGCGCACCTTCATGAGCATCAACCTCTGCGACCTGAAGGACGTGGAGCGGGACCGGCAGGCCGGTGTCCGCACGCTCGTGCTCGCGCTGGGGGAGACGCGGCTGTTGCGGTGGCTGCGGGGGATGAACCTGCTGACGCTTCCCTTGCTGCTGGGCCTCGTGCTCGCCGGGGCCGTTCCCCCCGCGATGCTCTTCCTGGGGCTCACGCTGGGCTGGTTCGCCCTGGCGCTGCGGCTGATGGAGCGCCGGGCCGCCGAGCCCGAGTTCATCTGCGCCATCTTCGTGGACGGAGAGTGGATTCTCTGGCCCGCCTATCTGCTACTCGGCATGTGGCTGCTGGACCCTGGGTGACCCCATCATGAATCGCGAGTCCCTCGACTTCTTCTCCCCCTCACTGCTGCTCCCCATCGTCTTCTCGCTGCTCAGCTGGCTCACCGTCTACGTGCTCATCATCCGCAAGGGGCTGGTGGAGCGAACGTACGCGATGCCGCTGCTGCCCTTGTGCGTGAACCTCTCGTATGAGTTCTTCTTCGGGTTCATCCGCCCGGACGCGCCGCCCATCAACTACGTCAACATCAGCTGGTTTCTGTTCGACCTGGGAATTGTCTTCACCTACCTGCGCTTCGGGGCGAAGGAGTTCCCCGCCGTGCTCCCCCGCTCCTGGTTCCTCCCCTCGTTCGTCGCCGTCCTCGCCCTGGCCTTCGCCGGCGTGGCGGCGATGACGTATGAGTTCAAGGACTGGACCGGCAGCTACACGGGGTGGGGCGCGAACACGCTGATGTCGGCTGCGTACATCGCCCTGCTGCTGCGGCGGGGGAGCACGGCCGGGCAGTCCATGTATATCGGCCTGTTCCGGCTCATCGGGAGCGCGGCGCTCATCTCCGTGGAGATGCGCATCAGTCCGAACAGCGTTCTGCTGCCATTCTTCTATGTGGCCTTCGTCCTGTTGGACCTGACGTACCTTTTCCTCCTCCACGGCCAGTTCGTGAGGGAGGGAAAGAAGCCCTGGCGGATCGCGTAGCGCACGCCTTCTGGCGTACCAACCCCCTTCAGGGAAGTCGAGTAGGAGCTTGGCGGGTCACGTCATGAAGGAGGTCCTCGATGGTGGGGACGCGCGGAGACATTCTTCCGGCTCCTGGCCAAGTGCCACCCGAGCTATGCTCGGTTGTGGGTCGAAGGCGGAGTTCGCGCCGAACTTCCTGTGGCTCTTCTTTCCCACGGAGGCCCCAGGTCATGAGCGCATGGTCAGCGCGCCCATCGTCGCGAGCATCATGGGCGCCATCGCGGTGGCCTGGGAGCCGGAGTGGGCCCTCTCGACAGAGGACAGTCTCTGGGACCAGCTCTCCGGTGGCAGTCGGATCGGCTGCTTCCTGGGGTGGATGACGTACTTCTCGCGTGAGCGGGGAGAGGTGCCCGCCCTGCCCGCGCCCGCGCGCGTGGAGCCGGTAGACGACAAGGGCACGCTCGTCACGCTGACGCCCGAGCGGCTCACCGCGAGCAATCCCGAGCACGTGGCCCTCGCCTGGCGCGTCCAGAAGCTGCTCGAAGAGCGAGGACTGCTCAAGCGGGTGGTCGAGCCCCTGCTGTCGTGCGGCCATGAAGGAGTTACGTGAGCAGTACCGGGCCTTCGTCGCGGCGCGATGAGGTCCAGCGCGGGGGGCAGATACTTTTCTGGCAAATGGCAATTGGAGGGTATGAGGAACGCCCATGAGCGACGAGCGCACGCCTGCCGAGCCCGAAGTCATGGAGCCCACGTTCTGGCGGAAGAACGGCTGGACGGCCAGGGTCATCAAGAACGAGGAGGACGACGGCTGGGCCGTGGAAATCCGCAAGCAGGGGATCGCCGAGCCCGTCCTCATCAGTCCGTGGGTGATGGGCCGCGATAAGAAGAACCCCAAGCCCTTCGATGCGACGGCGTTCTCGACCTTCGTGAAAACGGCCTCGGAGGTCCTGGACCGCTCCGCGCGACAGCGCGAGCAGGCCATGACCAAGAAGCTCTCCATCGCCTGGGAGGGCCGCTGGTACGAGGTTCGGCTCGAGCTCGTGGCCGATGAGTATGAGCCCCACGCGCTGCTCTCAGCCGTCGACGACGCTGGCACGACCGTCGCGAAGCATCGCGTGCCCGTGACCTTCAAGTTCAACAGAGACGTCGCCAACGAGTGGGTGCGCGGCGGCTTCTGCGAGCCCTGAGCTGGCTGGGCTTGCCCCGGTTACGTGGACAGTAGGGGTATACGCGCTAGACGCTACGGGAGTTGCGCGAGCAGTACCGTGGCTTCGTCGCGAAGTTCCGAGCGGCGGCGGATCGATGGAGGCGGGGGAATTCTTCGGCCCCCCTTTAAATTTTGACACCCTCTCGGGCCGGGCCGGGCACGAACCCTTTGACACCTTCCGAGTGGCTGCTCGGCGGAGGTGCCTTCGAGTCTTCGAGTAGCGATGCCGAGCCTGCGCTTTACCGGACTCCCCTGAAGCGGTTAGGAGAAGTGCAGGGGCAGTCGCACCAGGCCGCGCACCTGGGCACCCGGGCGCCATTGGAGCTGCTCGAGCGGCTCGACGCCGGAGTTGGAGGTGGCGCCCCTGCCGTGTTGGGAAGGACTGGGTACCGGGCCTTGTCGAGGTGTTCCGAGAGGCGGCGGCTCGGTGGAGGAGGGGGACTTCTCAGCGAGCTTTCCGCTCTTCTTCTTCCCGCCGCGTGTCGTGCTGGATCGCGTCGCGCGAGTTCTTTGACACCCTCTTTGGAGCCCATAAGAGGAATGGGGGCCTCTCTCGATGTGATTTAATTTTGCTGAACAGGTGTGACTTCAAGCAAGAGATAGCCCAGCGTCGTCGTATCGGTCGCATCCATCCAGCCAAAGTGGTAATCCCCCGCCAGCTTGATTGGCTTACCATAGCTACCCGTCCTGTAGGTCAATGTGGTGCCGGCTTTGTATGACTGTCCATTTCGAAAGTCGAAATCGCTGGTCTCGGCTGAATATGATGCCTGCGTGATATAGTGAAGGTGATCAGTCGCAACAAGCATGAACCCCAAGTCTGCGACATCATGGCATTGCTCAAGACGCGCGATGGTGAGGCTCACTTGATGCCGTGCCGCCGCAGCAGGCGGTACAGGTACACGCGGTCCATGTCCGCGCCGGTGGCCGCCTGGGACACCTTGCCCTGGTGCAGCTCCAGCAGCGCGCGCAGGTAGCGCCGCTCGAAGTCGTCCAGCGCCAGCCGCCTCGCCTCCGCGTAGGGCACCTTCGGGTCCACCTCGAAGCGGCTGCCCGCCGGTGTCACATCCGAGAGCGCCAGTGTGTCCTCGAACACCAGACACCGCTCCAGGTAGTTGCGCAGCTCGCGCACGTTGCCCGGCCATGCCGCCTGCTCCAGCCGCGCGATGAACTCCGGCGAGCGCAGCGCCTGCGTCCGCTCCGGCTCCGCCCCCAGCGAGGTCAGCACCTGCTCCACCAGGAACTTCAGGTCCTCGGGCCGCTGGCGCACGGGCGGCAGGGGAATGCGCAGCACCGCCAGCCGGAAGAAGAGGTCCGAGCGGAACCGTCCCGCGTTCACCTCGGCGCGCAGGTCCCGGTTGGTGGCGGCGATGATGCGCACGTCCACGGGCACGTAGTTGTTGGTGCCCACCCGGCGGATTTCCCGCGCCTCCAGCACGCGCAGCAGCTTGGGCTGGAGCTCCGCGGGCAGCTCGCCCATCTCGTCGAGGAAGAGGGTGCCGCCGTGGGCCTCCTCGAAGGCGCCGATGCGCCGGTTGGCCGCGCCGGTGAAGGCCCCCTTCTCGTGGCCGAACAGCTCGCTCTCCAGCAGGTCCGGGGGGATGGCGCCGCAGTCCACGGTGAGGAAGGGCTTGTCGCGGCGGGCACTCTCCTGGTGGATGGCCTGGGCCGCCTGGCTCTTGCCGGTGCCCGTCTCGCCCTCGAGCAGCACCGTCACGTCCTTGCTGGCCGCGCGCTCCAGCAGGGCGAAGCACATGCGCATCGGCACCGAGACGCCCACCAGCGAGCCGAAGCGCGTACGCTCGGACACCTGCAACCGGTTGCTGTCGGAGCTGAAATCGAAGCGAACCACCGCGCGGCCCAGCCGCAGGAGGCTCCCGCCTCGCAGGTACCCGTCGGCCACCTGCACGCCGTCGAGGATGATGCCGTTGGTGCTGTCCAGGTCCTTCACCCGCGCGCCCTTGGGGCCCACGCGAATCTCACAGTGGAAGCGGGACACGGTGGGGTCATCGAGCGAGACGTCGTTGCTCGGGTGCGAGCCGATGGAGCACGCATCCGACACCGAGTCCCACACCGTGCCAGCGCCGGGGCCCTCCACCACGGTGAGGAGGAAGCGACGGACCGCGGGCACGTCCGAGGGGCGCTGCACGTGCGCGTAGGGCCGCGTCACGTTGACGTCCTCGGCGCCAGGGGCCACGCGGTCGATGGGGGGGGTCATGGCAGGACGTTATCACGACAGCCTCTCAACGGCCCGCGAGGTCGGAAGCTCGGGCTCAGGCCAGCCGGGCGACGAGCTGCAGGACGCACCAGGTGCGGTGCCACCACTTGGAGTTCTTGTTCCAGCGGCGCTGGAAGTCGTTCCAGGCCTGGTGGCCGCCGGGCCAGCCTCGTCGGTGGACGCGAGCGACGGAACGCGCGACGCTCGGCGCCGGAGGCCCACTGGGATGACGACACCTTCGAACAACGACGAGCGCTTCCATATCGAGCTGCTCAAGCTGCTGCTGCACGTGGCCTGGAGTGATGACGAGGTGGACCCGCGCGAGGCCCGAGCGCTGCTCGGCGCGGCCCACCGCTGGAAGGTGCCCGTGTCGGAGCTGCAGCGGCTGGAGCTCTGTCTGGACCAGGGCGAGCCCATGCCGGCGCCGAACCTGGGTCTGCTGCGCCAGCGCCCGGACGACGTGCTCGCGACGGTGCGCACGCTCATCGAGAGCGACACCCACGTGAATCTCTCCGAGCAGGAGATGCTCTCCCAGATTCGCGAGCTGCTGGGCCTGCCCCCGGCCTGAGGCGGCGGGCTACTCGTCGAGCAGCGCCGACCAGAAGGTGACGAGCCGCCAGACGTCGGCCGCCGCCGCCTTCTTATCCATCTCGGCGTGGGTGATGAGGGGCGTGAGCAGCGAATGCACCTCGGTCCGGGGTGCCAGCCAGCGCGCGAGGAGCTCGGACTCGATGGCGGGGATGACGGTGTCGTCCGTGCCATGCAGCAGGTAGACGGGCGAGGCCGGGGCTGGGGAGCGCTCGGGCGAGAGCGCGGGCTCCTGAGCGAAGGCCCGCGCGTGGGGCAGCAGCAGCGGGCCGAGCGTGGCGACGTCCCGCTCGTTCACGTACCTCATGAAGGTGGCCGAGGGCTCGGGCATCTCCGACTGCAGGCGCCGGGCCTCGGCGAAGGTGTCCTGGGCCCGCCGCGCGTCGTAGAGGGCGAAGTGCGAGGCGCGTAGGAAGGTGAGGAGGCCCGCGCGCAGCGTCTCCACCTGCTCGGGGGGAACGACCCGGTCGGTCACGCTCAGCAGGATGACGACCACGCCGTAGTCATGGGGCTTGCGCTGCTGGCCATCGGGCTGGACACCGGTGCACAGGAAGGTGAGCACGCGCTCGAGGTCCCCGTGCCCCCCGAGCGACAGGGTGAAGGAGACCTTGTCCCGGAGCTGGGGCCGTCCGGCGGCGACGACGGAGAGCCCACCGGCGAAGCTGATGCCCAGCAGCCCCACCCGTCCATCGGGCGCGAGCGCCGGCTGCGAGGCGGCCCAGAGCGCGGCGTCTTCAATCATGTCCGTCTCGCGCGGGGTGATTTGATAGCGCAGGAGGTCGGGCAGCTCGGGGGTGAGGACGGTGAGGCCCCCGGCGGCGAGGTCCCTGGAGAGCTTCACCAGCCGGGCCTCGTCGATGCCCTCCGCGTGCACGCCGGGCGTCACGAGGACGGTGCGTCCGCGGGGAGCCGCGGGCTGGTAGACACGGGCGCGGAGAGTCCCATGACGCGAGGGCACCTGCGTCTCCTGCTCGGTGACGGGACCGGTGCGCCAGCGGGCGATGCGCTCGACGAGGCCACCCTTCAGGTCAGCGGCGCGGGCCACGAAGGAGAGGCCCCGGAGCAGGTCCGGGACGACGAGCAGGGCGACGAGCAGCAGTCCCGCCAGGACGGCGAGGAGCATCACCCTCCAGGTGCGTGGGCGCATTCAGTCCCAATGCCAGGAGAAGTTCACCCAGGGCAAGGGGAAGGGAAGGCCCGTCGCATAGGCTCCGCCGAGGTCCACCGTCCAGCGCTCGCCGAGGACCCGCAGGCCCACCGAGTTGACCAGCGTGGGGACGTAGCTCGGGCCCAGTAGCACCCAGTGCTCGGTGACGCCGGCCAGCCGGTCCGTCAGCCGGAGGGAGCCGCCGAGCGACCCGGCAACGAGCTCCCCCATCCGATGGCCCCCTCTGTAGAACTCGAAGGGGACCCCCGCGCTCAACGTGAGCTGCGCGTCCGCGGTGCCATAGGTGGCGGCCCCATAGACGAGCCCGAAGGTCGACGGCGCGATGGGCAACACGGCCGCCTCCACGCCCACGGCCAGATGGAAGCGCTCCGACACCGAGCCCCCCACCTTCAACCCGCCCGCCACGTGGATGAAGCGCTCGTCCACCGCGAACAGGGGCAGCACGCTGCCGACCGACACCGTGACGTGGTCCGTCACCCCCAGCGACACCATGGTGAGGAAGAGCTCCCGCTGGCTGAAGAAGCCCTCGCCGCCGCGCAGCATCAGCGCGCTGTTGCCAAAGAAGTAGCGGGTCCGGCCGCGGTCGGCGAAGCGCACCTGGCCGCCCTTCGTCACGCGGGCGTCACGCTCCTCGTCCACGCGCTCCACCGCCTCGGCGGGCAGCGTCAGCCGCGAGCCCCCGGACACCTCCAGGACCACGCCATCCGTGTCATGGCGCACCACCTTTCCGACCAACACCTGCCCGTCCTTCAACGTCACCCGGGACAACCTCTCCTCGGTGGCCTCGGCGGGAGGAGGCGCGACCTCGGCCTGCTCCGTCTCCTCGGAGGGAGCGACGGGGGTGGGTCCGCCCTCGGGTTCGGCGGCGCGGGCCACGGGAGCGAGCAGCAACAGGGCGGCGAACAGTGGGCGGAACATGGGCCTCCTCGGAGGTGGGAACGCCGGGGAGGTTGCACGCTCCGGGCCAGGAAAGGCGAAGGGCCAGACCCGCCGGGGCATCCGCGCCCCGCGAGCCTGGCCCCTGGGAGCCCTCTCGGGCCCGACTCAGCCGTTGATGATGCGCTTCAGCTCGGCCTTGTCGCTGGAGAACTGGAAGGCGTTGTAGAGCTGGAAGGAGTTCTGCCGGTCGAGGACTCGCGACCACATCACCCGCACCGCATCCAGCCGATCCTTGGAGAACTGGAACTGGGGCAGCACCTGCAGCACCTGGTTGACGGTGAAGTAGTTGTTGCCGACGGCGCCCTCGAGGACGTTCATCTTGTCATCGCCGAAGGGCTCGCGGGACATGGCGTGCATGATGCGCTGCAGCTCGCGATCCGCGATGGGCTGGTACACCGGAGCCGGGGGCGGGGGCGGAATGGGCGAGGGCGGCGAGGGACGCGGGTTGTTGTAGCCACGCGCCTCGGGGGCATCGGCGAGCACGTCGCGGATGTCGTTCAGCTCCTCGTAGGCCTCGCGCAGCTTGCCCTTGCCATGGCCACGACCGTTGCTGCGCTCGAAGGCGTCGCCGAGCAACTGCTCCAGCCGGGCGAGGCGCTGCTCCAGGTCCCCGCGATCCACCACCACCAGCATGCCGCGCCGGCCGCGCCGGAACTCGTTGTCGTCGTCGCCACCCCGGAACGACGGGGACGCGGTCGGGGGCTGGGTGCCCACGGCCTGGCCCGGGGGCGGAGTCATGGGCTGAGAGGTCTGGGCGGAAGCGGTGACGGCGGTGAGCAGGGCGACGGCGGCGAAGAGGGCCTTCATGGGGTTCATCCTTCTGGGAAATGACGTTGCTGCATCTGCCCACTCAGACGGGAGGAGGGCGTCCGCATTCAAACGCTCGGCATTCTGCCCCCCGGACGGTGCATCCCGCACCTGGACGCCCCGGACGTCCAAGTCCCTGGAAGGACTCGGGTTTGCCCCGGGCCCGGCCTTGCAGGGGGAGCGGGCATGACGACTCTCTCCCACCCTTCCCATCCCCTTCCGAGCGCCCGCGGCCTGTCCCTCCGGACCTGGTTCAAGGGACTGCGCTCCTCTCCGGCCTGCTGAGCTTCGCCAGCTTCTGTGGCCTCACCGTGCTGTTCTACGAAGGCTCACTCGACGCCGCCGGCATGCTCGAGGCCTTCTCGGAACTGGACCCCGCGGCGGGCCGGATTCCCCTGCCCCTGATTCTCGCGAGCCTCCTCTTCGTGGGCGCGGCGCTCGGCCGCTGGCAGCACCAGCAGATGTGGCGCATGGAGCAGCGGGGCAGGGAGTTGCTCCAGGCGGGAAGACCCGAGGCGGCCATCCGTGACCTCGAGGTGGCGGCCTCCTGCGGGAGTGAAGCCCAGCGGGCGGAGAGCCTCCACGGGCTCGCGCTCGCGTGGCTGCGCATGAGGGACATCGAGCGCGCCCTCTCGTTCGCGAGCCGGTCCGGGGAACCTGCCGCGATGGCGCTCGTGCTGGCGCTGGACGGCGAGCTGGAGCAGGCCAGGACGTGGGTGCAGGAGATCGAACGCCCCATTCTCGGCAAGACGGACCACGCGCTGCTCGCGCAGGCGGTGATTTTCTGCCGGGAGGGGCTGTACGTACTGGCGGTGAAGCGCATCCAGCGCACCGCGAGGGAGCACGTCCCAGTGATGGATGTGGGCGCGGTGGGCGTCATCCACGCCTTCGCGCGGAGCCGGCTGGGAGGGCAACTGGTGCCGCTCAAGCCGGGGTGCGTGCTGCCCGAGAAGCCCGGCCGGGGCTCCGGGTACGAGTACCTCGGGCAGGCGTGGCCCGAGCTCGCCGCCTTCCTGCGGGGCGAGGACGCGCCGACCGGGGCCCGCGAGGCGTGACTACTCCTTCACCGCGCCGGCGGTGAGCCCGCTGACGATGCGCCGCTGGAAGAGCACCGTCAGCACCACCAGCGGCAGCGTGGCGACCACCGAGGCGGCGGCGATCTCGCCCCAGGGCTCCTTGTGCTCGCTGGCGAAGAGGCTGATGGCCACCGGCACGGTGCGCTTCTCCGGCGAGGACAGGAAGGTGAGCGCGTAGAGGAACTCGTTCCACGCGAAGATGAAGACGAGGATGGCGGTGGTGGCCAGCCCCGGAGCGGCGAGCGGCAGCAGCACCCGCCAGAAGGCCCCGAAGCGGCGTGCACCCGTCCACCCGCGCCGCCCGGTACAGCTCGTCCGGGAGCTGCCGGAAGAAGGACGTGAGAATCCACAGCGTGAGCGGCAGCGCGAAGGTGGCGTAGGGCAGCACGAGCCCCACCAGCGTGTCGCGCAGGCCCACCGCGCGCAGGATGAGGTAGAGCGGGCTCACCGTGGCGATGGGCGGGAACATGGACACCGCGAGCGCCGCGGCCAGCAGCAGGCCGCGCCCGCGGAACTCCAGCTTCGCCAGGGCGAACGCCGCCGACGCGCCCACCGCGAGGCAGAACAGCGTGGTCAGCCGCGGCCACCAGCAGCGAGTTGAACACCACGCGCAGGAAGGGGCGGCCCCACAGCACGCTCGCGTAGTTGTCCAGGGTGAGGGTGCTCGGCAGCGGCCGGGTGAGCTCGACCGTCCGGCCACAGCGAGGTGAGCACCTGCCAGAAGAACGGCCCGAGGAAGAAGGTGAGGAAGGCCACCGTCGCCAGCCACAGCACCCGGACCGCTTCATCGCCGCCCCTCCTGTCCCGAGCAGCCGCATGTACACGAGGCTCAGCCCCACCACGCACAGGAAGGTGGCCACCGACAGCGTCGAGCCGTAGCCGAAGTTCCCCGCGCGCATCAGCGTCTTGTACGCGTAGATGCTGAGCGTCTCGGTGGTGTTGGCGGGGCCGCCCTCGGTCAGCACGTAGATGGCGTCGAAGACGCGGAAGGCGTCCAGCGTGCGGAACAGCAGCGCCAGCAGGATGGCGGGCTTGAGCAGCGGCAGCGTGATGGACGCGGAACGATGCGCCAGGGCGACGCGCCGTCCACGCGCGCCGCCTTGTAGAGGTCCTCGGGAATGCCCTGCAGGCCCGCGAGCAGCAGCAGCGCCACGAAGGGCGTCGTCTTCCACACGTCCACCAGGATGGCCGCGTGCAGCGCGTACCCCGGCGCGCCCAGCCAGTTGATGTCCGCCGCCCGGCAGCAGCCGGTTGATGAGCCCGTAGTCCGGGTTGAACAGCCACGCCCACAGCTTCGCGCTCACCACGGTGGGGATGGCCCACGGCATCAGCACCGCGGCGCGCAGCACGCCCCGCCCCGGGAAGCGCGCGGTTGAGCAGCAGCGCCAGCGGCACCGCCAGCAGCAGCTCCACCGCCACCGCCACCGCGCGTGAAGTAGGCCGTGTTGCCGCAGCGCGCCCCAGAAGCGCGCGTCGCCCAGCAGGAAGGCGTAGTTGTCCAGGCCCGACGAACCGCCGCTCGCCGAAGACGAGGACGAGCCGCTGCAGGCTCAGCCACACCGCCGCGAGGATGGGGTAGAGCGCCACGCCCACCGAGCACCGCCACCGACGGGCGCCACCAGCAGGTACGCCTGCCTCCGCTCGCGCAGCAGCGAGCCCGTCGCCTTCATCGTGCCTTCTCCGGAAGGGCTCGACTGCCCGGTCAGGTGGTCCACCTGCCGCTGCGCCTGCGCGCAGCGCCTCCTCGGGCGAGCGCATGCCCGCGACGGCCGCGGAGAACTCGCTCTGCAGCACGTCCGAGAGCAGCGTGTAGTAGGGCGTCACCGGCCTCGGCCGCGCGCGCTCCACCATGCTGCAGCAGGTTGGCGATGAAGGGCACCGCGCTCCACCAGCCTCGGGTCCTCGTAGACCGCGCGGCCGCGGCGGGTTGCGCCCGTAGGCAGCGCGAGCTTCACGTTGGCCTCCGGCGAGGTGAGGTGCGCGATGAGGCGCTCGGCGCGCGCGCCGCGGCGTCTCCGGACGACGTGCGCGTTCACCGCGAGCTGCCAGCCGCCGAGCGTCCCCGCGCCCGGCTCGCCGCTCACCGTGGGCAGCGCGGCGACGCCCACCTTCCCGCGGATGGGCGAGTCCGGCTTCTGCGCCTCGCTCCCACGCGTAGGGCCAGTTGCGCATGAAGACGGCGCGGCCCTCCTGGAAGACGCGCCGCGCCTCCTCCTCGGCGGCGGACGGTGACGCCCGGCGGCGAGATGCCGCTCGCGAGGAGCCCGCGCAGGTAGGCGAGCGCCTCGCGCGCCGGCTCCGTGGTCGAGCAGCAGCCGGCCCCGCGCGTCCATCGCCTGGCCGCCGTGGCCCCAGATGGCCTCGTAGACGTTGCAGTTGAGCCCCTCGTACTGCCGGCCCTGCCACACGTAGCCCTGCAGCCGGGGTGCCTTCGCCATCGCCTCGCGGGCGAACCGCTGGAGCTCCTCGTAGGTGCGCGGCGCCCGGGGCACCAGGTCCGTGCGGTAGTAGAGGACGCCCACGTCCACGTACCACGGCACCGCGTACGTGCTTGCCCGCCCACCACCACGGCCTCCACCGGGCCGGGGAGGAACTCCTCGCGCAGCCGCTCGGGCGGGAAGGCGCTCGGAGAGGTCGGCGATCCACCCGGCGCGGGCGAACTCGGGCACCCAGACGACGTCCACCACCAGCACGTCGAAGTCGTCGCGCGCCGCCCTCCAGCGCGGTGAGGAAGAACTGGTGCGCCACGTCCGACGCGTTGGGCAGCGTCTCGGTGACGAGCTCGACGTCCGGGTTGTTCGCGCTCGGAACTCCGTCGAGCAGCTCGCGGAAGGCCGCCGGGTCTCCCCAGCGGCTGGTACTTGAAGACGAGGGGCACCTTCCCCGGGCGCCGCGGCGGGCTCCGCTTTCCGGCGGCACCCCGGCACGCTCCACAGGACGAGCCCCAGCACGAGCACGGCGACGAGCGGGCGGCGCATAGGCCTCGGATGAGCCCACCTCCCCCGGTGGAGGGTCAAGGCAAGCCCTCCGGTTCGAGTCCAGGGTGTCCGGGAGCACACCGCTCGCGCCTCCAGAGTGTCAGCCTGTCTCCGGTACACTGCCGCGCATGCGCTCCGGCCCCTCCGCCTCCACACCGCTTCCCCTCGCGCGGAGGCGGCTGTGGCTCCTGCCCCTGATGCTCCTCGTCATCGCCCTGGGCCTGGGCTCGCGCTCCCCGGCGGCCGCCGCGCACCTGCCCCGCTTCCTCACCGCCTACGCGGGCGACACGCTGTGGGCCTCCATGGTCTACCTGTGCCTCCTCTTCGCCCTGCCGCGCCTCTCCGTCCGCCACGCGGCGGCCTGGGCCCTGGGGCTCTCCGTGCTCGTCGAGCTCAGTCAGCTCCTGCACACGCCCTGGCTCGATGCGCTCCGGGCCCACCGCCTCGGCGCGCTCGTGCTGGGCCGGGGGTTCCTCTGGTCCGACCTGGTCTGCTACGCGGCCGGCGTGGGGCTCGCCGCGGGCACGGACGCTCGCGCGGCAGCGAGCGGCTCCAGCACCTGAGCCCTCTCACTGCCGGCGCCAGGGACCCGCCTGCCCGTCCGCCGCCCCCCCTCTTTCCCGGGAGTCCCTCGTGGGGCGGAATGTCCGGAACAGGGCCAGCCCTGGAAGTGTTTTGTGATGGATCGTAGCCTCACGCGCGATGTCCAGAAAGCGGCTCGGGAGGGTTTCCCGACTCGACTTCCCGACCTAGCGGGTGTACGCCCGATCGTCGCTCCTGGCGTGAGCGAGCAATTTGGGCGATGAACGCCCTGCTGAACGAGAAAGAAGCAGAAACATGGCAAGTGGTACCGTGAAGTGGTTCAATGATGCGAAGGGCTTTGGCTTCATTACCCAGGACAGCGGGGGCCCTGACGTGTTCTGCCACCACACCGCGATCCAGTCGGATGGATTCCGCACCCTGGCCGAGGGTCAGAAGGTGGAGTTCGACGTGAAGAAGGGCCCCAAGGGTCTGCAGGCCGAGAACGTCCGTCCGATCGGCTGATTCGCTCGCGCGTCCCTACCTTTAGCTGACGAGGCCCGGCCTCCCATGAGGCTGGGCTTCTTTTTTACATTCTTCCCCGGAGTACGCATGCAGGGACGATCCACGAAGCGACAGAAGGAAATGGCACGCCAGCAGAAGCAGCGTGACAAGGAGGCCAAGAAGGCCGAACGCCAGCGCGAGAAGGATGGGCGGCCCACCCGCCAGCCTGGAGACGAGGATCCGGACATCGCCGGCATCGTTCCTGGCCCTCAGCCGCCCCTCGAGATGTGAAGCGGGCGAATGAACGCCTGCACGCCCTCGGGCCTGGAATCGCGAGCGATTCCGGGCCCTTCGTCTTTCTGAAGCCCCCCCCGCCCCTTGCCCCTCCACCTGTCCGACGCCATGCATTGAGCCTGTGACATGGCGGGAGGCGGTGCGAGGCCGCGCTCGAGAGGAGAGGATGATGGGCAAGGAGGAAGAGCGCGCCCACGGCGCACTCGGGGAGTTCGAGGCCAGCAAGCCCGGCCAGACGAAGCACGTCTTCGACGAGCCAGCCACGCTCCGGGAGCCCGCGGCGCCTCGCGTCCCCCGGGTGATGCAGCCCTCGGCCGTGTCGGTCATCCCCCTCCCCAACGAGGAGCAGGCCCGCCCCACCGAGCCGCCCGCGACGCTCCAGGAGGCTTGTGAGGCCACTGACGCGCTGCTCCACGACATCCTCGAGGAAGACGAGGCAGGGGCCCCGGCAGCGCCCCCCAAACGGACTCCGGGCCAGTCCCCCCAGGAAGAGGACTGGCCCTCGGAGTCTGCACTCCATCTACCTGCCAGAAGACTGACGCAACCAGTCGTCCTGCTTCAGTCGCGCTGACGCTCGTCCACGTCGCCCCGACCGTCCTGGCCGATGCCACTCGGCGCCGTCTGCTCCTTCGGAGCCGACTGGAAGCCCTCACGGGTGCTGACCCACGCCCTCCCAGCGGGTGGGCACCACGGACGCGACGATGCGGAGCAGCTCGTCCAGCTCGAAGGGCTTGCTCAAGCACGCCACGGCGTCGACCTCCCGCGCGCGCCGCTGCGCGTCCTCGGCCGCCGTGCACACCACGATGGGAGCACGGCGACCGTGGCCGTCGGCGGAGCTCCGCCGCGAAGGTCCACCCGTCCATCACCGGCATGCGCATGTCGAGCAGGATGAGGTCCGGCACCTCGGCCGCCACCACACACAGGTCACGGAGAATCCCGTTAGCGTGGGCTGGATGAACCTCCTGGCCCCGAAGCGGGGAGTAGCGCTCCTCGGATTGCTGCTGACCGCGTGTGCCACCTCAGCGCCCGCCGTGTATGAGGACGACCTCGGAGCGCCTGACGTCGTGCACTCGTGGGAGGAGGCGCGCACGGACCCGAGCTGCGTCGTGCCCCTGTGCGACGCGGAGCGCTGTGCACCACCGCGGACCCCGTCTTCGAGATTCCTGGCACAACTGGAAGGGGAGTGATGGGCCCGCTCGTGCCCTACTATTGCGACTGAGGAGAGGGGCTGGAAACCCACGTATGAACTACTTCATCATCAAGAAAGACAAGGCGTCGGGCTACACGGGCGACGTTGATGGCTCGTACAAGTGGGGCTTCCGGGTGTCATCTGCCCTCTCTGCAAGGCCATCTGGGGGGGCGGCGGCTACATGTACCCCTCCGTGGACCTGACCCCGGTAGCCACCCTGGCCGACTTCGAGGAAGCCCGAGCCGAGCCCATCGAGGAGTACGAAAGGCTCCGTGAACTGGTCCGCCCCCTGCTGCCTCCGGGAGCCGTGCTGGGTCCAGGGACGGACGTTTGGCCCGTTCGTGGGCAGGGGCCAGGGTCGCTTCGGACCATTCGTGATGCCCGTCCCCTGGATATTGATGGCGCAGCGTGAGGCGCTCGAGAAGCTCCAGGCCGAGGGCCTGCGCGGCATCAAGGGCTGCCGCACCGAGTTGCGCTTCCGCCAGCGCAGCGCTCCCGAGTTGTTCGATTTGGAAGTCCTCCCCATGGGGCACCTGCACCCGGACTGCCTGCCTCCCCGTCCTCCCCCCTGCCCTCGCTGCGGCCGGGATGGAGTCTCGTTCCCTGACACGCCCCTGCTGGATACCGCGACGTTGCCAGAGCCCCTGGACCTGTTCCGGCTGGAGAACTTCCCCGGCATGATCGTCTGCACCGAGCGCTTCGTCGATGCCTGCCGGCGTCTGGGACTGGATGGCCTCACCTTCCACCCCCTCCCCATCAAGGACGGGGGAAATCCTCGGGCCCGGAGCGGGACTCCTCGGTCTCGGTGAAGAGCTGCCCGCAGTGCAACCACTACGGCTCCCTCGAGCGGGACTTCGGTTATCGCTCCATGGCTCGTCGTTATGTGCGGCCTCAGTCCTGGTGCAGAAGGTGCCGGAGCGAGGGGCAGCGACTCCTCATGGGTCGCCGCCGTCGCAAGTAGAGGACTCCGCTCGGTGGGGCGAGGCGCTTCGGTCCCGCACCGCCACGAGGCCTACAGCCCCATCTGCTTGGCGATGATGACCTTCATGATTTCGTTGGTGCCCGCGTAGATGCGCTGCACGCGCGCGTCCATGTAGGCGCGCGCTGATCGGGTACTCGAGCATGTAGCCGTAGCCGCCGAAGAACTGCAGGCACTCGTCGACGACCTCGCCCAGCATCTCCGTCTGCCACAGCTTCGCCATCGAGCACTCCTTCACCAGGTACTCGCCCGGCCACGTGCTCGGACGACCAGCCGGTCGAGGAAGGCGCGGCCCACCTCGACCTGGGTCGCGCACTCGACCAGCTTGAACTGCGTGTTCTGGAACTTGGAGATCGGCTTGCCGAACGCCTTGCGCTCCTGCACGTACGCGAGCGTGTCCTCGAGCACCTGCTCGGCCGCCGCCTGCGACATCGATCGCCACCACCAGCCGCTCCTGCTGCAGCTTCTTCATCAGCATGCAGGAAGCCCGCGCCCTCCTCGCCCAGGCGGTTGGCCGCCGGCACCCGGCAGTCCTCGAAGGCCAGCTCCGAGGTGTCCTGCGACGGCCATGCCCATCTTCTTCAGCTTCTTGCCCTTGATGAAGCCCGGGCGTGCCCGCCTCGACCACGAAGAGCGAGATGCCCTGGTGCGCGTTCTTCGGGTCCGGGTCCGTCTTCGCCGCCACGACGCACAGGTCGCAGAGGATGCCGTTGGAGATGAACGTCTTGGCGCCGTTGATGACGTAGAAGTCGCCGTCGCGCACCGCCGTGGTGCTGATGGCCGCCAGGTCCGAGCCCGTGCCCGGCTCCGTCATCGCGACCGCCGTCACCAGCCTCGCCCGAGACGCAGCCCGGCAGCCAGCGCTTCTTCTGCGCGTCGTCGCCGAACTCGTGGATGTAGGGCACCACCACGTCCGAGTGCAGCGGCATCGCGAAGCCGGACTCGTAGATGCGCGCCAGCTCCTCCATCACCACCACCGAGTGCAGGAAGTCCCCGCCCGCGCCGCCGTACTCCGGCTCCATCCAGGGGCAGAGGAAGCCCGCCTCGCCCGCCTTGCGCCACACCTCGCGGTCGACGATGCCCGCCTCGTTCCACCGCTCCTGGTGCGGCTTCACCTCGCGCTCCAGGAACTGGCGGAACGACTGGCGGAACTGCTCGTGGTCCTCGCGGAAGAGCTTCCTCTGCACTGGGTGGACTCCCTGCGCTGCGGGCCTCGTGTGCCCTGGTGGGAGGCGGATGCTCCCCTGGGATTGACTGGGAAATCAACCGAGGGGGGGCCTACCGGCTCGCGTCAGCGTGGGTAGTAGCGTGGGCCGGATGAACCTCCTGGCCTCGAAGCGGGGAGCCGCGCTCCTCGGATTGCTGCTGACCGCGTGTGCCACATCGACGCCCGCGGTGCACGAGGACGACCTCGGAGCGCCTGACGTCGTGTACTCGTGGGAGGAGGCACGCGCGGACCCGAGCTGCGTCGTGCCCCTGTGCGACGCGCAGCGCTGTGCCGTCTGGCGCTGCCAGGACGTGGCGGAAGCGGAGGCCCACCCCGTGCTGCTGGCGCAGGCCATGGCTCCGGTTCGGGCTCCGATTCCGCAACCGGCGCCGATGCTCCGCATTCCCAGCGTGGACAATCCCTCCCGCTGGTGGGGAATCCCCCTGGCCGCCCCCACCACCGCGGACCCCGTCTTCGAGATTCCCTGGCACAACTGGAAGGAGCGCCAGCAGCTCGCGCTCAAGACGTACCGCATCTATTGCCTCCAGGGTCCTCATGAGCCCTATGAGAAACACCACATCTTCCCGCAGCAACCAGTCCTGGCCATGTGGTTCGCGCGCAGGCACATCGACATCCACGCCTTCACCGTCCGCGTTCCCAAGAGCTTCCACACCTGGCTGCACAGTGGCGGACCACAAGGCGGTCAGTGGAACGAGGCCTGGCGACAATTCATGAACCAGAACCGCGAAACCGCCGGCCCGGAGGACATCTGGCGGTTCGCGGGCGAGCTCATGATGCGGTTCGGCGTGAGTGGTCCGCTCGTGCCCTACTATTGTGACTGAGGCGGCGGACAGGAACCCACGGATGAACTACTTCATCGTCGATAGAGATAAGGCATCGGGCTACACGGGCGACGTCGATGGCTCGTACAAGTGGGGGCTTCCGGGCGTCATCTGTCCCCTGTGCAAGGCCATCTGGGGGGGCGGCTACATGTATCCCTCCGTGGACCTGACCCCGGTGGCCTCCCTGGCGGATTTCGAGAAAGCTCGAGCCGAGCCCATCGAGGAATACGAAAGGCTCCGTGAGCTGGTCCGCCCCCTGCTCCCGCCAGGAGCCGTGCTGACTCCGGGATCGGAGTTTGGCCCCTTCGTGGGCAGGGGCATGGGTCGCTTCGGGCCGTTCGTGATGCCCGTTCCCTGGATATTGATGATGCAGCGTGAGGCGCTCGAGAAGCTCCAGGCCGAAGGCGTACAGGGCCTCAAGGGCTGCCGCACCGAGCTGCGCTTCCGCCAGCGCACGTCCCCCGAGTTGCTCGATCTGGAGCTCCTCCCCGTGGCCCGCCTGCACCCGGACTGCCTGCCTCCCCGCCCTCCCCCCTGCTCTCGCTGCGGCCGGGATGCCGTCTCCCTGCCCAAGGTCCGCCTGCTAGACGCCGCCACGGCCCCCAGCGACCTGGACCTGTTCCGACTCATACAATTCTCGGGCGTGATCGCCTGCTCCGAGCGCTTCGTCGACGCCTGCCGGCGTCTGGGATTGGATGGCCTCTCCTTCCAGCCCCTCCCCCTCAGACGAGGGGAGAGTCCTGGGGCCCGGTGCGAGAGTCCTCCGTCTCGGTGATCAGCCCCTCTTCCTGGGCCAGCGTGCGCAGGTGCGTCTTGATGCGCTGGAACTGCTGGCGCAAGGCCGCCGCCCGCCGCTTGAGTCCCGCGTCCGTGAGCGCCTCCTCCCCATCGGACATCACCCGGGCCACCTCCTCCCACGACAACCTCTGGTCCACTCGCAGCAGCAGCAACATGCGCTCCTGGGGATCCAGACTCTCGCGCAGCGCGCGGAAACGCTCCTTCACCGAGGTGCGCTGCCAGGGGCGCGTCTCCGAGCGCGGCTTGAACGCCGCGTCCGGCAACTTCGACATGCTCTCCGGCTGCTCCCTCCCCGCCGGCGCGTGCATCACCTGGTAACACGCGTTGCGCGCCAGCCGGTACGCCCACGTCCGGAAGGAGCTCTCCCACCGGAAGCCCGGCAGCCCTCGCAGGAGGTTCTCGCTGAAGAGGCTGAAGGCATCCCGGCTCCGCTCATAGTCGTGCAGCACCGAGGCCATCAACCGCATGATCTCCTGCCCATATCCCTCCAGGGCCCGCTCCACGCCTCCGGCAATGTCGCCCTGCCGGCACAACTCGTGAATCTCCTGCTCCAGCTTCTCGCGCTCGTCCAACTGCATGGTGTTTCTCCCTGCTCCTGGCCTGTCGTCTTCCGCGTCGCTCCTTCACACCGGGCTCGGCGCCTCCGAGCCCGGGGCCTCCACGTGCATCCCCGCCTCCCCGGGCGGTGAACCCAGGGCCAGGGCGATGTGCCGCTCGTACTCCCGCGCTCCCTGCTCGCGCGCGATGCGCACGGCCTGGAGGAAACTCTCGCCGGCCTCCGCCTCGTGGCCCAGCGCTCGCTGGGCCTCCCCTCCGATGCGGTGCAGCTCCGCCTCGTAGAAGCGCTCCCCCACCGCCTCCACCCACTTCAACCCCTCGAGCACCGCCAGCAGCGCCTCGTGCGGCTGCCCCAGGCGCAGGTGCACCTCCGCCAGCAGGCCGAGGTTCTGCGGCATCCCCGCTCGCAGGCCCATCATCCGCCACCTGCTCAACCCCTCGCGCATCAACGACAGTCCCTCCTCGGGCCGCCCCAGCTCCGAGAGGGCCCAGCCTCGCAGCAGGACGGACCACTCGAGCCACAACCGGAACCAGTGCTCGCGCGAGATGGCGTGGCACTCCTCGGCCAGCTCCAGCGTGCCCTGTGCGTCCCCACGCAGTTGGCAGGAGAGCGCCGCGTAGAGCAGCACGTAGGCCCGGGTGTTCGCATGGCCGATGCGCCCGGCCAGCTCCAGCGCTTCGCGCGCGGACTCCCGCGCCCGCTCCGGCTCGCCCATCACCGAGTAGATGATGGAGGCGTGGATCCGCGCCATCGCGAGCGGGTCCACCCAGTGCCTGACGGCCAGCTTGTGGTGCTCCTCCAGCGAGAAGTCCGCCCAGGCCACCGCGCGCTCCACGTACTCGCGCGCCTCCTCCATCCGCCCCCAGGTGAAGAAGTCCGTGGCCATCATCCGATAGCCCAGGGCGAGCAGCTCCCGGTTGTGCTGGCGCGAGCCCAGCCCCACCAGCTGCTCGGCCAGCTCGTGCGACAGGCGGTACTCGGCACGGGCGAAGTAGTAGGCGAACGGTCCCCAGTAGGACAGCTCCAGGCGCGGCAACACATCCCCCACCAGGAGGAAGAGCTCGCGCGCGCGGGTGTACGTCCGCTTCACCTCGGGCGAGCGGTAGCCCTGCACCTGGGACAGCGGAATGCCCAGGGCGATGAGGAGCTGCAGCTCCTGCTGGATGCGCTGCCCGGCGTCGGGCAGGGCGCGCAGCAGCTTCAGCGCCTGCTGCAGGTGGCTCACCGCCTCCAGGTTGGCCGAGCGCAAGCTGGCGCGCATGCCGGCCCGCATCCAGTGCTGGATGGCCGGCTCGTACTCGCCGGCCTCGGTGTAGTGGTGGGCCAGCACCTCGGGCTGCGTCTCCACCACCTCGGGGAACTGCTCCAGGAGCGCCTGGGCGATCCTCCGGTGGTGCTGGCGCCGGGTGCCGCGCAGCAGGGACTGGTAGGCCGCGTCCTGGAAGAGGGCGTGACGGAACTGGTAGCCGGGCCCGTCGACATCCTCCTCCCGCTGGAGCACCCCGGCGGACACCAGCTCCTTCAGGTCCTGCCCCAGCCCCGTGGCATCTCTCCGCGTCAGCGTGGCCAGCAGCGCCTGGGAGAAGCCACGCCCCACCACCGCGCAGAGCTGGGCAAGCGTCTTCTGCGACGCCGGCAGCCGGTCCAGGCGCGCCAGCAGCAGCTCGTGCAGGGTGACGGGGATGGAGGCCACCGTCCCGCGCTCCACCACCATGTGCGTCATCTCCTCCACGAAGAGGGGGATGCCGTCCGTCTTGGCCACGAGCTGGCGCACCGTCTCCTCCGACAGCGCGTGGCCCCCCGCCTCCTGCACCAGCGTCGCGGTGAGCCGCGCCGGCAGCCGCTCCAACCCCACCCGGTGCAGCCGGGCCGAGTCCGGCCACGCGTGCTGGAAGCTCGGGCGGGCGCTCAGCACCAGCAGGACGCGCGCGTCCTCCACCCGGCGCAGCACGGCGCCGAGCAGCTCCAGCGTGGACGGGTCCGCCCAGTGCAGGTCCTCCACCACACCGAACACCGGGCGCTGCTCGGCCATGCGCAGCAGCAGGCTCGACAGCGCCTCGATGGTGCGCTCCTTCTGTCGATCCGGCGAGAGTTGGAGGAAGGGCAGGTTCTCCTGCACCGGCAGCGACAGGAAGGCGGCGATGAGGTCCATGTGCTCGCCCTCCATGCCCAGCGCCCCGAGCTGCTCCTCCAGCTTGCGCAGGTTGTCCCGCGGCGAGCCTTCCGGGTCCAACCGGAAGAGGTGCTGCAGCATGTTGATGATGGGGAGGAAGGCGCTGTTGGCGAACTGGCTCCAGCACTGGCAGCGCAGGCGGAAGCTGGAGAAGGGCGACACCCGCAGGCGCAGCTCCTGGATGAGGCGGGACTTGCCGATGCCGGCCTCGCCCGTGAGCAGCACGAAGGAGCCCCGGCCCTCGCGCGCCTCCTCCCAGGCGGAGAACAGCCGCCGCAGCTCGTCCTCGCGCCCCACCAGCGGGGAGAGCGCGCCAGTGACGAGCGCCCGATCGAAGCGGAACACCTGCTTGCGCGCGCGCGTCACCCGCCAGGCGTCCACGTGCCGCGCTCCGGACAGGCCCTCGAAGGTAAGCGCGCCGAGCGACTCGGACTCGAAGGCACGCTGCACCAGGGTATAGGTGGTGTCGCTGAGCACCACCGTGCCGGGCTCCGCCCGCCGCGCCAGCCAGGAGGCGATGCGCGGAGCCTCGCCCTGGATGGTGGGCGTGCGCCCCCGCAGCTCCGGGAGGATGTCGTCGAACACCACCATCTCGGTGTGGATGCCCACCTGCACCGCCAGCGAGCGCAGGGAGGGGAGGCCGAGGCGCTGGCTGAGCTCGCCCGGCAGAGAGCCCACCAGTTGCAGCCCGGCGCTCACCGCGTGCTCCGAGTCCTCCTCGCGCGCCACCGGGTAGCCGAAGCAGGCGAGCACCTCGTCTCCCACACAGGTGGTGATGGAGCCATCATGCCGCTGGATGATCTCCGAGCTGCTCTTCTGGAAGGCGGCCTCCAGCTCGCTGAAGTCCTCGGGGTCCAACTCCTGGGCGAGCCCCACGAGACCCACCAGCTTGCAGGACACCAGCGTCACCGGCCGACGCTGGGGAGCCACCGAGCGCGGCTCCTCGCGCCAGGGCCCCAGCCGCTCCTCCAACCGGCGCAGCCTGTCGCGCAACACCACCGCCGAGGGCAACCGCCGCCGCGCCTCCTTCACCAGGGCCTCGGAGATGAGCGTCTCCACCTCCTGCGGCACCTCCGGGCGGCGCGCGCGCACCAAGGGCACCGGCTCGTACCCCACCACCCGGGCGCGCAGCTCGTCCAGGGTGGCGCTCGGGTAGAGCAGCTCCCCGGTGAGCATCTCGTACAGCATGACGCCGGCGGACCAGAGGTCCGTGCGCTCGTCCTGTGTCTCGCCCCTCCACTGCTCCGGGGACATATACGGAGGCGTGCCGGCATCCGGCAGGCGGGGCATGGGCGAGCCACTCGAGGCCATCAGCCAGGCCAGCCCGAAGTCGAGCAGCTTCACCGTGCCGAGCGTGGTGATGAAGACGTTGCTGGGCTTGAGGTCGCGGTGGACGATGTGGCGGCCGTGCGCATGCGCCAGACCCGTGGCCACTCCCACCATGAGCTCCAGCGCGCGCCGGACGCCCAGCCGCTGCTCGCGCTGCAGCAGGGCGGCGAGCGACTCGCCCTCCAGGCACTCCATGACGATGAAGGGGATGCGCGGCTCCCAGGGCTCCCCCGTCCACTCGGACACGTCGAAGACGCTGACGATGTTCTCGTGGTCGAGCTGCGCGATGGCACGCGCCTCCTGGCGCAGCAGATCCATCGGCCAGTGCGCGCCCATCCCCTCCTGCGGCAGGAGGAACTTGAGGGCCACCACGCGCTGCAGTTCCTCGTCGCGCGCGCGGAACACCTGCCCCATGGAGCCCCCCCCCAGCTCCCGGACGATTTCAAACCTGCGGCCATCCGAGCCCCCGAGCCGCTCCCCGGGGACAGGCTTGCGGAACAGCGGGGGCGCCTGGGCCACTTCCTTCAGGAAGGAATCGCCGAAGTCGGCGTCATCGTGCTGGGACGCGTCCACTTCGCGCGGGCGCGCCTCTCCGACATGCTGACCGGTCTCCTCGCGCATTCCCTGCTCCCCGGTCGAGGGCCTCTCGCGACGGAGGCCTTGGCTGATTGAAGTTATGGGTCCCATGGCAGCCGAGCAACGCGAGGGGTCGGGAGGGCAGGCGCACCGTCCAGGGTCGGTGCCCCGCCCTGCCGAAAGACAGACATTCGTGACGCCAGGAAACAGAGCACCTGGACTCCTGGCGGGAAGAAGCAGCGCACCCGGCGGAGGGTCACCGGGCGGGACTCGAGGCCGGGTCCGGAGTGGCTCGGGGCGCGGCGAAGAACTGGCTGACGAGCTCGCGCACGCGCGCGGCGTTGTCGTCGAGGAGCTCGAGTCTCACGTCCGAGGAGCCCTCGAGGACACTCGCCTCGGGCAACGCGTGGTCGAGCAGGTAGTCGCGGAGGACCGCGTCCGAGGACCAGCTCCGCAGGGGCGGAGCGCAGTGGCAGTAGAGGTTCGCCTTCAGCGCGTCCCCGGCCACGTGGATGAGCTCCTCCAGGAACTCCCCCACGGTGTGGTCGAAGCGGGCCTCGAAGGCCAGCATCCGGCCGCCCTCGGAGCGCCCGTCCTGGGAAGGAGGGGCCGGCACGATGACCCAGCGCAGGGAATGCGTGCTCTTCAGCCCGTTGAAGCGGATGAGCGTGTCGCGACGGAGCTCCTCCAGCACCAGCGAGAGATCCTCGAGACGCTCGGGGCGGATGGGCACGAGTACGGTCAGCGCGTCGCGCCGCTCGGCCATGTGGGCCCGCCTCCGGGCCTGCTCGGGTGAGACCGCCTGCTGCTGCCCGCGATTCTGGAATGTCGTGGTAAGGGTGTCGTCCATTCGTGTCGCTCCCGAAAAGGTGGAGCCAGGAGCGAGGCTTCGTGACGGCATGAGTTGGGAGCTGCCCTCCCTCCCGTACCGCGGGCGGCTAGACAGGGGCCGGCTCCAGGCTCCCGACAGCCCGAGCTTTCGGAGGGAGGCGCGGCAACGGTAGCGTTGCCCGGGAAGATTTTCGGGGCTGCTCGTTCTTGCCCTGGGAGGGCCGGTCCGCCGGCTCCGGGAGCACGGCCAGGGACGAGCGGGGGAGGCTCGGGTTGAACATGAATCGACGGATGCGGTGGTCGCTGGGAGTGGGGGGACTCCTCGCGGGCGCGGTGGCGCTGGCCCTGGTGCTCGGCGTGCCCTCGCCACGCGGCAGGTCCGGAGCGCTGTGGCTCACCGGCTCGCCCACGCGCCGCATCGAGGCCCGGGTGAGCTACGCGGCGGCGGACGACTACCGGCCCTACGAGACGCTCCGCTCCGAGCGCCCGGCACCACCTCCCCCCGCCCCCCTCCAGGAGCTGGCACGGCTCGAGGAGTCCGGAGACGCGCATGGCATCGCCGCGGCGTACCTCCTGCGCGGCGCCTCGGAGCAGGCGGCGACGTGGCTGGAGCGGGCCGGAGCCTCCCCGGACGTCGACAGCGACCGGGCCGTGCTCGCCCTGGACCGGGGTCAGCCCACCGAGGCCCTCACCCTGCTGGAGCGCGTGCTGCGCCAGCACCCCCGCCATGCGCAGGCGCTGTGGAACCGCGGACTGGTGATGCGGGCATTGGACCTCCCGGCCCTGGAGGCGGAGTCCTTCGACGCGGTGGCCGCACTCGGCGAGCCGGGCTGGGCGGACGAGGCCCGCGCCCGCGCGGAGTCCCTGCGCACGAAGCTCCGCACCGCCCAGGAGGGCTGGAGCCGGCTGAGGGCCGAGTGCGATCCGTTCATCGCGGGAGCCGGCTCGCTGCCCCCGGAGTACGCGCGCCAGTGGCCGGGGTATGTCCGCCTGTGCCTCTACGACGCCATCCGCGCGGCGCCCACGCCCGAGAGGCTGAAGGCGCTGTGGCCGCTGGCCGAGACGCTCGACACGTACTTCGGCGGCACGGCGCTGCGCGAGGCCGTCCGATGGGCCGAGGCCCGCGACTTCCGCCAGCGCGCCCCTCTCGCGAAGCTGTACGTCAACGTCGTCCGCAAGCAACCCCTTCCGGGCGGGCTGCCCGCGTACCTGGAGCGGCTGCGGCGCGCCGGAGAGCAGGACCTCCTCATGGGCACACTGGTGCTCACCCGGGCCGTCCTCGAGCACCTGGAGGAGTACCGCGAGCTCGCCGCGCGGACGAAGGACCCCTGGTTCCTCCTGCTCGCGGACGACGAGCGCGCCCGGAGCGCCATCGAGAAGGGCGCGCTGCAGGAGGCGGAGCGCATCCTCCTCCCGGCGCTGGAGCGGTGCGCGGCGCGGCCGCTGTACTACCGGTGCGCGCTCCTGGAGAAGCAGCTCACCCACCTGTACCGGGAGATGCATCGGCCCGCCGAGGGCTTCCAACAGGCCCTGGAGGCACGCCGGCTGCTCCAGGCGGAGAACGCCACCGGGCCCGAGCCCTGGTTCCTCCTGGAGCTGGGCCAGCTCGCCCGGTTCCGCGACCAGCCGCCCCTGGCTCGGGCCTATCTCAACGAGGCGCTCGCGCGCGTGCCCGAGGACTGCGAGGTCCGGCGCTTCGTCCACGAGAACAACGCGGCCATCTTCCAAGGGGAGCTGGCGTTCTCCGAGGCCCGCCGCGAGCTGGACCGGGTGCGCCAGTGCCCCGGACCGCTGACGCCCGTGGGCATCCAGGTGCTCGCCGACCTCGCCCGCCAGCGCCCCGCGCCCGGAGATGCCCCCTGGCTCGCCGAGAGCATGGAGGCCCTGCGCCGTCCGGGAGCCCTGGAGCCGGGAGCGCTCCTGGTCGTCTCGCAACACGAAGCGCGCTTCACCCTGGAGCGGGACCGCGCCGCGGGCGAGGCCCTGCTGCGGCGGGTCATCTCCGAGGCGTCCCGGCTGCCGAAGTGGAACGCGGACGCGCGCAAGGCGAGGGCCTACGCCTACACCTCGCTGCTGCTCGCGGCGGGCCGCGCGGGCGAGCACGAGGCGGCACTGGCGCTCTTCGGGGAGGAGCTGGGCGGAGCGCTGCCCTCGCGGTGCGTGCTCGGCGTCACGATGGATGACGAGCGCACCCTGGTGCTCGCCCGTGGGCCGGAGGGACGGCTGCTGGGGCGCCACGACGCGAGCCGGACACGCCCGCTCGACGGCGAGGCCCGGGGACTGGTGCCCGAGGACGTCATCGCGGCGCTCCGGGGGTGCGAGCGCGTGGCCGTGGTGGCCCGCCCTCCGCTCCATGGCCGCGCGGGGCTGCTGCCTCCGGACGTCGCCTGGAGCTTCTTCACGCCGAAGCCCGAGCGGAGCCTCGCGCCCGCGCTCCCCGCGCGCCACCTCGTCATCACCGACGTGCAGGCGCCACCCCAGTTCCAGCTCGCGCGGCTCGGGACGTGGGGGAAGGCGCCCGCTGGGAGCTTCCTGCTGTCCGGAGCCCAGGCCACGCCGGGCCGGGTGCTGGAGGAGATGGCGCGGGCGACGGAGATAGAGGCCCACGTGCACGGCGTCATCAACCTGGCCGTGTCGGACGCCTCGTTCCTGGTGCTCTCACCGGAGCCGGGGGGCCGCTACGCGCTGACGGCGGACGAGGTCGGCGAGCGACGCCTGGAGGGAGCACCCCTGGTCATCCTCGCGGCCTGCCGCGCGGCCCACACCGCGCCCACGCTCCACGAGCCCTTCAGCCTGCCCGGGGCCTTCATCCAGGCGGGAGCCCGCACGGTACTGGCGGCCACCGTGGACATCCCCGACACGGAGGCCGGAGCCTTCTTCGACGCAGTCCGCGAGCGCATCCGCTCCGGGCAGCCCGCCGCCAACGCCCTGCGCGACGTCCGGGTGCGCTGGCTGCAAGACAACCCCTCGAGCTGGGTGCGCTCGGTGCTCGTCTTCGACTGAGCGCGCCCTGTCTCCCTCGTAGCTGTCCCTCGCAGTCCAGGAATGGAAGGAATCACGATGTCGAGGAACCTGATGTTGTGCGTGCTGGTGGCGTGCGTGTCGGCCGGATGCGTGACGACCCGTGGCGGCGGGACGCCCGGAACGGGACCGGGAACGCAGATGTGCGCGACCCGCCCGGTGCCTCCGCCGCCCCCGCTGCCCGCCCCGACGCTCATGTCCACCCTGAGGCAGATACCGATGGAGGGAGTGACCCACCTCATCGTCGCCTACTGCCCGGAGACGCAGCACGTCGAGGCCCTCGGCGTCGATGTCCGAAGCAACGCCCTGCCCTTCCGCATCCAGGCGCTCGGAGGCGAGGTCCCGCGGTTCTTCGAGGCGGCGTACCGGAGCGGGCTGCCCATGGCCGTCTTCACGAGGAGCGTGCCGATGGAGAAGCCCATGCTCCCCGGGGTGAGCACCCCGACGAGCGTGAAGGGGACGGCGACGGCCAGCCTCCTCTCGAATGGTGACACCAATGAGGCGCCCGAGACGACCACGTGCGACGTCTGCCCCGGCGGGCAGACGGGCACCGGGACGGGCCTGGGAGGTACGGGTGGAGGCGCCGAGCCCGGCTGGCTCTACCGGTACTTCCCGGACGTCGCGCTCCGCACGGCGAAGGCCATGGAAACCGCGCTGAAGACCCGCGACGTCGAGTTCAACGAGGTCGCGCCGGCCGTGCAGTAGGCTGAACCGGGCCCCTGGTGATGCACTCGCCAGGGGCCCTTCTGTTGCTACGGGTAGCGCCGCCGGTACTCCTCGCGGTTTACGGGTGCAACGGGGCCCCACCCGGCGGCCCCTGCGCCTGGAGCTGGCGGCGCAGGCTCGCCTGGGCGCGCCACTCGTAGGCGAACATCTCGTGCGCGTGGGCGTAGTGGATGGCCTCGAGGAACTCCTCGCGGGCCTCCTCCTCCCGGCCCGCCAGCCGCAGCAGCTCGCCGTGGATGCGGTGCAGCTCGGGCACCGAGGAGTACTCCTCCGTCTTCTCCGGCCAGGTCTTCGCCTCCTCGATGGTGGCGAGCCCCTCCTGTACCTGCCCCAGCCGCATGTGGATGTCGGCCAGCATGGACAGGTGGTAGGGCATGCCCGTGATGATGCCGGAGCGCTGCTTCCACGCCTCCAGCGTCTGGCGCATCAGCACCAGCCCCTCCTGCGGGCGCCCCAGCTCGGACATGGCCCAGGCCCGAAGGAGGGAGGACCACAGGAGCCACAGCAGGAAGCGGTGCTCGCGCGCGAGCGGGATGCACTGCTCGGTCAACTCCAGGGTCGTCCGCGCGTCCCGGCGGAGCTGGCTGCCGATGGCGCAGTACGTCAGCGCGAGGCACGTCGTGTGCGGGTGGCCGATGCGGCCGGCCAGCTCCAGCGCCTCGCGGGTGAAGCGCTCGGCCCGCTCCTCCTGTCCGGACACCGAGAGCGGCAGCGTCCCATAGGCCAGCAGGGCCACGCGCGGGTTGACCCACTGCCGGAGGGCGAGCCGCCGGTGTTGCTCCAGGTCCCAGTCCGCGCACTCCAGCCCCAGCTCGACGTGCCGCAGGGCGGTGCTCATCTGCCCCCAGGTGAAGAAGTCCGTGGCCATCATCCGGTGCCCCATGGAGAGCAGCTCCCGGTTGTGCTGGCGCTGGCCGAGGTCCACCAGCAGCTCCCCCACCTCGTGCGCGTCCCGCAGCTTCCCGCCCGCGAAGTAGAAGGCAAAGGAGCCCCAGAAGCTCAGCTCGAGCCGGGGCAGCTCCTCGCCCACCTGGCGGAAGAGCGTCTGCACCCGGGTGTACGTGGCCTCCACCTCGGGCGAGCGGAAGCCCTGCACCTGCATGAGGGGAACGCCCATGGCGATGAGGAGCTGCAGCTCATCCTTCGTGAGCGTCGAGGCGTCCGGGAGGCTGCGCAGCAGCTTCAGCGCCTGGTTGAGGTGGCTCACGGCCTCCTCGTTGGCCGAGCGCAGACCGGCGAGCAGGCCCGCCTGCCGCCAATAGTGGATGGCCTGCTTCACGTCCCCGGCCTCCGTGTAGTGGTGGGCCAGCAGCTCGGGCCGCGTCTCCACCACGTCGGGGAAGTGCTCCAGCAGGGCCTGGGCGATCCGCCGGTGGTACTGCCGCCGCGTGCTGCGGGGCAGCGACTGGTAGGCCGCCTCCTGGATGAGGGCGTGGCGGAACTGGTAGCGGCGCTCGGCGTCATCCTCCTGGAACTGCAGCAACCCCGCGGCCGCCAGCCCCGTCACATCCCGGCGCAGCGCGGCGTCGCCGAGCCGGGTGAGAATGGAGAGCAGCGCATGGGTGAAGCTGCGCCCCACCACCGCGCACAGCTGCGCGAGCTGCTTCTGCCGGCGCGGCAGCGAGTCCAGCCGGGCCAGCAGCAACTCCTGCAGGGTGACGGGAATGGACGCCGCGGCCCCCCCCTCCAGCAGCACGCGCGTCATCTCCTCCACGAAGAGGGGAATGCCGTCCGTCCGGGCCACGAGCTGCCGCACCACATCCTCCGGCAGCTCCTGGCCCCGCGTCATGTCCCTCACCAGCCGCTCGGTGGACTCCGCCGGCAGGCGCTCCAGCGCGATGGGGTGGAAGCCGGAGTGCTGCGTCCAGGGGGGACGGAACTCGGGACGGGCGCTCAGCACGAAGAGGATGCGCGACTGCTCCGCGCGCGCGAGCAGGAAGCTCAGCAGCTCCAGCGTGGAGGGGTCCGCCCAGTGCAGGTCCTCCACCACCAGCAGCATCGCGCGGTCCCCGGCCGAGCGCGTCAGCAGCGTGGCCAGCCCCTCCAGCGTCTCCTCCTTCTGCCGCTGGGCGGAGAGCCGCAGGTGAGGGGAGTCCGGGGGCACCGGCAGCGACACCAGCGAGGCCAGCAGCCGCACCTGCACCGGCGTCAACTCCCGCTTCTCGAGCTGCGCCTCCAGCGCGCGCAGGTTGTCCTCGGGCGAGCGCTCCGGGCTCACCCACAGCCGCCGCAGCACCTCGATGACCGGGTGCAGGGCACTGGCGCTGAACTGGCTCCAGCACTGCATGCTCAGGTGCAGGGGCTTCTCCGGCAGCACGCGCTCGCGCAGCTCCTGGATGAGACGGGACTTGCCGATGCCGGCCTCGCCCTGGAGGAGGACGAAACCGCCATGCCCCTCGCGGGCCGCGCGCCAGTTGCCGAGCAGCGCCTCCACCTCGCGCTCGCGGCCCACCAGCGGACTGAGCGCCTCGCCCTTGCGGAGGGCCCCATCGATGCGGGACATCGCCTCGCGCGAGCGCAGCACGCGGAACACCTCCAGGGTGCGCCGCCCCTCCTCGAAGCCTCGCGCGCCCAGGGGCTCGATGTCGAAGTTGCGCCGCACCAGGTGGTGCGTGTTGGGGCCGAGCACCACCTCGTCCGGCCCGGCCTGCCGCGCCAGCCAGGTGGCGATGCGCGGCGCCTCGCCCTGGATGGTGGTGGTGCGCCCCCCCAGCTCCGGGAGGATGTCGTCCAGCACCACCATGTCCGTGTAGATGCCCACCCGCATCGCCAGCGTCGGGTGGACGCCCGGGGGCATCCGCTCCTGGAGGGCCTCACGGACGGCCTTGGGCAGGTCCAGACCCGCGCGCACCGCGCCATCGGCATCCCCCTCCTTCGCCACCGGGTAGCCGAAGCACGCCAGCCCCTCGTCCCCCATGCACATGGCGATGAAGCCGCCATGTTTCTGGATGACCTCCGACATGGCGCGGTGGAAGGCCGACTCCAGCTCGCCGAAGTCCTCCGAGTCCACCTCCTCCGCCAGGGCGCTGAGCCCCGCCAGCCGGCAGGACACGAGCGTCACCTGCCGGCGCTGGGGCGACACCGAGCGCGGGGCCTCGCGACCGGGCCGCAGGTGCTCCTCCAGCTCGCGCAATTCCTCGCGCAGCTCCGCGGCCGACAGCAGGCGCTTGTCGGGGTCCTTGGCCAGCAGCACCGTCAGCAGGGATTCCAGCTCCCAGGGAATCTCCGGGTGGCGCTCGCGCGGCGAGGGCATGGGCGCCGGGGACAGCACCTTCTCGCGCATCTCCTCCACCAGGGCGCTCGGGTAGGGCAGCTCCCCGGTGAGCAGCTCATACAGCATGATGCCGGCGGCCCAGAGGTCGGTGCGCTCGTCCACCTTGCCTCCGCGCCACTGCTCCGGGGCCATATAGGGCGGCGTGCCGGCGGTGGGCAGGTGCGGCACGGCCGCGCCGTCCGCGGGAGACAGCCACGCCAGCCCGAAGTCGAGCAGCTTCACCGTCCCCTGCTTGCCAATGAAGACGTTGCTGGGCTTGAGGTCGCGGTGGACGATGTGGTGCTCGTGCGCGTGCGCCAGCCCCCCAGCCACCCCGCGCATGATCTCCAGCGAGTGCCGCAGCCCGAGCGACTTCTCCCGCCGCAGCACGTCCGCGAGGGACTCCCCCTCCAGGCATTCCATGACGAGCACGGGGACGGAAGGCTCGCCCGGCCCACCGCGCCACTCGGACACGTCGAAGATGCGGACGATGTTCTCGTGGTCGAGCTGCGCGATGGCCCGGGCCTCCCGCAGGCCCATGCCGGCGAGCTCCTCGCGCGGGAAGAGGAGCTTGAGGGCCACCACGCGCTGCAGCTCGTCGTCATGGGCGCGGAACACCTGGCCCATGGCGCCCTCCCCCAGGGACTTGATGATTTCGAAGCGGCGGCCGTCCGAGCCCCCGAGCCTCTCCCCCGGGAGCAACCGGCGGAACGGCATATGGACATGGGAGTGGAGCACCTCCCCCAGGAAGGAGTCCCCGAAATCGGACTCCGCGAGGTCGAACTCCGCGTCCTCCTCTTCCTGGTGGGGGTCTTCCGGCCCCTGGCCGTCATGATCGCCGGTCCGTCCCATGGCGTAGCCCCCAGTCCCCTGATGCGGGCCCACGACGGGCGGCCCACCTCTCCCCAAGGGAAAGCTAGGAGTCACCCCGAGGGCTAGCAACGAGACCTCCCGGAAGGGAGGGGCTCCCGTCTTATTTCGCGTGCGACTCCAGGGAGGGAGCGCCCCGAGCCCGGACCCTCCCGCGTGCACCGACAAGGCGAGCGAGCCCCTCTCCTGGAGATGTGGCCATCCAGCGCAACGCGCACCAAATCTCACACATCACACCAGTGAGCAGTGGACTCCACCGGTTCGAGGGGGGCGGGAAGCACGAGCTCCCTCCTGGAGTAACCCCTCCCGGTCCTCGCTCTTTCCTTCGTGACACACGAGAGGTGAGGCCATGAGCACGATTCTTCTTGTCGATGACGAAACCGAGCTTCTCGAGCTCTACGCGGAAGTGCTCGAGTTGATGGACCATCGCGTGCTGCGTGCGCACGATGGAAGAGAGGCGTTGGAGATCGCCCACGAGCGTCGGCCGGACCTCGTGGTGACGGACTGGCAGATGCCGAGGATGAGCGGCTTCGAGCTGTGTCAGCGGCTGTTGCAGGACGAGGAGCTGCACGACGTCCCCATCATCATGCACAGCTCCTCCGCCGACCCGCACGCCCCGGGTGTCCGGGCGTTTCTCTCGAAGTGCTCGGAGCTGTACGAGTTTGAAGCGGTGGTGAATCGGACGCTCGTCGACTCCGGGGCACTCCCCCAGGGGCCGCCAGACGGAGGCGACTCCCCGCGGGAGCTCTCGCGCACGGCGCGGGAGACCGCCTGGAAGCAGGAGCACGCGTGCGGCATGGTCCACTGAAGCCACGACGCACTGGATGGTAAGCGGGCCGGGAGACGAGCTGTTTCCCGGCCCGCGTTCGTTTCGCGTCCTGGGTCCCTCCATCACGACAGGAGGCACCCATGGCACGACCAGGCACGGACACTGGAGTGAGCCCAAGGCGTCTTCAAAACGGCAGTCCCAGACAATGAATGGCATATAGAAAGACAGACGCCCATGAACTCCAGCACGCATCACCTGCGCCAGGCCGCTCCCGCCATGAACGCCTCCCGCTCCGTCGAGACCCCGCCCCGCCGCCACCGCGTCGTGCGCGCGGTGGCACCGCTCGCGAGGAACGTCCTGTCCACCGAGCACATCCCCGAGACGACTCCCGGCCGGCTGCAGCTCCGCGGGGTGACGGGCATCATCTTCATCGTCTTCGGGTTGATGAAGGCCTTCGACACCACGCTGCCCGTCCTCGTGGGAGCGCCGGGCCTGCACGTGAGCTCGGGGCCGGAGGGCTTCGCCCAGTTGCTCGCGGGCATCGGGGTGCCCTTCCCGCTGCTCAACGCGTGGGTGGTCATCGCGGTGGAGTTGCTCTGCGGGCTGGGCCTCATCCTCGGGGCCTGGCTGCCGGCGACGAAGCTCGTCACGCGCCTGAGCGCGCTGCCGCTGACCATTGACATGCTGGTGGCCCTCGCCGTGGGCATCCGCCAGGTGCAGGGCAACCCGGTGATGCTGGACGGGCTCCCCATCATGAACCAGTTCTGGCGGCTGCCGATGGAGCTCGGCCTGCTGCTGGGGGTGGCGTACCTGCTGTGGAAGCCGGTGGGGACCCCGAGGGTGACGCCGCGCCCCGTCCCCGTGCTGGTGCGAGAGCCCGAGAGCGTCCTCGCGAGGGAGAGTGAGAAGGCGCCCGGTGCCCTGATCTCACGGAGGGTGAGCGGGCAAGCGGGGCATGCCAGCACCTACACGCAGCGTGCGTAGCTTCACCCCCGCACCACAAACGCAGCAAGGAGGGGCTCCATGCCTACACCAGCTCTGACGACCAGCGCCTACGTGCTTCACAACCTCGGTCTCGCCGCGGGCTTCGGCGGTTCGCTCTTCGGGCGCGTCGCGCTCAATCCGTCGGCGAAGCTCATCCATGACAAGCAGGACCGGGCGAGGATCGTCAACGCGGCGTGGAACGGCTACAACATCATCAACGCCCTGGGCGTGGGAGCCACCGCGCTCACCTGGTTCTTCGGTCGCTCCAAGATCAGCGGCCGGAGCATCTCGCCGCTGGCGCGCAAGCTCGTCATCGCCAAGGACGTCCTGATGGGCGCCACGCTGGTCAGCGGGCTCGTCAACCTCATCGGCGGAGGCTTCCTGGCCAAGCGCGCCCTGAAAGAGGGCATCCCCATGGATTCCGGGAGCAAGGCCTCGGAGGAGGCGCCCCAGGACGTGAAGAACACCACCCGGCTCGTCAACGGACTGGGAGTCTTCAACCTCGTCACCATGGCCGGCCTCATCGGTGTGTCCACGTGGCTGGATAACGTCGCGCAGACCCGCCTGAAGTGGCGGCTGGTGGCCAACGTCCTGCCGTAGTCGTCCGAGACAGCCTTCACGGCAGCTCCACACGGCCTCCGCGCGCACTCCGCGAGCGGGGGCCGTGCTGTGTCCGGGCCTCGCGAGTCCCCGTTGGCCCGCGGGGTGCAAACCCATTCCGGAAATGGAGGGAGATGGATGCGAGGGAGGAGAGGAACACAGGTCATGGTGTGGGCATGGGCAATCCTCATGGTCGGCTGTGGTCCCCTCGTCCAGGAGAGGGAAGCAAACGTCTCCGAGCCGGCGCCGGGTGCGCCCGTGATGAGCGACCAGGAGGAGTCGCTGCCCGGAGGCGGGCTCGAGGTGGCCCCCATCCGGGTGGAGCCGCGGAGCCAGCCCCGGCCGTTGCCGCTCATGTTCCAGCCGGGCTTCCACCAGGCGCTGCGCTGGTCCTACAGCGCGAACGACGTGACGTTCCGCCTGCGCGTGCCGGTGGGCCGGGCGGGACAGCGGGTGCGGCTCGCCTTCCGCTCGGGAGACGGCAACCTCGTGCTGCGCACGGCCACGGTGGCCCGGGCGGGGCCCGAGGGAGCGCTGGCCTCCGAGCCCGTGGCGGTGACGTTCTCCGGCTCGGCGGGCTTCTCCGTGGGCAAGCGGGTGCGCGTGGTGTCCGACCCCGTCTCCTTCCCCGTGGGCTTCCGCGACGAGCTGTTCGTGTCCTTCGAGGTGCAGGGCACGCTGGCGATCAGCGCCATCCTGGCCATGCCCGGCAGCTACCTGCGCTCGGGCGCGTACGCGAGCGTCAAGGGAGCCATCGGCGGCACGCCGTGGGAGCACGCGGTGGGACTGGCCACCGTGGACGTCGAGGGCCCGCCCTCGCGCGCCTTCGTCGCCCTGGGTGACAGCATCACCGAGGGCTACATCAGCGACCACGACGACGTGCGCCGCGCGTGGCCCGCCCTGGCGGAGGAGCAATTGGGGGTGCCCGTCGTCAACGCGGGCGTCTCGGGCCAGGGCTTCTATGACGAGCTGATGAACCTGGACCAGGAGGTGCTCTCGCTCCAGGGCGTCACCGACTGCATCGTGCTGCTGGGCACCAATGACCTGAGCGCACTGCCGACGACGAGCGAGCTGCGGGGGCGGATGAGCACGCTCCTCTCGCGGCTCAAACCCTTGTGCCGCACGTGGGTGGGCACGCTGCTGCCCAAGGAGAAGACCAACCACGGCGACTACACGGTGGTGAAGGCCCAGCGGCTGGAGATGAACGCGTGGATCCGCGCCACCTTCCCGGACGTCATCGACTTCGAGGCGGTGACGCGCCAGCGGGACAACGTGCACCTCTTCCTGGACGGGCTGGCGGTGGATGGCATCCACCCGAGCGCCGAGGGCCACCGGGTCATGGCCACCGAGGTGGTGCGCGTGCTGCGCGAGCAGGGGGTGCAACCCCAGGAGGGCGTGCGGTGACTCAGTCGCCCTCGAAGCGGACCCCCGCGGCCTTCGCCTCGGCGACGAGCCGGTCCACCTTCTCGAGATAGGCCTCCATGTCCGCCTTCCGCTCCAGGCCGCCGGAGGACATGTAGCGCACGGTGCCGAAGATTTCGCGCTCGCCCCAGGGCCGGTCGTGCAGGCCGAAGAGCCAGCCGACGTTCGCGTACGAGTTCGCGTCGCGCCCATCCAGGAAGTATGTGTTGTTGAGCGCCAGCGTGGTGCGGTACGCGTGCTCGGGGGTGCTGCTCCACTCCAGTATCTTCTTCCCCCAGTACATGCGCATGGCGTTGTGCATGTAGCCCGTGTAACGCATCTCGCGCATGGCGGCGTTCCAGTACGGGTCGTGCGTGCGCGCCCGCTCGAGCTGCTCCTTCGTGTACTGGTGGTGCCGCGCGTCGCTCCGGTGCTTGTCCAGCGTCTTGCGAGCCCACTCGGGCACGCACTCGAAGGAGTCGTAGTGCGGCGTGTACTCGACGAAGTTCTGCGCCAGCTCGCGCCGGACGATGAGCTCCTCGAGGAAGCTCTCGCGCTGGGGGTCCGCCACCTTCGCCTCGCGCGCGGCGAGCGCCACCTCCACCGGGCTCACCTGCCCGAAGTGGAGGTACTTGCTCATGTGCGAGACGTGGGTCGTCTCCGGGTGTGGCCGGCTCTCCTGGTACTCGGGGAGGTGCTCGGTGATGAATTGACGCAGCAGGCGCTTCGCCTCGCTCGTGCCACCCCGGAAGAGGTGGCTCACCGGAGGCACCGAGCGGTCCAGGTCCAGCTTCGCCAGCACCGCGTCGAGGTTCTCCAGGTCGAGCCCCTTCACGCCGAGCCCCAGCGAGTCCGTCTTCAGCGGCGTGGGCGCGAGCTCCACGAGGTACGCGCTCCAGAGGCGGTGGATTTTGGGGCGGAGGGTGCGAGCGGCGTACTCGGCCTTGCCCGAGGCGGCCTGCACCGGCACCACCACATCGCCCTCGACTTGAATCACCGGGCACGGGGCCTTGTCGGCCACCGTCTCGCGCCACTGCTTCTGGTGCCGCAGGTAGCCCCGGTCACACACCACCAGGGCGGCGTGCCGCGCGAGCTTCAGGGCCACCGCGTCCGGGCTCCCATGCTGGACCACGAGGGGAATCTTCCGGCGAGCCAGTGCCCGCTGCGTGTCCTGGAGCCCCTCCAGCATGAAGCGGTAGTGGCGGACGTTGGCCTCGGGGTAGCCGTCCATCAGCCCGAAGCCCACGAGCAACGGCAGCTTCGCCTCGTTGGCCCGCTGGATGGCGTACTCCAGCGCGGGATTGAACCCGGCGCGCTGGCTCTGCTGCATCCAATAGAGGATGTACTCGCCGCCCCGCGACTCGTGGGTGTTGAGCCGCTGGATGCGACCTTCCTCGATGGTCCTGCTCGTCATGGCTCCCCTTGTATGGAGCGGTCGGGCAGGCGTCCATTACCCCTGCCTGGTAGGTAGATTCCTGGCCTATCCTCCAGGGTCGTTTCCACTCGGGGGAAAGGCCACGGTCATGCCCAAGGAGTACCTGGCAGTCCTCGTCCTCGTCCTACAGGCCGCGTGCGCCATGGGCTACCCCATGGGCGGCCAAATCGCTGGGAGCAGCTACCGCCACCGCCAACTGGTGCACCAGGAGCGCGCGGATGCGAGGGAGCGCGCGGCGAAGGCCCAGGCGGCAGCGAGTGCGACGGCCGGCGCCTTCGGGGAGGGGCTGGCCTCTTCTGGCACCGATGCGCAGGACGCGGTGGACGGGGACGGGAGTGCCGCCGCGAGGGACGAAGCGACCGGGAGTGCGCGGCACCACGGCCGCCGCGACGGCAAGGTGGACGAAGCGGAGGACCGGGAGGGCATCGGCGGGCCGGATGGGGTGGGGGAGGGCCGCCCCTACAAGGTGCCCTTCAGTGTGGACTACTTCCAGGGCTTCCTCGGGCGGGCCGGGGTGCCCTCCACCGCGCTGCCTGGGGACGGGCGCACGCTGTCTCCTCGGCAGGCGATGGAGCTGCTGCCGTACCTGCTGTCCACGCCGGTGACGCTGGGCAACTTCGGGCCGCGCCGCATGGCGGCGCACCTGCTCCTGGAGGTAGCCACGGGAGGCGTGGCGGTGTCGCGGGACGAGCTGCACGCACGCATGCGTCGCTTCTCGCGGTTGCTGGTGCTGCGCCCGGACGGATACCTGGTGAAGCCCGGCACGGGGACTGCCGTGCAGAAGGCGGGCGAGGTGATGCTGGCGGAAGACGGCACCCTGAGAGCCGGCCGGTTCGAGGTGGGCCCGTTCTACGCCATCGACGGCGGGCGGCTCTTCCCGGTGGATGAAACGCTCGAGGTGCCGCAGGGAGCCCGCCCAGCGGGCCTCTACGAGCCGGACGACAACGCCGGGCTGGCGGTGGCCGAGGGCGCGGTGCTGGCGGTGGTGGACATGGTGGAGGGCCTCTACCGGCTGGTCTTCCACACGGGCGAGACGCTCGAGGGGCTGGCTCAGCTCCCAGGCGCCGTGCGCCAGCTCTACGAGAACGCGCCGGAGCTCTGGGAGGAGTTCCGCCACAAGCCCTATGCGGAGAGGGTGCGCACCGTCTCGCGGCTCGCCACGGGCGCGGTGCTGACGGTGGGCACCTCGGGAGCGGGTGCCGCGAAGGCCGCATCCTGGGGCGGCAAGCTGGGGAGCCTTTCCGTTCCCCTCCTGTCACTCACAGGCGACGGCCTCCTGGCGGTGCGCCTGGTGGCCGTGCCCGTCGGAGGGGCCGTTGCCGTCGCGGGCAACGCGCTTGGCGCCACCTACGTGCTGCACATGGCCAACACCGGCGCCCAGGGCGCGGGGGGCGGGAGTGGGTGGCCTCCGGTAGGCGGGCCCGGTCACTGGGTGGAGGACACCTCCAGCATGTCCGAGCAGGCCCGTGACTACCAGGCCCAGGTGACGGGCGCACCCAGGCGGTGGGCCTACAAGGTTTGCCGAGGTGCCGACTGCGTGGATTACGACGGATTCGACCCAAAGACGGGCACCCTGCTCGAAGCAAAGGCTCTGGAATACGAGAAGTGGTGGGACGACGCTCTCAAGGTGAAATGGAAGTACAAGGGTGCACAGCGCCTCATCGATCAAGCGAAGCGGCAGAGTCGGCTTGCGGGAGGGCTCAGGGTGCGCTGGCATGTGGCGGAGCCCCGGATGGTTCCCATCCTCAAGAAGATGTTCCTAGAGAACAACATCGAGGGGATCGAGGTCGTGCATACACCGCCGCCACTGCCATGAGGCGTACGAGAGATGACGGAGAGCTACTACGCAGGCGTCTATTGGGGCCGCAGGCAGGAGTCCGCCGAGGAGTGCGCTCGTCGCGCGGAATTGTTCTTCCGCCTCCTGGAGCAGTGTCACCCGAGCTATGCGCGCTGGTACGAGCAGCAGGACTCGGAGGAGACGGAGGCCCAGTTCCAGTTCGAGCCCACGCGCGAGACCTTCGTGCGTTTCTTTGGAAAGGAGGAGTACCGCGGCGACGGGGGCGGCTTCCGTTTCGGCGCCTGGACGGGTCACGCGGAGCAGGACCAGGGGGGCATGGTCCTACTCTTCTGTGGGGCGCACGCTGAAGGCTCCTCGAATCACCTGGTTCTCTACTTCCCCGAGGAGGAGCCTGGCGGAGAGCGAATGCTCACACCCTCAGTGCTCTCCGGAGTGATGCGGGCCATGGCGCTAGCGTGGGAGCCGGACTGGGGTGTCATCGTCTCGGGGGACTTCCGGGACAGTATTTCGGAACGAGGATCCGCCGGCACCTTCGTGGGCTGGGTGACGTACTTCTCGCATCAGCGTGGCGAGCTGCCAGGTCTGCCGGAGCCAGTGCGAGTGGAGCCGGTGGACGACAAGGGCAGCCTCCTCATTCTGACTCCCGACCGTCTGACCTCGAGCAATCCCGAGCACCTCGCCCTCGGCCGCCGCGTTCAGGGGTTGCTCGAGGAGCGGGGTCTGCTCAGGAGAGTCGTCGAGCCGCGGCCCATGCACCACGAATGAGAAGGGCGCGGCCCCGTTGCGCCCGTCAACGTCCCATCCACGCACTCCACGAGGAGTGACTCACGGCTGGAGCGACTGGGGCTCGCGCTTCTTGTCTCGGGAGCGGGCCGAGACCGGCAGGTAGCACTTGCCCCCGTACTCCGCCTGGTTCTCGTAGCAGGGCGGGCGCTTGGCCAATTCCACCCAGCAGCCGCCATGGATTTCCACCTCGTAGTTGGCCAGCCGCTCGATGGCGATGCTGAGCACCTCGAACATCGCGCACAGTTGGGACAGCCGGCCGGAACCCGGGGCCTTCTCCACCTCCACCACCACATAGGGAGGCACCGCCTGGGAGCGCAACCTCACCTGCCATTTCTCCTTGGGCTCCAGGAGCTCGTGCTCGCCCGGTATCACCACCAGCGCCGGGTTGCCCGGCCCTGACAGCGCCCCGTGGGTTTTGTCTGCTTCTGGCGCATGAGGAGCGACCCGGGAACGGGATGCTGGCCGCGGGACTCCTCCGTAGGTTCGCGGCCGCTCACCCTGCAAGTGTGGGCGGACATCCACGGAAGGTGGCCATGCGAGCGAGGCGCGCAGCTTCAGCTGTCATCATCGCAGTGATACTGCTCGCCACCGGGCTCGGAGGCAGCGAAGCCCAGGCCCTCTCGCTGACGGTGGTGGACTCCAGCGGCCGGCCGGTGGAGGGGTTCCGCTGGCAGCTCGAGGAGGACACGACGCTGCCCGTGGTGCCTGGGGTCCGAAGCAACGACATCCCCTCCCTCACCATCCACGGCAGCTACTCCCCGGTGGTGGCCAAGGGAAGCTCCACCACGTCCGTTGCCACCATCGATGTGCCGGCGAACAAGCGCTACCTGGTGTCCGTCCTCCCGTTGAAGGGACACACCCTGAGCGGCACCCAGGTGGCGGTGGGACAGGCGCTGGTGACGGTGGTGGTGAACACCGAGCCCATCCCCACCGCTCAAATCTCCGTCCTCGTCTTCCATGACCGCCAGCCCATCAACAACGCCCCGGACATCCCCGCCGAACCGGGCCTCGCTGGCTTCTCCGTCGTGCTCTCCGACGCGCTGGGGCAGGTGTCGCAGGACGCCTTCGGCAACCCGCTGGGCACCACCTATCAACAGAACGCGGATGGCTCCTTCGTGTTGGATTCGGAGGGACTGCCGGTGGTCGCACAGCCCGGCTCCGGCGTCATCCTCACCGATGCCGCGGGTGAGGCGCTCATCCGCTTCCTGCCTCCCGGAAAGTACGGGGTCCGCGCCGTCCCGCCCATTGGCACCGACTGGGTGCAGACCGCGACCATCGAGGGCACTCCGACCGTCGATGCCTGGGTCAAGGCGGGCGAGCCGCCCTACTTCTCCGAGTGGGGCACCCTCGACCACCACGCCTTCATCGGCTTTGTCCGGCCGATGCGCTTCCCCGCGCCACCCACCGGCCCGGTGGGGACCCTCACCGGGCGCGTCGTCTACGTCCACGAGAACCGCCCGCCGCTGCAGCCGGGCCTGAATCCAGGGGTTCCGGTGGAGGAGTGCTGGGTCGGGCTGAACGCACTGGGGGGCGCCGACGAGCAGGTCTACTCGCAGCCCTGCGGCCCTGGCGGCGGCTTCACCATCGAGAACGTCCCTCCGGGCGTCTACCAGCTCGTGATGTGGGACTTGCCCCTCGACGCCATCATCGACTTCCGCACCCTCACGGTGCCTCCGGGAGGCGGAGTGCTGGCGCTCGGGGATGTGTCCGTCTATGCGTGGTTCGGCTTCCTCGAGGGCAGCGTCTTCTACGATGCCAACGCCAATGGCTATCGGGAGCTCGGCGAGGCAGGCATCCCCAACCAGGCGCTCAACCTGCGCTTCCCGGACGGCTCGCTCTACAAGGCGACCATCACCGATCCGACCGGACGCTACCGCTTCAAGGAGGTCTTCCCCTTCTTCCACTGGCTGGTGGCCGAGGTGGACTACACCCGCTACAAGCCCACGGGGATGACCGCCGTCATCGATGAGGGCGGCCCACTGCCGCCGGGCGCGAGGAGCACTCCGCAGCCCCAGCCCGTCATCAACCCCAACACCGGCGACAACCTCTCGCGCACCGAGAGCGGCGAGGTGCTCACCCAGGCGATGCTGCTCTACGCCGGGCAGACCCACCGGATGGACTGGGGCAAGGTGGCCTACGGCCGGACGGAGAATGGTGGCATCTCCGGAATCGTGCACTACGCCACCACCCGCGCGGAGAATGATCCGCGCTACGCCGTGGGGGATGACTGGGAGCCCAAGGTGCCCCGCGTCCAGGTGAACCTCTACTCGGACACCAATGGCGACACCGTCATCGACGATCTCAATGGCGACGGCCGGGTGACGCCGGCGGACGTGGACAACGCGCCCTTCGACGACTTCCCCGGCCCGGGGGACGTGGATCGCAACGGCGACGGCACCTTCACCCCGGGCGACGCCCTCAACGTCATCCACACCGACAGTTGGGACGACAGCCGCCCCACCGGCTGCGTGGGCCCGCCGCAGCTCGTCCACGGGCAGCCGGTGCGGGACTGCGCGGAGACGCTGCGGACGTGGAGCCAGCTACGCCCCGGCGTGTTCGACGGAGGCTACCTCTTCTCCTCGTACTTCCCGGGGGGCATGGGCTCGGGCAGCTCGGAGGTCCAGGGGCTCCCGCCTGGCCTCTACGTGGTGGAGGCCAATCGCTCCGCCCGGGTACGAGACCGTGAAGGAGGAGGACAAGAACGTCGACTTCGGTGAGCAGACCACCCCGAACGAGCTCGTGCCTCCCGTCTGCGTGGGCGAGCCGCACCGGGTCCCCGCCGAGCTCTCGCTCTTTCCGGGCGTGCCCGCGCCCTTCGCCGGCACCACGCGCCCGCTGTGCGACCGCAAGCAGGTCCGCATGGGGCGCGGGCAGAACAGCGCGGCCGATTTCTTCGTCTTCACCGAGGTGCCCAAGGCGGGCCGCATCTGGGGAATGGTCCTCAACGACGTGCTGCTCGAGTTCAACCCCGACAGCCCCAAGAAGGGCACCAACTTCGGGGTGCCGTGGCTGCCCATCTCCATCAAGGACTTCCGGGGCAACGAGCTCGTCCGCACCTACAGCGACGAGTGGGGCAAGTACAACGCGCTGGTGCCCTCCACCTACACTGTGAACCGGCCCACGCCGACCGGCGTGTCCCCCGGAATGCTCACCGTCTGCCTCAACGATCCGGGCCCCATCCCGGATCCGAGCACCCCCGGCCGGCTCATCACGGACCCCTGGTACAACCCGGCCTACGGGCACGTCTGCACGAACTGGGAGTTCTACCCGGGAAAGACGACCCCGCTGGACACGCCCATCCTGCCCATCGCCGCCTTCACGGCGAACCGGCGTCCGCTGGACTGCGAGTTCCCGGAGGGCACGCCGCTCATCGAGTCGGTGAGCGGGCCCGCGGGAGGGCCGCACGTCCCCGCGCCCGGCGGGCTCATCACCCTCACCTCGGTGGGAGCGATGACCGTGCCCAACCCGGCGTATGACCCGGACACGCCCGGCAGCCCGCCCACCGTCGTCCGAGACTACGGCTTCGGCGGCACCCCCGGGACGGTGACGGTGGATGGCACCCCCTGCCCATCGTGAGCTGGGCGGCCGACGGCTCGCGCATCGTGGCGCGGGTGCCCGCGAGCGTCCGCACCGGACAGCTCCTGGTGCGGCGTGGCAACGGGAGGACCTCCGAGATGGGCCTCACGCTGCACGTGGGCCCGCGCGCCATCCGCCGCGTCTCACCGGGCGGCTCCATCCAGCAGGCCATCGACGCCGCCCCGCTGGGGGCCCTCATCCTGGTGGCGCCCGGGACGTACAAGGAGAACCCCATCCTGTGGAAGCCCGTCCAGCTCCAGGGCTGGGGCGCCTTCTCCACCGTCATCGAGGCCGGTCCCCTCTCGCCCGCGGAGCAGGCCGCCTGGGATGCGAAGCTGGCCGCCCTCATCGACTCCGGGGATATCCAGCTCCTCCCCGGGGAGCGGCCCGACTTCTTCCTCGAGCAAGGGGCTGGCATCACCGTGGGGTCCCGGCCAGGCCGCTTCACCGCCGGGGCGCAGGGGCGGCATCGATGGCTTCACCATCACCGGAGCCCTCAAGGGCGGCGGCATCTTCGTCAACGCCTACGCGCCGTTCCTCACGCTCAGCAACAACCGGCTCATCAGCAACCAGGGCAGCTTCGGGGGCGGCATCCGCGTGGGCACCCCCTCGCTGGTGAATACCGCGGGCAACGGCTACCTGAGCTCGAGCAACGAGAACCTCCGCATCCACCACAACCACATCACCCAGAACGGCGCCATCGACGGCGGGGGCGGCGTGGCCCTGTTCAACGGCGCGGACGGCTACCAGGTCACGGACAACTTCGTCTGCGGCAACTTCACGCTGCTGTACGGCGGCGGCATCGCCCACTTCGGCCTGAGCGACGAGGGGCTGATCTCCCGAAACCGCATCGTCTCCAACCAGTCCTTCGACGAAGGCGGGGGGCTCATCATCGCCGGGGAGCTCGTCCCGGCCGGGGCGCCACCCGGAACGCTGACACCTGGCGCCGGCAGCGTGCGGGTGGTCTCCAACCTCATCCAGGGCAACCAGGCCGGGGACGACGGTGGCGGCGTGCGCACGCTGATGGTCAACGGCCAGGACGTCCAGCGCCGGCCCACCTCGCCCTCGCGCTGGTACCAGGTGGCCCTCCTCAACAACCTCATCGTCAACAACTCGAGCGCCGACGTGGGCGGCGGCATTTCCCTGGATGACACCGCCCGGGCCATCGATCCTCAGCAACACCATCGCCCACAACGACAGCACCGCCACCGGGGTGGACGCCTTCGGCGGCCCGTGCATCCCCGATGCGCCGTCGGGCCAGTTCTGTCCCGAGGAGGGAGGCACCATGGGCGGCATCACCACCTCGGTGCCGCAGGTAGCGGGCCTCGCCGCCAGGGCCCACAGCACGGGCCTCCAGGCCGCGTTCGGCCCGGGCTTCGGGCAGGAGTTACTCCGACCCCGCTCCTCCACGACAACATCCTCTGGCACAACCGGGCCTTCTACTGGGATGCGGCGTACCGCGACGGCCTGGGCGGCCTGCGCCCGGATCTCACCGCCGGCGAGGCCCCCCACTACTGGGACCTCGCCGTGTACGGCACGCTCACGGCGCAGTTCCTCGAGCCGCACTTCTCCATCCTCTCCGAGCCCACGCCGGGAGATCCCACCAACGTGGCGGTCGATCCGCGGTTCGTCGCGGGCTACTTCAACCAGTACCAGGCGACGTCCAAGGGCTCGGCCTTCGGCAACTTCGTGACCACCACCTTCCTGCCCACCGGGCGCGTCGGTGACTACCACCTGGGCCCCGGCTCGCCCGCGAATGGCGTGGGCGCCGGCCTCTTCCGGCTCCTCTTCCCCGAGCTCCTCTTCGACATCGATGGCGAGCCGCGGCTCGGCTTCACCGTGGACGTCGGTGCGGACGAGTCACGCTGAGCACCCCCCGCGAGGAGTCACACCATGAAGGCGCTCCAGAGACTTCCCCTCCTGCTCGTGCCGCTGTGGCTGGCATTGGCCTCCGGGCCGGCCCACGCGGCCGTCTCCACCCAGTGTCCGCCGGATACCGATGGCGTGGACACCGACGGGGATGGCAACCCCGCCAACGACATCGTCTGCATCCACCTGGCCGCCGGCGACGGCTTCGTCAACATGGCCGACGGCCGCCTCCATGTACATCTTCGGCTTCTCCAACGTCACCGGCGTCCCCGACGAGCAGGTGATGCAGGAGGCGATGCTGGGCGCCCAGCTCCCCGGCCCCCACGCTCGAGGTGAAGGGAGGGCCAGCAGCTCTACCTGACGCTCACCAACGTCGGCATGATGATGCGGCCGGACCTGTTCGACCCCCACTCGCGTCCACTGCCACGGCTTCCCCAACGCCGCGCCGATCTTCGACGGCGTGCCCGAGGCCGCCGTCGCCATCAACATGGGCGCCAGCCTCACCTACTTCTACGACGTGCGAGCGACCCGGGCACGTACATGTACCACTGCCACGTCGAGGCGACCGAGCACATGCAGATGGGGATGCTCGGCAACCTCTACGTGCTGCCCGCGCCAGGACGGGACGCGAGCGCGAGCACCCGCCGGGCTCGGGCCGCCCCTACCGGCAAGTTCGCCTACAACGACGGCGACGGCTCCACGGGGTACGACGTGGCCGATTCCCGCTCCAGATCGCGTCCTTCGACCCGAAGTTCCACGACGCGAGCCTCGCCATCCAGCCGCTGCCGTTCGCCGCCATGAAGGACACCTACCCGCTGCTCAACGGCCGCGGCTACCCGGAGACCATCGACCCTCTCCCGCGGAGCAACAGCTTCAACGGGCGCGCGTCCCAGCCGCTCGGCTCGCTGATCCGCGCCACGAGGGGGCAGCGGATCCTCCTGCGCCTCTCCAACCTCTCCACCACCGAGTACTTCACGCTCACCCTGCCGGGCCTCCCCATGCAGGTGGTGGGGCGGGACGCCAGGCTGCTGCGCAGCGCCTCGGGGGAGAACCTGTACCAGACCACCACCACCGTCACCCTGGGAGGCGGCGAGTCCGCGGACGTCATCCTCGACACGGCCGCCGTCCCGCCGGGGACGTACTTCCTCCACACCACCAATCTGCACCAACTGAGCAACGACACCGAGGATCTCGGCGGGATGATGACGGAGATCGTCATCACCCCCTGAGCAGGCCCCGGCAGGAGACGGACCATGAGGCACGCATCACACGAAGGAAGGGCGCTGGCGCTGCTGCTGCTGCTGCTGCTGCCGGTGCGGCCCACGCGACCATCGACGGGGTCACCGGGCCCCAATTCGAGCTCATCGCGCGGGAGGGCTTCATCCTGACTCCGGATGGCAACAGCATCTACACCTGGGGCTACGGCGTGGCGGGAGGAGACATGCAGTACCCCGGCCCCACCCTCATCGTGAACCAGGGGGAGCTCGTCACCCTTCAGCTGACCAACGAGCTGCCCGTCCCGGTGTCGATTGTCTTTCCCGGCCAGGAAGGCGTGGCGGCCACGGGCGGTGTGCCGGGGCTGCTGACCCGCGAGGCCGGGCCGGGCGAGTCCGTGAGCTATACGTTCCGGGCGAGCGAGCCGGGCACGTACCTCTACCACAGCGGCACCCGGCCCGAGCTCCAGGTGGAGATGGGGCTGGTGGGCGCGCTCATCGTCCGTCCGGCCACCCCCGGGCAGGCCTACTCGCACCCCGCCACGGCCTTCGATCATGAGTACCTCTTCCTGCTCACGGAGATGGATCCGCGCATCCACGAGCAGGTGGAGCAGGGGAGGATGGAGCAGGTGGACACGACCGACTACCGCCCGGTCTACTGGTTCATCAACGGGCGTGCCTCGCCGGACACCATGGCCCCGGCCGGCGCGCCCTGGCTGCCGAACCAGCCCTACGACTGCATGCCGATGATGCACCCGGGGGAGACGATCCTGCTGCGGATGATCGGCGCCGGGAGGGATCCGCATCCGTTCCACACGCACGGCAACCACGCGACCGTCATCGCCCGGGACGGCACGGCTGCTGGAGAGCGCTCCCGGCTTGGGACCGGACCTGGCGCGTGAGCACTTCACCGTGACGGTGGCGCCCGGGCAGACGACGGACGCGCTGTTCCGGTGGACCGGTGAGAAGCTCGGCTGGGACATCTACGGCCACGCCGCGGGCGACGCGCCGCAGCCGGGCGAGTACGCGCCGGACCATGGCAAGCCCTTCCCCGTGGCGCTGCCCCACAGCAACGAGCTCACCTTCGGCGACTTCTACAGCGGCACGCCCTTCCTCGGGGTGCTCGGGCCGCTCCCTCCCGGACAGGGGACGCTCAACCTGGAGGGCAGGGCTACTTCTTCATGTGGCACTCCCATGCCGAGCGGGAGATGGTGAACAACGACGTCTTCCCCGGGGGGATGATGACCATGCTCATGATCGTCCCCCCGGGCGTCGACGATTCCGTGAAGGAAGAGGGTGGAGACATGAGGACGTGTCACGGTCGATCGCTGCTCTTCCTCGGCCTGGTGGTGGCCTCCCTCGAGGCCTCCGCCGCCGAGTACTTCCTCCAGGTCCAGCCCCTGTCCCGCACCATGCCCGATGGGCAGGTCGTCACGATGTGGGGGTACGCACTGGACGAGGATCACGACTTCACGACCCTGGACTCGCCAGTCACCGTGCCAGGGCCGCGGCTCGAGGTGCCCGCTGGGGACACGACGCTGACCGTCCACCTCTACAACGGGCTGACGGTCCCCACCTCGCTGCTCCTCCCGGGCCAGGTGACGGCCCTGTCACCGACCTGGGTGGATGGCGGCGCCGTCTACGTGGGCCAGCGGCCCGCGGGCAACGTCACCGCCCGGGTCCGCTCCCTCACGCAGGAGACGGCTCCCGGGACGGCCGGGGTGTACTCGTGGACGGGCTTGAAGCCAGGGACGTGGCTGTACCAGAGCGGCACCCACTCGGCGGTCCAGGTCCAGATGGGGCTGTATGGCGCGATGGTGAAGGCGGCTGGCGCCGGCGAGGCCTACCCTGGCATTGCGTACGAGCGGGAGGTCACCCTCCTCTTCAGCGAGGTAGACCCGGTCCTCCACGAGGCGGTGGCCAGTGGCACCTATGGGCCGGGCGGCACCGTCACCAGCACCATCGGCTACCAGCCGCGGTACTTCCTCATCAATGGTGAGCCGTACTCGGCCGCGGTGAGCCCGTTGCCCGCGGGGCGCGTGGGGGAGCGGATCCTCCTGCGCTTCCTCAGCGCCGGACAGCAGACGCGAGTCCCGGTGCTGCAGGGCGCATACCTGTCGCTGGTGGCGGAGGGAGGGAGCCCACTGCGCTACCCCCAGCGCCAGTACTCGGTGCTGCTGCCAGCGGGCGGCACGGTGGATGCGTTGCTGACCCCGGGGGCCCCGGGAGTCCTGCCGCTGTACGACCGGCGGCTGGGGCTCTCCAACGGCACGGCCACCGGTGGAGGAATGCTGCGCCTGCTCCAGGTCTCCCCTTGAGGGCCCGGCGGCCCGCGAGGCAGGGAGGAAACATGCACGGAAGAACCGCGAGCTGCTCGGTACTGGGCGTGACGGCCCTGGCGATGCACCTCCTGCTGGGGGCGGCGGGCTGCGCCTCCAGCCGCTCCGTGAGGGCTCCAGCGGCGACACCGCGGGAGGAGCTCGCGGAGCGATGGGGGGTGGAGGTGCAAGGGATTCGGCGGGTGGCCGCTGGCTACGTCCTGGACTTCCGCTACCGGGTGGTGGATCCGGAGAAGGCGGCGCCACTGTTCGAGCGGCGCGTGAAACCCTACCTCGAGGACCCCTCGACGGGCGCGAGGTTCCAGGTCCCCAGGCCACCCAAGGTCGGCTCGCTCCGTCAGACCCCAGCCGCGCCCGTGGACAACCGGACCTACTTCATCCTGTTCGCCAACCCGGGCCGTGCCCTCGAGCCGGGAAGCCGGGTGACGGTAGTGATTGGAGACTTCCAGGCGACAGACGTGACGGTGGAGTAGGCCCCCATGGACACGAGCGCGTCGAGCCGGTCTACGGAGTGGAGGCCGGCATGCAACCCCACTGCTTCAGGTCCTCGGAGACCGTGGTGCATCGCCATCCCTTGCCACAGGAATCCAGGTCGAGTGGATCGCACCGGCTGAAGCACGTGCTCACGGTGGCGCTCCCCATTCCGCAAATCTGACCGCCGGGGCAGCTGTCCGCCAGCAGCGGATTGCAGATGCGCGCGCACCAGAAGACTCCGTGAGCCCGAATCACCTCCGCGTTACAGCGTTCGCCCGGGCCACACGGCGTTTCGGGACAGTCCCCCTGGATGCGCGCGAGGCATCGGTATTCGGAGTCGCCGAGGCGTTTGCACCGTTCTCCCCGAGGACAGCCGAGCTTCCGGCAGTCCGCATGGCACGCCGGGCCATCGAGGGAATCCTCACACGAATGTCCATCGGGACAGCTCAACGGCTCATCCAGCCGACAACGCACGCCACATGTCCCGGAGAGGCACACCAGCCCCTCCCGACAAGCCCCCCCCGGAGAGACGTACCCGAAATCGCATGGCTCTCCTTCTCCGCGTTCACCCTCGGGCGTGCAGCGGCGGACGACCACGCCCGTGGCCCCGGTGGTCACCGCACGGCAGACGGAGCCAGGGAAGCAATGCACGTCCTCCTCGCATTCCGAGGCCATGCACTCGAAGCGGCGGGTCTCTCGATTTCCCACACACCCCTGCCCCGGCGGACAGTCGCCATCGATACGGCAACTCCCACAATTGAAGAACGTCCCCGCCTCATTCCACGTGCAGCGAAAGGCGGAGGCGGGAAGACCATCTGGCGTGTGGTTTCCTTTTTCCCGGGCTCACCACTACAAGGGCAGAACCGGTGCGGTGCCGTTCGTCCCAGTTCCGCATGGCGGACAAGCTGCGTCGTTGCGTGCCGTACCGGGCCGGCTGACACGCACGTTCTCGCCTTCCGCACCGGCGGGAACGAAGGCTCCACGGCTCCATTGAGTCGCCCAGATGGCTTGAATGGTCGGAATCACCCGTCCGAGGAATCTGGTCGCATTCGCCAGCTTTTTCTCGACTGTCCGCATTTGTCGAAGGTGACCGCTAGAGTGGGAATCCCCCATCGGAGGCGCTGATGACGTCCACGCTGCTGCTGCTGCTGCTGCTCTCCCAGGAGGAAGGGCCTGACAACCCACCCGCTGGGGCCACGGAGCCACCGCTGTCGGCCTCCCCGGCAGGAAAGTGGCGATACCTGGCGCGAATGGAGGCCTCCGGACTGGCGCTGCTGCCGCGGGCGGGCGCGGGCGCGGAGGAAGCCTTCGCGCAGGTGGAGCCCACGCTCATTCTCGACGGTGGGGCGGAGCTCGGCCTCAACCTCGGTGCCCCCGTGCGGCTGCGCCTAGGGCGCGGCGGTGAGGGCGCGGGCCTCGTCCGCCGGGAGGACTGGGACAGCCTCTCGGACTGGGGGCAACTCGTCCGCGGCCTCAAGCTGGGCTCGGACAACGCGCCCGTGGCCCTCTGGGTGGGCGGGCTGGAGGGCTACAGCCTCCTCTCCGCGCACCTGGTGCGCCGCTACTCCAACCGGGCCAACCCGGACTACCACCCGGCGGGCGCCTTCCTCACCGGCACGCTGGGGCCCCTCTACGCCGAGGCCTTCGCCTCGGACGTGCTGGGCGCGCGGCTGCTGGGCGCGGAGGTGGCGCTGGACGTGCAGCACCTCCTCCTTGGCCAACCCAGGCAGCGCGGGCGCTACACGCTGGCACTGTCCGCCGTGCATGACTGGGGCAGGGCCGGAGGGCAGGCACCCCCGGTGACGCTGGCGCATGTGGACGGGACGGCGGTGGTGGTGGTGCGCCCGGGCTTCGAGGCGCACGTGCTCGCCGGCTGGGGCGGACGGCCGGGCCAGGGCGGCGCGTGGGGCGCCGTGGTGGGGGCTGGCGCGGATACGGTGACGCCCACCCTGGACATGACGCTGCGGCTGGAGGTGCGCAGGCAGCACGGGGGCTTTCGCCAGGGGTACTTCGGCCCGAACTACGAGTTGGCGCGCTTCCGGGCGGTGGGCCCCGAGGGCGTGCCTGTGGCCGAGGCGCCCTTCCCCGACGGCTTCTCCCTCTACGCTGAGGCGGTGGTGGGGTGGGACTCCGTGCGCTACGGCGGGCTGCAGAAGCACTTGCAGCTTTCGCTCGCCGCCGAGGCCTTCACCTGGGGCCGCTTCGACGTGGACGGGCGCGTGGCGGTGCAGCTCTTCGGCCGCGGCCTCGAGGTGGCCGTGAAGGGCCTCGCGGTGGGCATGGGGCAGCCTGGGGCGCGCTACCTGGGCGCGGCGGAGGTGCGCTGGCGCTTCCTCGGGGGGCGCCTGTACGCGCTGGGCACGGCCGGCACGCTGCTGTTTCCGGAAGGCGGGGGCGCGCTGCGCCCGGGCGCCTTCGTTTCCATGGGCCTGGGGGTGGACAATGCGCGCTGACTCGTCAGGGGCGAAGGGGACGGGGCTGTTGCTCGCCCTGGCCCTCCTGTCCAACGCCTGTGTGTCGCTGACGCCACCGCCTGGCCCGGGGCGGAGCCTGCGCTACACCCCGCACGACGCCACCGGGCCCGCCGTGGCCGGAGGGGCGGGCGAGGTGTCGCCGCTCGTCCTCGACTCCCAGCCGCCCTCCCCGCCTGCGCCCGAGGCACCGGAGCGGCTGCACCGTCGCCGCGGCTCCCGGGAGGCGGTGACGGGGGCCGGCCCTGGCAGCGCCGACGCCACAGTGTGGCAGGGCGCTCTCGCTGCCCACCTGTCCTTTCGCAAGGGCGTGGGCGAGGTGTCCGGCACCACCCGCCGCCTCTCCCGCGAGCTCTCCAGGCTCAGGGCCAGCCACTTCGGCATCGCTGGCGGGGCCAACGGCCTCTTCGTCCCCTACGTCGACTACGGCGAAGCTCAGTTGCGGTGGATTGACGCCGAGCTCGCCGCCGCCACGGAGCTGGCCGCCGAGGCCTCGGAGGTGGAGGACCCGGACATGCAGCTCGCCCTGCTGCGCCTCGCCGGCCCACGGCTGGAGGCCGCCATGCTGGGCTCCATGCTGCTGGCCGTGTGGTTCGACTTCCTCAACCTCACCGACGCCTCGCTCTCCCGGAACCTCTACAGCGTGGAGACGCTCTACGTGAAGATGGACGACTGGCAGAAGATGCTGGAGCCCTCCATGGCCGCACTCTCGTCCGTGGAGCCGGAGCAGGTGGAGTCAGCGGTGGAGGACATGCCCGCCCTGGTAGGCCACCTCACGGACGAGTTCTCCGCGGTCCTCGAGGCCATTCACAAGGGGCAGAAAGTCCTCGCGACGGTGCTGGTGCTGAAGGAGTCCATGGAGGCGCTCACCACAATGTCGGTGCTGAAGTTCACGTTGCCCGCGCTGCGCGCGGCTACTCCCGCCATGCTCGGCGCGAGCCTCATGGCGGGCACCGAGGGGTTGATGATGGGGACGCGGATTGTGGTGTCCGCCGAGTGGGTGGAGATGATGCGCCAGTTGGTGCGCGCGGGCGTCCTCTCCGTGCCCGCCGTCAGCGCCATTGTGCGGATTCAGGCCGGCCAGGTGATGATGGCGCAGGGGCACGGCGACCTCCCGCGGGGCGTGCGCGACGCGCTGGGCGATGCGCCCGAGGTGCGGGCCATGCGCGTGACGGGCAAAACGGGCGCCGGCATGGCCGAGCGCCCTCGTCACCACGTCATGCCGAAGGAGTTCCGCGAGTGGTTCGAGAAGCGCGGCTTCACCGGCAAGATGAGCATCGACTGGTTCTGCGTCACGCTGCAGCAGGCACACCACCAGGCGATTCACGGCGGTGGACGACTGGAAGCTGGGACGCACATGGCCCGGCGAATGGAACCGGATGTTCATGGAGGCGCTGTACGAGGCCGAGGCCAAGGCTGGCCGGATGTTGACGCGGAACGAGGTCTTGAAGATCGTAGCGGAGCTATATGAAGTTCTACGACATCCCGATGAACTTCGTCCGCTGTCGTGGGAAATGAGCGATGACCGACGGACGTTCCTGGGAGGGTAACTGGAGGGTGCGCCTGTACGAGCGGGTCCGCGAGCGAGGTTACGACTCGCTCACCGCCTTCGCCGAGGCGCGCCCCACTGCTTCGCTGATGGCTGCTGGCCGAGGAGCTTGGGTCCGGACGACATCGCCGGAGTGCAGGTGTTCAGCGGGTTGCTCGCCGAGGCGGAGCGACGCCACCAGGTCACACGCTTCGTGCGCGATCTGCTCGTGCGCGATGTGGCGAGAGTCTTCCCGACGGCTGGCCGGCCGTGCTCGACGACGCGAACCGCTTCAAGGTCGCCAAGGCGCTCGGCACGTGGACCGCCGACACCCCAGAAACCCACAAGGAGCGCGTCAGGCAGGCCCGGGCGAGCGCTCCGCGCCACGCCACCGCCGCCCGGCTGGCGCCCGCTCGGGCCCGACGACGAGCTGCTGCTGACGCTCCTGCCCGACGAAGCAGCCTAGCTTCAAGCCTCGGGCGAGCCGGGCCGTGCGGCTGACAGCGCCCGCTACTGGGGAAACGTCACGTTGCCAAGAGTGACGGCGCGCTGCCGCTCCGCGTCCCAGAGGATGAGGGTGTACGTACCCGGGGCTCCTTCTCCGTGGCCAGTACCTCCACCACGACGCGGCCCCGCTTGCCCTCGGCGCCTGGGGTGGGAGGGAGGATCGGCTCGGACGGCCAGAGCGGGAGCGGCTTCAACACCTCGTCCTTGGCGCTACGCAAGACCGCACCCGCCGCCGTCCAGGGCGTCGTGCCCGGATTAAGAGAAGTATACCTCCACCGCCACCCGCCTGGCGCGGTAGCTGGCGACGCGGTCTTTGGCGAGGGCGTTGCCTTCCTTTTCTGTGACGTCGTTCGACAAGTCCTTGACGGCAACCCCCCTGCCGCCAGCTACCAAGCCGGAGGCGATGGCGCCCCTCAGTCCGTCCGGCACGCCGCGTTCGGCGCGGAGCTGCTGAACCTCAACCCGCAGGCTCCGAGCCTCATCCTGGGCCTCCTTCGCGACTTGCTGGTAGTAGGCCACCGGGCGCGGTTGGCGGAACACCGCTGCACCTGATGCATCCCGAGCCCGGGATGCACCACGAGCACGAAGGAGGCGCACGCCGGGGCGGCACCGTCCGCGAAGCAGACTTCCAGTTCGGAGCGCTTGCCCGCGACCAGGTTGTCGCGAGGGACCAGCGCGAAGGTCTGCTGCCCCGCGGACCAATCCTCGAACCAACCCCGGTCCTCGATTTTCAGGGACTGCTGCTGGAGCGCGGAGTCGAAGCGAAAGGTAATGGGCAGGCCGGGGCTGAGACACACCACGGGCGGCCTTCCCCCAGGCGTGGCGGACAGCTCGATGCGCGGGCTCGCCGACTGCGCACTCGTCCGCGGAGGGAGCCGCGGAAACTTCGGCGGGAGTGGACAGGAGCGCCAGCGCCAGGAGGCCGGAGGGGGATGCGAGGAGCACGGGAAATCAACCTCGAAAGAGGCGCGGGGAGTCGCCCCGGAAGCATGGGCCTCTACCACACCTCCGCGATCCCTGTGCCCGGCCTCCGCCGCCAGCCGAACCCAGGCACCGCCCTATTCGAAGCGCTCCACCGCCCGGACGTCCGCTGCGAGAGAAGACGACAGCGGAATCAGGACCGCCGTCCCGCTGGATCTTGACGCCACGATCGCGTCCGGTACCGAAGCTCCAAGCAGACCGAGTACGTCTGCCCGCCCCGCGATCTGGCTTGCCTGGCCTGAGTGAAGCGACCGTAGACGCGGTCCTGCCCAAAGATGAGCCGGCCGGAGAGGACGGTGCCCGCCTTCAGCGTCCCCAGGTCGTCCAGCAGCGTGAACGTGGTGAACTCGTTCACGGGGACGGGCTTGGAGCCGCCGACGACGGGGAATGTGGCCGGCGGCCTCGTCGTCAATGTCGATGTCCAGCTCCTTCATGGTGGCCAGGGCCTTGGCGGAGCAGTCCTCGGGCTTGGGCATGGGGCGCACCGGGGGCGTACCCGCGCAGGCGCCGAGGACGGCGCAGCAGGCGGCGCCGACGCACTTCTCCACGAAACGGGCGCGCATGCCCTTGCGCTGTAGCTGAGGAGCGGGCGTCTCTTCGGGCCTCGAGGGGGAGTCTTCCTTGCGAAGCATGGTGGCGAATCCGGGCGCGGGGGTGGGGGCCAGGTAGAAGGCCGCGCCCACCCCAGCTTCACGCCTCTCCTGGGAACTCGCCACTTCACGGACGGCACAGAACGGCGCAGCAGGGCCCGCTCGCAGCGACTCGACAGGTGGTGAAGGCGAAACCACCGACCGCGCCGTGGAAGACGAGCCGGGCGCCGGGCGCGTATGCACCACCCACGCGCCAGCGCTCGCCAGGGCCAGCGCCCCCACCGCCACCACGAAGAGCGCGGCGGGCCGGAGGGACGCCACCGCTACGGCGCGCACTGGAAACATCCCGAAGCTCGTGGGGAAGACGCGCGCGAGGGCCCGACGGAGGGGGGCGCGCGCCTTCCGCGAAGGCCCAGGCCGTGCGAGGCCCGGCGCCCGCCGTGGAGCGGGTTCCGCCCTGGCGGCAGCGGGGACTCCAGGCGGCGCAGACGGCGGGGCGGACTCGGGCACCGGAGGCGGCAGGCCCTCCCAGGCGTGTTGCGGCGCCACCTCCGCCAACACCGCCACGAGGGCCTCGGCTGGCGAGGCCGCGGCCCGCGCCACCTTCGCGGGGGCAGGAGGCTCGGCCAGCTTCGCTGGCAGGGGGGCGGGGACGGCCGGAGTGCCGTCGCTCTCCCGCACCGGCTGCGGCTTCTGGGCGGCCTTGCGTCCACGCCGGGGACGGTCCGCCTTCCACGCGAGGCCCGCCTGCGCCTCCCCTGCCGGGGGCCCCATGCCGGGAACCTTCACCGTGGGCGTCGCGTCCGGCGCATCCGGGTCCATCAGCGGCACGTCCCAGCGCGCGTCCCCGTCCGCCGCGGCGAGGGCCGCGTCCAGGGCGCCACACAGCTCCACGTAGTCGGAAAAGCGCGCCTCCCTCCCCTTCTCCAACATGCGCATGCACACGGCGCTCAAAGCCGGGGGCACGCGCGGGTTGCGCTCGTGAGGCGCGGGCGGTGTCTGGGTGTGAATCCTGTCGTAGAGGCCCCCTTCAGCGCGGTGGCCGAAGGGCAGCACATCGGTGAGGAGCCAGTAGAGGGTGACGCCGAGGGCCCACAGCTCGTCGCCCACGTCGGGCCGATAGCCCGCCTTGCCCTGGGAGGTGTCCTGCGCATGGCGGACGAATTCGGGCGCGCGGTACTCGTCCGTCCCGGGCAGGTAGCGCTCGCCGGTGATGGTGGGCTCGCCCGCCAGGTAGCCAATGCCGAAATCCACGAGGACAGGCCGCCCATCCGAGTCGCGAATGAGGATGTTCTCCCGCTTCAAGTCCCGGTGCAGCACCCCCTGCTTGAGAATCTCGGCGAGCGCGAGCGCCACCTCGAGCAGGACGCGCACCACCTGGCGCGCGGTGGGGTTCTCCTCCAGCGCCCACTGCTCGAGCGTCCGGCCCACGACGAGGTCCATGATGAAGCACAGGTAGCCGTGGTCCGGGTCCGGCCACCTGTCGCACGCCCGGAAGCGGACGACGTTCTCGTGCACCACGTGCCGGAGGATGGTGATTTCCCGCTGGCCCCAGCTCTCCAGCTCGCGGGCGCGGATGACCTTCATGGCGAAGGAGCGGCCCGCGCGCTCCACCTTGTAGACGAAGCCGAAACCACCGTCGCCCAGCTTCTCCTCCACACGGTAGTCCCCCACCATGTCACCGTACTCAGGGGGCTTGAAGGGCGGGGCATGCATGGGAGTGAGGCGTCCTCCTGGCTCGAAAAACCAGCATGGCATGGGAGGAGGCACCGTGCCGCCGCGGGAGGCCGCGCGCGTGCCACGGCTCCCCTCTTGGGCTGTCGCCGGAGCCAGGGGTAGCGCACACCGGAACCCCTCCGGAACGGGTGCGGCTCGGCCCCTGGCCCCGGCTCCAACTCGTGAGGCGCGGTTACTCGTCGGCCGGGCCCTCCAACACCTTCGCCACGCGCATCAGCCGTTTCACTTCCCCGGGGCGCCACCCGCGCAACATGCGCACGAGCTGCCGCAGCTCCGGGGAGAGGCTGCCCTCCGGGGTTGGTGCCTCCAGGGAGAGAGCCACGTCCGCCCTGCTCAACTCCAGCAGCACGTCGGCGGAGATGCCGAGGGCGAGGGCCATCTTCCGCAGCGTGGGGACGGACGGCATCATGCCGCCGCGTTCAATGCGTCCGTAGACGTTGGGAGCAAGGCAGGCCTGCTTCGCCACCTGGGCCTGGGTGAGCCCCAGCCGCTCACGTGCCATGCGGCAAACGTTACCGAGGGACTTCTGGAGGTGTGGGGGTTCCATGGAGGGCGTGGCGAGCGGGCTCAGTGGACACCGCCGGGCTCGTCGGACTTCAGGTCCGGGGGCACGGGAAGGACGCCCTGCTCCACGTCCACATGAGCCGCCAGCTTCCGCAGGTCGGAGGCTTCCTTGAGGATTTCACTCATCTCCGCCTCGGCCTCCTTCGCACCGTAGGTCCGGCCTGGACGGGCGTGGAGGAAGTCGCGCAGGTCGTAGCGCATGTCGTCGGCCGACGGGTAGCGCTCGGCGGGGTTGGGCCGCAGCGCCCTCGTCACCACCTTGCGCAGGGGCCCGGGCAGCTCCCTGGCCGCGCGCTCCACCTCGTCCGGGCCGAAGTGCAGCACGCGGTTGGCGAGCGTCTCCAACGGCAGCAGCGTGGAGCGCTCGGCGCGTACCTCGGGAGGGAAGCGCTCCTCGAGGTCCTCCCACAACTGGTCGGGAGGGTCCAAGGGGTAGCGGGAGAGCAACATCTCCAGCAGCACCAGGCCGAGGGAGAAGATGTCGGCCCGGCCGTCCAGTTTTCGGGGCGTGAGCAGGTCCCTCTGCCGAGCCTCCGGCTTGAGGAAGCCGAGGAGGATTTCCGGGGCGATGTAGGCCGGGTCTCCCCGAAGCAGCCCGTGCCGCGTGGGAATCCGTCCGAGCAGCTCCGCGTAGGCGGCGCCGAAGTTGGTGAGCTTGACGCGACCACTCGCCCCCAGGCGGATGCGCATGGGGCCCACGGCGCGGTGGACGAGCTTGAGGGGGTTGCCGTCCTCGTCCTCACAGCGGTGCGCGTAGTCGAGGGCGGCGGCCACCTCGGCGGCGACGTACGCCGAGAAGTCGGGACTCAGCTTGCGCCCCACCAACCAGGCCGCGTCCATGAGGGTGAGCAGGAAGCAGCCGCGCAGGTGCTCCATGACGATGGAGGGCTGCTCATCCCACACCACGTACCCGTACACGGTGGCGATGTTGGGGTGACGCAGGACCTTGGAGAGACTCACCTCCTCCAAGGCCCGGTGCCTCGCCTCACGCCCGTGCTCCATGACGATGGGCTTGAGGACGACGAGCTTCGCTCCTCCCCCCTGGAGGGGCTCTCGCGTGGCGAGCAGGAGGGTGTCGTAGTCGGGGTGGACGACGAGGGGACGCACCACCTCGTAGCGGAAGTCGCCCACCTGGAAGGGCTGGTGGGGCTTGAGTCCGCCGGGATTCTTCGGCTCGGACATGGGAGGCTCCTGGGAGTCAGTACTCGTCCAACTCCGCGAGCGCACCGCGCGTGGATGCATACGCCGGGGGCGGCGTGTTGCTGGCGCACGCCAGGGGATACAGCCACGCGAGGAAGACGGCGACAAACAGGCCCGGCGAGAGACGGGCGGAACCCATGGACAGACGACTCCCCTTCCGGCGCGAAAGAGCTTCGCTCGGCACGATGGCACCTCCAGAGCACCAATGACTTGGATTTGGCTGACGACCAGACAGGTAGCACAGCCCAACGAAGGAGGGAAGCCCTGTCCAACCACGGAGGTCATCCAAACGGGCCAACCCGTCAGAGCGGCAGATGCCTGTTTTCACGCGAGGAGCGCCAGCCTCGGCGACTTGGAATCGATAAGTCAGGCCAGCCAGCCTGACTTCGTACGTTGGTCGCCACGCAAGCTTGAAAGCATGAAGCTCCCGGTGCATTCCGCATCGGGCGCGGCGCGCACCCCTTGATGGTAGGAAGGCGCCACCATGGCTCGCCTGACCCTGCCCCCACCATCCAATGCGCGCTGACCCGGCCTGGACTCCGCGGGCGGGCTTGCTGCTCGCCATGGCCCTGCTCTCCGCCGGCTGTGCGTCGCTGACACCACCGCCCGGCCGGGGAATGAACCTGCGCTACATGCCGCACGAGGCCACGGGGCCCTCGCTGGCCGGAGCGCCGGGCGAGGAGTCTCCGCTCACCCGCCCCTCCCCTCCTGAGCCCGAGGCACCGGAGCGGCTGCACCGTCGCCGGGACTCGCGGGAGACCGTGACGGCGGCGGGCCCTGGCAGGGCCGAGGGGAATGCGTGGCTGAGCGCCCTCTCGGCCCAGGTGGCGTTTCTCGGGGCCGCGGACGAGGTGTCCTCCTCCTCGCGCCGCATCTCCCGCGAACTCACCAGACTCAAGGCCAGCTACCAGGGCATCGCCGGCGCGGGCAACGGCATCTTCGTCGGCTACCTCGAGTATGGCGAACGTCAACGGCGGTGGATTGACGCCGAGCTCGCCGCCGCCACCCGGCTGGCCACCGCCGCCTCGGAGGTGGAGGACCCGGACATGCGGCTCGCCCTGCTGCGCCTGGCCGGCCCACGGTTGGAGGCCTCCATGCTTGGCTCCCTTCTGCTGGCCGTCTGGTTCGACTTCCTCGACCTCACCGACACCGCGCTCTCCCGGCACCTCCATGGCGTGGAGACGCTGTACGTGGACATGGAGCGCTTCCAGCAAATGCTCGAGCCCTCCATGACGGCGCTCTCCTCCCTGGAGCCAGCGCAGGTGGAGGCTGCGGCGGAGGACATGCCCGCCCTGGTAGGCCACCTCACCAGCGAGTTCGCCGCACTCCGTGAGGCCATGCGCAAGGGGGCGGAAGTCCTCCAGACGGCGCTGGTGCTGAAAGAGGCCATAGAGGCCCTCACCACGCTCTCGGCGCTGAGGTTCTCATTGCCCAGGCTGCTGCCGCGAGCTGGCCCCGCCACGCTCGGCGTGGGCCTCATGGTGGGCTCCAACGGCGTGATGATGGGCACACGGATTGTCGTCTCCGCCGAGTGGGTGGAGATGATGCAGCGGCTGGTGCGGGCGGGCGTCCTCTCACTTCCCGCCGTCAGCGCCGCCGTGCGGATTCAGGCCGGCCAGGTGATGATGGCCGAGGCGCACGGCGAGCTGCCCAGGGGCGTGCGCGAGGCGCTCGGCGATGGGCCCGAGGTGCGGGGCATGCGCGTGACGGGCAAGGCGGGGGCCGGCATGGCCGAGCCCCCGGAGCACCACGTCCTGCCCAAGGAGTTCCGCGAGTGGTTCGAGAAGCGCGGCTTCACCGGCGAGATGGACATCGACCAGTTCTGCGTCAGGCTGGAGCAGGCAAACCATCAGGCGCTCCATGGTGGTGGCAGCTGGCAGCTCGGGCGCAAATGGCCCGGCGAATGGAACCGGATGATCATGAAGGCTCTGCGCGATGCCGAGGTTGATGCTGGCCGGATGTTGACGCGGAACGAGATCCTGAGTCTCGTCGCGAAGCGAATGAAGGACTACAATATCCCGATGAACTTCATTCGCTGGAGAGGGAGATGAGCGGCGGAGGTGCATGGGAGGGCAACTGGAAGGCGCGCCTGTATGAGCGGGTCCGCGAGCGCGGTTACGCTTCGCTCACCGCTTTCGCTGAAGCTCGCCCCGCCGTCCCGCTGTACTTGCTGGCCGAAGAACTAGGCAAAGACGACGTTGCCGGAGTGCAAGTGTTGAGCGGGTTGCTCGCCGAGGCCGAGCAGCGCAAACAGGTCACGCGCTTTGTGCGCGATGTACTCGTGCGCATGTTGTCCAAAGCGTCCCCGACGGTTGGCCGGCAATCATGGATGATGCCAATCGTTTCAAGGTTGCCGAGGCGCTCGGCTCCTGGTCTGCCTACACCCCTGAAACTCATGAGAAGCGCGTCGAACGGGCCAGGGCAGCGCTCCGTGCCACGCCGCCACCACCCGGTTGGCGTCCACTCGGCCCCGATGACGAGCTACTCCTCACGCTCCTGCCTGATGAGGAAGCCTGAACTTCGTCCCGTGGAGAGGGCGATGAGAGACGGACGCACCTGGGATGGCAATTGGCGGGCCCGCCTGTATGAGCGGGTTCGCGAACGTGGTTACGCTTCGCTCACCGCCTTCGCCGAGGCGCGTCCTGCCGTCCCGCTGTATGTGCTGGCCGAGGAACTGGGCAGGGACGACGTTGCCGCCGTGCAGGTGTTGAGCGGGTTGCTCGCCGAGGCCGAGCAGCGCAAGCAGGTCACGCGCTTCGTGCGCGATGTGCTTGTGCGACAGTTATCCCAGAGTCTCCCCGAGGGTTGGCCAGCCGCGCTGGACGACGGCAACCGTTTCAAGGTCGCCAAGGCACTCGGTTTATGGTCTGCCTTCACCCCAGAAGAATATGAGGAGCGCGTCGATCAGGTCGGCGATGCGCTCCTCGCCACGCCACCGCCGCCCGGGTGGCGCCCACTCGGCCCCGACGACGAGCTGCTGCTCACGCTCCTGCCCGACGAGGAAGCCTAATCATCTTCAGGGAGTTCGGTTGACGAGCGGGTTGTTGCACAAGAGCCATCTCCCGTGGAGGCCGAACGAATCTGGAGTGAGCTGGCTGGGGTATGGAGAGAACGTGTGAGAAGTTCAAGACGAGCGCGGCGACCCTGGAACTGTATGGAGCGACTTCATGGCGGGTATTCTTTCAGAGGCTCTGGGTGAACAAGGCCGCATCGAGTTCCAGGAACTGCCCCACGAGCAGCTCGCTCATTCACCGAGTACCCAGCTCCCCCGCCCTCCCACCGTCCCCCGGCCCCCAGCCCGGGAGGAGAGCGCTCAATCGAGCACCTTCACGGCCTTCACCACGCTGTCCCCGAAGCCCTCTCCCTGGTGGATGGTGAAGCCCAATTGGCGGCAGACGTGCTGCATCGCTCCGTTGCCCCTCAGGATGTCCGCCACGATGTGCCGCAGCTCCCAGTCCCGTCCCACCTCCACCAGCCGCTTCAGCACCTCCGTCCCCAGGCCCTGACGTTGGATCGCGTCGCTGATGAGCAGCGCGAACTCGGCGTCCTCCGTCCCAGGCAGCCTCGTCAGGCGCCCCACTCCCAGAATCTCTCCCCCGTTCACCCGCTCCACCACCAGCGCCATCTCGCGCCCGTAGTCGTTGAAGCAGATGCGCGCCAGCCGCTCGTGCGCCACCCGCTGGTCCAGCTTCATCATCCCCGCGTACCGCAAGAACACCGACTGCTCCGAGAGTGTCTTGTGGAACTCCACCATCCTCGGCTCGTCCTCGGGACGGATGGGCCGGATGACCACCGGCTCCCCATCCTTCAGCACGCACCGCTCCACGTACTTCGTCGGGTACGGGAGGATGGCCAGCCTCGGCAGCTCCGCCTCCGTCACCTCCGGGCCGTGCAGCACCACCCGCGCGTCCAGCGCCACCAGCCGCTCCGCCGACGCCAGCAGCGGGTTGATGTCCAACTCCTTGATGAAGCGCTGCTCCACCACCAGCTGGCTGAAGCGCACCAGCAGCTTCTCCAGCTCCCCCAGGTCCACCGGCTCGCGCCCTCGCACTCCGCGCAGCGCCTCGTGGATGCGCGTCTGCTCCATCATCCGCCGCGCCAGCGTCGTGTTCAGCGGCGGCAGGCCCAGTGCTCTGTCCTTGAACACCTCCACCAGCGTGCCGCCCGCGCCGAACAGCAACACCGGCCCGAACTGCGCGTCCAGGCTGCTGCCCACGATGAGCTCGTAGCCGTCCAGCTTCACCATGGGCTGCACCGTCACTCCCTCGAACGCGTCCGCCTGCCCGAGCTCCTCCAGCTTCTCGCGGATGTCCGTGAAGGCCTCGCGCACCTCCTCCGCCGTCCCCAGGTTCAGCTTCACCCCGCCCACGTCCGTCTTGTGGGTGATCCGTCCCGAGTGCAGCTTCAGCACCACCGGGTAGCCCAGCGACTCCGCCTCGCGCACCGCCTCGTCCGCGCTCGTGGCCAGCCGCGTCTCCACCACGGGAATCCCATACGCCGCCAGCAGCCGCTTGGACTCGTGCTCCGTCAGCAGCAGGCGGCCCGCCTCGCGTGCCTCGCGGATGAGCGCCTCGGCCTCCTCGCGCCGCGCCGGCTCCTCCGTCAGGGACGGCGTCTCGTACAGGCCCGCCAGGTTGTACGAGTAGCGCCACATGTAATTGAAGATGCGCGCCGCCGTGTCCGGATAGCCGAACGTCGGAATCCCCACGTCGTTCAGGATGCGCTCGCCCGCCGCCACCTCCGAGCCTCCCATCCAGCTCGCGAGGACGGGCTTGCCCATCTTCACGTAGGGCTTCAGGCGATCCGCCGTCTGCGTGGGCTCGGTCATGTCCTGCGGCGTGAGGATGACGAGCAGGCCGTCGTTGTTCTCGTCCGCGCCCGCCACCTCGAGTGCCTTCGCGTAGCGCTCGGGGTCCGCGTCGCCCAGGATGTCCACCGGGTTGCCGTGGCTCCACGCCGACGGCAGGAAGCCGTCCAGCTCCGCCAGCGTCTTGTCCGACAGCTTCGCCAGCTCGCCGCCGCCCATCACCAGCGCGTCCGTGGCCAGCACCCCCGGGCCTCCCGCGTTGGTGAGGATGGTGAGGCGCCGGCCATCGGGGCGCGGCTGCTTGGCCAGCACCTCGGCCATGTAGAAGAGGTCCGCGATGGAGTCCACGCGCAGCACGCCCGTGCGCCGGAAGGCCGCGCTCAGCACCTCGTCGCTGCCCGTCAGCGAGCCCGTGTGCGAGGCCGCCGCCGCCGCCGCCTGCGCCGTGCGTCCCGCCTTGATGACGATGATGGGCTTGTGCAGCGCCACCTCGCGCGCCGCCGACAGGAAGCGCCCGCGCGTCGCCGATCGACTCCATGTAGATGAGGATGCTGCGCGTGCGCGGGTCGTCCCCCAGGTAGTCGATGACGTCGCCCCAGCCCACGTCCAGCATCGAGCCCATCGACACGAAGGCGCTGAAGCCCACCGCCTCGCGCATGCTCCAGTCGAGGATGGCGGTGAGCAGCGCTCCGCTCTGGCTGATGAAGGCCACGTTGCCCGACCTCGCCATCTCTCCCGCGAAGGTGGCGTTGAGCCCCGTGGGCGGTCGCATCACCCCCAGGCAGTTGGGGCCGATGATGCGAATGCCCGCCTGCCGGGCGATTTGAAGCACCTCCTGCTCCAGCTTCGCGCCCTCGGGGCCCACCTCCTTGAAGCCCGCCGAGATGATGATGACGCCCTTCACGCCCAGCTCCGCGCACTCGCGCATGACGTCGGGCACCGTGGTGGACGGCGTCACGATGACGGCGAGGTCCACCGGCTCGGGTAGCGCGCGCAGGGACGGCCAGGCCTTGATGCCCAGCACGTTCGGCCGCTTGGGGTTGATGGGGTAGACGGTGCCCCCGAAGGGGTTGCTGATGAGGTTCCAGAGGATGGTGCGACCCACGCTCCCCTGCCGCTCGCTCGCGCCCACCACCGCCACGCTGCGCGGGTTGAAGATGGCATCGAGCGGGTGACGGCCTCGTTGGTGCAGCAGGTCGTACGAGGGGTCGTTGGGCGGCGGGCGAGTCATCTGGGCCATAGGGACTGCCTTCTCAGCCCGAACCCGCCTCCGGTTCAACCCTCAACGGAGTGACGAGTGCGTGTTGCGTTACCTGTGAGGCAGTGGAGCCCGGGGCCGTGGCGGGTGTGGAACAGGCCCGCTCGGAGGTAGGCTCTCCGGACCATGGCTCGCCGCAAACAGGCCGATGAGACCACCGCCCGCGTCCGCAATCTGATTGCCCTCGATGCCGCCCACATCATGCGGCGGCTCGAGGCGCGCCGGAGCGAGATGTTCGTCCTCTTCTCCCGCCTGCGCAGCCGCGAGCCCATGCTCAGCACCCTCGCCACCCGCTACTCCTCGGCCACCTTCCACGACCTCGTCCACCTCCCCGCGCGCGAGCAGTCCGTCGTGGACCACTTCTACGAGAGCCTCGACGCCCTGCGCTGGTACTTCACCTACACCGAGGACATGCCCAGCACCGCCCAGCAGACCTTCAACACCCTCCACCGTCGGCTGGAGGAGGCCCACCGGTTGCTCGTCACCACCCTGGGCCACCCCGTCACTCCCGACGGCGTCACCATCGTCGAGGGCGAGGTTCTCCGCCGCGCCGAGCCCGCCCCCGAGGCCGCGCTCGTCCGCGCCTCGTCTCCTCGCAAGCGCCGCGTGGCTCCTCCCGCGAACGGCACGAGCGCCTCGGACGAGTAGTCACGGCACCTCCTCCCTCGGCGAGCGGGGACTCGGGCGTGAGCCCGCTCCCCGAGGAGCACCCGGGCGGCAGAGCCCTCGGTCCGGGCCACCTCCCCTCCCCGGGCTTCGGGGCCCACCCTGTGAAACGGGGAGGTCTCCGTCATGTTCTTCCAGGCCATCCAGACGCCCGGCATCGCCCATGTCTCCTACGTGCTCGGCAGCAACGGGGAGGCCCTCGTGGTCGACCCGCGGCGCGACGTCGACGTCTATCTCGACGTGCTCCAGTCCCAGGGCCTGAACCTGCGCTACGTCCTCCAGACGCACCGCCAGGAGGACTTCGTCCTGGGCACCACCCTGCTCGCCCGCCTCACGGGCGCCCGGATCGTCGCTGGCAAGCACCCCATCACCGGCTATGCCGACCTCCTGATGGGCGAGCGCGAACGGCTCCAGCTCGGCGGCCTCTCCCTGCTCGCCCTCCACACCCCGGGCCACACCCCGGAGAGCATGAGCTGGGCCGTCTACCTCGACACCCACCCCACCCTCGCCTGGGGCGTCTTCACCGGAGATGCGCTCTTCGCCGGGGAGACCGGCCGCACCGACCTGCAGGACCCCGAGCGCACCTTCGACAACGCCGCGCTCCTCTACGACTCGCTCCACCAGAAGGTGCTCCCCCTTGGGGACCAGGCGCTCGTCCTCCCGGCGCACGGCGCGGGCTCGGTGTGCGGCAGCCACATCGCCGACCGGGATTGGACCACGCTCGGCCTCGAGCGCCACCGCAACCCCGTCTTCACCCTCGAGCGCGACGCGTTCATCGAGCACAAGCTGCGCGAGCGCCTCCCCCGGCCGCCCCACTTCTGGCACATGGAGGAGCTGAACCTGCAGGGTGGCCTCGCGCTCGCCCGCAGGCCGAACGTCATCCCCCTGCTGTCACCTCGGGAGTTCCAGCAGTCCTCCCAGGACTGGCCCATCCTCGACGCGCGCGAGCCCGAGGCCTTCGCCGGCGGCCACCTCCCCGGCTCGTTGAACATCTGGATGGGCGGCCTGCCCATCTTCGCCGGCTGGGTGGCCCGCCACGACTCGCCGGTGTTCCTCGTGCTGCCCGAGCACGCGGAGGTCCAACAGGCGGTGCTCTCGCTGGCCCGCATCGGCATCGACCAGGTGGAGGGCATCCTCTCCGGCGGCTTCCGGGCCTGGAGCAGGGAGGGGCTGCCCGTCGAGCACCACGCCACCCTCTCGCCCCTCGCGCTGCACGAGAACGCCCGGCGCTTCCAGACGCTGGACGTGCGGGAGATCTCCGAGTTCGAGGAGGGCCACATCCCGGGCGCCCGCCACGCCTACGTGGGCGAGCTGGAGGAGCGCCTGGCCGACCTGGGGCTGCGCGAGGACATGCCGGTGGCGGTGACATGCGGCTCGGGCCATCGGTCCGGATTGGCCACCAGCCTCCTGCTGCGCCAGGGCTTCCGGCGCGTGGCCAACCTGCTCGGCGGGATGAACGCGTGGAAGAAGCTGGACCTGCCGGTGGAGACAGGGGCGGCGCGTCCGGGCGAGGCCCCGCGCCCCTCGGAGGCGCAGGTCGGCGACGAGCTGTACTACGAGTAGGCGAGCGAGCGACGAGTCATTCCTCCGACAGGCCCTCCGGCCGGTTCCTGTCGGGCTCCGGGGCTTTCGTTTAGAGTCCCGGGCCGCATGATCGAAGCGTCTCGTGGCCGGCGGTGGGCGGTCCTCGTCCTCGTCCCATTCCTCCTTGGAGCACTCGCCTGGGTGCTCTGGAAGCCCGGCTCGGAGTCCAAGGCTCCCCGGCATACACGTACTCCCCGCGCCCAGCGGCCCGACGCGGGGCTCCCCGCCAGGCCCCTCCGGCTCGCCCAGGCCGCCTCGCCCGCTCCAGCCGCCCAGCCCGCCGCGGCCCCGGAGCCCTCCGTCCAGCGAGCGATGCCCGCCCCCTCGCCTCGCGCCCGGAAGCTCCACCTGCTCGGCAAGAAGCTCGGCGCCCACGAGCCCCGGCTGGAGAACCCCTGCCTGTCGCAGTCGGGCCCGGCCTGCACCCGCTCCGCCCTCACCCCCTTCTTCGAGTCCCTCGACGCGCTCTCCTCCGGCAAGGCCAGCTCGCCCGCCGTCATCGAGGCGTTCGGCAACTCGCTGATCGCCGGGGACCGCATCGTGGACGTCGTCCGCGAGGAGCTGAGTGCCACCTTCGGGGATGGCGGCCGCGGGGTGCTCTCCGTGGACCGGCTCGCCGCGTACGGGCCGCGCGCCCGCGCCGGGTTCGCTCGCGGCGGCTGGGAGGCGCGCACCCTGGGCGAGCTGAAGCCCGCCGAGCTGCCCTTCGGCATCACCGGCACGTACCACGTGTCCACCGCCTCGAGGGCCAGCAGCCGCTTCGCCCTCACCGGCGAGCCGCGCGGCACCCTGTGGTGGTTGGACGTGCCTCGCGCCGGTCGCCTCTCCCTCCACGTCGATGGCAAGCCGGTCGCCCGCGCCGAGCCCCAGGGCAGCGGTCAGGCCCAGGCGCTCACCGTCGACCTCCCCGAGGGCGCGCGCACGCTGGACGTCGTCGCCGAGGGCAAGGGCGCCGTGGTGCTCGGCGTGGTGCTGCAGCACGAGCGCCCGGGCATCGTGCTCGACACCCTGGGCGTGCCCTCCGCGGATGCCAACCTCTTCCTGCGCGCCCGCGAGGACATCTTCCGCGCGCAGCTCGTCGAGCGCTCGCCCCGCCTGCTCCTGTTCATCCTCGGCGGCAACGAGGCCAAGCGGCTCGAGTGGGGTCGCTCCAAGCTCCAGGAGGTGGAGGAGGGACTGCGCACCTTCGTCCGCCGCGCGCGCACCGCCGCGCCCGACAGCGCCTGCCTCGTCGTGGGCCCCATCGATGCCGTCCGCGGGGGCGACGGGCCCCGCAAGCTCACCCAGCGGCCCTACCTCGACGAGGTCATCTCCCTCGAGCGGCAGATCGCCCTCGCCGAGGGCTGCGCCTTCTTCGACATCTTCTCGGCCATGGGAGGCTCCGGCTCGCTGGCCCGCTTCCACGCGGCCGGGATGGTGCACGAGGACCTCGTCCACCCGAAGGGCCAGGGGTTGGACCTGCTCGGCCAGCTCCTCACCGACGCGCTGCTGCGCGCCTGGGTGGAGTCCGACAGGCCCCACAAGCAGGCCGCCCTCTCGCCGCGGCTCCAGGCCTCGGAGGAGGCGCGGTGAGGGCGCTCCTCGTCGCCCTCGTCCTCTTCTGTTCCACCGCGCTGGCGGCCTCTCGCCCGGCCCAGGCCCGCGCGCCGGCTCCGGCCGCGTCCACCGCCGCCCGGAAGAAGGACCCGGCCTTCCCCCCGGAGACCCAGCGCGCGCTGGAGTCCCTCGTGCGCGCCGAGCTCGCCAAGGGGCCCCACGCGGGGCTCTCGGTGGGCGTGCTCCACGGCGGCATGCGCTGGGTGCGCGGCTACGGCTCGCGAGACCTTGCCCACAAGTTGGCCGCCACGCCCCGGACGACGTACCGGATGGCGTCCATCACCAAGTCCTTCACCGCCGTGGCCGTGCTGCAACTGGTGGAGGAGGGCAAGCTGGAGCTCGACGCGGACATCCGCACCCAGGTGCCCTCCTTCCCCGAGAAGCCCTGGCCCGTCACCGTGCGCCAGCTCCTCGGGCACCTCGGCGGCGTGTCCCACTACGACGGCCCCGAGGCCGCGGAGAACACCCAGCACCTCGACACCGCGGGCGCCCTCGCCCTCTTCGCCGACAAGCCGCTCGTCGTCGAGCCCGGCACGAAGTTCGTCTACACCACCTGGGGCTACAACCTGCTCGGCGCCGCCGTCGAGACGGCCTCGGGCCAGTCCTACGGCGACTACCTGAAGGCCCATGTCTTCGGCCCCGCCGGCATGCGCCACGCCGCGCTGGATGACACCCGCACGCGCGACAAGCACCACGCCGTGGGCTACCGCCCGCACAAGGGACAGCTCGTCCCTTCGCACTACCTCGATGTCTCCAGCCGCTTCGCCGGCGGCGGCACCCGCGCCTCGGTGGAGGACCTGCTCGCCTTCGGCCAGGCCGTGCTCCAGCACCGGCTCGTGCCGCCCGCCACCGCGCGGATGATGCAGACGCCCATGAGCACCCGCGAGGGCCAACTCACCGACTACGGCATGGGCTTCGCCACCTACCCGCTGCGCGGCCACTACATGGTGGCCCACGCTGGCGGCCAGCCCGAGACGACCTCGCTGCTGGTGATGCTGCCCGCCGAGGACGTCGTCATCGCGATCGCCTCCAACCTGGAGGGCGAGGCCAAACGGCAGCGGCGCATCTCCACCCGCATCCTGGAGGCTGCTGCTGGAGGACGGGCTCGTGCGCCGCGACGCGCACGCGGTGGACCCGGTGGACGCCGTGGTGCACGAGGGCCTCGCGCGCCTCTTCACCTACGGGCTCGCCTACCACCAGTGGGCCACGCGCGGGCCGGGCGCGCTCCCCGAGCTGGGGGATGCCGCCGAGGCCTTCAACCGGGTGTCCGCGCTGCTCGACCGCGCCACCATCGCCCAGGAGCCGCAGGTCGCCCTGGAGCGAGTGCGGGTGGCGCACCAGCCCCGGGAGGGCTCGCTCCTCATCCGCGTGGGCGCGCACATGGCCGAGACGTTGGAGAAGACGCTCGGGCCCGAGAAGCTCCGCGAGTACCCCGCGCGTGGCCCGCTCGCCTTCTTCACGGATTACCTCGCCGCGTGCGAGCAGGTGCCCTGCCCCGCCGCGCTGCGCTTCAGCGAGGCCCTGCGCAACGACGTGAGGCACTTCGATGAGGTGTGGCAGCGCTCGCAGGTGGCCGAGCTGCGGCGCGCCCGGCTGGACGAGGCGGCCAACCCCGAGGCGCTCTGGCCCGCGCTGGAGGCGGCCACCACGGGCGCGGCGCTGCACCCGGACTACGTGGAGGAGATGCTGCGAGTCGCCGGCCTGCTCGGAAAGCGTGGGCGGCGCGAGGAGCAGCTCCGCTGGCTGGAGCGCGCCGTGGCCCTGCACCCCCAGTCGGCCTCGGCGCGCGAGGCGCTCGCCAAGGCCCAGGGCCCCGAGGGGAAACAGGAGCCGGAGACCCCCGCGCCTTCCGCGCTCCGCCGAGCCCCGGAGGGGAGCCCCGTGCCCGACGACGCCGGGCTCCTCCCGGGCGCCCGCCCTCCTGCGCAGCGGCAGAGCCGCCGAGAAAAGGATTCTCCTCCATGCACCGAGAGGACGGATCCCAATGCCGAGGTGCTGCCCTCTTCATCGTGCACTCGGCCCATGACGAGAATTGAAAGAGATTCTCTTCTGCTGGCCCAGGACAAGCGGCTGAAGGAACGTTGCGCTCATGCCGCTGTACGCATGGAGTTGGAAGCACGGGGCTGAATCTCCGGCCGGCCGACAGGGCCGAGAAGAGACGTGCTGCGGGGACTTGCCACGCAGCAGGGACATGCTCTCCAGCAGCATGAGCGATGGGGCGGTATGGACTGTCCGCGCTACGAGACACTGCCGCCGAGTACCAGCAGGCCCTCGACGAGGGAGGGCGGAGGAGCAGCACTTCTCGCGGGCAACGTGGCGCTGGGCAGTTCGACCTACTTCTCCCCAGCCGGAGCCCGCCGCCGCACAGGGGGAGTGAGCCTTCAGTCCTTTGTGACGTAGCGGTCGCGCTCCTGGCGACTCACCGGAACGAGTCCACGACGAAGACAGAGGCGCCGGAGTAATCGAGGTAGGCGTTCAGCATCCCATCGTGGCGGAAGAGTTCCAGAGCGAGGTTGGCCGGACCTCTCTCCGAATTGAACGCCCTCCCGTCCACGACGACGGCGATGGAGCACCCGGCTCTACCGCGTGGCCGAGCGCCATCGTTCCTGAAAGCCTCGAAGAACGAGCCATGGCGCGCGTGCTCACCCGAGCACCACGGTGACGGAGGTCGTCTCCCCTGGCTGGATGGTGACGATGTCCTCGGCGGAGACCGGAGTGCCCTTGCGCGTCGCGCTGACGCGGAGCAGGTGCTGACCGGGCGTCAGGCCAGCGAAGGCCTTGGTGGCCCCGGTGTGCTCGAGGACGGGCCCGGTCTCCCCGAGCTGGAGCTTGCACTGGCGGCCGTCCAGGGAGTCGGGCTCGGAGATGACCACCTTGAGGGCACCGTGGGTGGGCGCGACCAGGGCGGGGGTGGAGGGACCCGCGGCGCGCTGGGCGGCGACGGACTTCTCGAAGTCCTGGAGGGCACCGGCGAAGTGGGTAATCCACTCCAGCGTCTCGGTCTTGAGGGCCTGGTTGACCGAGGCGAGGGCCGTCTGGAGCAGGTTGAGGCTGGCGGTGAGGTTGTCGCCCCTGGCGCCCCCGGCGAGCCGGGACTCGAGCGCGCGGCGGGCCCAGCCGAACTGGAGCGACTCGAGCTGGGTCTGCAGGTCCAGCAGCGCGGTGAGGTAGCGCATCCAGTTGGAGGAGAAGCCGTAGAGCCGGTCGAAGGCGATGCACCCGGCGCTGAGCGCGGCGAGAATGGAGGCGACGGGCACCCAGCGCTGGGGCTCCCACTCGGGAGGGAACATGGAAACGGCGATGGGGAGGATGGAGGCGAGCCCCGCGAGCACGACGGCCGAGCCCCGGAAGAGGACGGCGCGGCGCTTGTGCGTGCTCTTGTGCCGGTCGTACCAGCGGATGGCCTCCTCGGTCTTGGCCACCAGCGCGGCATAGAGCTGTTGCAGTTCCTGGTCCTGCTCGGGCTGCCCGATGTCGGGCAGCTTCATGGGCTGCAGGTTGTCGGAGGGCTTGTGGGACGTGGGGCTCGCCATGTCCCCGGACTCTAGCGGTGGGGTGCCCTGTCAGCGAAGCCCACCGAGCTCCGCTCCAGGTCGGCTATCTTGCCCGGCAACCGGAGGCTCCCACGAGCATGCTCGAACTGCGCGCCTGCATCGATGTCGACGACCTGGACAAGGCCATCACGTTCTACACGCAGGTGCTCGGGTTGAAGCTCGGGCGTCGGCTGGGCCCTGACTGGGCCGAGCTGCTCGGGGCCTCGTCCCCCATCGACCTGCTCCGCACTCCCGCTGGGAGCCCGGCATCCCCGGGCTCGACCGCCACGCGGGACTTTCGCCGGCATTGGACGCCCGTGCACCTGGACTTCACCGTCACCGACATCGAGGCCGTGGTCCGGCGGGCCCAGGCCGCGGGCGCGACGCTCGACCGGGACATCCAGCAGCGCCCGTATGGCCGCATGGCCAACCTCGCGGACCCCTTCGGCAATGGCTTCTGCCTGCTCGAGTTCCAAGGCCGCGGCTACGACGCGCTCACGGGAGGCTGAGCCCCGGCGGGCGCTGTCCGCCAGTCCACCCGCCAGCCGGGCGAGCCATCGCGTCCCCCAATCAGTTCGCATCCACGGGGCGCCTCCGTGGAACACTGCGCCCCTCATGCGAGGCGTCTTCCGTACATCGCTCCTGGTCCTGTCGCTCGTGCTCTCCGGTTCCGCCATGGCGGCCCCACCGAGGACACCGAGAGACCTCGCCGCCCGCGCACCCGATGAGGCCCGTGTAGAGCGCGTCCTGAAGTCCCTGTCCCCGCGCGAGAAGGTGGGCCAGTTGCTCCTCGCCTATCCGCAGGTGGGCAAGGACAACCCCGTGGAGGTGGGCGGGGTGCTGTTCGTGGGCGGGACGCTCAAGAAGCTGGAGGCAGCGAAGGAGCGCATCCGCTCGTCCCGCGAGCGCGCCCGCATCCCTCCCTTCTTCGCGGTGGACATCGAGGGAGGCAGCTTCAACCGCCTCAACCGGCACCACGCCCTCAAGGAGCTCCCGCTCGCGCGCGACATGGCCACGCTGGAGGACGCCGAGGTGGAGGCGTGGGGCGTGCGCGTCGGCAAGGCGATGCGGGAGGTGGGGCTCAACATGAACCTCGCGCCCGTGTTCGACGTGTCCCCCAAGGGCCACATGTTCCGCAACGGGCGCGCGTTCTCGGGGGACCCCGAGGTGGTGAAGCGCAAGGCCACGGCCTTCGCGCGCGGGCTGGCGAAGGCGGGAGTGGTCTCCATCGGCAAGCACTTCCCGGGCTATGGAGACCTCGACACCGACTCGGACCACGAGCACGCCGTCGCCGACTGGGACGAGGAGCGCGTGCGCCTGGAGGCGGCGGCCTTCCGAGCCGCGGACCGCTACCTGGGCGGCGTGATGATGTCGAACATCGTCTACGCGAAGCTCGGCCCGGGGCCCGCCATCCTCGAGCCCGCGCTCGTCGCCATGGCGCACGAGAGCGGGTGGATTTCGGTGACGGACGACGTGGCCATCCGCGCGCTGGCCGAGCAGATTGGAGCCGAGCGCGAGGAGGTGGTGCGACGGGCCTTCCTCGCGGGCAACGACCTCATCCTCACCACCGAGCCGCCGGACTGGTCGGGGGGTCTGGACTACTTCGGCATCCTGACGAAGCTGGCCGAGTCGGACCCGAAGATGGCCGAGCACCTGGACGCGGCGGTGCGGCGGGTGCTGCGCCTGAAGGACCGGATGGGCCTGCTGGACGGGCTGTAGCCGGCCCCGAAGCCTGAACCCCCCCCGATATGCCCGCGCGCTCCGTTCGTTGTGACTTCCAGCGAGCGCAGTCACGGACCACTGGGGAGGGAGATTCGCGATGGCGGAGCTGGCGTCAGAAGTGCGAGTGGTGGTCGCGCGGTTGAGGAACCTCTTCGTGGACCTGGCCCGGCAGGGGGCCTTCGCCAGCCCATTGGACGAGATTCCCCACGCGGAGCTGGAGCCGCGGCAGCTCCAGGCGCTCTGGTGGATTCGCGCCGAGGGGCTACTCACCATCAACGCCCTGGCCAACCGCATGGGCATGGGCATGCCGCCCATGACACGCCTGGTCGACCGGCTGGAGGAACTGGAGCTCGTCACGAGGCACCGCGGCACGCGCGCGGACAAGCGGCAGGTGCTGGTGCGCCTCACCCAGAAGGGCTGTGCCGCGGCGGAAGAGGCGGACACCGTGGTGCAGGAGCGACTGGCGCACCTGCTGCTGCCCATCGCGGGGGAGGAGCGCAGCGCGCTGTTGGACCTGCTGGAGCGCTGGGTGGAGGCCCTCGCGCGCAAGCCCGAGCCGGTGGTGCCCCCGGAGGCCCGGGTGGCACCGGCCGACTCCCACTGCTGAGGCTAGGGCTTCTGCTCCAACTCCTCGGGGTGGAACACGCGCGAGGCCACGCGGTCCAGCACCTCGTCGCCCCACACGAGGCTCGCCTTGGCCAGGCGAGTCATGTCCTTCTCGAAGGCCCTGCCCTCGGGAATCTGCGAGTAGGTGCGGCTGAGGAAGAGACCGCGGTTCTCCCGCTCGTAGTCCACGGTGCCGCCACCGGTGTCGGTGCCCTCACGGGCCTCGGCCTCGAAGCCGGCCAGCACGCCCGGCTTGGGCGGCTCGTGGAAGCGATAGACGAGCGCGCTGCACTCCAGCGACTTCGTGTCCTCGTGGTACTCGAAGTACACCTGGGCGCCGCCCACGGCGATGCCGCCGAAGCCCTGCTCGTTGAGCCCCGGGCTGAGCACCGCCCCCTGCGAGCGCGAGTACCAGCGCAACAACTCCTGCGCCGACTCGCGGGACATCGGCGTCCCGCTCGGAGGAGGCGGCGGCGCGAGGCCCACCGCGGTCAGAATCCACTGCAGCATGGGGGTTCCCGTCACTTGCCGGCGCGGGCCTGCTCGAAGGGCACGCGCTGGGGCAGGTAGGACCCTTCGAGCCCGTGGGCGTCGAGGCCCGAGCTGTGCTCGAAGCGGCGCACCACCGCGCCCTTGCCACCGTCACGCAGCGCCCAGTCATCCAGGCCCTTGCCGTTGCCCTGGCCGAACCAGGTGGGGACGATGTCCTTGTTGTTGACGTAGTGCACGTAGTTGGGGCCGTCCGGGTAGTGGGCCGCGGCGCCGCCGAAGGTCTCCACATCCACCTTCTTCATCAGCTGCTCGACCTGCGCCTTGGACATCCCGTCCTCGATGCGCAGCCGGTTGACCACGTCGTTGAGGGCTCGGCTGGTGACGAGACCGCCCTGGCTGTGCGCCATCAGGTGCACGGAGCGCCCCGCCTTGAGCTCGGAGTAGACGAGGTCCGCCATCGAGTCCACCGCCGGGTTGACGCCCTTGTCGAGCTTGTCCTTCACGCACTGGGCGAGGTCGGCGATCATCCCCTCGGTGGCGTTGTGCACGCCCACCACCTTGGCGCCAGTGCGATCAGCAATCTGCTGCATGCTGTTGAACTGGACGTCCTTGTTGTTGTTGATGCCGTTGACGTAGATGACGGTCTGGGTGGGGTTGGGGTTGTTGCGCGGGGTGACACCCGGGACCTGGCTCAGCGGAGTGCCGGGCGGGAAGGTCTTGCCACCGGCGCCCACGAGGTGCCCGTCGAACACGCGGTCCGGCTTCGAGCCGCCGAACAGCCCGCCCAGCGCCTTGGCCTTGTCAGCGGCCTTGTTCTCGAAGCCGTCGACGAACTGGCCCACCTTCTGGCCGCCCTCGGCCACGGTGTTCTTCACCGTGCCCACGGCGTTTCCGACCGTCTTCTGCGTCTTCTCGACGGCGTTCTGCGCGCCCGTGCGGACGTTGTTGAGGAGGTTGCGGCCGCTCTTGATGGGGTTCATGGGGGGCTCCGGCGAAATTTGGTGTGAAAATCGTTACGGGATTATCGGGGAAAGGGGAGCGCGAGTTGCGTCCCCATTCTCACCTTTTCTCCCCGTATGACTCAATGGACGGCTGGTATGGGCCCCCGTCCCGGGCTCACCCCGTCAACTGGGCTGGGGCGGGTGTTTCGGGTCCAGGCCGAACCGCTGGAGGAGCTGTCCCCGGGCCACGTTCAGCCCGCCCCGGGCCACGGCCTTGAGCCACGCCCCGCCGGTGCTCTCGGCGATGAAGTTTCGCGTCCGGCGAGAATCCTGGACCACGGGGGTGAGCGAGGCCGGGTCGTTGAAGTTCTCGGTGAAGGCGTCGGCCAGCCGCTGCATGGCGCTCCGGTTGTCCGGGCGGCCGTCACTGCCGTACTGGGCCATGAGCAGCTCGCGAGCGGCGGGGGTGATGGGCTCCAGCAGGAAGTTGTTGAAGGTGTAGGTGGGGTGCCCGTGCCGGGCGTAGAAGCGCTCGAAGGTGGCCGTCATCCACGCCGCGTCGAAGGGACGGTCCCCGTGCTCGGCCACGGCCTCGAGCAGCGTGCGCACCTGCTTGTACCCGTTGTTGGCCCCCTGCCCGGCGATGGGGTCCAGGGACATCGCCGTGTCGCCGAGCGCCATCACCTCGCGCCCCGAGGGCAGCCGCCCCACCGGCCGGCGCACCGTGGGCGTCACCGCGCCCACCAGCCAGCCCTGGGGGTCCGACAGCTCGGCGCTCTGGAACCAGTCGGCGTCCCACGGGAGGTGCTCGCGGAACACGCCCTTCATGCGCTCCAGCACCTCCTCGCCGCTCCTGGCGTCCCGGAAGCGGTCGAGCGGACCGCCCGGCTTCGCCTCCACGAGGCAGCTCCAGCTCGGGCCCACGTCCTTGTGGAAGAAGGGCATGTAGAAGATTTCACCCGCGTAGGGGAACGCGTTGAACTTCACCGGCACCAGCGGCAGGCCGTCGAAGCGCATCTTCACGCCCTTGAGGAACACCATCGCGAGCTGGCGCTGGGGCTCGTTGTAGACGCTCCGGGCCGGATCGCGCTCGAAGAGCCGGCACAGGTCCGCGCGACCCGCGGCCACCAACGTCAGGTCGTGCGCGGCGGAGATTTGCTCCAGCCGCTCCACCGTCACGGACTCGATCTCGACGCGCCCGCCGCGAGCCACGAGGTCGTTCATCCACCGATGACTCTGCAGCCGCACGTCGACCCCCTGGAAGGGACGGCGCAGGCGTCCCGTCAGGGTGAGCAGCCGGTTGCGCGGCGTGGGACAGACGGTGAGGTGCGCGCCTTCGCCCCAGGGAACCTGGTCATCCCAGTGGTTGAGACCGAACTCGCGCTCCAGTTGCAGCGACAAATCGAAACGGGCCGCCGAGCCCGTGGGCTTGGACTGGAGCCACTGCTCGGGCGTCCGGTCCGAGTAGAGCGTGACCTGATGGCCCGCCTTCCGCAGACCGTGGGCAGCCAGAAGGCCAACGACTCCCGAGCCAATGATGGCGATGTTGCGCATGTCTTCCCCCCATGAGGTTGTTGGGCCGAACAGTAGGAGAAGTGACGGATGCTCGCCAACCTCTACCCTCTCCTCCGGCGCTCAAGGGGGAGGAGTCCATCCGCGGAGTGTTGTGACGCGGGCCCACCCACCCGCCCGTGTCGCCGCAGGGTGGAGTGCCTTCCCATAATGGACTCCTGTCGCGCGACCGCACTCGGGACGTGCCTCTTTCAGCACATCCGGAGGGTCCACGGAATCGATTGGAGTGGATGTGGGCGGTCGGTCAGGTAGCGTGCCAGCGCAGAGCAGCCCTCTTCATTTCTTGCGGTATGCCCGGGCGCGGGAGCGCTAGAAGAGCGGCTGGAGGATCGCATGTACATCACCCGGCTGCACGTGAAGAACATGAAGCTCATGCGGGACCTCGCTCTCGACTTCACGCACGAAGGCAAGCCCCGCATGTGGACCGTGCTCGTCGCGGAAAACGGCGCGTGCAAGACGACGTTGCTCCAGGCCATCGCCCTGGCGGCGAGCGGTTCCGCCCGCGCGAACCAGTTGGCGGATGTGCCGTCACTGCCGGACCTGAGACAATCAGGCGGATCCACACAGATAAGCGCCGATTTCGAATTCGGGACCAACCTGGAGAAATGGCGCCTCCTTCCCAAACTAAATCCGCCCATTGAAGGGCAACACAAGCTAGGGCTGTGGAGTGCACTAAGTGTAGAGCCCAATCAGTCGACTTTCGCGGGAGCCTCCAGCCTCGGCGAGACTGAGGTGCTGGCGCCCATTACCAACAAGCAGGTCCAATTCGATGCCGATACAATCGACGCGCTCCTTGAGCAAATCCGAAATTCAATAGGCAAAGTTGCGACGCCGACTTGGTCGGCGCTCATCCGTCGTGCCATGGCTGTGCTCCGGGACCCACTCTCCGAAGCCCGTTCGAAATCCTTCCCCGGTTGGTTCGTCGCTGGCTATGGCACGCAGCGACAATTGCCGGTACCGCTCAGCGCATCCGAACTGAAGGACCGCGTTCTCAATCGGCTCGAGCCACTCTTCGGGAAGGCACCGCTCGTCGGCACGGGCTTCGCCAACCAGTTCGTCGAAACGCCTCGCTTCGAACCGTTTATCCAAGCGCTCAAGAAGGTGTTCGTCGACAACCACCTCCTGCCCCATGTGGACGCAGTGGAGTTGCGCGGCCGGGGAGGAGTGATGCAGCCCGGGGATCTAGTCCGTTCGCACAGCTTCGAGTTCGAGTTCTCCGGCCAGAAGACGAAAGTTCCCGCCACCTGGCTCTCGCAAGGCTACCAGTCGACCATCGCGTGGATCGCCGACCTCATCGGGCAGATGTACCTCGATATCGGTGAGGCCATTCCCCTCGAAGACATGGAGGGAATGGTGCTCATCGACGAGCTCGACCTCCATCTTCATCCGACCTGGCAGGTGCGGCTCATTCCGGTGCTCAAGCGCGTGTTTCCGCGCATGCAGTTCATCGTGACGACCCACTCGCCCATGCTCCTGCCTGCGCTCGAACGGCACGAAATCGTGATGCTTCGCCTGGATCAGAACGGAGACGTCGTAGCCGATGCACCGCCCGCCTCGCCCAAGCTGATGACGGGCAGCGAGATCTACTCGAGCTTCTTCAACATCCAGAAGCTCTACCCGAGCGAGCTCGGCGACGAGCTGCGTCGCTACACCTATCTCTCAAGCGATCCGACGCGCACCGACGAGGAAGACGCCGAGATGCTTCGCTTGCAGAAGAAGCTCACCGACGCCGGCCTCGACCTGGGGTTGCCGCCGGTGCCGAGGGATGTGGCGTGATCCGCATCCAGCGCGGTCCCGAACCCGCCGCCCTTGCTCCTGTTCGTTCCGCGGAATTGCCGCGCGTGAGAACGATCGCGGCCTCGGGCAGGCCCGACTCGGAAGCGATTGGGCAAGAGTACTCGGTGGTAAAGCGCGAACTCTGGATGCAGCACTCGATGAGGTGCTGCTACTGCGAGAGTCAGGTTCAGTGCGACTACAGCGATGTCGAGCACTTCAGGCCGAAGGCGAGAGCCGATCGCCAGAATGGGACAACCGACATCGGTTACTGGTGGCTCGCCTGGACGTGGGAGAACCTCCTCTTCAGTTGTGCGATCTGCAACCGTTCCGCCAAGAAAGACTTGTTTCCACTCGAAGCCGGCAGTGTGCCGCTCCGCCCCGAGGAGCAGCCGCCCGGCAGGGAACTGCCGACGCTCATCGACCCGTGTAGCGAAGATCCGGTCGAGTCGATTCAGTTCGTCTTCGATGGCACTCACTGGCAGCCGGTTGGACGAACCGGGAGCGAGCGGGGTCAACGAACGATCGAGATTCTGAAGCTCGGTCGAGCGGATCTCCTGACGTTCTACGACGCCCATGTGAGTGACCACGTCAAGCCACGCACCGACGCGGTCCACGAGGCACTCATACGCCAGGACAAGGACGCCATCCGTGATGCGTGGCGCCGCGTTCGCGGGCTCATCTCCCCCCGAATGCCCTTCGTTGCGCTGTCGTTCGACGCCATCAACCACTTCGTCCCAGAAAACGTTCGAGCGCGGTGGGGCCTCGAATTGCCGAGGCCGCCTGTTCGCGGTCCCTGATGGAAGAGAACCGCTACCGAGTGCCGGCGCGCCTCCACCGGGTGGAGCAGGAGCTCCAGCGCAGCCGCTTCGTCACGACGGTCGCCCCGGCGCCGACGGTGGAGGAGGCCAAGGCGTTCATCGCCCGCATCCGCGAGGAGTTCCCCGATGCCAATCACAACTGCTGGGCCTACGTGGTGGGCCCTCCCGGCTCGACCGGACAGGCGGGGATGAGCGACGACGGAGAGCCCCACGGGACCGCGGGCCGACCCATGCTGACGGCGCTGCTTCACGGCGGCGTGGGGATGTGGCGGTCGTCGTCACCCGCTACTTCGGTGGGACACTCCTGGGTAAGGGCGGGCTGGTGCGGGCCTACACCGGCTGCGTCCAGCAGGGGCTCGAACACCTCCCCACCACCGAGCGCATGCGGAAGGTCCGCCTCGCCATCGAGCTCGAATACGCCAGCGTGGACGGCGTCCGCCGGATGCTCCCGGCCCATGAGGCCGAGCTCGTCGCCGAGCAATACGCCACCACCGTGGGCTATCAACTCCTGCTCCCCGTCTCCCGGCTGGAGTCCTTCCAGACCGCGCTGCTCGACCTCACCAACGGGCAGGTCCTGCTCGAGGTGCTCGACCCCGCCCCCGCCGCGTGACGGGGCTCGCGGGGAAACACCCCGAGGGGCCGCCCGTGCCTCCCCTCACGCCTGGGAGGACCCGGACTGCTCCGCTTGCTCGGACGCCCCGACCATGGGCCCGAGCGGCTGCACCACTCCGAGCTGCCTCAAGTAGCCGAAGGTGTCCCACTGGCTCATGTCCTCGACGAGCTTGCCGTCCTCGAACTGGTAGACGGTAAGGCCCTCCAGGGTGACGCGCTGGCCATGGGGCTTCACGCCCAGCAGCTCGCGCTCGAGGTTCCCCGTCATCCGCCACCAGGCGATGACCGTGTCCCCTTCCGCGTAGAGGGCGACAATGCTCGCCTCCAGGTTGGGGAAGCAGGCGCGCAGCAGCCGCACGGAGGCCTTCACGCCCGCTACATCCGCGTCCCCCGACAGCGGATCGTGGCTCACGTAGTCGGGATGGCAGAGCTCATCGAGCACCTCCAACCGGCCCTCACCGTAGACCTCCTCCATGATGCGCCGGGCCACATGCTTGAGGTTGGCCATGACACTCCCTCCTTGGAGCGGGACGCTCCTCGCGCCCACCCGACAAAGTTAGGAACGAGGCCCGGAGTGTCGTGCCGCCACGCCCTCTGGGCGCCCGAGCACACGAGCGCTTCAGAGAACCGTGTCGACGGCCCGGCGCACGCGGCTCCAGTCGAAGTTGTCCGCTGGGTCCACCTTGCGGCCCGGGGCCACATCCCGGTGGCCGACGATGTTCTCCTTGGGCACCCGGTACGTCCGCGCCAGGTACGGCACGAGCTGCTCCAGCGCGAGGTACTGCGCCTCGGTGAAGGGAGTCTGGCCGGAGCCGTCGTTGGTGATTTCGATGCCGATGGAGCGCGCGTTGACGCTGGGCACCTTCACGCCGCGCAACGAGGAGACGCCGGCGTGCCACGCCACCTTGTCGTCCAACACGAGCTGGTAGAGGGTGCCGCTGGGCGCGATGAGGTAGTGCGCGCTCACCCGATTGCCGCCAGTCGCTCGCCGCAGCGTGGCCAGGTCCACCGTCACGCTGTTGGAGCCGGTGTGGTGCAGGACGATGACGTCGATGTCCACGCCCCTGCGCGACTCGAAGTTGGGCGAGGACCGGGACACCACGGGCGGCTTGTGCACCGGCAGCAGGGCCTTCAGGAGCGCGGCGCGGGTGAGGGGGCCGTACTTCCCATCCGCCTCCTCGAGCCGCCAGCCCTTCTGGAAGCGCAGGAGGGCGGCCTTCGTCTTCGGCCCGAAGTCGCCATCCGCCAGGCCCCCCAGGTACTTGAGTTGGATGAGCACGGCCTGGAGCTGCTGCACCTCGCGACCCTTGCTGCCCTCGGACAGGGGGCCCACGGGCAGGTCTGGCGCGGTCGGGGTCGCGGCACGGGCGGTGGCTCTGGGCATGGGCATGGTCCTCCCGGGTGGTGTGAGGCACGAGCGGGCTCTGGGATGCATTATCGCGCCAGTGCCGACGCCCGCGCTCCTCCGGGCCGGGGAGAAGCTCCGATAGAAAACATCCGGGAATATCGCGCGGACGCGTCGTTGAGAGAGCGAACGCTGGGTTCTTCCAGCTTCCTACCGGAGAACGATGATGCGGACCCGAATCCTCCTGGGCGCCCTGACCGCCCTGTCCCTGCTCGCCGCGTGCGGTGGCACCGAGTCCGAACCGCTGCCCTCGGAGCAGATTGAACAAGGTGCCGTCGCGCAGTTCGAGGACGCGCTGTGCGCGCAGACCAACTACCTGCAGAACCCCGAGTTCGACACCGTGGGGCCCAACGGCAGCAGCACCACCATCACCACCAACGTCGGGGGCGGCGCGGGCTACTCGGCCGCGGCGAGCTGGACGCTCTTCACCAACACGCCGGGTACGCTCAACACCCAAATCCTTCCCTCCACGCGCGTGGCCGGCGGTCGGATGATCCGCGTCACCACCCAGGGTAACGGCAACGGCCTGGTGCAGGTGTTCCAGCCGTTCAACTCGGGACCCACCAAGGTCATCTCGGGCGCGTGGATCTACGTCCTCCAGGGCAAGGTGGGCATCGGCACGGGCAACGGCGGCAACACCGGCATCGACGCCGTCACCCAGACGGTGGGCCAGTGGGAGTACGTCCAGGCCGCCAACGGCGTCATCCCCGCCAATGAGTTCATCATCTACTCGGTCGGCCTGAACGGCGCCGACTTCTACGTCGACTCGGCCAGCGTGAAGTTCTCGCCCAACCTGCTGTCCAACCCGACGTTCGCCACGGTGGGGCCCAACGGCAGCTCCGTCAGCGTCACCACCGCGGTGCCCGGCAGCGCCGGCTGGTCGGCCGCGCAGAACTGGGCGATGTTCACCAACAACGCCGGCCCCATCTCCAGTGAGCTCGTTCCCTCGACGCTGCCCGGCGGCGTCCGGATGATCCACGTCGTCACCCAGGCGGACCGCAACGGCATCTCGCAGGTCTTCGGTGGTGCCAGCTCGTGCACGGTCAACGGTCCCGCCCACGCCGAGGCGGGCGCGTGGATCTACGTGCTCCGGGGTCGGGTCGGCATCGGCACGGGCAACGGCGGCAACACGGGCTTCGACGCGTACACGCACACCACCGGCCAGTGGGAATGGGTGCAGGCGAAAAACGGCGTCTCGCCCGCCAACACCTTCATCATCTACGCGGCCACCACCTACGGCGCGGACTTCTACGTCGGCTTCGCCCGGGTGAACGAGGTTCCCTGAGCCGCACCCAAGCCCGGCGCCCCCACGAGAAAGGCCGCCCCTCCTTCCGGAAGAGCGGCCTGTCCCGTTACGGCGTCACCTGCTCCGGACGGCTCAGAAAGCGGAGCCGCTGGCGCGGGTGCCCGGCGACGTGCTCAGCGTCGAGACGGTCGTGTGCAGCGCGAAGCTCCCGGTGCTGGCATCGGGGCTGCGGTTCATGGACACACCATCGGTACCGGCCAGCGCGCTCGTATAGGTGAACGAGTCCACGTTGGTGCTGCCCGCGTTCTTCACGGTGACGGTGTCGCCGCCGTTGGCCAGGGACAGCGTGCCAGCGGTGGAGCCCACGGCGTTGGTCAGCCCCGCGGGAATGGCCGAAGCGGAGGCGAACACCACGATGGCCTTGCCCGCGCCGAGCACCGTGCCCGTGGCGAAGGTGTGCTTCTTGGCCCCCGCGTCCCAGACGCTCCAGCCACCGATGTCGATGGAGGTGCCGCCCACGTTCACCAGCTCGACGAACTCCTTGGTGGTGTCGGAGCCGGGCTCGTTGGCCAGAATCTCATTGATGATGACCTTGGCCGGGCTGCCGGCAGCCGCGGTGGTGGCCGAGGCGGTGTTGCTGACGGCGGACTCGTTGTTGGCCGCGTCATCGGCCGACACGCGGTAGTAGTAGGTGCTGCTCGCCGCGAGGCCCGTGTCCGAGTGGCTGGTACCGCTGACACTCGCCACGGCCGAGAAGGTGGCGTTGTCGGGGCTGCGGTAGACGTTGTAGCTGGTCACGCCCACGTTGTCGGTGGAGGCCGTCCAGCTCAGGTTCACCTGGCTGGAGGAGGCGGCCGAGGCGCTCAGGCTGCTCGGAGCGGTGGGCGCGGTGGTGTCGGAGCCGCCGCCGCCACCGCCACCCGCGCCCGCCAGCCAGGCGATGGCGTTGAGGTGGATGAGCGCGTTGTCATACGTGGCGACGTCCCAGCCATCGTAGGTGGTGTGGCCACAGCCGTTGGTGGCGTCCTCGGAAGGCGAGGAGTCACCGATGGCCGCGATGCGCCCCGTACCGTCCGTGGAGGTGGCGAACGTCACCTGCGAGTTGGAGCCCACGGTGCCGGTGGTCATCCACACGTGCCCCTTCGCGTTGGGGTTGGCCGTGGGGTTGAGCGTCATCGAGGTGGAGCCGAAGAGGCCCAGGCCCTTGCCCACCGTGGCACTGCCGTAGGCCCCCGCGTGCACGATGGGGGACGAGGTGTCCGTGGTGAACTTGGAGTTGGGGTTGTCGTTGAACCAGTTGTTCGCCTCGGGGCTCACATTGAAGTGGAGGCCCCAGGACACGCCCGTCATCAGATCATTCATGATCTCCGGAGAGTCCCAGCCGTCGCTGTTGCGGTCGGAGTTCCAGTGGTCGGAGATCATGAACAGGCCGCCACCGTTCTTCACGAAGGCCTGGATGGCCGTGCGCTCCGCGGTGGTGTAGCGGGTGTTGGGCTCGGGAAGGATGAAGACCTTGTAGTTCGCGAGGTCCTGCGCGTTGGAGGCGTCGCCGTAGGTGATGCGGCTGCCATTGGGGAGGCTCTCCACCGAGAAGCCCTTCTTCACCAGGGCCACGCCGAAAGAGGAGTAGGCGCCGCCCCAGTACGTCCCGGGAGTGCTGGCGGTGATACCGCTCTGCGCGGGGGTGGGATAGCGCTGGGCGGTGCCGCAGGAGTCCTCGTCCAAGACCCAGTCAGAGTTGCCCGCCGTCTGCGCGTGCATCGCGTCGAACAGCACCTTGTTGGTCTGGGCCCACGCGCTGGCGGGACCCATCAGCCCAATCACGGGCGCGGCGAACAACATCGAACGGAACAGCTTCCTCATGGAGCCTCCTCGGCTGGGGGGGGAGGCGACACGGAATCATCTGTTTCCTCGTAATTCAATATGGGTCGAAAACGCACCACCACACTGCACGAAATCCGTGCTCGATTCGTGAATCAGTAGGTCTTGTAGTGGGTTGCCACATCCACCTGAGCGTGGGTGACGAGCACGTCACGGGCGCGTGGCGGGCGCGAGGCATTCTGCCCCAACGAAGGACCGCCGCCGCGGGCCGCCGGGAAATTTGCCCCGGGGAGTCTCGGACGCAGGATGGCGGGCCCACCACGCCAGCACGACGAGACATCCGTGAACCAGCAACGAACCGAACGGTGGAGACAACTCCTCTCGGCCCACCGCGTGGGAGACAAGCGCGACCGGGCCCCCCTGGACACCCCGGACGAGCGGACCGAGTTCGACAAGGACTACGACCGCATCGTCTTCTCGAGCGCCTTCCGGAGCCTGCACGACAAGACGCAGGTGTTCCCGCTGTCGACGAGCGACTACACGCGCACGCGGCTGACGCACAGCATCGAGGCCTCGTGCGTGGGGCGCTCGCTGGGGCAGTTGGCGGGGCGGAGCCTGCAGGCGCAGGACGTGGAGGTGGACCCGCCGCGCCTGGGGACCATCGTGGCGGCGGCGTGCCTGGCGCACGACATCGGCAACCCGCCCTTCGGGCACTCGGGGGAGGCGGCCATCCAGCACTGGGTGGAGCGCGAGTTCCCTCGCTTCGAGCCGGTGGAGAAGACGGACGCGAAGCACCCGTTCGCCACGGAGGCCGAGTGGAAGGACCTGGCGAGCTTCGAGGGCAACGCGCAGGGCTTCCGCATCCTCAACCGGCTGCAGTCTCGCAACCGGGACGGCGGGCTGCGTTACACCGTGGCGACGGTGGGGGCGATGAGCAAGTACCCGACGCCCTCGGTGCTGCCGGGCCGGAAGCGGGAGAAGAAGGGGCCCATCTCGGAGAAGAAGTTCGGGTTCTTCCAGGACGACGCGCAGCTGGCTCGCGAGGTGTACGGCAGGCTGGGGCTGGTGGAGCGCGAGCCGTACGTCTTCGACCGCCACCCGCTGGCCTTCCTCGTCGAGGCCGCGGATGACATCTGCTACGCCATCATCGACCTGGAGGACTCGGGGAAGCTGGGTCTCATCCCGATGGAGACCGTCTGCTCGCTGATGGAGGAGGTGGCGGCGATGCAGCCGAACTTCAAGCCCCTGAAGGACAAGGTGGACTGGGAGTCGCGGCTGGGTCGGGCCCGAGCGGGGGCCGTGTTCGCGCTCATCCAGGAGTGCGTGACGGCGTTCGCCGAGCACGTGGAGGCGATGGAGGCGGGGCGCTTCGAGCAGTCGCTGGTGTCCGCGCGGCCGGAGGCGAGCGGGAAGCTGGAGGCCATCACGGGCATCACCCGCGAGAAGGGGTACTGGAGCGAGCGGGTGCTGCAGATCGAAGCGGCGGGCTTCCGGACGCTGGGAGGCCTGTTGGACCTGTTCGCACCGGCGGTGCTGGCGGACACGCCGAACCGGGAGGAGAAGAAGCTGCGGCAGTTGCTGCCGCTGGAGTTCTTCCAGCGCCCGGGGCCGTACGAGGAGAACCGGGACGAGGCCATCCGCCGGCTCAATCCCTATCAGCGGCTGCTGTGCGTGACGGACTACGTGTCGGGGATGACGGACGGGTTCGCGGTGGAGCTGTACCAGCGGCTCTCGGGCATCAAATTGCCGGAATAAACGGCGAGTGGCCGACAAAAAGGCCGTGGGGTCTCTCCTTCGGGTCCGGTGAAGGCAGTCATGCGCTGCCGTGCCGAGCGTGGCCGGCGCTCGGGTTCCGCCGGATTTCAGCCAGGAGAGTCGCCATGAAGTGGCTTCAGGCAGCGGTGATCGCAGTGCTGGTATCGGGTTGCAGTGGCAACGCCCCCGTGAGCATCAGTGTCCGCGCGGGTGCACCGCGCTCCGCGCTCGCGGGTGTCGCATCGCAGCAACTCCAGGTGGGCAACGGCATTGCCCTCACCCGTGCGCGGCTGCTCGTGCGCGAGCTGGAGCTGAAGACCGCGGAGGCCGCCTCCCAGGAGTCCACCCAGCAGTCCGAGGTCGAGGAGAAGGACGGGGAGCAGGACGGCAGGGAGGAGCTCGAGTCGGGTCCGCTCGTGCTCGACCTGTCCGGCGCGGCGCTCGAGGGCGGCGTGCAGAAGGTGCTCGACGTGGCGATTCCCGCCGGCGCCTACAAGGAAATCGAGTTCAAGATCGCCAAGGCCTCGAGCTCGGAGTTGGGCACCTCGAGCGACTCGAACCTGAAGGAGCTGATCGAGCGCCAGGCGTCGGTCATCCTCACGGGCACCATCGACGGCCAGGCGTTCGAGTTCGTCTCCGGGCTGGAGGTGGAGCAGGAGTTCGAGGGCAACTTCGAGCTGGCGGATGGGGCCAACAACCTCACGCTCAACGTGGACCCCTCGAGCTGGTTCACCGACGCGAGCGGCGCGCGGCTCGACCCGCGCACCTCCGAGGCGCGCTCGACCATCGAGAACAACATCAAGCGCTCGATGAAGGTCCTCGAGGATGATGACGGCGACGCGCGCGACGACGAGCACGAGGACGACCACGGCGAGGAGCACGACGACTAGCCACGCCCCTCACTCCCGCCCCGAGGGCAGCACCTGGATTTCGGTGACGGGATTGCCGCGAGCGTAGAGGTCCGCGGAGGCGCGCACGAAGGCGCCTTCGCGGAGGCTCTGCAGCGGCAACGGCTCCCTGCCGCGGAAGACGCGGACCTTGTCGGAGAGCAGCAACGTGTTGGAGCCGCCGCCCTCGAGCTCGAGGACGAGCTCCTGCTTGGACACCGAGCGAACGCGGCCGGTGTAGATGACGTTGGCCACGGCGACACCCTGGTTCGCGGTGTCCGGCTGGGCCGCCTGAGCACCCTCCGCCGCGGTCGAATCCCCAAGCCCCGTCGCGCCCGGAGGAGCCTCGGCATTCGGGTCCCCGATGGCCGCGCGCCCACTGCCCCCGATGCCCACGTTCCCACCGCCCCCGGTGCCCACGCCTCCCGTGCCCTGCTCGGCGGCCCCCGCACGTGCGAGCTGGGCCCGCGCCCGGGCGAGTTCCTGCTGAAGCCGGGCCACCTCCACGCGAAGCCGGGCAATCTCCAGCCGCTGCTGGGCATCGGTGTCCGCCGTCTGCCCCGTGTCCGCCGTCTGCCCCGTGTCCGCCGTCTGCCCCGTGTCCGCCGTCTGCCCCGTGTCCGCCGTCTGCCCTGTATCCGCCGTCTGCCCCGTGCCGGAGACCTGACCCGTCCCCTGCCCCACGCCCATCGAGCCCTGGTCGGTGGTATCGCCCGAGCCCCCCGTCCCGTACGTCCCCTGCCCCGCGGCCATCGAGCCCTGGTCGGTGTCGAAGTCAGTGGAGCCCGAGCCCGTCCCGTACGGCCCCAGCCCCGGATCCGTCCAGCCCGGGTCGGTGGCATCGCCCGTGCCCCCCGTCCCGTACGTCCCCTGCGTCCGCGCCACCACCTGGGCGGAACTGCACACGAGGAAAAGGGCGAGCATCGCGATGCTCAAGTCCACCCAGGTCCGCTTCCGCATTACGCCGCGCTCCCTTCTTCCGGTAGAACGTTGGGCGGCGGACGCCCCCGAGCAACCAGCGCCAGTGCTGGTCGGCCGAGGGGCGAGAGGGGCGGCCTCGCCGGCTGCTCTCCGGGCCTCCGAGGAGGCTCCGGGACGCGCGGATGCCACCGCCGTGCTCCCGGCCCGACATCGGTGGCCCGCCCAGGGGGGAGAAGCGCGTGACAGACCCACGACCGCCGTCCAGCAATGCCCGCACCACCGCTCCATTGGAGCCCGCCCCGGATGTCGGCACGCCCCGGCCCCAGGCCACCGCGAACACGCTCCGGGCCCCCGCGCCCGAGCTGGTGGCCGACACGGCCCACTCGCTGGAGACCAACCACCGCATCACCCAGGGCTACATCCACCTCGCCGACGAGGTGCAGGCGCTGCTCGACCCGGACTTCCGCCCCGGTGGCTCCAGCCGCGTCCTCTGCAACTGGTTCGCCTTCGCGCCCCACGCTTCCCTGGAGGCGGGCAAGGGAATGCTCGGTGCGAGCCTCGCCCACGCCATCATCGACGCGGCCCAGGGCGAGCCCGCGGCGTCCGTCCAGCACGCGCTCGACCGCGGTGGCCTCTCCGGCTCGGAGCGGCTCGTCGCGGAGAAGGTGGCGGACACGCTGCGGTGGTTCGGCCTGTCACACGACGTGGCCGCCTCCCTGGGCACGCTGCTGAGCGCGGCCAACCTCGATGCGCTCGCGGATCCTCGCACGCTGTGGATCTCCACCTACCGCTTCGCGCGCCTGCTCCACAAAGCCCCGGGCGTCACGCCGCTCGACAAGGCCGAGTCCGTCGTCTGCACGCTGGAGCAACTGCTGCTCGACGGGAACGTGGCCATCTACGGGGACATCGCCGGGGCGGCGCGCGAGTACCTCGACTGGCGCCAGCGCGTGGGCGCGGAGACGGTGACGTCGGCCCGGGTGGTGGAGGGCTTCGCGCTGGAGGGAGCCCGCTCCGACGAGGCCCGGCGCGCCTGGGTGTACGCGCTCGAGCACGTGAAGGACTCGCCCCAGCCCACGGACTTCGCGAGCGCGCTGCCCAACGTGAGCGGACAGAGTCTGGTGGTGGCCGCCTTCGCCCTCTTCGAGGACGCTCGCCGGGTCTCGAGCCCCACGGACCGGGATGCGCTCATCGCCTTCGCCAACAACTACCTGGCCTGGCGCGAGCAGCACGACGCGGTGCAGCCGGCCTTCACCCCCTCCGAGCCCCGCGCGGGTGAGGTGCCCCGCCTCGCCCTCATGTTGGCGATGACGCCGACGCTGCGCCTGCAGCTCGGCCCCAATGTGGCCTGGGAGCTCAGCGACTACACCGCCACGCAGAAGGACCGGGACCACAACTTCCTCACCTCGAAGCCCACCGAGTACAACTGGGCCCTCTTCGCGGATCGCTGGCCCGCCATCATGAACTCCTTCGAGGTCGGCTACCGTCACCGCGAGGAGCTGTGGAAGATGCCACAGCCCCTCATCCAGTCGCTGAACCTGCTCGAGGTGGGCTGAGCCTCACTGGGACGGAGTCTGCCCCTGGGGTGTTTCCTGCGGCTGCCCCTGGGGCGTGCCCTGCTGGCCCGACTGCCGCTGCACGGGCTGCGTGACGATGTTGCGCGCGTGCTCGACCCCGGAGGAGCTGAGCGCGAACGAGGTCCGCACCTGCGTGCCCTCGGAGATCCGCCCCACGGGGATGCGGTTCAGCTCCGGGCCATCGAACGCCCGCGTCTGGCGGTCGATGGTGAGTCGGTAGAAGGTGCCATCCGAGGTGTCGACGATGTCGATGTGCTTGGGCTGGACATCGACCACCCGGCCATCGAACACCGCCGTGGCCACCGTGACGGGTCCCTGCGCGCGAACGTTCGCCGTGCCCGCGCCGCCCGCTCCACCCGTACCGCCCGCGCCACCGCCGCCCGTGCCCCGACCCAGGTCAGTCACCTGCCGCTCCAGGCGGGCCACACGCTCGCGCAGGGTGGCCAACTCGCGCACCATCGCATCGCTACTCATGAGCGCCTGCTGCCCCGCCGCCTGACCGCCACCCGCTCCACCGCCCTGCCCTGTGGTTGCACCCGCGCCCGCTCCAGCGCCCCCAGTGGACGGAGTCTCCTGGGTGGTGCCGCGATAGGTCGGCCCCGTCGTTCCGCCGAGCCCGCCCGTCCCGGTCGTGCTTCCCGTCAGCTCCTGGCCCGGGCCGCTGCAGGGGAACTCCATTCAAGCTCTGGCCCGTCTGCCCCCCGTGCCTCCATCGCCCCCGGTGCCTCCGTCGCCCTGCATCCCCGCGCCTCCGGTGGCGGGCTCTCCCGTGGTCGTCCCGATGGACCCGGCCGACTGCTGTCCAGCCGCTCCGGGGGTCTCCACCCCGGTGATGTCCTGGCCCCGCTCGATGCTGCTCGCGCCGGTGGGACTCGCGGCCGGCTGCTGTGTGGCCTGCCCTCCCCCGCTCTGCTGCGCCAGGGCCACCAGAGGGGCAGTCCCCATGAAGGCCAGCGCCATCCAGATGGCTCTCCGCATGCCGTTCTCCTCGTCGTCCCCTCCCTGCCGCGCAAAGGTGGGAATTGTTCTCGGAGGGACACACCCGGGCCTCGGCCTCCCCTTGCCTCCTCGGAGGCTCCCAGGGCGAGGAGGCGGGTTTGACGCGCCGGGCTGGCATGAAAGAGAACGACCGGTGAAACTCCCGGACGCTTCATGTCACCAAGGCGCGTGGCCCACCTTTTCGCGGTGCGAATGACCGTGGCGGACGATGCGTCCTCGACCGGGGACGGCGAGCGGCGGCTGCTGGCGCGCGCGCGACGGGGAGACCCGCTCGCCTTCCGCGGCCTCTTCGAGCAGCACGCCCCGGCCGTCTGGCGCTTCCTGCGCGACCTCTTCCGGGACGAGGCCGCCGCGGACGAGGCCACCCAGGAGACCTTCGTGCGCGCGCACGGGCGGCTCGGGGCGCTGCGCGACGAGGCGCGACTGGCCTCGTGGCTGCTGGGCATCGCCCGCCACGTGTACCTCGAGTCGCGCCGGGGCCGGGGCCAGCACCTGGACATCGCCTCCGAGGAGAGCGAGCCCCTGCTGGAGTCGATGCTGCCCTCGCCCACGCCGGAGGACCTGCTGCTGGACCGCGAGCTGGAGGGGCTGCTGGCGGAGGCGCTCGGGGAGCTGCGCGAGGAGCGTCGAGCGGCGCTGCTGCTGCGCATCGACCACGGGCTGCCGTACGAGGAGATCGCCCAGGTGATGGGCTGGTCCCTCCCCAAGGTGAAGAACGAAATCCACCGGGCCCGGCTGCAGCTGCGCGAGCGGCTCGCCGCCCATGTGGGAAACGGAGGTCGTCCATGAGCCACCCGTGCCGCGAATCGGACCTGGACGCGCTGCTCGCCGGAGAGCTGTCGGCGGAAGACACGGAGCGAGTGCGCGCGCATGCCGCCACGTGTGCGTCGTGTACGCGGACGCTGGCGTGGCTGCGGCTGGAGCGCGGGTGGATGGCGCAGCGGGCGCGGCGTCAGCCCTCCCGTGCGGCGCTCGACTTCGGCGCGCTGGAGGCCCGGCTGCGTCCGGTGGTGCCGCGCCGGGGGCAGTGGTCGCACCGGGGGATGATGGCGTTGGGCGCGGTGGCGGCGGTGATGCTCGTGGCGCTCAGCCTGGTGCCGCAGTCGCGCACCGCGTCCTTCTCCGAGGAGCAGTGGGGCGACGGGCTCGTCTCGGTGGCCACGGTGCAGGCGTGCATGGACCCGAGCGTCGAGGCGGTGGCCCAGGTCGAGGCGAGCTTCGGCGCGTGCCTGCTGGCGTCTCCGGCGCACCCGCTGCGCTGAGGCCGACGCGCGGCGCCTCCGTGGGGAACGGAGGCGCCGGGAGCGGGACGACTACGGGTTGCCCATCGTGGCCTTGTCCACCGCCGCCTTGGCCTGCACCAGGCCAAAGCCGTAGACGATGTCCCTCTCCGGGTCACCGAGGTCCTTCGCGGTGCTCTCGAGCATGCTGCGCACCTGGGCGTTGGTGAAGTCGGGGCGAGCGCTCCACACCAGCGCGGCCACGCCGGCCACATGGGGCGTGGCCATGGAGGTCCCGGTGCTGAGGGCGTAATCGCTGCCCTTGATGCTCAGGCTCGCGGTGGAGCCAAGCTGCGCGCGGATGTCGGGCACGGTGGTGGTGGCCACGGCGGCCACGGGCGGCCATGCCGCGGGCCCGCCGAGCGTGAAGCCAAGCGTCTCGTCATCCTCGGGGTCGTTGTTGCCGACGACGACGGCGTACGCGCCCTGGGAGCGCACGTTGCGCACCTTCTCGGCGAAGGTGATGTCGCCGCGGTCCACGTAGGCGACGAAGCCCCCGCAGGTGGCGCCGGGGCAGGAGCGCAGGCCGAGGCCCAGGCCGCAGTCGACGAGCTTGCCCTCGTAGGACTCGAGCGGGACGTAATCCAAGACGCTCGACTTGAAGAAAGCGCCGCCGACCTGCAGCTCCGCGAAGGGCGACTGGCCCCGGGGGTAGGTGGAGAACACGGCCACGCCGGGGGCCACCAGGGACAGGTGGTCGCCGCCCTGGGAGAAGTTGGGGTGCGTCGCCTCGGCGTTCACCGCGCCCACGGCGATGACGTTGTCATAGGCGGCCGGGTAGGTCTTCGACTCCGGGGTGGCGAGCTCGCCGCCGTTGCCGCTGGCGGCGATGGTGAGCATGCCGGAAGTCCAGGCGAGGGCGAAGGCATCGCGCTCCTCGTCGGCCGGAGTGGACGAGCCGAGCGAGAGCGAGGCGATCTTCGCGCCCCGCTCGTAGCACCACTTGAGCGCATCGATGACATCCGAGGTGTTGCCGTCGCCCTTCTTGTCGAGCACGCGGGCGATGAGCAGGGTGGCGCCAGGGGCCACGCCCACCATGCCATCGCGGCTCTGCGTGGGGTCGTTGGGGTTCACCTGGGCGCCGGAGGCGAGCTGGGCGGCGATGGTGCCCGCCACGTGGGTGCCATGGCCCCCGCCCCAGCCCTCGGCGTCCTTGTCCTCCGGGTTGTCGTCGCCGTCGACGTAGTCCTTGCCCTCGCCGTACGCGGCGCGCAGCTCGGGGTGCGCCCAGTCGATGCCGCTGTCGATGACGCACACCTTGACGCCCGCGCCGGTGAAGGCACCCGGGTCGATGACGCCATCGCCGTTGACGTCCCACACCTTGTCGGCCTGCACCTGACGGACGGCCCAGGTGTACTCACTGGCGCTGCCGGTGGTGTTGAGGGGTTGGCGCTCGCCGGGGAGCAGCGCGGCCACGGGCGCGAGCGCCGAGGTGCCGATGGCGTGCACCTTGCGGTCCTCGGAGATGGAGAGGACCTCGGGGTCCTTGGCGAGCCGGGCGCGCTCCTCGGGGGTGAGGGAGAGGGCCATGGCGTTGAGGTGGGGCCAGTTGAACTTCACGCGGGCGCCCATCTGGCGCACCTTGTCCTCGCGCTGGCGAGGCAGGGCGGCGGCGGCGACGGCGGAGAGGGCGCTCGGCTGGCGGAAGCGCACCAGCACGCGCTGGCGGCCGTCGGCGTCCGGGGTGGAGGTGGAGCGGAGGGCCGAGGCGGTGGTGGTACGGAGGACCTCGGGGGACGAGTGGCCCAGCTCCTGGATGACCAGCTCCGGACACAGCGGCGCCTCTTGCTGTTCAACGGGCTCCTTGCAAGCACTCGCACCCAGGCACAGCAGGCCCAACAACGCCAATCGCCTCATGTGACACATCTCCTTCACCCCGCCGTGGGATAGCACCGCCGGTGGCGGTACCGGGCGGAGGAATGGGCGTGGCCAACGGTTGGCCGGGGGACCCATTCCTTGATTGAAGCACGGTAGGGCGTCTGCTTGCTGGGCGGTAGGGAGGAGGCTCGCCGAAGCGCCCGGCGGAGGCGGCCGGGTGCGGGCTGGTGGACGTCAGCGCTCGGCGGAATCGATGGAGAAGAGACGCTCCACGTCGCGCGAGTAGTCGGCCAGTTGGCGCTCGACGGCGTCGGGGCTCCACCCGAGCAGGGGGGCCATGTCGGCGGCGGCCACGCGGGCGGCGGAGCGCCCCAGGTCGCGCGTCTCGAAGGCCACCTTGAGGCGGCGCACGAGCAGGTCGGACAGGGTGAGGACGAGCTCGTGGGTGACGCCGTGGACGGCCTCGGCGCGGAGGTAGGGAAGGCCGGGGACGAGGGGCTCGGCGAGGTGGGGCTGCTCGCGAGTGAGGGCCCACACCAGGCGCCAGCGGCTGCCGTAGGCGCGCACGAGGTGGAGGGCGGTGGCCTCCTGGCCCACCTCGGCGCGAGCGGCGGCGAGCTCGGCGTCGAAGGAGGCCATGTCGCCGCCGGGCAGCGGCAGGGCGTCGGTGGTGGGCTTGCGGTGGGGCACCCCGAGCACCTTCTCGACGGCGTTGACCATGTCGCGGGCCATGACGCGGAAGGTGGTGAGCTTGCCGCCGGAGATGGTGAGGACGCCGGTGGGGCTGGTGTGGATGGCGTGCTCGCGGCTGGCGCTGTTGGCGTCCCCGGCGCCGGAGTAGCCGCTGGCCACGAGGGGGCGGATGCCGGCCCAGGCGCTGACGACGTCCTCGCGCGAGAGGTGGGCCTCGGGGAAGAAGCCGTTGGCGGAGGCCAGGAGGTAGTCCACGTCGGAGATGGCTGGCGCGCACCTGGGAGGGGTGGGCGGTGGTGGGCGTCTCGGTGGTGCCGATGATGGTGTGGCTCTCGGCGGGGATGACGAACATCACCCGGCCATCCACGGGGGACAGGAGGGTGAGGGCGGAGTCGGTGTGCAGGCGCTCGCGGGGGACGGAGATGTGGACGCCCTTGGAGCCGCGCACGGCGGGAGCGGTGCCATTGGCGGCGTCGAGCCGGCGGATCTCATCGCTCCAGGGCCCGGTGGCGTTGACGATGACGCGGGCGCGGACGGAGAGCTCCTGGCCGGTGAGGTCATCCACCACGGTGGCACCGCGGGCGCGGCCCTCCTCGACGATGAGGCCGCGGACGGAGGCGTGGTTGAGGACGACGGCACCGGCCTCGGAGGCGCCGATGGCGTTGGCGAGGGTGAGGCGGGCGTCATCGGTGGCGGCGTCGTAGTAGCGGGAGCCGCCGGTGAGGTTGTCGGAGCGCAGACCGGGGACGGACTCGACGACCTGGCGGGTGGAGAGGGTGCGAGCGCCCCTCACGTTCCGGAAGAGGGCGAGGGCGTCATAGAGCATGAGCCCGGCGGCGAGCTTCCAGCGGGGGATGCGAGCGCCCTTGTAGACGGGCCAGACGAAGGCGAGGGGCCGGACGAGGTGGGGAGCGAGCCGCAGGAGGCGATAGCGCTCGATGCTGGACTCGAAGACGAGGCCGAGGTGGCCGTGCTCGAGGTAGCGGACGCCGCCGTGGATGAGGCGGGAGGAGCGGCTGGAGGTGCCGGAGGCGAAGTCCTCGCGCTCGACGAGGGCGACGCGCAGGCCCCGGAGGGCGGCATCGCGAGCGGTGCCCGAGCCGGTGATGCCGCCGCCGATGACGAGGACATCGAACTCCTGGGAGGCGAGGGCGCGCAGGCGCTCGGAGCGAGGAGGGGGCGGCTGGGGAGGAGACGAAGGAAGGGCCGCGAGGGCGCCGGTGCCACGACTGCGAGCGGGAGCGGGAGCCATCTGGGCGACGGGTTGAGGACGCACGGCAGGAGTGTAATGGCGGGAGGGCTGAGGGGCAGCAGGAAGCGAACGCAGCGCGTCAAGAGGAGCACGGAGCGGAGCGTCCGCGCTCCCAGGGCCGAACACTTGGAGTGACAACCAGATGGACGCGGGAGGAGCGCCCCACCGGCCTGGGCGCGCTCACTCCCGAAACCACTCACGTCGACACGGCGGGAAGCCGCTCAGCGCTTGGTCTGACCGGGCGAGGAGCCGGGGGTGGAGTCATCGGACGAGGTGGTGCCGTCGCCGGACGAGGAGTTGCCGCCGCCGTGCCGGGACGGGCGGGAGTCCTTGTTGGGGTTCGCCTGGTTGGACCTGTTGTCGCGGTCCTGCTTGAAGGAGGGGTTGTTGGGGTTCTTGACGTTGGAGCGCTGGTCGTTGGGATTGTTGGACATGTGCTTTCTCCGAAGCCGGGCGGAAGTGCCCGGGGAGACGGAAGGTAGGAGCGGGCGCTCGGTGGACCAGCCGGCCCCTGGTGCCAGGGACTGTCCGGAAGAAGCCCGAGAGGTGCGAGAGGGAGCGACCGTGCATACCTCCCAGGGTGCCCGAGCCGAGCGGAGGTGGCGCGTGAAGACGGTGACGTATGAGCGCAATGGGAGGACGAACACGGGGGCGCAGGCGGTGCGAGTGGAGGGGATGCGCCACCTGCGGGTGCTGGAGCAGGGCGAGACGGTGGTGGAGAGGGAACTGACGGAGGAGGAGGTGGAGCGGCTGCGACCGTTGTTGGAGGAGGCGGAGCGGCAGCCGGCACCTGCGGCGGTGGCCCCGACGGCGGGGGGCCCGAGGGGAATGGCGGTGAGCCTGGCCTTCGAGGACGAGGAGACACCGCGAGTGCGCCTGGAAGCCCACCCGGGGCAGACGGCGAGGGGCGCGGGGGAAGGCTACGACGCGCTGCTGGCGGAGCTGGACGAACTGCTGACGGAGGAGCTGCACCTGAGGGCGCCGAGGCACGCGCACGCGGTGTTGCCGCACGAGCTGCGTCAGGAGGAGTAGCCCGAGGGGCGGCCGTCAGAGGCCTTGCCACCGTCGATGGGCAGGGTGACGGTGAAGGTGGAGCCCTGGCCGAGCTCGCTCTCGATGCGGATGTCACCACCGAGCGACTCGACGATCTGCCTGACGATCCACAGGCCGAGACCGAAGCCGCCGTAGTGGCGCTCGGAGACGGCGCGCTCGAAGCGCTGGAAGATGCGGGCCTGGCTCTCGGGGGCGACGCCGATGCCGTAGTCGCGCACGGTGAGGCGGGCGGTGGAACCCTCCTGGACGACGGAGAGCTCGACGGGGTGGGAGGCGCCGTACTTGAGGGCGTTGGAGAGCAGGTTGGTGACGACCTGCTCGAGCCGGAGCCGATCCCACCGCCCGACGACGGGCGAATCGGCCTGGAGGATGAGCGTGGACCCGGCGCCGGCGGCATCGGCCTCGGAGCGGTTGACGACGTCCTGGAGGAGCGCGGCGAAGTCGACGGTCTCCCGCTCCAGGGCGAGCCGCCCGGCGCGGATGCGAGACACATCCAGGAGGTTGTTGACGAGCTGATGGAGCCGCTCGGCGGGGCGGCGGGTGGCCTCGATGCGCTTGAGAGCGGGATGGGGATTTCCCTCGGCATCGGTCTCGGGGAGGGAGCGCCAGAGGAGCTGGAGCTGGAGCTGGAGCGAGGTGAGGGGCGTCTTCAGCTCATGGGAGGCGACGGAGAGGAAGTCATCGCGGATCTGCAGGGCCTTCTGGAGGTCCTGGGCGAGCGCCTCGACCTCGCGGCGGGCGAGCACCTGCTCGGTGACCTCGGCGCACAGGCCCATGGTGCCGAGAATCTCGCCTTCGAGACCGCGCCAGGGCTGCCAGGTGAGGTCGAAGTACTTCACCTCGTCCTGACCGGAGCCGGAGAAGTCGGCGCGGATGGGGACCTCGTGGCCGACGATGGGAGCGCCCTTGCGGTAGACCTCGTCGAGGAGCTGGAGGAGGTTGGGGTTGAGGCCGGCGATGGTGTCGCGGATGGAGCGGCCGGTGGGGATGCGCCCGCCGACGAGGGTCTGACCGAGCGGGTTGACGAGCTCGATGACGTGCTCGGGCCCGCGGGTGAGACAGATGGCGACGGGGGCCTGCATGAAGAGGGTCTCGAGCCGCTCGCGCTGGGACTCGGCCTCGAGGTGGGCGTGGTGCTCGCGGGCGAGGAGCTGAGCGCGCTCGCGGTCCTCGCGGAACCGGGAGGAGATGTCGCGGAAGACGATGACGGTGCCGAGCCGGTGGCCCTCGGAGTCGGTGATGGGAGCGCCGGTGTGCTCGATGGGGAGCTCGGCGCCGCTCTTGGAGAGGAGGAGGGCCTGCTGACCGAGCTGAACGGGCCGGGGCTCCTCGGGGGAGAGGGCGAGAGGAGGGAGGGGCTCCCGGGACTCGGGATGGACGAGGCGCAGGACGCGCTCGAGGGGCTGACCGATGGCATCGATCTCACGCCAGCCGGAGAAGTAGGAGGCGACGGGGTTGATGAAGCGGACGAGGCCGTTGGAGTCGGTGGTGACGACGGCATCGCCGAGGCTGCGCAGGGTGACGGAGAGGACGTGGCCGTTGGCCTGGGCGGCGGCGCGAGCGGACTGGGCCTCGTGGAGGGTGGAGCGGACGCGGGCGCACACCCGGGTCATCAACGCGGCGACGCCGGTGAAGAGGGCGGTGGTGATGGAGTGGTGGCCCGCGGCGGAAGACAGGGCGACGGGCTCGAGGAAGAAGAACTGGGTGACGAGGACGGAGAGGGCGGTGGCGAAGGCACCCGGGCCGTTGCCGCCCACCCAGGCGGAGAGGATGACGGCGGAGAGGAAGAGGAAGTAGGGGGCGGGGGCGAGCCAGAGCCAGAGGACCCACTGGAGGCCGAAGGCGGCGGCGACGATGAGCAGGGCCAGCCCGTAGCGGGCCCAGGGGGGAATGCGGAACGGATCAGCGTCGCGGACGGGGAGGAAGGCCAAGTCGCACCCGGGGGAAGCCGACGAATAGACAGACAACCGCGGCGATGGAACTGACGAGTCGTGCTCGCCATCCGGTGAGAGTTCGAAACCGAGCACATGCGCCCCCCTGAGCCGGGGACTCTACCCGCTTGGCCGGGAGCTCGGCCAGGAAGGGAGCCGGGTTGCGGGAGAGGGGGAGCACGACTAGAGAGGTCGCATGAAGCGAGTGCGGTTCTCGGTCCACCCGAAGGTGGGCGAGGCGAGGCTCCTGGCGGAGCTGCTAACGGGTTCGGGCCTGTCGGTGGAGGTGAGAGGGGAGACCCTGGCGCCGCTGGGCGGGGAGATACCGAGCACGGAGACGTGGGTGGAGCTGTGGCTGCCGGAGGAGGAGGTCGCGCGAGCGAGGGAGCTGCTGGCGGAGCTGGAGGAGGACGGGGAAGCGGCGGAGAGGACGGTGAGCTGTCCGCGATGCCAGGAGGACAACCCCGGAAACTTCGAGCTGTGCTGGAGCTGCGGGGTGGATCTGCCGTCGTGGAAGAGTAGGAAGCCGAGGCTGAAGGCGGTGTAGGGAGGAGGGAGTAAGCCCGGCTGATTGCTCCCGGCACGCGGTGTCGCGAACTGACCAGGAGAGGGGGCGGCGAGTCGTGCGGAGGAGGCGGCGAATCTCTAGAGTCAAAGAGTCGTGTTGAACGAGCCCCCCGCCAGAACCATCTCCCAGGGACCGCGAGGCCCTGAAGCAGGCCCCAACGCACGGAGCAGCCGAGGCCGGTGGAGGGACCGGAGCCTGAGGAGTGCGCTGGTCGTCTGCCTGGTGGCGTTTCTGATCCACCTGATTCCGCTGTTCCTGCCGAGGGACATGCCGGAGCAGGACCTGGCGATCGCCCGAGCGATTCCCGATTCGGCGCAGCGGGTGGAGGTGCTGAAGCCGCTGAAGGACAACCCGAAGGCGACGGGGGCGAACCTGAGGGAGGCGGCGGAGCTCTTGCGAGAGGGCGCGCCGCTGGACGCGCACGAACTGGCGAAGGAAGCGGAGCGGAGGGAGCCGGACGCGCTGGAGACGCAGCTCCTGTTGGCGCGCGTGTGCAATGGGGCGCGGATGAGCCGGTGCGAGGAGGAGGCCTTCGAGAAGGCGGGGAAGCTGGCGCCAGCGGACCCGAGGGCGGATCTGCTGCGAGCGGACATCCGGGAGAAGGAAGGGGACGTGAAGGGGGCGCTGGAGTCCGTGAAGAGGGCGTACGAGAAGGCGCCGGAGCACGCGGGAGTGGGAGTCCGGTACGGGAGGCTGCTGAGCGAGGCGGGCCGGGGGGACGAGGCGGTAGAGGTGCTGAGGAGCCTGGAGCCGAAGCTGGGCCGCCCGCGGATGCTGGTGGAGGAGGGGTTGGTGCGGGAGGCGCAGGGGAGGACGAAGGAGGCCCGGGAGCTGTTCGCGTTGGCGGTGGAGGAGGAGCCGAAGCTGGTGATGGGGTACTACCACCTGGGGATGGCGGCGTTCCGGGAGGGGGACGTGGAGAGGGCGACGGAGGCGCTGAGGGAAGCGGATCGCCTGGACATGTCGGACATGAGGCCGCTGTCGGCGCTGTGTGCGATCCAACGCAGACGGGGCGCACGGACGACCTGCTGGTGACGAGGCAGGACCTGGAGCGCCGGTTTCCGGAGCGGATGGACGCGGTCAGGAGCGCCTGTCGTTCGGAGTGACCCGAGTCACTCGGGAATGCCGCGAATGCGCCGGAGCAACCGGGCTGCGGCCTTCACTTCGCCATCCACGGAACCATCGGCGATCTCGGTCCGGACGACGGCCTGGAGGAAGGGCAGGGCCTCATCTTCCCTGCCCTGCTCGGCCAACAGCTCACCGAGGGCGCTGCGAGCCCGGGTGAGCATCACGAGGTCCTCGGCCTGCACGGAGGCATCGATCGCATCACTCAGGGCGGACTCAGCGAGTTCGGGCCGACCACGGTCGATGAGCTCGCGGGCGCGCTGAAGGTGGCGGGAAGCATCCATGAGGCACTCCGGGGAGAAGCCCGCGAGGGACAACCAGGAGGAACCGGGTTATCCCATGGGGCATGGACGACGAGTCGCGGATCGTGGAGCTGGAGCTGCGCTTCATGCAGCAGCAGGAACTGCTGCAGCAGCTCAACGAGGTGATGTACGCGCAGCAGCGCGAGCTGGACGCGCTGAGGGCGGAGGTGGAGTCCCTGAAGAAGAAGCTGGAGGGAGAACCGGGCCTGGTGGATGCGAGGCAGCAGGAGAGGCCGCCGCACTACTGAGAGCGACCAGGCCCCTTCCCGAAATCCCCTTCAGGGAAGTCCACGAAGGCACTGCCGTAGGCGTAGTTCTGCATCACCCTTCGGCGACTTTGCTGAAGGGGATTAGAACCGCCACCCGAGGCGCAGACCGATATGGGGCTTGGGCTCGAGGTAGCCGATCTCAAGGCCGAAGCTGACGGAGCGTCCCTGGTAGCCGAAGCCGAAGGCGCCGTGAGCGCGGAAGACATCGCCCTCGAAGTAGATCCACGGACCGACGAGGAGCTCCACGTAGAGGGGAACCCGCCTGGGCCGGATGCGCAGGTCGAGGTCGAGAGGGATGCCCAGGGTATTGGGCTGGGTAGCGAGGAGCGCGCCGAAGCGGGTTCCAACGGAGAGGGGGCCGAAGAAGACGAAGTCGACGGCGCCGGTGACGCTGAAGAAGGCGCCGTTGTCGATGTGGTAGTCGCCGCCGAGGGTGAGGCGGAAGTCAGCCGCCTCGGAGCGCTCCGGGGCGAGGAAGACTGCGAGCGCGAGGAGACCACCGAGGAAGGGACGCAGCAGTTGCTTCATGAGCGAGGCGCTCCTGTGCTTGAACGGGTGGAACACCAATCAAGCAAGCTTGGAGAGGCATCGCCAGAACGAAGATGCCAGGCGCATCACGCAAACGACCGCGCCGCGGAGACAGACACGCGGAGCGCAGAAATCCAGT
>CAVYSY010000053.1:0-28386 GCA_963771175.1 uncultured delta proteobacterium
TCACCGAGCCAGGCGACCCGCTTGCCTCGTCCTCCACCCGCTCCGCCTGAGAGGTAGGCTCCACTTCATGACCGCCACGACCTCGGACCCCGTCACGCTCGTCGCCGCGCTCCGCAACACCCTGGAGGACACGGAGCACGACTTCAGCTCGATGCCGTTCTTCGTCAGACCCATGGTGCGCCGCGGCTTCGCCAGCCGCACCGGGCAGGGACTGGAGGACTGGCAGCGGCTCGCCTCGGCGCTCCTCTCGGAGGTGCAGTCGGGCGCGGAGCCCGCCCGCATGCGCGAGCGCCACCCCGGGCTGCGCGAGAGGCTGACGCAGCTCGCCGAGAACTACCGGACCGCTCCCGAGCGGGCCTCGCGTGGCATGGGCGCACTCGCGGGCACGCTACAGTCCGTCACGGAGTCTTCCCGGCGACGCGAGGAGGCCGTCCGCGCCCTCATCGCCTGGCTCGGATAGGGGCGGACGTGCGCGGGACGAACCGCTGGTTATCATGGGTCGCACCGTTCCAAGGACCCCCCTCGTGAGCTCCCTCCTCATCCGTCTGGTCTGTGGTCTGCTCTTCACCGCGATGGCACTCGGTGCGATCGTCCACCCACCAGCCGACCTCACCCAGGGACTGGGAATGCTCCTCCCCGCCACCCTGCTGCTGAACTACGCCATCCGAGGCCCGCGCCGTTCGGTGCTGCCCAAGAGGCGAGCTCCGGCCCCTGGCTCCACCAGCTCCGGCACGGTCCAACCCTGAGGGCTCTACCCCCACCCGCTCACGGCTCGCAGGCGGCCATGGGCATCATCGGAACTTCCGAGACGGCATCCGCCTTGCGGCAGACCGCGGACTTCGGCGCGCCGACGTCCTCGTCCGGCGCCGAGGGGACGGATGGCGAGCTCTCGCCGGGTCCGAGCAGGCCCATGACCGCGGGGTAGACCTTGGTGGCGAAGTACCGGCCGCCCGCGAGCGTGAAGTGGACCCCATCGTCCATCTTCAGCCGCATGGGCTTCCGGAAGCCGTTGACCCGAGCCTCGCGCAGGACGCCCCCTTTCGCATCGAGGAAGAAGGGCTTCGTGTCGAGGTGGAGCGCATCCTCGCGCGCCGAGACGGCCTCGCGAAGGATGGGGCGGATGACTCCCAGCTTGCGCTCGAAGTTCTTCAGCCCCGTGGTCGGCAATGCGACCCAGAGGATCTTCCGGCCGGGCGCCGCGAGGATGCCCAGGAAGTTCTCGACGCGCTGGCGGTACGCGGACGCCCAGCCGGCCGCGCCCCACTGCACCTGTGCCTTGCCCTTCCCGTCCGTGAGCCCCTGCCCGTCGTTGCCACCCATGATGACGACGACGACATCGGGCCGGTGGCGCTCGACCTCCTCGCGCCCGACCGCCATCCAGTCGAAGAAGTCGGGACGCGCGAGCCCGGTCGAGGACTTCGCCCTCCGCACGGCGCGAATCCCCGGCTGCTCGTTCAGCAAGGTCTCCAGGTGCTCACCAAAGCTGGTGACGATCAGGCTGTCGCCAAGCAGGAGCACGGTCCGAGTCGCCGACGACTCGAGCTGCTTCGAGGGTTTCGTCCCAGTCGCCGCGTGCACCCCTCCCGAGCACACGACGGCGAGGCACACGAGGACGCGAGCGAGGTGATTCTCCATCTCCCCACCAAACTACCGCGCCCGCGCGCGGTTGAGAACAATCCGCCCCTCAAGGCGCGGTGTAGCTCACGTCGAGCGCATAGGTCCCGGCGACATAGCCGTACACCATCACCTCGGCGCGGCTCTGCCCGGCCGGCACCTGGAGCGAGCAGGTCTCGCTCGCGCCGTCGAGGTAGGGACGGCAGTCGAACGCGGAGAGCGTGGGCTGTGCTCCGAACCGCACATAGAGATCCGGGTCTCCCGAGCCGCTCATCCGGACCGTCAGGGTAGTGCCCGAAAGGACGGTGAAGGTTCCGGGGTAGACGCTCTGCCCCTTCGCCACGCTCCCGCTGAGCGTCTCACTCCTGGGCGTGCCGCTGGTGCCACCGGAGGCGCCCTGCGTCATCACCTCGTCCACGTAGCCGCCGAACGTCGTGGTCCAGTACCACTTGGTGGAGGAAGAACCGAGCACTCCGCCAAGTCCCCTACGGGTGCGAGCCGTCGACCATGAAGAGCATCCGCGTCACGAACCGGAATCCCACCCGCTCGTAGATGCGACCGGCCTCCTCCGTGATGGTGCTGAGGAACAGCACGTCCACGCCTCGATTGAAGGCCTCCTGGGCCACGCGGGACGTCAGCGCGGTGCCGAGCCCCCGCTTGCGGAAGCGCTCGATCGTCGCCACTCCGCCGACCTCGGTGATGCCCTCGTGGGGCGGGGTGAACATGCCGACCACCGCGGGTTGTCCCTCCACGCGCCCGAGCACCGCACTCCCCTGCTTCAGTTCCTCCAGCATCTTGGAGATCTCCTCCTCGGGGACCTCGTAGGCCTCTCCCGGGGAGAAGCCCTGCCGCGCGGTGGCGCAGTACGCACGCACCTCCTCACGAGGGGAGTCGGGCGTGAGGACCGACAACGTGAGCCCCTCCGGCACCGGGACCGGAGTGAAGCTCTCCCGGGTGCAGACCATCAACCGAGCCTCGGCCTCCCGCCGGAAGCCGTTGGCGAGGAGCTTGTCCTCCAGGGCAGGCGCCAGCTCGGCGACGTACTCGAAGCGCGGCACCCGCTTCCGGTCCTGGAACTCCTCCCGCAGTCGTTTCAAGGGCTCGCGCACGTCTCCCGCGATGGGCTCATCCGGGATGGCGTAGTTGAAGTAGACCATCGCATCGAAGGGGTGGAAGAACGCCGTGAAGGGCGAGACCGGAACGGCGTCGTAGCGCTCCGTGGCGGCATGGCGCATATAGGACTGCAGGCGATCGATCAGGGTCGTCATCGTTTTCGTGTCCCCAGGGATCGCGCTACTTCTTCCCGGGCTTCACCGCCCGGGTGGCGCAGTATCCCGACAGGTACTCGGACAGCCGGTCTCCCTCGACGTACTTGTCCTCGTAGAAGCCAGCGAGGAGGAACCCGGCCTCGAGCTGCCCGCCGATCTGGTCCTCCAGCGAGTGCGCGACACACAGGGGCTCGCCCGCGTCCGTGTACCGGCGACACTCCTCCTCGGAGAGGCTGGTCAGGTCCGAGTACGGCATGCGGTACTTGAGCTGCATCACCCCCTGCTTCTCCAGGTCCGGGTCGAACAGGTAGACGATCGGATTGGAGAACCCCGAGAGCAATACCCCACCGGGCCGCAGCACCCGGAAGGCCTCGCGCCACACGGGCCGCACCTCGTTCACGAAGCCGTTGGAGCAGGGGTGGAAGATCAGATCGAAGCTCTCGTCCGCGAAGGCCGAGAGGTCGCGCATGTCGCCCTCCACAAGGCGGATCGACAGGCCCTCGCGCTCGGCCACCTTGCGATCCTGGCCGAGCTGGGAGGGCGAGTTGTCGAACACAGTGACCCGCGCCCCCGCGGCGGCGAGCACCGGGCCCTGCTGCCCTCCAGCACTCGCGAGTCCCAACACGTCCTTGCCGGACAGGTCTCCGAACCACTCACGCGGCACAGGTTTGTGTGGGGTAAGCACAACGCTCCACTCACCTCGACGAGCCGAGGCGATCACCTCCGGCCCCACTGGCACCGTCCATCGATTGCCCGTCGCCACCTGCCGGTTCCAGGCCTCGCGGTTGTAGTCCCGCAGCTCGGTCTCGCGCTTCATGCTGTTCCCCCTTCCCTTTCAGGCCACGCAGCCTACAGCACAGCGTGCCCCGAACCAGGAGCGACTCCCCGCGTCCTGTTGACTCCTCGAGCCAGGAGTCGGGCAACCTGACGGAATCCAAAGCGGAACGCGCGAAGAGCGGGTAAGGAAACCCTCCGCGTTCCACTCCCTGGAGGCCTCATGCTCGTCCGTTCCCTGCTCCCCCTCGTGCTGCTGCTCTGGGCCGCGCCCGCCGCCGCCCAGGCGACGAAACCCCCCGAGGCCCTCGGCATCGCGATGGAGGGCTACCCCTACCCCCACCCCGTCCGCTTCCTCCCGCTCTCGCTCCAGGGCCAGGACGTCCGCATGGCCTACATGGACGTGGCTCCCACCGGGAAGCCCAACGGTCGCGCCGTGCTCCTGCTGCACGGAAAGAACTTCTTCGGCGCCTACTGGCGCGACACCCTCCGCGCCTTGAGCCAGGCCGGCTACCGCGTCGTCGTCCCCGACCAGGTGGGCTTCGGCAAGTCCTCCAAGCCGGCGCTCGACTACAGCTTCCACACGCTCGCCAGCAACACGAAGCAACTGCTCGACACCCTCGGCATCCAGAAGGTCGTCGTGGTGGGGCACTCCATGGGCGGCATGCTCGCCACCCGCTTCGCCCGCCTCTTCCCCGACACCACCACGCACCTCGTCCTGGAGAACCCCATCGGCCTCGAGGACTACCGCTTCTTCGTGCCCTGGCGCTCCACCGAGGACCTCTACCGCGACCAGCTCGGCGCCACCGAGGAGTCCATGCGCAAGTACCAGAAGACGTACTACGTGACGTGGCGCCCCGAGTATGACGAGTACGTCCAGGTGCCCTTCCGCCAGACGCTGAGCGCCGAGTACCCACGGCTCGCCTGGGTGTCCGCCGCCACCGAGCAGATGATCTACCAGCAGCCCGTGGTCCACGAGTTCCCGCTAGTGCGGGCCCCCGTGCTGCTCGTCATCGGCCAGGAGGACCGCACCGTGGTCGGCCGCGGGCGCGTGTCCCCCGAGGTACTCCCGAAGCACGGTCAATATCCCGAGCTCGGCAAGCGCACCGCGAAGGCCTTCCCCAACGCCACCCTCGTGGAGCTTCCCAACGTGGGACACATCCCCCACTTCGAGGCTCCCGAGAAGTGGCACCAGGCGCTGCTCGGGTTTCTCGCGAAGTGAGCCCGAGCGTCTCGAAGGTCGAGAAGAACCCGTCCGGGGCCTCGTAGCGCATCCCGCCCCGCGGCTCCGAGGCAGTCAGTCCTGGATGCCCAGCTCGGCCCTCAACAGGGGTTGAGCCTCCACGAAGGCCTGCTCCAGCTCGGCCAGGAGCTGCCCGGCGCCCGAGGTCCCCTGGGCCCGGGCGAGGTTCTCCAACGCCTTGCAGCGCACGCGCATCCGCATCATCCCGAACATCCCGCTGCTCGTCGCCAGACCGTGGGCCTCGTGCGCGAGCGTGTGGGCGTCGCCCGCGGTCAGCAGATCCCGCATCCGTCCGAGCCTCGGAGGTGTGCGGGAGAGGAAGCCGCGAGCGAGATTCGCCACCATGTCCGGATCGCTCTCGTCCTCGAGGACGCGCAACTTCTCCAACTGCTTCACGTCGAACGCGGGGGTGGACGGCTCCATGGACGTCATTCTGCCGTCTTCCAGGCCCCCGGCACCAGATGCTCCAGCACCGCCAGTCCGCCCCCCCGGTTGACGCCCGGGCTCAGGTCACCGAAGACTGGGCCATCCCCCATGTCCGATTCGATTCCCCCTGTCGCCCCGCGGCGCGCCGCGCTGATTTTCATTTTCATCACCATCCTGCTCGACATGCTGGCGCTGGGGATGATCATCCCCGTCCTGCCGAAGATGATCGTGGACTTCCTGGGCGGCGACACCGTGCGGGCGGCCGAGCTCCTGGGCGTGTTCTCCACCGTCTGGGCGCTGATGCAGTTCATCTTCTCACCGCTGCTCGGCGCGCTCTCGGACCGCTTCGGCCGTCGGCCGGTGGTGCTGGTGTCGAACTTCGGGCTGGGCCTCGACTACATCCTCATGGCGCTGGCGCCGTCGCTGGGCTGGTTGTTCGTGGGCCGGGTCATCGCGGGCATCACCTCGGCGAGCATCTCCACGGCCAGCGCCTACATCGCGGACGTGACGCCGCCGAGAAGCGCGCCGCCAGCTTCGGCATGCTCGGCGCCGCCTTCGGAATCGGCTTCATCATGGGCCCCGCGGTCGGCGGCTTGCTGGGCGAGCTGAACCCGCGCCTGCCGTTCTGGGTGGCGGCGGTGCTGAGTCTCGCCAACGCCCTGTATGGCCTGTTCGTGCTGCCGGAGTCCCTGCCGCCCGAGCGGCGCACGGCCTTCCGGTGGCAGCGCGCCAATCCTTTGGGCGCGCTGGCCCTGCTGCGCTCGAAGACCGAGGTGCTCGGGCTCGCGAGCGTCAACTTCCTCTACAACCTCGCCCATATCGCGCTGCCCAGCGTGTTCGTGCTGTACGGGAGCTACCGCTTCGGTTGGACCGAGCGCACCATCGGGCTCACCATGGCGGGAGTGGGTATGTCCTCCATGGTCGTTCAGGCCGGCCTGGTGCGCCCGGTCGTCAAGCGCCTGGGGGAGCGGCGCGCGCTGCTCGTGGGTCTCTTCTTCGGAGCGGCGGGCTTCTGCATCTACGGTCTGGCGGAGACGGGCGTCATCTTCTGGCTCGGAGTCCCGGTGATGGCGCTGTGGGGGCTCACCGGGCCGTCGTCCCAGGGACTGATGTCGAGTCACATCAGCCCGTCGGAGCAGGGCCAGCTCCAGGGCGCGCTCTCGAGCCTCATGGGCATCGCGGGGATGATCGGCCCCGGGCTCTTCACCCAGACCTTCGCGAGGGGAATCGACACGCAGCGCGGCTGGCACCTGCCCGGAGCGCCCTTCCTGCTCGCCGCGCTGTTGCTCGTCTTCGCGCAGCTCCTCGCCTGGCGGGTCACCAGCGAGCGCCGCGAGGTCGCCGTCGTCCCCACCGCGTGAGCAACATTTCGGAAAGCACGTCATCCCGAGGGTGGCACGCCATCGTGGGCCATCGTAGGAGGTGAGGCGCCCGGAAGCGGTCTCCCGGGCTTTTCACCCACCGAGGTCCTCTGACCATGTCTCCACATTCTCCGACGCGCGCTCGTCGCGCGGCCGTATTACCCACCCTGGGTGTCTGTGCGCTGCTCCAGCTCGCCGCATGTGACGAGCCGGAGCCGACGCCGGTGGACACCTCGCCGCGCACGCTGCGGCTGCTGCAGACGAGCGATCTGCACACCAACATCTTCGCCTGGGACTACTTCACCGGGAAGGCGGATCCCTCCCGCGGTCTGTCCAAGGTGGCCACGCTCATCAAGCAGGCACGGGCCGAGAACCCGGACTGCAACCTGCTCCTCGACACGGGCGACACCATCCAGGGGAGCCCGCTGGGCACCTACTACGCCCTGGTGGACAACGCCCCCACGCACCCCATGGCCGTGGCGATGAACGAGCTGCGCTACGACGCCATGGCGATGGGCAACCACGAGTTCAACTACGGGCTCGGTGTCCTCAACAAGTTCAAGGGCGAGGCGGGCTTCCCCCTGCTCGGCGCCAACGTGCGCCACGCGTCCGACGGCGGCGAGGCCTTCACCCCCTACCTCCTCAAGGACGTGTGCGGGGTGAAGGTGGGCATCCTCGGCCTGGTGACGCCGGGCGTGTCGACGTGGGAGCGCCCGGAGAACATCCCCGGCCTGCGCTTCGATGACCCGCTGGAGACGGCGCGGGTGTACGTGCCGAAGCTGCGACAGGAGGGCGCGGACGTGGTGGTGGTGGCCATCCACAGCGGCCCGGACAAGCAGCCCACCGGCAGCGCGAGCAACCCGGACTCCTGGCTGGCCGACTACTCGGATGCCACGAAGTGGGCGGACCGCGGCAACCTCCCCGGCGAGAACCAGGCGGTGCAGATCGCCCAGCAGGTCGAGGGCATCGACGTGCTGCTCACCGGCCACACCCACCAGCCCATCCCGAAGATGCTGCTGAAGAACGTCCAGGGCCAGGACGTGCTGCTCATCCAGCCCAACCGCTGGGGCAGCCACCTGGGCCAGGTGGACCTCTCCCTCGTCTACAAGGACGACCACTGGACGGTGGATGGCAAGGACTCGCGCCTGCTCGCGGTGAACGCCTCGGTGGCGCAGGACGCGCAGGTGACGCAGCTCATCCAGGGCTATCACGACACCACACTGACCTACGTGAGCGCCCGGCTCGGCACCACCCGCGCGGCCTTCCCCGGTAGCTACGCCGCCCGCTACGTGGACAGCGCGCTCGCCGACCTCATCAACGCCGTGCAGGAGCAGACCGCCGAGGAGAATGGCTACCCGGTGGACCTCTCGCTCGCCGCTCTCTTCACCGATGAGGGCATGCTGCCCGCCGGGGACGTCACCCTGCGCGATGCCTACAGCATCTACGTCTATGACAACACGCTGTATGTGATGGAGATCAACGGTTCCATCCTGCGCCGCGCGCTGGAGCACAACGCCAACTACTTCGCCCTGTGGGATGCCAGCGCCCCGCCCAACGCCTCCACCCCCGAGGCGGCCAAGATGAGCAACGTGCAGAACTACAACTGGGACCTGTACTCGCGGATCGAGTACGGGTTCGACCTCACGAAGCCCGCGGGCTCGCGCCTCACCCACCTGAAGTTCAAGGGATTGGACGTGCGCGACGACCAGATCTTCCACATCGCCATCAACAACTACCGGGCCAGCGGCGGTGGCGGCTACGCCATGTTCAAGGAGGGCAAGGTGCTCTGGACCTCGGCGGATGGCGTGCGGGACTACGTCGCCCGCTACATCCAGAGCCACCCCAACCTGGATCCGAACGACGTGAACGTGTGCAACTTCTCGCTCACGCCGGACCTGTATGCGTACTTCTTCAAGGCCACGCTCGGCCCGGTGAAGTGCTCGGCGCCGTAGCGCGTCCTCGGGTCCCTGCCGCCACGGGCGCCATCCTCGGTACGTGACACCGACGGATGGCGAGCCCTACGGCGGGGCCCTCCCCTGCCCGCCCGCCCATGGTGTGGACCCAGGGGATGGATCGAGGCACCGGGGCGTACGGTGCCCGACTCCTCCTTGCTGCCCGGGAACAATGGGCGATGGGAGCACCCTCTCCTCATCTTTGAGCGGCCGTGCTGCGTCCATCGCACGGCGGAGGGGGACATCCATGACTCGCCGTTACCCACGCTGGGTCGCGATAGCTGGCGCCTGCGTGCTGTTCAATGCCTGCGGTCCGATGGAGGAACCGCCGGAGGACGCGGAGTCCTCGACGGCCACGGCGGCGCTCGAAGAGGATTTCGAACGCCGCGATCATCCAGACCGATGCACGCCTCCTGTCTTTGTCGCGGACCTCACCCCGGGCGCCCACACAAACGTGCTCGAGCAGGTCGAGGTGGACGGGGCGCTCTTCCTCGTCAATCTCGACCTCGTCAGGGACCGTTACTCCCTGTGGAAGTTGGAGGACCTGGCGGAAGGCCGGGGGAAGGCCCCGGAGTTCCGTGCCGTCCTCCTCATGGGAGACCTCCTCGAAGAACCGCGGAGGCTCGTCCGCGTGGGCCGGACGCTCTTCTTCACGTTCGATGACGGAATCCACGGCCGCGAGCTGTGGAAGAGCGACGGGACACCCGAAGGCACGGTGCTGGTCGAGGACCTCAACCCGTTCGGCTCCGCCTTCCCCGACTTCCCCACCCTGGTGGCCGTGGACCGGACGCTCTACTTCGTCGCCGATGATGGCACCCACGGTGCCGAGCTGTGGCGCAGTAACGGCACGAAGGGCGGCACCCGGCTCGTGAAGGACATCGCCCCCGGGCCCACGAGCTCCTCTCCCGGCCCGTTCGCGGTGGACGACCACCGGCTCCTCTTCGTCGCCGACGATGGCACCCATGGCCGCGAGTTGTGGCGCAGTGACGGTACGAAGGGAGGCACCCGGCTCGTGGAGGACATCGCCCCCGGGCCCGCGAGCTCCTCTCCCGAGCGACTGGTTCGAGTGGGCAGCCGCCTGACCTTCTTCACCGCCGATGACGGTGTGCACGGCCGCGAGTTGTGGCGCAGTGACGGCACGAAGGGAGGCACCGGGCTCGTGGAGGACATCCGCCCCGGTCCGGACAGTTCGGGCGTGGAGTCGCTGGTCGCGGCGCGGCGGACTCTCTACTTCACCGCCGATGATGGAGTGCATGGCCGCGAGCCATGGGCCTCCGCGGGATGCGAGGAAGACACCCGGCTGCTGAAAGACATCCGCCCCGGCGCGGAAGGCTCACGGCCCTCGGAGCTGACCCCGCTGGGCCGGAAGGTCATCTTCACCGCCGATGATGGAGTCCACGGCATCGAGCCCTGGCGGAGCGATGGCACGCGAAAGGGCACGCTGCTGCTCGCGGACACCTACCCGGGCCCCGACCCGGGGTCCTCGATCCCGAGCATCCTCACGGCGGCGGAGGGGAAGGTCTTCTTCTATGCCTTCGAGCCCGCCACGGGCTTCGAGCCCTGGGTGACGGACGGCACGCCCGCCGGCACGCGGCTCGTGAAGGACATCAACCCGGGTCCCGCCAACGCCATCTCGGGAGATCCCGACCTGCTCTACCCGATCCGCGGAGGAGTCGCCTTCCGGGCCTTTGACTTTGCCCATGGGAGCGAGCCCTGGTGGAGCGATGGCACCGAGGACGGAACGATGATGGCGGATCTCATGCCTGGGGCGGAGTCGTCGTTCCCGGCCAACTTCATTCCCGCTGGCCGGTGGGTCTACTTCACGGCCCGCCATCCCCTCTTCGGGAGCGAGCCCTGGGCACTATCCCTGTCCTGCTTCCCGAAAGGCTCGGGCTCCCACTGACGCACTGCTCCTCTACCACCAGGACCGAGCTCTCCCAGACGGCGTCAGGTGCAGATCCGCGCGCTGGACGCCCCGCCCAAGGAAACGTCCAGGTCGAGCTCCACCGTCGTCCCTCGACCTGGCGCTGTTTTACTCCGCCGTCATCGCCGACCGATTCTCCCCAAGTCGCGCGGTAATCCAGGTCGTGACCTCGCTGATGATGGCGTCCCGCTCCGGCTCGTGAAGGAGGTCGTGGTACGCGTTCTCGTATAGGCGGAGGGTCTTGTCGGTGCTGCGCGCTCGTGCCGCGAGATCCTTGCTCCCCTCGACAGGGGTCGCCTTGTCGGCCAGCCCATGGAGGATGAGCAGCGGCACCCTCACCTCCTCCATGCGCCCCTCGAGGTTCTCTACGGCCGTGAGCACCGCCTTCACCGAGCGCGCCGGGAGATCGGAGTGATCGATGAGCGGATCCTCCGCGAGCTCCTTCTGTACGGCGGGTTCACGATTGAACTCGGTGTCATCGAGGGGCTGCGCTGATAGGCCAGGGGTGACGGTGCCGAAGAAGCGCGCCGCGACCTTCTGCCCCCCGGTGACCGACGGTTGCAGCTTCAACGCCGCTCCGCTCAGCACCACACCGCGAAGCTGCTCGCCATGCTCCAGCGCGTAGTACGTCGACACCAGCCCCCCCATGCTGTGTCCGTAGAGGAAGACCGGCACGCCGGGGTTGCGCTTCTTCGCCTCCGCGACCGCGAGGTGGATATCGCCGACCATCTCCTCGATCGAGTCGAAGCGCTGGCGGGGACCGCCCGAGTAGCCGTGGCCTCGATGGTCCTGCGCGTAGACCGCGAGCCCTTGTCCGGCGAGCGCCTCCGCGAGCGCCGAGTACCGGCTCCCATGGTCGCGAAATCCGTGAACGATGACGACGGCGCCGCGGACCGGGGTCTCCGGCGCCTTCCACTCGAACGCCTGCAGGCACGTCTCATTGGCCGCCTGCACGCGGTACGGCGTCAGGACCGCGCGCTCGGATCGGCTGGCGGACGGCATGGTGGTGGCGCACGGACTCACGGTGGCACAGCCCGTACAGAGCGAGGCCACGAGCATCGTCAGTGCGAGGAATCCCGTGTTCTGCATGTTGAAGCTCCTGTGTGAAAGGTGGACACAGGGTGCTGGAGCGGGCGCGGCCGTGGATCCGCCAGATGGCCTATATGGCGTCGATCAACCCATGGCGCACCGCCAGGTCATCACGATAGGCGCGCCATTCCCCTCCGCTCATGCTCTCCAGCGTGATCGGCAGGGCCGGCTGACCCAGGCCCCCTGGAGCGTTCAGTCGGTGCAGGGCATGACAGATGATGTCGCGCAGGTCCTCGGCCTTGAGCGGAAACACACCGCCTCCATAGGACGCCAGATCGACGGCGGGATCATTGATCAGTTGCTGCAGGCCCAGCAGCAGCCAGCGCAGATCGCGACGGTCATCGTGGGCCATTAAGGGTGGCGGACCCGTGGCAGTGTGTCGGTGCCGGCGTGTGCCCAAAGCAGGCTGCACCGCCTCTCCTCCGGCCCGTCGCACAGCCCTCTTGGCACCCGTCAGTGGCCCGCCCCTCCCTCTCCGCACCCGGCCTCAGGCCCGGCCGGCGAAGGAGCCGCCATCGATGTTGAGCGCGTGCCCGGTGACGAACGAGGCGGCATCGGAGCACAGCCACACCACGCCCGCGGCGACCTCCTCCGGCTGGCCCGTGCGGCCCATGGGATGGATGGCCTCGAGCGCCTTACCCAGCTCCGGGCTCTCCTGGAAGAGCTTCTCCACCAGCACGGTGCCCCGGATGATGGCCGGGCAGACGGCGTTCACGCGGATGTTCCGCTGCGCGTACTCGAGCGCCGCGGTCTTGGTCAGGCCGAGCACCCCGTGCTTGCTGGCGGTGTAGAGGCCGAGTCCCTTGGTGCCAATGAGCCCGGCCATGGACGACATGTTGACGATGGAGCCGCCGCCCTGCGCGAGCATCTGCCGCAGCTCGTACTTCATGCACAGCCACACGGCCTTGAGGTTGGTGTCCAGGACGGTGTCCCACTCGTCCTCGTCGCACTCATGGAGCGGACGTGGCACGTTGTTGGTGCCCGCGTTGTTGAAGGCGATGTCCAGGCGCCCGTAGTGCTCGACGGTCCCTCGCACGAGCGACTCGACCTCGGAGGCCCGCGTCACGTCCGTGCGGATGGCGATGGCCTCGCCCCCCTCCTGGCGGATCCGCTCCTCGGTCTCCGTGTTGCCCTGGATGCCACGGCTGGCGACGACGACCCGGGCGCCGGCCCGGGCCAGTGCGATGGCCGTGGCCTGACCGATTCCCGAGCTGGCTCCCGTCACCAGCGCGACCCTGCCCTCGAGCTGCTTCTTCATGTGTGCGCCCCCTGTTTGTGTACCGAAGAATACAGGAGCGTCCGGGCCCTGGCGCCCGGTGGGGCTCAGATCTCGTGGTAGATCTGCTGGAACACGGCCACGCGGTACGAGTCGGGGAACACCACCACGTTACCCACGCGGGCTGCACGACCTCTCCACCGGCCGGGCGCACTGCTCGGCGCCTCCCGTCAGCGGCCCTCCTCGGCCCCCTGCACCAGCCCTCACCATCAACACGCCTCCCATTCGCCCCATGCGTCACCTTCCCCGCTGAAATGGTGCGAAGGGGACCTCACTTCTGGACGTCCAGAAGTGATGTAGGTTGATGTGTGATGCTTCTGGACGTCCAGAAGTGCCCGTAGTACCGGCGGGGGCGGCCGGAGGGGACAGTGCGTGCACCGGACCATGTGGAACACCGATTCCGGGGCAAGTGGAACACTGATTCCGGGCAAGTGGAACGAACCCTGAAAGTAGGGAGCGGGACGGGCGCGCCCACTGCTCACGTCCGGTGAGGGCTCCATCAACGAGCGTGACGCGCGCCCGTGCGTCCTCGCTGATGCCCATCAACCGGCATCACGGCGTTCACAGGGGTGTCGAGAAGCTTTGAGGTTCGGGGGCCGTGAGCACAGAACCGGTCACGGATAGATCTGGGTGATGCGGCCATTCGGGAAGTGCCGGCAGACGACGGGCTCGTCTGCGCCATGGCGGATCACCACGCGATGGGAGCTGCCTTGCCCGTCGTGCTGCATCTCTTCGACTTCGACTTCAATCAGCCGATCGCCGTCGTATTTGAACGCCTCGGTGCGTGTGCCATATTTGCCATAGGACGATGTCTCTGTGACCCGACCCTGGTCCAGCATTCGGATCTTGGCGTGCAGCAACTCCTTGGATCGAGATGCTCCAAAGTGCAGTCCTGTGATGGACTGGTCTTCATGAATGAAGAAGTCCTCATGGAAGCAATCAGGCAACTCCGTGCCTGTCTTTCGGTAGATGAGCCGGTGATTGGCATCCAGGTACTGAAGGCACTTGCCCTTGGTCTTGGCAGGTGCCGATTTCAGGGCCTTGCCGCGCTTGAATCCCGCACGGTTGTTTTCCATCGGCTCGATTTCATGGAGCACGCCCGTGGACCAGATTTCGGTGTGTGGCACCTTGTTGATTTGCTCGAGCAGCGATGAGTATTGGTCGGCCTGCTTCCTGAAGACCGCTTCAGCTTGAGTTGTGTTCATGGCGCCAAGGAAAAGTACCAGCAGCAATGCCGTTTTGAATGTCCTGCAGTTCGTTGCGAATGCCTGTTTCAGTGTTCTTGGCTGATGCGATCGCTCGCGAGGCCACGATCACCGCTGATCACTCCGCAGATCAAGAGCGTGGGGAGGCCGGTGGCAGCGGGATGCCAGGGAACAGAAAGCTCTTGGAATCGTCCCAGTTGACGCCGGTTTCCGCATAGCGGGTGAGCCGCTTGCGCAGCTTTTCCGGGTCCCCGATCATCCCCGTCAACTCATGTTGATAGATGGTCTGAGTGTCTTTGACCGGATCCAGGTCAGCTTGGATCAGCTTGGCATTCACACTCTGGAAGGTATCGTCCAGTTCCACCAGACTTGCGCCGTATTTTCCATCGGCTTCAATGATGGGGGACAACATGCGTCTCGCCACGGGACGGGCATTGGGAACCACCAAGCCGGCCGGCAGGATCTCGTTGATCATGGCCTTGAAACGGTTCTCTGCAGCGTAGGCGCAGAAAATGATGGGCGCCTGGTTCAGGTCTGTGCCAGCCCAATCCGCGGTGCTCCGAAAGACATCGAAGAACTCCATCAAGGAGTTGGTGCGCATTTGAGCGAGGGTGAACAGATCGTCGCCGAGTTGAAAGCTCAACACAGCATTTTCTTTCCAGGGGATGCGCTTCAACATTTCAGTGCTTTCGCAGCACGATGGTCATCGGCTGCCTTCAGGCCACCGTCGACGCGCACGCTGGTGGCATGTCTCGTGGTAGCAAGTCTTACATCGGCCTTGCTGGCTTCTTTGATCTCGCCCTTTAATAGATCTGCTGGCTGTCGGGATCAAGGTCACTCCACCACGGCGTTGTCCCAGCAGTTACCCTTGCGCGACATGCTGCATTGAATCCCGCGCGCGGCCAGCGCCTGCTGGTAGTCGGTGCTGGCGTACTGACTGCCCCGGTCCGAGTGGTGCAGCAGCCCTCGGCCCAGGTGCTATTGGGCTGGCCGGGGGAGAAGTTGCGCTTGAGTCTCCCCCGCTTCCGTGGACACCGCCGAGGCGAGCGCATCCTCTGGCGGGCTGACGACCACGAGAAGGTGACCCAGGTGTTGCTGGCCAAGTGGATGAGCCGCATCCAGCGGCTGGCTGAAGGTGACGGGGGGCATCCACACATCCTCCGCCACACCTTCTGCTCCCGGCTGGTGATGGTGGGAGCCCCGGCAAAGGCCATCCAGGAACTGGCCGGGCACCAGCACCTCTCCACCACCCAGCGGTACATGCACCTGAGTCCGGCGGCCAAATCAGCGGCCATCCGGATGCTGGAGACAAAGGAGAAGGGGGCCACGGGCTGGAGACGAGAAAATCTTCAGCCCATAACCCAGTGGTTTCAACCACTTGACTGGCCGGGGAGACAGGATTTGAACCTGTCTCCCCTGCCCTCGTGTCCTCCGAGCCCTGGCCACCGAGCCGAGCGGCTGGACCGTGGGAGCAGGGAACTCGGTCAGCTTCACCGCTAGCGCGTCGAAGTCGTGGAAGCCCTTGGAGCCCACCGCTTCGTCAGGTACCTGACTATGCCCAGGCCCGTGGGTGACGGTAGACTTGACTCCCCCACCACCCTGCTCGTCCGCCAAGAGGAGTAGATGCAGACATGCAGAGAGGCGCAGTGGATCGCCCTCGTTCTCACCGTGGCCCTGGCCCTGCTGGGAGCGCGCGAGGCCCGGGCAGGAGAGCCGCCCGGCCGCATCGCGCTGCGTGGCTATGGGGCGGACTCCGGCCTACAGAACGCCGACACCAGCAAGGGCATCCAGGACGGAGAGGGGTTCGTCTGGGTCATCACCGCGGACGCGGCGTACCGCTTCGAGGGCGAGCGCTTCGAACGCTTCGGGCTGGAGTCCGGCTTGCCCTCGCTGCCCGTCAATGACGTGGCGCTGGATGCCGAGGGCCGGCTGCTCGTGGCGACGACCAGGGGGGTGGCCCGCTGGGAGGGAGCCCGCTTCACCGCCGTCCCCGCCCCGGGCGTGCCTCCCGAGGTGCAGGGCGTGCGCGTGGACACTCGAGGCCGGCTGCTGCTGTCCACCGCCCAGGGCTTGTTCGTGGAGGAGGTGCCGGGCCGCTTCACCCTGGCGCCGGGCTGGCCTGGGGGGCCCGCGGGAGCCCTGTGGGTGGATGCGTCCGGCGAGCTTCAGGTGGCCTCGGGCATGCGCCTGGCGAGCCGCGATGCGCGAGGGCAGTGGCACCCGCGGGAGGTCCCCCTGGCGCGCAGCCCCATCGCCGCCATCGCGCGGGACGGGCGGGGACGCCTGTGGTTGCGCGGCGACGGGTGGCTGGCCATGCGGCCCCGGGAGGGCGCGGCCTTCGAGGATCGCTCCGAGCTCATCGCGGGCACGCTGAGCATCGCGATGCACCTGCGCGTGGGGCAGCGGGGGCAGCTCCTCATCCCCACCACCCGAGGCCTGGTGGAGGTGGAGGGCGAGCGCACGCGCGTCGTCCAGCTGGGGCGGCCGGGACAGGCCCTGCGGATGCGGGATGCGCTGGAGGAAACGGAGGGCTCGCTCTGGGTGCTGGGACAGGGAGCGCACCGGGCCCTGGGCCGTGGCCTGTGGAGCCTGCACGACGTCACCACGGGGTTGCCCGCGAGCGCCACCTGGGGGCTCACGCGCGGCGCGGATGGCACGCTGTGGGTGGGCACCGATGAGGGGCTCTGCGCGCGGCACGCCCGAGGGGTGGAGGGCCGTCCCCGGGCTGAGTGGCTACTCGCTCAAGGCGGTGGTGGTGGACCGGGACGGCGGGGTCTGGAGCGCGGGCAACCCGGGCGGGCTCCACCACTACGAGCCCCGAACGGGAGCGCTGCGCACGCTGCGGGAGGAGTCCGGCTTCTCCGCGCGCATCACCTTCAGCCTGCTGCTGGAGCCGGATGGCACCCTGTGGGCCGCCGGCTACGCGGGCCTCTTGCGCGGGGTGCGCCAGGGGGAGCGGTGGACGTTCGCGCCGGTGCTGCCGCACAGCCCCCGGATGCCATTCGTGGGCCTGGCCAGGGATGGAGCCGGGCGGCTGTGGGCCACGGGGGACGGGCTCTACGTGCGTGACGGCGGCGGCTTCCACCGCTTCGGTGTCGGCGATGGGCTGAGGGATGACCGCGTGCGGTACCTGCTGGCCCGCCGCGACGGCCGCATCTGCGTGGCCTACGCGGACCCCATCGGACTGAGCTGCTTCACCTACCGGGACGGGCGCCTGGACGAGGGTGTCCACCTGGACCCGACGACGGGGCTGCACAACGGCGTCGTCTACCAGCTCGGCGAGGACGCCTTCGGCCGTCTCTGGGTGGGCACCGGCGCCGGGGTGGAGCTCTTTGGCGACGGGTGGCACGTCCCCTTCGGGCAGAGCCAGGGCCTGCCGGGAGACACCCCCAACGGAAACTCCTTCCTGGCCGATGCCGATGGCACCGTGTGGGTGGGGACCACGAGCGGACTCGGCCGCTTCGAGGGGGCGCGCTACACGGGCCCGATGCCTCCACCCCGTGTGAAGCTGCTGGGCCTCACCTTCGGCCCCCACGCGCGCTCCCAGCTCCCGGACGAGCGGCTCCAGGTGGAGCATGACGCGTCGATGCTGGACGTCCGGTTCGCTGGGATGGGCCTCCACGAGGCCTCGCCCCTGGCGTACGAGGTGCGACTGGTGGGGCTGGACGACTGGCACCCGCCTACGGCCAGCAGGGTGCAGTACGCCGTGCTCCCACCGGGCCGCTACCGCTTCGAGGTGCGTGCGCGCGGCGAGGGGGGCGCCTGGGGGCCCCCCCTGGGGTTCGACCTGGAAGTGCACCCGCCCTGGTGGGGCACGGTGTGGGGACGGCTCCTGGGCTTGCTGCTGCTGGGGGCCGGAGTGGCGGGCATGGTGCGCTGGCGAGGACGTGTCCTTCAGCGCAGGAACGCCGAGTTGGAGGCGCTCGTGCTGGCCCGCACCACCGAGCTCACCCGGGCTCGTGAGCGAGTGGTCCAGGCGGAGAAGCTCTCGGCCATGGGCCAGCTGCTGGCCCGGCTCGCCCATGAAATCAACAACCCGCTCACCGCCATCCACAACAACCTCACCCCGGTGGGCGAGTACTTCGGGCAGATGAGCGAGGCCCTGCGGCGCTGCCGCGAGTGGCTCGGCACCCAACCCGAGCAGGCCACGGAGGCCGAGCGGCTGTGGCGGGAGCAGGACCTGGACTTCGTGCTCCAGGACTTGCCGGAGGCACTGGACTCGATGCGGAGCGCGTCGGAGCGCATCCGGTCCATCCAGACGGACCTGCGCGCCTTTCTGCGGGGCGAGCGCCCCAGCCTCGTCTCCGCGGACCCCGATCAGGTGGTCCGCGACACGGTCGAGCTGGTCCAGCGCACACTGCCTCCGGGCGTGCGGTTGGAGGTCCAGTGTGGCGGGGTGCCCCTCGTCCTGCTCCACCCGGGGCAGCTCGGGCAGGTGCTGCACAACCTGCTGCGCAACGCCGTGGATGCCCTCGGGACCGAGGGCGAGGTGCGGGTGCACACGGCGGTGAGGGACGGCTGGGTGGAGCTGCGAGTGGCCGACACCGGGCCGGGCGTGCCCGTGGAGCTACGCAAGCGCATCTTCGAGCCCTTCTTCACCACGAAGGACGTGGGTCAGGGCTCGGGGCTGGGACTGGCCATCTGCCGGCAGATCATCGAGGAGAATCACGGCGGCTCGTTCGAGCTGGACGAGACGGTGGAGCGGGGCGCGTGCTTCGTGGTGCGGCTGCCCCTGTCCCCTGCCCGGAACCAGGTGGCGTGAACCCCCCCCCGAATCTCTACGAGGCCGGCACGTCCCACTCCACCTGCGATGTGATTCTTCACATCAGCACGCCGGATGCCGAAGCGCTGCGGCTCGTGGAACCGCTCCTCTGCGCTGAACGCCCCGGCTGCGCGCCGGGGAAAGTGTCAAGAATCCGCGTTGCACACGAGTCCGCATCGGGCGCAACCTGCGCGGCCATGATTCAGTCCTTCGAGCGCACGACGACCGAGCGGCTCCTGCTCCGCCGCATCCAGGAGAGTGACCTGGACGCGGTGTTCACCCTCCATGGGGACCCGGAGACGAACCGGTTCAATCCTTCCGGGCCCCTGCGCTCCGTGGACGCCGCGCGCGAACTGCTGGAGCTGTGGCTGGGAGACTGGGCACATCGCGGCATGGGGTACTGGCTCGTGGAGCGGCGCGACGCGCCCGGGACTGTCGTGGGCTTGGGTGGAGTGCGCCACAAGGAGCTCGAAGGACAGAAGGTGCTCAACCTCGCCTACCGGTTCAGTCCCCAGTCATGGGGCTCGGGGTATGCGACGGAAGTGGCTCGCGTGTCCCTGGCGCTGGCCCGGAAACACATCCCCGACGTTCCGGTGGTAGCCATCATCAACCTGGAGAACGTGCCCTCCCTCCGCGTGGCGGAGCGGCTCGGGATGCGGCGCGACCGAATCATCGACTACGAGGGCGTCGCGAGTGCCGTGTATCTGGCGGAATACAGAGCTGGGGGAGACAGGATTTGAACCGGAGGGCCCGTGTCTTCAAGTTGGGATGACACGGGCCCAGCTGGAGAGGGGCGTTGCAGCTCGCTCTCAATAGGCAACCACGGTGGGCGGGTTCGTGGTGGTGAAGAAGTTGTAGTAGTAGGCGTGGTAGTTGGAGCCGCTGCCCGACTCGGTCAGGCCGTAGAGCGTGCAGCCCTTGGTGCCATCGACCTGGACGGTGGTGCCGTCGGGCATGAAGAGGTTGCTGAAGTAGACGTTGTAGATGGAGGGCCCACAGGTGAGCATCGAGGAGCGTACGGTGCTCAGCGTATCCGGGGCGATCTGCTTGACGTACACGGAGGTGGGTGACGAGCCGCTCGCGGTGTTCTTGACGGTATAGGCGACGGCGATGCCCAGATCATTGCCGGTGATGGCGGAGCTGGAGTTATAGGACGAGCCCACGGTGGTGGAGGCGGAGGCGCCGAAGGGGCAGCTACCGGAGGCCTGCCGGGTGACGACATAGTCATAGATGGGCGGGAAGACGCCAGGCCGCGCCTGGGCGGCGATGGTGAAGGTGCACCCGTTGGAGATGGCGATGGTGCTCAGCGCGCTGGCGCTGGTGGCGAGCTCTGACTCCTGGGCCTTCGAGTCCGGCCCGCAGGCGGGCAGGAGCAGCAGTGCGGCAAATGGAATGACTTGCTTCAAGGCATGCATGGAGGGACCTCCGGAAGGGGGTGAGCGACTTGCGTGCTGCGCTCATTCCCTAGCATGACCAGAGCCCTGCCTTCAATCCGCACAACCAGGAAGACGTGTTTCCCTTCTCAGATGTGCCCGGGTGGGCGGTGGTGGGACCCTCCCCCAACCAGCCCCAATCGTTGACACCCCAAGCGCAAAGAAAGCCAGACAGCGGTTGATTCACTTGTCACGTAACCGGGGCAAGCCCAGACAGGTCGAGAAGGGTGAGCAGGGCTCCCGCATCGAGCGTCTTCTGCTGGGTAATGTCCCGCACCAGGAAGACCACGCTCTTGTGCTGAGAGGTCAGCAGTTGGAGGGTCAGCGACTCCTCGGGGATTCGTCTTATGCTTTCGCCCTCTTGCCAAGAATCATCCGAGCATTCATCGCCATCCATGAAAAACCCGCCGATACCGCCGGGATTTATCGAGGAAGCCGTTCATGGACACGAAGAATCGCGTGAGAGGAAGTGCTCGGGACTGGGCGAAGGTGCTGCTGGTGGCGCTGCTATCGGGTTGCGGGAGCGAGTCGAAGGCACCACCGCTCGCGCCGTCGTCCGTGCCGCCCGCGGACAGCGCGGCGCTGACGTCCACCAGCCTCCAGGCCTGGAGCACATGCCCGTGGGGGAGCACCGACTGCAACCCGTGCGTCCCCAACGTCGTCAGCGCCTTCAACGCCCTCTCCCATCATGGCGACATCCTCGGCTTCCACATGGGCGCGGGGGGTCGCGGACATCACCGCGGCATCCCACTGGCAGGGCGTCCAGCGCCTCATGGCCGGCGGCGGCAGGTACCTGGCCGTCTCCCGCAGCGGCGCCGGGCAGATGTTCGCCGTCGTGAGGATGGAGGATAAGACCTCGGCCGTGCGCTGGTGCATCCCCGTGGGGTGGAGGTACCGGCTGTATGCCGACAAGAATCCGTGTGGCGGCAGCTACAAGGACCTGGTCGGCAATGGCGCCGTCCAGACGCTGAGCAACCTGGGTGACATCGGCTTCAACGACAAGGTGTCCTGCTCGAAATGGCTCCAGCAGTAGCGCTCGCGGGCGCTATCGAATCGTGAACCGGGTCTCGTCGGCCCAGACCGCGTCGATTGAACAGGGAGCCGTCCTCGAGCTGGACGGTTCCATTTTGCTCAGTGGCCTATACGGCGTCGAGCAACCCATGGCGCACCGCCAGCAAGGCCGCCGCCGCGCGTGTGTCTACCCCGAGCTTCTCGTAGAGATGAATGGTGTGGTGCTGCACGGTGCGGCTGGAGATGTCGAGCTGCTGGGCAATCTCCTTGTTCGTCTTGCCCGTGGCGAGCAGCCGCAGCACCTCGAGCTCGCGCTCGGTCAGCGAAGGTGCGGACGCGGAGGTCGACGCACGCCGCTCGCCCATGGCCGCCAGGACGGCAATGACACAATCTTCATCGAGCGCGCCGCCCTTGACCTGCTCGCGCAGCAGCTTCGCGGTGGCGTCACGGCCCAGCGCGGCGCGGTGGGGACGCGTCTCCTGCATGCCGCACGCAGCATCGGCGACGGCGAGGAGGCGCGCGGGGCGGACGATGGCCGCCTGCTTCACCCCACGGTGGTAGCCAGTGCCGTCGAGCCGCTCGTGGTGTGCTCCGGCGATCTTCGCCACTCGCTCGAGCGGAGCGGCCGAGGCCAGCACGCGTTCGGTGAAGTACACGTGTGAGCGTGCGCGCTCCCGCTCCGTGGGGCGGAAGGGCCGTGGGCGGGTCCATACCGACGTCGCCACGGCCACCTGGCCGAGGTCATGGAGATGGGCGGCGAGCTTGAGCTCCTCGCGCTCCGCCGCGGGAAGGCCGAGGTTGGCCGCGGCCGCGTCGGCGAGGCGGGCGACAGCGCGTGAGTGGCCGCGCGTGAAGGTCGTCTGCAGATCGGCGAAGTCGCCGAACGCCTTGGCGATGTCCTCGATGGAGGTCTCGAGCGCGAGCGCCACGGGCATCCGGGCGACCGTGTCGAGGTGGGTGTCGAGGAAGTCGTCCTCGTCGAGGCGGAGCACCTGGCCGAGAGCGAGCTCGACCAGGCGGGGGTCGAGGCTCGTGCCGGCCCACGCCCGCAGCGTGTCTCGTGCCAGCTCACGGCCTCCCGCGAGCCAGAAGACGACCGCGACGTGCGCGACCTGGGCCACGCGCCCGACGCGTGTGAGGTCTTCGCCGCCCACCCCCTTCGGCGAGCCGGCGCCGTCCCATCGCTCGAAGACCTCCTCGAGCGCGAGCGAGACCCGCGAGCCGAGCCGAAGCTGCTCCGACAGTACCCGCGCCGCGCCACAGGCCTCGCTCGCCCATTCGCCGCGCAGGGTGCGCGCCTGCGTCGCGAGCCGGAGGAGACCAAGGCCCCGGCCCACGAGCTGCGAGTTCGCATGTGCCACGGCGGAGATGACGTCGCCGACCCGCGACGCATCCGATTGCATCAACCGCGACCGCAGCGCCACATCGTCGGCCGCCAGCGTGGACTCGACGGAGGCGTACGCCGTGCAGCCAAGGTGGCGGAGCAGCGAGGCAAAGAATGCAGCGGACTGCTCGTCGGCGCCGCAGCCCGCCTCTTGCGCCAGCTGGAGCGCGAAGGCGGCCGTGAGCAGGCTCTTGTCCTCCTCCAGCCCGTTCGCCAGGTCGAGGATGACGGAGAGGGCCGAGAGGCACTCGAGGGTTGGATTGTTGTGCGCACTCAAGGCTGGCTCGTCGGGCTACCGCCGCGGGCCGCATCTTGGCTGCACGCCTTGATGGACGCCAGCCAGAGGAGGACGAAACTCAGATGTAGGCCGCGATGAACTCGTCCCAGTGGGTATTCTGGGCGAAGGCGAGGCGGTCGTAGACGACCGACACCTGGCTGCGCGGAGTGGGGCAATAGATGGTGACTCCCGAGAACTTCTCGCCGACGGCTGCGAACGCAGTGGTGACGACCGCGGAGGATGTTACGCGCGCTTCTTCGCGGCCGGCTTGCTCTTCGCGCCGCCCGGTGCCTTCTTCTTCTCCGGCGGTCGGAGCACGGACTCGTAGTGCTCGATGTACGCTTTCGCGGGTGCACGGCGGATGGCCTCGCCGATCACATCGAGCGGGACATCCTCGAGCTTCTTGAAGCGCACGCACGCTTTGCCCATGTCGAGCTTCTTGCCCGTCTTCGCCCACGCCTCGCGGAACCACTTCTCGTGCTCCGGCTGGCCGTAGATGCACATCAGGTAGACGGCCATGTGGCCCTTCTGCGAGGCCAGCGACGCGAACGGCAGCGGCTGCTTCGGATCGCAGTGGTAGCCGGCGGGGAACACCTCGTGCGGGACGTAGTAGCCGATCATCCCGTACTGCATGCCCTCCTCGTAGCTCTCGTCGAGGTTCTCGAGGATGACGTTGCGCACGGCGTAGATCGCCGCGCGGCGGTCCTCCGGAAGCGCGGCGAGGTACTGGTCGACGGTTGTGGCTTTGCTCTGCATGGAAGCGAGTGTAGCGCTCCAGGAACAAGCCCACGCCATCCGAAAAAAGTCCGTGCGGGAGGGGGGGCCGCCGGGCGCGGTCTTCAAAAACCTGTCCGACAGTCGGACAGGTTTCTGAAACGCGAGCCCAGGAGGCGGGTGGGTCTCAGGTCTCATGGCGGGCGTGTGCTGTGCGAACGCACTGGCGCTGCTCGTCACCCCTGAAACGACCTACTTCAGAGGGGTATCACGGCGCGACGAAGAGACAGCGGGTGACGGGGACGATGATGTCCGCGAGCACGTACAGGTAGTAGGTCTTGCCGCTCGTCAGCGCGACGGGCTGGCCGCTCGCCGGGAAGCGCTGGGACATGCCGGCGGGGATGACGCCGTAGCGCACCGTTCCACTCGCGACGGGAGACCCCTCGGCGGGCACGTCGATGCGCCACAGCGTGCCCTCGGGCAGGTCGAGGTTCGGCGGCACCGTCGGGGACGTGGCCTCCTGCTCGAGCACGTACACGTAGCGGGCCTTGCCCCCGCGCCAGTTGAGGGTGCCATCGGCGCTGATGCCTTCACCGTTCGCGCAGGCGGTGGGCCTGTACATGCGCTGGTCATCGAGCGGGCCCGCTCCGTACGGCTGGTTGGCGAAGTCCTCGCGCTTATAGCCGCGATGGGCGAGCTCGGACTCGAAGAAGCGCGCTATCCGCGCCGCGTCCGTCGTGACGAAGATGGAGTCGTTCGGGCGCTCGGGCGACGCGCGAGAGAAGCCGTTGTTGTGCTCGGGCCGATACGCGCCGAAGCCGACGGTGTTGATCCACCCGGCCCCCATGGCCAGGCCTCGCGGATAGAAGGAGTTGATGAAGTTGCCCGGCGACTCGACGAACCAGTTCGAGGGGCCCTTGGGCGCACGCGTCGAGTGACAGCAGACGCAGGCGGTCGACTCGATCTGCGACCTCACCCAGTTGAGCTCGGAGACGTACGTCGGATCCTTCATGCGCGCGTCGTCCCGCTCCGCGTCCTCCGCGGGAGGCACCGGGTAGTACGGGCGCTGGGTGCGCACGCGGTCGCAGCTCGCGTACTCGTTGAAGCTGCGGCCGGGCTCGGTGGCGCCGGAGATCATCTCCCACGTGCAGACCTTCCCCCCTTCCGACATCCCGGGCGGCTCGCCCTGCTTGGGGTCCACACACGTGAGCACCGGCTGCTGGAACGTCGGGAGCCCCGTGTCTCCCATGTCCACCACCTTCCCGCCGCAGACGGGAGACGGGTCGAACACGCCGCCACCGAAGAGCTCACACCCGCGTTGCATGGTGCCACACGACTCCGCGTCCACGCCGGGAAAGGTGATGCGCGACCACTTCTCGTCCCCACCCTCCAGGAAGCAGTAGCCCAGCCGCTCCTCCATGTTGCACGCCGAGCCCAGCTCGACCGTCGAGCCCTGGTCCTTGCAATCCTCCACCGCTTCCTGCTCGGTCCACTCCCCGACGTAGTCGCGGCACTCCTGGAGATCGCTGAACTTGTTCGTGTAGAGGCAGTGGCCCACCACCTTCTCGGGGACCTGGGAATCTCCTTCTCCTGGCACGCCACGAGGACGGACAACAGGACGCAACAAGACAGCAACCGCGACGCGGTCATGGAATGACTCCCGTTTGGAACGACGTTTGGATTACTTCGCGTAGCCCTTCATGAAGCCGTCGAGGCGCCGCTCGATGAAGACCTCGAGGTCGAGCGGACGACAGCGGCGTCCCTGCAACTGGTGCTGGTGGAAGAGCGCCATCAGCACCGGTGACAGCAGCGCGAGCGCGGCGACGCGCGCATCCGGCACCGACAACTCGCCACGCGCGTGGAAGATGATGAGCAGTTCTTCGATGGAGTTGAGCGTGGGCTCGAAGATGGAGGAGATGTAGAGCTGCCCCAGCTTCGGTCACTCATGCCCTCGGCGAAACCGGCGGCGTGCATGCCACCCAGCGCCCCCGTCCACGCGATGGAGATCTGCTTGAGCAGGTGATGGAAGGCCGGGCGCGCCGGCTGCTCGGCCAGGCTCTTCGCCCAGGCCTGGCGCTCCTGCCCGAACTTCATCAGGTGCTCGAAGGCGGCCTGCACCACCCCGCGACGATCGCCGAGTAGTGCCGCAGCGCGCCCGGGTCCACCCCGGCTCCCTCCGCGAGCACCCGCAGGCTCGGGCGCGCGCCACCCGCCATGAGGATTCGCCGCGCGAGGCTCTCCACGAGCCTCGAACGTGTCAGCTCATGATCCCGGTTGCGCGAGCCCGATATCCTTCCCATGGCGAGGTCTCTTATTCCTCTCCATTTCCGGCCGCAACCCTGAGAGAGACAGGATGAGAGGCTTTATATCTCTCCACGGTGAGGAGTTTTATCTCCCGATGGACATGTCGAACCTACCCATCAGCGAGCTCCACTCGGCTCGGTGTGTCCGGATCCGCACAGCCCCCCTGCCCCCGCAGCGCATTGCCAAAGGGCGCGAGAATCCGGAGCCTGTCGCACAGGGCACGAGCGCCGTGCCCACCCGCGCGACCATGGCCGACATCGTCCTCATCAACCCGCGGTTCGAGGTCTCGTTCTGGGGCCTGGAGCACGCCCTGCCGCTCCTCGGCAAGCGGGCCAACCTGCCGGTCGCCTGCCTGCCGCTGCTGGCCGCGCTCACGCCCGCCGAGCACCCGGTCACGCTGATCGACGAGAACGTCGAGCCGATCGACTTCGACGCGCTGCCGCGCGCCGACATCGTCGGCGTGACCGGCATGAGCGTGCAGCGCCTGCGGATGCGGGAGATCCTCACCGAGCTCAAGCGCGCGCGGCGCCTTCACGGTCGTCGGCGGCCCGTGGGTCACGGTGCAGGAGGACTACTTCGACGACCTGGCCGACGTGATCTTCGTCGGCGAGGCCGAGGAGACCTGGCCGCAGTTCCTCGCGCGAGTGGGCGCGAGGGGCGCCACGCCGGCGCTACGAGCAGGCCGAGAAGACCGACATGACCACGCGTGCCGACGCCGCGCTTCGACCTGCTCAAGATGCAGCACTACCTGTTCGGCAGCGCTGCAGTTCTCGCGCGGCTGCCCGTTCCAGTGCGAGTTCTGCGACATCATCGTCACCTTCGGCCGCCGGCCGCGGCTCAAGACAGCCGCGCAGGTGATCGCCGAGCTGGAGGCGCTGCGCGCCCGGGGCATGCGCCACGTCTTCATCGTCGACGACAACCTGATCGGCAACAAGAAGGCGATCAAGGCGCTGCTGCGCGAGGTGGTCGCCTGGCAGAAGCGGCAGCGGCTATCCGCTTCACCTTCTTCACCGAGGCGTCGCTCGACCTGGCCGACGACGCCGGAGCTGATGCAGCTGATGGTCGAGGCGAACATCGTCAGCGTCTTCATCGGCATCGAGAGCCCCAACGAGGAGTCGCTGCGCGAGACGAAGAAGTTCCAGAACGTGCGCCCGCGGCGGGCACGCTGCTCTCGAGCGGGTCCACCGCATCCAGGACGCCGGCCTGGAGGTCTGGTGCGGCATGATCCTGGGCTTCGACAGACGACGCCCGACGTCTTCGACGCGCCAGCTCGAGTTCCTCCGCGAGGCGCGGATCGCGCACGCGATGGTCGGCATGCTCTCCGCGATCCCCAAGACGCCGCTGCACGCCCGGCTGGCGACGCGAGGGCCGGCTCGACCCGGCGGACGAGCCCGAGTTCGGCACCAACGTCATCCCGCTAGCGGATGAGCCGCGAGGAGCTGCGCGACGGCTACCGTGCGGCTGATGCAGGAGCTCTACGGGCCCGAGGCCTACTTCGAGCGGGTGGAGTCGCTGTTCCTGCGGGGCAGGCTGGCCTTCGGGCGCGGCCGCGAGCGCTACTGGCGGGAGCACCCGCTGCGCCGCGGTGCGAGCCAGGCGATGAATCTCGCCACCGCCGCGGTGCTGAGCGGCCGGCTCTTGCGCAACCTCCCGAGCGCCGAACTGCGGCGCGAGTACGTCTGGCGCCTCGCCCGCGCCCTGAGGGAGCGCCCGGATTCCGAGCTTGCGCTCGTCTACCTGATCAAGTGCGCCTGCCACTACCACTACAGCCAGCTGACCCGGCAGATGCGCCACGGACAGGTGCGCAACTCGTTCTGACACCTGCGAGCGCCCGCTTCCACGCTCGCCTTCCTCCCTGCCCGCTGCCTGCCCTGGCGGGACTTCGCGCGCTCGCCCTTCTCGCCCCCGCGTACGACGTGCCTGCCAGTTCGAGGGAGCGGACAGACCTTTGGGGCTACTGCGGAGGCTTGAGCATGCAAGATATCCATGATGGCGAAGGGGCACACCGCAGGGCAGGCCGCGGGCCCGGGTTCGAAATCTCGAGGGCAGGAGCCTGCCTACGTCATCTGGTTCGACGCGCTCACCCGGTAAGGACGTGCCCATCGCGGGTGGCAAGGGGGCCAACCTGGCGAGACGACACGGGCGGGCCTGCCCGTCCCCCGTGGCTTCGTCATCACCGCGGCCGCCTTCCAGAAGGGCATCGAGCCGAGGCGCAGAGCCAGGTGTCCGAAATCTGGAAGCGCATCGACCCGGACAACCTCGAGTCGCTCGCCGCTCACTCCAAGCAACTGAAGGAACTCATCCGCGGGCTCACGCTCCCCGAGGAGCTGCGCAAGCCCCTGCTCGACGCCTACCACCAGTTGGGCGCG
>CAVYSY010000054.1:0-189837 GCA_963771175.1 uncultured delta proteobacterium
CGCCCGGATTTCTCGCCACGACCGGTCATGTGGTCCGCGACCCCATGCAACCGTTGCGCCGACGCCTTTCAGCGGGAGAACGAGGCGAGCTGTGCGATCCAGGACCAGCTATCTGCGACACGGATGTCGCATTGGCGTTCATGATCGGGCGCGACCATATCAGAATCCCGAACTCGGCGAGTTTGCATCCCCGCGAAGCCAGCGAGTTCATACGCCTGTGACACGACGCATCGGCGCCGGAGCATTCCCGAGTTTCTCCAGCCCGTGCTGCGCACCATCGTCGAACAGGCGCGCGCGGCGACGGGCGCCCGGTATGCCGCCCTGGGCATTGACGGCTCGCCGACCCACTCCTCCTGGAGGTAGTCCGCCCTCGAGCGAGGCCTTGAGCGGGCGAGCCACCACGTCGCGCGAGGTGCTCATCCTCCGTCCGGACGGGAGCCGGCTGCCGGTGGCGGAGCACGCCGTGCCCGTCTATGGCGAGGACATGCGGCTGCTGGGCGCCGGGGTCGTCATGGAGGACCTCTCCGCCCGCGAGGAGCGCAGGAAGCTCCTCTCTGTCGCCGCAGCAGCGGCTGCTCTGGACGGAGCTGGATTGGAGCCGAGGGGACTGCTCACTCGGGGGCTCGGGGTGCTCGCGGCGTAGCGAGGACGGGTGCTGTCGGCTGGTGGGAAGAGTCGCTCGGTGCGCGCGGGTGGGGGACGACTTCAACGAGGCGGGCGTCCCAGCCCAGGGCTGGCGGGCCAGCGGGGATGTTCCTGGCGGTGCCATGCGCATACATGTGCGGGGTGGAGGCTGAAACTCCCGAGCCTTCTCATCCAGGAGGTCATCATGTCTCGAAGAGCGACGCTCGTCCTGTCTGGCGGAGGAACGAGGGGGGCATTCCAGGTGGGAGCGGAGCGTGTCCTCCGCGAGGAGGGGGGCTTCGAGTGGGAGCGCATCCTCGGCGTCTCCGTGGGGGCCCTGAACGGCACGCTCCTGGCCCAGGGGCAGTACGAGCAGGTGATGGACCTCTGGCTCACGCTTCGCGAGAAGGATGTCTATCGGAAGTTCTCCTGGCCCCGGGTGGGCTTGCGCCTCGTCACGAGGAAGCTTGGCTTCTATGACAACACCCCGATGCGGGAGTCAATCCTCAAGCGCGCCGCGGGGCGGCCGTACAAGGTTCCCGTTCACGTGGGGCGGGTGTCTCTCGTGAGCGGTCAATACGAGCTGGTGTCTTACGACGAGCCGGGGTTCCTCGACGCCGTCTGGGAGAGTGCGACGCTGCCTGTCATCTGGGAGGCCGTCGGTCCCCAGGCCCGTGTGGATGGTGGCATTCGGAACATGACGCCGCTGGGAGATGCACTGGAGTACGATCCGACCGAGCTCGTCGTCATCCTGTGCGGCAACTATCAGTTGGACCCGGCACCGCCCCCGCGCACCATCGTGGACGTGGCCCGGCGCAGCCTCGGGGAGGTCGTCATCAACGAAATCCTCATCAATGACGTGCGGGAGTTCCTGAACATCAACCACGTGGTGCGGCAGGCCGCGGAGCACGGCGTGGCGCTGACGGATCTGGACGGTAAACCCTACCGCCACTATCCCATCACCATCATCCAATCGGAGCATGAGTTGGGGGATTCACTGGACTTCTCGCCGAACCTGCTCCGGGCGCGCATCCTGGCGGGGGAAGAGGCCGCGAGGAAGGCGCTCCAGGTACAGAGGGCCCCTCCGCCCCATGAGGAGGCCCCCCCGCTGCATGCCTGACTCGAAGCTCGAGGCAGCCCGCCCGCGAAGCAGACAGCCTTGCATCCCTTACGGCACTCGAAACGCCCGGCACCTGGGTCAGACACCCTGGCGGCGGAACACCACGGCATAACTCTCCTTTCCGCCGTGTAATCCCAGGGGGCCTCCACCTGGAGGCGCACCAGATGAGGGCTGGAACCTACCACGTCACGGAAACCCTCCATGAGGGGGAGCGCAGCAGACTCTACCGGGCTCTCCGGGGCGCGGAGGGCCTGCCTGTCATCCTCAAGGTGCTCGGCCCCCGGCGCCCCAGCCCCCACGAGCTCGAGGGCCAACGGCGGGAGCTCTCCTTTGGCCGGAGCCTCGACACGCCCGCCGTGGTGAAGCCCCTCGGATTGGATGCCTTCCACGGGCAGCCGTGCCTCGTCCTGGAAGACACGGGCGCCGTCTCGCTCGCCCATGTCCTGGACGGGGCCCTGCCGGTCGGCCGCTTCCTCCCCCTGGCGCTCGGCATCGCCCGGGCGCTCGCCGAGCTCCACCACCACCACGTCATCCACAAGGACATCAAGCCCGAGAACATCCTCGTCCACCCCAACACCGGCCAGGTGCAGCTCACGGACCTGGGCATCGCCACGCATCCTGCCCCGCGAGCACCAGGCCGTGCAGGGCCCACGCCTCATCGAGGGCACGCTCGCCTACATGTCCCCCGAGCAGACGGGGCGGATGAACCGGGTGCTCGACCTCCGGACGGATCTCTACTCGCTGGGCGTCACCTGCTACCAGATGCTGACGGGCCGGCTGCCCTTCCTGCGCGACGGACCCCCTCGAGTGGATGCACTGCCACATCGCCCGCACGCCGCCCCCGCTGCGCGAGCTCGCCCCGGAGGTGCCGGAGGTCCTCGAGGCCATCGTCACCCGGCTCCTGGCCAAGGTGGCCGAGGAGCGCTACCAGAGCGCGCAGGGGCTCGTGCATGACCTGGAGCGCTGTCTGGAGCAGTGGACGGCGCGGGGGCGCATCGACGCCTTTCCCCTCGGCACCGGGACGTCTCCGAGCGCTTCCAGATACCGCAGAAGCTCTACGGCCGCGAGCGCGAGATGCGCCCTGCTGCTGCACGAGTTCGAGCAACTCGTGGCGCGGGGCGAGCCTCGGCTGGTGCTCGTCTCCGGGTACTCGGGGATCGGCAAGTCCTCGCTGGTGCACGAGCTGCACAAGCCGGTGCTCGCGACGCGAGGCTTCTTCCTCTCCGGGAAGTTCGACCAGTACAAGCGAGACATTCCCTACGCCACCGTCGTCCAGGCCTTCCAGGGGCTGGTGCAGGAGCTGCTGGCGGGCACCGAGGAGCAGCTCGCCGCCTGGAGGCAGCGGTTGCTGGCGGGGTTGGGCGCCAACGGTCAGCTCATCATCGACGTCATCCCCGAGGTGGAGCTCATCCTCGGCCGGCAGCCGCCGGTGCCGGAGCTGCCCGCCGCCCAGGCGGAGAGCCGCTTCCTCAACGTCTTCAGTCAGTTCATCCAGGTGCTCGCGCGCCGCGAGCACCCCCTGGTGCTCTTCCTGGACGACTTGCAGTGGGCGGACGCGGCGAGCCTCAAGCTGCTGCGCTACGTGCTGACGCAGCCGGAGACGGGCTACCTGCTGGCCCTGGGCGCCTACCGGGACAACGAGGTGAGTCCCTCCCATCCGCTGCCGCGCATGGTGGAGGAGGTGCGCAAGGCCGGCACCGCCGTGCGAGACGTCGTCCTGTCGCTGCTCTCACCCCAGCACGTGGCGCAGCTCGTGGCGGACACCCTGCACGCCTCGCCCGAGGCCGTCCACCCCCTGGCCCGCCGGCTCCACCAGAAGACGGCGGGCAATCCCTTCTTCGCCATTCAATTCCTCACCATGCTCTACGAGGAGGGGCTCGTCTGGTTCGACGCGGGGGCTCGCGCCTGGCGGTGGGACGTGCAGGGCATCGACGCCAAGGGCTTCACGGACAACGTGGTGGAGCTGATGGTGGACAAGCTCAAACGGCTGCCACCGGGGACGCAGGAGGTGCTGGAGCGGGCCGCGTGTGTGGGCAACGTCGTGGACTTCCACACGCTGGCGGTGGTGTGCGACCAGGAGGAAGCGCGCGTCCACGCGCACCTGTGGCACGCGGTGAAGGAGGGGCTGGTGCTGCGCGCGGGCACGCGCTACCGCTTCCTGCATGACAGGGTGCAGCAGGCGGCCTACCTCCTCATCCCCGAGCCCCAGCGCGAGCGGGTGCACCTGAAGATTGGGCGGCTCCTCCTCTCGCGCACGCCTCCCGAGGCCCTGGAGGAGCGCCTCTTCGACATCGTCAACCAGCTCAACCTGGGGGCCTCGTTGCTGACCGAGGCGTCGGCGCGGACGGAGCTGGCGGAGCTGGACTTGAGGGCGGCGCGCCGGGCGAAGGCCTCCACGGCCTACGCCGCGGCCTCGAGCTACCTGGCGGTGGGCATGGCCCTGCTGGGGCCCGGGTGCTGGGAGGAGCACCCCACGCTGGCCTTCGCCCTGCACCGTGAGCGCGCCGAGTGCGAGTTCCTCCTGGGGGGCCTGGAGGAGACGGAGCGCCTCTTCCCAGTGCTGCTGCGCCACGCGCCCAGCCGCGTGGACAAGGCCGGCGTCTACCGCCTCAAGGTGGACTTCCACGTGACGCGCTCGGAGAACGCGCTGGCCGTGCAGAGCGCCTTGGAGTGTCTGGCGCTGTTTGGCATCGACATGCCGGCCCACCCCACCTGGGAGCAGGTGGAGTACGAGTATGAGCGCTTCTGTCTGGGCTTGGGCGGGCGCTCCCTGGAGGCGCTGGTGGAGCTGCCTCTCATGAAGGACGAGGACATTCGGGCGGCCATGGGAGTGCTGGGGGTGCTGTTCGCTCCCGCCTATTTCACCGACAAGAACCTGCTCTACCTGCACCTGTGCCACATGATGAACCTGAGCCTGAGGTACGGCAACACGGATGCCTCGGCGCACGGCTATGCGTGGTTCGGCACGCTGCTGGGGCCCGGCTTCCACCGCTACCGGGACGGCTACCGCCTGGGCCGGGTGGCCCAGGAGCTCGTCGAGCGGCATGGCTGGCTGGGCTACCGGGGGAAGGCCTTCTTCTCGCTGGAGATGCTGGCCTTCTGGAACGAGTCCGTCTCGGCCGCCGTCGACCACTGCCGGGCCGCCTTCGAGGGCAGCGTCGAGGCGGGGGACCTGGCCAGCGCTTGTTATAGCTGCAACCACCTCATCACCGAGATGCTCAACCGCGGCGATGGGCTGGAGGAAATCCACGCCGAGTCGGTGCGGCGCATGGACTTCGTGCGCAGGACACACTTTCGAGACGCGGAGCACATCATCCTCAACCAGCAGCGCTACATCCAGCAGATGCGGGGGTTGACGGAGGGCTTCTCCACCTTCAACGGGGACGGCTTCGACGAGGCGCGCTTCGAGTCCGAGCTGACGCCCGAGCGCATGCGGACGATGGTGTGTTGGTACTACGTTCTCAAGCTCAAATCCCGCTTCATGTGTGGGGAGTATGAGCAGGCGCTCGAGGCGGCAGGGCATGCCGAGCGGCTGCTGTGGTCCTCGGTGGGGCACCCGCAGGTGCATGACTTCCACCTCTACCGTGTGCTGACGCTGGCGGCGCTCTACCCACGGGTGCCAGCGGAGAGGCAGCGGGCCTTCCTGGAGACGCTGAGGGAGGACGAGGCGCTGCTGCGGGAGTGGGCGGACAACCACCCGAGGAACTTCGCGGCCACGTACGCGCTGGTGTCGGCGGAGCGGGCGCGGCTGGAGGGAGACGTGGCGGGCGCCATGCGGATGTATGAGCAGGCCCTGCGCGCGGCGCGCGAGGGAGGCTTCATCCAGTACGAGGCGCTGGGTTACGAGCTGGCGGCGCGCTTCTACCTCGCGCAGGGGCAGGGCCGCTTCGGCGAGCTGTACCTGCGCGAGGCGCGCTCGTGCTACGCGCGCTGGGGCGCTCATGGCAAGGTGCGGGAGCTCGAGCGGCGGCATGAGTGCCTTCGCGAGTCAGCGGCCTCCCTGGCCGGCTTCGAGTCCTCGGTGACCTGCTGCCTTCGGCCCGAGCAGCTCGAGCTCCTGTCCGTCGTCAAGGCCTCGCAGGCCATCTCCGGGGAAATCGTCCTGGACAGGCTCATCCACAAGCTGGTGGAGGTGGTGCTCGAGCAGAGCGGGGCCCAGCGGGGCGTCCTGCTGTTGGCGCCCGAGGGGCAGCTCTCGGTGGCGGCGGAGGCCTGGCTGGAGGGGAGCTCGGTGGTGGTCCAGGCGCCACCGGAGGTGACGGAGGTGGGGGAGGCGCACCTGCCCGTGTCCCTGCTGCAGTACGTGTGGCGGACGAAGCAGCAGGTCGTCCTCGAGGATGCCACGCGGGCGGCGCCGTTCGCCACGGATGCGTACATGGTGGGGTGGAAGCCGAAGGCGGTGCTCTGTCTGCCCATCCTCCGGCGGGCCAGCGTCATCGGGCTGCTGTACCTGGAGAACAACGTGCTGGCGGGCGCCTTCAGCCGCGAGCGGCTGTCTTCCCTGGAGCTGTTGGCTTCGCAGGCGGCCATCTCGCTGGAGAACGCCATGCTCTACACCCACGTGCAGCGGGAGAACCTCGAGCGGAAGCTGGCCCAGGAGGCGCTGTATGAGAGCGAGTCGCGCTACCGCCACATCCTCGAGACCGCCGAGGAGGGGGTCTGGATGCTCGACGCGCAGGGCGCCACGATGTTCGTGAACGAGAAGATGACGCGGATGCTGGGCTACACGGTGGAGGAGATGGTGGGGCAGTCGTTCCTGGTCTTCATGGACAGGGAGTTCCACGCGGAGGCTGGACGGTGCCTGGAGCGACGCATGGAGGGCATCCGCGAGCAGCATGACTTCCGCTTCCGGGGGAAGGACGGTCGCGAGATATGGGGCATCGTGTCCGCGAATCCGCTGGTGGACCGGGAGGGGCGGGTGACAGGCGTGTTGGGGATGATTACGGACATCACCCAGCGCAAGCAGGCGGAGCGGGAGCGGGACAGGCTGTTGAGCCAGGAGCAGGCGGCGCGCGCGGTGGCGGAGGAGGCGGCGAGGATGCGCAATGACTTCCTGTCCATCGCCTCGCACGAGATGAGGACGCCGCTCACGCCGCTGCGGCTGAGGCTGGAGCGGCTGCACCGGACGCTTGCGCGCGAGGAGCAGGCGCCGTTGGCCGAACAGGTGGCGCTCTGCCAGCGGCAGGTGGGGCGGATGGCCCGGCTCGTCGAGACGCTGTTGGATGTGTCACGGCTCATGGCCGGGAAGCTCGAGCTGCAGTGGGAGTGTGTGGATTTGATGGAGTTGGTGAAGGATGCCATCACGAGCAATGAGGACACGCTGGCGCGCGAGGGGTGCGAGCTGGAGCTGAGGGCGGAGGCTCCGGTGGTGGCTCGAGTGGACAGGGGGCGCCTCGAGCAGGTCCTCGAGAACCTGCTGGGAAATGCCATCAAATACGGGCCAGGGAAGCCCATTCAGGTGAGCGTGGAGGTGGAGGGGGAGGTGGCTCGGCTGCGCGTGAGGGACCACGGAATTGGCATCTCACCGGAGGACACGGGGCGCATCTTCGAGCGCTTCGAGCGGGCGGTGCCGCTGAGACATTATGGGGGGTTGGGGCTGGGGCTGTACATCACCCGGGAAATCGTCGAGGCGCACCAGGGCCGCATCCGAGTGGAGAGTACGCCGGGGGAGGGCTCGACGTTCACCGTCGAGCTGCCGCTGGGGAGAGGTGGCGAAGCCACTTGACGACGGGGCAGCTGGCGGCGGGTTCAACCACCGCTGGCGTCGTGCTCGCCCGGACAGCGGGCCCGGCGACCGCACGGGCCCCCGGCTCGCTGCCTGCCTCAAGCGCTTGTGCGCCCACGCCCCACTCCCCAGCTTTCCAGCGTTCAGCTGGCCTGAGGAGGTCGGGACATGAGGAGCGAGGGCCATGAGTGCATGCTTTTCGGCGTTCGCGAGAACCAGGCGCATCCTCGGCGCATGAGCTCTTGAACCAACCCCACTTGCACAGAGTCTCCAGGAGGATGACCATGCCCGAGCCGCCCCCCTCGGAGTCGCGCCAGCAAGAAGAGAATCACCGCTTGGAGCTCGTCGCCACGGTGATGATGGCCTTGGCCGCGATTCTCGCGGCTTGGGCGGCGTTCCAGAGCGCCAAGTGGAGCGGGCGGCAGAGCATCGCCTTCAGCGAGGCCGCGGCAAGCCGCACCGTTGCCGCGCGCTTCGCCACCCGAGCCGACCAGCAAGCGGCTCTCGACGCCAACATCTTCATTGCCTGGGTACAGGCGGTCGCGGCCGAGGTCAGCCCGGACGAGCTGCGCGCCCGCGGGTACGAGCCCAAACCCGGAACGCTCTCGAACTTCCTCTTCGCGCGATTCCCGAAGGAGCTCGAGTCGGCTGTCGAGGCCTGGCTGGCGACGCGGCCCTTTCAAAACGCGGAGGCGCCAGCCACGCCCTTCGAGATGCCCGAGTATCGGAGAGAGGCCCTCGCGGAGGCGGAGCGTTTGAACGAGAATGCGGAGGCGCGCTCGGAAGATGCCCGGACGTTCAACCTGCACTCTGACCGGTACGTGGCGACGAACGTCCTGTTCGCCATGATCCTCTTCTTCGCGGGAGTGGCAACGAAGCTCGAGAGTCGCCTTGCGCAGCGCTTGATGCTGGGCCTGGCGTTCGTCTTCATGCTCGCCGCATGCTCCGTGCTCGTCACCTTTCCGGTCGCACTGGACTGACCCAGGCTCCGCGGTGGCCAGCGCCGACCTCCCCGGGCCCGAGCGCTGGGAGTTGCCTTCACACCGGGTGAGCGTACCTTCCTGGCGGCAGGCTAGACCCACCGAAGCGAGACCTGCTCGGAGGACGGGGTGGTGTGCCTCATCATCGAACAGCCGGATACGGAGACCGCCTCCATCTCCATCCGCGCGAAGGTCCATTCCGCGCTCACGCTCACGCTGGCGGCGGAAGTCGAGAACGTGGAGCTGTCGACACCACTACCTGCCGTTCGCCTCGGGCCACACGCTCCACCTCGAAGCACAGGTCGTGTTTCTCGGGCACTTCTTGGAGCTGCGCGAGCTCGCCGACTTCGTCGTAGCGCCTCAGTGGCGCGCCGTCGCCCGCGTCGGCCGCCGGATCCCCGGTGCTGCCGCGGTGGTGATCATCAACACCATCGGGAACGACGAGGGGCTCGTGGAGTCGCGAGTCGGGTACGGCCACTACATCGCCGTGCGTCTCGAGGTAGATGCGTTGGGCTGGATCACCGGCTTCTACGCGGACTCCCTGGCAGGCGCGAGCGACGGCAGGCGCCGCCAGCTCATCGCCCGGTTGGTGGAGCAGCTCGTCCAGCATGCACAGGGCCTGGTCGGGGTGGCGTGAGCCGCACCGAGGGTGCGCCGGCTCCCAGAGAAGGGGGCTCCCTGGGCAATCCGGCACGGGCTGTGAGTGTTGCAAGGAGTAGTACTAGGGGGCGATTACCGCCGCTCGGCCAGCACTCCCTCCGCCGGTCCCAGGGTCGTACACCTCCACGCTGGCAAGGGGGCTTCCTTTAGGTCCTCCGACCACCAGGACCTTCCCCGACGGCAATAGCGTTGCTGTATGGCCATGGCGACCGGTGGCCGGCGTGCCGGCAAAGTTCCATTGCTTGGTTCCCGGGTCGTACACCTGCGCATTGGCGAGGTACCCTACGAAGTACCACCCCCCGGTCACCAGCACCCTGCCCGACGGTAGCAGCGTTGCGGTATGCCCAATGGAGGTGTTGGTCATCATGCCCGTGGTGGGAATCCAATTGCCCGACGTTGGATCATACGTCGTGGAGCTGGACAGGGCGCCGTTCTCATTCTCCCCTCCGGCCACCAGCACCTTCCCCGAGGGTAGCAACGTCGCCGTGTGCAACCAGCGAGGGATACCCATCGAGATGGCGCTGCTCCATGCCCCCGTCTCAGGGTCGTACACCTCCACGCCCGAGTTCTTCCCATGGATATTCCCCCCCCCGGTCACCAACACCATCCCCGAATCCAACAGCGTCGCCGTGTGCAACTGGCGAGCGGTGACCATCGAGCCGGTGGCACTCCACACCCCCGTCTTGGGATCGTACACCTCCGCACTCGCGAGACTGCTTCCTGTAGCGCCCCTTGTGTGTCCCCCCGCCACCAGGACCTTCCCCGAGGGCAACAGCGTCGCCGTATGGTGCACACGGGCGGTCGCCATCGAACCGGTGGCGCTCCATTTCCCCGTCCCAGGGTCGTACACCTCCGCGCTCGCGAGGTTGCTCCCGTTGGACCCTCCGACCACCAGGACCTTCCCCGAGGGCAACAGCGTCGCCGTGTGATTCGCACGAGAGGTCGCCATCGAACCGGTGGCGCTCCATCCCCCCGTCCCGGGGTCATACACCTCCGCGCTCGCGAGGGTGTTCCCGTTGGACCCTCCGACCACCAGGACCTTCCCCGTGGCCAACAGCGTCGCCGTGTGGTCTCCGCGGACGATGGCCAGCGAGCCAGTGGTACTCCACTCCCCCATCCCCGGGTCGTACGCCTCCGCGCTGGCGAGCCCCCTTTCATTTCTTCCCCCGAGCACCAGGACCTTCCCCGTGGCCAACAGCGTCGCCGTATGCATCTGGCGACCGACGGCCAGCGAGCCGGTGGCGCTCCACATCCCTGTCCCCGGGTCGTACACCTCCGCGTCGGCGAGGTGACCTGCGCTGTAGCCTCCGGCCACCAGCACCTTTCCCGAGTCCAACAGCGTTGCCGTGTGCAACCGGCGAGCTGTAGTCATCAAGCCGGTGGTGTACCACTGCTCCATCTCTGGGTCATACACCTCGGCACTGGCGAGGGCGTTGAGTCCCCTCTCTCCTCCGGCCACCAGCACCTTTCCCGCCGGCAACAACGCTGCTGTATGCAACTTGCGCGCGGTCTCCATGGAGCCGGTGGTGCTCCACGCCCCTGTCTGCGGGTCATACACCTCCGCGCTGGAGAGGGCGCCGCTTTCTCCCTCTCCTCCGGCCACCAGTACCTTCCCCGAAGGTAACAACATTGCCGTATGCAGCTTGCGCGCGGTGGCCATGGAGCCAGTGGCGCTCCACTCCCTTGTCTCCGGGTCATACACCTCGGCACTGGCGAGGGCACCGCTTCCGCCCTCTCCTCCCACCACCAGCACCTTCCCCGAAGGCAACAAGGTCGCCGTGTGCAACTGGCGCGCGGTGGCCATGGAGCCAGTGGTGTGCCACATCATTGAATCCGGGTCGCTCAACTCGACACTGGCGAGGGAGCCACTTCCGCCCTCTCCTCCCACCACCAGCATCTTCCCCGAAGGCAACAAGGTCGCCGTGTGCCCAGAACGAGCGGTGGCCATTGTGCCCCGGGGTCTCCACCATCCCATTGTCGGATTATATGTCTCCACGCTAGCGAGCGTGCCGCTTTCCCCCTCCCCGCCAGTCACCAGCACATTCCCCGAGGGCAACAGCGTCGCCGTGAAGTACTCGCGGGGGGTCGCCATGGAGCCGGCGGCGTTCCACACCCCCGTCCTCGCGTCGTAAACCTCCGCGCTGGCGAGAGTGCCGCTTTCGCCATTTCCTCCGGCCATCAGCACCCTTCCCGACGGCAGCAGTATCGCCGTGTGTTCGGCGCGAGCGGTCACCGGTGAGCCTGTGGCCCTCCACACCCCTAACGCTGGGTAGTACACCTCGGCACCGGCGAGCGCGCCGTTTCCACCCCCACCCCACACCCCGGCCACCAGCACCGAGCCCGTTGGCAACAACGTCGCGGTGTGAGCGCCGCGGACGGTGGTCATCGAGCCGGTGGCGCTCCACCTCTCCGTCGTCGGGTCGTACACCTCCGTGCTGGCGAGAGCGTTTTTCTCTCCCCTCCCTCCAGTCACCAGCACCTTCCCCGACCGCAGCAGCGTCGCCGAGTGTTGGTAGCGGGCAGTCGCCATCGAGCCAGTAGCGCTCCACTTCCCCGTCGCTGGGTCGTACACCTCCGCGTTGGCGAAGTGGTCGCTTCCAACCCCCCCGGCCACCAGCACCTTCCCGGAGGGCAACAGCGTCGCCGTGTGATAGTCGCGGGCATTGGCCATCGAGCCGGTGGTACTCCACACCCCCGTTCTCGGGTCGTACACCTCCGCGCTGGCGTACACGCCGTTTCCACCCCCACCCATCCCCCCGGCCACCAGCACCTTCCCGGAGGGCAACAGCGTCGCCGTGTGCAACTGGCGAGCGGTGACCGTCGAGCCGGCGGCACTCCACGCCCCCGTTCTCGGGTCGTACACCTCGGCACTGGCGAGACGGCCGCTGTGACTCATTCCCCCGACCACCAGCACCTTCCCGGAGGGCAATAGCGTCGCCGTGTGTTCCCTACGGGGAGTAGTCATGGTCCTGGTGGAGATCCACGCCCCCGTTCTCGGGTCGTACACCTCCGCGCTGGCAAGGGTTTTGATCCTGTCCTTGCCATCGACGTATCCCCCCACCACCAATACCTTTCCGGAGGGCAACAGCGTCGTCGTGTGTCCCTGACGGGCGGTGGTCATCGAGCCGGTAAGGTTCCAACCCGGTTCCCTGAGAGCAGGGGCTTCCACCGGGCTGCCTGGCACGTTCTGCTTTCCCCCCAGCGAGAGTTGAGCGACCGGCCCCAGTGCGCTGTCCTCCCTGGGGGCGCCATGCCACTCTTTTGCGGCGGGCTCGGAACCCTCCGTGCGCGGCCGACCCGCTTCCGGACCAGCGCCGAGCGCCAGAGACAGAAAAGGGAACAGTATCCACACGAGTGACGCTTGCATCCGGAACAACGACTCCTTCTTCATCAGGACATGCACCTTGGGTGTTTGGGGGGGAGGATGGGCTGGTCGCACACCGCCTTGAAGAGAGTACCTCCCGTGGCCTCACACTCCCTAGAGACGGTGTCAAAGGACTCGACCCGGCTCATGTGAGGGCTCCTGGCGTTAGCAGCATTCGCTGCGTGAAAATCCAGGCTAATGCCGCCCCAACTCCCTGTCCCAGGCCCACAATTGCCCGCTCACCGCGTATTTATAGGCGCTGGAGAAATCCTCGAACTTCTTCGGGGGAAGCGCGCGGAGGCGCTCGCGCAGGAAGTCCGGGTCGCTGAGCACGTCGCGGTGCTTCAAGTCGGTGTCCATCTCCACCACGATAGGAATCACCCGGAGCACGGCCTCTTCGCACTCCTCGCGGGTGGCGCGAGCCATGCGCTCCACCGTCAGGGCCAGGTGCTCGCGGACCGAGGCCGGGCCTCCGGGGCACCAGGCCTCCAGGGTCTTGCGGTAGATATCCTCCACGAGCTCCTCCATCGTGTACTTCTTACCGAACCAGAACGCGTAGCGAGGGCCTTGGAGCACGTCCCAGAAGCGGAGCAACGAGGCGAGCCGGTTCGCCATGCGCACAGCGTTCTGCGGCGGGGGTGGGGACACGGCATGGTAGAGGGCCCCCCACGGGGTGCTCAGGCAGAAGGACTCGAAGGCATTTTCCGTGCGTTGACGCTCCTCCTTCGGGACGCGTTCGTCCAAGCTGGTGAAGACCTCGGCGAACAGGTGCACCCGCCAGCGCGGGCGGGCCCAGTCGAAACCTTCGGCCCCCGAGTGCATCACCAGCACCTCGCCGGGCAGCACCTGGTGCATCTGCCGGGGCTGGGGAAAGGCACCGGTCTTGAGGTACTCCCGGGCCCACCAGTGGCCCTCGGCTCTCACCTTGCGGAGGATGGCGGCGGTGGTGTCGTAGAGCCACGCTGGAAACTCGAGCACCGGGAAGGGGGCCGGGGTCATGGTCTTTCGCCCTACCACAGCGGTCAATTGCGCCTCAAGCGCCAGGCACTTCGCTCGCTCCGAGGGTGGCAGACGCCTCCCGCCCGCTCAGCGGCAGTCCCCAGGCAGGTAGACCTGGCCCTGGAAGCCCTTGGGGCGTTCGCCCCCATCATAGGCAGCCCGGATCGCCTGCTCGGCCAACTCGCCGCGCTGCGCTATTTCTTCCCTGGGCAACTCCTCTTCCTTCTGGGCCGCCCGCTCCTTCCAGGAAGCATTGGGTTTCTTGCTCCGGTAGCTCCAGCGGTACAGCGTCACTCCGGGCTCGGGCGTGCGCCAGGACAACTTCCAGAGTGCTCCCCCATTCTCGAATTCGAGGAAGAGTGACCCCTCGAAGCCAGTGCCTCCCACGAGTTTCTTGTCAGGGTCGACGGCCTCATTCAGAGCCGCGAGATAGCGCCCCGCCTGTTCTCTGCCTTCCCCGCGCGACTCCTCATCGTCCGGCTTTATTTCGAAGAGCACGAGGGCGTCGGTATCGGTGATGTCCGGGCGCAAGAGCCTCACGAACTCCGAAAGACGCTCGGGGTCCCCCAACTTCCCCTCCTTCACGATTCTGGAGAGACTGGCGGTGTTGAGGAAGACGACGCGGGAGGGATGCTGCACGCGGTACGCTCTGCCAATGGCCAAATGTGCGGCCCTTCCCAGAAAAGCGCCCCAGGGCTCCTTGGAGTCCGGCTTGCGGCCCGGGAGCGTGGAGAAGGGCGGCTCCGCCTGGGCACTGAGGGCCGTCATGAGCACCAGGAGAAAACCCGCCAGCCCCAAGGTGCTCCTCGTCCTGCTTCCACTGTTTTTCATGTCCAACAGGCTCCTCCCCGAGCGGTGTGACATCCCAATGACGACCGTTGGCCTCATGCATGGAAATGGAAGCCTGAGAGGGGTCGGCAAGTTGTATATACGCGGATGTGTCGAGCGAACCGTCCGTCGAGCAGGAGCTGATGCGAGGCGACAAGGCCGTACAGTCGCGCTTCCGGTTCGCCTTCATGGCGCTCGGTTGCGTGTGCGTCGGCCTCGGAGTCCTCGGCGCGTTCCTGCCGCTGCTGCCGACGACGCCCTTCCTGCTCGTCGCGCTGTGGGCCTTCTCGCGCAGCTCCCGCCGCTTCCACGACTGGCTCTACACGCACCCGCGCTTCGGGCCTCGGCTCCAGGAGTGGCGTGAGTACGGCACCATCCCGGTGAAGGTGAAGGTGAGTGCGCTCTCCGCCATGGGAGTGAGCCTCGCCCTCATGGCCTTCGTCGCGCGCGTGAAGTGGCCCGCGCTCGCCGGGGCCGCCGCGGTCATGCTGTTCGGCGCGACGTACATCCTCCGCCGTCCGAGTCGTCCGCCCGAGTAGGCGAGTAGGGGAGGGTTCAATCCCCTGGCCGGCTCGGCCTATGGTTCGCCCTGGCGTGGCCGGATGCCCGAGCAGGAGCGGCGAATGATTCCAGCATGGCAGGACAGTGTTAGTACCTCGACATCTCCCCAGCGTCGGCGTCCTTCGCGGCTGTGCGCACTCGTCACCCTCCTCTCGGTGCTGTCGAGCGGGTGCCTCGGCCACTTCTACGAGGTGCCGCGCACGGAGCTGGAGCGGGTCGTGATGAAGCCGCCCCAGGAGCGCGGTCAGGATGTGTATGCCGTGCAGCAGTTCGTGGTGGCCGACGAGCCGGATCCGGCCCCCGCCTGGGCGCCTCCCGACGGTGCGCCGCCGCCAGGCTACTCGATGAACTCGCACGGCTACTGGGTGCCGGACCTCTACCTCAACTACGGCGTGCCCTACTACGATCCGCCCGTCTACTACAGGACCTCACGCGACGGCCCCTCCGGTGTCCACGCGGCCACGCCCGTCACCGATACCTCGTCTGGCGGCTCGTCCTCCTCGGGCGGCGTGGCGGTGGCGGCGGCGACATCGGTGATGTGGGCAAGCTCCTGGCGTTGGCCATCGTCGTCGGGGTCGCGGTCGGCATCGTGGCCGCGGCCTCCGAGGGGGCCCGTTTCGACGGCTCGGTCGCCGTGCACCCGCACCACCCGGTGCATCTCTGGAGCCGCGGTGGCGGGCGGAGCACCGTCCCGCTCGACGAGCTCACCTTCGATGATCTGCGAGACGTCGAGAGGGCCGTGCTGTCGGGCCATGAGGGCGCCGGCATGTGGCTGCGCGATGCCGCGCCGCTCAATCGCAAGGGCTTCTCGTACCAGTTCGGTGCCGGCAACGACAGCTTCGCGCTGCCCGGTCGGCTGACCTGGCGGAGCGCCGGCTTCCACTTCGCGTTCGGCTACTTCCCCTCGAAGAAGCTCGGCATCCTCGCCCACTCGCGCATCCAGGTCGGACTCGACGAGAGCATGAGCTTCTACAACACGCGCCTCGGCCTCGAGGCCCAGTGGTACCCCCTCTCCCTGTGGCGCCTGCACCTGGGGCCCTTCGTCGGGGGCGGGCAATCGTGGGCCGCCTCGGCCGGAGCGATGCCCGCCATGCGTGGCGAGCGGCCCTACGTGTCCTTCGGCGGGCTCGCGGAGTTCGATCTGACCACGCGTCTGGGATTGACCTTCCGTTGGACCGAGGACTGGCTGCCGACCGTCGGTGGGGACACCCGTGCCCTCAACCACTCGTGGTCGGTGGGGCTCGCCATCTACTGAGCGGCGGTTGTTCGTGAGTCGGGGGGTGATGCAGTACAAGGCCGCATGCACCTGCCGGCCTTCCTCCAGCGCCCGTCCATGCGGGCCCTGTTGCTCGTCGCGCTCTCCTTCGTGGGTTGGGGAAGCTGGGCGCTCGTGAGTCCCTACCAGGCTCCCTACGGAGGCCTGTCCGGAAGGTTCTCGGACCACATCTCGCACATGAACGCCGCGCGCCTGTTCGCCCTGTGCGGCACCTGCGTGTGGGAGCAGCCCGCCGAGGAGTTCCTGCGGCGCTACACCGAGGAGGAGCGGCGGCAACTGCCCGAGGAGCTCCGGCCCTACATGACCGAGAAGTCCCCGCTCTACGTCGTTCCGGGCGGGTCGCTCGACAAGCCGCTCCTGCTCAACTGGCCCATGTTTCCGCGTCCCTACCCACCGGGAGCCCTCCTGCTCTCCGCACCGGTGGCGCTCGCCTACCACTTCACCCCGCTCTCGTTCTCCGGCGCGGGCCGCCTTCTCGTCCTGAACTACCTGCTGTACGCCCACCTCGGCCTGTTCTTCGTGCTGCGCTGGCTGATGTCGGGCTCGGCCCAACCCCTGGCGCTCGGGCTGCTCGGCGGGTTCCTCCTCTACAGCGAGACGATCCGCTGGGCACTCGAGGGCTTCTACGACGTGGCGTTGCTGGCTCCGCTCGCGCTCTGTGGCCACTTCCTCTTCCAGCGGCGAGGACTGGCGGCGCTGGTGAGCTACTGCGTCGCGGCCTTCATCCACTACCGCGCGTTCCTCTTCGCGCCGTTGTCGCTCTATGCGCTGTACCTCCTCCTGCGCGAGGGGAAGCGCGAGCCCTGGGGTGTGCGGGAATGGGTCGCGATGGGGGCCGTCGCCGTGCTCGGGGGAGCGAGCCTCCAGACTTTCGGGCTCGTCGCGCCGTCGCTCTCGCTCTTTCCGCTCACCAATCCGTTGCGGAACCCGGAGACGCACGGACTGCTGCACCTGCTCGTCGGGGGCGGCCTGGCGGCGGTGGCGCTCCTCTACGCGCGGGCGTGGCTGGACCTGGCGCTGCTGGGCTGGATGGGGATGATGCTCGCGCGCATCTACCAGACGCAGGCCTGGCACGCGCTGTCGCTGTTGCTATGGATGGCGCTCCCGGTGTGGACGTCGCGGAGCGAGCGGGTGCCGATGGTCCGAGACGTCCGGCTGGCAGTCGTCTGGATGATGGCGGTGCTCGTCTACAAGCAGACGCTGCTGCCGGCCCGGCTGGTGGACTATCTCTGACGCGAGTGGGGGGAGGGCCTGAGCTTCTCCAACTCGGTGATGAGGAGCTCCGAGACCCGGCGCACCCGGGGGATGTCGAGCGCCGACTTCGCGCACACCAGGTGGAGCGAGCTGCGCGCGAAGGGCCCGAGGTCGATGGGTAGCGGCACGAGTGATGTCGGGCGCGAGAAGCGGTGCTGGAGGCGACTCATCACCACGGCGCCGACCCCGGCCTCCGCCGCCGCGAGGTGAACGAGGAAGTTGTCCGAGGTGAATGCCGGGGTGAAGCCGGGGATGAGCTCCTCGAGCTGAGGATTGGGCGGCAGGGTGTCGAGCGGTGGCGCCCAGGCAATCCAGGGCACGTCGGCGAAGCCCGGCTTGCGCGGCAGCTTCGCGGCGAGGGACTTCGCGACGCAGACGACGTTCTCCAGCTCGAGCGAGAGCAGCACCTGGAGGCTCTCCTGGGTGGGCACCTTGCCGCGGAGCGCGAGGTCCGCCTCTCCCCGGTTCAGGTCGAGGTAGTGGATGCTGGAGAGCACCTCCATCCGGAGGCCCGGGTGCATTCCCGCGAGCCACGCGGCGAAGGGGGCGAGGAAGTCGGTGCACAGGTGGGGCGGTGCGGTGATGCGGACGAGCCCTCGGGGAGACGGGTCGGAGGACTCCGCGGCGCGACCGAGCTCGCCGGCCCACTCCGCCATCTTCTTCGCCGGTGCGAGCAGCCGCTCGCCCGCGCTGGTGAGCGAGGCTCCGTCGACGCTGCGCCGGAAGAGCGTCGTGCCGAGCGAGTATTCCAACGCGGCCAGGCGGCGGCTCACGGTGGGCTGGCCGATCCGGAGCCTCCGGGCCGCGCCGCTCAAACTGCCCGTCTCCGCCACCGCCAGGAACAGCCGCACGTCTTCCCAGGGGATATCCATGGATGGATGGCTACATGCCAGAATGGCGGATTTCAATCCGCGAGCGCATGGATAGGGTTGGGTCCATGAGAATCCTGCTCGTCACTGCCCTCGTCTCCCTGCTCACCGGATGCAAGGTGAGCTCCCACTCCACCCAGAATTCCACCCTCGGAGTCCCACGCTCCTCGGCCGAGCTGCTGGCGGTCGTCGACCAGCCGGGCCCGGTGCTGCTCGAGACGGTCAACTCCAGCGACTGGCAGATCAACCGGAGTGGCCTCATCAACCTGGAGCACCCGCGCGCGAAGGAGGCCGGCCTCACCGAGGGGCAGGAGCCCATCCAGGTGTACTTCCATGTGCTGCGGCACCCCACGCACGGCACCTTCATCGTCGACACCGGAGTGGAGAAGGCGATGCGGGACAAGCCCGAGGACGCGGCCATGAGCGGCCTGGTGGCCTCGTTCATGAAGGTGGACACGATGAAGATTCACGAGCCGCTGGGGGACTGGCTCGCGAAGCAGGAGGCGCCGCTCCAGGGCGTGTTCCTCACGCACCTGCATACGGACCACATCATGGGGATGAAGGATGTGCCCGACGGCACCGCCGTCTACACCGGCCCCGGGGAGACGTCGGACCGCGCGTTCCTCAACCTGTTCTCACGGGGGAGCACGGACGCCGCGCTCGAGGGGAAGGCGGACATCAGCGAGTGGGCCTACGCGCCCGATGCGACGGGCCGGTTCGCCGGAGTCCTGGACATCTTCGGGGACGGCTCGGTCTGGGCGCTCTGGGTGCCGGGGCATACGCCGGGCAGCACCGCGTACCTGGTGCGCACTCCGAACGGACCCGTGTTGCTCACCGGTGATGCGAGCCACACGCGCTGGGGCTGGGAGCACGACGTCGAGCCGGGCACCTTCTCCGGCGACCTGAAGAAGAGCGCCGAGAGCTTCACGCGCCTGCGCCAGCTCGTCGCGGATCATTCGTCCATCGAGGTGCGCTTCGGCCACCAGGGATGACGGGACACGGGTAGAGTGTTGACCCCTTGCGTCATGAGGGGAGCGCCTGGGCCCTCGAGCCCTTCGCGCCTGACGCACCATCTTCCTGGAGAGACATCATGGATGTACCCGTTTCATTCCGTCTGAATCCGAAGAGCCCGGCAGTGGGCGCCAGCTACGCCGCTGGCAAGGTCCCGATGACCGACGCTCATCGAGGATTACATTCACGAGCGCCTCGATATCGAGGGTGACTTCCGCGCCTTCATTCGCGAGCGCCACAAGGTGGCCGACTACAAGTTCGTCGCGGACCACTTCAAGTTCCTGTTCACCCGCTTCCTGCCCGAGGTGATGATCCACTCGCAGGAGCAGGACATCCGCATCGGCCGCGAGCACTATGACCGCGGCAACGACTTCTTCGGCTGGTTCCTCGGGCCGCGGATGATCTACACCTCCGGCTTCTTCACCTCGCCCAACCAGTCGCTGGAGGATGCGCAGGACCAGAAGATGAAGCTGGTGTGCGACAAGATGCAGCTCCAGAAGGGCGAGCGCTACCTCGACATCGGCTGTGGCTGGGGAACGCTCGTGGCCACCGCGGCCAAGAACTACGGCGTGGACGCGACGGGCATCACCATCGCGGAGAAGGGTGCCGCGTACGCCACGGAGCAGATTGCGCGGATGGGCGTGAGCGATCGCGCTCGCATCCTCACCATCGACTATCGCGACATCCCGGCCGGCCCGTACGACAAGATTTCCTGCCTGGAGATGGCCGAGCACGTGGGCGTGCGGAAGTTCCAGGACTTCATGAAGCAGGTCTACGGGATGCTCGCCGATGACGGGCTCTTCTACCTGCAGATCGCCGGGCTGCGCGCCAAGACGGGCCTGGTGGGCTTCCACTTCGAGGACCTGGTGTGGGGCCTGTTCATGAACAAGTACATCTTCCCGGGCGCTGACGCCTCCATGCCGCTCTCCTTCGTGGTGAGCAACCTGGAGCAGGCGGGCTTCGAGATCCACAGCGTGGAGAACGTGGGCATCCACTACTCGCTGACCATCTCGCGCTGGTACGACAACTGGATGAACAACCGCGCCGACATCGTGAAGACCTACGGCGAGTGGTGGTTCCGCGTGTGGCAGATGTTCCTCGGCTGGTCCGTGGAGATCGCCGCGCAGGGCTCGTCGACCTGCTTCCAGATCGTCGCCAACAAGAACCTCGATGGCTTCAACCGCATGCGCTGGGTGGGTGCCACGAACCTGGGTGAGCGCGACCTGAAGAAGTAGACGTCCTCGTGACGTGGTGGCGGGCCGAAGCAGGGCCCGTCACCGCGGTGGAGGTGCTCAGTCCCTGGCCACCGTGAGGTCCAGCACCGTCATGGACCAGGGCGCGAGCAGCACCTGCACGTCGTTGCCGGACTGGAAGAAGGACTTGCGCTCGGCGAAGCCCGAGGGCTCACCCGCGTAGGCCAGCACCCGGGCACTGGTCACCTTGCCGCAGCCGCGGAACTCCACCTGGGCGTTGCGCGCCTCGTCCGGCTGCAGGTTGAGCGCGACGGCCACCACGCGCTTGCCGTCGTCGCTGCGCGAGGCGAACAGGGACACGCCCTCCGAGTCCGAGGTCTTGTCGAACTTCGTGGGGACGTAGTTGTCCTGGAAGCGCCCGCCCTTGCCGTCGAAGTTGCGGAAGGCGCGGAAGGCCCAGAAGGCGGGGCTGCGGAAGGGCGGGTAGGTCCAGTGGAAGGCCGAGGTGAGGTTCTGCTCGGCGAAGCGTCCGAGCGCCTCGGCCAGCGCGAGGCCGCCGCTCATGTGCTTCTGGCGCCGAAGTTGTACTCGCCGATGGAGATGCCGCGGCCCGGGTAGTTCTCCGCGATCCAGCGCTTGAGCCGGGGGATGAGCTCGACGGTGTCGTCGATCCACGACTCGTCCACGTACTTCGGGTCCCACAGCGCGCGGGTGGAGCGGATGCGGCGCGCGGCGGTGTCGGGGTCGGTGGCGCCCGTCTCCTCGAAGCCGATGCCCTCGCCCTGCGGATAGAAGTGGACGTCGAGCACGTCGAGGATGCGGGTGCCGGTCTGCTTCTCGTGCTCGTGGAGCTTCTGCAGGTACCAGGCGAGCAGCGGCACGTTGCCGTGCGCCTTGCGGTCCGGCTTGTTGCCACCCGGCGCCACGTCCGCGGCCGAGTAGAAGTAGTCCGGCCAGCCCCACTCGGCGGGGCCGGCGATGACGGCGTCCGGGTCCGCCTGGCGCACGGCGGTGCCGTAGGCGATGGTGCGCTCGAGCAGCTCGTCGTAGGTGGCGGGCTCCGGGTGCACGTCGCGGTGCGTGGTGTTCCAGAGCATCGGCTCGTTGTCGAGGATGTACAGGTGCACGCTGCGCCCGCGCGTCTTGTCCTTCTCGCGGATGGCGCGCACCCACTCGTCGATGAACGGGGGCGGCGCCTCGACGCTGGTCTGGGTGGGCGGAGGGGCGTGAGCGCCTCGCCCGAGGGACCGATGCCGTTGCCGGCCTCGGGCACGTCCGGGTCCATCTTCTGCTGCGGGCCGAAGACGGACATCGGGAAGCCCAAGGAGCTCGTGTCCTTGGCCACCCAGCCGATGATCGGCACGGTGAGGGCGGACTGGAGCCCGTGCTGGAGGTTGGCCTGGAGGAAGCTCTCGTAGGTGTACTGGGGGCTGGTGCCGAGGACGATGTTGCGGAAGAACCAGTCGTTCGCCGTGTTCCAGGCGTTGCCCAGCTTCCAGTTGTAGCGGGAGGTGGGGTTGCCGCCCCAGCGGCGCGCGGTGGCGCCGAGCTCCCACTGGTGGGTGTCCTTGAGCTCGCGCAGGTCGTTGAAGGCGATGCCGTAGATGAGCGGGCTGATGCGGTGGCCGGGGGTGGTGCAGTCCACCACCACCTTGGCGCCCTTGGCATCACCGAAGGCCACACGGCCGCCGCCCACCTCGGAGGCGGACTTCGGGGCCTGCGCCACGGTGGGCGTGACGACTTGGGCGAAGCCCACCTGGTTCAGCTCCACCCAGTCGGTGCCCACCTTCTTGTGCGCGCGCAGGACGAGCTGCGTGAAGGCTTGCTTCTCCGGGTTGAGCTCCTCCATGGGGACGAACACCTGCGTCCACTCGCCGTCATGCGCGGTGACGTACGTGTCCGACAGCCGGATGCGGGGGAAGAGCGTCTCGCCCTCGGAGTCCAGCCGCACCTCGAGGAAGTCACCGAAGCTCGAGGGCGCGCGGTAGCGCAGCGTCAGCCCGCCGTGCTCCACCGGCAGGCCCTTCTTGTGCAGCACCCAGCCGCCCAGGTTGGCCAGGCGCAGCTTCGCCGGAGTGGGCCCCTTCAGCTCGCGCTCGGACCAGCCGAGGTCCTCCCAGCCCGGCTGCAGGCCGTTGTCGTAGGCCAGCTCCCCGGGCTCGACGATGGACCTGACGGTGCCCGTCCCCTGCTGGGCCTGCCGCGCCATGACGGTGCCCGCGGCGGGCGTCATGCCACCGGGAGCGGTGAGGCCCCACTGGTCCACCTCCACCCAGTCATTGCCCACCTTCTTGTGGGCGCGGAGGACGAGGCGGGTGAAAGGCACCTTCTCCGGGTTGAGCTGCTCGAAGGGGATGAAGAGCTGCGTCCACTCGCCGTCGTGGTGCGCCACATGGCTCGAGTCCACGCGCACGCGGGGGAAGAGCGTCTCGCCCTCGGAGTCCAGCCGCACCTCGAGGAAGTCGCCGAAGCTGGAGGGGGCGCGGTAGCGCAGCGCGAGCCCGCCGAACTCGCCCTGGATGCTGGGCTTGGACAGCATCCACCCGCCCAGGTTGGCCATGCGCAGCTTCGCGGGTCCGGGGCTCTTCAGGTCGCGCTCGGCCCAGCCCTCGTCCTTCCAGCCGGGCTGGAGGGTGCCGGCGAAGGCCACCTCGGTGAGTGCGGGGATGTCATAGACGGTGGCACCCGAGGCCTGCGCGGTGGCGGCCTCCGCGATGGTGCGCTTGCACGAGCTGACAAGGGGGGCGCACGCGTACACGCCGATCAGCAGGGCCGCGTGAGCCCACCTGCCGCCGCGTGTCCGTCGCGGTGCGCCGCTGGTGCTGGTTCGGCACATCACTCGCCGTCCACGTCCTTGCGGGGGACGATGCGCGCGGGGATGCCCACCGCCACGCTGTCCGGGGGCACGTCCTTGAGCACCACCGCGTTGGCGCCGATCCGCGAGCGGGCGCCAATGGTGATGGGGCCGAGGATGCGCGCGCCGGCGCCCACCCACACGTCATCCTCGATGACGGGGTAGCCGTCGTCCTTGGCGGTGCCCACGGTGTTGTTGCCGTAGAAGCGCACGCGGTTGCCCACCTTCGCGTCGCCACCCACCACGGTGCCCAGGCTGTGGACGAAGTAGACGCCGTTGCCCAGCTCGACGTCCTTGCCAATCTCCACGCCCAGCACCGCCGTCTGCGCCACGCGCAGCGCGTGGTTGCCGAGCGGAATGCCCAGCCCTCGCGCCGCCTCGCGCAGCCGCTGCAGCGCCAGCACGCGGTAGGCGTCCGAGGTGAGCACCATGGAGGCCACGGCCTTCACGCCCGTGCCGCCGTGCTCGGAGCGCGCCACCTGCAGCGCGTCGTCCTTGAGGGCCCTGGCCAGCCGCAGCACCTGGCCGGGCTTGCCGCCGGTGAGCGCGAAGCGGGCCACATGCTTCGCCGCCTTGGGCAGCGAGCCCGCCTCGGTGCGAGCCCCGCGCAGGTACTCCATGGCGTACGTCACCGAGGTGCCCATGAAGGCCACCTTGCTCAGCCCCGCCTTGTCGGCGAGCCGCGCCACGCCCATCACCGCCTGGGTGACGGGGCGGGAGGCCTCGGGCGCCACCACCGCTGCGGCGAGCAGCGGCCGGGCCAGCGGGTTCATCTCGAAGAGGTAGCGCCAGGGGTCCACCTGGGGCACGTCCGGGTGCTTGCTCGCCACGTGCATGTCGAACATGCCGTAGCGGTGGGCCCGCTTCAGCCACTTCTCGAAGCTGGTGTGGTCCGAGCCGTGGAGGACAGCCGCCTCGGTGCAGAACTCGAAGCGGCAGCCGGCCTTCTCCAGGCGCACGCCCAGCTCGATGTCCTCGGACTGGCCGAGGCTCTTGTCGAAGCCGCCGGCGGCCACGTAGTCCTCGCGGTGGAACGAGACGTTGCCGGTGAAGAGCTGCCAGCCGCGGGCGCGCCGCTTGGGGCCGCTCATGCTGGCGGCGATGCGGTTGTTGAGCCACGCGTACCACCGCTCGAAGAGCGGCATGTCCGAGATGGCCGGGTCCGGGCGGATGCTGCCGATGACGACGTTGCGCGAGCCCTGCGGGTGACGCGCCAGGTGTCGGGCGAGGAAGTCCTCGGCCACCTGCATGTCGTCGTCGGTGATGAGCACCACGTCGCCGCGCGCCGCGAGCACGCCCCGGTGACGCGCGGCGGCCGCGCCGGCGTTGGCCTGCGTCTCCACGCGGAGGGTGTAGGGGAGCGTCAGCTTCTCCAGGTGGGGCGCGGCGGGCTCCTTCGAGCCGTCATCCACCACCACCACCTCGAAGTCGGAGGGGGCGAGCGTCTGCCGGGCGAACTGGCCGAGCAGGCGCTGCACGAGGTCGAGTCGGTTGTACGTGGCAACGACGACACTCAGCCTCGGCCGCGGGGACACGGGCCGAGGGAGGGCGGCGCCAGGGGCGCCGGAGGCAGCACTGCTCATTTCTTCGGGGCTCCAGACGTGGGCTGGAGCGTAACGCTTCCCACGAAGCGCTCCTTCCCAATCAGGTCGAGCGTACGACGAGCGGACGAGAAGTCCGAGTCACCGAGCGTCACGCACAGCAGCGCTCGCTCGGCCGCCAGTGCGATCTCCAGCCCCACGGGGTTGGAGATGACGGAGTCGATGAGGACCACCACCCGGTCCCCCTGCTCCACGTAGGCCAGCATCTCGTTCACCACGTGCTGCGCGCTGCCCAGCTCCAGGCCCTCGGCATCCAGGAAGTGGATGGGAGTGGTGCCCTGCTTGGTGCCCACCTCGAGGATGGCCCGCGCCGTCTGCTGCCCGGAGCCGCCCACGTGCGAGGGCACCACCACCAGCGACGACCAGCGGTGACGCTGGTTGAGCATCGCCCACAGGTGCAGCAGCGTGCTGGTGGGGACGGTGCTGAAGGGCTGCTGCGGGGCCTGCTGTTGCTGCTGCTCGACGACCTCGGACGTCCCGCCCCCGTTGGGAGTCGGTCCGGACGGAGGAGACGCGGGTGCGGCCAGCGCGCGGTTGCCCCGGACCACCGACAGCGGCTGCAACACGCGCCGCTGCTCGGGAGGTTTCTGGCCACCACCGCGCGAGCCACCCTTGGTCTTCTTGTCTTGAGGCTCGAACATGGGCAACCCCATGTTAGCGCGGTGCGAGCCGTTTGACAGCACCGAAGAGGCCGATTCCGGGCCCTTTGTGTCGTATTTTCGTAGCCTCTTGGCTTTACGGTGCGGTACCATAACAGGTTTCTTACTGGATTACGAGAATTCGCCCCTCGAATTCTCAGGGGCCGAGACTTCGTTTCGTCGCGGCTGCGCGCCAGGCCAGGCGCCTGTGTAGATGGCCAGCTTGCTGGCGCAGGTGAGGGCCATCGCCGCCAGCAGCGTGCCCAGCCAGCTGATGTTGCCCATGTCACCGAAGCACTGGTTGATATAGGCGACGAACACCGACAGCGCCACCAATCCACCTGCACGGTATTCCGGCTCATGCGCGCGGTGGTAGGCGCGCGCGGCCAGGAAGATGCCGACGGGGAGCCACATCCACAGCCCGCTGAAGCCCACCACGCCGCCGGCGGAGAGCATGCCCAGCACCGAGTTGTGTGGGAAGTAGAGGTAGTCGGCGAAGGCATGCGAGATGTCGGGCAGTTTGATCACCTCGTCGAAGGGGTGCCCCCAGCCGGTCCCGAAGAGGGGGTTGCGGTCCCAGGTGTGGACGACGTTGATGTTCTCGATGTCGCGGTAGTCGAGCTGCCCCTTGGCGAGGTTCTCGCCCTCCACCAGGGACTTGAAGATACCGACGATGCCGAAGATGCCCGTGGGGTTCTGCCAGCCCACGGAGAGGTAGAGGGGGAAGAGGGGCAGCAGCACCAGGCCGGCCCGGGAGAGGTAGCGCTTCACCCAGCTCCAGGGGCTGACGACGTACGCGCAGATGAGGCCCAGGGTGAAGCTGACGTAGGCCAGGCGTCGGTCGTTGTAGTGCATCCCCATGAGGATGACGGCGCACACCCCGACCATGCGCCAGAAGTTCTTTCGCCTGGGGTCCTCGATATACGAGTAGATGGCGACGCCCAGCCCGGTGACGTACAGCACCGAGTCCGAGTGGGTGGTGGCGTACTCGTGGTACAGGCCCCGGGGGCGTGCCATGGCGAGGATGAAGTAGGCGCCCAGGATGGCCTTGGTGAAGCAGCCCCCGATGATGATGCGCCCGAGGGTGTGGAAGTCCTCGGGTCCGCGCAGCGCGGCGTTGAAGAGCATCACCATCAGCGGCAGCACCAGCATCTGGTGGAACTGCGCCCTGGCCACGCGCGACACGCCGCCGTTGATGTTGATGCCCCACACCTGAAGCCAGAGGATGGTGGCCAGCAGCACCAGCAGCGCGATGACCAGGGGGTTGGCCAGCGGACTCGGGAGCGGATCTATCGTGATGCGGGTGGCGCGCCGGTAGGCCATCAACCCGAGCAGCCCGAGGATGGCGATGTCCAACAGGGGGAGGGACATCACCGGCATGGTGAAGAGCAGCTTGCCGGGGAAGTACAGCGGCGACTGCCAGTGGCCCTCGTAGGGGACCTCGGTGACGAGGTCCACCGTGACGGCGATGGCGAACAGCGCCAGCGTCAGCGTGCGCAGCGGCTGGCGGCACACCCACCACAGGAAGGCGGCGCCCACCACCGGCACCAGCGCGATGGCCGGGGCGACGACGAGGAGCCCCAGCGTCGCCAGCACCAGCAGGGCCAGCAACCCCAGGAAGACGGGCGTGCGAGAGAGGAAGGTTTCCATCGTCGTGCGCGGCCGTCACCCGGCCGTCAGGGCTTCTGGCCCTCGCGCGCGGTGCGCACCCACTCGCCCTTCTTCTCCTCGGAGCGGCTGAGCATCAGCCACACCTTCCAGGCCACGTAGAAGGGCGCCCACGCCAGGGCCGAGAGGCCCGACAGGCCCATGCCGGACACCCACCAGCCGCGCATCACGTAGAGCACCAGCGCCAGCACGCTCGCCGCCGCCGCGTACGCGGACAGCGCCACGTGCCCCTGCCACAGCGACAGCGCCCCCGAGGCCACCGCCACCGCGCCCGCCCCCAGCACCACCCAGCTCAGCGGCGGCACCAGCAGGTCCACCGCCAGGTCCACCAGCACCTTGTCGCCCTTGCGCAGGCCCTCGGCGAGCAGCGGCAGGCCGAACTTGCGCGTCATCGCCATGCGCCCGCCATCCCAGCGGCGGCGCTGCGAGCGCGCGGCCTTCTCGCTGGTGACCATCTCCCCCAGCGCCTCGGCCTCCCAGGCGTAGTGCACGCGCTGGCCGGCCTTCCCCAGGCGGATGCCGTACTCCAGGTCCTCCACGATGGAGAAGGCCTCGTGGGGCACCTGGCGGATGATGGCGTGGGTGAAGCACATGCCGTTGCCGCGCAGGCCGCACGAGACACCCAGCCGCTCGCGGCCCAGCGAGCGCACCTTGTGGAAGAGCGCCATGGCGACGGCCATCAGCCGCGTGCGCCACGAGGCATGCGGGTTGAGCACGCCGTAGTGCGCCTGCACCGCCTGCGCGCCCGCCTCCAGTCGCAGCCCGAAGGCGTGCAGCAGGTTGGGCGTCACCTCGGTGTCGGCGTCTACCACCACCACCGCGTCGGCGAAGCCGTCCGCCAGGCTCTGCTCGAAGGCGAGCTGCAGGGCGTAGCCCTTGCCGCGGAGCTCCTTGTTCTGCCGCTCCAGCACCGTGGCGCCGGCCTCGCGCGCCCGCTCCGCCGTGGCGTCCGAGCAGTTGTCCGCCACCACGAGGATGCGCCGCAGCGTCGCCGGGTAGTCCACCGCGGACAGGTTGGCCACGGTGCGCGCGATGCCCGCCTCCTCGTTGTGCGCCGGGATGATGACGTCGAACTTCAGCCGCGGCGGCACCCGCGGAGGCGCCTCCTTCTCCCCCGATAGGAGCGTGAGCAGCAGGAGGTAGCCCGAGGCGAGGAGCACCGGCAGGGCCAGGAGGACGAGCAGCGAATCGAGCATCACGGCTTGGGGGGACTTCGGGTGGGGCGCGAGGGGGGGCCTCGCGCTATCGGGAACCAGTCTCGACGTGCTCCAGCTCCGCGAGCACGGGCAGCCCCAGGTTGCGCTTGACCTGCCAGGGCTGGAGCAGCCGGCCGCTGAGCACGTCGCGGGCGATGGCCGCGAAGACGCCCAGCAGCAGTCCCGCCAAGATGCCTCCGAGGGCAATCACCTTCGCGTTGGGCTTCACCGGCGTGCGGGGGAACTCGGCGGGGGTGAGCACGGTGTAGCGGTACTTGAAGGAGGCCTGGGAGATGTCGCGCTCCAGCTTCGCCGCGTCGATGCGCTTGCGCATCTGCTGCTGGACGACCAGACGCACGCGCAGCTCGTCCACCGCCACCGCCGCCTTGGGGTTCTCCGACACCGCCGGGAGGATGCCCATCAGCACGCGCTCCAGGCCGTACGGGTCCGGCATCGGCTCGTCGGGGAAGGGGACGGACTGGCCGCCGTAGCGCTCGTACTCCGAGGAGAGCTGCTTCTCCTCGCCTTGCAGCACCCTCGTGTTCGGTGAGCCCTGGGCCCTCAGCCCGACAATCTTCTGCTGCAGCTCCACGATGTTGGGGTGGCTCTCCCCGTAGAGCTTGCGCTGCGCCACCAGCTCCGCGTTGAGCTGCTCCAGGCGCCGGTTGTGCTGCTCCTCGGAGTCCGAGATGGCGCGCCGCTTGGCGCGGATGAGGAAGCGCAGCCCGGCCAGGTGCTGGTCCGAGTTGAAGCCTCCCACGCGCGGGTCTCCCACCGCGCGCCGGCGCTCGAGCATGATCTGCTCGAAGACCTTCTCGAAGTGCGTGTAGGCCTCCTTGACGTTCTCGGTGGCCTGCTTCTCGTGGATGGAGAGGATTTCCATCGCGTCGTTGATGCTGGCGAGGTCCTCGCGCTGGCGCGCCTCGAGGAAGCTCTGCTGCGCGGCATCCACCAGCTCGTAGGCGAGCTGCGGGTCCGGCCAGGTGACGCTGAGGGTGACCTTGCCGTCCTCGGTGTCCACGACGAGCTGCTTCTCCAGCATGCCCACCATGGCGTCCAGCTTGATGTCCTCGGTGGGGCGGCTGGAGATGAGGTGGACGAGCGTGTCCTTGAAGCGCAGCAGCGGGGCGCGCGTGGCCTCCCAGCGGTCCAGCAGGTTCACCCGCTTGATGAGGGCCACGAGGTTCTCGCGCCGCATCACCGCCTGGGCGGCCGTGCGCGTCACCGAGTCCACCTCGCCGGGCGGGCGCAGCGGGTTGGGCGGGTCCGGGTCCAACGCGGCGATGCGGTCCGGGTTGACGAGCGCGGCGATGGTGGAGCTGCGCTTGGGCAGCAGCGTGGCCTGCGAGTAGTAGCTGCGCGGCAGGAACTTGGCGATGGCGAGCCCCAGCGCGGCTGTCACCAGGAAGGTGGTGAGCGCCAGCAGCTTGTGGCGCAGCACCGCGTTCTTGACGTAGCCGAGGTAGTCCTTGAGCGCCTCCCAGTCGATGAGCTGGGCCTGCGCCTTCTCCACCTCGGGCAGCTCGTCACGATGTGGCGCGCTCATCCCCCTACGCCTCCTTCCGCTGTCCCGCGGCCATCACCCGCTCCACCTGCTGGCGGAACTCCTCGGGGGTGAACGGCTTGATGAGGTAGCCGCTGGCTCCGGCCTCCTCGGCCTGCGCGCGATCCAACGACAGCGTGCGCGCGGAGATCATCAGCACCGGCACGTCCTTGTGCATGGGCGAGGCGCGGATGTGCTCGCACACCTCGAAACCGGAGATGTCCGGCAGCGTCAGGTCCAGGCACACCAGGTCCGGACGCACCTCGGAGAGCTGCTCCAGGGCCGCGCGCCCGCTGAAGGCCTCCAGGACGCGGGTGAAGCCCAGCTCCTGCAGCATGTCGCCCAGCATCCTGCGGAACATGGGGGAGTCCTCCACGACGAGGACGGTTCCTTGCTGCTGCATAGAATCTCTCAGGCCTTTTCTCAGTCTTCCATCGCCGTCCAGAGCACCAGGACGAGGAATGCATAGAGGAAGTTGTACGCCACGACCATCGCCACCGCCCGTTTTACTCCGCGAGCCGCGTTGCGCTCACGCGCCGCCAGGCATGGCAACACGATGATGGCGTACAGCACCGACATCAGGAGGAACTTCTTCATGGCCTGGTGTTCTTAAAGCCTACCACGGTCATACCGGACCACCAATCCAATGCTTGTGTGCCACTGGACGACGGGCACGGTGGAGATGACCACATGGTCCGTCCAGGTGAGCTGCCCCTTGCCCTGGACGTAGAGGTAGCGAGAGAGCGGGTAGAGGGCCTCGAGCTCTGTCTTGAACTCGGCATCGTACGCATGGATGCCCGCGGTGAGGGCGTGGGCGTAGCGCAGCGAGCCCGTCACCTTGGCCTCGCGCCGGCCCTTCCACTCCAGGCCGACCCCCACATCCCCGCGGGAGATGAGCTGGGTGGTAAGTGGATCCATGTAGGGCAGGAAGCGCGCTCGAACCTTGGCCTTCACCGGCCAGTGGTTGCCCAGCGGCACCGGCGCGTTGAGGGTGGTCTCCAGCGTGGGCTGCACCAGGTTCTCGATGGGCCTGTCGGGCCGGCGTGGGTACTGCCGGCCGAAGGCGAGGCCCGGCTCGACGCTCAGGTCGACCAGCGGGGAAAAGAAGTGCTGCACGCCCGAGGAGAGCTGGAGGAGGGAGTCGCGGCTGCCGGTGGAGAAGGAGACGTCGCGGCCGTAGAGCGAGACGGTGAGGTAGTCGCGGCGGGTGGCGCCGTAATAGGACTGGAGGCGCAGCTCGGGGTAGCGCTGCTGGGGGTAGGCCGCGTCGCCGCGCGTCGCCGGGCGCACCGGTGGATTCAACAGGCCGTTGACGACCCAGCCGAGCGTACCGGCGATGGCCAGCCTTTTGATTCCCAACGACGTCCAGAAGCCCGCCGCCGTCTCCGTGTAGATGTAGGCGCTGCTGAGCTTCGCACCCGGAAGGACGGGGAGGCTGCCGGTGCCCGCGCCGCCGCCGAAGTCGTCGAAGGGGAAGGTGCCGTAGGTGGTGGTGTGGACGGCCAGCAGCTTGAGGTCGCGGCGTATCCTGTAGTCGGCGCGCGTGTAGACGGACTGGAGGATTTCCAGCGTGGGCCGAGTGGCGGCCTGGCGGATGAGGAGCTGCGGCTCGTAGACGAGCTTGACGTCCAGCAGGTTGGTGTAGAGGAAGCCCTCCAGGCGCGGGGCGGCCATGAGGTCCGTCACCACGCGGGCATTGGCCAGCTCGGTGAGCAGCGGCGTGCGGACGATGGTCTCGACGCGCGCCGAGGCCTTGTACTTGACGGCCGGGGCGGAGGCCACCAGCAGCAAGCCGAGGGCCAGGGCGGGCATCGCCATGGGGTTATTCCACCACCACCACGTCGCCCGTCTTCAGACGGAAGGTGGAGGCGGTGCCCTCGTTGCGGGTGAGCGCGGGGTAGGAGAAGCGGATGCGCACCGGCTGCGGGTAGCCGGCCTCCTTGCGCAGTACGTAGATGCCGTCCTCGCGCGCGTAGTCGCTGAAGCCGCCGGCCTCCGACAGCGCCTGCAGCAGCCCGGAGTTGGCCTCGAGCAGCTTGCGGCCCGGGTTGCGCACCTCGCCGAGTATCGACACCTTGATGGGCTGGGCCTCGTCCACGATGACGGTGACGACGGGGTTGGCCACCATGTCCTTCAGCTTCTGCTCCACCAGCTTCGCGAGCGCGGCCGGCGTCTGCCCGGCGGCCTCCACGTCGTTGATGAGCGGCAGGCTGATGCGGCCGTCTTCGCGCACGCGCAGGCGGGAGGAGATGTCCCGCTGGTTCCACACGTTGACGTTGAGGACGTCGCCCTTGCGGATGAGGTAGCCCTCGTCCTGCTGCGTCTGGGGCTCGCGGTAGTCGTCCACCCAGATGAAGCGGCCCGGCTGGTAGCAGGCGGACAACAGCAGGAGCGCGGCCAGCAGGGACCAGCGGCGCGGCGAGAGGGAGCGGAGGGAGGGTCGGCTCATGGAAGGCTTCATGCGGCGCGGACCTCGGCGGGAGGCGGCTCGGTGGAGACCTGGGGCTTGCGGCGGTCGCGCACCTTGCGCACCAGTGCGAGCACCTCGTCCTTGCGCACCGCGCCGGTGAGGAGGGTGAGGGACACGTAGAGGAGGCCGTCCAACACCAGGCGGGCGAGGCCGCGCGCCAGGTCGCGCGAGTCCAGCCCCAGTCGGCCCAGCATCAGGTGGACGGCGGTGACGGCGGCGCACACCCCGAGCGTCTTGCCCAGCACGGAGAGGGCCCGCGCATCCCAGGCGCGGTTGCCGATGGCGGTGACGAGGATGACGGTGACGATGATCTCGCAGGTGGCCAGCGTGAGGGCGGTGGCGCTCGCGCCGCCCGTCGGGCCCAGCCACTTCAGGCAGAGCGGGATGAGCACGAGGTTGAGCACGGGGTTGAGCACCGCGGCCAGGATGGAGGTGCGCGTCACCGTCCAGGGGCGGTTGGCGGCCATGAGCCAGCTCCCGCACACGGTGGCCACGTAGGTGAGCACGAAGATGGGCGCGAGCAGCCGCAGCACCGGCGCGGCCGGCAGGTAGGCCTGGCCGATCATCAGCTGCACCCACGTCTCCGCGCCCAGCGCCAGCGCGAGCGTCACGGGCACGGACAGGGAGACGATGCCCTCGAGCCCCCGGCGGAGGAGGCGGGTGAACTCCTCGGGGGAGCTCGCCGCCGCGCGCGACATCATCGGCAGCAGCACCCAGCTCAGGATGGGAGAGAGCAGCATCGTCATGCCGGCGATGCCCCAGACGGCGCCGTAGTAGCCCACCTCGGTCTTGTTGGCGACCATGCCGAGGATGCTGACGTCCACGCGGCCGTTGGTGGCCAGCGCCGCCTCGTTGATGAAGAAGGGCAGGGCGGCCAGCAGGGCGGTGACGGTGGAGCGCACGTCCAGCCGCAGCTTCAGCCCGGCGTGCTGGCGCGTGAGGCGGAAGAGGAACGCGGCCTTGACGACCTCGGCGCCGATGAAGGGCGCGGCCATCCACGGCAGCGGTGCGCCCAGCAGCAGCACCAGCACCAGCCCGCCGCCCCAGATGCACTTCATGAGGACGTGGGCCACCGACAGGCCGTCCACTTGCTCGCGGGCGTGCAGCACCGCGGCGAGGATGGCGTTGAGGCGGAAGAAGAACTGGTAGACGCCCAGCAGCAGCACCAGGGCCTGCACCTCGGGCGGCTCGCCACTGGCGCGCATCACCCACAGCATGGCGCCGCTCAGCCCCAGCGCGAGCCCCACCTGCAGGAGCAGCGTGCCGCCGAAGAACTCGCTGGCGTGCTCGCGACGGAGGGCCACTTCCTTGCGGATGTAGACGTCCAGGCCCATGGCGCTGAGCACGAAGAACGCGCCGGAGAAACCGTTGGCCCAGTTGTACTGGCCGAAGCTCGTCGGGCCGAGGATGCGCGGCACCAGCATCTGCAGGACGAGCGAGATGCCGTACGTCACCAGCAGCGACCCGCCCAGCTTGACGGCATTGCGCAGGGAGGTGTGGGCGTCCACCTGGGCGGGCTCGGCCCGCGGTTCGGCCGCCGTGCTCGTCTGGGACGTTTCGATGACTCGGTACCTCGACAGGGAAGGCTGCGCGCAGTGAACGACAGAGGTGCCCCCCCGTCAAATACAAGGCTACATGTCTGTAGAGTGGCCGAGCCGGCTTCTTGAGGCGGTGGGAGGCCCCAGGACCCGAGGGGTCCCGTTCCGGTGGGGAGCCATGGGGGCGAGGGGTCGGCCCCTGCCGCCCGAGGAGATGCGCGCCATGTACGAGTTGAGACGCTGGGGAGTGGTGCTCGGGTTGCTGCTGGCCGGCTGCGCGGCCTCGGGCCCTTCGCTGCGCGAGGAAGCGGCGCCCGACGCTTCATTCCAGGAGGCGGAGCGGGACGAGGCGGACACATGCCTCGCGCTCCTGTGTGACGAGGAGGTGTGCGGCTTCCTGCGCTGCGAGGACGTGGCGGAGGCGGTGGCCGAGCGGGTCGGCTCGGACGCGGCGCCCGGCCGCGTGGTGAAGGCGTGGGCGAACCCGAGCGCGGTGAGCATCTACCCGCCGGGCTACAACCCCCACCTGCGGCACTGGGGGAGGCCGTTGTTGCTGCCGGAGGAGCGGGGCGCCGTCTTCATCATCCCGTGGAGGAACCACCACCACCGCCACCTGCTACCGAGCCAGAAGCAGCTCCTCGCCGAGGCCAACGAGAGGCTGAACCGGCCTCACGAGAAGCACCACATCTTCCCGCAGGAGTTCCTGGAGTGGTTCAAGAGCAAGGGGATCGACATCCATCAATGGACGATGTTCATCGAAACAGCCCTGCACAAGAGCATCCATCGCGGAGAGAAGGGGGGTCCCTGGAATGCGGCGTGGCGGCAGTTCATTGCGAGAAGGCGATAAAATGCGCGACGAAGGAGGACATCTGGAAGCACGCCTGGGAGTTGTGCGTACGCTTCGGTCTGATGGCGCCACTGCAGCCGTACTATGGCAAGACGCGGCTGCCGCCCCCCATCGAGTTCTGAGGTGCAGATGAGGTTCTACAGGCTGGATTCCGTCCCGTACGAGAGCTTGCGCTACACGGGCGAGTACAACGCCGACCGCAAGTGGGGCCTGCCCGGGCTGCAATGCCCCACCTGCAATGTCCCCTATGTCGATATGTCGGAGGCCTACCCGGGCGTGGATTTATCGGGCGTGCCGGAGGCGAAGCAGCTCGAAGAGGCCTGGCTGGAAGAGGACGTCGAGAGGTTCAAGCGCCTGCGGGAATTGGTGCGGCCCCTGGTTCCGGCGGGAGCGCCACTGGCTCCCGGCTGCCGGCTTCGGCCCGCTCGTGGGCTCGGCCCGTGGCAACTTCGCGCAGCTTGACATGCTGTACGCCGACAGGGTCATCATCCGCCGCGACGCGCTGGAGCGCTCCAGGCGGAGGGCCTGCGGGGATTGAAGGGGCACCGCACCGGGCTGCGCTTCCGGCAGAGGAACGCGCCGGAGTTGATGGAGCTCGAGCCGGAGATGCTCGGCCTGCTCCACCCGGACTGCATCCCACCGGGCAAGGCCGCCCCGTGCAAGACGTGCGGTGGCTATGTCTTACTCCCTGCCGAAGGAGCCGCTGCTCGACCGGGCCTCGCTGCCGGAGCACCTGGACGTGTTCCGGCTGCGCAACTGCACCAGCTTCATCGTCATCAGCGAGCGCTTCGCGGACACCCTGCGCCGGCTCGGCTTCGAGGAGTTCTCCCTCCGCGAGCTGCCCGTGCGCTGAGCCCCGCGAAGCGGCGGGGCCCCTTGTCTCTCGCGCCGTCTAGCTCGCGCCGCTGCCCGTGAGCACCACCGGCACCGTCTTGAGGATCAGGTTGATGTCGTTCTTGAGGCTCCAGTGGTCGATGTACTGCATGTCCAGGTACATCCACTCCTCGAACGAAATCTGATTGCGGCCGGAGACCTGCCAGATGCAGGTGAGCCCCGGGCGCACCGACAGGCGGCGCCGCTGCCAGGCCTCGTACTTCTCCACCTCGCTCGGGCATGGGCGGCCGCGGCCCCACCACGCTCATGTCGCCGCGCAGCACGTTGATGAGCTGGGGCAGCTCGTCGATGGAGTACTTGCGGATGAAGCGCCCGATGCGGGTGATGCGCGGGTCGTTCTTCATCTTGAAGACGGGGCCCGTCTGCTCGTTGAGCGTCTCCAGCTTCGCCTTCAGCTCCTCGGCGTTGACCACCATGGAGCGGAACTTGAGCATGTGGAACGGCTTGCCGTGCAGGCCCACGCGCTTCTGCTTGAAGAAGATGGGCCCGCGGCTGGTGAACTTCACTCCCAGCGCCACCCCCACCAGCAGCGGCGACAGCATCGCCAGTGCCGCCGCCGAGCTGCAGATGTCGAACAGCCGCTTGAGCGCCATCTGGTGCGGCCGGAACGCGTGCGTCAGGAAGTGCAGGTACCCATCCGAGACCGCGTGGTCGTCGATGGGCCGCGCCCGATCGAACCGGATGTGGTACGCCGGCAGCGCGAAGGGAAGCCCGAAGTTCTCGCACAGCTTCACGGCGGCCTGCATCTCCGCCGAGTGCTTCAGCATGTTCCCGGCGATGTACACCTCGTCCACCGGCACCGTGCACAGGATGTGCTCCAGGTCCTTCACCGTCCCCATCACCGGCGCGGGCGGCGTGGACGAGGCCGCCTCGTTGCTGAAGCTCAGGTAGCCAATCACCCGCCGGCGGTGCTTGGTGTTGAGGTCCTCGCCCGTGAGCCGGCCCATCGCTCCCACACCGACGATGAGCACCTCGTCCAGCGGCTGCTCCTGCCCGGACAGTCGCCGGAAGAGGTACATGCGCAGCAGCACCACCGAGGGCCACAGCAGCGGGGGGAACAGGCTGAGCGCGACGATCCACGACTCGGTGCCCAGCACCAGTCGGGTGAGGAAGAGCACCACCGTGACGACCATCACCTGGATGGACACCAGCGCCAGGTCATCCAGCCGCTCGCGGTCCGCGAAGCGCACGTCGTAGAGGCACAGCGCCGTGCCCACGAACAGCCACGAGATGATTCCCACCCCCATCAGCACCCAGACGTCGGTGCGCTCCAGGTGTAGATCGTGCCCCATCATCGTCGTGGAGATGATCAGCGCCGCCACCACCAGCACCAGGTCCACCGTCAGGTTCAGCTTGGCGGCGAACCCCGGGGCGAAGCGTGAGGGCGGGGTCGCGGCGGCGGCCGGCGGGGTGAGCACCGTGAGCGGCTTCTCCGCGGCGGCCGGCGTACTCGTCCCCATCACCGGGGCCTCGGACGAGGCCGCCCCGTTGGGTAGGGTGTCCGAACCGGTCTGGGAGGTGGTGGAGGTGGACTCGCTGGATGTCACGTCAACTTGAGCTGCGGGTCGCAATCTGGACGCTCCGGGATTTCGACATCCGACGACCCCCGCATGATAGGGGACCGCGATGCCTGCCAGAAGCGGGGGATGACCAACTGTTAAGGCGCTTCATCCCCCCGTTTTCTGTGCCCCGCAGGGTAGAAGGACGGCCCGCGCACCGTCAACCTCCCCTGTATTTTTGTTCCGACGGTGTAACTGTTGCCTGACACAACTCCGCCCCACCGGGTCGGAGCGCATGTGTGTCGCCACTGTAGGGGCACGGCGCATGCATGGCGTGGACTGGACGTAATGGGTCCTCCAACGGAGTCACCGCCATGGCCTCGCCCGCCCCGCCCGTGTCCGCCGCCGTCGTCCTGTCGCGCCGGGAGCTCGACGCGGCCCTGTTGGATTTGGACGGCGTGGTGACTCGGACGGCCGAGGTGCATGCCGCGGCGTGGAAGCGGCTGTTCGACCCGTACCTGACCCAGCCCTTCTCGGCGGAGGACTACCGGCGGTACGTGGACGGACGGCCGCGACTCGACGGCATCCGCTGCTTCCTGGCCAGCCGGGGCCTCTCCCTGCCCGAGGGCTCGCCGGAGGACGGCGCCGGGGCGGAGACGGTGTGGGGACTGGGGCAGCGGAAGAACGCGGCCTTCCTCGAGGCGCTGGAGCGACAGGGGGTGGCGGTCTTCCCGGCGGCGGTGGGGCTGCTCGAGCGGCTGCGGGCGGCGGGCTTCCGCACGGCGGTGGTGACCGCGAGCCGCAACGGCGCGGCGGTGCTGAAGGCGGCGGGGCTGGAGCATCTCTTCGACGCTCGGGTGGACGGTGTGGAGGCGGGGCGGCTGGGGTTGCCGGGCAAGCCGGCCCCGGACACGTTCCTGGAAGCAGCACGGCGGTTGGGCGTGCCGCCGACGCGGGCGGTGGTGCTGGAGGATGCCCAGGCCGGAGTGGAGGCGGGGCGGCGAGGGGGTTTCGGGCGCGTGCTCGGCGTGCGCCGCTCGGGGCCCGAGGGCGCGCTGGTGGCGGCCGGGGCCGACGTGGAGGTGACGGACCTCTCCACCGTGAGGGTGGAGGAAGGAGGGTGAGGTGCGGGAAAGCGGGCCGGAAGTGCGACCGATGCGGGAGGTGCCCTCGGCGCTGGAGCGGTGGGAGGAGTTGCGGCGGCGGATGGAGGGCCATGAGGTGGCCGTCTTCCTGGACTACGACGGCACGCTGACGCCCATCGTCCCCCAACCCGAGGACGCGCGCCTGTCGGACGCGATGCGGGCCACGGTGGCGGCGCTCGCGCGGCGCTGCCCGGTGGCCCTCGTGAGTGGGAGGGATTTGCCGGTGTTGAAGGACTTCGTGCGGCTGGAGGGCCCGTACTACGTGGGCAGCCACGGCTTCGACATCGAGGGGCCGGGCGGGCGGGCGTTCCAGCAGCCGGAAGGGCTGGCGCTGCTGCCCGAGCTGGACGCGGCGGAGCGGGAGCTGGCGGCCGGCCTCGCGGGCCTTCCCGGTGCTCGGCTGGAGCGCAAGCGCTTCAGCGTGGCGGTGCATTGGCGGCATGTGGAGGAGGCGAGGGTGCCGGAGGTGGAGCGCGTCGTGGCCGGGGTGCTGGCGCGCCACCCGCGGCTGCGCCGGAGCGGGGGGAAGAAGGTGTTCGAGGTGCGGCCGGACCTCGACTGGGACAAGGGCCGGGCGGTGGAGTGGCTGTTGCGCGAGCTGGGACTGGCGCGCGAGGGCGTGCTGCCGGTGTTCGTGGGGGACGACCTCACGGACGAGGACGCCTTCGCGGTGCTGAAGGGGCGGGGCCTCGGGCTGGTGGTGCGAGGCGACGAGGCTCGGCCCACGGCGGCGGATTACGCGTTGGAGGACGTGGAGGAGGTGCGCCAGTTGCTGGAGCGGCTCACCGCCCGCGTGGAGGGACGCAGCGATGACGCTGGAACACTGGTTGTTCAGCCATGAGGGCTTCGAACCGGCGAAGGAGGGCCTGCGCGAGGCGCTGTGCACGCTGGGCAACGGCTACTTCGCCACGCGCGGGGCGGCGCCAGAGGCCACGGCGGACGAGACGCACTACCCGGGCACGTACCTGGCGGGCGGCTACAACCGGCTGAAGACGGACCTGGCCGGGCGGGTGGTGGAGAACGAGGACCTGGTCAACATGCCCAACTGGCTGCCGCTCACCTTCCGGCTGGAGGGCGGCGACTGGTTCAACGTGCGAGCGGTGAAGCTGCTGGAGTACCGGCAGGAGTTGGACATGGCGCGGGGGCTGCTGCTGCGCACGGTGCGCTTCGAGGACAAGCAGGGGCGTCGCACGCGGGTGGAGCAGCGGCGCTTCGTCCACATGCGGGACAAGCACCTGGCGGGGCAGGAACTGGTGCTGGCGCCGGAGAACTGGGCGGGCGCGTGCGACCTGCGCTCGGCGCTGGACGGGCGGGTAGTGAATGGGGGCGTGCCTCGCTACCAGCAGCTCAACTGCAAGCACCTGCGCTGCCCTGGTGACGGAGGAGGTGGACGCGGAGACGCTGCTGCTGGAGGTGGAGACGGTGCAATCGCGCCTGGAGGTGGCGGAGGCGGCGCGCACGCGGCTGTACGCGAACGGCCGGCCCGTGGTGGTGGGGCGCGGGCTCGCCGTGGAGGAGGGCTTCCTCGCGCACGAGTTCACGGTGGACGCGCGCGCGGGCGAGCGCCTCTCGGTGGAGAAGGTGGTGGCGCTGTACTCGTCGAGGGACCTCGCGGTGTCGGAGCCCGCGCTGGAGGCCCGGCACGCGGTGGAGGTGGCGCCCGCGCGCTTCGAGGAGCTGGTGGCCACGCACGCGCTGGCGTGGACGCACCTGTGGCGCCGGTGTGACCTGGACCTGGAGCTGGCCGAGCCGGACCACATCCATCGGACGCTGCGGCTGCACATCTTCCACCTGCTGCAGACGGTGTCGCCGCACACCATCGACCTCGACGTCGGCGTGCCGGCGCGCGGCTGGCACGGCGAGGCGTACCGCGGCCACGTCTTCTGGGACGAGCTGTTCGTCTTCCCGTTCCTCAACCTGCGCGTTCCCGGATCTGACGCGCGCGCTGCTGCTCTACCGCTACCGGCGGCTGCGGCGAGGCGCGCGAGGCAGCGCGGGCAGGCGGGCTTCCGCGGGGCGATGTATCCCTGGCAGAGCGGCAGCGACGGGCGCGAGGAGAGCCAGCGGCTGCACCTCAACCCGCGCTCGGGGCGCTGGCTTCCGGACGACATCGCGGCTGCAGCGGCACGTCAACGCGGCCATCGCCTACAACGTCTGGCAGTACTACCAGGCCACCGGCGACTCGGAGTTCCTGTCCTACTACGGCGCGGAGATGCTGCTCGAGATCGCCCGCTTCTGGGCGAGCATCGCCAGCTACGAACCCGGCGCTGCGGCCGCTACGAGATCCGCGGCGTGATGGGCCCGGACGAGTACCACGACGCGCTACCCGGACCGCGCCGAGCCCGGGCTCGACAACAACGCCTACACCAACGTGATGGCGGTCTGGGTGCTGTGCACGCGCCTGGAGGTGCTCGAGCTGCTGCCGCGCGAGCGGCGCCGACGAGCTGCTGCGAGCGGCTGCGCGCTGCGGCCGCGAGGAGCTGGCGCGCTGGGACGACGTCAGCCGGCAAGACTGCGGCTGCCGTTCCACGAGGACGGCGTCATCAGCCAGTTCGAGGGCTACGAGCAGCTCCGGGAGCTCGACTGGGAGGCGCTACCGCGCAGCGCTACGGCGACATCCAGCGGCTGGATCGCATCCTCGAGGCCGAGGGCGACACGCCCAACCGCTACAAGCTGTCGAAGCAGGCCGACGTGCTGATGCTGTTCTACCTGTTCTCGGCCGAGGAGCTGCGCGGAGCTCTTCGAGCGGCTGGGCTACCCGTTCGACGCCGGAGATGATCCCGCGGACCGTCGACTACTACCTGCAGCGCACCTCCCACGGCTCGACGCTGAGCGGCGTCGTTCACTCGTGGGTGCTGGCGCGCAGCGACCGCCCGCGCTCATGGACGCTGTTTGGCGAGGCGCTGCGCAGCGACATCTCGGACGTCCAGGGCGGCACGACGCCGGAGGGCATCCACCTGGGCGCCATGGCGGGGACGGTCGACCTGATGCAGCGTGCGTTCACCGGCATCGAGGTGCGAGGGGACGTGCTGCACTTCAACCCCAACCTGCCCGAGGGGCTGGTGCGGCTGAAGTTCCAGCTGCGCTACCGCAGGCACCTGGTGGAGGTGGAGATCACCCAGGACAAGCTGGTGCTCAACAGCCGGTGGAGGAGCCCGGAGCCGCTGGAGTTCGCGCTGCGCGGCGTGCGCCTCCAGCTCCTTCCCTGCGAGACGCGGGAGTTCCCCATCTCCCGGCCCCCCATCACGGCTGACTCGGACCTGCACGGCGCGGGTCCGTGAGGACCCCGGACTTCCAACGGACGGGCAGGGACTCGAAGCCGCGGAAGAGCAGGCTGTGGCACTTGAGCTGCGGGAGCTGCTCCTCGTCCAGGTGCAGGTCCGGCAGGCGCTCGAGCAGCACCGAGAAGGCGATTTCCAGCTCGCGCCGGGCCAGGCCGGCACCCAGGCAGTGGTGGGGCCCGAAGGCGAAGCTCAGGTGCTTCTGGTGGTGGTCTCGGCTGATGTCGAAGCGCTCCGGCTGCGGGAAGACCTCCGGGTCGCGGTTGGCGGCCGCCATGCCCAGGAAGACCATGTCGCCCTGGCGGAGGGTGCGTCCCCGCAGCTCGAAGGTCTCCACCGCCACCCGGTGAATCCACGGGATGGGCGGGTCGTAGCGCAGCATCTCCTCCACGGCCGAGCGCACCAGCCCCGGGTCCTCCTGGAGCTTGCGCAGCTCTGAGGGGTGCGTCAGCAGCGCGTGGAGGCCATTGCTGAGCTGGTCCGTGGTGGTGAGGTGCCCGGCCGAGAGGATGAGCAGGGCGTTGGCGACAATCTCCTCCACGCTCGCGCCGCCCGCCTCCTGGCGCTGGACCATCTGGCTGAGCATGTCGTCGCCGGGCGCGCGCATCCGCTCCTCGACGAGCGCCGTCATGAAGTCGCGGGACTCCACCATGGCCTGGTTGGCGCGGCGGGCCAGCGCCACCATGTCCACCCCCATCGCGGGGCTGAAGAACTCGGCGATGGGATGGGTCCACGCCACGAAGCGCGTGCGCTCCTCGGCCGGAATGCCGAAGAGCTCGGCGATGACGAGCGGGGGGAGCTGGTAGGCGATGTCCGTCGCGAAGTCCATGCGGCCCTGGGAGAGGGCCCCGTCCACCAGCCGGTTCATCGTGCGGCGGATGGCCGGCAGCCACGCGTCGAGCGCCTGGGGCGTGAAGCCCGGGCTGCTGGCGCGGCGCAGGCGCAGGTGCTCCTTGCCATCCTTCATCACCATCTCGTTGCGGATGACGTCGAGGATGTCGCGGGCCGCGTCACCGACCTGGCTCCGCATCTGGAACTCGGCCAGCCGTGCCCGGTCGGCGCTCAGGCGCGAGTCGCGGAAGGCGTTCATCACGTCGTCATGACGGGTGAGGAACCAGGCATTCACCCCGCTCGACCAGTGCACCGGATCGCTCTTTCTCAGCTCCTCGTAAAGCGGGACCGGGTTGAGCATGTTCTCGGGCGCAACGGGGTTGAGGGGGTGCTTCCGGGCTGCGCTCGACATGGTTCTCTCTCCTCGGACGACGCATCCTGATGTGCGGGTCTGACGCGATAATCAGCTCTGACCCTCTTGTCTGGAACTGGATTGCAGTTGCCGAGCCAAGCCATGCAAACCCACGGCTCACGCAGCGGAGCTGGAAAGCTGTGGGCCGAGGCTCACTCCTTGGGTAGGCACAAGTGAGCCCCACGGTGAGAATCACCCTTTTTCGTCACCCGGCCGTCCCCGGGGATGGGGTGGGGTGCTACCCGGCGGGTCAGGTCTCACCCGTGCTGGCGAGCGGGGCCGCCGCGGCCATGGTAGAGGCCGGCGCATGAGCACGGAGTCATTGGAACGGGTGGTCATCCGCGAGGCGAGGCCCGAGGACGACGCGGCCATCGGCGAGCTGCTGGTGGAGGCCTACCTCACCCAGTACGCGAAGAAGCTGCCGGAGGTGGTGTACACGGAGGAGCGCAAGCGGAGCCTGCGGGACACGGCGAGCAAGCGCGAGGTGGCGAAGGTGCTGGTGGCGGAGCTGGAGGGCCGGGTGGTGGGCTCGGTGGCGGTGTGGCCGCCGGGAGCGCCGGGCACGGAGGCGTGGCTGCCGAACGCGGCGGACCTGCGCCACCTGGCCACGGCGGTGGAGTTCCAGGGCAAGGGCCTGTCCAAGCCCCTGCTGGACGAGGCCGAGCGCATGGCGCGCGCCTGGGGCGTGTCGGCCGTCTGCCTGCACGTGCGCCGGGGCGCGGAGGGGGTGATGCGCATGTACCAGCGCCGCGGTTACGTGCGCGAGCCGGCGGGCGACCTGGAATTGCCCAGCGTCTCCCTCGTGGCCTTCGTGCTGCGCTTCCAGGGCTGAGCCCCCGCACGGGGCGCCTCCCCTCGCGTCCGTTCCTAGATTCATGGGCAACGGGGGACATCTCCATGCGCGCGCCGCCCATCTCCGACTATGCCCTGCTGTCCGACTGCAACTCGGCCGTGCTCGTGAGCCGTGCGGGCTCGGTGGACTGGTTCTGCTGCCCCCGCTTCGACTCGCCCGCCGTGTTCAGCCGGCTGCTGGACGCGGAGGCGGGGCACTGGGTGCTGCGCCCGGTGAGGGGCCGCTCGCACCGGCGCTACCTCGAACGCACGCTGGTGCTGGAGACGCTGCACCACACGCCCACGGGCATCGCGGTGCAGGTGGATGCGCTGGCGCTGGGGCGGGGCACGCGCGAGCACGGGCTGGGAGCGGACGTGCCCGGGGTGCTGCTGCGCCGGGTGGCGTGCGTCGAGGGCCAGGTGGAGTTCGAGACGGACTTCCGCCCCCGGCCCGAGTACGGGCTGGTGCACCCGATGCTGCGCGAGGTGGAGGGCGGAGTGTGGGCGCAGGGCGGCGCGTCCGTGCTGCTCCTGTCCTCGCCAATGCCCCTGGGATTCGGGGACTGTGAGGCCCACGGGCGCTTCACCTTGAAGGCGGGGGAGTCGGTGGGGTTCGCCCTGCAGCACCGCTCGTGGTGGCAGTCCCCGGTGCGGCCCTGGAGTCAGGAGGCCATCGACGTGGCGCTCGGGGACACGGTGGAGGCGTGGCGGAGCTGGTCGGACATGCACCAGCGCTATGAGGGCCCCTGGCGCGAGCTCGTCCACCACAGCGGCCGGGTGCTGCAGGCGCTCACCTTCTACCCGACGGGTGCCATCGTGGCCGCGCCCACCACGTCCCTGCCAGAGTCGGTGGGCGGCGAGCGCAACTGGGACTACCGCTACTCGTGGCTGCGTGACGCGAGCCTCACGCTGGAGGCCCTCTGGGTGGCGGCCTGCCCCGACGAGGCCTGGCGCTTCTTCAACTTCCTCTCCTCGACGGTGACGCAGCTGCAACGGGGGGAGGACGCGCGAATCATGTCTGGCATTGGCGGCGAGCACGACTTGAGCGAGCGCGTGCTGCCGCACCTGTCGGGCTGGAGGGGCAGTCGGCCCGTGCGGGTGGGGAACGCGGCGTGGACGCAGCGGCAGTTGGATGTCTATGGCGAGGTGCTCGCGGCGGCGCACCGGCTGAAGGAGCAGCTCGGAGGGCTCGACAGCGAGGGGCGGCGGTTCCTGGTGGCGCTGGCGGACTCGGCGGCGGACCGGTGGGGGGAGCCGGACCAGGGCATCTGGGAGATGCGGGACGCGCCCCAGCACCACCTCTACTCGAAGCTGATGTGCTGGGTGGCGGTGGACCGGGCGCTGGCGCTGAAGGACCTGCTCGTGGCGGATGCCGAGCGCGTGGCTCGCTGGGCGCGGGTGCGGCGTGAGCTCCGCTCGGCCATCCTGGAGCACGGGTGGAACGCTCGGGTGGGGGCCTTCACGCAGGCGTTCGACTCGGACGTGCTGGACGCGTCGGCGCTGATGCTGCCCATCGTCGGCTTCCTGCCGGCGAGGGACCCGCGGATGCTGGCCACGCTGGAGGCCATCTCCACGGACCTCACGGACGACCGGGGGATGGTGTACCGCTACCGGAGCGCGGACGGGCTGTCAGGGGAGGAGGGTACCTTCTTCCTGTGCACCTTCTGGTTGGCGCACGCGTACGCGCTGGCGGGCGAGGTGGAGCGGGCGCGCGAGACGTTCACACGGACCGTGGAGTACGTGAACGACGTGGGGCTGCTGTCCGAGGAGGTGGAGCCGGAGAGCGGGGAGCTCCTGGGCAACTTCCCGCAGGCCTTCAGCCACATCGGCCTGGTGAACGCGGCGTGGGCCATCACCCAGGCGGAGGAGCGGAGGCGGAGCTCCGCGCCCGCGCACACCCCCGAGCCTCTCGGCGGCTGAAACCTGCCGTCATGTCTTCAAAAGTGAATTGTCATTGGGCTGTAATCAAAGACAATTCGTAAAGGCAAGAATAAGCAATTCGGGCGGCTTGGGCGTGCTTGACAGGGAGTGTTTGGAGATTCTAGTTTTCAGGAGTTCCCGCGAGAGGAAGAGTTGCATGGTGGGTTGCAGCTCGCGGTAGGACTTCTGGAAATCACTCAAGCGGAACGCCACCGGCGGTGCCTCGGTGGGGCCAGCTTGTCTCTCGCGTGTTTCACGTGCTCCGCGAGGAGCACATCTGATGAGCCGGGACACCCACCCGGAGTTCAGTGCTTCAACGTAAGCCTCGGGAGACGTTGAATGGCTGCTTTGATCTGGTCTCTGCCTGTCACCCAGCACCACACGCACGTCCGGCGCGTGCAGTCTTCTCCACCCGCGATTTCGAGGCTGGAGGCGACCGGTACCAACCGGGAGGTCGTTGCCAGCTATTACGACTGGAAGACGGCCTCCATCCTCAAGAAGTACGGGCCGGGTCCGCGCGTCCATTTCCACCTCGGCTACTTCGAGGAGCCGCTGGACACCGCGGTGGAGGCGGACGAACTGCGCGAGCGCGTCCGCCGGGCGCAGGAGGAGGTGGTCGCGCGCGCGGCCCGCGCGTGGGATGCGCCGCGCGAGTTCGCGGGTCGACTCCTGGACGTCGGCTGCGGCCTGGGGGGCGGCGCCATCTACTGGGCGCAGCACTGCCCCACGGAGGTGACGGCGGTGACCATCGCGCGGGAGCACCTCCCGCTCATCTCCAACTTCGCCCGGCAGGCGGGGGTGGGGAAGCGCGTCCAGCCGGTGCTGTCCGACGCGTGCGAGGTCCAGTCGGAAGAGCCCTTCGACGCCGTGGTGGCGATGGAGAGCTCGTGCTACTTCCCGCGCGATCGCTGGTTCCAGCACCTGCGCGGCCTGGTGCGTCCCGGGGGCGTCGTGTGCATCGAGGACACCTTCCTGGGCAGCCCGGACTGCCGCGAGCCCTTCGACCAGTACTGGCACACGCACATCGAAACGGTCGCCGAGTACGTGCGCTGTGCGCGCGCGGCGGGCTTCGAGCTCGAGAACAACGTCGACCTGACGGAGGGGACGACGGACTTCTGGCGCCATAGCATCGAGTGGAGCCGGCGCACCCTGGCGGCCGGGGACGTGGAGCCCGGCGAGGCCGAGCGCCTGAAGAAGTCCATCCTCTGGCACGGGTACTTCCACGAGGCGTGGTTGCGGCGGGGCATCGAGGTCTGGCTGTTGAAGTTCCGGCGCGTCAGCTAGCGTCAGGTAGTCGGTAGTCAGGTAGTGGGGGGGTTCCTTGGGTGCACGCGAGATGAGCAGGGTCCGCAATCAACAGGTTCTCGAGGCCACGCTGGAATGGGGGCGCGAGCTCCCCGGCTTCGTCCCCGCGCATGCGCTCCATGGGGTGGTGCTCACCGAGGCGTTCGCGGGTGGTGTCCAGGGCGCGGAGGGCGAGTGGATCGCCGGGCTCGGCGAGGACGAGCCGGCCCTGCTGCTGGCGGCCATGGACCTGGCCTGCATCCTGTGGGTCGACGACTGGTTCGACACGAGGGAGCACACCGGGCGGGAGGCGGAGCCGGGAGAGTCGCTCGTGAAGGTCCTCCTGGGCGGGTCGGCGACCACTCCCGAGGCGAGAGGTCTCGCGCTGCTGCGCGACAGGTTCCGTGCCGCGGCGCGAGGCCCGGATGACAATCGCCTGTGGGCCGAGACGCTCATCGACGTCGTGCGCGCCTCGCAGGAGGACTGGCGCGTCTCGCGCGGGGAGCGCTCGCGCACCTGGGGCGAGTACCTGCGCAATGGTGAGCACAACATCGCCGCCGCCCACCTGGCCTTCACCTTGTCGCTCGCGTACGACCTCGGGCTCTCGTCGAGGGCCTCGGAGCCCCGGTTCCGCCGCGCGCTGAGCCACCTGTGCCTCGCCATGCGGCTGCGCAACGACCTGGCCAGCGCGGAGAAGGAGCGCCGGGAGGGCAACCTCGCCAACGGGCTCTTCATCATGGAGCGCTACCTGCCTCCCGCGCAGGCCTTCGCCTTCGTCGACGCGGAGCGGCTCGGCTACGAGCGGATGCTGGCCCGGGATGTCGAGGCACTCGGGCCCTACCACCCCTTCCCGCGAATCGCGCGGGTGATGATCGCCGCTGTGGAGCGCTTCTACCAGGTGCCCGATTCCCGCTACGCCGGCACCTGATGCACCAGGGGTGATGAAGTCATCCCCTCACGCCTTCCGAGAAAAAGCGCATTCCATGGAAGTGTCGTTTTCATGACGGTATCGGTATAGACTGGAAGGTACCCACCCGAAGTCCCTCGAAGAGGGGAATCTCCATGTCCAAGCTCGTTGCGTTCATCGTCGCCGCCATCGCGGCCGCTGGCGTTCTCGTTCCGGTCGTTGCGTATGCCTACGGCGTGAAGACCGGTCCCTGCTCGGTCTCCGTGACCTGCATCGGTGGCCAGGTTGTCTCGTGCAGCGGCGCGCAGGTTTGTTATTGGAAGGTCGATGGCTCCACGAGCCGCGGCTTCGTGGAGTGTGACAGCTACGGCCGCGAATACTGCGGCGCCATCGTGGCCGATTGACGGTCGCACCTCGGTGGGCCCTCCTCTCCAGGTGAGGAGGGTCCCCCATCTGCTCGCTCCTGGATATCTCGCCCGACCCACTGGGGAGGGGCGTCAGGTGGGCGTGTCATAATCCAGGGGACTCACTGGCCCTCGGGCCGGTTCCCCCGGTGCGCCCCTCATGTCCCGCTTCCGTCTCTCGCAGAGCGATGCCGTCGAGTGGCTCCGCGCCCTGCCGTCCGCATCGGTGGACCTCGTCATCACCGACCCCGCCTACGAATCGCTCGAGAAGCACCGCGCCATCGGCACCACGACGCGCCTCAAGCACAGCAAGGCGTCGAGCAACCACTGGTTTCAAATCTTCCCCAACGCGCGCTTCCCCGAGCTGTTCTCGGAAATCTGGCGGGTGCTGAAGCGGGACGCGCACTTCTACCTGTTCTGCGATCCCGAGACGATGTTCGTCGCGAAGCCGCTCGCGGAGGCGGCGGGCTTCCGGTTCTGGAAGCCCCTCGTCTGGGACAAGCAGCACATCGGCATGGGCTACCACTACCGCTCCCGCTACGAGTTCATCCTCTTCTTCGAGAAGGGCCGGCGGCGGTTGAGCGACCTGGGCGTGGCGGACGTGCTCCCGGTGCCACGCGTGTACCGGGGCTATCCGGCGGAGAAGCCCACGGGGCTGAGCGAGGTGCTCATCCGGCAGAGCAGCGAGCCCGGCGACGTGGTGGTGGACCCATTCCTGGGCTCGGGCTCGGTGGGCGTGGCGGCGGTGCGGCTCGGGCGGGACTTCCGGGGCACCGACATCTGTGACGAGGCGCTGGCGGTCTCCGAGGCGCGGCTGCGCGCCGAGGGCGCGGTGCCGGAGGAGGCGGAGGAGACGCGAGTGCGCATGGCCCGGAGCGGGTGAGGGGGAACGAGAGCCGGACGCAGGAGGCGCGGATGACTGGACACGAATACGCGGAGCTGGTGGCCAGATACATCGTGAAGAACTTCGCCTCGCGCGGGGTGAAGGTGTACCGCGAGGTGAACGTCGGCAAGACGCTCACCGGGAAGGGGCGGCGCGTCGACGTCTTCGTGCTCGAGCCCACCACGGGCACGGCGCTCGCCATCGAGTGCAAGTACCAGGGAAGCGTCGGCACCGTGGACGAGAAGATTCCCTTCGCCCTGCAGGACCTGGAGAGCATGCGGATTCCGGTGTGCGTCGCCTACGCCGGAGACGGCTTCTCCCAGGGCATCCTCCACATCCTCTCCGCGTCGCCCATCGCCACCTACTGCCTGCCTGGGGCGAAGACGCTCGCGCCCTCCCAGGAGACTCGCGAGCTGGACTGCCTCCTGGCCATGACCTTCAAGTGGTGGGACGTGCTCGTGCGCGGCAAGAAGCGTGTAGCGCTGTGAACCCGGGCGAGGCCTTACCGCATGTCACGGCTGGGAGAAGCCCCGCGCTGGCATCGCGGGAGAGCGGTGCAGCCAGTTGTCCTCGGGGTAGCGGGCGGTGCCGTCGATGAGGTGGACCGCGTAGGCGTGGCGGCTCTTGGGTGAGGTATTGGCGCCGCTCTTGTGGGGCAGCAACCCGTGGAGCACGACCAGGGAGCCCTTCTTCACCTCCAACGGCACCATGCCCTCCTCGGGCAGGGGCGTGGGGTCCAGCACCTGGAACGCCGTGCCGCCTCCCGGGGCGCGGACGAAGCGCTTCTTCAGGCCCAGCGTGTGCCCGCCGGGCAGCGCCCACAGGCACCCGTTCTCCAGCGTCGCGTCCTCCAGGGCGAACCAGAAGCCCATGCAGGTCGGCGGCTCCGTGTACAGGAACGTCGAGTCCTGGTGGCTGTTGACCTCGCCGCCGATGAAGGGCTGCTTGAAGATGTACATCGACTGGATCAGCAGCGGCTGCTTCATGCCCAGCTCCGCGGCCAGGGCCGCCAGCTCGGGCGTGCGGGAGAACCGGTCGAAGACGGGGTCCAGGTCGTGCAGCGCGTGGCCGATCTTGTTGATCGACAGCGCCTTGTCCTGGCGCAGCGAGCCGTCCGGCTTGAAGGCGTTCTCCTCGAAGAAGAACCGGAGCTGATCCCCCGAGGACAGGAAGTACTCGTCCGAGGTCCGGGTCTGCTCGTGCGTGGTGAAGATGGAGACCGTCTCCGGCTGGAAGTCGGCCACCAGCTCCTCGGCCCGGGCCTTCAACGCATCGCAGGAGGCCGCCGGGACGAACCCGGGCAGTACGAGGAACCCCTGTCGCGAGAACTCTTCGGCACGATTCATGTCCGCTCCCATGCGCGGCTGCGACCGGCAGCCTATTCGAGCGGGCGGGGACTGCGAAGAGCGCTCCTGCTGGGAATCGAACCCAGTTCACACGGTAGACGGCCGTGCTGCGATCCAATCGCATCCAGGAGCTTGTGCTGCGAGTACCCCGTACGGGAGTCGAACCCGTCTTTCCGCGGTGAGAGTGCGGTGTCCTTCGCCGATAGACGAACGGGGCAGGAAGTCGGGACCCGGAAAAGCAAGAGGCCGGGTCCCTTCTTGGGAGCCCGGCCTCTGAGTCCCGTGCCTCGTCATGGGACGAGGACGCGGAAGGTTCAGAATCCGGGCGGTTGGCCGCCAGTCAGCTCGAGGCCGAGCAGGAGGTCCAGAGCGGTATCCAGGCCGGTACGCGAGAGCGCGTCGATGCCAGTATCAGTGTCGTTCAGGGACTCGAGGTTCATCGGGCTCTGCTTCGTCACCGTCATGGTCACCGCTCCTTTCATCGAGAAAAGACGTGGCTGGAATCCATTCCTGACAACGCACCGCGCGGCTCGACAAGTGCCCGGCGCGTGAGCGCCAAGGATGCGTGAGGCTAACCGAGGTCTTTCTGTCGGACCCCGAGCCCCGCGGCGATGCCCGGCACGGCAAGGCGTCGGAAGAGCTCGTCCACCTCCGCGGGGGGTCGTGGGTTGGGGCTATCCAGCCACCAGATGAGGAGGCCGAGGAACGCGCCCACCACGAAGTGGACCACGCCCTCGAAGGCGCCACCCGGTGCCCTGCTGTCCGGTGGGGCGAGCGAGGCGAGATCGTCCCGTGTGAGCTGGGTGACCAGCCGGCGCATCTTGTTCTGCAGCGCCGCACCGCTCTCCCGGCCCACCATGGCCTGGTAGAGGTGGCGATGCGAGTGGGCATGCTCGAAGAGGGCCAGTCCGAAGTCGAGCCGGCCTGAGTCCGTCCCCTTGCGTCCTCCGCGCGCCGCTCGCCGCTGCGCGACAATGGCGCTCTTGAGCTCGTCGAAGCCGCTTACCAGCAGCTCCTCCTTGTCGGAGAAGTGGGCGTAGAAGGTGGACCGCCCCACGTTGGCCCGGTCGGTGATGTCCTGCACCGTCACCGCCTCGTAGCCCTTCTCCAGGATGAGCTCCACGAGCGCATGCCTCAGGAGCTGCCGCGTCCGTTGGACTCGTCGATCCTCGCGCTTCTCCTCCGCCATCGAGCACCTCGCAATCCGGAACAAATCCCCCTGCGTGTCCCGAAACACACAGGCTCCGCGGGGCCGTTCATTGTGAAGACCGGCCGCGGCTCGCATTCTGAACAAAGAAGCCATTACTGGACAAGGTGTCCAGCATTCAGGGAGAGCCGCGAATGTCGAACGAGTCCTCATCACCCGCCGCCCCGCTCGGCGGGGAGCCCCTCATCCGGGTCCGGGGCGTGGTCAAGACGTACCGCACCCCAGCGGGCCCCTTCCCCGCGCTGCGAGGGGTGAGCTTCGAGGTGAGCCAGGGCGAGATGGTGGCGGTGGTGGGCAAGTCCGGCAGCGGCAAGTCGACGCTCCTCCACCTGATGAGCGGAATCGACCACCCCTCGGCGGGAGAGGTTCACGTGGCCGGGACGCCCGTGCACTCCCTGTCCGAGGGGCGCCTGGCCCGCTGGCGCGGGCGCAATGTGGGCGTCGTGTTCCAGTTCTTCCAACTGCTGCCCACCCTGACGGTGGCCGAGAACGTCATGCTGCCGATGGACTTCTGTTCCACGTTCCCGGCGAGGGAGCGCCGCGCCCGGGCACTCGCCCTGCTCGAGCAGGTGGGCATCGCGGAGCAGGCGGACAAGCTGCCCTCGGCGCTCTCGGGCGGGCAGCAGCAGCGGGCGGCGATCGCTCGGGCGCTGGCCAACGACCCGCCGCTCCTCGTGGCCGACGAGCCCACCGGCAACCTGGACTCCAGCACCACCGAGGCCGTGTTGCAGCTCTTCACCGAGCTCTCTCGCCGCGGCAAGACCGTGGTCATCGTCACCCACGAGCGCGAGGTCGCTCGCGTCTTCGACCGGGTGCTGACGCTGGCGGATGGGGTGCTCGTCTCGGAAGCCCCTGGACAGCGCCGGGCCCGGGCCGGGGTGCTCGCCGAGGTGGCCCATGGCCAGGCCTAGGTGGCGAAAGCTGTGGCGCGACCTGTGGATGGAGCGTGGGCGCGCGGCGCTGATGGTGGTGGCGGTCGCGGTGAGCCTGCTGGGCATCGGGGCGGTGCTGGGGGCCTACGCCATCCTCTCGCGCGAGATGGCGGGCAACTATCTGGGCACCCGTCCCGCCTCGGCCACGCTCGAGCTGGATGCCGTGGACCGCGCGCTGGTGGAGGAGGTGCGCCAGCGTCCGGGAGTGCTCGAGGCCGAGGCGCGCAAGACGCTCCTGGCCCGGGTGAAGGTGGGGGCGGATTGGATGCCCCTCCTGCTGTTCGTTATCGACGACCTCGACTTCCCGAGACTCAACCGCTTCCGGCTCGAAGACGGCGCCTGGCCCCCGCCGGAGGGCACCCTGCTCATCGAGCGCACCGCCCAGCGCGTGCTCCAGGCCGGACCGGGCCAGTCCATTCGCGTGAAGGCGCCTGCTGGACAGGCTCGGGAGATGACCATCCGCGGCCTGGTGCACGACCCGAGCCTCTCGCCCGCCTGGCAGGAGCGAGAGGGCTACGGTTACATCACCCGGGAGACCCTCGCGTGGCTCGGTGAGGCGCCGGTGCTGGATGAGCTCCGGGTGGAGCTCGCGGCGGCCAGGGAGCCCCTGGAGGCCCCCGCGGTCGATGCTGCTGCTCGCGAGCTGGGCGCCTGGCTCCAGCAGCGCGGGTATGGCGTGCATCATATCGAGGTGCCGCCCCCGCGCAGGCACCCCCATCAGACCCAGATGATGGCCGTCCTCTTCATGATGCTCGCCTTCAGTGGGATGGCCCTCGTCCTGAGCGCCATCCTGGTGGCCACGACGCTCGCCGGCATCCTGGCCCGACAGGTGCGCGAGATAGGCGTGATGAAGGCCGTGGGCGCGGGCACCGGGCAGATCGCCGGTCTGTATGCGGTGATGACGCTCCTGCTCGGGAGCGGCTCGACCTTGCTGGCGGTGCCTCCGAGCATCTTCGCCGCACGGGCCTTGTCCCACATGGTCGCGCGGATGCTGAACCTCGAGCTCGTCAGTGAGGCGATTCCCGGCTGGGTCCTCGCGCTGCAGGTGGCCGCTGGCGTGCTGGTCCCCCTGGTGGTTGCGGCCATCCCCCTCCTCCGGGGCAGCCGCGTGAGCGTGCGGCAGGCCCTTGATGACCACGGCATCACTCAGGAGACGCCGGGCGCGCGCGAGCCCTCCGGGGTGCTCCGCGTCCTGGGCGGGCTCGACCGGATGCTCCTGCTGGCGCTTCGCAACACCTCGAGGCGGCGCGGGCGCCTCGTGCTGACCGTAGGGCTCCTGGCGGCCGGAGGCGGGATGTTCATGATGGCCCTCAACGTGATGGAGGGATGGGAGCGCTATGTCGGGGAGGTGCCCCGGACGCGCCACTACGACGTGGAACTGCGCTTCGGGCAGCCCCAGCCGACAGCGCGCATCGTGAGCCTGCTTCAAGGCGTCCAGGGAGTCCGGTCCGTGGAGGCCTGGGGCTACCTTCCGACGGCCTTCTCGAAGCCGGCTCTCCTCGACGTGAGCCGCGTGTACCCGGACGGCGGCCACGGCGGCTTCATCCTCCGCGCTCCGCCGGCGGAGACCTCCCTCGTTCGGTTCCCGCTCAGGTCCGGGCGCTGGCTCGCGACGGGTGACGTGGATGCGGTGGTGCTCAACCACATGGCGCTCGTGCAGGCGCCTCACGTCCAGGTGGGTGACAGGGTCTCCTTGTCCGTGGAGGGCAAGCCGACGGTGTGGCAGGTGGTCGGCATCGTGGAGGAGGTCGGGTCGCCCGCGACGGCCTACGTGACGGACGAGGCGCTGGCCCGCGTCGCCGGCACGGTGGGGCGCACTCAGTCGGTGCGGCTCGCCACGACGACGGCGGACCCAGGTGTTCGGGAGGAGGTCCTCCGCGCGGTCGAGCGCACGCTGGAGCAGGCCAACGTGGGCGTCGAAGTGGCCATTCCGCTGTCCGAGTTGCGCACCGCCGTGGGGGACCACGTCCTCGTCCTCGTTCGGATGCTCATCGCGATGGCCGTGCTCATGGCGACGGTCGGTGCCATCGGGCTCACGTCGGCCATGGGCATGAGCGTGCTGGAGCGGACACGGGAGCTGGGGGTGATGCAGGCCATTGGCGCGACACCGGGCGTGGTGCTGCGGCTCATCGTCACCGAGGGCGTCTTCGTCGGCGCGTTGAGTTGGGGGGCGGCCCTGCTCCTCTCGGTGCCACTGACAGCGCTCGTCGGCAGCATCGTGGGCACGCTCGCCTTCAGGCTTCCGCTTCCCCTCGTGCTGTCTCCGTGGGCGATGCTGCTGTGGCTCGCCCTGGTGCTGGTGGGGTCCATGGGGGCCACGGCGCTGCCCGCCTGGCGTGCCTCGAGGCTGACCGTTCGCGAGGCCCTCGCGCAGGTCTGATGGAGGACGGAGGACTGCTCTCCAGGGTTGGCCGGCACCTACTCGGGTGTCAGGGGCGCGTTCGTGTGGCGCAGGGGCCGCTCCGGCAGGAACAGCGTCAGCAGGAAGCTCAGCAGCGAGATGACGATGGCGATGCGGTAGATGGCCGAGATGGCCCGGGTGAAGCCGTCCTTCAGCGCCTGCTCGACTTCACCCACCGCCGCCACCGCTCGCGCCTTCTCTGCTTCGAGTTGGCCCAAGGCCTCGGTCCTCGCGGGGCCTTCGAGCGTCGCCTCCACCTCTCGCTCCCGCGCCGCGAAGCCGCTCCGCAGGCTTCGTTCAATCCGCTCCGCCGGGAAGGCCTGTCCAACCACCATGCCCTCGCCCCCGCTGCCCCCGCTTCCGGAGGAGTGGAGTTGCTCGCGCACCTCGGGAGGCAGGTTGGCGGTGGCCCTCGCCGTACCCGTGGTCACCGAGGAGGCGAGGGTGGAGGCGAACACCGTTCCCAGCAGCGCCACGCCAATGGTGGCGCCCATCTGCCGGAAGAAGGTCACGGACGCGGTGGCCACGCCCACCTGCCCCGGGGGCACCGCGTTCTGGATGGCCAGCGTGTAGAGCGGCAGCGAGGGCCCCAGCCCCACGCCCACCAGGATCATCTTCACCGTCACCTCGGCCTGGGTGGACTCGGGCGTGAGGGTGAAGCCCATGATGGCGTAACCCACGGTGAGCACCACCAGCGAGCCGAGCATCAGCAGCCGGTAGCGCCCGAGGTGCGAGACGAGCTGGCCCGCCAGTACGTTGCCGGCCACCACGCCCAGGGTGAGCGGCGTCAGGGTGAGCCCCGAGCGCGTGGCGGACAGGCCCACCACGTTCACCATGAAGAGCGGCAGGAAGACGACGGCCGACAGGAAGCCCGCTCCGAGGATGCAGACGGTGAGGTTGCCCAGCGTGAAGATGCGGTTGCGGAACAGGCCGAGGTCGAGCAGGGGCTCGCTGGCGCGGCGCTCGGCGAGGACGAAGAGCACGTGGCCCGCGGCCGACAGCGCGAAGAGGCCGAGGATGGGCGCGGAGCCCCAGGCGAAACCGCTCTCGCTGGAGGGGGCGGAGTGGCCGAGGCTCAGGGCGAGCAGCAGCGGCACCACGGCGAGCACCAGCGCGAGCGCTCCGGCCAGGTCGAGCCGGGGGCGCATTTCTCCGGCGCGCGGGTGGAGCGCGGGCATGCGCAGGAGGATGAAGGTGAGCGCCACCACGCCCACGGGCAGGTTGATGAAGAAGACCCAGTGCCAGCTATAGCGGTCGGTGAGGTAGCCGCCGAGCAGCGGGCCCACCACGCTGGAGAGCGCGAAGACGGCGCCGGTGAGCCCCTGGTACTTGCCTCGGACGGCGGGTGGGAACAGGTCCGCGACGACGGTGAAGGCCGAGGTGAAGAGCGAGGCGCTGCCCAGGCCCTGCACCACCCGGGAGAGGATGACGTGGAGGGTGCTCCGTGACAGTCCGCACAGCACGCTGCCGACGACGAAGAGGATGATGCCGACGACGAGGATGGGCTTGCGGCCGAAGATGTCGGACAGCTTGCCGTAGATGGGGAGCATCACCGTGGAGGCCACCAGGTAGGAGGTGGTGAGCCACGGGTAGTGGGCGGGGTCGATGTGGAGCTCCGCCTGCATGGCGGGGCCGGCGGTGGCGACGATGGTCTGGTCGAGCGCCGCGAGCAGCAGGGCCATCAGCACACCGAGCAGCGTGAGGGCCTTCTGGGACTGGGAGAGCTCGTGGGCCTGGGTGGGCGGTGCCATCGTCGCGAGCGAGGGTAAGCACGGGTGGGTCCGGGTGGCGGGGAAGGCGTTGGTTGGAGGACACCGGGACGCGTGCAATGCGTTGTTCTGCGCGAAGGTGGAGCGGGCTAGCGTCCGGAACCCCTACCTGGGCGGCCCGCGTGGGCGGGTCCGAGGAGACGACGACATGCGCGCGGTGCAGCTCGAGCGGTTGGAGGGTCCCGAGGGTCTGAAGCTGGTGGACATGCCGGAGCCGGAAGCCGGGGACCAGGTGCTCATCGACGTGGTGGCGGCGGGAGTGAGCTTCCCGGACCTGCTGCTGAGCAAGGGCCAGTACCAGATGAAGCCGCCCGTGCCGTTCGTGCCGGGCGTCGAGGTGGCGGGCGTGGTGCGCAGCGCTCCGGCGGGCGCGGCGGTGAAGGCGGGGGACCGGGTGATGGCCTTCACGATGCTCGGGGGCTGGGCCGAGGTGGTGGCGGCACCGCCGAACATGACGTTCCGCGTGCCCGAGGGCTGGAGCTTCGAGGCGGCCGCGGGGACGGTGATGAACTACCACACGGCGCACTTCGCGCTGCACCGGCGGGGCCGGCTCAAGGCGGGCGAGACGGTGCTGGTGCACGGCGCGGCGGGCGGGGTGGGGACGGCGACGATTCAGGTGGCGCGCGGCGCGGGTGCGCGGGTGCTCGCGGTGGTGAGCAGCGAGGAGAAGGCGGAGGTGGCTCGGAGCGCGGGCGCGGACGCGGCGCTGCTGTCCACGGGGGACTGGGTGTCGCAGGTGAAGGAGAAGACGCAGGGACGGGGCGTGGACGTGGTGATGGACCCGGTGGGCGGGGACATCTTCGACCTGAGCCTCAAGTGCCTGGCGCCCGAGGGCCGGCTGCTGGTGGTGGGCTTCGCGGGCGGCCGGATTCCCGAGGTGAAGGTGAACCGGCTGCTGCTGAAGAACATCGACGTGGTGGGCGTGGCCTGGGGCGCCTTCATCATGCAGGAGCCCCAGCTCACCGGGGAGATCGCCAAGGGCCTGGCCGAGCTGGCGGAGAAGGGCTTCGTGGAGCCGCTGGTGGGCTCGGTGTTCCCCCTGGAGCAGGCGGCCCAGGCGCTGCGCGAGCTGGATTCACGCAAGGCCACCGGCAAGGTGGTGCTGCGGGTGCGACAGGGCTGAGGCGGTGTGAATCAGCCGCTCAGGGCGGGAATTCGCACGAATTCGAGCGCGTGTGAGCGGCTTCACAGCCAGGGTTTTCTCCGGGGGTGTATCAGCGTCTCGAAAATCGAGAGGCCCACTTGGAGTTCGAAGTGGGCGCACCGAGGGGGGATTCCTGAATGATGGGACGTGAGTGGCAGGCATGGCGACAGGCGTTGGTGCTTGTCCTGTTCGTAACCGCTGCCTGTGGAGGGAGCGGTCCTGTCTGGAACGTGACGCTCGAAGGTGAGGCGTCCGCGCCTGTGCTGTCTCCGCGAGGCAGCCTCGTCGTCGTCACCTCCGCTCCAGCGCTGTACTCCATCGATGAGAGCGGCAAGACCGAGTGGCGTGTATCCCTCGACGGGGTGTCCCCGGGCTCGGAGAGCACGGATGGGCCAGGGGGCCCGGTCGTCTTCGAGAATGGCGACATCGTGGTGCCAGCGGGCCCCGCAGCGCTCGCGCGCTATTCGGCGGATGGGGAGTTGCTGTGGCAGATGTCGCTCCCGGTCAACATCAACGCGGAGCTGGCGGCGTTGCCGGATGGCTCGGTGGCCGTGCCTGGGACTTCGGGCACACTCCTCGTCGTTCGCGCCGATGGCTCCACGGGCATGGAATTCCGCGAGACGACCATCACCTCCCTGCTCTCTTGGACTGCGGCCCCTGTCGTGACGGCGGACGGTGCGCTGGTGGGCATTCTGGGTGATGGCTTCATCATTCGCATCGAGAAGGACGGCACGCGTGGGTGGCTGCACGAGACTCAGAGCTCGACTTTGGCTCTTGCACTCGGGGCGGGTGGCAGCGTGCTGTACCTGTCACGCAGCGGCTCGGAGGATGTGGCCGAGATGAGGGGTCTCCTTTCACTGGGCGCGGATGGGCAGGTGCGCTGGCACGAGCTGCTCTCCGAAGGGGCTTTGTACGAGCCAGCGGTGGAGGCGGATGGCACCGTCCATGTCGTGTCCGGAAGCTATGGCCGTGGGCCTCTGCTTCTGCGCTACAAGGAGGGCCGTGCCCGCGAGGAGGTCGTATTGCCTGAGCCAGCGGTATGCGGGCCCCTGCTCGCTTCAGGAGGCGAGCGCATCGTCCGGCTCAAGGGGGACCGACTCCGGGTCTACGATGCTCGAGGAAAGCTCCTCCAAGAAGAGGCGCTTCCTAGCTGGAGGACCGCGCCCGTGCTCGCTCCGGGTGGCGCACTGTATGCCACCTCAGGCAACACCCTTCACCGGATCGACCTGGAAGTCGAGGGCCTGGCGGATGCGCTCTGGGCTCGGCCACGCGCTGACAACCGAGCCTCCGGAGCTCCTTCCTCCGTCACCCTGAAATTTCCTGACACGCGCTCGCGAGAGAGCGCGTCTGTTCAACCGGTCGCTCCGGACGGGGCCGGTATTGCCAAGAATCACTTGAAAGGAGAATGTCGTGAACCGAGTCATCAGCCTGGGGCTGATGCTGCTGGGAGTGGCTTGTCAGAAGACACCCGAAAGCAGCACCACGCCCACCGAGACGACCACTTCCCCTGGTTTCTTCCAGAAGGCCCTCAGTCCCTCTTGTCAGGCTGTCTACTCCTGCTGCGAGGAGTTCTCCGCGCGTGTCGCGAAGGGCGGCAAGGCGCCTTTCAACTGCACGGCGCTCGCTACGCAAGGGCCCGAGGGCTGCGAGCAGTCGCTGCAGACCTTCCGTGCGTTGTCACCCAAGGTGAAGGCCCAGCTTCCTTCCGCCTGCACCCAGTGAGAGTTCCCGTCATGAGATATCCCTTCGTCATTACCGTTTCGCTGTTATTCGCGGCCACTGCTGCCGCTCAATCTCCTTATCCCAACCCAGACCGCTGTATGCCCATTTCGATTGGGGACAGATTCAACAAGGTCGTGAGCGGTGTGCTCAGCGCGGGGGAGAACAACGAGAACTACCAGATGCCGGTGGCGGGTGCTCAGATCCACATCGACTCGCGAGATGTGCGCTCTGGGGGCCTGCCCGAGGGTGCCTTCATCAAGGCTCCGGACTCGTGGCCGCTGGAGTACACGGACGAATTCAATCGCCGGCCCATCCCGCCAGCCATGTCGCCGCTGCTTGGCGATGACATGCTCGGTATCACCTATCGGATCAATCACCTCGCGGCAGCGAGCTTCGAGCTGAACTTCAACTGCAACCCGGATGCTTTCGGTGGCAAGTTGAAGGATGGGGCGTTGAAGCTGCAGGTCGAGTTTGCCCCCAGCAAGGATGAGGCGGACGACGAGCTGCAGGTGCAGCTCGTCGTCCAGACCTTCGCTGGGAAGATCGCCCTGGACCTGGTCGACGTCGACCTGGACGAGACGTTCAAGGTCCACGTGGCCGCCGTGCCCACGGTGAATCCCAATGGCAACGACGTGGACCTCGACTTCTATTACGACTTCAACGAGCTCTTCAAACACGCCATCATCGGCGAGCTCGTCGATGAAATCGTCACCGTGGCCGCCTCGGCGTCTCTGCTCATGGGACAGACCGCCGCGCTGACCTTCTGTGTGGGTGACCCCGTGTGCGTCGCCGCGACCTCCACCGCGACCGGCATCATCGTCACCGCGGGGGTGCTGGCGTACGAGCAGGAGATGCGGCAGGCCTCGGCGGACATGATGGCCTCGGCGCTCGATGAGTTCACCCAGCCCTACCGCCGCAACAATGGGATGCTGAAGAAAGTCCGGGAAGAGTTCCGAAGCCAGGTGCTCGCCCACAAGGTCTACGAGGGAATGAACCTCCTGGAGGCCGTGGACGCCCTGCCCGTACCGGAGTTCGACATCGAGAAGTTCGAGCCCGTGGACATTCCCGCCACCTGCAAGGAGGCGCCGTGAAGATTTCGTTCCTGCACGCACGGCTCATGTTGCTCCTGGCCCTGCTGGTGCTGCCCGGCTCCGCGCTCGCGTGGACGCTGAAGCTGCACCTGTTCGCCGCCAACGAGGTCCTCAAGGATGTCACCGAGGACGGCACGGTGGACCTCGGGCCCTACAACGAGCATCCACTTTCCCCGGAGGTCGTCCAGGCCTTGCGCGAGTACCCGGAGTACTTCCGCGCCGGCGCTCTCGGTCCGGATGGCTACCCGGACATCTTCACCGGTCAGGTCTTCACCCATGGTGATCAGAGTGAAGGACTGGTGAACTCCCTCATCCAGGAGAACTTCCTGACCTGTGCCGAGGCGGAGGCCCGTGGTTGGTGTCGCTCGTCGGATGGAACTCCCGCGTGCGTGATGGGCAGTGGCGGCAAGGCGGTTTGCGGGGAAAAGAAGGCCGAGGACTCGGCCGTTCCCTACATCATCAACGGTCGTTACGGTTTCAAGCGCCCCAAGCGCTTCTGGCGCTCCATCGATTGGGCCCGCTTCCTCCTCGACTCCGCCTACGAGGAGCTTCGCCTCGCGAAGGGGGAGGGGCATGAGGCGCAGACGCGTGCCTATCAGGCCCTGGCTTTCGCCTATGGCTACCTCACCCACTACTCCGGGGATGGTTTCGGCCATGCCTGGGTGAATCTCTACGCCGGTGGCGCGTGGGACTATTACGACGAGCACCCGGAGTTCGAGTATCGCCACGTCATCGTGGAGGGCTATGTGCAGCACGTCTTCGAGACCAGTTCGCGGGCCTGGCCGTCCTATCCGGCCGAGCTGCGCGATACCGAGATCGCCGCGCCCGCATGGTTCGTGGAGAAGTACCTCATGCGGGAGGCCATCGCTGGCGATGACTCCGCGGGCCCCGGGGCACGTCACATCCGGCTGTTGTACGGCTACAAGGCGCTGCTCGAGCAGTTGCGCGAGCGCACGAAGTTGTCCCCGGGAGAACTGGCCGATTTCGGCGGGGCCAACTTCGACGTGCGCGACCCACAGAACTACAGCAGCATGTGGTCATACCTGCTCAATCGGTGCGCGAGTGATGTGGTGTTCGGGGCGGCGACCGTCCTCCTGCTACAACCGCCTGTACCGGCTGGCCCTGTCGAAGTACCTCGACACGCGAATCCAGAAGGTGGACGAGGCGCTGCTGGCATGGGCGCAGCTCAGCACGGACATCCTCCAGCAGGGCTTTCTCTCGCCGGACGGCTTCGAGCCCGGCGCCATCCGGGCCCTGCTCACCCAGTACTTCGAGACGCGGGTGAAGCCTCTGGTGGTTCCTGCCGAGGACGAGCCGCTGCGGCAATTCTTCGCCGGGGTGTCTTGTGTCGACGTGGGCCCGCGCAACTTCCAGCAAGTCTGCGAGGCGGTGTTCGCCCAGGTGAACGTGGCCATCCAAGAGCTCCAGACCGAGCTCGAGAGCAAGCTCCAGACGAAGCTGGTGAAGTACTACGAGGCCTTCGACATCTATCTCTGCACTCTCGAGTACTACCTGGGCCGGTTCACGGATCCCGTCGTCCGGATGAACTTCGCCTACTGCGGCACGGAGACCGCCTGCCCACAGTCCGTCACCCGTAGGTCCCAGGTGGAGGATGACGTGTTCATGGTCTCCTCGGACCCACGCACGTTCATCCCCTTCCAGAACACGGTGCGGATGTCGAAGCTGAGCCTGTTGAACCAGGAGGAGATGCGCCTCGTGGCCATGATGGCCAATCTCATGCCGATGGCGGAAGTGGACCCCATCCAGTTGGAGCTGGCGCGGTTCCTCAATGACGACCTGTACGAGCAGGCCATCTATGAGAGCATCGCGACACTGGATGGCTCCGTACCCATCGAAGAGAACGACCTGCTGAGCCAGCGGCGTGTGCTCTTCGACCAGTTCCGCAAGACGCCCGTGTTCGGAGTCATGAAGGATGTGGCTGCCCGGGAGCGGCTGCACTGGCCCCTTTTTGAGATCCGCAAGATGGATCCGGACGGAGATCAGATCACCCTCTCGTATGACCTGTGCCCGTGCTGGCCCGAGATACGCACCCAGAACGCGATGGACGACGATGGAGACCGCGTCGGTAACAGTTGCGATGGGGACTGGCTGTTCCCCCACGCGGCGGAGGTGGTGACGTCCATGGATGACGCGGGCTTCGGCCCGCCGGCACTGGGTATCAAGCAGAGCTTCGTGAACCGGTTGGACAACACGGTGAAGGTGGCCTGCGAGCGTCACTCCACGGCGGAGGCCATCAACCTGCTGGACAACATGCTCGCGGAGATTCGCGCCCATACGGACAATGCCATGATGCGGCCGGACACCGCCCAGGCCATGAAGGCCGTGGTGGATGAGCTGCTCGCGAAATTCCATGCCGGTGCGATGCGGTGTGTGGACTCTCCGCCCGTTGGAACGGTGATGGCGTGCGGTGGTTACTGACCTGGATTGAAGGAGCGGAAATGATGAAGCGCGCATGCCTGCTGTTTGGACTGTTGCTCACGGGTTGTCTGGGTGGGGAGAGCGAGACTTCCGACGCGGGGTCCTCCGTGGCGACCCTGATATTCATTGTGCCTCCGCCGAAGACGGTGGCCCCAGGGTGTCCCTCACCCGCGGTGCGGCTCTATGTGGATGGGGTGATGCGGTCCTGCCCCATCGCCACGTTCGAGCCCAATGACGGCGGGGCGGCCACTACCCTCATCTCCTGCAACGAGTCCAAGGGACTCCAGCCTGGCGTGGGGTACCTGCTGGAGGCCGTGTACCTGCAAGACTCGAAAATCATCGCGAGGGGGGCGCTCTCTTCCGAGGCGATTACCCTCAGTGCCGGGAGCAACCGCCGGGATCTGCCCCCCGCCAACGTCACCACCATGCTGGATGCCAACAGCAATGGCACCTCGGATATCCATGAAGCCTGCCCGTAGGAGGAGCTCTTCCTCTTCCAATTGCTAGGTTTCACCCTGGGAGCGCCGTCTCGTCGGAGGGGCGCTCCCGGGGCCTGTGTCCAGCATGCGACCACTTCCGTGAGTGCGCTTCGGTGCGCCGACCCGCTAGCATCGGTGCCCGTACTCGACGCAGGGGGACGCACCGATGCTCACCGGACGCATGATGGACTTCCCGCTCACGCTGACCCACTTCCTCGAGCGCGCCCGCACCTACTTCGGCCGCTCGGAGATCGTCAGCCGCCAGCCGGACAAGTCGCTCCACCGCTACACCTACGCCGACTTCTATCGGCGCACCTGCAAGCTCGCCAACGCGCTCACCCGGCTCGGCGTGAAGCCCGGCGACCGCGTGGCGTCGCTCTGCTGGAACCACCACCGCCACCTGGAGCTCTACTTCGGCGTCCCCGCCATGGGCGCGGTCCTCCACACGCTCAACCTCCGCCTCCACCCGAACGACCTCGGCTACATCGCGCGCCACGCCGAGGACCGCATCATCGTCGTCGACCGCTCGCTCCTGCCCGCTCCTCGAGAAGTTCATCGCCGCCGTCCCCTCCGTCGAGCACGTCATCGTCATCCCCGACGACGGCCCCGCTCCCGAGGGTCGCCTCGACTACGAGAAGCTGCTCGGAGCCCGAGAAGGACTCCTTCGCCTTCCCCGAGCTCGACGGAGCGACCGCCGCGATGCTCTGCTACACGTCCGGCACCACCGGCAACCCCAAGGGCGTCCTCTACAGCCATCGCTCCTGCGTGCTGCACTCGCTCGTCGAGTGCATGAACGACACCATCGGTGTCGCTGAGTCGGACGCCATCCTGCCCGTGGTCCCGATGTTCCACGCCGCCGCCTGGGGCCTGCCCTTCAGCTCGCTCTTCGCCGGCTCGAAGATCGTCTTCCCCGGGCCCCACCTCGATCCCCTGTCCATCCTGGACCTCATGGTCGCCGAGCGCGTCACCGTCGCCGCCGGCGTGCCCACCATCTGGCTCGGCATCCTCGCCCTGCTCGACCAGGAGCCCACGCGCTGGGATTTGAAGTCCGTGCGCTCCATGGTCATCGGCGGCGCCGCGGCTCCCCTCGCCGATGATCGAAGGCTTCCTCCACCGCCACGGCCTCGTCGTCACGCACGCCTGGGGCATGACCGAGATGAACCCCGTCGGCACGCTCGCGCGGCCCCGGCGCCACCACGAGAATGCACCCCAGGCCGAGCGGCTCGCCCTCCGCGCCACGCAGGGCTACGCCGTGCCCTTCGTCGAGGTCCGTCACGTGAGCGACTCGGGCCAGGTGCTCCCCTGGGACGGCGAGACCATGGGCGAGCTGGAGGTGCGCGGGCCCTGGGTGGCTTCCTCGTACTACGGAGGCGAGGGCGCGCGACCGCTTCACCGCGGATGGCTGGTTCAAGACGGGCGACGTCGTCACGATCGACGCCGATGGCTACGTGCGCATCACCGATCGCTCCAAGGACGTCATCAAGTCCGGCGGCGAGTGGATCAGCTCCGTCGCCCTGGAGAACGCCCTCATGGCCCACCCGGCCGTGCTCGAGGCCGCCGTCTTCGCCGCGAAGGACCCCAAGTGGGACGAGCGGCCGCTCGCCGCCGTGGTGCTCAAGCCCGGTAAGTCCGCCACCAAGGAGGAGCTCGCCGCGCACCTGGAGCAGCGCTTCGTGAAGTGGTGGCTCCCCGAGGACTACGTCTTCATCCCCCAGATTCCCCGCACCTCCACCGGCAAGTTCCTCAAGACGAAGCTGCGCGAGGACTACGGGGATTACCTCGTGAAGCAGCAGCGGTAGAGCAACTGGAGCAGGGGGACGAGGTGGCTCAACCGGCGGCGCCGTAGCGGAGCGCGTCCCGGCCCACCTGGGTGATGGCCTCGTCTCCCACGCTCGGCCCGTACTGGAGCAGCGCCACTCCGTAGTGGAACGCCCGGAAGCGCGCGCGGTCCCACGTGGCCTCGTCGATGTCGCCGTAGGCCTCGCGGAACGCTCCGCGGGCCTCCGGCGGCAGGAAGGTGAAGGCGATGCTCAGGTCCACCGCCGGGTCTCCCAGGTGCACGTCTCCCCAGTCAATCACCCCCGTCAGCGTTTGGTTCTCGTCCACCAGCAGGTGCCTCGCGTAGAGGTCTCCGTGTACCCAGCAGGCCCGCCGGGTCCACGGTGGCGTGTCCACCAGCCGTGATACCCAGGCGCGGATCGTCCCTCCATCCACCTCCGGGTGGAGTGCTTCCACCTTCGCGAGCCGCTCCAGGATGATGGGGGCTCGTTTGTGAAGGTCGGCACGGGCAAGCTCGTCTCCCGGGCCCCTCGCCAGGGTCTCGTCGTCCACGGGAATGCGGTGCAGCGCCGCCAGGAACCTCCCGAGGATGGAGGCGTTTCGAAGGCGTTCCTCGGGCGTCAAGGCCACCGTGCACGCGGTGACTCCGGGCAGCATCTCGTAGCCGACGAACGGGTAGGGGTAGTCCCCTTCGGGGCGACCGAGCCACTCCGGCACGGGAATGCGCAGCGGCAGGTGGGGCGCCAGCCGGGGCAGGATACGTGCCTCGTTCTCCAGCAGCCCCGCGGCAATCTTGCGGCGCGGGAAGCGGAACACCCAGCATCCGTCCACCACATAGGCCGCGTTGTCCCAGCCCTTGCCCAGCGGCTCCAGCCTCTGCGGAGCGATCTCCGGGAACTGCCGCTCCACCAATCCAGTGGCGGCCTCTTCCGTCAGGGTGACGTCCGCGTCCCACACAGGCATGGCTCTTCCTCTCCCTCGGCTCGGTGTGGCGTATCCTAGTCCGGGATGAGCAGTCGGTGGTGGCGCAGCGCCTTCGCCACGTTCTTCACCGGCGTCTCCGTCAGCGGGCCATAGCCGAGCGAGCGGATGAATTCGTCCTCGCTCCCCTCCAGCGCCTGCTTCACCGAGTCCATCACCAGCGTCTCCCGGAAGCCCGCCAGCGATTGCAGCCGCGCCGTCTGGTTCATCCCCGTGGAGAAGCCGGTGTAGTCCGGTTCGGTCCGAAGAGGCCGCAGCATCGTGTGCGCCAGGTTCAGTCCGATCGCCACGCCCAGCCCCGGCATGCCCCACCCGCTCGCAGATGCTCCGGACCTCCGGGTCCGTGCTCATCGCCGCCGTGGTGCGCCTGGATGTCCAGCGCCGCCGCGCACCAGCGCGCTCCGCCCGCTCGCGCCGGCCGCTCCGGAAGAAGGGCGGGCCGAACAGGCCGATGACGCAGTCGCCGACCATCTTGTCGAACACGCCTCCGTGCTCGCCACAGCAGCTCCACCACCGCTCGCTCCAGCCGTCCACGAAGCGGCCGATGCGCGCCGGGCTCTCCAGACCTGCTCGCACAGCCGGGTGAAGCCGTTGATGTCCGCGAAGAGGATGCCCACCTCCTCGTCGCGGCTCGTCAGGTAGTGCGTCGCGTAGTCCGGCGATCCTGCAGCAGCTCGTCGATGACGTCCGCGGAGAAGAACTGCGAGAGGTGCGATGCGCTCGCGGTTGTAGTCCATCGAGCCGCTGGCTCAGCGTCGAGGCCAGCACCCGCATCAGGTCCATCGTGTAGCTGGAGAAACCCGTCCTCGCCCGACCACAGCAGGATCCGGCCCAGCGGCGCGCTGTGCCGGTGGCCGGCGATGAGCACCGCCTCCATCACCGCGAGGCTCTCGCAGCGCCTCGCTTCAGCCGCTCGTCTCCGCGCGCCAGCAGTTCCGGGCCGTGCGCGCGCAGCACCGCGTCCAGCACCGGCAGGGTCTGCTCGCCCGACTCGTGCTCCAGGTGCCCGTTGCGGTACGAGCGGTAGTGCAGCACCGAGGGCCTCACCGCGTCCCGGTACACCAGCAGGAAGCCCGGCACCCGCACCCGCTGCGGCCAGCGCCAGCACCGCCTCGTCCATGCCCGCCTCGAAGACGGGGTTGGCCAGCAGGTGGTTGAGGTGGAGGATGAGCTCCTGCTTCTCGCTCGCGGTGTGCACCAGCAGCAGCACGGTGTCGAGCTGCTCGGCCACCGTGTCCAGCATGCGCTCCAGCGAGCCCCGGCCTGCTCGGGCGGGTGTGGTCGCCCACCAGGAACAGGCCGAGGCGCCCCACCGACTGGCCCACCACGTCCAGCGTCCTGGCTCACCACCGTGCCCTCGCCCTCGCGCCGCGTCGCCCAGCGAGTCGGCCAGCAGCGTGCCCGGGTAGACGCCGCCGAAGTCCCCCGCGTGGAAGGTCTGCTGCGACGAGCTCCTCGTTGCGCGTGGTGACGGCGACGCCCTGCGCCCCCGTCTCCCGCAGCACCAACGGGCAGCAACCGGTGGAACGTCTGCGCCAGCGAGGCCCGCTCCCGCACGCACTCCTCCAGCAGCGAGTCCACCTCGCGGTTGAGTGCGTGCAGCATGCGGAGCTCCTCGAGCTCCGACCCGGCGGTGGCCACCGGCGTGGCCCGTGCGACTGTCATGACTTCTCCCTGTGGGGCTCCGCCTCAGCGGCAGTTCTGGTTGGCGTCGAGCGCCTCGCGCAGGTTCTGCGGCGGCGGCAGCTTGCGCGCGGCCATCAGCTCCGCGAACTCCTGTGCGTTGGCCACCTGCAGCCGCGGGTTGGTGCGCTTCTCCCGGCCAATGGTGCTCGCCCGCTGGCCCTGGTAGTCGTGCGAGGGCAGCACCACCGTGTCCTCCGGCAGCGCCATCAGCCGCTGGAGGCTCTCGTAGAGCTTCGCCGAGCTGCCCGAGGGCAGGTCCGTCCGGCCGCACGCGCCGATCAGCAGCGTGTCCCCGGTCAGCACCCGACCCGGCAGCACGAGGCACAGCGCGTCCTCGGTGTGGCCCGGCGTGCGCCATCACCTCGATGCGCAGCTTGCCCAGCTGCAGCGTGTCCCCGTCCTGCAGCCGCTTGTCCACGCACGGCGGAGTCGCCGCCGCGTGCATCACCATCTGCGCCCCCGTCAGCTCCTTGAGGCGCATGCGAGCCCGACAGGTGGTCCGCGTGGGTGTGCGTCTCCAGCGTGTAGCGCAGCCGCAGCCGCTTGGACTTGAGCAGGTCCAGGTAGTGGTCCACGTGCTCGCGCAGCGGGTCGACCAGCATCGCCTCGCCCGAGTCCTTGGTCCGCGATGAGGTAGCTGCGGCACGCCCCGTCCGGCTGGAGCACCTCGAACTCGTAGCCGTGGATGTCTCCGTCCGGCTGCGTGGTGTTGCTCTCCTGGCGTGGACTCCATCCAGCGGTCCGCGCAGCGGCCGGCGAACTCGGCGCTCACCGCGTCGCCCTTCACCTGGTAGTGGCCGCGCCACTTGCGGTCGCGCACCCGCTGCACGTACTCCAGCAGCCGGTCCACGTCGCTCTCGTCGTTGTAGAGGCCCACGCTCGCGCGCACCGCGCCCGTGGGAGGCGTCGTCTGGCCCGCGGCTCTTCGCCTTCGCCGCCAGCAGCTTGTCCATGTAGATGTGCGCGCAGAAGCGGCCGTTGCGCACCGCGATGGCGCCCTCCTCGGAGAGCACCGCCGCCGCCAGCAGGTCCGACACCCCGTCCACGTTGAAGGTGACCACGCCCAGGCGCTTGCTCGCGTCCGGCGGCCCGTAGAGCGGTGATGCCGCCCATCTCCTGGAGGCCCTTCAGCATGCGCTCCATGAGCGCGCACCTCGTGGGCGCGCACCTCCTCCATGCCGATGGACTGGAGGAACGAGAGCGCGCGCGCCATGCCCACCACGCCCGCGATGTTCGGCGTGCCGCCATGGTGCCGGTCCGGCGCCGGCGAGGTACTCGGCATCGCGCGGCGTCACCTTCGAGGCCGTGCCGCCACCCGGGAGGTACGGCGGCGCCTGGCTCATCAGCGCGCGCGGCCCGTAGAGGAAGCCCGCGCCGAACGGGGCGTAGGCCTTGTGGCCCGCGCCCGCGAGGAAGTCGATGTGCTCGGCGTCGTCCGGGTCGCTTCACGTCGATGCGGCATGCGCGCCAGCGCCTGCGCCGCGTCGACCAGGATGAGCGCGCCGTTCTCGTGCGCCATGCGCGCGATCTTCCGCAGGTCCGGCATCGACGCCGGTGACGTTGGAGCCGGCCGTCACCGCCACCAGCTTCACGTCGTTCTTGCGCAGCAGCTCTTCCAGGTGGTCGAGGTCCAGCTCACCGTCGTCCGTCGACGCGGGCGCGCAGCACGGGGCCGCGGCGGCGGTGGGGCAGCTCGTTGGAGTGGTGCTCCAGCTCCGTGGTGACGACCTTGCCGGGCCGGTCCGCCATCACGTGGCTGCACAGGTCGATCGCCTGCGTGGTGTTGTTGGTGAAGCACGACGCGCCCCGCGGCGCAGCTCGGCGTCGAGGTAGTCCGCGACGATGTAGTAGCACTCCTCGAAGCGCTCGGTGGCCTTGCGCGACAGGTGGTGCGTGCCGCGGTGGATGTTGGCGTACTCGCGCGCCACGAACTCGGTGTAGGCGCTGAGGACCGAGGCCGGCGCGTGCGTGCTGGCCGCGTGGTCCATGTACACCAGCGGCGCTCCCCCGAGCCGAGCACCGGCACGCAGCGCGCCACGATGGCGAACTCGTGCCGCACGTCGTCCCAGTTGAGCTTCGCGCCGGGAAGCCGGCACACCACCGCGCCGCCGGAGATGGGCAGCCCGAGGTGGCGCCAGCGCTCGATGCCGCCGGCGAGGCTGCGCACGTTGGAGTAGCCCATCTTCAGCAGCACGTCGCCCACCATCGCCGAGCGGTTGCCGGTGGCGCAGTAGACGACGACGGGCGTGTCCCGCTTCGCCACGTGCTCGTGGACGTGCTTCTCCAGCAGTCCACGCGGCAGGCGCACCGCGCCCTCCAGGGTGCCGTCGGCCATCTCGTCCGACTCGCGGACATCGAGCAGCACCACGTGGTGGCGCGCCTCGGCGCGGCTGAGCTCCTCGGCGGAGATCTCCGGCACGCGGCTCAAGGCATCCTTGACGAAGTCCTTGTACGTCCAGGCCTGTGACATCCTGCCTCCCTGTGGGTGTGGGCTCGTGGTGGCCCGCTCCTCCCGTGTCGCGGGCACGCACGGAAGGGGGAGCCGGGGCCCCTGATACCACGCCGGGCGCGAAGGGCCACCGGGCATGGAGGGGGCCGGGCGCCAACCCACACCCGGGGTTGAGGGAGACCTGACGGACGGCTCGCCATGGCTCCCGGGGACGCGGGGATTTCCCGGCTCTTGACGCGGTGTGCGATGCAAGGGGCCCCCTCTGTCCCCGTGATGTCTTCGAGTACGGCGCTGGTGGCAGCCGCCCGCAGTGCCTACACTCCGGGAAGGGCGGACGACCATGACCCTTTCTCAGCACCGACCTGAGGGATGAGATCGCCATCCCCTATTTCCTCTGGGACGACCCGATGACCGTGGGCGAGCTGCGCGAGCGGCTGCTCACGGCTTCCGAGCCGGAGCGCGTACGCTTGATTGGCACCATCCTCCGCGAGGCGCGGGACACGGACGTCTGGGAGTGGGTTGCGCTCGAAGAGGTGGTCCAACTCTGGCCACAGCTCCAGCGCCACCTGGGCCGTCGGCGAGCCTTCTGGGAGTTCCTCCTCTCGCGCTGGCGTCGGCAAGGACTCCTGCATGGCTGATGCACTCAGCCCCTTTCAGCGGGAACTCCTCGAAGCCTTCTTTCGCCGCGCACCGGCGTTCTATCTCACCGGTGGCGCGGCCCTGGCGGGCTTCTACCTCGGGCACCGGCGGACGGAGGATCTCGACCTCTTCACCACCGAAGATGCCTTGGAGTCCGGGGAGCGCGCTCTCCAGGAGGCAGCGGACGAGCTGGGCTCCTCCGTGGAGCGCCTCCAGACAGCACCGGACTTTCGCCGCCGCCTCGTGAGGCGGAGTCATGAGTCGTTGGTGGCGGACCTGGTGCGTGAACGCGTCACGGCGGGTCAGCGCACCAAGGTTCAGCGCGGCGTCGTCAGGCTGGACTCCGCGGAGGAGATCCTCGCCAACAAGCTCTGTGCACTCCTCTCGCGCGCGGAACTGCGAGATTCTGGTGGACGTCATGGCCCTGGAGAAAACGGGACTGCGCATCGAGGAGGTTCTCCCGGACGCCATGCGGAAGGACGGGGGGCTGACGCCGGCGCAGCTCGCGTGGGTCCTGTCGGAGTTGCGCATCGGCGATGACGCGCGCATTCCCGGGCGCCTGTCCGCTGCCGAGGTCCGCACAGGGATCGAGTCCCTTATCGAGCGGCTGACCCGCCTCGCGGCCCCAGCCAATGGCAAGTAACGCCGTGTCGTCCAGCACGGGCTCGGCCGAGTAGCGCCGCTCCCAGAAGCCGCCACTCCAGTCCTCCAGCCGCCCCACCTTCCTGGAGAGGTTGGCGCGCAGGTACTGCATGAAGCCGGCGAGCGCGGCCCTCCTGCAGGCGGGGATTTCCCGACTCTGGACGCGGCGTGCGATGCTCCTTGGCCGCCCGTTCGGTGGGCCACCAGGAGTCCGATGGAGGCTCCAGCAGGTCGCTCGCCGAGCGCGGAAACCACCCTCTCATTGCTCCAGGAGACTTCTCGATGCGAACCCACTTCTCCCTCATGACGGCCGCGGCCGTGGCCCTGACGTTCGTGCTCGCTTCGCCCGCCCTCGCGGAGTCAGCCAAGGCCCACGCCGCGGACGAGGCCACCATCCGCAAGCAGGTGGCCGATCAGACCGAGGCCTGGAACCGCTCCGACGCGGCGGCCTGGAGCAAGGACTTCGCCCCGGACGCGGCGTTCATCAACATCGTCGGAAGCGTCTTCAATGGCCGGGCTGAAATCGAGAAGCGGCACGCCTTCGTCTTCGACACCCTCTTCAAGGGCAGCCGGACCCAGGTGACGGTGACGCGGCTCGTCTTCGTCGATGCGAACGTGGCGGTGGTCGACATGGAGCACGTGGTGACCGGGTTCACCGGGCTGCCTCCCGGTGTTCAGTCCACGGAGCCGGGCGTGCTGAAGACCCGAATGCGGTACGTGATGAAGAAGGCCGGCAAGAAGTGGGAAATCGCCGCCGGCCAGAACACGGACGTGAAGCCCGCGCCGGCTCCCGCCGTCACTCCGGCCAAGGACGCTCCCGCCGGCAGGTAGCATGCGGAGTGCCGGCTCAGAAGCTCAGGCCGAGGCCGGCGAACGGGTCGCCCATCCTGTCCCGGTGCCGCTCCCCGTCCTCCGGGAAGGTGTCGAAGGACTCGTTTCGACACCGCGTCCCCTACGAATCGTCTGACACCCTGCCTGCCTGGCGCACAGCCCGGGCGGCACCCGTCAGCGGCCCTCCTCGGCCCCTCGGCACCAGCCCGCCACCCTCAAAAGTGCCCCCATCTTTCCTTGGCTCCTTGAGTTTGTGCCGGGTTTGCGGGAACCCTTCACTGTGAAGGGTAGTCACAAACCCGGCACAAACTTCTGGGTGAGGCACCAGCGGCCATGCAGCGGATTCGAGAGGAAGTCGAGGTGGCGCTCAGCGGGGTGCTGGCGGGAACGGCCGCACACAAGCTGGAGTCCCCCACCTTGGACTTCAAGGAGCAGGGCCAGGGCGGGCTCAAGGATTTCATGCCGGGACATCGCGGGCGATGCCGTTTGCTTCGCGAACGCGGGTGGTGGAGCCATCATCATTGGGGTCGACAACAAGCAGGCGGGCCCGCAGGCATTCAAGGGAACCGACCTCGATTCCGAAGACGTCCGTAGGCGCGTCTACGAACTGAGCAACCCGCCCCTGCTCGTCGAGGCCGAGAACCGGCAATTCGCGGGTGCTCGTCTGCTCATCCTCTTCGTGCAGCAGAGCATCGATGTCCATGCGGACACTCAAGGGCGGGCCCGGCGCCGTGTGTCGACGGACTGCCTTCCCATGAGCCCCGACGAGGTGGCCCGTCTGCGAGAGGAGCGCCGGGACTTCGACTGGTCGAGCCAGCCTGGTGAGCGCACGCTCAGCGACGTGTCCCCGATAGCGCTCGAGGCGGCGCGCCGAAGCCTCGCCACCCTCACGGATGAGACGCGCCGCAAGTATGCGCGTCTCAGCGATCACGACTTGTTGAAGGCGCTCGGGGTTGTCTCGGAGAAGGGCGCTCTCCTTCGTGCTGGGGAACTGCTCTTCTGCGAAACATCCTGGTCTCCCTTGCTCCAGTACCACTACCGCCAGACACCGGGTGGCGAGCCTCGTGCCATCGAGCGCATCGAGACACCCCTCGTCCTTGCATTTGAAAAGGTGTTGGGGCTGGTGCAGGCCCGGCTCAATCAGACGCCGATATCGCTTCCCAATGGCCAGCAGATCGAAATCGCGGACTTCCCCCAACTGGCTATTCGCGAGGCTATTGCCAACGCCCTCGTCCACCAGGACTTCCGCCTGCGTCGACCCGTCTTCATCGACCACTCCCCCGAGGTCTTCGTGGTCACCTCACCGGGACCGCTCGTCTCTGGAGTGACTCCTGAGAACATCCTGACGCATCCACCCAGGCCGCGTAATCGCACCCTGGCCAAAGCTGCACGCACCCTGGGGTTCGCCGAGGAAGCCGGGCGAGGCGTGGATCGCATGTACCGGGAGATGATCCGTTCCGGGCGTGACCTTCCCCGAATCGAGGCTTCCTTCGAGCAGGTTCAGGTGAAGCTGGTTGGAGGTGCGCCCAGAACGCAGATCACCCGATTCGTTGCCCAACTCCCAGAACACGAGCGCGATGACACGGATACCCTGCTGATTCTCTTCCGCCTCTGTCGGAGCAAGACGGTCACGGCGTTGGAGATGGCACCCATGCTGCAGAGGTCGGTGGACGAGGCCGAGGCGAGCTTGCGGCGACTCACGAACGACGAGTTGGCCATCCTGGAAGCCACTCGACAGACCGCACGCCTCGCTCATCCCGCATACCGACTGCGGGGCGAGGTGCTCAAGCGGCTCGGCTCGGCCGTGGATTACCAACGCCGAACCACGGACGAGTTGGATCGAAAAATCATTACGCACGTCCGTGAATACGGAAAGGTGAACAATCGTACTCTGCAGAACTTCTTCGACGTGGATGTGCAGCGTGCACGCGACATCCTCTCGGACATGGTGGAGCGGCAGCTTCTGGTGAAGATTTCCGAGCAGCAACGGGGGCCCTCCGTGGAGTATGGTCCTGGGCCCAAGTTCCCCGGCAAGCGCAAGTCTCGCGCGAAGGGAACTCGGATGGACAAGCAGCGTGTCCGTTCCGCATCGCAAAAGAAAGACACCAAGACGCTGCCTCTGCCACTCAAGCCTCGCAGGCGAAGCAAGCCACGTGGTAGCTCCTGACGTGGTGCTTTGGGCTCAGCGGGTGAACCGTTCCGCCGCCGGAGCGCCGCCATCCTCGATCCGCTGGCAGGGTGTCGGACGAGTCGTAGGGGGCGAGGTGTTGGAACAAGTCCTTTGACTCGACTTTCACCATTTTTGACCGGCTCCCTCTGGCCTCCCTCTGGGAAGACGCCTCGTTCTTCCCTCTGAGGCGCCCAAAATGGCGAAAGTCGAGTTTGACACCTGATACTGATACTGGGGACGTGGCCTCGAACCGAGCGCCAAGAGGGCCGTGCGCGCTCACGCAGTAGCCGCATCCATTCAGCTCGGACACGTGGAAGGTCTTGAGCGCGCTGGACATTACAGCGCCCTCATCCCTCTTCAGCAGCAGGCCCCGCCGACCTCCCGAACCGTGCTCCGGTACTGCACGGCAGCCATGGTCGGACCACACGGGTACACGCCGAAGTGCGTGGTGCGTGAGCCCAGGACCGAGGCAAGCAGCTTGCCGTAGTACTCGCTCACGAACGCCTGAAGGTTCTGCTGGCCTGGTTCCGCCGGGTTTTCCTTCATGTGGGACCGCTCCTTGGAAGGCACGGTCTCCAAGCCACGCGGTTCGTTACACGGGGCGCGCCACGCGCTTCATTTCTGCTCCGGAGGCGCCATCCCGCGCAAGCGCCTGAGGAGCTCGGCCTTCACCTCCGGAGGCACCTGCTCCTGAGGGAGCTGGCCGAGCGTGCGCGCCGTCATCTTCATCTGCCGCAGGTAGGCCCGACAGTGCCGGCACATGCCCAGGTGCATCAGAAATTGGACTCGCCGCCAAAGGGACATGCGTCCCTCGAGGTATTCGGTAACGAGTTCTGTGAGCTGCTGGCAGGTGAGCATGAGCGTCTACTTTCGTTCCACGTACTCTTCAAGCACCGCCCGCAGCTTCGAGCGCGCCCGATGCAGGAGCACGCGCTGGTTGGTCTCGGAGATGCCCAACACGCTACACACCTCATTGGAGTCGAGACCGTCGATGTCCCGAAGGGTCACCACGACGCGCTGGTTCGCAGGCAGCGCCGCGATCTCCTCCTCCAATCGCCGCAGCGCCTGTTTTCTTATCAAGATCTTGTCCGACGTGTCGTCTTCCCACCGACCCGGTGGGAGTCTCCACATCCCATTCGACTGAAACCGCGCTGGATCTACGGCGGGCTCGTACTCGCCAGAGGGATCCGCCAGGCCCGAGAACGACACCGTGCGACTCTCGCGCTCCCCGCGCGTCTTCGCCCGGTTGGTGAGGATGCGGAAGATCCACGTCTTGAGCGTCGAGCGGCCCTCGAACGTAGCCAGTCCGTCGAGGACGCCCACCCAGGTTTCCTGAACGACCTCCTCGGCCACTGCGCGGTTGGGGGTGAAGACGAGGGCCAGACGAAGGAGGGGCCCATGGTAGCGATCGATCAACTCCGAGAATGCCCGCTCGTCTCGCGCACGAAGACGCTCGACCAGGGCAAGGTCGCCCGCGGCCGGAACGTCCGCCATGGGCACCGTGTCCTGCTCGGTGGCGACACCGCCGGGAGCGGCCATTTTCGCTCGGTCACTCATGCAAGCCTCACAGGCCCGCCAGGACCGTCCTCCTTCTAAAGACCGTGTGGCCCAGGCTAGCGCGAAGCGTGCGCTCTCGTCCATGTTCCCCTCCCCATGTAACGGACGGCGCGTTGCCGTGACTGTGCGGCATGAACACGAGCGTGCGGGGGCGCGGGCCGCGCCGGCGCTTGAGATGCTTACGTGTGTAACGGTTGGAGGGCTCCGAGGACAGTGAGGTGTGGCCCAATTCCTGAGCCGCTCGTTGTCGCCTCTCGGCGATGAACCAATGCCAGTTCCATCAGATAGGACATCATGAAGAATTTCGTGCGACGCAGTGTTCTCCCCCTGCTGCTTGCAGTCACGCCAATGGTGGGTTGTGGTCCCAGCCAAGGCGCGCCGGACATGGGCGAAAGCGGCGATGACCTCGCCGAGCTCGGGGCTGCCCTGGTTACCCAGAATCAGGTCCCGGGCATCTACAACGCCACGTTGAAGCGCGTTCGAATCAAGACGTGCACCGCGGGAGGCTTCTGCTCCGTCACCACCGAGGAGAGAGCCGCATCCGCGGTCTTCACCCTCAACACGGATGGGACCTATTCCTGCACCGGTGCGGACTGCTTCCTGACCTCGGGGACCTGGGCGTTCCCGCCCTTCGGTGACTGGCGGTACCTCTCCTTCTCCAACGGGGGAGCCAAGGTGGGCGAGGCGCTCCTCGGGGTGCCGTCCCTGACGGTCTACTCGGGGACGACCGCACCGAACATCACCGGGGTGTACGTGGACTACGTGTACGCCGTCCACCGCTAAGGGTTGCCACACCGGGTTCCCCCACGGCCTCTACACCGGCCCTGCCTCGGCACCTGGCATGACGCGATCGCCCCGGACAGGTGTCAAAGGACTCCTTCCGTTTCGAAGCCTTTGACACCCTATTTCGACACCCTATTTCTTCAGGTCGAGCAGGAAGATGTCGCTCTCCCCGTGCGGGGTCAGCATGCCCGTTCCGAAGTCCACCGGTGCGTGGAAGTCCCCGAGGACGGTGCTCTCTCCCTTGCGATTCACGGCGATGTCCATGGGACGCACGAAGTCCGAGGCGTAGCCACGCACCCACCGGAGGTCTCCGTCGTCACTGTCGAACCGGGCGACGAACAGGTTGTCCTTGCTGCCCGGCCGGCCCTCCGGGCGTTTCGAGCCGATGCGGTCACCGGTCTCGTAGGTGCCCGTCACCACCACCCCGTTGCCATCATCCATGCCGAGGGCGCGCCCCGTATGCCCGAAGTGTCTCACCCAGCACTCGTCGCCATCCCGCTCGTAGGCGACGAGGAAGGCGTCATCCCCGCGGCCCGCACGCACCGTGTGCCCGCGGAACGGGAAGCTCTCGAAGAAGGAGCCGGTCATCACCACTCGGTTGTCCTGGACGGCCACGTCCGCCGCCACCCCCTTGGCGCCCACCAGACGCCGTGTCCAGCGGAGGGCGCCTCGTGGCGAGTACTTGCGCAGGAGCGGATCCCCCACCGCCTCGATGGTGACGTGGGTGCCGCTGACGTAGAGGTTGTCATGTTCGTCCACCGCCAGACCGACATCCAAGGTGCCCAGCTCGCGGTCGAGGGTGCTCCAGAGCGACTCACCCTCGGACGAGAGCTTCACGAGGAAGCCCGAGGAGCCCTCGGCGTCAAGGGGCCCCTGTCCGAAATCCACGACTCCGTTGTACCAGCCGGTCACGGCGATGTTGCCGGCCCTGTCCGTCACGACCCGTGTCGCATTGAGGAAGCCCGTGCCGGGGAATCCGCGCGCCCAGAGGAAGCGGCCCTCGCTGTCGAGCTTCACTACGTAGCGCTCGAATGACAGAGGGCCACCGCCGTAATCGATGGTCGAGTCATTGCCGAGGTAGCCCGCGAGCACGATGTTGCGCTCCTTGTCGACCGCCACCGTCCTCACGTTCGTGAAGGCGCTGATGAAGGGACCGGGTGGCACAGGAGTGAAGATGCGGAACCACAGCAGCCCGCCATCGGGGCGGTACTTCGCCAGTGCGATGCTGAAGGTTCCATCGGGCGGCCCGAGGATGGGACCGGTGCCGAAGTCGATGCTCCCGGAGAACTCTGTCAGCACCACGAGGTTCCCATCCGCGTCCCGGACGACGGCGATGGCACGCTCGTCACCCGTCCCGTCGATGACCCGGACCCAACGGGTCGCGCCGCGCTGGGACGGTGTGGCCCGGCTGGCTTCGAGCTCGGGCTCCTGCTCCGGGAGTGCTCCGGTTTCCAGGGGCCCTCCGGTTTCCAGGGGCCCTCCGCACGCCAGGCCCACCGCGACCACCCATCCCCATACACCCATCCACCTGGCCCACCGTTTCATCCTTCCTCCCTCCTCGACGGGCCCGAAGCAGGCCCATGCAAGGGTTGTGCACGGCCAGGAGGCAGAGAAGTGGACGCGAGGGAGGTACAAACGCCGCATCCAAGACCCGAGCCGGGTCTGAAGATGGGGAGGGAGCCCACCTTCCTATCCTGGCAAGCATCGGCCGGCCCGGGGCAGGCAGGCTCACGGGACAGGGTGAACGCTCTCCTCTCGCATCCCTGACTGGGCAGGGAGCGTCCGTCATCGTTGAGATTCAGGCTGACCGGAGTCGGCGCCTCGGCGCGGAGCAGCCGGCATGCAGGCCATGAGACCTGAACGCCAGAGGCGCTTCCCTCAGCTCATGCTCGAGCGCGGAGCAACTAGCAGGGGCCGGGGCCGGCGTGGACGCCGGTCTTCACGCGCCCCTTGAAGATGCCGAGCGCCGCCGCGAAGCCGGTCACGCGCACCTTGCTGTAGCCGCTGACCTGTCCGCCGACGTTGAACCGGAGCGAGCAGTAGGCCGGCCAGCAGAGCCCGTTGCAGACGGCGGGGTGCCAGACGCCGGTGGTGGAGACGCTCCCCAGCGGCACCCACGAGCCGTTGTAGCCCCAGGCGTAGCCGGTGATGGCGATGCCCTCGCAGGAGCTCTCGGTCGTGATCGTCGAGGCCGGTACCGCCTCGACGAAGGCCTGGAAGGGCCGGCCGTTGACCTGCTGCACCTCGGTGACGAACTTGTTGGCGCACAGCGGCTGGTCATAGGTGCCGTCGTTGGACGTGGCCGCGCTGTCCGCGTAGCCGCAGTTGGGGCTGTAGAAGGTGACCGCCGCGCCGTCGGGCTGGGCCAGGCTCACCGCGCTGTCGGTGCAGGACTCGTAGAGGGCCTGCTCCCGGGTCTCCAGGAGCTCGTCCTGGGCCAGGAGCTGCTCCTCCTCCGTGGGCGCGCCGCACGCGGCCAGGAGCTGGGTTGCTGCGAGGAGGAGGAGGGAGGGGAGGGTGCGCTTCATGTGGGCAACTCCTTCGTCATGTCGGGTAGTGAGTGGCTGCACCCTGGTAACGGAGTGGGTCGCGCATCTTCCCGCGCCCATTTTCGGGCGGATTTTCCCGGGCCGGCGCTTCATCGCCCTCGTTTAGACTCAGGGCATGCTGTTGGGATCCGCTGGGTTGCTGCCCGCGGCCCGCTCGTCTCCGTCGAGCACCCCGTCGAGGTCACGATCTACGCCGATGCGCTGTCCAGACCCCAGGGGCGTGCAGGTATAGGTCAGCACCCCTTTGCCCGCGACAACGAGCGTGCTCAGGGCCGCGTCGGAGATCGGGGGCACGGCCTCTCGGTCGCTCTTGAACTGCCCGCCTCCCAGGTAGAGGAACCCCACCTCGTGCTGGGCGAGGCGGCCCTTGGCGACCAGCTCGCACTCGCCCGCCTCCGCGCGGTCCTTCAGCAAGTGGATGCGGGGCGCCGCGGCCGCATGGTTGTCAGCCGTGAGCGTCACCTGCTGGCCGACGATGGGCGCCAGGTTGCTGTCGAACGCCAGCATGAACTGCTCCATGTCCCGCTTGGCTTGGACGCCCGCGGGCGTGTGCGGGATGCCGACGGGGTTCAGTGGGCTCTCATCGAACAGGCTGTTGAACCGGAACAGGTCCGGGATGGTGCCGTCGTGGTTGAAGCCAAAGCCGCGGATCTGCTCCCCGAGGAAGGGATCGGGCCCGAGCGTGTTGGTGGTGAAGCCCGCGCCGAACATGCCGACCTTCTGGTACATGTTGCGCAGGTGCGGGACCTTGAGGAACTGCGGCTCCCCGTCGAAGGACGAGCGGCCGTCCGTCCCGAAGAAGCCGGCGAAAGCTCCCTCCCCTGGGTTGGCATGTGGATCGACCCGGTGGCAGGTCTCGCACGAGCCCTGCGGATCGACCGTGGTCCCGAAGAAGAAGTCCCGCCCTGCCTGCTGAGCAGGTGTGAGCGAGTTATCGAGGTTCCGGATCGGGTTGGGCGGGTAGGTGAGCTGGAGGATGAAGTCGGTGAACTGCTGCATCTCCGCGTCGGAGAGCTGCGCGGACCGCCCGAGCAAGCTCACGAAGGTGGGGTTGAACTTCTTGAACGCGGCGGCCTCGTCGAAGGCCCCGCTGTTCGGCTGGGAGCTGGGCGCATCGTTGCCACCGGTGCGGTCGCCGCGCCAGTGCATCGGGCCGTGGTTGGCCATGCCACGCAGGCTCTGCGTCGTCATCGGCCCCTTCAGCGGGTGGAAATCGGGGTCAAAGCCGAACAGGGGATCGTCGCCGAACGGAGGCAGCGGCGGGACGAAGGGGCCCGGGTTGTTCAGCACGGCGCCGTCCGGATCGCCCAGGTCCCACGCCAGGCTGTCGAAGTCGCCGAAGATGTGGCAGCTGCCGCAGGACGAGTCACCGTGGCTGGAGCTGCGCCGCGCGTCGTACAGGAAGGGCCGCCCCGCCACCACGCTGGGGGGCTCGGGGTTGTACATCGGCACGTGAGCCAGCTCGCCGCGCGTGGCGGTGTCGATGATGGAGATGGCGTTGTCGAAGCGCGTCAGCACGTACAGGCGCCCGCGGGCCTCGTCCAGCACCATGCCGGTAGGGCCGCCGCCGCTCAGGAGAATCTGGTTGGCCGGGCCAGGCACGAAGGTGTCGGCCTCGAGCGCGGCGGTGGAGTAGACGCCCAGCCTGGACGAGCCGAAGGCGGCTACGTAGAGGGTGGCGCCGTCTGGAAGTGACCGCCATGCCGAGCGGCTGCGCCAGGCTCTTCTCACTCTCCGCATTGGGGAGCGGGGCGCAGCACGTGCCGTAGTCGATGTGCTTGTTGAGGTGGCGCGGGGTGACGCCCGCGGGGCTCAGCACGGTGATGCGGCTCTCGTGCAGATGCCCCCGGAGCGTGCTGCCGCCGAAGAGGCCCGCGCCCTCGAAGCGCAAGTCGTTACGCGCCTCGGTATTGCTGACGTACACCTTCCCGTTCACCGGGTTGACGACCATGTTGAACAGCACCGTGCCCACGCCGGAGTAGAAACCACCTGGGCCCGCGAGCTGCGCCGGCGGATTGGCGTTGGCGTCGATGACGAACACGTCCTTGTCCGGCAGGGAGAACTTCACCTGGTCATCCCACGGGCGGTTCAGCACGTCGACCCAGTGCTCGCCGTTGAACTTGACGATGAGCCCCACCTCGGGCGCTGGCACCCCCGCGAGGTTGGTGTTCGGTCCGGGCACGCCGCCGGCTGCCTCGCCGCCATCGGGCACCTGCAATTCGCTGAGCACCGTGGTGCGATTTCCAGAGTGGAACGCGGCTGCGTAGACACGCGAGCCGTCCGGCGTCACCGCGAGTGCTCGGGGCGTGTCGCTGAAGAGGGTGAGGATCGTGAGCGGGCTGCCCCCGAGCGAGGTGCCCAGGTGGGCGGCATCGAATATCCAGACATCGGCCCGGCCGATGCCCGGCGTGGTGAGCTGCGGATCAAAGGGAGCGTTCTGGCCACGGTGGGCGGTCGTGATGAAGGCGCGGCTCTTCCCGGGCCCGGCGAAGACGATGTCCCGAGGCTCGTCGCCCACGAGCAGGGTCCGCACGACGCGTCCGCTTCTCTCCGCTCGGGCTGAGCCGCACGACGCTGACGCTGTCGGACAGGTGATTGACAACCCAGACCTCCTCGTTGCTCCGGGCCGCGACGGCGACCGGCTCGAGCCCGACGGGCACCGAGGCGCGGTGACGGAGGCCTGGGGTTCCGACCTGGAAGACCTCGAGGCGGTTGTCGGGTGTATTGACGGCGAAGAGGAGCTTGCCATCCGGCGAGAGCGCGAGCGGGCGGACCTGGCCGCTCTCGAAGAGCGTGAAGGACGGTGCCACCGAGGGCACACCGCTCGCTGAAGAGCAGATGAATAACGCCGCGATGAGAATGGATTTGGAGATGGCCTGGCTGGCCATCCTCGTCAGTGCTGTCATGATTTCCCCCGTGGCGTTGGTCACTGAGAAGCTCAGTCACCTGCGATGCTGCTGGCCACCTGGGGACGTCTACCGGATGCAAGGTTCGGAGGGACCAGCCCCTCGGGGCAGGTCCATTCACGATGTTGGCCGTGAAGCGGAATCCTTGGAGCGCAGTTCAGAAGCTCAAGCCGATGCCGGCGAACGGGCCGCCCATCCTGTCCCGGTGCCGCTCCCCGTCCAGGAGGCCGCGATCATCCAGCAGTAGCCCGCGCCAGCCTCCGCGCAGGGTCAGCATGCCCAGGTGGACCGCCAGGCCGAGCTGTCCGTCCAGTTGCAGGTGGGGGAAGGGCACCCACTGCATTCGGCCCTCCAGGTCCAGCGCGCCGAACAGGCACCGCTCGAAGGACAGGGCCATGTTGGGGCCGATGAAGATGGCGTCCGGTGCGCGCGCCCAGGCGAGACCACCTTCGACCCGGAGTCGGCCCCGCTCGCTCGCGTACGCCGCGAGTGTCACGTTCGCCTCCGCCAACTGGAGGTGGTCCGTCTCGTCCGAGCCGTCATCCGCGCGCAGGTTCATCGCCGTCAGCCGCGTGGAGACGCCCCAGCGGCGCCCCTCGAGGCCCAGGCCGAACCCCAGCGCCCCGCCTTCCTTGAGGGCGAGCCCCTCCACTCCCATCCGCACCAGCAACGAGTGGTTGGGCTCATCCGCCTCCTGCGTCGTCACCCAACGCGAGCGGCGGTAGTACGCGCCCGCGACGGCGGGAACCCATACAGGGCGCGGAATGATGACGGGCCTCACGGAGTCGGGGTCCGGGTTCTCGTCACCGTTGTTCGAAGGGGCACCGTCCGGCTCCTGTCCCACCGGCGTGGCGCGATGGACCCGACGGCGGGGACTGTCGGTGCGGTAGGCGTGGAACCTCCACCCCATGGAGCCGCCGGAGACGCGGGCGCCACCGGAAGAAGACGAGCCCCCCGAGGAGCGGGAGCCCCCCGACTTGCCGAAGCGGGCATCGGCGGCGGCGGGGGTGAAGAAGCACCCGGCCGCCAGCGCGGCACACATCATCTGCCTGGGGGTTGGCACAGGGAGGTCTCCTGGGAAAACGTGCCAGCTCATCCCAGCATGTTCCCCGCCCGCGTTCCTCCGCTCCTCCGAGGGGTGACACCTGCCCGACAGGTTGATGGCCGGTTCATGAACACAGCCGCGCCAGTGTTTTCGCAACGTGACGGCTCCGAGGGGATTCCCATTCGCTGAGAAATAATCAGGCCTCGGGTCCCTCCTGACTCGCGCGGCGCGGACGCCCGTGAGAGCATGGGCGATGGCGGAGGCCCGGCGATGACGATTCGCGCCAAGGTGTTGTTGTTCGCGGCGATGGCCATCGCGCTCGTATGCCTCATGGGCGTTCACCTCTTCGTCGGCGCTCGCAACGGCCGGGTGATTCGCGAGCATCTCACGGCCACCCAGGGGCAGCTCGACGGCCTGGGCCGGGTGAGTGCCATGGCCTGGCCCTACCTCAACGAGCTGGTCCAACTGCGGCATGTGACGGGGAGCACCGAGCGCGTGCGGCTCGAGTTGCTGGAGCGGCTGGAGGTGGAGCTGGCATCGCTCGAGGAGAGCATGACTCGGGAGTGGCGGTTGCTGCCGGAGAGGACTCCCGAGGTCGAGCGGCGCGAGCAGGAGGAGCTCCGGAAGGACCTGTGGCGATGGGCGGAGCGGGCGGAGGCGCGCGTGAGTTCCATCCCACGGGGCTCGCCGGTCGGCTCCGTGGTGGAGTGGTCGCTGTACACGGAGTTCGAACAGACCGTGGGCCGGCGCATCGAGGAGATGCGGCACGCGGAGCAGGCCGAGATGGACGTGTTGCGTCTACGGTGGGACGAGAGCGAGCGGACCGGCCAGCAGCTCGCGATGCTCGTCCCCGCCATCTGCATCGTGCTCGTGCTGGTGCTCGGCTTCGCCATCCTCGTCCCCATGCAGCGCTCGCTCCGGAGGCTCACGGAGGTGGCCGAGCGCATCGGGCGCGGGGACTTCGATATCCGCACCGCGGTGGCGGGCCACGACGAGTTGGGCACGCTCGCGCGCGCCTTCGACCGCATGGCCGGCGAGCTCCGGACGATGCTCGACGAGAAGCAACGGCTGATACGGGCCGAGGCCGAGTCCTCCGAGCGCGAGGCCCGCCGCTACCACGCCCTGCTGGAGGGGATGGTGCTCGCGCGCACCGCGGATCTCGGCGAGGCCAACGCCCGGCTGCAGGAGAGCCTCCAGCAGCTCCAGGAGGCCCAGGAGCAGCTCCTCTTCGCGGATCGGCTCGCCTCCGTGGGGCGGCTCGCCGCGGGCGTGGCGCATGAGATCAACAACCCGCTCTCCTTCATCCTCAGCAACCTGCGCTTCGCCCGGGGCGAGCTGCGGGACCTGGTGAGTGCGCCCTCCGAGGAGGACCGGCAGGAGTTGCTGTCGGCGCTCGACGAGGCGCATGAGGGCGCCGAGCGGGTCCGCTTCATCGTGCAGGACCTCAAGACGCTGTCGCGGCCGGATGACGTGGCGCTCAGCGCGGTGAGCCTGGAGTCGGTGGTACGCAGCGCGGCCAAGATGGCGCACCACGAGGTGCGCGACCGCGCGCGGCTGGTGCAGGAGTGCGACGGGGTGCCTCCGGTGCGCGCCAACGCGGCACGGCTGGGTCAGGTGTTCCTCAACCTCTTCCTCAACGCGGCGCATGCCATCGACCCGGGCCGCGAGAGGGAGAACGAGATTCGCGTGGTGGCCCGCGTCTCCTCTCCGGGCCGGGTCACCGTGGAGGTGCGCGACACCGGCTCCGGCATTCCGGCCGAGCACCTCGGGCGCGTCTTCGAACCGTTCTTCACCACCAAGCCCATCGGCATGGGCACGGGGCTGGGGCTGCCGGTGTGCCATCGCATCATCACCGCGCTCGGCGGGGAGATTCGCGTCGAGAGCGAGGTGGGGCGCGGCACCACCTTCTTCATCACCCTGCCCGCGGCCGAGGACTCCGGCACTCCCGCGCAGTCGGCGGCCTGAGCAGGACGGCGGCGCGGGCCGGCGCGTGTTGGCCGTCGGACGTACGGCGGGTGCAAGGGCTTTCCGAGCGCAAACTGTTCAACGCTCGCACGCGTGAAATTCCTCACGCCCCCAGCGTCGGGAAACCGGCATCCCCATGCTGTCGTCGCAAGTCGTCCAACACATGGAGGTCACGGATGCCGCCGCGTGGAGTGAAGAACCCGAAGCGAGTGAGGCAGTACCAGAAGATCAAGCAGTCGGCGCGCAAGCAAGGCGCGAGCGTGGGGCGGGCCGAGGAGCTCGCCGCCCGCGTGGTGAACAAGCAGCGCCGCAAGGCGGGTGAGACGAAGGGCGCCTCCAAGCGCTCCTCGACGAAGACGGCGGCGAAGAAGCTCGCGTCCAGTTCGCGCCGTGCGAAGCCGGCCCGCGGCACGCGCAGCACCGGGGCCAAGTCGCGCACCCTCAAGGCGGCGGGCAGGACGGGCCGCAAGACGGGCACCACGTCGCGCTCGAGCAGCCGCTCCGGCGCCTCTCGCAAGACGAGCAGCTCGTCGCGCGCCCGCGGCCGGAGCGCCTCCTCGTCGCGCTCGAAGAAGTAGCTGAGGGCGCGAGCAGTTGACGGCCGTGCTAGCTTTCGTGCCACGGTCCTCCATGTCTCCTGCTCCGAAGTTGTGCCATGTCTTCGTCTTCGTCGAGCCGGGTGCTCCCGAGGCTGCGCGGTTGGAAGAGGCGGGCCTCCGGGAGAGCTTCCGGCGTCGACATCCGGGGCAGGGCACGACGAATGTCTGTTATTGCTTCGACAACGCCTACCTCGAGCTTCTCTGGGCGGAGGACGAAGCGGCGATGACCGGGCCGGCGATTGCGCGGACCCGGCTCGCTGAACGGGCACGGTGGCGGGAGACGGGGGCCTCGCCTTTCGGTATCGCGCTGCGCACCGAGGCTCCCGACGAGCCGCTGCCCTTTCCCTCCTGGGATTATCGGCCGCCCTATCTGCCCGCCGGCATGGCCATTCCCGTGGCCCTCGCGAGCGAAGACCCGAGGCAGCCCTTCCTGTTCCGGTCACCTGGCAGCAGCAGGCCCGATGCCTGGACCGATGGCAGGGCCGGAGACAGGCAACGGCAAGCGGGTCTGGCGGAGATCATCGGCATCGAGCTCGACCTTCCAGCGCGCGTCCCGCCCAGTGATGCGCTGCGGCTCCTGGTCGAGATGGGCCTCCTCACGTTCGGTGGTTCCGCCGACGAACAGCCGGGAATGGTGTTGTCGCTGTCGCGTGTCGACGGCGGACCACCGCGCCGCTTGTCGCTGCCCGGGTTCCGCTGGCTCGAATAGGAGCCCGGCACGAATCGCCTGACACCTTCGCTGGGCCACGGGGCGCGCGAGCCCGTTCACCACGTCGAGCCGCCCGCCAGGCCGGGCTGCGGCGATGAGCTGCTCGGCGTGCTCGCGCACCAGGGTCCGGATGTGCTCCAGGTCCTCCCGGCGCAGCGCATAGCGTCGTGCTGTGCTGTGGCGCAGTATGCGCCGACTCCAAACCGACACGGCGGGAACAGCGCCCGAGTCTAGCGAAACCGGCTCGCCATCGCATCGCATGGCGCGAGCGCTCGGGTTTCCAGACGCCCTTCCGGCCAGCGTCGCTGACGCTCCGACTGTGGCGGGCCCCTGGAAGAGAAGTCCTACGGCCCCCTCGCCATCGCCCGGTTTTTAGGGTAAATGTGGATTTCCAATTTTCAAAGGAGTTGAGCATGCGTGGATTCGCACTCGTGGGTCTGGTGGCGATGTTGATCGGCTGTGGTCCGGAGTTCGCGGGAGAGCAGGAGGCGCAGACGCAGGCGCAGGGAGCGCCCGAGTCGTGGTGCAACAGCTACACCACGCAGCAGTTCTGCCCGAAGAACGTCTGTTTCTGGGATGCCTCGAGGACGCCCTCGTGTACCTCGCAGGCCTCGGCCTCCGCGGTGGTAGTGGCGCAGGGAGCCCCGGAGTCGTGGTGCAACAGCTACACCACGCAGCAGTTCTGCCCGAAGAACGTCTGCGTGTGGGACGCCTCGAGGACTCCCTCGTGCACCCTGCCGGCCGCCTCCGTGGTGGCGCAGGGAGCGCCCGAGTCGTGGTGCAACAGCTACACCACGCAGCAGTTCTGCCCGAAGTACATCTGCGCCTGGGACGCCTCGAAGACGCCCTCATGCACCCTGCCGGCCGCCTCCCTGCAGTGACGCCGAGGGTGGCCTGGAGCGGAAAGGCATGCTCGCCGTAGAGGACCTGGTGCGGTAGCGGGCCTGGTCGTGGAGGTAAGGGGGCACGGTTCCTTGGCTCGCGCCCGTGCCCGCAGTCCGAGAAGCGGCAGCCAGCAGCCAGCGCGAGGACCTCCGCGAATGCCTGGCTCAGGCCCTCCTCCTCTCCCCATAGCCCGAGCTCGCGCATCCCAGGCGAGCGAAGGCCCCACTGTCCTGTTCGTCCTCGGTGGGTCTCAGCAAGCACTCGCGGGCAGCGAGGGCAGCGTCATCGTGATGGGCTGGGGCCTCCCGAGCTGCTCCAGCACCGCCGCCAGTTCCTGCGCATGACTCCGGAGCGCCACCCGTGCCGGAGCCGCGGGCCGACCGTCTCCCGTGGGCGATGGTCGTCCACCCCGAGAGCCAGTCCGATGGCATAGGATTCCGGCGTGACTCTCACCCCGAGCTCCGCCTCGCCCGTGCGCTTCGCCACGCGCCGTGCGGAGATGGACAACCCCTCCATTCCCCTGCGGCTCAGGCTGCGCGCGCGTCTGCGCTGGCGGACGCTGGATGTCCTGAGCCGGGCCGTGCGCCCCTTCCGCCGGCCCCGTCCCGGCGAGGTGCGCATCGCGATGTACCACGCCGTCTTCCCGGACGAGCTTCCCGGCTTCGAGGCCCAGCTCCGCTACTTCCGCGACCACTTCAAGCCCGTCTCGCTCACCGGGGCGCTGGACGCGCTCGAGCGCGGGCGGGTGGATGAGCCGCTGCTGGCCATCACCTTCGACGATGGCTTCGAGGACAATCTCACCCTGGCCGCGCCCGCCCTCGAGGCGCACGGCATGCGCGCCACCTTCTTCATTCCCAGCCACTCCCTCCAGCTTCGCGAGGACGACCCGGCCGGCCACCAGGCCTTCTCGCGGGAGCGCCTCGGGCTGGGACTCCCGATGAAACACCTCTCCGCCGCGCAGTTGCGGGAGCTGCGCGCACGCGGGCACGAGATCGGCTCGCACTCCGAGACCCACCGGCCCATGGGCGGCCTGCCACCGCACGAGGCCGAGCGCGAGCTCGCCGACTCCAAGCGCCACCTCGAGCAGGCCCTGGGCGAGCCCATCCACTACTTCGCATGGCCCTTCGGCTGGCCGAAGGACTTCTCCCCGGAGCTGGCTCGGACGGCGGCGCGCCTGGGCTACCGAAAGACGCTCTCCGCCTCACGTGGCCCCAACCGGCCGGGAGACCCCCAGCCCTGGCTCCACCGCGACCACGTGGACCCCTTCTGGCCGCTGTCCCACGTGCGCTACTTCTTCGAGCGCTAGTCGCCGGGCTCGCGCTCGGTGCGCACCCACTCCCGGGGCGCTCCCCGCGCGCGCAGCTTGAGCATGACCTTCCAGGCGACATAGGCCGGGGCGGCGGTGACGAGCACCCGCAGCCCCCACGCGCCCAGCCCCGAGAGCACCCAGCCGCGCAGCACGTAGCCCACCAGCGCCACCACCGAGAGCGCCCAGGGGAAGAGCGAGAGCGCGGGGCCCTCGAGGAGAGCGTCGAGCCCCAGGGCCAGCACCAGTCCAATCCCGGCGGTCAGCGACACGGTGCTCAGCGGGGGCACGAGCAGATCCACCCCGAGGTCCACCAGGAGCGGCTCGCGGCGGCGCAGGCCCTCCTTCATCAGGGGCAGCCCCAGCCGGCGGGACAGGGCGCGGCGGCCTCCCTCCCAGCGCAGCCGCTGCGAGCGCGACACCCGCTCGGTGTCGGGGATGGCGCTGCGCACGCTCGCCTCGTGCACGTAGGCCACCCGGTAGCCCGCGCGGCCCAGGGCGATGCCGTACTCCAGGTCCTCCACCACCGAGTGTGCCTGGTGCGGCACCGCCCGCAGCACCTGGCTCGACAGCCCCATGCCGTTGCCGCGCAGGCCCACCGACAGCCCCAGCCGGTCGCGCGCCAGCGAGCGCACGCCGTTGAAGAGGGCGAAGGCGATGGTCATCAACCCGGCGCGCCAGGAGCTGGTGCGGTTGAGCACCTCGTTGCGCGCCTGCAGCGCGTGCGCACCGTGCTCGAAGTGGGCCGCGAAGGCGGAGAGGAGGTTGGGGGAGATCTCCGTGTCCGCGTCCACCACCACCACCGCGTCCGCGAAGCCGTCCCGCAGGGAGAACTGGAAGGCGTGTTCGAGCGCGTGGCCCTTGCCGCGGTGCTCGGTGTCCTGGCGCACCAGCACCTTCGCGCCCGCGCGCTCGGCCCGCTCGGCCGTACTGTCCGTGCAGTTGTCCGCCACCACCAGCACCCGGCGCAGCTCGGCCGGCCAGTCCACCGACAGCAGGTTGCGCACCGTCGACGCGATGCCCTGCTCCTCGTCATGCGCGGGGACGATGATGTCGAAGCGCATCCGCCGCGCCGGGCTCGGGAGGGGAGCGGGACTCCGGGCCAGCAGGGCCAGGACGAGCAGGTACCCGGTGGTGGCGAGCACCGGCAGCCCGAGCAGGGCGAGGAGGCAATCCAGCAGGAAGGTCATATCGTCGAGCCGGCCGCTCACTCACCCGAGTCGCTCCGCGCTTCTCCATGTCTTGGGGAGGGCCAGCACGCGTCGCTGGAAGGCAGAATAGGGGCCGCCCTCCGAGGGGTCTACTTTACCCGAATCCCCGGCGAGCCGCCCCCTGGCCGAGGCGCGGAGGGGCGCATAGGCGGAATAGAGGCCGTGTTGACTGCCCCAGGTTGTTCGCTAGCGGGGGATTGCGCTCTGACAGGCCTTTGGGGCCCCGCAACGCCGTGCCAGTTTGCAGGGCATGGCACGGACCGAGAAGGAGAAGATGCTCGCGGGCGAGCTGTACGTCGCGGCGGCTCCGGAGCTGGTGGCCGAGCGCGCCCGCGCGCGTAAGCTGTTGCGTGCCTACAACCAGTCCACCGAGGACGAGCTGAAGCAACGCGAGAGCCTGCTCTCCCAACTCCTGGGTGCAGTGGGCGCGGGGGCGTGGATCGAACCGCCGTTCTTCTGTGACTACGGCGAGCACATCCGGCTGGGCGCGCGCGTGTACATGAACTTCCAGTGCGTCATCCTCGACTGCAATCCGGTGACGCTGGGGGATGATGTGTTCCTGGGACCCGGCGTGCAGATCTACGCGGCCACGCACCCGCTGGACCCGGACGAGCGAATCAAAGGCCCCGAGTTGGGGCGCCCTGTCACCATCGGCGCCAAGGTGTGGATTGGTGGCGGGTCCATCATCTGCCCGGGCGTCACCATTGGTGAGGGTTCCACCATTGGTGCCGGCAGCGTGGTGGTGCGGGACATTCCCCCCTACGTCTTCGCCGCGGGTAACCCCTGCCGCGTCATCCGGCCCCTGCGCTGAGCGCCTCGTCCGCCGCCTCAGGGAGGGGCCGGCTCCTCGGAGAGGTAGAGTTCCCGGAAGCCGGCCACGTCCTCTCCGATGGGGCCGACCTCGCGCCCATCCGGCTCCAGCAGCCAGTACCAGTCATACGAGCCGCCGCCGAGGAAGTACTTGTGCATCTGGACGATGAGCCGGCCCCGGTGCTCGCCGCGCGTGACGACCTCCAGGCTGTTGCCCGGGGCGACGAACTGCTCCTTGCCCGTGGCGACGTCGACCTTGTGGACGGCGCTCGAGGTCGCCCAGGCCGCGCTCAGGAAGAAGACCGTCTTCCCGTCCGCGGAGAACTGGGGCGACTGGAGTCCTCCCAGGAACTTCTTCGGCTCCTCGCTCCCGGTCGAGCGCACCAGCCGCCGCGCCTTGCCTCCCGCGAGCTCCATCCACCAGAGCTCATTGGCCTCCACCTCGCCCGTCGCGGACTCCAGCATGCCGGCGGAGCCCCTCCGCACGAAGACGACGGCCCGGCCATCCGGCGAGAGGCTCGGCTGCGAGTCCTGACCCGAGGACGTCAGTGTGCGCCTGGCCCCACTCGGCTCCACGAGCACGAGCTGGCCCTTGTCCTCCACGACCCGGGGGCCTCGGGCCCACGCGGGCAGGGCCAGCGCGAGGACGAGGAGCGGCACCTTCCAGGCTGTCTTCATGCGCCGAACCAGAGCCCCACGCCCCCCAGCAGACCCAGGGTGACGAACATCCCCACGAGCATCCACGTCTGCTGGCGAGACCAGCCCAGGGCCTCGCCATACTTGCGGCCACACACCCACGTGAGCGCCGCGAGCCCGAGGCAGATGTTCACGGGCCCCAGGGCGATCAGCCCCCGGCGCGCCGTGTCGCCCACCTCCAGGAATGCCAGCAGCAGCAGGGGCCCGAAGCCGACGATGAGTCCGCCGAGCACGAACCCGAGCACCCGCAACGTTCCGGGCCCGGACAGCTCCAGCGCATCCAGCAACTGCCCCCAGAGCGAAGGTGACTCGGGTGCTGGCCGCTCGCGGCGGCGCTGGGGAGAGGCCGGGGCCATGCGTCAGCCCTGCTCGGCGCCTTCGAAGGTCACCTGGGCCTTCGACATGACGTGCTCGACGACCATCAGATACCAGCCGAGATCATGCAGCTGTCGCGTCGTCTCCTTGGACTCCCGCAGCGCGGCCTTCACGTCGGCCGCCGTGAGGCCGAAGGGCTCGGTGTTCTCCACCAGCAGCTCCTCCAGCTTCTCGGGCGTGAGGGTGAGCTTGTCCTGCTCCGCCACGGCCTTCAGCGCGAGCCCGATGCGCAGGCGGCGCTCGGCCTCCTGCCGCGTGCTCGGGTCCGTCATCCACGCCTCGAGCGCTTCCCGCTGCTCGTCCACGTCGAAGTTCCGCTCGACCATGGCGAAGCCTTCCGCCGCCGCCCAGCGCCGACGGATTTCCTCGTCCACCAGCTTGCGGGACACCTCGACGCCGGCGCGGCGAGCCACCTCGTCGAGCACGAGATCGCGCGCTCGCACCCAGAGCTCATCGGCCAGCTCGTTCTCCAGCTCCTCGCGGAGGTGCTCCATCACCTCGTCGAGCGAGTCTCCGAGCCCCAGCTTCTTCAGGAAGCCGGGCTGCGTCTCGTCCGGCATCTTCACCTCGCGCGCGGCGCGGATGTCGACGAGGAAGCGGACCGGCTTGCCCCGCAGAGACTCCACCGGGTAGTCGTCCGGGAGCTCCAGCAGGGCCTGGACACTGCCCCCCACCGAGCCTTCGGCCACCGCCTCGGCGAAGCCCGGCAGCGCGACGATGGGCGCCAGCTCCATCCACTGCCCGAAGCGCGCCGAGAAGGGGATGAGCTTGCCCTCGGCGTAGCCCAGCATGTCGAGCTTGACGTCATCCCCCAGCTCGACGCGCTCGCCCTCGGCCCGCTCGCGCACGGTGGCCATCGCCCGCTTCTTCTCGTGGAAGCGGGTGATGAGGTCCTCCTCGGTGAAGTCCTCCGCCTCGGGGACCCGGACCGCCAGGCCCTCGAGGGACGGCGCCTTCACCGCCGGCAGGGCGACCGGCTCGGCGGACATCACGCCGGCGATGGGGCTCATCTTGAGGAGTCGTTCGACTCCCTGACCTTCTTTTCGGGGACGCTGGTTGCTCACGGGGGCTCCAGGGACGTAGGCCAGCCCCCGTTCATGCCAGTGGGTGACGAAGGGCCGGCGCGTCATGCGTCGTCTTCTAGCCCAGAGCGTCGCCTATTAGAAGAAGGCGCCCACGATGCTCGACACGGTGGAGACGGCCGCGCCCACCTGGCTGACGATGGGGATGTTGGTGGCCGCGGCGATGGAGCCGACGGCGGTGATGACCGACGTCACCTTCTTGCCCGTGCTGGCGTTGCGGTCCGCCAGCGTCGCCACCGCCTGGGCCGTGTCGACGGCCGCCATGGCCACGTTGAGGCCCGGAGCGAAGCGGGCCGCCGCCTTGGCCGCCGGACCCGCCGCCGCGCGAGCACCCGCCTTGAGGGCCGCCTCGGCCGCCTCACGGCCCGCGGCGTTCAGCGTCGCCTTGGCCGCCGCGCGCGAGGCACTGCCCGCCACGCCCTTGGCCAGCGAGCCTCCCACCTTCGTCGCCGCGTCCTTGGCCGCCTCGGTGATGGCTCGGCGCGCCACCTTGGAGGTCGCACCCTCGAAGACCTGCTTCAGCGCGTTGTTGGCCGCGGCCTTCGCCACGTCGTCGCTGACCTTGGGGGCCACGCGCTTGAAGGCATCGAGGGCGGCCTTCTCCGCCCCGAGCATCCCGGACACGGTCTTCGCGTGGAGCAACCCACCGGCGACCTTGCTGCCCTGGATGCCGCCCGAGGCCACATTGAGGGTCGCCTTCGCCGCGTCCAGCGACGAGCGCGCCGCCTTGGTGATGTCGTCACGGCTGCCCGTGCGCACCGCGTTGCGGATGTCGCCCACCGCCGTGCCCACCGACTTGACGGCCGTGAAGACGCCGAAGGCGCCCGCGACGCCCTTGGTCTGCGCCATCACCTTCTGCAGCGGGCCGAACTTGCCCGCGGCCACGGTGGGGTTGCTGATGTACCCAAGCCCCTTGGGCCCGAGGATTCCCTCCACCGGGAGCTTCTTCGTGGCCCGGCTGATCTGCTCGACCGCGTCCTTGCCGAAGGCGATGGCCTTCGAGGACTGGGTGACCACCGCCGTGGCCCCCTTGATGGTCTTCTCGTGCTGCTTCACCGTCTGCTTCACATCGGAGACGGTCTTCTTCACCTGCCGGGTGACGTTCTGGAAGCTCTTCTTGATGGAGGTCATGCGCAGCCTCGGATTTGGAGGATTTCCTTGGGGGAATTATCCGCCATCTGTCCGGGAAGTTGCGTCCCCCTTGCTTAATTACCTTTGCCTACATCTCTCGGATTCTAAAAAGCGCGGAAAAACGGTATTGACATAAAATTACATTATCCTATTCTTCAGGAGTTCCCCCGTTGTTCGAGGAAATCGCGCCCATGAAGAAGACCATTGTGACCCTCGCTGCCCTGAATCTGTTCGCGTGCGGTGGTGCCGAGATGGACGTCGAGCAGCAGGCCCAGGAGCTCGACGTGGGCCGGCTGGCCATGACGGCGGACGCGAGTGGGCGGATTCCGGGCCACTACATCGTCAAGCTGCGGGACGGGGTGGAGCCCCAGGAGGTCGCGCGGAGCCACGGACTGGCGCCCGCCTTCGTCTACCGCAACGCCATCCGGGGCTTCGCGGGTCCCATCCCGGAGGCGACGGTGCTGAAGATGCGGCACGACACCCGCGTGGCCTACATCGAGCAGGACCAGGTGGTGCAGGTGGATGCGCAGACCATCCCGTACGGCATCAGCAACGTGGCGGCCACCACCAGCTCCACGCTGGCGGGTAACGGCAGCGGCGCGGTGTCCGGGCCGACGGTGTTCATCATCGACACCGGCATCGCCCCGCACGGGGACCTCAACATCGTGGGCCACGTGAACTACGCCGGTGGCAAGAACGAGGACTGCCACGGCCACGGCACGCACGTGGCGGGCACCGTGGGCGCCAAGGACGATGCCAACTTCGTGGTGGGCGTGGCCCCCGGCGTGGCGCTGTACGGCGTGAAGGTGCTCAACTGCCAGGGCTCCGGCACCAACGCCGGCGTCATCTCCGGCATGGACTTCGTGGCCAGCCACTCGGCGGCGAACAAGGTCGCCAACATGTCGCTGGGCGGCGGCTTCAGCCAGGCCGTGAATGACGCGGCGGCGAACATGGTGAACAACAACGTGGCGGTGGCGGTGGCTGCGGGCAACGATGGCGCGAATGCGTCCACCAAGTCGCCCGCGAGCGAGCCCTCCGTGCTCACCGTGGCGGCGCACGACTCGAACAACGTCAACGCCTCGTGGAGCAACTACGGCACGCTGGTCGACCTGTCGGCCCCGGGCGTGAGCATCCTCTCCACCTCGCGCACCGGTGGCACCACCACCATGAGCGGCACCTCGATGGCCTCGCCGCACGTGGCCGGCGCGCTGGCGCTGTACCTGGCCAACAACCCGTCCGCCTCCGGCACCCAGGCGATGACCGCGGTGAAGAACAACACCTCGGGCACCAGCTCGCGCGGCTTCGGCCGCCTGTACGTCGGCAACTGGTAGTCCTCGCCCCGCTCCTCCCGGGCTGAAGACATAGCCACCTCGCGGCGCCCTCTCTCGTCTCTGGACGGGAGGGGGCGTCGTGTTTTGGGGGCGCTCAGGTGCTCAGCGGCCGTCGGGCGGCAGCGCGGCGGCGGCGGTGATGAGCGCGCGTGTCACCTCGGCGGGGAGCTCGCCCTCGTGCGCGAAGGCGAGACCCACCACGGCGCGCACCTCTCCGGTCGCGTCGAGCACGGGCAGGGCCACCGAGGCGCGCACGGGCACGGCTCGCGCACCGGGCATGACGCGGCCGCTCTGGTCCGTCTGGAGGTTGCACGTCTGCACTGGCTCCTTGGTGGCGAAGGCGATGCCGGCCATGCCCTTGCCGTGGGGGATGGTGCGCACGGCGTTGACTACCGGGGGAGGGATGTTGAGTGCGGCCACCAGCTCGAGGGTCTCTCCGCGCCGCAGGTGCACGGTGCCGGCCATGCCTCCCTCCTGGGAGGCGAAGGACTCCAACCACGACTGGTACGGCTGCTGATGAGATGCGTCCATGGTCCGTCTCCGCGGGGTGGGTGCGTGAACGGAGCCAATCTAGAAATCAAGCGGGTGAGCGCCACGCACGCCGCATGTTCCCATCGACGGATGCGCTCTCGAGCCGACGAAACGGGAGGACCCCGAGTGTGGACGGGGCCCTGGATTATCACCTAGTGGGCTCTCTGGAGCGTCTCCAGGCGCAGCACGCGGGCGGGATTGCCGAGCGCCAGGTGACCGGGTGGCACCGACGTGGTCACCACGCTCCCGGCGGAGATGACGGAGCCCGCTCCAATCTCCACACCGGGCTCGATGATGGCGCCGTGGGCAATCCAGACATCGTCCCCAACCGTCACCGGAGCCGGTTTCCCCTGGTGGCCGTCGGAGATGCGCACCCGCGAGGCAATCATGCAGCGGCGGCCAATCCGGACGCTCTGGTGGGCCTCGATGGAGAAGCCGTAGTTGAAGATGCACCTCTCTCCGATGGAGAGGTGGGCGCCGGCATGGCAGCGCAGGTCCGACGGCAGCATCCCGTCGGCGAAGCAGACCCGGTCTCCGATGGTGACGTGGCCCTCGGCGATGCAGTGCAGGTCCCCTGCCAGATAGACGTAGCGGCCGAGCTCGCAGTGGCGCAGGACGAGCTGGGCCCGGGTGACGCCCAGCACCCGGTGCAAGAGCTGGCGCGCCTGGGCGGGGCTGGAGGTGAAGTACCGCAGCAGGTGGGCGAGCTCACTTCTCGTGGGGACGAGCGTGTTCATGGGCTCCTCCTTTGGATGGAGGCGGGCGCGCCGCAGAGCTCGACTCCCGGCGGAAAGCGACGCGAGATGACGGTTCCCGAGCGGACGACCGTCCCCGCCCCCAGGTGGGTTCCCGGCAGGAGGATGCTCCGGACCCCCATCATCACCTCCTCGGCCACCTCCACCGGATGCGACTCCGGGAGCTCCAGCCGGTTCCCCTTCAGCGGGTGGAAGTGGTTGTCGATGATTTTGCAGTAGCCCCCCACGTGGCTGCGCGCGCCGATGTGCACCCGCTGGAGTGCCTCGATGGACGTGCCCCCCTCGATGTAGACGTCATCGTCGATGAGGAGCTCCGCACCGGAGCCGACATGCAGCTCGATGGGCGTGCGCCGGCCGTCGAGCATCACCCTCGCGCCGAGCCGGATGCGGCCTCCCCCGCGGATGCAGAGCCTCCCCTGGGCCAGGGTGCCAGGGCCCACCTCGGTGCAGTGCCGGAGCCGGAGTCGGGACGCCAGGGCGGTCCCCAGGGAAATAGAGAGCACCATGCCCTCACCCCTTCCTCTTGCGGTTCACGAAGGCCGTGAGCCGCGAGATGGTGTCGAGGTTCTCCGGGAGGATTTCCGCGTCCGCCACGGTGAGGCCGAGGTCGTGCTCGAGGAAGCCGACCAGCTCGAGCACCCCCGTCGAGTCGATGATGCCGCTGTCGAGCAGCGACGCCTCGTCCGAGAGACTGGCGGGGTTGGCGACGTAGAAGTTGTGGAGAACGAAGTGCCGGAGGGTGGCACGGACGTCGGATTCTGGGACCGTGGCTATCATATGAGCTCCGTCTTCTTGATCTTGCCCGTGCTCGTCTTCGGCAGGGCCGGGACGAGCACGAACGTTGGGGGACCATGAAGGTCTCCAGGTGGGCCTGGCACTCGCGCAGGAGCTCCGCCTCGGTGAGCGTCACTCCGGCCTCGAGGACGACGAAGGCCTTGACCGCCTGGCCGAGCAGCTCGTCGGGGACGCCGATCACCGCCGCCTCCTTGACGCCCGGGATGTTGGTGAGGGCGTTCTCGACCTCCTTGGGCGCCACCTTCTCGCCGCGGGACTTGATGATGTCGTCCATGCGGCCGACGAAGTACAGGTAGCCCTCCTCGTCGAGCCGGCAGAAGTCGCCGGTGTAGAGCACCAGCTCGCCGGGCAGCGGCCCGGGCCGGAGCTTCTTCGCCGTCTCCTCGGGCTTCTCCCAGTAGCCCTGCATCACCGTGGCGCCGCGGATGACGAGCTGGCCCACCTCGTTCGGCGCCGAGCCGGCGGCCCTCCTCGTCGACGAGCCACAGCTCGGTGTTGGGGATGGCGATGCCCACGCTGTCCGGCTTGCGGTCGAGGTCCTCCGGCGGCAGGTACGTGCAGCGCTTGCACTCGGTGAGGCCGTACATCGAGTAGATGCGGGCCTGGGGGAAGAGCCGCTGGAGCATCCGGATGTGCTTGACGGGCAGCGCCGCCGCGGTGTTGGTCACGTAGCGGATGCGTGACAGGTCATAGGTCTCGAGCGACTTCAGCTCCGCGAGGATGGCGAAGATGGTGGGCACGCCGGGAAAGCCCGTCACCCCCTCGTTCGCCATCAGGCTCAGGACCTGCGCCGGGTACGCGAAGGAGCGCTCGAGCACCAGACGCGCGCCCATCCGGAAGGCCATGATCATCTGGTAGAGCCCGTAGTCGAAGGCCAGCGGCAGCACGCCGAGGATGACGTCGTCCTCGACGTTTCGCAGGTAGGTGGTGATGGAGGTCGCCGCGGTGAGCATGTTGCGGTGGGTGAGCATCACGCCCTTCGGGTCGCCCGTGCTGCCCGAGGTGTAGATGATGGCGGCCAGGTCGATGTCGAGGTTGGTGCGGGGCGGAGGGGAGTCGGTGGGCTCGGCGGCCAGGGCACCCTCGAAGGACGCCGCGGGCAGGTCCCCGAGCGGCGCCGCGTCGAGGGCCCCCGAGACGAGCAGCGTCCTCAGGTGGGGGCCGCGGCGGGCCGCCTCGGCGACGACGCCGGCCAGGTGCGCGTCGGTGATGAGGCCGGCGGCGCGGCAGTCATTGAGGAGGTAGGCGAGCTTGTCGACCTTCGTCAGCGGGTTAACCATGGAGACGACGGCGTTGGCCTTGAGCACGGCCCAGAAGGAGATGACGGTCTCGACGGTGTTGTCGGCGAAGACGACGACGCGGTCGCCGCGCTGCACCCCGCGCCGGACGAGGGCGTGCGCGAGCGCGTTGGAGCGCTCGTCGAGCTCGGCGTAGGTGAGCCGCTGGCCCCGGCAGACGAGCGCGACCTTGTCGGGCAGCCGGCGGGCCGAGTGCTGCAGGTAGTCGTGGAGCTGGGGAATGGCGTGGTCGAGCGTTTCCATGTTCAGGCTCCCAGGCGCTCGATGAGCGTCTCGGGGGTGACGGGGCCGGCGGAGGGCGCGGCGCGCAGCAATTGCCGGTGCAGCAGCTGCGTCGAGAGGACGCCGACGAGGGCCATGTTGTCGGTGTTGGAGAACTGGGCGCGTCGGGCCTGGGCCTGGCACTTGGCCCACAGGCGCGCGACGGCAGCGGGCTCGAAGACGCCCGCCTCGCGCAGGGCGGCCTCGCCCAGCACCTCGTCCACCCACTCGGGGCGCTTGTCCCCCACGAAGCGACAGCGCGTCCGGCGCGCGGTAGGGCTGCTTCTTGCGCCGCAGGATCGCGGCGGGCAGGAGCTCCTCGGCGGCGCGCTTGAGGACGTGCTTCTCGTCGAGGACGCGCAGCTTGTAGGACGGGGGCAGCGAGCTCGCGAGCGCCACCACGTCGGTGTCGAGGAAGGGGAAGCGGCCCTCGACCGAGTGCGCCATCAGCATGCGGTCGCCCTGCGAGGAGAGGAGGTAGCCGGAGAGCAGCGTGCGGATCTCGAGGTACTGGTCCTGCGCGAGGGCGACCAGCGGGCGAACTCCGGCGGGCAGCGTGTCGAGCAGCCGCGGCGACGACGTCGCAGCCCGCTCGGCCGCCCGCCGCATGCTCGGCGCGAGAAGAGCCGCTTGAGGGCGCTGGTGGTGTGCCAGCGCGGCTCGTGCGCGAAGCCGGGCTCGCCGCCACGCCGCGAGGTCGCGGCCGAAGAACTGCCGCGCCATCGCCCGCTGGGAGACCGGCGAGCGCGCGAGGTACGGGATAGAGCCGCTCGAGCAGGCGCGGCCGCAGCCGCGAGCCGGGCTGCCGCGCCCAGAAGCGGCGCACCTTCGCCCTCGCGGAAGAGGTCGTAGCCGGCGAACATCTCGTCGGCGCCCTCGCCGGTGAGCACGACCTTGATGCCGGCCTCGCGCACGAGCCGCGAGAGCAGGAAGAGCGGCGCCGGCGCGGTGCGCAGGAGCGGCCGCTCGGCGTGGGCGACGACCTCCGGGAAGACGCGCGGCGATGTCCTCGCGCGACACGACGACCTCGCGGTGCTCGCTGCCGAGCCGCTGGCCATGAGCGCGCTGGAACTCCGTCTCGTCGTACTCGGCGTCGTCGAAGCGCAGCGAGAAGGTGCGAAAGCGGCTCCCCCGTGGCGTCGCGCCCGAGCGCGGCGACGAGCGAGCTGTCGAGGCCGCCGGAGAGGTAGCTGCCCGACCGGCACGTCGGCGCGCAGCATGCGCAGGCGGGTCGCCTCCTGCGAGCGCGTCGCGCACCGCGCTCCGCCGCCTCGTCGAGCGAGCCGTGGAAGCCGCCCGTCGCCGGCCTCCGGGAAGCGCGGCTGCCAGAAGGGACGCTCGTGGCGCGCTCCGCCGCGCCGCGAGGTGCGCACGTGGCCGGGCTCGCAGCTCCGTCGACGCCCGCGAAGACGCTCTGCGGCGGCACCACGCGTCCAGAAGGTGAAGGTCTCGCTCGAGGCCCGACCGGGTCGAACGCGCGCGGCAGCGAGGGCTCGCCGGCGAAGATGCGCCTTCACCTCGCTCGCGAAGCACGAGCCGCCCGTCGTGCTCGCACGACGTAGAGCGGGCGCACGCCGAGCCGGTCGCGCGCGAGCACGAGCGTCTCCTCGCGCGTCGTCCCAGAGCGCGACGGCGAACTGGCCGTTGAAGCGCTCGAAGGCGCCTTCGCCCCACTCCTCGTAGGCGTGGACGATGACCTCGGTGTCGCTCCGCGTGCGGAAGCGGTGGCCCAGCGCGCGAGCTCCTCCCGCAGCTCGACGTAGTTGAAGATCTCGCCGTTGAAGACGACCCAGAGCGTGCCGTCCTCGTTGGCGAGCGGCTGCTGGCCGGTGGCGAGGTCGATGATCGAGAGCCGCGCGTGGGCGAGGCCCGCGCGGCGCGATCGCGATAGACGCCGAACTCGTCGGGGCCGCGGTGGCGCAGAGCGCGCCGACCATCCGCAGCGAGCTGCGTCGCGCGTCGGGCGGCGGCCGCGGCCTCCCGGAGGCGCGACGATGCCGGCGATGCCGCACATCGACGTCAGACCTCGCCGGACCGGCTGCGACCAGCAGCGGCGGCGCGTGCAGGTAGCGGGTCGGCGCGCCGCTTGGCTGTCGATGTCCCGGTAGACGCGCTCGACCTGCGCCTCGGTCGAGGCCGACCGCCGGCGCCACCTCCGCGGCGGGCACGCTGGTGGTCGTGCGCGTAGAGGCACAGGTCCATGCTGTCGTAGGGCAGCGCGAAGTAGAACTCCTCCTGCGTCTGCGGCATGCGAGTAGGTGTCGGTGGTCGGCGGGCGCGCGGCGGATCTCCTCGGGCACGCCGAGGTAGCTCGGCGAGCGCGTAGACCTGGGTCTTGTAGAGGTGGGCGATGGGCTTGAAGTCGGCGGCGCCGTCGCCCTGCTTGACGAAGAAGCCCTGGTCGTACTCGAGCCGGTTGGGCGTGCCCGCCACCGCGTAGTTGAGCCGGTCGGCGTGGTAGTACTCGATCATCTTGCGCACGCGCTGCTTGAAGTTGGTGGCGGCGACGAGCTGCAGGTAGGCGTCGAGCGGCATGCGCGCGGTGCGCAGCTCGCCCGCGGGGTCTGCGACGGTGAGCTGGGAGACGTTGAGGCGCTCGCTCTCGAGGATGGACGGCAGCGTCATCTTGCAGCGCCAGCCCTCGCCGTAGTCCGGGAAGACCGTGCGGATGGCCTCGTCCTGGCGCGCGTAGCAGCCGGCGGCGGCGAGCGTGGGCGCGATGTCCTCGACGGCGGACGCGACGCCGAGCGCCTCGACCACCTGGCGGCCGAGGCGCAGCGAGTCGGCGGAGGAGTCGCGCTCGGGCATGAGGAGGCCGAGCACCCGCTCCTGGCCGAGCGCCCGCGCGCAGAGCACGGCGACCACCGAGCTGTCGATGCCGCCGGAGACGCCGACGACCGCACCGCGGCGCTTCAGGTCTCCGAGCACGTGCTCGCGGATGGCGAGCTCCGCGTCACGAGCGACCGACGCGGCGTCGATCTCGAGCACACTTTTCGAGAACATGGGCGGCCCCCCCCGGGCTCCACTCCCTGCTGCATGGCCTTGGCTCCGCAAGGACCCTACGGGAGACGACCAGGGCATCCCTGGCATTGGATGCCAGGATTGGCGTCTCACGGCAGAGTTTGTATAGGAGGGGAACTCGCCGCGAGCTGTGAAGCGAGGAGAAGACGGCTGCTTGACAATGAATTTCGGAAAAGGCGCTTCCGGACTTCAATGGGTTCGTGAGCCGACTTTTCTCCTGCCCAACCGTATGAGGCGCGCGGGACCGTCAGCGCGGCCACTCACTGCCGAGCGATTGGGGCGGCGGCTTGGCGCTGAAGATGGGCGCGTAGCACTCTCCCTGGTGCTCGTAGAGATCGTCCGGGCATGGGGCCTTGAGCCGTGAGGCATCCAGCAGGCGCCCACCAGCTCTACCTGGACGTGGCGAGTGCAGGGGGGGCGCTTCTGTCCTTTGAAGGGCTCGCGAGGCAGGGGCCGGGCGAGCACAGGCTCCCCCTGGGGCGTGGTGTCCGCGAGCCAACCGCTGCTGAAAGGGTCCGGCGTCTCGACTGCCGTCGGTACCTCGTGGCTCACGGGCGCTGGCGCGGCTCTCGCCAAGGGGTCCGCACCGCTCGGCGGTTGGGACTCGGGACACAGGCGGACCAGCGCGAAGAGCAGGGCACACACCCCGGCGGTGCCCGCCAGCACCAGCCCCAGGCGCCGCCAGGGGCGAGGCTCGTGGGAAGTAGGGACGACCTGGGCCATGCGCCCCACTCCCTCGCGCACCTCCTCGAACGTGCACACCAGCGACTCCACGGAGTGCCTGTCGGGGGCAACGGACCAGGGGGTGTGCTCCACCTCCATGGCGAGATAGCCCGGGGACGCCGAGGAGATGCAGCGCACCCTCCAGTCCGTCAGCGGCACCCGTCCTCGGTGGCGGGCTTGAGCACCAGGGCCGTTGCCCCGCTCGTCTCGTGTGTGGCCCGGTAGAGCTCCCCCTGGCTGTGCGCGGCCTGCGGCACCTGCTCCTGGATGCGGTACGGCCCCAACTGCTCCGGTTCCTCCCGGCTCGACTCGGACTTCTTCTTCGTGCCCACGCGCGCTCCTCGCTGGCCTCTCCGCCTGCTCGAGGCCTGAGGCTTCTATCTGCACCGGGTTGAGCCCCCGCTCCAGGAGGTGCACGGTGCATCAGGGGGTGCCCTACTCCACAGGTGCTGAACCTCACGCTCCGCGGCAGCGTGGCCCGGGCGCAGTGTCTGCATGAGCTGAGAACGGCCTCCGCGGCTGGCCTCACGTGGCTGGCGCAGCGCAGGGACAAGAGCGCCACCTTCCAGCTCGTGGGTCTCGGGCGCCCACTGAATGTGCAGAAGAGCCGGAATTCTGGCAACCTCGGGGGATGAATTCACTGGCTCGTCGGTATCGACTCACGCTCGTGTCGCTGCTCCTCGCGGGGACGGTGGGCTGCGACCAGGTCACCAAGCAACTGGCCATTCCGCAACTCCGTGACGAGCCTGCCCAAACCTTCCTGGGCGGGTTCCTGCGGCTCGCCTTCGCCGAGAATCCCGGCGCGTTCCTGAGCCTCGGCGGCGACCTTCCTGGCCCCGTGCGATTCTGGCTGCTCATCACGGGCGTGGGCCTGCTCCTCCTCGGCGCGCTGCTCTACCTCGTGATGAGCCGCCGGCTCGGGCGTCTCCATTCCGCGGCGCTCGCCCTGGTCGTTGGCGGCGGAGTGAGCAACTGGTTCGACCGCCTGGTGAACGATGGACGTGTCGTGGACTTCATGAACCTCGGCATCGGCTCATTGCGCACTGGCATCTTCAACGTGGCGGACGTGGCCATCATGCTCGGCGCCGGACTGCTGCTTCTGGCTGCGCGAGGAGCGAACAGCGTTGGAGCAGGACCGGGGGGCTCTGACCAGGGGGGCTCCCTGGCGTGAGTGGGGGCCGCGCTCACGTGAGCGCGAAGGTGTAGCCCGCGACGAGCCCGAGCGTCACGATGACGAACAAGGCCGTGAGCGCCACCATGAGGCCCTCGTGCACGCGCTCCCGCTTCCCCAGGAGCCCGAGCGCCAGGCACACCGGAAAGGCAATCATCACGTAGCGCGCGAGGCCTTGGATGGACTGGGTGGACAGCGGGAGGAGCAGGCCCAGGAGCACGTAGGCGGCGAGCGCCCACCGCTTGCGCCGGGCCCAGAACCCCACCGCCCAGAACCCCACCAGCGCGGCGGCGAAGTTGAGCAGCTTGAAGTTCCAGGGCACGGCCACCTCCCAGGGCCGCCGCAGGTAGTCCCACAGCGGGGCCAGGAAGAACCCGGCAGTGCGTCCCCAGGCGGACCTGGATGTCGCTGAACGCGAGCGCGTTGCCCGTGAGGTCTGTGCAGGAACGCGGCGAAGGCCAGCAACCCCACCGGCACGAGCAGCAGCCAGAGGGCATCGCGGCGTGGACGCCCCGGGTTGCGCTCGAGGTACAGCAGCGCGAGCGCGGGCAACAGCAGCAGCCCGTTGGGACGCGAGGCCGAGGCGAGCGCACCCGCGAGGCCCGCGAGCCACATCCGCCCCGTGGCCGCTCCCCAGAAGCTCGCGACGCACAGGAGCAGGAAGATGCGACTCGGTCGTGGGCAGCGAGAAGAAGACGCTCGTCGGCCACAGCGCCGTGTACAGGACGGCCCGGCGCGCCGCCGCCTCCTCCAGGCCGAGCGCCAGGGCCAGCTCATGGAGCAGCACGAGCGCGAGCAGCAGCAGCACCGTCGAGAGCACCATGCCCGTGACGCGCACCTCTCCCGTCACCTGCCCCGCCGCGCGCATGAGGAGTGGCATCACGGGGAAGAAGGCCCAGTTGTGTTGCCGGGCCACATCGAAGGGGATGGCCTCGTAGCCCTTCTCGGCGATGCCGACATACCACTCGCCATCTCCGCGCATCGCGAGCTCGGACAGCGCGGGTCCCCCACCGGCGGCCAGTCCCTCATTGCGCAACCCGGGCCAGGGCGGGCGGTTGGCGGGCACCAGCCCCACCAGCACGAGCGCGAGCACGAGGGCCCGGGAGACGAGGAAGGCCCACCCCGCCGAGCGCAGGGAACTCCATTGGCCCCCGGTTTTCATGCGCGGGAGTCTACTCACGGACCTTCCCGGACAGCCGCTCGGGAATGCGCGCAACGAGCACGTCGATGGCGGCGCGCACCTTCGAGGGCAGGTGCTTGTTCTGTGGCCAGACGGCGTAGATTTCATTGCCGTAACGGCGCTCCTCCTCCAGCACCGTGACGAGCCGTCCGTCGCGCAGGCGCTCCGCGACGAGCCAGCACGGAAGCCACGCCAGTCCGGCGCCCTGCACCGCGGCGTCAGCGATGGTCTCCACGTCATCGAAGCGCAGGCGCGAGGGGACCGACACGAGCTGCTCGCCCCCCTGCCCATCCGGGAACCGCCAGGGTTTGGTGATGCCGTTGCGCCCATAGACGATGGCCTCATGGCCGTCCAACTCCCCGAGTGTCGCGGGACGGCCGTGCCTGGCGAGGTAGGCCGGCGCGGCGCAGACCACCATCTCCTGGGCGCCCAGCCTGCGAGCCGTCAGGCCGGCATGGTCCGCCAGGGGCGCGACGCGCACCGCCAGGTCGTAGCCCTCCTCGATGAGGTCCACCACGCGGTCACTGAAGGAGACCTCCACCTCCAGCCTGGGATGCTGGTGGGCCAGCTCCCAGAGCAGGGGGGCCGCGCAGTGCCGGCCAAACATCACCGGCGCACTCACTCGGAGGCGGCCGGTAGGGGCGCGGCGGCCAGAGTCAAGCGCCGCCGTGCCTGCCTCCAGCTCCGCCAGCGCGCGCACGCAGCGCTCGTAGAAGGCCTGACCATCCTCGGTGAGGCTCTGCCGCCGTGTGGTGCGCAGGAACAGGCGCGCTCCCAGGTGCGCCTCCAGCCGGGCAATGCTCTTGCCCACAGCCGAGCGCGACAGGCCCATTCGCTCGGCGGCGAGCGAGAAGCTCCCGGCCTCGGCGGCCTGGACGAACGCGAGGATTCCGCTGAAGCGCTCCATCATGACTCCGCTCTCATTGGCGACTTCGTGTCCGCGGTGAACCGACGGGATGTCGCTACTGGAGAAATCCTCTCGCCTCTATATCCCCCTCGACTCTTCCACGCACTGACCGGGAGCAGACGATGGGTGGCACGATGAAGCGTTGGCAGTTGTGGCAGGCGGGCCGGGGAAACCTGGAGTTGGCGGACGTGGCGATTCCCAGCCCGGGCCCGGGCGAGGTCCTGGTCCGCGTCTCGGCGGTGTCACTCAACTACCGCGAGAAGCTCTTCCTGGACGGGGCTGGGTACGCGAATGCGCCCGGGCCGTATGTCCCGACCTCCGACATGGCGGGGGAGGTCGTCGCCACCGGGGCGGGCGCCCACCGCTTCAAGGAAGGCGACCGGGTCCTCGCCAACTTCCAGACCGACTGGGTAGACGGCGCGGTGCCTCGCGCGAATGGCGGAGTGCGCAGTCTGGGCGGCAGCGTGCCGGGCGTGTTGGCCGAGTACGTGGCCATGCCCGAGAGCTGGCTGGTGGCCTCACCCGGAACGCTGGACGACGTGCAGGCGAGCACGTTGCCGTGTGCCGGGCTCACCGCCTGGACCGCACTGGTGGAGTTGGGGGGGCTGCGCCCGGGCCAGACGGTGGTGACGCAGGGCACGGGCGGCGTGTCCCTGTTCGCCGTGCAGCTCGCCTCGGCCATGGGCGCGCGGGTCATCGTGGTCTCGGGGGATGAGGACAAGCTTTCCCGCGCGAGGGGGCTGGGCGCGGCCCACGGCATCCATCGTCGCCACACGCCGGACTGGGAGAAGGCCGTGCTCGACCTCACCCGGGGCGAGGGCGCCGACCACATCCTGGAGTTGGTCGGTGGCGCCAACCTCGCCCGCTCGGTGAACGCCCTTGCGTCCGGCGGGCGCATCTCCCTGATTGGCGTGCTGGAGGGCTTCGAGGTCCGCTTCCCGGTGATGCCGCTGTTCCAGTCGCAGGGCATCATCCAGGGCATCTTCGTCGGACATCGGCGCGGCCTGGAGAACCTGGTGCGCGCGGTCGACCGGCTCTCGCTCAAGCCCGTGGTCGATACCGTCTACCCGCTCGCCGACTTCCCGAAGGCGCTGGAGCACCTGGACCGCGGGCCCTTCGGCAAGCTCGTGATTCGCGTCCGCTAGTCGCCGCGGCTCCCGGCGCCTGCTCGAGCGCCGGGGCCTGTTCGCCTGGTGAGGCCCGGCGGGGCTACTTCGGCCTGTAGCGCCGACGATGCGCTGCGCCACTCACTGCCCGAGCGATTGGGGCGGCGGCCTGGCGCTGAAGACGGGCGCATAGCACTCCCCCTGGTGCTCGTAGAGGTCATCTGGGCAGGGGGCCTTGAGCCTGTGAGGCATCCAGCAGGCGCCCACCAGCTCTACCTGGACGTAGCGAGTGCATGGGGGGCGCTTCTGCCCTTTAAAGGGCTCGCGCGGTAGGGGCCAGGAGAGTACAGGCCCCCGCTGAGGCTCGCCGTCCGCGAGCCAACCTCTGACGAAAGGGTCCGGCTTCTCGGCGGCCGTCAGCACCTCAGGGCTCACGGGCGTTGGTGCGGCTCTCTCCAAGGGGTCCGCACCGTTCGGCGGTTGGGTCTCAGGGTTCAGGAGGACCAGCAACAAGAGCACGGCACTTCCGCTCGTCTTGCGTGTGGCCCGGTAGCGTTCTCCCTGGCTGTGCGTGGGTTGCGGCACCTGCTCCTGGATGCGGTAGGGCCCCAACTGCTCCGGTTGCTCCCAGCTCGACTCGGCCTTCTTCTCCGTGCCCACGCGTGCTCCTCCCAGGCCTCCTCGTTCGCTCAAGGCCTGAAGCTCCTATCTGCACCGGGTTGGGCGCTCGCTCCAGGAGGTGCATGGTGCATCAGGGGGCGCCCTGCCCTACAAGTGGCGTGGCTCTCTGGATCTTCCTGCCTACGAAGGTGTCAAACACCTCGTACGGCACAGGTGCAGCGCAACGCGCCAGGCGAAGTGTTTGACACCTTCCCCGACACCTTCCCCCGGGGAAGACGCCTCGTTCTTCCCTCTGAGGTGCTCAAGCGCTCCGGCGCTACCGGTAGAAGTGGTCCGCGAGGAGGCGGGCGTTGAAGAGCATGGCGTCGTAGCTCGTGTAGACACCGTGCCCGAAGCACGTCGCCAGGCAGTTCGGCAGGGCGCCCGTGCCCCGGTCGCCGTAGTCGACGAGGTAGCTGAACCCGTCCCGCGGCACGCGCGCGCCGTGGCGCACGTGCTGGAGCCACGCCTTCACGTCATAGCCCTCGCCGAGGATGGCATCGAGCCGCGCGGCCAGCTCCCGCTCCTTCGCGCTGCCCGGCGGCAGGTCCGAACCGGCGATGCCCCACTGATGCACGTAGTCGCCACTCTCGGTGTTGAGGACGCCGGCGACGGTGCTCCCGCGCGGCTCCGCGCCCCGGTGGTTGATGACGTGGAGGACGCGGCACCGCCGGCCCGCGGCCCAGCCATAGCGCGGCGGCATGCCGAAGGTGGCGATGTCGAGCCGCGCGCGGGCGACCCCGCGCGCCATCTCCTGCAGCGCCTCCGTGGGCTCGCCCGCGTCGCGCACGGCCTGCCAGAGCGCCTCCGCGGTCCGCGCCGGGTAGACGAGCTGCGTGAGCAGGGCGAGCACCTGGCCGCCATGGCTGTGCCCGAGCAGCAGCGTCCGCTTGCTCCCGAGCTCCGAGGTGCCCAGGAGCCGCAGCAGCTCCACGGCCGCGCGCAGGCGGGCGACGTGGTTGTTCGCCGAGGACCAGACGAAGCGCGTCGCGCGGAGGTCGCCGCCCAGCGCCTTCTCGAAGAGCGAGACGTACTCGGGGGTGTAGTTGCCGAGATCTCGCAGGACGCGATCGCTCGGGAGCTTGGAGAGGCGGCGCAGGGACGGCATGAGCCCCGGACTCAGCGCCGAGAGGGGCCCCTCGAGCGCGGCGAGCAGCAGGGTGGGATCATGGCCGACGAAGGTGCCATGCACGAAGACGACGTGGCGCACCCCGGCGCGGCGCAGCCGGCGGCCCGCCTGCTCCATCGCCTCGCGCCAGGCGGGAGATTGGGCCTCGAGGACGGGCGTCTCGCGAGCGAACGGCGGCATCGCTTCGCGCGCCCGCACCGCGAACGTCCCGGGCCGCGGCGCGGCGTCGTACTGCTGGGGTTGGCAGAGGGCCGGCGTCGGGCGGAGCCGCCACGCGATGACGAGCCCGGCGATCGCGGCGGCGAGGAGGAGGAGCGTGAGGGCGAGCCACAGCATGCCGTGGCAGCTTATCGGGAAGCCGGATGGGGTGTCCGGATGGGGTGTCAGACGACTCGTAGGGCGCGAAGGTCGGAACGAGTCCTTTGACACCTGACCGGGGACACCTGACCGGGGCGGGCCCGCACCTTCATCGCGGTCTAGAGTGCTCACGACCCCTTTCCTGGAGGGCCCATGGGGCACACCGCCGAGTACGACACCCTGGCCGAGGAGTACCAGCAGTCCAAGCTGATTCCCTTCCGTCTCGAACTCGAGCACTACAGCCTGTTCGAACAGCTGGGCGATCTCCGGGGCAAGCGGGTGCTGGACCTGGCCTGTGGCGAGGGCTTCTACAGCCGGCGGATGAAGCGGCGGGGGGCGGCCACCGTTCATGGGGTGGACGTGTCCTCGGCGATGATCGAGCTGGCTCGCGAGGCCGAGCGCCGCGAGCCGCTCGGGTGTACCTACTCGGTGGGCGATGTGGCCGGGCTCGAGCGCCTGGGCGACTTCGACCAGGTGGTCGGCTGTTACCTGCTCAATCAGGCGCGGACACGCGAGCAGCTCCTGGACTTCTGCCGGGCCATCCGCCGCAACCTCGTGCCGGGCGGGCGCTTCGTGGGGGTCGCCGACAACCCGCGCAGTGACCCGAAGCACTACGAGAGCTACCGCCCCTATGGCCTCACCAAGCAGGTCCCCTCGCCGCGCACCGAGGGGGACCTCATCACCCTCACCTTCTTCAACCCGGACGGCACGAGCTTCCAGCTCACCAATGCCTACCTGGCGCCCGAAGCCTATGAGTGGGCCTTCCGTGAGGCGGGCTTCTCCTCCTTCCAGTGGGTGCCCGTGAGGGCGCGTCCCAACCCGGACAACGAGGCCGCCGTCTTCTGGCAGCGGTTCGCGGAGATGGAGCCCCTGGTCCTCGTGGAGGCCCGCTCGGACGGATAGGCACGGGCTCTCTGACACCCTGCCGGAGTCCGCGCGCCAGCGAAGCAGGCTGGCGGACTCGGTCCCCTGGCGCCGACTGCGCCGCCCGCGCCAGGGGGCTACGTTTGCCCTCATGAGCTGGCCTGCGTATCTGGCGCTCCATGAAAGCGGAGAGTTGAAGCGGCGTGCGGAGGAGGCGGTCGCCGCGCTGGGTTCCTGCCGCCTCTGCCCGCGCGACTGTGGCGTGGACCGACTGGCCGACCGGAAGATGGCCTGCAAGGTGGGCCGGAAGGCGCGCGTCTCGGCGCACTTCGCGCACTTCGGCGAGGAGGACTGCCTGCGCGGCTGGAACGGCTCGGGCACGATCTTCTTCTGCGTGCTGCAACCTGCGCTGCGTCTTCTGCCAGAACTGGGAGACCTCGCAGGACGGGCGAGCGGCCGCGAGGTGGCCGCCGCACGAGCTGGCCGAGCTGATGCTCGACCTGCAGGAGCGGGGCTGCCACAACATCAACTTCGTCACGCCCGAGCACGTGGTGCCGCAGATCCTCGAGGCGCTGGTGCATCGCGGTCGAGCGCGGGCTGCGGCTGCCGCTCGTCTACAACACCGGCGCCTACGACTCGGCTGGAGAGCCTGCGCGCTGCTCGACGGCGTGGTCGACATCTACATGCCGGACTTCAAGTTCTGGACGCCGCGAGTCCGCCGCGCGCGGTACCTGCAAGGCGCGCGGACTATCCGGAGCGCGGCGCGGCGGACGATTCGCGAGATGCACCGGCAGGTGGGCGACCTGGTGGTCGACGAGCGACGGCCTCGCGCGGCGCGGGCTGCTCGTGCGCCACCTGGTGATGCCGGGCGGCGCTGGAGGAGACGCGAGGCGATCCTGGGCTGGCTCGTCGCGAGGAGCTCGGCCCGGACACGTACGTCAACGTCATGGACCAGTACCACCCGGACGGGCGGGTGCTGCGCGAGCCCCAGCGCTTCCCCGCGCTGACCCGGCCGCTGTCGCGGGGCGACTTCCAGCGGGCCGTGGAGTACGCGCGGGAGGCGGGGCTGCGGCGGCTCGACGAGCGGAGGCCGCACCGGCGCCTGCTCGAGCGCCGGGGCCTGTTCGCCTGGTGAGGCCCGGCGGGGCTCCGGGAAGGTGTTTGACACCTTCCCGGGACGAGCCCGGGGAACCTACGTCGCCTCGGGTGCCCCGAGAACTGCCGCGGCCCAGGTGGGGAGGGGGGAGTGACGCTCGACGGCCATGCCCCGCTCCAATCGTCCGAGCAGGCGGTACGGATTTCGGGCATCGCTGTTGTCGTACAGACGCGTCTCGTCCACGAACCTCGCCGCCTGCGCCAGGTTGGCGAGCGTGCGGGGGAAGCGGCTGAAGAGCTTCTCGTCCGGCACGTCATGTCCGCCCTGGGCTACCCGGCTGATGACACGCGCCTGCGACAGCTCGGGCGAGTCCAGCCCGATGAACAGGAGGACGACCCGGTAGCCGGCCGTCATGGCTTCACGCAAGAAGGCGAGCTTGTCCCCAGCCGGGTCGGAGAACACGGTTTCCATGCAGAAGCTCTCGCCCTCCGTGACGAGGGCTCGTCGCTCGGCATCCGCCGCTCGCGCGGCGGCGTACGAGGCACCGGCCGGGTCCTCGGGGGCAATCGCGAGCGCGAGGAGATCGGCGTTGACGAAGCGCAAGCCGGTCACCCGGAGCCTCCGCTCGAAGAACGTGGACTTTCCCGCCCCATTGGGGCCGGCGAGCACCACGAGCGTGGGCTGCGTGCTCAACGTGGATCCGTACCTTCCGGGACGAACACCCGCCCGACGAACTTCCCACGCGTTCGGGTCCCGTCCGGGTTCTCACGCACGATGCCGCCCGGCCGCTCGGGATCGGCGCTGTAGAGGGGCTGGCTCGAGGCCGCGAGGTGGGCACGCATCTCGTCCTGCCCCTCGGTCGACTCCGCGTAGGTCAGTGCGTCCTCGAGCGACAGCAACTCTTTGCCGCGGCGCTTGAGCGCCCGGATCTGCCCGTGGCCAAGTACCGCCTCCACGGCCATTCCCAGTCGCACCCAGTGTTCGATCTGGCCCGTGATGGAGCGATCGCTCGTCTCCGCTTCCTCACGCGCCAAACTCACGATCTCATCGCTAATGCGCAGGGGAAGTCCCATGACCCAACCTCCACATCGCAAGATTCTACGTTCATGTAGCAATATGCTACAGGCCCGCCTCGTCGGCAACGTTCTGTGTTCTCGGTAGGTTGTTGTCCCATGGCTCGCCTGCCCGCTCGCTTCCACTACAGGAGATGAAGCGGCCGGCCAGCCACTACGAAGGTGTCAAACACCTCGTACGGCACGGTTACGACAAGGGGAAGACACCCTCCAAGCGGCACCAGCAGCAGCAGATCGCCATCGCCGAGCGGCGTCTGGCCCTCTTCAAGCAACGCGAAAGGGAGAATGTCGAGCGGCAGCCCTCGCCCGCTACAGCCAAGCGGCGGAAGTAGCCTTGCCGATTATGGGTTATAGGAATATCATTGGACCCGAAGGAGGGGCGATGCGCACTCTCAAGGACCTGACAACCTTCGTGGAGAAGGAGGCAGCCAGCGAGGGCCCTGCTGCCCAGGCTGCCCTCCAGGCGGAGCGCGACCGCTTCCGTATCGCCCGAGAACTCGCCGAGGTGCGCAAGGCGAAGGGGCTCACTCAAAGCCAGCTCTCCGAGCGCTCGGGGGTGCCCCAGAGTGAGATCAGCAAGATGGAGTCGGGCAGGGCGAACGCCACCGAATTGACGCTCTTCAAGGTGCTGCACGCGCTGGGCTACGCCGTTCGTCTGGAGCCGCTCGGACGCACCACGGCCTCCAAGCGGGAGACCCTCCCCCGTGTCAGCCGTTCAGCGCGGACTGGTACACCCCGGCGAGCGCCCGCGCCTCGTGCGCCACGCCGAAGCGCTGGCGCGCCTCCTCGGCGGCGTTGAGCCCCACCTGCCGCGCCCGCTCCGGCTCGCGGAAGAGCATCGTGAGCAGCTCGCGCAGCGCCGGCACGTCCCCGGGCTCGTACATGAAGCCCGTGCGCCCGTGCTCGATGACGGCCGGCACGTGCGGCAGCCGCGTCACCACCGGACAGCAGCCGCTCGCCATCGCCTCCACCAGCACCATCGAGAAGGCCTCGCCGTACGAGGGGTGCACCAGGATGCTCATCCCCTGGTACCAGGGCACCACGTTCTTGTGCTCGCCCGCCAGCACCAGCTGCCCCTCCGTGGACTCGCGCAGCTTCTCGGCCCACGCCGCGTCCTTGCCCTTGGCCAGCCCCACCAGCACCGGCTTCCACTCGGGGAAGTCGCGCAGCAGCGGGCGGATGGCCTCCACGAAGTCGCCCTGGCCCTTCTTGGGGCGCACCCGGCCCACCACTCCCACCCCGTAGCGCCCGCCCAGTCCCAAGCGACTGCCACGCCGCCGCACGGTCCGCCGGCGGCACGAAGCGCGTCCAGATCCACCCCGTGCGTCACAATCTGGGACGGCATCCCCATCGACTCCGCGCCCTGCGGGTTGAGCGTGACGAGCTGCTCGGCGTAGCGGGCGATGAAGCGGGTGAACCAGCTCGGCGCGTAGGCGCCGTGGCGCGTGTAGACGAGCCGCACCTGCTTCCCCAGCATCTTCAGCAGGAAGCCGAAGAGCAGCTCGTTGTTGCGGTGCGCGTGCCAGACCACCGGCTCCTCGCGGATGCGCCGCCACAGCTCGCCCCACGGTATCCGCGGCACGTCCGCCGCCAGGTGCTTGCCCAGCGCCCGCGTCTCCATCAGGCGCGCGAGCTCGGGGACGATCAGCTCGGTGTGGGCGGTGACGCCGGTGCGGCGCCGGTGGAAGTGCGGATGGACGACGAGTGGCATGGGCGAGGGGGCTTCGGTCAAAACGCCGGTGTCTCTATCCCACCGGTGCCCTCCCGTCATCCGGACGACTTCAGTTGCGCCCGCCTCGCACGTGGCGTGTAGGTCTGGCGCACCTCTCCCACCTTTGGCGCCCTGGAGGTGCACAGGGCCCGGGTGGCCGCTCGTGGGGCGAGCAGCCCCGAGAGGCCCCGGCACGCGACGTGAAGAACGACCCGAGGTCAGAGGTTGACTCCTGGAGCTTACCTCCGGAGTCATCATGGACCGTACGGGCAGTGCAGACCTTCCCCTCCATTCAGGCCGCGTGCCGGACTGGCTCGCCGAGCGCATGGCGCGCATGTCGCGCGTGCTGGTGGAGGCGCTCGTTCTCCAGTACGGCCGCCACGAGGTGCTGCGCCGGCTCGCGCACCCCTTCTGGTTCCAGTCGCTCGGCGCCGTCATGGGCATGGACTGGCACTCGTCGGGCGTCACCACCACCGTGCTCGGCGCGCTCAAGCGCGGGCTGACTCCGGGCGGGCGCCAGCTCGGGTTGTACGTGGTGGGCGGCAAGGGCATGCAGGCGCGCCGCACCCCCGACGAGCTGCGCATCATCGGCGACCGCGTGGGCATCGACGCCGACGCGCTCATCCGCGCCAGCCGTCTCGCGGCCAAGGTGGACAGCGCCGCGGTGCAGGACGGCTTCGAGCTGTATTCCCACAGCCTCATCCTCTCGGACGACAACGCGTGGGCGGTGGTGCAGCAGGGGATGAATACCGAGGCGCGGCAGGCCCGGCGCTACCACTGGCTCTCCGAGGGCCTCGGCAGCTTCGTGGAATCGCCCCACGCCGCCATCGAGGGGCCGCCCCAGGGCGTCATCCTCAACCTCACGGACAGGCGCGCCGCGAGGGCCCGGGCCGCCCAGGTGGAGCTCGTGTCCCAGGGGCCCGACGTGGTGGTGGGCGCGCTGCGCAAGCTGCGTCCCCAGGAGGCGCCCACTCCCGTCACCGCGCCCCTGCCGCTGCCGCACCTGCAGATGCCCCTGCACGAGGCGGTGACGCGCGATGATGTCCTCCTGCGCCGGCTCCACGGCACGCTGGCCGCCGCGGCCGAGCAGGGCCCCAAGGACTTCTCCGAGCTGCTCCTCACCCCCGGCGTGGGCGCTCGCACCGTGGCGGCGCTGGCCAGCGTGGCCGAGGTGATTCACGGCTCGCCCTCGCGCTTCACGGACCCCGCGCGCTTCTCGTTCGCCCAGGGCGGCAAGGACCGGCAGCCCTTCCCGGTGCGGCTCGACGTCTACGATGAGACCCTGCGCGTGCTGCGCGCGGCGGTGGACGCGGCGAGGCTCGGCAACGACGAGAAGCTCCAGGCCCTGCGCGAGTTGGACCGGCAGGCGCGCCGGCTCGAGGCCGTGGCCACCGGCCCCTCCTTCGAGGCGCTCGTCGAGGAGGGGTGGAAGGACGTGGGCGAGTTGCTGCCCACCGACGCTCCCCCGCAGGCGGCCTCGGGGGCGTCCCGGCTGGCGGCGCGCTCCCTCCACCCAGGGCCAGCTCGAGCTGCCCGGCCTGGGGGAGACCCTCGCAAGTAACAAGTAAGGTGCTCGACATCTCCGGTGAGGGGTCTCGGGACTGTACCGGGGGCTCATGGCAGAAGGTCTTCTGCCTCTCCTGCTCCCCCCAGGTGACACAGGGAGTCTTCATCGTGCCGAGCAACCAGGCCTCTTCCCGGCAGGGGAGGGCGCGAGCGGAGCGGTACTCGCACCCCGGCTGGAAGGGCGGGTGCTGGTGGTCGATGACAACGGAGGCCAGGCGGTACCTCGTCACCCAGACGCTGCGCATGGCGGGCATGGAGGTGCTGGAGGCGGTGAGCGGCCAGGAGGCCCTCGCGGTGATGGCACAGCGGCCGTGGTGGTGCTCGAGGTGCGCCTGCCGGACATGAGTGGCTTCGAGGTCTGTCGCCAGCTCAAGGCCTTGCCCGCCACCGCCGCCATCCCCGTCCTCTACATCTCGGACCTGCTGCAGGACGAGGAGCTGGAGGCGCGGCTGTTCGACGATGGCGCGGACGGCTACATCCCCCAGCCCATCGAGCCGCAAGCACCTGGTGGCGCAGACGTGGGCCCTGGTGCGGATGCGGCGGGCGAGCAGGCCCGACAGCGCGAGCGCGAGGAGGCCCAGGCCGAGCGGGAGCGGCTCCAGCGCGAGCTGGACGAGGACGCAGTCGCAGGCGCGGCGGCTCACCGAGTCGCGGCGTGGTGGGCGTCTTCTACTGGAACATGGACGGCGCCATCCTGGATGCCAACGACACCTTCCTCTGCCATGGTGGGCTACACGCGCGAGGACCTCGCGAGAGGGCCGGCTCGACTGGCGGAAGATGACGCCACCGGAGTGGGCGGCGGCGGGATGACCGGTGTCATCGAGGAGCTGCGCGACCGGGGCGTGGGCGCGCTCGCGGACAAGCAGTACTTCCGCAAGGACGGCCCGGGTGGACGTCATCCGGGGAGTCGCGGCGTTCGAGGGTGACCCGAATCGTGGCGTGACGCTGGCGGTGGACATCACCGCGCGCCGGGAGGCCGAGCGTCGGCTGAAGCAGCTCATGGGCGAGCTGGAGTCCAGCGAGGCCCGGCTGCGCCTGGCGCTGGAGGGCGCCGCGCTCGGCACGTGGAGCCATGACTTCGCCACCCGGGAGACCCACTGGGATGCGCGTGCCAGGGAGCTGTTCGGGCTGTCTCCCGAGGCACCCGTGGACCTGGACGTGTGGCGTGCGGGGGTGCACTCGGAGGATTGGGAGCGGGTAGCGGCGGTGGCCCGGCGCGCGCTGGCCGGGAGGACGGTGGTTGCTTCGAGGCCGAGTACCGGACGGTGGGGCTCCAGGATGGCGGCGTGCTGCGGTGGATTGCCTCGCGGGGCCGGGTCTTCTTCGACACGGAGGGGCGGGCGCTGCGCTTCCTGGGCACCTACCTGGACATCACCGAGCGCAAGCTGGCCGAGCAGCGCGCCGCGGAGCTGCAGGCCACCACGGCCGCCTTCGCGCAACGCGCTCACCCCGGGGGAGGTGGGCCATGCGCTGGTGGAGCACGGGCTGAAGTCCCTGGACGCCTACGCGGGCGCCGTCAGCATGGTGGAGGGCGAGCAGCTCCGTCTGCTCAGCCAGTTCGGCTACCCCGCCAGCTTCCCCCGGGACTACCACTTCGTCCCGCTCCGCCGCGTCGTGCCCTCCACCGTGGCGGTACTCGGGGGGCAGCACCGTCGGGTGCCAGTGCTCGGACTCCTTCGAGCGCGAGTGGCCCGAGTTCAGCCAGGACGTCCGGGGCAGCCGGGGCCGGTGCTGGTTGAGCACGCCGTTGAAGGTGGGGGAGCGGGTGGTGGGAGTGCTGGGGCTGAGCTTTTGCACGCCACGCCGCTTCAGCGCGCGGGAGCTCGCGCACCTGGATTCACTCGGCGAGCTCTGCGCCCAGGCCCTGGTGCGCGCCCGGCTCTACGAGGAGGAGCGGCGGGCCAAGGAGGAGGCGCGCCGCCGCGCGGAGCTGGAGCAGCAGTTCCTCGGGATGGTGAGCCACGACTTGCGCAACCCCCTGCGGCCTATTCGCTGGGCGCGCACGCTGCAGCGCCTGGAGCGGCCCTCGCCGGAAGCGCGTGATGCGCACGGCCACCCGCATCGGGACGAGCGCGGACACGATGGGGCGGATGGTGTCCGACCTGCTCGACTTCACGCGCGGGCGGCTGGGCGGAGGCCTTCCCCTGGAGCGCCAGCCGAACGACCTGGTGCTCCTGTGCCACGAGGTCATCGACGAGTTCTCGGTGACACACCCGGGCCAGGAAATCCGACTGGAGGGAGACTCGCGGTGCGAGGGGTGGTGGGACGGACCTGGCATGCGGCAGGTGCTCTCCAACCTGCTGTCCAACGCGCTGAGGCACGCGCGGGAGGGGACGGCGGTGCGCGTGAGGGTGAGGGGCTCGGTGGAGGAGGTGGAGCTGTCGGTGTCCGACGAGGGCGAGCCCATTCCGCCGGAGCTGCTGCCGGTGCTCTTCGAGCCGTTCCGTCGGGGCCAGCTCGAAGTTCCGGCCAGCGGGGAGCCTGGGGCTGGGGCTCTCATCGTGCACCAGGCGGTGGCGGGGCACGGCGGGAAGGTGGAGGTCGCCACGGGAGCGGCGGGCACCACCTTCACGGTGCGTGCCGCGCGGGGCGTCATCGAGCGCGGGCGCGCGCCGGAGGGGGAGGAACTCGGGCCGCCACATCTCGGCCTCGAGCAGGGCCTCCAGGTCCGCGGGCAGCTCGCGCGTGGCCACTCCGTCCTTCTGCGCCTGGCGGATGACGGCCATGGCCACCTGACGGCTCGCCGCGCGAATCCGGTCCATGCGCGGGTACAGCGCGCCCTGCGCCAGCCGCGCCCCGTCCGTGTAGTCCGCCAGCGCCAGCGACGCCGCCGTCAGCATCCCGTCCGTCACCCGCTTCGCCCGCGTCAGCAGCACGCCCAGCCCCAGTCCCGGGAAGATGAAGGCGTTGTTGCCCTGGCCCACCGGGTGCGGTGTCCCGTTCCACTCCACGTCCTCGAAGGGGCTGCCCGTGGCCACCATCGCCTTGCCGTCCGTCCACCGGTAGATGTCCGCCGGCACCGCCTCGCTGTTCGCCGTCGGGTTGCTCAGCGCGAACACCACCGGGTACGGCGTGTTCGCCGCCACCGCCTTCACCACGTCCTCGCCGAACGCCCCGCGCTGCCCGCTCAGGCCCAGCAGCACCGTCACCTTCGCCTCGCGCACCGTCTCCAGCAGGCTGGGAATCGAACCCTGAAGCTTCCAGCCCGCCACGCGCGCCGGCTCCTGCGCGAGCTCCAGCTTGTACGGCTCCAGCCCCTTGCGGTCCTTCAGGATGAGGCCCTTGGAGTCGATGAGGTAGATGCGCTCGCGCGCCTGCTGCGTGCTCAGGCCCCTGCGCTCCAGGCCGCGGACGATCTGCCGCGCCACGCCCACGCCGCCCGGCACCCGCGCCGTTCACCAGGTACACCTGCTGTCCGAGCGTCGTCTGGCTGCGCCGCGTGGCCGTCAGCAGGCCCGCGAGCACCACCGCGCCCGTGCCCTGGACGTCGTCATTGAACGAGGGCAGCTCGTCCCGGTACCGGTCCAGCACGTCGAAGGCCTTCTGCTTGCTGAAGTCCTCCCACTGCAACAGCACGTGGGGGAAGCGCTGCTTGAGCGCCATCACGAAGGTGTGGATGAAGTCGTCGTACTCCTGGCCCTCCATGCGCGGGCGCTTCACGCCCAGGTAGAGCGGGTCGTCGAGCAGCTCCTTGCGGTTGGTGCCCACGTCCAGCTCCACCGGCAGCGTCACCGCCGGGTCGATTCCCGCCGCGGCCGTGTACAGCGACAGCTTGCCGATGCAGATGGCCATGCCGCCGAAGCCCTGGTCTCCAATCCCGAGAATCCCCTCGTTGTCCGTGGCGACAATCAGCTGCACGTCCGGGAAGGGCGTGTGGGCCAGCAGCGAGTCGATTTCTCCGATGTTCTCCGGGTTCACCACCAGCCCGCGCGGGTAGCGGTAGATGCGGCTGAACTGCTCCACCGCCTGCGCCACCGTGGGCGTGTAGATGATGGGCATCATCTCCTCGATGTGCCGGTTCACCAGGGCGTAGAAGAGCACCTCGCTGCGGTCCTGCAGGGCGCGCAGGAAGACGTGCTTCTCCAGGTCCGAGCGGAAGGAGCGGAAGTTGGCGTAGGAGCGCTCGAGCTGCTCGTCCAGCGTGGACACGTGCGTGGGCAGGAGCCCCAGCAGGCCGAACTCGCGCCGCTCCTCCAGGCTGAAGGAGGTGACCTTGTTGAGCAGGGGCAGGCGGGTGAGCACCAGCCCGGACAGGTGCGTCTCGAGGTAGGGGCGGCCGTTGGCGTCGAGCTTCTTCTCGTACTGTTTCATGGGGGAAACTTCGTCTCTGGAATGTCTTGGGGGGAGGGACGATCCTCTATCGACTCGTCGGGCACGTCGCCAAGCGCCCTCACCAGGCAGGCATAAGCCGTGGAGCAGGTCTCCCATGCGTCGGGGGCGTGACTCCTCGCGCCAACGCGACGCGTCACCGAGCGTCACCCGAAGGCGATTGACCTCCCAGGTCCAGAGGCAGGCGCGGTAGCGTGCCGCGTCATGGCAGAGACGCAGCAGCTCATCTTCAGTCACAGTCTCCAGGGCCTGATGTCGCGCGCGTTCCCGGGGGGCGTGCCTCCGGAGCTCAAGGCGAAGTGGCGCACGGAGGGGGTGGACCTGGACCGGCCGTTGTTGCCCGCCTACCCGCGCGAGACGTGGGCCCGCTTCATCGCGCTCGGCGCCCAGCAGACCTTCCCCCTCGAGCCCCGGGAGCTGGCCTGGCGCAAGATGGGCGAGCGCATGGTGGACGGCTACCAGGAGACCCTGATTGGCCGCGCCATGTTCTCCACGCTCCGGCTGCTCGGGCCGCGGCGCAGTGCTGCAGCGCAGCCAGAAGAACTTCCGCTCCGGCAACAACTACACCGAGGTCCGCCTCACCGACGTCTCACCCACGGTGGTGGATGTCTGGTTCAACGAGACGGACGACGTGCTGCGCCACTTCACCGTGGGGCTGGTGCTCGCGGGCATGCGCGCCGGCGGCGCCGTGGAGCCCCAGGCGGACATCCACCTCGCCGACTCCCAGGGCTTCACCATCCGTGCCTCCTGGAAGGAGAAGGCCTGAGCCGTTGCAACCCTGCGGGCCTCCATTCCCGCCTCGCTGGTGGCCTCGGCGCCCTCGGGCAACGTGGCGACCGTCGTCGTCACCAACCCGGCGCCGGGCGGTGGCGCCTCCGCCGGGGTGTCCTTCGGGGTGGCCACGAAGGCCGTCTCGCTGGCCAGTGACGTGCAGCCCCTCTTCACCGCGAACTGCGCGACGGCCGGGTGCCACAACACCACCATCGCAGCACTCGGAGCCGCTGCAGCACTCGGAGCCGCTGGAGCCGGAGGAGGGGCGTCCCCTCTTCCGCGGGTGGAGGATTGTCCGAAAAAGGGACGGACTGTCCGAGATAAGGACACTCCACCGCCGTTCCGGAACGTCAGGGCGTTTTACATTCCGCCGCGCCCGGAATTGTCGATACGGGCTAAAATCTCTCTGATTTCGAGAGTTTAAGGCTCCAGCGCCTGCGCAGGACTCACGGGGCTCCGGGTTGGCAAGGCTCTTGCTCATTAGGCACGAGCTTCCCGGCAAGCAGGGTTTCCGAGATTTTCCCCCGCCGGTATCCGAGGTGCGACACATGAGCCGTATCAACTGGAAGTCGACGATGCTCGCCGCTGCGCTGGTGCCTGCCATGGCGCAGGCCGCCGATGGCCGTTTCATCATCCAGTTCAAGGAGGGCCACGCCAACGGCCGCGCGGTGGTGGAGTCCCTCGGTGGCTCGGTGAAGCTGGAGATTGCGGGCACGAGGGCGGTGGCCGCCGTCCTCCCGGAGAAGGCGCTGCAGGGCCTGAAGAACAACCCGGCGGTGGAGTTCATCGAGGAGGATGCCAAGCGCTACCCGATGGCGCAGAGCACCCCGTACGGCATCGACATGGTCCAGGCGCCGCTCGTGTGGAGCGGGGGCACCACGGGCGCCGGCCGCAAGGTGTGCATCATCGACTCCGGTCTGTACCTGGCCCACGAGGACCACGCGGGCACCACCAAGTCCGTGACCGGCTACCCCGCCGGCTGGAACACCGACAAGTGCCACCACGGCACGCACGTGGCGGGCACCATCGCCGCGCTGAACAACTCCACTGGCGTGGTGGGCGTGCTGCCCAACGGCGTGGACCTGCACATCATCAAGGTGTTCGGCGATGACTGCGCCTGGACCTACGCCTCGGGCCTGGCGGACGCGGCCAACCGCTGCGTGAGCGCGGGCGCCAACGTCATCAGCATGTCGCTGGGTGGTGGCGCCAAGAACCGCACCGAGGAGACGGCGTTCAAGAACGCCTTCAGCAGTGGCGTGCTCTCCATCGCCGCGGCGGGCAACGGTGGCAATGCCACGCTGAGCTATCCGGCCTCCTACCCCATCGTCGTCTCGGTGGGTGCGGTGGACAGCGCCAAGAACATCGCCTCCTTCTCGCAGTACAACAACCAGGTGGACGTGTCCGCCCCCGGCGTGGGCGTGCTCTCCACGGTCGGCGCCAAGCAGGACAACCTCCTCACTGTCGCTGGCTCCACCTACTCGGGTGGCTACGTCGATGGCGCGGCCCGCACGGCGGGCGTGACGGGCGCGCTGGCCGACGGCGGCCTGTGCGACTCCGTGGGCGCCTGGGCCGGCAAGGTCGTCCTCTGCCAGCGCGGCACCATCGCCTTCAATGACAAGGTGGTGAACGTGAAGGCCGGTGGCGGCATCGGCGCGGTCATCTACAACAACGTGGCGGGCGGCTTCGCCGGCACGCTGGGCACGGGCGTCACCAGCACCATCCCGGCCATCTCCCTGAGCCTCGAGGACGGCCAGGCCATCATCGCCGCCGGTGGCATCGGCCAGTCGGCCACCGAGGTGAGCTCGGTGACCGACCCGGGCAGCGGCTACGAGCTCTTCGATGGCACGTCCATGGCGACCCCGCACGTGTCCGCGGTGGCGGCCCTCATCTGGAGCTACAAGCCCACCTGGACCCCCGCGCAGATCCGCGAGGCCCTCGAGAAGACGGCCGAGGACCGCGGCGCGGCTGGCCGTGACAACTACTACGGCTTCGGCATCGTTCGCGCCCAGGCGGCCCTGGACTACCTGAAGGCCACCTACCCGTAATCGCTGTCACCCCCGAGTCGCCCGGTCTCCTGTGGACCGGGCCTCTCACCCACCGCCTCGGCCTTTGCTGGCCGGGGCGGTGTCGTTTCGGCGGTCCCTCGGAGGGGGCCGCGCGGCGCCTACTTCGGCGGGGGGGCGTACAGCTTCTCGGCGCGGTGGAAGAGCACCCACGAGGTGATGATGTACTTGTCGTTGGACTCCGGCTTGTTGCCCCGGTGGGTGTGGGTGAAGCCGGCGGGGAAGATGAGCATGCGGCCGGCCTTCGACTGCACCTTCTTCTCCTGGTAGTAGAACTCGGTCTCGCCGCCCCCGGGCACGTCGTTCAGGTAGAACTGGAACGCCAGCACCCGGTGCAGCGGCTCGCAGGCCGCGTCCTTCGGATACACCTCCGAGTGCCAGTGCGGGTAGCCGCCGATGCCCTTGAGGTACTTCTGGATGGTGAGGTCACCGTAGCGGTAGAGGTGGCCGACGAGCTGGTCGAAGAAGGGCTCACCCACCTCCTCGAAGTTCTCCCGCGAGAGCGTCACCACCTGGCCCGTCTTCGGGTGCTTGGCCGACATCGCGACGGCGCCAATCAGGCTGTAGAGGTACTTGCGCAGGTAGCTCTTGAGCGGGGGAAACGAGGCATCCAGCAGGCGGAACAGCAGCTGCTGGTACTCCGGATGGAGGTTGAGCGTGAGGTCGTAGCTGTCCTTCTTGGTGGTGTCGATGCCACCGCCCGTTCGGCCCCGCTGCACGTGGGGGCTCTTCTCGAACAGCTGGATGATCTCCTGGCACTGCTTGGGTGACAGGACGTCGTCGTGGACTTCGATGAAATCGGTCATGGAGGGTGGGGGGGAGGCAGGTGGGCCAGACGATATAAGATGGTGGCCACGGAGAGGATCCCCCCACCAGGCGACGCTTCAGCGGAGGGAGAGGAGCTCCACGTCGAAGATGAGCACCGAGTCGGGCGGGATGCTGCCGTTGCCCGCCTTGCCGTAGCCCAGGTGGGAGGGGAGGACGAGCCGGCGCTGGCCGCCGACCTTCATGCCGGCGAGCCCCTCGTCCCAGCCCTTGATGACGTTGCCCGCGCCGAGCACGAACGAGAAGGCGCGGCTGTTGTCGCGCGAGGTGTCGAACAGGGTGCCGTCCGGGAGCCAGCCGCTGTAGTGGACGATGAGGGTGCGGCCGGAGGTGGCCTCCTCGCCGGTGCCTGGCTCCAGGTCCTGCGTGTAGAGGCCGGAGTCGCTGCGGGTCATCGCGTTGAGGTCCACGCCCAGCGCGGGCGCGTACTGCACCTTCGTCGGGTCTCCCGAGTCCGGGTTGCCACAGGCGGAGAGGAGCAGCGGCAGGCAGGCGGAGAGGAACAGGAGGAGTCGGCGCATGAGGAGAGGCTCTCTCTGGAGTGAGGGGAGTGCGAGCGTAACAGGGGCGTGGTGAGAGGGAGCGCTACTGGCGCGGACCGCCGCCCGCCCACTGGTAGCCCACGGTGGCGCCCGAGCCGATGAAGCCCAGCGCGATGTACTTGCGCACCAGCATGAGTTGGTCACTGTTGCCCACCATTTCCTCCAGCAGCCCGTGGATGGCCACGCCGAGCAGCATGCCCACCGCCGCGCCCCCCAGTGCTCCGAGGAACGCGTCCCCCCGGTTCTGGCTGCCATCGAAGGCCAGCTCGCCCAGCCCCCAGGTGCCCAGGGCCGCGGCGGGGGGCGTCAGCGCCAGGCCCACGCCAAAGACCGCCACGTCCAGCTCCGCCCAGCGCCCTCCCGCGTTCGCCGGCTGGAGGAACAGCAGCCCTCCTGTCAGCGAGCCCACGACGCTCCCGGCCGCCGTTTCGGCCGCCGTCACCCACAGCCGCTCTCCCTCCATGCGGCTCGCCCCGTACACACCGCCGAGCGGCACCAGCGAGGCCGTCCCGTACGCCACCCACGCCCCGGCGGAGATTGGCAGGTCCGCCGCCACCTGTGGGGGCGTGTTCGCGGGGCTCGGGGCGGGGGCCGGCTCGACCTTCGGCGCCTCCGCCTTCGGAGCGGGCTCGACCTGGAGGGCCAGGAGCTCGATGCCCTGGGAGGGCAGCAGGGACAGGGCGACGGGGACTCCCCGGGCCCGCGCCGCCAGGGGCCCCTCGTGGGAATCGGAGAGGGGACGGCCCCGCGCGCACGGCGCCTCGAGCACGGTGCCGAGGAGCATGAGGGACGCCAGGTGGGAGAGTAGGGAGGCGGACAGGTGCATGGTGTCTTCGCGGGTAGGGATGGGCCCGCGGACGCACTCCGTCCACCGGGACACCCTCCTCGGCACGTACCAGCGGACAGTGGACGGACGGCACTGTCCACGGTTGGACGGAGCGCTCGGGACAGTCAGCCGTGAGGCGCGTGACTAGCTTTCGCGCGTGAGGAATCCGTGGCCGCTGCTGGTGCTCGCCCTCCTGCTGGTGGGCTGTCCCTTGCCGAATCATCGGCATGCGCTGCGCATCCGCGACGACGTGCCCGAGTCGCCCGAGGGGATGTCGCTGGCCTGGTACCAGACGGTGGGCGTGGAGCTGGAGCCGGGCAATCAGGTGGAGCTCGTCCACAACGGCCACGTCTTCGACGTGCTCGAGCGCGAGATTCGCGCCGCCCGCTCCAGCATCCACATCCTCGTCTATATCTGGCGTCCGGGAGACCCGTCGGATCGGCTCATCCGGGCGCTGCGCGAGCGCCATCCCGGAGTGGCCTGCCGCGTCCTCGTGGACCCGCTGGGCAGCATCCGCTTCGAGGACGACGTGGCGCCGCAGCTCGTGGCGGCCGGCTGTGAGGTGCGCATCTTCCGCTCGCTGCGGGGCACCATCGCCACGCTGGACCTGAAGCGCATCCAGGCGCGGCTGCACCGCAAGATCGTGGTGCGCGATGGCGTGGCCGGCCTCACCGGGGGCTGGGGCATCTGGAAGAGCTGGGAGGGCGACGGGCGCAAGCCGGGCGAGTGGCGCGATGCCAACATCTGGCTCCACGGGCCGGCGGTGCGGGGGATGCAGCTCGCCTTCGCGCAGAACTGGCAGGAGGCCGGTGGAAGCCTGCTCCCACCCGACGTCTTTCCCGAGCCCATCCCCGCCGCGGGCCAGGTGCGTGCCGGCTTCGTCACCCACACGGCCGCGCCCGTGCTCACCAACGCCGAGCGGATGACGCTGCTGGCCATCGCCTCGGCGAAGAAGCGGCTGTGGATCTCCAACTCGTACTTCATCCCCACCGGCCCCATCCAGGACATGCTCATCGCCAAGGTGAAGGCGGGAGTGGACGTGCGGGTGCTCACCCCCGGGCGGCACCACGACATCCCCCCGGTGCACGAGGGCCAGCGCGCCACCTACGCGCGGCTGCTGGAGAACGGCGTGCGCATCTGGGAGTACGAGGTGTCGATGATGCACTCCAAGACCATCCTGGTGGACGAGCGGCTGTCGATGGTGGGCTCGACGAACCTGGACCCGCTGGCGTTCAGCGCGGAGGAGGGCTCGCTGGTGGTGGACGACCCGGCGCTGGCCGCGCAGCTCGCCCGGGACTTCGAGGAGGACGTCCAGCACTCGGTGGAGATCCGCTGGGACTCGTGGCGTCGGCGCGGCCTCATCAAGCGACTGTCGGAGCGGGTGGCGGTGCTCATCGGCCGATACCTCTGACGCCCGCCCGCCCCGGGGGCCCCGGTTGCTGGCCGGGACATCCTGGCGTACAGGCAGCGGGCGATGATGCCGGGCGCCTTCCAGGGAGCGAGCAGGCGGAACACCATGCGTGCGCGGGTGTCCGGGGCCCTCGGCGTCTCGGTGGCACTGCACGTGCTCGGCGCGGTGGCCCTGGGGTGGGGTGCGTCGGAGCCGGAGCGCGTCGTGCCGGGCCGGCCGCTGGAGGTGCAGCTCGTCTGGCGCGATGCGTCGAGGAGCGGAGTGCCCGGGCCGGCTTCCCCCGAGGCCCCCGCCCCGCGCCCCCCTCCCGGACGGCGCCAGAAGGGGGGCCGTGCTCGTGTGCAGTCCCCGCCGGAGGTGCATGCCCCCGCGCCTGCTCCGGCGGCGGCCCCGTCCGAGCCGGAGCCCGAGGCCGTTGCCTCCGAGTCTCCCTCCAGTGGCCCGCTGGCGGCCGTGGAGTCGGTGAACCCGGGGGCTCTGTCGGGACAGGGCGACGAGGGGTCCGCTCCGTCGGGTCCGTCGGGAGGAGGGGCGTCTCCCGAGGTGCGCTCTCCGGGAGGGGGCACGCCTGGAAGCCGCGCGGGCGGATTGGACTCGGAGCTCGGGGCCTACCGCGAGCAGCTCTCCCGGCGAGTGACCCGGCAGCGGCGCTATCCCGCACAGGCGGTGCGGCTCGGCCTGGAGGGCACGGTGCTGGTCCGCGTACGTATCAACCACGATGGCGCGCTGGCCGCGCCGCCCCGGCTCGAGGGCTCCTCGCGCTTCCGGGTGCTGGACGTCGAGGCCCTGCGCATGGTGGAGGCCGCCGCGCCTTTCGCGCCCCTTCCCTCGGAGCTGATTCGGGAATCGGCCGAGTTCGTCATCCCGGTGAGCTTCTCCCTGCGCGCCACGGCGGGCTGAGCCCTCCCACTTCTGGTCCGGGTCGTGGGGGCGATCTCGCCGCCTGCCCACTCACCGGTTAGAGTGCTGGCTTGGTTACGGGGAGGCACCTGGGCTCGGTCTGCGCGTGTGCTTCCCCAAGCGTCACTGCGGGAGGGCGGTATGGACGGCGCCATGAACAGTCTCAACGGCCTCCTGGCCATCTACCAGGAGGATCGTTTCTTCTATGTCGGCGTCTGCTCCGCGCTGCTGAGCATCACCGCGTTCCTGGTGTTCGCGCTGCCGTGGACGTGGCTGGCCCACAAGAACCCCGAGTCGCTGAAGAAGTACCGGGTGCAGGGCAAGGACTTCCCGGTGCAGCGGTGGTTCAAGCCGTCGCTGCAGCGGTTCGCCTTCAACAACCTGGTGTCCTTCGCGAACCTGATGGTGGCCTGGCCGCTGATGCGCCTGACGGGCATCCACCTGGGCGAGCTGCCCGCCTGGTACGTCATCGTGGGGCAGATTCTCTTCTTCATCGTCCTGGACGACTTCCTCTACTACTGGATGCACCGGACGCTGCACACGCCGTGGCTCTACAAGCACGTGCACTCGGTGCACCACCGCATCACCACGCCCTTCGCGCTCACGGGCAACTACATGCACGTGGTCGAGTTCCTGCTCACCACGACGCTGGTGATGCTGGGGCCCTCGCTGGTGGGGGCGCACGTGGTGACGCTGTGGGCGTGGATTGTGTTCCGGCAGCTCGAGGCGGCGGACGGGCACTCGGGCTACGACGTGCCGTGGAACCCGGCGCTGCTGTTCCCCTTCTACAAGGGGCCCGTCTACCACGACTTCCACCACCGGCGGTTCTTCGGCAACTACGCCGGCTTCTTCGCCTACCTGGACAAGCTCTTCGGCGGCACGTACTCGAAGGGCTACGAGGAGTACCGCCGGGCGAGGCAGTCGCCGCCCGAGGCCCAACCGCAGCCGCAGGCCGACGCGCCGCCGCAGCCGTAGCGACGGTCGTTGCAGGCGGAATTGGCGGAGAGGCGGCCACCATCGAGTACGCGGTGGGGGCGCTCGGGGTGACGGACATCGTGTTGTGCGGGCACTCGCACTGCGGGGCGATGACGGGGGTGCTGCAGCCGGAGACGCTGACGGACCTGCCGGCGACGCGGACGTGGCTGGAGCACGCCGAGGCCACGAGGCGCCTCCTGATGGAGAACTACGCGGAGCTCACGGGCGAGGATCGGCTCAACGTGGCCATCCAGGAGAACGTGCTGGTGCAGTTGGAGAACCTGCGCACGCTGCCGGTGGTGGCGGAGCGGCTGGCGGGCGGGCGGTTGCACCTGCACGGGTGGGTATACAAGATCGAGACCGGGGAGGTGTTCTCGTACGACCCGGGCGACGCGCGGTTTCACGCGCTGGGGCAGTACCAGCCGAAGCCGACGCAGCCGCACGGCTTCACGTCGCTCCCCGCGATTTGAGCGGAGGCGGATGAACGGGCTCAGCGCAGGGGCAGCTCTCGGAAGACCACTCCGTCCAGCTCCAGCCGCCGTACCGCGTCCACGAATCGCTCGGTGCAGATGAAGGTTGACTCGAAGTCAGCCAGCCGGAAAAGGTCGAGGTCTTCCGGGAGCGAGGCCTCGTCCAGGATGAGGTCTCCCGGCCGTTTGAAGCCATTTCGGCCGCACTTCATGCACTGGGGCGGGCGGTCTGGCGGCAGGCAGTCAACGTGCAACCAGCCATGCGGCAGGATTTCCAGCTCCAGAAGCTCTGGCTGCTTCTTCTGGCGGAAGCGCAGTTCCGTGGGGAAGCCTTTCAGCCCCCGGACGCCCTCGGCCTGTAGTTGCTCCAATGCCTTGCGATGCACTACCGGCATCTCGATGAAATAGAAGAAGAGGGGGCTGAAGGTTCCGGTGGCCGTGCCCACCAGGGGTCCAAATTGAGCACCGGGAAGCAGTTGTGCTCCAGGCGGTACGAGTGGACGCACCATCTCGCGCAACCGCACGAATTCGTCGAATGGCTCCGGCCTGGGTTCCTCGAAGGCCTTGTGCTCGGGCAGGGAGGACAAGTCCACACCCGGAAATGCTGTCGCACTCCCAGCCCAGGTGGCTTTGCACTCCGGGCAGCGGAGTCCGGGGAGTCCACCCCACTTGTGCCTGGCCCTGCTGAGGTCGCCCGTGCAGCGCGACTCCTTGGGGTCTTGGGCCCAGTAGAACTTCGTCATCCCGTCATCTCCTGCGGTGGTAGGGCACGATGGGGCCAGTCAGCTCGAAGCGGAAAATCAGTTCCCCTGCGTGACGGTAGATTTCCTCTGGTGTCGCATTGAGGTTTTCTCTGCGGAACTCTCTCCAGGCATTGTTCCACAGGCCACCGCTGGGCCCACCACTGTGAATGCGGATATGGGTGTGCTCGGGGATGACGATGGTGAATTGGTGGATGTCCGTCACCCCTTGTTCGCGGAACCATCGAGCGAGATCCTGCGCCTGGGGAAAGAGGTGGTGCCGGACCCAACGCCCCGGGGGAAGGACGTATTGCGGAGGCTTTGGGTCGAAGTGGCGGTTGAAGCGGAAGGTGAGGACGGGCTCGTTGTTGCGCGGCCACCCCCCGGTGTAGCCCCACCATCGGCGCGGAGCAGCGGGGGAGGCGCCCGTGTAGATGGGCCCGCCGCCCCGGAAGGCCAGCAGCACCTCGCGAGGCACCACCTCCTGACAGCGGAAGAAGCCACACTCATCCCCTTCCTCGCGGCACAGCAGGACGAGGCTCCGCTCGTCCTCGCAGCCCTCCTCCCACGACTCCACGACCTCTGGCGCTGGCGCACTGCCTTCCTGGAGGGACGCACTCGAGGTCGCGCATGCGTTCAGGATCGTGCAGAGCAACGCCAGCCAGAGCTTCGATGTGGCTCTCATGTTCGGCTCCCCCAGTCATGGTCCGGCGATAGCGCCACCGGGACTCATGACATTGGAGCTCTGGTGGGCACGGGCCTCCAAGCGGCGCACGAGCCCTTCTGTCCTACTGTGTACGTGAACGAAGATGCGCGCATGCGCATCGAGCACGTGGCCCTCTGGACCCGGGACATTGAGCGGCTCCGCTCGTTCTACGAGACGTACTTCCAGGCGAGCGCGGGGCCCCGGTACGTCAACGAGCGCAAGCAGTTCACGTCGTACTTCCTGAGCTTCGCCTCGGGAGCGCGCCCGGAGCTCATGACGAAGCCCCTCGTGGTGGGCGCGAGCGGCGATGCCGACGCCCCACCCACCGGCTACGCGCACCTGGTGCTCTCCGTATCGAACTCACCGTCTGACCCCCGCTCAGCGCTCATCCTCGTAGTGGCGTCCTCGCGGAATCGGGAGCGCCCACAACTCGGAGCCCGTCCCGGGTGTGCTGGCGGCGAAGAAGATGAATCCGTCCGAGCGCGTGAACTGGCTGGGAGACGAGCTGTCCGGACCCGGAACGAGGTCCTGCAGCAACCGCGTGCCCTCCGGTGTCCCATCGCTCACCCACGGCTCCTCGCCGTGTGCCTCGTCCCCGGCGGCGAAGACGATGCGGCCATCCCCCACCGAAGCGAGGGGCTCGGTGAGACGCTCCTCGCGGATGAGCACCGAAGAGGAGAGCAACCTCGTCCCGTGGCTCTTGCCGTTCGTGACCCAGAGGTACGTCCGCAACGGCCTGAAGTCGACGGTGGTCCTGAGGGCGAAGAAGAGCTTCCCCTTCGTGACGAGGGGGCGCTCCACGAGGGCGGAGATGAAATCCGGATTCGGCGAGGTGATCGCAAGCAACTCCGCCAGGAACACCGGGCGGTGGTGGTGCGAGTCGCCCACCTTCACCTTCAGCAGGTCCACCGTGTTGCGAGCCGTGTCACGCCTCGTGAAGTAGAGGCGCTCGTTGAACACGATGAAGGGCGTCACCTCCGCGCTCCCGGGGCCAGGCACGAGGTCCGTGATGCGTTTCGTCCCCCGGGCGGTACCATTCGTCTTCCACAGCTCCCTGCCATGCTCCGGCTCCGTGGCGGCGAAGTAGAGCTCGCCGTCCCCCGGCGTCAGGCCTGACACGAACGAGCCGGTGGGTCCGGGGTTGATGTCCTTCACCAGCCGGGTGCCGGCGGCGGTCCCGTCGCTCACCCAGAGTTCCGTGCCGTGCTCCTCGTCCTCGTAGACGAAGAACAGCTTGCTCCCGAGCGCGGTGGGGCTGCCTCGGAAGCCTTCTCCCAGGTCCAGCACGCGCACCGTGCCCGAGGGCGTGCCGTCACTCGTCCACAGCTCGGTATGCGGGGAGCCTCCCTCGGGAGTGACGAAGCGGAAGAAGAACAGGGTGTCTCCCACCGCCGTGGGGGCGCCGAAAGGCGAAAAGGCAATCACGCCCCCGGAGCGCTCCTTCACCCGCCGGGTGCCCGAGGCCGTTCCATCACTCACCCACAACTCATCCACATGGGCGACGAAGAAGAGCTGGTCCCTCACGACGGTCACCTCGCGGATCCGGTCCAGCACCTCGCCCGTCGAGGGGAGCCGGACGAGGGGGACGGTGCCCGGCGCGGTGCCGTCGCTTCTCCACAGCCCGGTCTCTCCCCCGAAGGTGGCCGAGAAGTAGAGCCGCCCCCGGAAGTCCACCAGGTTCTCCGGCTGCTCCGCGGAGTCTGGGATGAGGTCCTTCACGAGAAACGCCGGGCCGAGCTCCGGCCTCGGTCTCTTCCACTCCGCGGACACCTCGTCCTGCCGCGAGGGCTCGTCGGTGAGCGGCCCGCCACAGCCCACGGATAGCACACCGCTCAACAGTACGACCCACCCCATCCTCATGATGACCCCCCTCGTCGATCCGTGAGCCGACCGCGCGGAACGATGGGATGGGCGGGGCCAGCGCTCCACTGCCCCGGAGAACGAGACCGGGCAGGCTGCCCCCGACCGAAGGGCATACGCCGTGCCTTGCCTGCCCTCCTGCGCGCCCTACTGGGGGTTCGGGTTCCTCAGGAGCTCGAGGTACTTGGGGTCCTCATTCGCGAAGAGCTCCTCGCCACCGTGCTGGCAGGCGCGCGCGAGCTCGTCGATGGCCCGTTCCCGGTTGCCGAGCTCCAGCTCGCACTGCCCCATCCGCAGGTGGATGAAGGGCGCGGCCGACCCAACGGAGCTGCGCACCGCACCCTGCAACGCGTGCTTCCCCTCGCTGTACCTCCCGAGCAGGAAGCACATGTCTCCGATGGCGGTGAACACCCGGGCCGCCGCGTCGTGCTCCTCCACGGGCCGGGGGATGAGTGCGAGGGCCTCGCGGAATCGCAGCAGCGCCGTCGCGAGCTCCCGCTGCTCCGCCATGCGTTCTCCCTCGGAGCACAGCTCGACGATCCTCTCATGACGAGCGTCATCCATACGGGCGCGGTTCTAGAACAGGTGGAGGGGGCCCAGGTAGTGCTCCGCCCCCGGGCCTTCGCTCCACCGGGGCAATTTGCCCCATCAGCTCCGCGGGTCCTCTTCTTCCGGTTCCTTCGGCAGCTCGCGCAGGGGAATCAGCCGGCGCAGCAGCGGCCCGCCGTGCTTGAGGCGCGCGATGCGCTGCGAGGGGTAGATGCCCCGGTGGCCAGTGAGCAGATAGGCCACCGTGGCCACGATGGCGACGTGGGGCAACACGCTCGCCCCGAGCAGCTCCACCGCCATGATGGACAGCGCGAGCGGGGTGTTGGCCGCGGCGGCGAACATGGCGGCCAGTCCCACCGCGGCCCCATGTCCAGCGGCAGTCCGAGCAGCCGCGCCAGCACGTTGCCGAGCGCCGCGCCGATGAAGAACAGGGGCGTCACCTCGCCACCGAGGTAGCCCGCGCTCAGGGTGAGGGCGGTGAAGAGCAGCTTCAGGGCGAAGGCGGCCACGGGAAGCTCCGGGTCCGTGAAGGACCGGAGGATGGTGGGCACGCCCAGGCCCAGGTACATGTCCGTGCCCACGAGCTGCCACAGTCCCACGAGGAGCGCCCCGCCCAGCGGCCATGCGCAGCGGCAGCGAGGGCACGTAGCGCTCCCAGGCCTTCTTCATCGCGTGCACCAGTTCCACGAAGACCACGGCCACCAGCGCCACGGCTCCGGCGAACAGGAGCCACTTGCCCAGCAGCGGCACCGTGAGCGGCAGGGGCGCGGGCACGGGGTAGGGCGTGTGCTCGATGCCCAGCCCTCGCGTGACGAGGTCCCCCACCACGGCCGCCACCAGCGAGGGCAGCAGCGCCTCGTAGCTCATGCGGCCGATGACCACCACCTCCAGGCCGAACATCGTCCCGGCGATGGGCGTGCCGAACACGGAGCCGAAGCCTCCGGCGATGCCAGCGGCGAGCAGCTCGCGGCGGGTGAGCGGACGGCACGCCGAAGCGGTGCGCCACGGCGTCGGCGAGGCTCCCGCCCATCTGCACGGCGGTGCCCTCGCGGCCGGCGCTGCCACCGAAGAGATGCGTGAGCACCGTGCCCAGCAGCACCATGGGCGCCATGCGCAGGGGTATCTGCGCGTCCCCCTCGTGCACGGTGTCGATGACCAGGTTGTTGCCGCCGCGGATGGGCTTGCCCCACCGGTCATAGATGGCGCCGAGCACCAGCCCGGCCACCGGCAGCGTGAAGACGAGGAAGGTCGTGCTGCTCGCGCAGGTGCGTGGCCCGCTCCAGCAGGTACAGGAAGACGGCCGAGGCGATGCCCGCGACGACTCCGACGAGACTTCCGAGGAAGAGCCACTGGATGAACGGTCGGGCGCTGGGGAGCGGGCGCATGGGTTCAGGTCTCTACATTGACTTGGCCCCCGAGGACCATGGTCACACGTTCCTCATTACTCTTGACTGGTCCACCGTCTCCCCACCCCGGGGAGCGTTTCCAAGAGGTGTTCCCGATGAACCGTCATCTCGTGCTCGTCCCGGGTTTTGGTGGGTTCGATGCCCTTGGCACCCTGCGCTACTACGAAGGTGTCACCGGGGTGCTGGGGCGCAACGACTCGCTCGTGCTGCACTACTTCCCCAACCTGCCCATGGCCAGCGTGAGCACCCGCGCCGAGCAGCTCCTCTCCTACCTCCACGAGCGCTGGCAGCGCCGGGAGATCCGCGAGGGAGATCAGATCCACCTCGTGGGGCACTCCACCGGCGGGCTCGACATCCGAGCGCTCCTCCTGCGCTACCGCGAGCTGGAGGAGTCTCGGCACAAGGGCCGCGAGAGCGCCGCGCTGGACGTGCTCGGACACATCCGCTCGGTGCAGTTCCTCTCCGTGCCGCAGCGCGGGACGAACCTCGCGGCCAAGGCGAACCAGCCGCTGCTGCGCGCCCTCGTCTACCGCCCCCTCCTGCGCGGCGTCTACGAGACCGCGCGAGGCCTGCGCGAGCACGGTGTCTCCACCTCCAGCCGGCTCATCCGCCGTGTCCTGCTGCGCAACAAGCGCCTGGAGTCGGCCAACTGGATCGACGCCTTCCTCGATGCCCTGGATGGTTGCTACTCGCGCAAGGGCCCCTACCAGGGCGCCCTGGCCCGCGCCGCGTACTTCGACCTGCTCCGCTGGCTGCTCCATATGGCCAGTGACACCTCGGCCATCAGCGACCTCAGCCCCCAGCCTCCCCGTGATGCGCCCCCCAGCCCGGCGCACGTGGACGACCCCGAGCGCGAGCGCCAGTTCCTCGTCGAGCACGACATCCGTTACGCCTCCATCATCACCGTGGCTCGGCCCAAGACGGGACAGTGGTTCGACCTCTTCAACCGGCTCCATGCCATCACCGCCTCCTCCCCGGTGCCCCGCCTGGGCCGCGCGCAGGCCGTGCAGCAGTTGATGGAGCCCAAGTCGGTCCGCATGCTCACGCCGGCCGACAACGATGGTGTCGTCAACACCGTCGCCCAGGTGTGGCCCGACGCGGACTCCTGCTACCTCCTCGAGGCCGACCACGGCGACGTCATCGGCCACTTCCAGGCCGACATCGCCGAGGACACGCACGGGGCCTTCCGGCGGTACGACCTGCTCAACTCGTCCTCCGGCTTCGACGCGCCGGCTTTCGAGGCGCTGTGGCTGCGCATCGCCGCCTTCGCCGAGGGGAAGGCCTACCAGGACGTGCGCCGCATGCCCCGCCGCCCGGCATGTGGCCTCGGGGTCCTCCGACAGCGCCCACCCCTAGCGCGGGCCAGGTGTCAGGCGGGCTCGAACGGCAGCTCGACGATGAAGAGGGCTCCGGCTCCCGGCTGGCTCTCGACGTGGATGTCGCCCCCGAGCGCTTGGACGATGGCTCGGGAGATGTAGAGGCCCAGCCCCAACCCGCCGTACTGGCGGGTGGAGACCGCCCGCTCGAAACGCCCGAAGATGCGCTCGCGGTCCTTGGCGGCGATTCCGATGCCATGGTCCCGGATGCTCCAGCGCGCCCGCCCTCCGGATGAGCCGACGTGCAGCTCCACCGGTTTGCCCATGCCATACTTCAGCGCGTTGGTCGTGAGGTTGGTGAGGACCTGATCCAGGCGTGTCCGGTCCCAGTGCCCGACGGTGGGCCCCTCGTTGGTGACGAGGAGCTGGCAGCCGGCGGTGCTGGCCTGCTCGGAGAAGCGCTCGATCAGCTCCCGCGTCAGCTCCACCAGGTCCACCTCCTCCAGTTGCAGGCGGAGCCGGCCGGCGGTGAGGCGGGAGACATCGAGCAGGTCATCGACGAGCTGGGACAGGCGCTTCACCTGTCCGAGCGCCTTGTCCACCTTCGGGATCAGGTGGGTGGCGGCTCCTCCCTCGCGGGTGGCGGCCAGCGCGCGCTGGAGCGTCTGCAGGTGCAGGGACAGGGGCGTGAGGGGGGTGTGTAGCTCGTGGGAGGCCACGGAGAGGAACTCCTCTCGCAGGCGTACCGCCTCCTGGGACTGGCGGTAGAGCCGGGCGTTGTCCATGGCGACCGAGGCGCGTCGGGCGAGTTCCTCGGCGAGCGCCAGCTCGAGTGGGCCGTACTGGAAGCCCGGCGCGCCCGAGACTAGCAGCAGGGCCGCCAGCGTCTGCCCCGCACGGTGATGGGGAGGGCGATGGCGGTCCTCGTTCCGAGTCGTTGCAGCAACTCCGGGTACTCCGCATCGGAGTTATCGGTGTGGAACAGCGCCTGGGTGGCCTCGTCCCCGAGGAGTGGTCTGCCGGTGCTCAGCACGCGCGCGGTGGGCTGGAGCATGTTCCAACTCGGAGGGGGGTGCTTCGCCAGCTCGCGGAGCAGCTCCTGCCGGGCCGGGTCCTGGTGCACCTCGGCCGCGCGGTGGAGCAGGCCCTCGTCATCCACCCTGTCGATGACACACCACTGGCCGAGCCGGGGAATGGCCAGCCGTGCCACGCGCTCCAGGGTGCCCTTCTCGTCGAGCAGCTCCGCCAGTTGCTCGCTGACGTGGATGAGGAAACGCTGGGCGTCCTCGGCGCGCTGGCGCGCGGTGATGTCCACGAACGTCGTGACGAGGCCAATCCGCTTGCCTCCCTGGCGAATGGGGTAGGCCCAGCGCTCTGCCGGGAAGCTCGTGCCGTCCTTGCGCCAGATGACATCCCCCACGTTGTGGTGCTCGGCGCCGGTGTGCAGCGCCTGGAGGACGGGGCACTCGCTCCGGGGGAAGGGCGTGCCATCCGCATGGGAGTGGTGCCACTGCGTGTGCGCATCCTTGCCCAGCAGCTCGCTCGCGTCCTCGTAGCCGAGCATCTGGAGGGCGGAGCGGTTGACGAAGGTGCTGAGCCCGTCGAGGTTCACTCCGGTGATGCCCTCCGCGGTCGAGTCGAGCAGCAGTCGGATGCGGGACTCGCTCTCCTCGAGCTGGGTCTGGGTCGCGCAGAGGCGCTCGCCCATCTCGTCGAAGGCGCGCCCTACCACGGCGAGCTCGTCGTTCCCGGTGAGCCCACTGCGCGCGTCCCAGTCACGCGCGGCGAAGCGGCGGGCGGTGGTGACCAGCCGGTCCACCCGGCGGGTGAGGACGAAGTGGAAGAAGAGCCAGAGCAGCCCCGCGAGCACCGTGAGCAGGCCACTGCGCCGCAGCATGATCGCCCACGCCTGCGCCCGTGCCCGCGCCTTGAGGGCGGTGAGGTCCCGCTCGACGGTGAGCAGCCAGACCGTCGGGGGGGTGAGCTGCCCGGGGGTCGTCGGGCCCATCACCGGGTACCAGGCCACGATGGCCCGGTGGTCCGGGGTGACCTGGACGCTCGAGACGAGGTCCTCGCGGACCCGACGCAACCGCTGCTCCGCCTCACCGGGGAACAGCTCGGGGTGGAGCTACCCGGGCCTGCCTCCCTATCTCCACGCGCCGGAGCGAGGCGAACACCTGTCCGGTGTCGTCGATGAGCAGCGCCTTCTTCACGTGCGTATCCGCACCGAGGCCGGCGACCTCCTCCTGGACCCGCTCGGGCTCGCGCAGCCACAGGAGGATCTCCAGGTGGTCCTGTTTCTCGCCCATGAGTTGGGTGAGCGCCTGGATGGAGTCCTCCTCCACACGGCGGGAGGCGAGGCGCGAGTTCTGCTGCAGGTCGAGGAAGCCCACCGTGACCGCGAAGGCCAGCAACACCAGCGGGATGGTGATGCGCAGCGGGGGGAGCGGGGGCAGCCTGGGCGGGTTCCCCGGCTGGTTCCCGGCGCCGCTGCTCCGGGGATGTTTCATTCACCGGCTCTCCTGGAGCGCCTCGAGGGGGCGCGCGTCCAGCATCCGCTCGGATTGCACCGGCTTTTGCATCAGCCCCTCCTTCAGCATGAAACGCTGGAGTTGCCGCGCCAACCCGATGAGAGGCGAGGAGGGCCCCCGTAGCATGATGAGATTCTCCTCCAGGGTGGTCAGCCTCAGCTTCTCCAACATGGAGGCGAACTCGGAGGGGCTCGTGCCGAGGCGAGGGCTCATCCGGGCCACCGCATCGGCCGGGTGCTCGTCCAGATAGCGCCGGGCCTGGAACCATCCCTGGAGCAGGTTCTCCACCTGCTCGGGGTTCTTCTCGAGGACTTCCTCGCGCACCACCAGCATGTCCACGATCTCTCCGGGGAGCTGGCTGCTGTCGAAGAGCTCATGGGCTCCCGCGGCGCGCAGCTCGTCCACGAAGGGCTCGTAGGTGACCACGGCATCCACCTGTCCAGACTCATAGGCGCGCAGTTGCTGGTCGACGGGGGTCCGGACGATCTGGATGTCCGAGGGCTGGAGCCCCGCCAGCTCCAGGGCCCGGCCGAGCACGTAGATGCTCACCACCAGGTCTTCCACCGCCACCCGCTTGCCCCGGAGATCCTCCAGCCGCCGCACCTCCGGACGCGCGACGATGGCATCCGCGCCTTGCGAATAGTCGACGATGAGCACCACCCGTGGCTCGAGGCCCTGTTGCTGGAGCTGGAGGGCGATATCGAACGTGACGAACACCGCATCGAGCATCCCATTGCGGAACTCGCGGCTGGCCCTGCCCAGGGTGGTGTACTCCACCAGGCGGATCGAGCCGTCGTCGATGTAGCCGAGGTCCCGCGCGAGGAAGATGGGCTCGCTTCCCGGCCAGAGGAGGGTGCCAACGCGCAGGGGCTCCTTCTCCTCCTGAAGGCAGGCCGGTATGGCGAGGAGCAGGAGCAGACTGAACACCCGGGTGAGCTTTTGCACGGACCGTCTTCCTGTGGCGCCTCATCGAACGCTTGGGACGTGGCGGGGCGACAGCAAGCCGGAGCGGGCGCTTCGGGAAGCGGTATCCTGGACGGATGCTCCCGGTTTACGCTGCCGCGCGTGGCGCGCACCCTTCTCATGCTCGAGGAGTTCCTCCCCTACCGGCTCTCGCTCGCGTCGAACGCGGTGAGCCAGGTGATCGCCCAGGCCTACGAGGATCGCTTCGACCTGAAGATGGTCGAGTGGCGCGTGCTCTCGGTGCTCGCCGAGGCCGGTGAGTCGACCCAGCAGACGCTCGTCGGGCTGACGAAGATGGACAAGGTCTCGGTCAGCCGCGCCGCGCAGGCGCTCGAGAAGAAGAAGCTGCTCCGCCGCCGCACGAGCGACAAGGACGCCCGCTCGCTCCACCTCTCGCTCACCGCCGAAGGGCTGGTCGCTCTACGAGCGGGTGGTCCCCGCGGCGCGCGCGCTCGAGCACGAGGTGCTCGAGGGCCTCGGCGTCGAAGGAAATCGCCGAGCTCAAGGCCGTGCTCCGCAAGCTCGAGGCGGCCGCCGAGCGGGTGCTCTCCCGCCGCTGATCGTTCGCGGCCGTACACCGCCCGTCCGCGCCGCACCGCGGCGTTGCGGAATTGGTTACGAAAGTTACCATCGCTTTGGTAACAATCGTTACCATCGTTCGCCAAGCGGCGCTCACGCAGCGCCCGAAGGAGTCGCCGTCAATGAGCACCGCGGAGCAGAACCCGCTCGGGTTGGACGGTTTCGAGTTCGTCGAGTTCACCTCGCCCCGAGCCGGAGAAGATGATCGACCTGTTCGAGCGGCTCGGCTTCACCGCCTACGCGATGCACCCGACGAAGGACGTCGTCCGCTTCAAGCAGGGCGGCATCAACCTGCTGGTGAACCGCGAGCCGACCGGGCCAGGCGGCCGAGTTCCGCAAGGCTGCACGGGCCCTCGGCCAACGGCATGGCGTTCCGCGTCGCCGACGCCGAAGAAGGCCTACGAGCTGCGCGCTCGAGCGCGGCGCGCAGGCCGGTCGGACCCGAAGCGGGCGCGCTCGGCGACAGCTACGCGATCGCAGGGCATCGGCGGCAGCCTGCTCTATCTCGTCGACCGTACGGCGCGAAGGGCTCGCTCTACGACGGCTGGGACGCAGATCCCGGGCGCGGACGAGGCGGAGGCGAAGAACTCGGTCGGCCTCGACCTGCTCGACCACCTCACCCACAACGTCCGCCGCGGCCAGATGCGCACCTGGTCGAGCTTCTACAACACGCGTCTTCGGCTTCGAGGAGCAGAAGTACTTCGACATCAAGGGCCAGGCGACCGGCCTGTTCTCGCAGGCGATGATCGCGCCCGACCGCGCCATCCGCATCCCGCTCAACGAGAGCCAGGACGACAAGTCGCAGATCGAGGAGTTCCTCCGCCAGTACAACGGCGAGGGCATCCAGCACCTCGCGCTGACCACCGACGACATCTACGCGACGGTCGAGAAGCATGCGGGCGCGCGGCGTCGATCTTCCAGGACACGATCGAGACCTACTACGAGCTGGTCGACAAGCGCGTGCCCGGCCACGGCGAGGACGTGGCGCGGATGAAGGCAGAACCGCATCCTGATCGACGGCAGCAAGGAGGAGGGCCTCCTGCTCCAGATCTTCACCGAGAACCTCTTCGGCCCGATCTTCTTCGAGATCATCCAGCGCAAGGGCAACGAGGGCTTCGGCAACGGGAACTTCCAGGCGCTGTTCGAGTCGATCGAGCTCGATCAGATCCGCCGCGGCGTCATCAAGGTGATCGACCAAGAAGTAGCCGTCCGGTAGCGCAACTCGGGGGAGCACGCGATGACCGGGTACATGCTCGGGATTCGGCAACGAGTTCGCGACCGAGGCCGTCGCCGGCGCGCTTCCGCGAGGGACAGAACTCGCCGCAGCGGGTTCCGTACGGCCTCTACGCCGAGCAGCTCTCGGGCACGGCGTTCACCGCGCCGCGGCGCGAGAACCGGCGGAGCTGGCTCTACCGGCTCCGCCCGAGCGCGAGCCACGCCCCGTTCCGCCCGCGTCCCGGAGGGCCTGCTGCGCAGCGGGCCCGTTCACCGAGGCGCCCGCCGACGCCCGAACCGGCTGCGCTGGAGCCCGCTGCCGCTGCCCGTCCGAGCCGACCGACTTCGTCGAGGGGCTCATCACCTTCGGCGGGAACGGCTCGCCGGCGCATCGGCGCGGGCGATCGGGCATCCACCTGTACGCTCGCCAACCGGTCGATGACCGACGCGGCGTTCTTCAACGCCGACGGCGAGCTGCTGCTCGTGCCGCAGGCGGGGCGGCTCGCGCTCGTGCACCGAGCTCGGGCGTGCTCGGGCTCGCGCCGGGCGAGATCGGCGGTCGTCCCGCGCGGCGTGCGCTTCCGGGTCGAGCTGCTCGACGGCGCGGCGGTCGGCTACGTCTGCGAGAACTACGGCGCCGCTGTTCCGGCTGCCCGAGCTCGGGCCGATCGGCTCCAACGGGCTCGCCAACCCGCGCGACTTCCTCACGCCGGTCGCCGCGTTCGAGGACGTGGAGCGCCCGACGCGGCATCATCCAGAAGTTCCAGGGGCAGGCTCTGGGAGCACCGAGCATCGACCACTCGCCGCTCGACGTGGTCGCGTGGCACGGCAACCTCGCGCCGTACAAGTACGACCTCGCGCGCTTCAACACGATCGGCACGGTGAGCTTCGATCACCCGGATCCGTCGATCTTCACGGTGCTCACCTCGCCGAGCGACATCGCCGGGCATCGCCAACTGCGACTTCGTCATCTTCCCGCCGCGCTGGATGGTGGCCGAGAACACCTTCCGGCCGCCCTGGTTCCACCGCAACGTGATGAGCGAGTTCATGGGCCTGGTGCACGGGCGCGTACGACGCGAAGGCCGAGGGCTTCGCTGCCCGGCGGCGCGTCGCTGCACAACTGCATGAGCGGCCACGGCCCGGACCGGCGAGACCTACGAGCGCGCGGTCGTCCGCCGAGCTCGCGCCGCAGAAGATCACCAACACGCTCGCGTTCATGTTCGAGACCCGCTGGGTGATTTCCCCGACGCGCTTCGCGATGGAGACGCCCGCCCTGCAGCGCGACTACGACGCCTGCTGGTCGGATTTTCCGAAGGCCCGGTTGCCCATGACGGAAGGGAAGCGGTGAAGCTCGCCTCGTTGAAGTCGGGAAGGGATGGTCGGCTGGTCGTCGTGTCGGACGACCTGACCGGGTACACGGATGCCACGGCCATCGCGCCGACGCTGCAGCGTGCGCTCGACGAGTGGGACCGGTGCGGCCCGCGCCTGCGGGAGTTGTCCGACGCGCTCGAGCGTGGCCAGGCCCCGCGCCAGCCCTTCGTCGAGGCGGAGTGCGCCTCCCCGTTGCCTCGCGCCTACCAGTGGGCGGATGGCTCGGCGTACGTGAACCACGTCGCGCTGGTCCGCAAGGCCCGCAAGGCGGAGATGCCCGAGAGCTTCTGGACCGACCCGCTCATGTACCAGGGCGGCTCCGACATCTTCCTCGCGCCGCACGAGCCCATCCCCCTCGCGGACGAGGCCTGGGGCTGTGACCTGGAAGGCGAGGTCGCGGTCATCACCGGAGACGTGCGCCAGGGCGCCACGCGCGAGGAGGCGCTGGCGGCGATCCGGCTCGTGCTGCTGGTGAACGACGTGTCGCTGCGCAACCTCATCCCCGGGGAGCTCGCGAAGGGGTTCGGGTTCTTCCAATCCAAGCCCTCCTCCGCCTTCTCTCCAGTGGCGGTGACGCCGGAGTCGCTCGGCGGCGCGTGGCGCGAGGGCAAGCTGCACCTGCCCCTGCGCGTGTCGCTGAATGGAGAGCCCTTCGGGCGGGCGAACGCGGGCGTGGACATGACCTTCGACTTCGGGACGCTCGTCGCGCACGCCGCGAAGACGCGCGACCTGGGCGCGGGCACCATCATCGGCTCCGGCACCGTGTCCAACCGTGACTCCGAGGGCGGCCCGGGCAAGCCCATCCGCGACGGCGGGCTCGGCTACTCCTGCCTCGCGGAGCTCCGCACCGTCGAGACCCTCCTGTCCGGTGCGCCGAAGACGCCCTTCCTCCGCCGCGGGGACCGGGTGCGTATCGAGATGTTCGATGAGGCGGGCCGCTCCATCTTCGGCTCCATCGAGCAGGTCGTCGCGGAGCCGCGTCGGTGAGTGAAGGGCGCGTGCGCGTCTATGCGACGCCACCGGGGGTGACGCTCTGCACGCTCGACGCGCTCGCGTCCCCCGGGGCGCGCAACTTCGTGCTGCAGATCGACGAGGCTTTCTTCCACGGCTTCCTGGTGCGCGAGGGCGAGCAGGTCCACGGATACGTGGACCGCTGCCCCCATCAGGGGTTGCCGCTCGCGCAGCAGCTCGACCACTACCTGACGCCCGACGGCTCGCTCATCGCGTGCTCCTGGCACGGGGCGCTGTTCCGTCCGAACGACGGTCTGTGCGTGGGCGGCCCCTGCTCCGGACAGCGGCTGACGCCCTGGCCGGTGACGGTCGAGAATGGCCTGGTGAAGACGGCCTGAGCGGCGCCGGCTCAGCCCGGTGGGGGCTGGGCCGCGGGGGCGGGGTGACGGACGGCCCGACGCAGCTCGTCTCCTTCGAGCATCACCTCGTCCACGTAGCACCAGCCCCAGTCCTCTCCCGGCTCGAACGAGCGGATGATGGGATGGCCCGTGGCGTGGAAGTGCCTCGTCGCATGGCGGTTGGGGGACGAGTCACAGCAGCCCACATGCCCGCACTCCAGGCACAGGCGCAGGTGGACCCACCCCGCTCCGATTCGCAGGCAGTCCTCGCACCCGTCCGTGGTGCTCGGGCGGACGTCGCGGATGGCATCCTGGTGGGTGCAGCCAGAGGTGTCCATGATGGCGGCTCCTTTCCGTCCTCACGGTAGGTACTCGCCTGGGGTCATGGGGAGAGGCGCAGCCCGAGCAGTGAGCGACCCGCCGGCCCTTGCTCGCCGAGCAGTGTGGCGTGCCTCATTGAGCTGTGAGGTTGAGTTTACCCACTCTGGGTGCCTGAAGACTCGGCGAGCAAGCCCGAAACGGGGCTCTCGCGCTCTGCGGTGCCCGCCGGGTTTCAGGCATACTCGTGCGATAGGGGCCCACCCGGGGAGAGCGCCCTTCGCATGCCGAGTACGTCCACCAGTGTCGCGGAAGTGCGAAGAGCCGGGAGGCGGGAGTCTCCATGGTGGGGTGCATCGCGTGCGGGCGTATCGTCCTGGATGCTGGCGCGCCTGGACGCGTTCATCTCCGAGCCCCTACGCCAGTCCTCCGCCGAGGAGCTCAACCGCTGCCGGATGCTGGTGGGCGCCAACCTCATCCTGCTGCTGATGTACGTGCTGTTCCTGCTCTACGCGCCGCGGCTGCCGTCGCCCTGGTCGCTGGGCAGCATCGCCGTGGTGAGCGTGGTGGGCTTCATGGGCTCGCTGGGGATGCTGCGCCGGGCGAGCTCCTCGCGCGGCCCGGCGGTGCTGCTGTGCACCGTCTTCACGGTGGGATTCCTGGGCTTCGCGGTGAGCTCGCACGATGTGAACGCGGCCGTGCACCCCGTGTGCGTGCTGATTCCCGTGGCGTTCGTCTACCTGCTGGGAGCCAAGGGGAGCCTGCCCTTCGTCCTGGTGGTCAGCCTGTGCGTGGGCGTGCTGCTGCCGCTGTATTACGGCTTGCTGGTGGGCGACTGGCTGCGCTGCATCTTCACCGCCATCGTCCTGGTGGGGGTCTGGGCGCTGAGCTGGTTGCTGCTCGCCTCCAGGGACCAGACGAGCGCGGCGCTCGAGCGGGCGCTGCGCACGCTGCGCGACAGCGAGCGCAAGCTGATGAGCCTGCTGGAGAACACCGAGGACATCGTCTGCTCGTTGGATGCCGAGGGGCGGCTCATCGCGGCCAACCCGGCGCTCAAGGAGGCCTACTTCGAGATCATCGGGGCGCACGTGCAGGCCGGGGAGCCGCTCTTCCCGGAGGTTGCCCCCGAGTCCCTGCGTCGGCGCTGGGACGCGTGCGCCCGGCAGGTGCTCACGGGACGGCGGGTGCGCTTCGAGGCCTCGCCCTCGAAGCTGAGGCAGCCGCGGGTGCTGGACATCTCCGTCAACCCGGTCTGCGACACGGATGGCCGCGTGGTGGGGATGACCGTCTTCGGGCGGGACATCACCGACCGCAAGGACGCCGAGGCGCGGCTGGGGGAGATGCACCGCAGCCTGCTGGACGTGTCGCGCCAGGCGGGCATGGCGGAGATGGCCACCGGGGTGCTGCACAACGTGGGCAACGCGCTCAACAGCGTGAACGTGTCGGTCAACCTCCTGGCCGAGCGGCTCCAGCAGTCGCGGGTGCAGGGGCTGCGCAAGGCCACGAGCCTGCTGGCCGAGCATGCCGCCAACCTCGCCACCTTCCTCGAGGGGGATGTGCGGGGCAGGCAGCTACCGTCCTACCTCCAGGCGCTCTCGGGGCAGCTCGCCACCGAGCGCGACGAGTTGTTGGAGGAGGTGTACACGCTGCAGAAGAGCGTGGAGCACATCAAGTCCGTGGTGAGCATGCAGCAGGCGCACGCGCGCTTCTCGGGAATGGTGGAGCGGCTGGAGGTGACGCCGCTGCTCGACGACGCGCTGCGGTTGCACTCCGAGTCCTTCGCGCGCCTGGGCATCGAGGTGCGGCGCGAGTACAACGAGGTGCCCCTGGTGCGATTGGATCGGCACAAGCTGCTGCAGATTCTGCTCAACCTGCTGAGCAACGCGCGCCACGCTCTGCTGGAGAGCGGGCGGCCGGACAAACTCCTCACCATCCGGGTGGAGAGCACCGTCACCCAGCGGCTGCGCATCACCGTCGCGGATAATGGGGTAGGCATCGCGCAGGAGGACGCGCCGCGCCTGTTCACCCAGGGCTTCACGACGAAGAAGGACGGACACGGGTTCGGTTTGCACATCAGTGCACTGGCAGCGGCGGAGATGGATGCGTTCCTCTCCTGCACGAGCGAAGGCCGCGGCCAGGGTGCTACGTTTACGATTGATCTGCCCGTCGCGGGCGAGGAGAGCAGGGCATGAGCGGCCCCACCGCAGCCAACCGCCGCATCCTGGTGGTGGATGACAACCAGGCCATTCACCAGGACTTCCGCAAGATTCTGTGCGCGCCCCCAGCCAGCACCACGCTGGACGCCATGGAGGCCGCGCTCTTTGGCAGCGCGGCGACAGCGCCCGTGGACCCGGGCTTCGAGGTGGACTCGGCCTTCCAGGGCGAGGAGGGGATTGCCAAGGTGAAGGCCGCGGTGGCCGAGGGGCGGCCGTACGCCCTGGCCTTCGTGGACATCCGCATGCCTCCCGGACTGGATGGCGTGGAGACGGTGCGCCGCCTGTGGAAGGATGACGAGGACCTGCAGGTGGTGCTCTGCTCGGCCTACTCCGACTACTCGTGGGAGGAGATGACGCAGCGGCTGGGGCTCAGCCAGCGGTTGCTGATTCTTCGCAAGCCCTTCGACAACATCGAGGTGCGCCAGCTCGCGCACGCGCTCACCGAGAAGTGGGACCTGCTGCGGCAGAGCCACCGGCGCATGGAGGACCTCAAGCGCGAGGTGGAGGAATGGACGCGCGAGCTGGCGGTGGCCAACGAGCGGCTGCGCCAGGAGATGGAGGACCGGGCGAAGCTGGAGGTGCGGCTGGCCCAGGCCCAGCGGCTGGAGGCGCTCGGACGGCTGACGGCGGGTCTGGCCCACGAAATCAACAACCCGCTGAGCGTCATCATGGCGAGCGTGGGCTTCCTGCGCTCGGAGCTGGAAGAGCAGATCGCCGGCAAGCGGGAGCTGGACGCGCCCGAGATGCGCGAGGTGTGCTCGGACGCGCTGATTGGGGCGGACCGCATCCTGCGCATCGTCAACGACTTCCGGCTCTTCTCGCGGCTGGACGGGCAGCCGCCGACGCGGGTGGAGCTGAAGGACGTGCTGGACCACGCGCTGTCGGCGGCCAGCTACAACCTGGGGAAGGCGCAGGTGGTGCGCGACATCCCGGACGCGCTCGTGGTGCATGGCACCGAGGCGGGCCTGGAGCAGGTCTTCATCGGCCTGCTGAACAACTGCGGGTACGCGCTCCAGGGCAACGCGGAGCCGCGGGTGACCCTGATGGGGCGCCAGCGGGAAGACGGGAGTGTGGTGGTGGAGGTGAAGGACAACGGCACCGGCATCGCGCCCGAGCACCTCACGCGCATCTTCGACCCCTTCTTCACCACCAAGCCGCCGGGGACGGGCACGGGGTTGGGCCTGTCCATCGTCTACGGCATCGTGTCCGGGCTCGGTGGCGCCATCGAGGTGGAGAGCACTCCGGGCCAGGGCACCACCTTCCGGGTGAAGCTGCCGCGCTCGACGGAGGCGGCGCCTCCGGCCACCTCCTCCTTCACCTCCTAGCGAGGGCGCATGACGCTCTCCATCCGTCCCGCCAGACCCGAGGACGCGCCCGCGCTGGGCCGCATGGGCGCGGCGCTCGTCCGCCTGCACCACTCCTATGACTCCGAGCGTTTCATGACGCCCGGGGAGGACCTGGAGTCCGGCTACCGCTGGTGGCTGTCGCGGGAGCTGAAGCGGGAGGGGGCGGTGGTGCTGGTGGCCGAGCGGGACGGCGCGGTGGTGGGCTACGCGTACGCCACCGTGGAGGGGCACGACTGGAACGCGCTGCTCGACGAGCACGGCGAGCTGCATGACCTCTGGGTGGACGAGTCGGTGCGAGGCACGGGCGTGGGAGGGCTGCTCGCCGAGGAGCTGGTGCGGCGGCTCAAGGCCCAGGGCGTCCCTCGTGTCATCCTGATGGCGGCGTCGCGCAACGAGGCGGCGCGGCGGCTCTTCGAGCGGCTGGGCTGGCGCCCCACCATGGTGGAGATGACGCGCGAGGTGGACGGCTCCGACGGAGGAGTAGTCCTCGCGCTGTGCCGGGAAGTGGACGCTCCCGGGCGGTGGGTGGTGGGCGGACGACACGCTGCCCTGGAGTCGGAGACGAGCGACCCGGGCGTGCCCGTAGCGTCCCTCGCCCCGGGCAGCCCCCGCCCGGCTCGACGCGGAGGAGCGCCTTGTCCCAACCCCTGCACCGCCGGACCCTCTTGAAGTGCATTGTCGCCGTGGCGGCGAGCACCGCCCTCGGCTGCCCCGAGGATGAGCCACCCGAGGAGGAGGGGCGTGCGTTCTTCCCCCAGTCGCTGGCCTCGGGAGACCCGCGCCACGACAGCGTGGTGCTGTGGACGCGCGCGGTGGACCCCGAGCGCCCGGACGAGGACGTCGAGCTCCTCCTCGAGGTGGCCACGGATGCGGGGTTCGAGAACCGCGTGCTGGAGCTGACGGGGCTGCGCACCACCTCGGCGCACGACCACACCCTCAAGGTGAAGGTGCGGAACCTCCAGCCGGGGACGCGCTACTTCTACCGCTTCGTCATCGAGAGGGAGGGCAAGCGGTTCGTGTCCCAGCTGGGCCGCACCCGCACCGCTCCGGCGCCCGACGCGGACGTGTCCGTGCGCTTCGTCGTGGCCAACTGCCAGGACTTCCGCGGGCGCTACTACAACTCCTGGCAGCGCCTGGTGCAGCTCGACGAGGACCTCGACTTCATCGTGTTCCTCGGGGACTACATCTACGAGTCCGACTCCGAGGTCGTTCCCTCGCCGGACCCCGCGCGCAACGTGCGCTTCACCGACCCGGGCTCGGCGCAGCGTCGGGACCTGAGCGGCGGACGCTCGGAGCTCGTCGCCAACTCGGTGTCCAACTACCGGGACCTCTACCGCACCTACCGCTCGGACCCGTTCCTCCAGCAGGCGCACGAGCGCTACCCGTTCATCGTCGTCTGGGATGACCACGAGTTCTCCAACGACTGCTGGGACGCGCATGCCACGTACACCGACGGGCGCACCGACGAGTTCCAGCCCGACCGGCGGCGCAACGCGGAGCTGGCCTTCTTCGAGTATCTGCCCATCGACCCCACGGACGCGCCCCCGGGCGTCATCGACGTGGACGGCGAGCCCCGTTACCCGGACACGCGCATCTGGCGCGACTTCGTCTTCGGCGGCCACCTGCGGCTGCTCGTCACGGACTACCGCACCTACCGGCCGGACCACCTCATCCCCGAGGACGCCTACCCCGCGACGGTGGCCATGAACGCGGCGGTGCTGGCCTCGCTCGGGGCCACCGCGGCCTTCTCGGCCGACACCTTCGCCTACGTGAACATCGACGAGTTCCCGCGCGCAGAAGGCGGTGCTGCAGGGGGCGTACGTGCTGCTGGCGGTGGCGGCGGGGCTGACGGCCGCGGATGCGGCGGCGCGGGCCGAGGCGGTCGTGCGGGGCAACCTCGCGCTGGCCTACGTCAACCCGGTGCTGCTGGCGGCGGCGCAGCTGGGGGCCGAGCCCATCGAGCCAACGGGCACGCCTCGCGGGCTGGCCTTCGTGCACATGGGGAAGCAGGACCTCTTCACGAGCCTGGGCTCGCGCTACGTGGTCATCAAGGACACCTTCGACGTGTACGCGGCGTGGCGCTACGCCACCTCGGGGCGGGAGGCCGAGGACGCGCTGGGCGAGGCCCAGGAGGCCTGGCTGCTGGAGTCGGCGCTCGGCCCCGAGACGTGGAAGGTGGTGGTGAGCTCGGTGTCCACCACGTCGATGATCTGGGACCTGCGAGCCAAGGCGGACGTGGAGCCGGCCTCGGTGCGCAACCGCTACTACTTCAGCGTGGACCAGTGGGACGGCTTCCCCGACAAGCGGCGCGAGCTGATGACCACCCTGCGCGACAGCACCGGGGGCCGAGTCCTCTTCGTCTCGGGGGACATCCACGCGTCCTTCGCGTCGGTGGAGCACGGATTGCCGGCCCTCACCGCGCCCGCCATTTCCTCCTCGGCCGTCCAGGAGGAGGCCGGGGTGGCGGTGACGGCGGCGGGCTTTCCTCCCGGCTCGGCCGTGTTCCGCTACGTCGTCACCGAGCAGGAGGCCACCTTCCGAGAGGGCAACCCGGGCATCGCCTTCGTGGATACCGACTCGCACGGATTCACGGTGGTGGAGGTGCGCCCCGAGGAGGCTCTCGCCTCGTACCACCTCATCCCCCTCAGTGAGATTCGGACGAGCTACGCGGACCGGCCCGAGGACCTGGCGGCGGCCTTCTCCCGCCGCGACTTCCTCGTCCGGCCCGGCATCATCCCCGTGGCGTGAGCCGCGTTCAGGCCGCCATCGCCAGGCGGGGCTCCTGCTCCGCCCGCCGCGGCTGGGGCTCCCGCGCCGTCGCCTTCACCGCCTTCGTCACCACGTAGATGTAGAGGCAGTCGAACAGGAAGATGGAGAGGCACAGGAAGGTGAGGAAGTTCAGCCCGCCGAGCCAGTCCTGCGTCATGCCAATCACGTAGTGGCACTCGATGGAGGTGCCCAGCGTGCCGAGCATCTTGCACCACGCCGCGGGCACCGACAGCCCGCGCCCGCCCTGGTGCCGGCGCGACCAGGCGAAGAAGAGGAAGGTGACGCTCATGACGAGGTTCACCATGAACGCGCCCATCAGGCCCAGCAGGTCGTGGTACTGGACGTAGAAGGCATACAGGCCGGAGATGGAGAGCATCACCGTGCCGGCGATGATGGCGTGGAAGTTCCGTTGAATCTCCGGAATGGTCTGCAGCTCCCGGCCGTAGCGCACCAGCTGGTAGACGATGACCAGGTCCACGAAGAACCACACCCGGTCGAAGAAATGCCAGAGCGGCACCGGATTGGGGATGACCCACGAGGCCAGGAACTCCCAGGACAGGTTCATGCAGATGGCCACCATGGGCAGGCCGTAGGACTTGTCCTTGAAGCTCTGCCGGATGATGAAGACGTAGGCCAGAATCCAGAAGACGCAGCCGAGCTCCCCGATGATGTTGAACCAGGCGAACGGGTCGAACGGTCCGCCGCGAACGTGCTCGCTGGAAAAGGTCGGATGCATGGTCAGGCCACCTTCTGGTTGGAAGCGGTCTTGCGGTCCACCGAGCGCGTACCCGGCTTGAGGCGCCACAGGTCCTGCAGCTGGTCCGGGATGTGGAAGGGCGTGCGCTGGCCTCCGCGCTCCACCAGCAGCATCCCCTCGACAATGTCCTTGCTGACGAAGCGCAGCAGCCTCGCGGCGACGAAGGTGTTGTCACCCACCCAGTCCACCACCTCGCTGATGCCCTTGATGGCGTGAGGGATGATGACCGTCCAGTCCGGACGGGGCACCTCCAGCAGCTCCGCCACGTTGACCCCCTGCCACTGGTCCTGGTCCAGGAAGAAGTGGACCATGCTCGCCGGCAGCCCATCCAGGAGGTCCGGCGTGAGCTGCTGGAAGCCCTCGATGAGGGCGGCCGTCATGGCCACGCCCTCCTTCGAGTACGCCACCTGCCGCTTGCGGATGAGGAAGGTGAGCTCGCGGGCCTCGGCCATGTCGGCCGGAATCAGCCGCTCGTCCACGCCGATGATGCGCCCCACCGCCCCCCATACGTAGAGCCACGCCTCCTGCTGCTCGGGGGTCAGGTCGATGCGGAGCGCCCTCATGCCCTCGAGCACCACGAAGGCGAACGTCATCAGCGTGCCGGCCAGGTCCTCCTGGTTGATGGGCTGGCCCAGCTCCTGCTCGTCCCAGGGCTTGTTCGGGTCGTGGCGGATCAGATAGCGGATGGCCGCGTGCATCAGCCGCACCTTCTGTGTGGTGCGCACGCCCCGGCCGTCGGGCTCCATGCCGCCCTCGGTCATCACGTCCACCACCATCTGCGCCGTCTCGAAGACGCGGCGGATGAAGCGCTTCTGCAGGAAACCGGTGCGGTGGAGCACCTGCACGCCCTTGCGCGCTGCGTAGGACGCCGGCAGCGAGTAGAAGCCGAGGACGAGCATCACCTCGGGACCGAACAGCTCGAAGAGCTCCTGGCCCTGGCGCAGCTTCTCGGCGTCCAGCCGGGGCACGTCCGCCTGCGTCCGGGCGAGGTACTCCACCACGTAGGGCGGCAGCTTGTCGGAGGGCAGGTCGTCGTTCTCGACCAGGGTCCGCATCAGCTGGTTGACCGCGTCTACCTGTCCCTCGGTGAACAGTCTTTCGATGACGGCATCGGCGAGCGGATCCCTCTTCGTCCGCATCTCGTCCATGAAGTCGTGAGTCCAGTGGCTCGGCGACATGATGTTCTCTCCCCCCGCGGAGCGGCTCGGAGTGCTTCCCGAGTCCGTGACCATGAATTGTAGTCAGGGCATTCCGGCTGGCTGTGAATCGCTTCACATGCCCAGCGCTTTGAGTGCCTTTTCAGGTTGGACGTCCGCCGGACGCTCCAACGCGTCGAGTGCCTGCAGCGAGCCCGTCGCACCCAGGCGCTCGAAGATGCGGCGGGCGTGGGCGAGGTGCGTGGCGCGGAGGGCGGAGTCCTGGGTGCGGCGGGCCAGCTCGTAGTGGGCGAGGCCCTCGTCGGTGGGCATGCGCAGGTCGCTCGCGTGGCCGAGCGCGCGCTGCCACAACGTCCGGGCGCGCTCGGGGCGGCCCTCCAGCCAGGCCCAGGTGCCCTCGAGGCGGGCGGCACGGCTGAGGGCGACGGGGTAGAGCCGGCTCACCTTGCGCAGCACCCGGAGGGACGCGAGAGCCAGGGCCCGGGCCTCCTGGGGGTCGGCTCCGCTGTCGCGTGCGTCCTCCCAGAGCGCCAGGCACGCCTCCACCAGCGCGGTGATGGAGGTGAGGTCCGACCACACCACCAGTGGGCGACGGCGCAACATGCCCAGCGCCTCGCGCGCGTGGGTCCGCACCTTGGCCCGCTGGCCCGCGCGCCAGGAGACGAGCGCCGCGTTGCAGTGGTAGCGCAGCACGGCGAGCGGGTCCGCCCACGCCACCACCGCCTCCGCCTCGCGCAGCCGTGCCACCGCCTCGTCCAGCCGCCCCAGTTGCAGCAGCGTGGGCGCCATCTCCGTGAGGGCCCACATCGCGTGGATGATGTTGGAGGCCTCGTTCGCCACCCGCAGCATGGACTCGCGCACGTACTGCGCGGCGCCTGGCTCGCGCGCCATCTCCAGCCCCATGCCCAGCACCTCCAGGCCGGTGCACATGGTGGACCGGTCGTTGATGTGGCTGGCCGCCGAGATGCCCTGCTCCACCAGGGCGAGGCCTTCCTCCCAGCGCCCGAAGGTGACGTGGTAGGCGCCCTGGACGACGTGGGCGTGGGCCGGGCGTGCGTCCGGTGCGGTGGTGACGCGGCGGAAGTACCGCTGCGCCAGCCCGTGCATCCGCCCCAGGCCCGCCATGTAGCCCAGCGCGTTGTAGGCGAGGGCGGCGGAGGTGTAGTGGCGCGTCGCCTCGGCGTGGTTGACGGCGACGAAGTTGGAGGTGAGGTGCTCCACCAGCCGGTCCGCGAAGAAGGCGTGCTCGGACAGGGTGCTGAAGATGCTGGAGACGAGGTTGAACCGCTCCCGCTCCTGGGGCGTGCCCGGCGCCGGCAGCCAGCGTCCCAGCGCCATGCGCGACACGTGCCGCACCAGCTCCCATCCCAGCCGGGCGCTCCAGCCCCATCGACTGGTGGGCCGCCTCCGTCCGAGCAGGCGCAGCGCGCTGTCGCAGTGGCTCAGACTGCGCTCCGTGTCTCCGAGGATGAAGTACGCGTGGCCGAGCCGCGCGTTCCACCGGGCACGGCGCAGGGCGTCCACCTGCTCGGCGCCGCTCGTGGCGGCCTCCTGGGCCTGGAGGAGGAAGGCGACGGTCTCCGCGTGGGCTCCGCGCGAGAAGGCGGCATCCGCGGCCTGCTCCAGGTGGTCCAGCGCCCGCTCGGGCTCCTCCGCCAGCCGCCAGTGGTGCGCCAGCAGGGGTTGGAGCTGCTCGCCGTGCTCCTCCTGCTCGCGCTCGTGGAGCAGGGCCACGGCCCGATGCAGCTCCCGGCGCTGGGAGAAGGACATCAGGTGGTAGGCCGCCTCCTGCACGAGGACATGCTTGAAGGCATACACCGGGTCGGAGGGGCCCTCCTCCCGCTGCACCAGGCCCCGCCGCTCCAGCTCGACGAGCTGCTCCGGCAGCGTGGCCCGGTCCGCCTCCACCGGGTGCACGGCGCGCAGCAGCTCGAAGGGGAAGGTGCGGCCGAGCACGCTGGCCACCTTGAGGGTGAGCTGCTGCTGCGGCGTGAGGCGGTCGATGCGGCTGGTGAGCAGGCCCTGGATGGTGCCGGGCAAGTCCAGCGCCATCCGCTTCACCGAGGGCTCCACCAGCCGGCACTCGCCGCCCGCGATGACGAGGTGGCCGGCGTCGCGCAGGGCACAGGCCAGCTCCTCGCTGAAGAAGGGGTGGCCCTCGGCCCGGTCGCGGATGAGGTTGGCCACCGGCGAGGGCAGGGTGCGCACCCCGAGCCGCTGGCGCACCAGCGCCATCACCTCCTCGTACGGCATGCGCTCCAACGTCAGGTGTACCGTGCCGGGGGCGTCGCGGAGCTGGCGGTACTCGGCGGTGGCGGCCTCGCCCGGGGGGCGCGTGGAGAGCACCAGCAGCAGCCGCTTCACCCGCCGCTGTACGGCCTGCACCAGCTCCCACGAGGAGGAGTCCATCCAGTGCGCGTCGTCCAGCACCACCACGCGCGGGCGCTCCCGGGTGGCCTCGTCGAGCAGTTGCACCAGCAGCTCGCGCGTGTTGGCGCCGCGCAGGGGGCCGGACATCTGCCGCACCACCTCGCTCTCGGGCAGCTCCACCGGCAGCACCCCGTTGAGCAGCGGCGCCCAGGCCTCGCGCTCGGGCCGGGTGCGCAGCCTCGCGAGCAGTCGCTCGATGCGGAGGGCCTCGTCCTTCAGCTCGTTCAGCTCCAGCAGTCGCGCGAGCACGGGGCGCCAGGCGTGGTAGGCCGAGGAACTCTCCACCGCGGTGCCCGCGCCGATGGCCGAGGAGAGCCCGGCGGCCTCGGCCTGCGCGAGCAGTTCCTCCACCAGCACGGACTTGCCGATGCCGGCCTCGCCCTCGAGGAGCACCGTGCCGCCCACGCCTCGCTCCGCGAGGCCCCGCGCCACCGTGGCCAGCCGGGTGCGCTCCTGCTGGCGGCCCACCACCCGCGTGCCCCGCGCCGCCGTCTCCGCGCCCTCGGTCCCCACCTCGGGGCGGAACACCGGCACCGGCTGCGTTATCCCCTTCATCTTCAGGGGCGCGAGCGTCTCGAAGCGCTGCTTCGCGGAGGCCTGCCGCAGCGTGGTGGTGTCACAGAGGACGTCGTCCACCGCCGCCTGCATGAGCCGCGCGGCGAGGTTCACCGTGTGGCCCACCATCACGTACTCACGCCGCGTGGCCCCGCCCGTGGTGCCGCAGAAGACGCGCCCGGTGGTCAGGCCGAGTCGGAACGTCAACCCCAGCTCCCGCAGCGCGGTGCGCAGGTCGAGCGCCGTCTGCACCGCCCGCGTCGCGTCGTCCTCGTGCGACAGCGGCGGCAGCCCGAAGGCCGCCACCATCACCACGCCCTTGTCGTCCACCACCACCTGGTTGGCGCTGCCCCCATAGTGGAAGAGGACGGACTGGATGGTGCGCAGGGCGCGCTGCAGCTCCTCGGGTCGCTGGCCGGCGGCGAAGTCCCTCGCGCCCAGGTTGATGAACAGCACCGTGACGGTGCGGAACTCGGACAGCCACTGGCCGTGCCCGGCCTCCAGCCGGTGGGACACCACCTTCGGCAGGTAGGCGCGCAGCACCGGCTCCAGCCCCGGCCGCAGCTCCAGCGAGCGCACCTCCGGCAGGGGCAGGGGCTCCAGTGCCACCAGCTTCCAGCCCGCCTCGCCCCGGGGCTCGCCCTGGGCCACCCCGCCGAGTCGCCGCCACGCGTGGGGGCCGAGGATGATGTCTCCCGGCTGCGCCGAGTGCTCGGCCTGGGCCATCTCCAGCAGCGGCTCGCCCGAGGCCAGGAAGTCCCAGCGTCCCCGCTCGCCGCCCACGTCCGAGAGCTGCACCGGCCCGGCGCCGATGCCCACCTTCAGCCGCAGCCGCACCCCGTCCACCGGCTCGGCGCCCTCGACGAGTGCCTGCGCCGCCTGGGCGCACTGGGCGGCCAGTCGCACCGCGCGAGGCAGCTCCTCCTCGGAGTCCACGGGCCACAGCACCACCATCGCGTCCCCGGCGAAGCGCAGCGCGTCCCCACCATGGGCCAGCAGGGTGTCGAGAAGTTGTGAGAAGCAGGCGTCGAGGATGCCGCGCAGGCGCTCGGCGCCGGAGGGGCCGCTGTGGTCCAGCGCCTCGGCCATGGCGGTGAAGCCCGTCAGGTCGGCGAAGAGCACCGCGCCATGCTGCTCGCGCCGGGCCCCCTCGCGTGGGCGGGAGTCATCCTCCAGGAGGGCACGGACGAGCGAGCCGGGCAGGAACGCCGCCAGTGCGTGCAGCCTCGATGGGGAACTCATGCCGGGTATGCGCACCGCCAGGAGATGGCCGGGGGGGCGGGGCGTCCCTTCGTAGCAGATGCCGCCGGACCCGGCCACCTCCGGGGAGGCGCCCGAGGAGCAGGCGAGCAGGCGGGCCCCTCCGTGCATGCTCGGCCTATGCGTGCGCGCGCGGTTTACGCCCCGTGTGGATGCCGTCCAGGATGACGCCCAGCATGCGGGGGAAGAGCTGCTCCGCGGACAGCTCCAGCTCGGCCAGGACGTCCGGCCGGAGGAGCTGGTCCACCAGGGTGAGCACCATGCGGAGGACGAGGCGGGGCTCCACGTCCGCGCGGAAGGCACCGGCCTTCACCCCGGCCGCGAGGAGCGAGCCGAAGCGGGCCTGCACCGACTCGCGGCGGAGCTCCAGCAGCCGCTGCCAGAGGTTGGGCGCGTCCCGCTGGAAGTCTCGGAGCACCGAGGCGGCGCTCGCGTAGCGGCCCGTCAGCGTTCGGATGAAGTGCTGCAGGCGCTCGCCGAAGTCGAGCCGCTCGTCTCCGATGATGCCGTCGAGCTCCGCGCCAATCCGGGCGAAGCTGGCCGTGAGGGCGGCCTCGCCCAGCTCCTCCTTGCTGGAGAAGTGCCGGTAGAGCGTCTTCTTGCTCATCCGCAGCTCGGTGGCGAGGTCATCCATCGTCACGCGCGAGTAGCCGTGGGTGAGGAAGAACTGCTCCGCCTTCTCCAGGATGCGCGTGCGCGCCTCGTCCGCTTCGCTCACGCGAGGGCTCCGTGACGCGGCCCCTCGTACACCAGCTCCACGCCGCCCGCCGGGCCGAGCGTGATGTTGCGGCGCACCGGGCGCTCCGGCTTGTCGCTCGCGAGCGAGAAGCGGTGGGTGGCCAGCAGCGTGCCCAGGACGATGCGCATCTCGGACTGGGCGAAGGCCGCGCCGATGCAGCGCCGCGCCCCGCCGCCGAAGGGCAGGTACTCGAAGGGGGAGAACTTCCGCTCGAGGAAGCGCTCGGGCCGGAAGCGCTCGGGCTCGGGGTAGCGCTCGGGGTCGTGGTGGGCGAGCCAGATGGACACCATGATGCCGGTGCCGGGGGCGAGCTCGCGCCCGCGCAGGGTGAAGGGGGCGAGGGTGCGGCGGCCGATCGCCACCACCACCGGATGCAGGCGCAGGGCCTCGTCGCACACCGCGGCCAGGTAGGGCAGCTTCGCGAGCGCCTCCGGCTCGGGCACCGGGCCGAGCGGGGCCAGCTCCGCCAGCAGGCGCGTGAGCGTCTCGGGCTCGCGGTGCAGGTGGTAGAGCGCCCAGGCCATGCCGATGGCCGTGGTCTCGTGACCGGCGATGAGCAGGGTGCGCAGCTCGTCCTTGAGCTCCGAGTCCGTCATGGGCTGGCCCTCCTCGTCCCGCGCCGCGAGCAGCAGGCTGAGGATGTCGGTGTGGCCCTCCTCGTGCCCGCGCCGGTTCGCCAGCTCCGCCGTCAGCAACTGGTCCAGCTCCGCCACATGGCGCTGGAAGCGCGCCCACGGGCCCACTCCGCCGAAGGAGCGCCGCAGCGGCACCGCCATCATCAACAGCGGCGTGTAGGATTCGAGGTAGGCCACCAGGACCTCGCGGTAGCGCCGCACGCGCTCGGGCTCCTCGATGCCGAAGACGGCGCGGATGATGACCTCCAGGGAGATGTCCTGGGTCATGCCCTGGGCGCGGAAGGTGCTGCCCGGACGCAGGTCGCTGGCCGTGCGCAGGGTGAGCTCCCGCATGAGCTGCCCATAGGCGCGCATGCGCTCGCCGTGGAAGGGAGGCATGAGGAGCTTGCGCTCGCGCTTGTGGCGCTGCCCGCCCATCAGGAGCAGCGAGTTGTCGCCCACGGCGGGCGCCAGGGGGAGCTGGCCGAGTGGATCGAAGAGGGCCGGGTCCGCGCTGAAGACCTCCCGGATGCCCTCGGGGTCGCCGGTGATGACCACGTTGCCCACCGGGAGGGGCAGGGTGAACGGGTCTCCGTAGCGCGAGCGGCACTCGCGGAACACGCCGGAGGGATTGCGGAGGAAGCGGAACGTCTGCAGCGGGGTGATGCGGGGCCCGGGCGGCAGCAGCGGGGTGGCCGTGGACATGGAGCGTCCTCCTCGGAGGGTAACAGCGGTGGAAACCGAGGAAACTCTAGGCGTTTCCAAAGTTTCCAGCAACCCGTGGCTGAGCGCGGAGCCCTGGCCGTGGAGTCCACGTCAGCGTGAGTCTGACTTGCCCGCTCGGGCTAACCTGCTTGTGTGCGCGATGACCAGGGCTCTGTTGGCAGTGCCTTCGTCTGCGCTCGGCACTCAGTCGAGCTGGCCCAAGCTTCACGGGCTCGGAACAGACCCAGTGACTGGACGTAGATGGCAGGCTCGATGACACGCGGATTCTTAATCGAGGAATCATCGCCTCGACAGGCAGCCAATGAAAGCAGTCCGTGTCGGCCGGCTCAGGTGCTATGCTCTCCGACAGGACCTTGCCGCATAGTGATCTTCCTCGCGGTTCAGAGCGTGGGGTCTGGAGGTAACTAGATGCACATGCCAGGGGCATGTGGCCGATAGATAGTCGGCCGAATGCTCGTTGATGCTTGGCCAAGTGAATGAGCACCTACACTCCAGGAGTCTGGGAAGCGGGCTAGGTAGAGTGCTTGCATCCGAATTAGGGTGCGTTCGCGAAGTCCAACTCACATGAACTCACCGCACACGAAGATTGCAGCACTTCAGTCCACCGCCACGCTCAAAAGACGATTGGCGAGGCTCGAGTATCGCCGGTCGGAGGACCTTGAGAGTGTTCAGATGATTATGCCGCTCAAGAGCAGGCTGTCGGGCTTTTTGCGAATGATCTGCACTGAAGGTTGATGCGTTAAAGGTCTTTTACGGCGTGCGCGTCAGTGCCGTTCTTTGATGTCGATGTCAGCGAAGGATTCCGCACCTCTGCAGGCTTTGATGCCGTCCCATTAATGACCTGCGTGCATCGAAGACGAAGAACTCTCCAGGGTATATCCAAGCGAGTCCAGGCTCGGGCATCAATCCACCGAGTTTCCCGATGGCCGCCATGACTGAAGCCGGTCTGCCACGCAGGCGAGTACCTCTCATTCACCGACACGAAGGAATGAACTACCAGCGTAGGCGTCTCTGTTGAGGGGTGCTCGACGCCCTCTCTACTTCAGCCAAGCTCGCGCTACCGCAGGCCAGTGGCTCTGTCGGCGAACTCTTGGAGGCAGATGATACGCGCTTCGCTGTCTCGATTAGAGGGCTGGTTGGGGCTGCCATGGCGCTAAAACCTTGTTGTACGAGAGTGCGCGATGCGGGTTACGCTCCGCGCCTCCAGCGCGGCGAGCCGCTCCAGGAACGCGCGGCCCTTCGCCGGGTCCGTCATGTGGATGAAGGCGGCCATGCCCTTGAGCTGGTCGAGCGTCTCGCCCTCCTTGCCCGGCTTGCCCTTCTCCCGGTTGTGCAGCGCCGCTCGCAACTGGCGCACCACCTCGCGCGGCACTCGCGCCCCGGGCTGGCCCTTCGCGGCCTCGTTCACCACCAGCCCCGTCACCGCCTGCCGGTTCCCCGGCTTCATCACCCGCGTCTTGTCCGGATGCACCCGGAAGCCCTCGGCCTCCAGCACCCGCTCCACCCGGGCGATCAGCACCGCCACCGGCGCCTCCGGCTTCGTCTTGCTCTTGCGCCAGGAGAACGTCAGGTCATCCGCGTAGCGCGTGTACGTGAAGCCCAATCGCCTCGACAGCGCCGACAGCCGCTTGTCCAGGCGCAGGCACAGCGCGTTGGTGATTCCCGGAGACGTCGGCGCCCCCTGCGGCAGCGCTCGCGGGCCCTTCGCCACGTACAGCGTCTTGCCTCGGAACTGCACCACCTCGCGCGGCGCCTCCGTGGCCATCAGCGCCAGCAGCGTCGCCGTGTTCTCCGGCAGCCCGCCCTTGCGCAACACGCCCTTCACCCGCCGCCACGTCACCGAGGGGAAGAAGTCCTTGATGTCCATCTTCACCAATACGTCCGCGCCCTTGTGCGCCAGCGCGTTGGTGACGATGGACCGCCCCGCCACGAAGCCGTGCGCCGCCCCGTGCACCGGCAGCCGCTCCACCACGTTCGCCAGCACCCAGCGCTGCGCCGCCTTCAGCTCCTTCTTCGGCGCGGTGATGGTCCGCTTCCCTCCGTCCCGCTTGGGAATCTCCCAGCTGACGTAGTGCGTCCCCGTGTCCACCTCCCGGTGGTAGGCGAACCAGCGCAGCCTCGCCACGCTCAGCCCCAGCGCCTTCGACAGCGACTGCGCCGACTCCAGCTCCGGCAGCTCGTTCGCCTTCGCCCGCTCCTCGCGGTCCTTCAGGTCGAACGCGTCCGGACCCGCCGCCTCGCTCCAGTGCACCCCCGCGCCCAGGTGGTTGATGTGCGTGGTGCGCCACGCCTCCCACGCCAGGCGCTCCAGCGCGCGGCGCTCGGCGGCCTCGGCCTTCTTCTTCTCCTTCCAGGCCGCCTTCTCCTTCTCGGAGAGCTCGCTGACGTCCTCGTGCTCGGGCGCGAGCCCCTTGGCCTTCAGCTCGGCGTCGACCCACGCCTCCTTGCCACCGGCCTCCTCAATCGCCTTCCAGCGGGCCAGCCGCGCCTGCTCCTCGCGCTGGCGCACCTCGCGCTGGGCCACCACGTTGGCCGAGGCGGGCGCCGGGGCGGGGGAGGACACCACCGCGGGGGCCGCGGCGGGGACGAACGTCTCGAGCTTCGCGGTCATCGAGGCACCTCGGAATGGCGAGCGGGCTTCATCCGGGGCGGGGCAGCACGGCGCGAGCGGTCGAGGGAGGCCTGGAACAACACCACCTGCTCACCTGGGGCACGGTAGCCTCACCGGCTCTCCCCGGTAGAGGGGTCTAGGCCCCTTGGGGAAACGGCGGTTGCGTCGTTGGCTCAGCTCCCCGAGGGGCCTAGACCCCTCTACCGGGAGAGAGCCAAGAACAGGCTACCTTGCGGAGAGTGTCCAGCATTGCATCCAGAGCGGCGCAGCGCCGCTCCCGCGCTCGAGGCGCTGAGGCTGATGCTTTTCCGGACCTCTCTCGACCGCTCGCGCTACCTGGCGCGTCTGCCGTGCTTCGTCGCGTCCGCCCCTCCCGGCCGCGAGGAGCGCGACCGGACAACCGTTGGGATTTCTACACCATCCTGGAAGCCGAGTCGATGAACGGCGTCATTCATTCCAGGGGCGCAGCGGGGTGAGGAGGCCGGCCTGGGCGAGGCGCTCGGACACGTCGCGGGCCAGCTCCACGTGGGCGGGGTTGGTGGCGGTGAAGCGCTCGGGGGTGAGGATGACGAGCGTGCCCTTGTCCTCGACGGGCTCGACGTGGACGGGGGAAGGCAGGGGGGGCAGCGGGCCGCGGCGGTGGGAGAAGTACATGAGCCAGCCGACGAAGGCGCCGGCATCGGCGGATTCCGGTGCCATCATTCTCCGAAGCTCGTGGGAGGTGGTGACGCCCCATTCGGGTTCGAAGGCCATGGCCATGGCGCGCAGTATCCGGGCGAGCACGGGGGCCTGGAGCACGCGCTCCCTGGCGGGGCCTTCCTCCGGCGGGTCGAACAGGCACAAGTTGGAGACCCAGACGGATGCATCACCACAGAGGAACGACATGGTGCTTGCTGCCTCATCGGTCTTCCCATTCCAGCCGCTCAGCGAGAAGCCCTCGTCGGCGAAGCGCCCCTCCTTTTGCGCTTGCTGGTTGAATACTCTCGCGAGACTCGCCGCATCGGATTCAATGCGATGCTTCAGCGCCTCCTCGAGGGTCCGGCCTTTTCTGAACCAGTGAGTGAGGCTCGGGTCGCATGAGGCCAGCAGGCGAAAGAAGGACTCGGCACGCTGAGCACAGGCCTCGGCCGACTCTCGCCGCGCCAGCCAGTAGGCTCCAACATAATAGGTTTCTTGCATGCTGCGTCCTCACTGTGCTGGCGGGGGGAAGACCTTGATACGGCCGCGGCTCTGTTTCTCGAGCAGATCTCGCATGACGTCTGCTACCTCGCGCTCGGCGAAATGCCACTGGATGGGAGTCCCATTGGCTGCTCTGAGCTGTCGCTGGGCCTGTGTCGAGCATCTCCTCGACGCCTTCGAACCACGGCTTGCCGTGCATCTTCTTGAGCAGTTCCCGGTAGCCGGGTCCCTTGACCTCCAGGAGCACGCCGTTCTTGAAGCCGTCGAAGTCCACGAAGTCCCTGGGCCCTGGCCCGGTGCGGACGCGGTAGACCCAGCCCTCGGGAGCGCCCGTTACCTCGGTTTGATAGCGCCGCGAATCCTCGGACATGCTCTCCGTCTTCTGCTCCCATTGGCCGGGTCCCGCGGGGGTCGGTGGCCATGAGCCGAGAGCGCTGGCCGGGTTGTTGCCTTGCGCCATGAAGACGATGGAGACCGATGCGGCACCGGCCCCCACCGCTGCGGTCGTGGCTCCGGCCGGCACCGTCAGCTCACGCACGACCAGTGCACCCCGGGCCGACACGGTGAGCACCGGAAGTCGCGAGGCCGAGGCCATCCGAGGTCCCACCGTGGCCGCACCGCCCTGGAGCGTCAGCAGGTGCGTGGCCAGTCGCGCGGCCTCGCGAGTCTGGTCCTCCAGGTTCATCGCCCCATAGCGGGCGAAGTACTCGGGGGAGTGGGCAATGAGGCCAGCCACCGCCGAGGGCAGTTGGGCCAGTCCTTCCAGGGTTCGCGCTGGTTCGGTGATGAAGGCCGCCAGGCCGCGCGCCATCTCCTCCAGTGCGTCCTCCGCGCCCAACAGCGCGGCGGTGGCGGGGTCTCGTCCCAGGGGCCGTTCGCCGACGGGAAGCCCTTGTTTCCGCAGGGCCTCGTCCACGGCGTAGAAGACGCCACCCTCGTCGAAGTGGAAGGCGCCCACGCGCATGCGCTGCACGTACAGCTCACCCTGGTGGAGGCTGGGGTGGCCCAGGTTGGCCACGGGCTTCCCGGTGAGCGCCACGGCGCAGTAGCCATCCGGGCGAACCACCACCAGCCGGCGGAAGCGCTCGGTGCGGGCGAGCAGCTCGGCGTAGGGCAGGGGCTGTCCGGTGGCGAGGGTCTCGCGTACCAGGCGGGCCAGCGCGGTGCGGGGCGCGAAGGTCCGAAGAGTGGCGGGGCTCTCCAGCAGGCCACGCCAGAGGGACCGGGCCTTGTCCGGGGTGAGGGACTGGCCCGGAGTCAGGTGGACGGACTCCGGAAGGCCGGAGTGCCGCAGGAGCACCTGGAGCTCATCCGCCTCGGCGGCGAGGGCACCAGAGGCCAGCAACAGCACGGCGGCCAGGAGCGCGGCGGGGGTTGGAAACCTCATGGCTCCATGCTGGCAGGTGCCACGTACAACAGCCACACTGCCGACCCTGCCTCTTCTCAGGCCTCCTCGAGGAGGAGGCGGCCGCAGCGGTCGCCAATCATCATCGAGGGGGCGTTGGTGTTGCCCGAGGTGACAAAGGGCATGATGGCGGCGCTCGCCAACCGCAGGCCCTTGACGCCACGCACGCGCAGCCGCGGGTCCACCACGGCCAGGTCATCCGTGCCCATCTTGCACGTGCCCACCGAGTGGAAGTCGGCTTCGGAGTACTGCCGCAGGGCCTCCACCAACTGCGCATCGCTGGCGATGCTCGGGCCGGGGGTGTGCTCCACGTCCTCCACCCAGTCGCGCAGGCCCGGCGCGCCCAGCAGCTCGCGGACGAGCTTGTAACCCTCGAGTTGATGGGCGACGTCCTCGTCCGTGCCCAGGAAGTTCGGCTCGATGATGGGGCTGTCCCCGTGGTCCGCCGAGCGCAGCTTCACGGTGCCTCGGCTCGTCGGGTGCAGGTTGATGAGGCCGAAGGCCAGCGCCTCGGAGGGGTAGGAGCCCCAGCCGTAGCGCATGTAATACGTCTGCACCTGGAACTTCGGGCTTCCCTCCTGCGGACCGTTGCCCACGAAGAGGTTCACGTCCATGGTCGTGGTATGGGAGGCGGGCTCGGGTTGCCGCAGCTTCCTCACCGCCACCGAGACGAGGTGGTCGTGCAGGTTCTTCCCCACTCCTGGCACGTTGGCCACCACGGGAATGCCATGGGGCGCGAGCTCCTCCGGAGCGCCAATGCCCGAGAGCATCAGCAGGTGGGGCGTCTGGATGGTGCCCGCGCAGACGATGACCTCGCGACTGGCCTGCACCGACATCTCCCCGCCGTCGCTGTCGAGGATGACGCGGTCGAGCTTCTTCGAGTCATCGAAGACGAGGCGCTTCACCCGGGCGTTCATCATCAGCGTGAGCCGGGGGTTGGCCAGGTGCTGTGAAACGAAGGCGGAGAAGGCGTCCTGGCGGAGGCCGTCCACCACGTTGAGCTGGGTATAGGTGACGCCCAGTTGGTTGTCGCCGTTGTAGTCCGCGTTGAAGGGGTAGCCGAGGTTGACCGCTGCCTGGACGATGGCTTGGGACAGCCCGTGTTGCGCGGTCAGCGCGTTCGAGGGACGGATGGGTCCGCTCAGGGCCTGGAACGAGGGCTGGACGCTCGCGAAGTCCCAGCCGGTGCACCCGGCGGCGGCCCAGCCGTTGTAGTCGGCCTTGTTGCCGAGCACCCAGACCATGCCGTTGATGGAGCTGCTGCCGCCGAGCACCTTGCCGCAGGAGTAGGACTGGGGCTTGCCATTCAGCGCGGCCTGCGGCTCGGACTTGTAGGCCCAGTCTGTCGCGGAGCCCGGCTGCGTCATTTTCCAGGACTGGGTGAAGTCCCTGACCTCAGGGAGCTCGTTCGTGCCTCCGGCTTCGATGAGGAGCACGCGGGCCTTCGAATCATTGAGGAGCCTGGCCGCCAGCGTACAGCCCGCAGAGCCGGCGCCGATGATGATGTAGTCGTACTCCTTGGAGTCCGAGCACCCGATGAGCGTGGGCATCGCGAGCGCGGCACCCGAGAGGCCGAGGAGCTTCAGAAGCTCGCGACGGGAGTACCTGCCAGCTGCTGCCTTCTGGAGGAGAGCCTTCATGAATGTCTGTCTTTGTTATGGGGTCGAGGGCCGGGAAGGGTGTCCTCTCCGGCGCCCCGCTTCATAACGGACCGCGAACGTGCTGGCGACTCGTTCCGCCGGCTACACCGCCCCGCCCACCGAGTCGATGAAGCCCTCGGCGGCCAGGGACTCCAGGCGCGCGAAGTACGTCGTACGCGCCTCGGAGTCCGTGTCGAACCACAGCCGCTGGTGGCGCTGCTCGCCCAGGCGCGGGCCCCACTCGACGGACACCAGCTTGCCGTCCAGCGATACCCGGTACACCTGCTCCTGGCCGGACTCGTCGCGCCGCACGTACGAGCGCGTCTCCGCGCGGATGAGCGCCCGTCCCTTCGGCGTCTGCCGCAGCGCCTCCTCCTGCGCCCTCTGCCGCGCGTACGCCAGCCGCAAGGCAATCATGTGCTCGCACGGGCCCTCGCGCAGCCCCGAGCGCCGGTAGTGCGGGCAGCCGCAGCTCGCCTCGCGCACCCGGCCCTCCAAATCCAGCAGGAAGCCGGGGAAGAAGCTGCGCACCGCCTCGCGGTCCACCACCTCGCCGCTCAGTCGAGTGCCCACTCCCACCACGTCGTGCACCTTGGTGAGCTTCACCTCGCCCGCCCCCGCGCCGCCGTCGCCCAGCAGCCGGTGCGCCCGCTCCTCGCGCTCGTTGCCGTAGCGGATGACGGCCTCGTCCACCGGCGTGGAGAGCAGCTCGCGCGGCCGGTACGTCCCCTTGGCGATGTCATAGAGCACTCGCCCGCGCAGGCACTCGAGCTGCAGCGCCCCGCGCACCGCGTCCTTCGGCGCGTCCGTGCCCGAGGCGAGCGCCTCGAACGTCTGGGGGCCCTCCTTGCGCAGCCGGTTGCGCAGCTTCTCCGCGAGCCCGTCCGGCACCGCGCGCGGCATGAGCGCATCGAAGGCCGCCGCGCTGGACCAGCCGCTCTCCGTCCACCCGGTGAGCGCCAGCGTCAGCGTGGCCGGCCCGAGGTCGATGACCCAGAACACCGGCAGGCCCGGCCCGAGCATCTGCACGCGCACGCCCTGCGCGTGGGGCAGCAGGCGCGCGAGGGCCGCCAGCCGCTGCCGTCCGAAGGTGCGCACCACCGCGGGCGTGCTGCCCTGGTACTTCGGCCCGTGGCACTCCAGCACCAGCTCCCATGGCTCCACCACCAGCCGGGGCTGCGCGCCGGGGACGAGCTCGAAGCGCAGCGCGCGCGGGGCCTTCTTCGCCTTCCGGGTGCGCAGCGCGAAGAGCAGGTTGTACAAATCAATCGGCGCCAGCGTGCAGGTGCTCGCCGGCAGGGTGGCGGCGGACTGCACCTGGAGGAAGCCGCGCAGCCACGCGTGGGGCACCTCCACGTTGCGCGGGGCGCGGGACTCGGCGGCGCGCGCGGGCAGGGCCACGTGGGCCTCCAGCGACACCGGCACGTAGGTGCGCAGCCGGTCCACCTTGGCCAGCAGGTCCGCCGGCACGTCCAGGAAGGTGGAACCGTGCGCGGCCTCGCGGCCCTCGAAGAGCGAGTTGTCGAAGGACAGGCGCGCATAGGCGCTCTCGTCGCGGGAGAACACCTCCAGCGACACCTGGTCCGGGTCCACGGTGAGGACCGGGTCCAACACCGCGTCCGCCTTCTGCTCGCCCTCCAGGGACTGCTCCAGGAAGGCCTTCTGCGCCTCCCAGATTTGAGCGGTGGCGCGCTTGCCCTGCTTCATCAGGTAGGCGAGGTACGCGGTGCGGTCCTTGCCCCGGTAGCGCAAGTCGCTGGCGAGGATGCCGAGCATCGCGGCGAGCGAGTCCCGGAAGAGCGCGGGCTCGCGCACCCGGCCGCGTACGCCCACGGTGCCCCGCGAGCCCTCCAGGGCCAGCAGGACGTGTGAGGCATTGGCGCCGGCGTCCACGTCACTCGTGGTGGCGTAGCGCAGCTCGACGGCGTGGTGGGTGGCGGTGCTCACGGCTGGCTCCCTTCCTTCCGGGCGCGCTCGGCGGCGCGGAGGGCTCGTTTGTGGGCGCGGTAGGCGGCCTTCCGCAGCTCCACGGATTGCGTCTTGTCGAAGGCCTGCGCGCGCAGCACCTCGGCGGCGTCGGAGCCACCGAGCCGGCCCAGCGCGGCCCACACATCCTGCCGCACCGTCTCGTCCTTGTGCGTGGCGAGCGGGCGCAGCGGCTCCATCTGCTTGTCGGCCAGCAGCGAGGGCAGCGCCAGGCGGCGGGCCTCGTCCGTGGCGAGCTGCTTCGGCGTGCGCACCGCCACACCCGTGGCGCTCGTGGCCACCGGGTCGAACGGCTGCACCGCCAGGGCCCAGTCCGCGGCGCGCTCGGGGGCGAGGCGGGCCAGGGCGGTGGCGGCGGCCTCGCGCACCTGCGCGTCCGGGTCCGACAGCGCGGGGCGCAGGGGCTCGGGGGCGGCGTTCAGTCGGTCCAGCGCGCGCGCCGCTTCGAGGCGCACCCCGGCCGGAGCCTTGGCCTCTCCACCCTGGAGGATGTCCTTGGCGGCCTTGGCCAGCTCCGCGACACCCAGCCGCGAGCCCGCCCACAGCAGCCGCTCCCAGGCGCTGGCCACGGGGGCCCGCTTGGGGCCGGGCGTGGAGGCCCACTCGGACGCGGTGCGCCGCTCGGCGTTCATGATGGCTCGGCCCAGCGTGACACGGTCGTCCGCGGACCAGCCCCGGGAGGACTCCTCCTCTCCGGTGCGCGCGCCCACCAGCCAGGCCGCCTCCTCGCGCGCGGCGGGCTTCTCGTGGCCGAGCAGCATCGCCAGCGCCCCGGCGGGCAGCGACGCGCGCCGCACCAGCCCTCGACGCAGCCGCTGCCGCAGCTCCTCCGAGTCCAGCGTGGCCAGACGCGGCAGGAGCTGCATCGGGTCCGCCTCGGTGGCGAGGTAGCTGGCGGCCGGCTCGGAGATGTCCTCCTGCTCGCTGTTCACCGCGAGCAGCTCCACCCGGACGCGCTCCTTGGGGAACAGCGCGTCGAGCGCCTTGCGCGCCTCGGTGCGCAGCTCGTCGTCCCACTCGTCCAGCGCGTGCGCCAGAGCGCCCTCGGCCGCCGTGTCTCCGAGCTTGCCGAGCTCCTGTGCCGCGGTGATGCGCACCTCGTTGTCGGTGTCGTCGTCGCGCAGCAGCGTCTCCAGCCGCGAGCGCGCCCGCTCGCCGCCGATGTAGCGCAGGCCCCGGACACCCGCCTGTTGCAGCGCGGTGTCCTTGGCCTCCAGCGCGGCGAGCTCCACCTTCTCCTCGGCGCGGTGGCGATCCTCTCCCTCGGGCAGCTTCGCGGCGAGCCGGCCCAGGCCCTCGAGCGCGGCGGCCACCATGCTCTGCTCCACCGGGGCCTCGGGCGTGCCACCGGCGGCCACCTGCTCCAGCTCGGGCAGGGCGCGCGCGTCACCCAGCGTGCCGAGCGCCAGCAGCGCCCGCTCGCGGTCTCCCTCCTCGCCCGCGCGCACGTACAGCAGCAGCGGGCGCAGGGCGCTCGTCAGGCCGCGCGAGGCCACGCCCTCGGCGGCGGGCAGCATCAGCTCGCGAGTACCGCCGCGCAGCACCTCCTCCAGCGGCTCCACCTTCGCGCCCTTGTGCATGACGCGCGAGGCGTAGCGGGCCACCGACTCCATGCGCACCGTCACGTCCCGGTCCGCGAAGAGGCCGGCGAGCAGCTCGTCCTGGCCCACGTCGTCGCCCTGCTCCAGCTCGGTGGCGGCGGCCTTGCGCACCATCGGGTCCGGACTGCGCACGGCCGAGCGGAGGAAGCGCACCGCCAGGGCCGCGTCGCGCTTCCGCTCGCCCTTCTCGTCCTTCTCGGGCGCGGTGGCCACGTCCATGGCGGCGCTCACGCAGGCCAGGCGCACCGGGTGGGCCTCGTCGTCGAGCTGCCGCGCCAGGGGCTCCAGCGCCTCGGGTCGGCGGGTGCGGCCGAGGAACTTCACCAGGGCGAGGCGCTCGGTCAGCTCCGTCGCGGTGCGCAGTCGGGCGGCGAGCGCGCCCACGGCGGCGACGGAGCCGAGTCGGGCCAGCGCCTCCTGCGCGCGGTTCACGACGGTGGCGTTCTCCGAGCGCAGGAAGGCGGCGAGCACCTCCACGGCCCGGTCATCCGCGCGCATGGCCAGCAGCTCGGCGGCGCGCAGACGCAGGTCCTCGTGCTCGCTGCCCATGGCGCGGCCGAGGGCCTCGGTGACGCGCGAGTCATTGGCACCGGCGAGCCGCTCGATGACACCCACGCGCAGGTCCGCGTGCTCGCTGCCGAGCGCGGCCAGCAGGGGCTCCAGGCTGCCCGGCGGGCTGAGGCGCTCCAGCAGCTCGAAGGCGTACTTGCGCACGTCGGCCAGGGGCGAGTTGAGGGCGGCGGTGATGCGGCCCTTCGCGGACTCCCCGCGGGTGGCGAGCTCATCCAGCGCGGCGCGCGCCACGTCCGGGGAGAGCGAGGCCAGGGCGAGCGCCAGCGGCTCGTCGGAGCCGGCGGGGTAGAGCTCCTTGAGGCCGGCGAGGGCCGCCTTGCGCACGAGCTGGTGCGGGTCCTCCAGGGCGCGCAGCAGGGCGGCCACGGCGGCGGGGGTGCCGGCATGGCCCTCCAGGGTGAGCTTCACCACGCGGTCCACGGCGTCGCGGCGCACGCGGTGGCCCTCGTCATCTCCGGCGGACACCTGCCGCAGCAGGCCCACGTAGGCGCCGAAGGCGAGCCGGCGCAGGTGCTGCTTCTCGGCGGAGACGAGCGCCTCGGGCGAGGGCTCGGCGGTGGCGGCCTTGCCGGTGGCGGTGGAGAAGAGGCGGCGCAGCCAGTTGCGCGCGGGCTTCTCCGACACGGGCTTCGCCTGGGGCGTCGTCTCGGGCTTCCAGGGCGCCTCCAGCGAGCGCGGGCGGGCCACCTTCGCGGCCTCGCGGAAGTAGTCGAGCGGCTTGTGGCGCAGTTGCAGCACCTGGGCGGCGGCGTAGCGCTGCTCGGGCACGTCGCTGGCGAGCGCCTCGGCGAGCCCCACCATGCGGCGGGCGCGCTCGTCCTCGGCGGGCCAGTCCTTCATGTCGCCGGCCTTCTCGGGCCGGGGCGGCTGCAGCACCTCCACCAGGTGGGCGTGGGAGGCCTCGGTCTCGGTGCGCAGCTCCAGCGCGCGGGCCGCGGCGTAGCGCACCTCGGGACGGCCACTGGAGAGGGCGCTGGTGAGCAGGTCGGGCGGCTCGCCCCGGCGCGAGGCGCGCAAGTCCCGGGCGAGGATGATGGCGAAGACGGTCTCCTGCACCTCGCGGGACTTGTCCTCCAGGCCGTGCAGCAGGCCGCTGTCCCCGTCCGGCCCGAGCGCCGCGAAGGAGAGGATGGCGCCGATGCGGATGGGCTCGTGCTCGTGGCGCAGGTTGCCGGTGAGGACGGGCAGGGCGCGGATGTCACCGAGGCGCGACAGGCCATCCGCGGCCCACGAGCGCACCGCCACGTCCGCGTGGCCGAGCGCGTCGAGCAGGTAGCCCTCGTCTCCCCGGCGGCTGGCGGTGGCGAGACCGCGGGCGGCCTGCTCGCGCACCTCGCTGGCCTCGTCCTTGAGGAGGGTGGTGGCGAAGAAGGACAGCAGCCGGCGCGAGCCGAGCGTGGCCAGGGCGCTCGCGGCGCGGTGGCGCAGCGGAGCGAGGAAGGCCGGGGGCCAGATGCGCTGCAGCTCCTTGTCGGTGAGGAGGTTGCGCATCGGCTCGATGATGTCCTCGGCACCCCGAGCGGCGAGCAGCTCGGCCGCGCGCACCTTCAGCGGCAGCTCGCTGGAGCCGAGCCCCGCGAGCAGCGGGCCGTTCTCCTCCTTGATGAGCTTGTCGAGCGCCTCGATGGCGGCGAGGTACACCACCGGCTCCTCGGCGAGCAGCAGCTTGAGGAGCGGCGAGCGCATCGTCTCGGCGGGGGCCTGGGTGGCGTTCTTCGCGGCCAGGGCGCGCAGCGAGGCGAGGGCGGTGTCCATGGCCGCGAGGTGCGGCTCGGGCTTCTCCTTGCCCACGTGCTTCACCCACGCCTCGTAGGCGGCCTGGGCCACGCCGGCATCGCGGTCACCCACGGTCTTCTTCAGCCGCTCGAGCGCCCAGTCCTCCTTGATGCGGGCGGCGAGCTCATCCACGGCGCGGCGGCGCAGGTCCGGGAAGCGGCCGGCGAGGGCGCGGTCGATGGCCTCCTGGGGGTTCTTCTCGTTCCAGGCCCAGAGGGTGCGGAAGGCCTCGTCGCGCACCTTGGCGGACTCGTCCTCCAGGGCGTCGCCGAGCAGGTGCACGGCGTTCTCGGAGCGCTTGCCCGAGAGCTTCACCAGCCGGTCGAGGCCGCGGACGCGCACGTCCTCGTGGGCCGAGCGCAGGGCGGCCTCGGCGCTGGAGAGGGGAGACTCGCCGGCATCGAGCGTCACCACCGCGTCGAGGGCGGTGGCGCGCACGTCCGCGTTCTCGTCATCCAGCATCCACACGAGGCGCTCGCGGGCGCGGGCGTCCTGGAGGGCGCGGAGGGCCTCGGCGGCCTGCCGGCGGATGGCGGCATCGGGCTCGCGGGAGAGCTGCAGCAGGGCACCCAGCGCCCGGGCATCCCCGAGCTGCGCGAGGCCCCGGGCGCCGCGCACGGCGGTGTCCGGAGTGCGGCAGGCCATGGCGGCGAGCAGCGGCTCCAGGCTGGCCTCGGCGAGGGGCTCGCCGGCCTTGCCGGTGGCGGGCAGGGCCTCGCGAGCGGCACGGGCCTCGTCGTCGGTGGGGCGGGCGCGGCGGGTGAGGCGCCGGGCGACGTCCAGGGCGGCGCGAGCGAAGTCCGCGTCCTTCTCCTCCAGCACGTGGGCGAGGGGCCGGCGCTCCAGCACGCGCACGGTGAAGGCCACGCGGCGCACGTCGGCATCCGCGTCATCGAGGGCACGCGCCACCAGGGGCTGCAACTGCGGCGAGCCCAGCCAGCCGGCACCGGCGGCGCGGATGAGCACCTCGACGCGCAGGTGGGCGGGGCCGCGCTCGAAGGCCGTCTTCAACGGCTCGGTGCTGTCCTTGGGGGACACCTGCACCAGCACGTCCAGCGCGGTGACGCCCACGGTGGCGTCCGCGTCCGTCAGCTTGCTGGCGATGAGGCCCGGCACCAGCGGAGAGGTTCCACCGAGCGAGGCCAGCGCCCGCAGGCCGGCGATGCGCGTGTCCGGGTAGCGCGAGTCCAACGCGGCGCGCGGGGCGGCCAGCGGGGACTCCTTCTCCAGCGCGGTGAGGGCCCACAGCGCGGCGACGCGCACCAGCGTGTTGTCATCGTCCAGCCGCTCGCGGAGCTTCGCGCGGGCGCCGACGCGGCCGTGCTTGCCCAGCTCCTCGGCGGCCAGCTTGCGCACCTCGTGCTCACGGTCCGCGGAGAGCACGGAGAGGACGAAGTCGAGCGCCTCGGGCTCCTCCAGCGCGGCGGCCTCGCGCACGGCGGCCTCGCGCTTGGGTCGGTTGGCCCGGCGGGCCTCGTCCAGCAGGTCGAAGCCGTGGGCGAACGAGGTGGCATCGGTGGAGGGCTTGCCCTCGGTGTCCAGCTCGAAGCGGCGCACCGTGCGGTCCTCGCCGCCCACGTAGAGGAGGCCGAGCTGCACCTTGGCCTGCCGCGAGCTCACCGGCGGAGCGAAGGCGAGGGCATGCACGGGCTTGCTGCCGCACTCCAGCGTGCGCGGCTTGCGGCGATCTTCCAGTCGCCACGCCTTCACCTTGCCATCGCTGCCGGCGGAGAAGATGCGGTCCGAGGCCTCCTCGCCGCGCTCGGGCGTGGGAGTCGGGGGGAAGAGGAGGGCGAGCACGGAGCCGGCATGGCCGGAGTCCTTGTCCCCGCGGACCTCGGACTCGACGGCGCCCACGAGGTACCAGATGCGCAGCTTGCCATCGTCCCCGGCGGACACGAGGCGCCCGTCGCGCGGGGTGAAGGCGAGCGCCCGCACCGCGCCCTCGTGGCCGGGCATGTCGCGCCGGGCCCCGTTGGCGAGGGTGAAGGAGCGCACCACCGAGTCATCACCCGCACAGGCGGCATAGGTGCCGGTGGGGTCCACCGCGACGGCGCGCAGGGGCTGCGGCGAGGCCTGCCACTCGTGTACGCGCTTGCCCTTGCCGAGCTCCCAGGCGCGCAGGAAACCATCCATGCCCACGGTGAAGGCGCGGGTGCCGTCCGGATTCACGGCGACGGCGGTGCAGGCGCCAGTGTGGGCGTCCTTCACCTCGCGCTGCACGGCTCCGTCCCCGAGCGCGCCGATGCGCACGGCGCCATCCGCGCAGGCGGCGACCCAGCTCTCGCCGGCGAGGGCGAGCCCCAGGACGGCGGCGGGAAGCTCCACGCTCCAGGCCACCTTGTTGGTGGAGGGCTCGTAGGCGGTGAGGCGGCTGCTGGCCGAAGCGCGAGCGCCTCCGACGAGCAGCAGGCGCGCATTGGCGGCGAGCGCGCGGACCTTTTCGTAATGGCCGATGGCGAGTGTAGCCATGCGTCAGAATCCTCCGGACGGAGGGGTTTAGCACAGGTGAACAGCGGGGAGATTGAAGGGCAGTCGTGGCCCGGTGCGACTCACCGCCGGGTGGCTTCATCGGTTGAGCAGGCTTGCGCTCCTGTTGTTGCTCACGGGATGCGCCGCACAGCTCCCCTCCAGGGCTCCTCGGTGGTACGGACAGAGCAGTCCTGTCTCCGCTCAGGGCTTGCCGGCTACGGCGAGCGGTGGACTGCGAACCGTCGAGATCGACTTCGTGCCCTGACAAGTGAGACCCAACCGATGACCAAGAACATGAAGGGCTTGCTCCTGGAGGACCGCTGGGCACCCATCACGTCGGAACTGGGATTCCTGGAGATGGGTGCGGAGCATGCCGCTCGCGCCTTCGCGGCGTGGCAGGCAGGGCTGCATGCGCCCCGTGGCATTGCCGTGGAGGTGCGCCCGGTCTCGGGCACGCTGGAGCAAGCCCTCTCCTCCCTGCTGCCCCTGACCAGTCCGGAGAGTCGGCGGGATCTCTTCATTCCGACACGCAGCCCCTGGACGGCGTACGTTGAAAACGGGTGGGGCGGGACCGATGCCGGGAGCGTCATGTCCTATATGGCCCGGACGCTGGGCTGCCGGGGCATGCGAGTGGTCGCGGTGCCCCACACCCTGCGCAAGGACAAGGGCCGTTATGGGGCCGTGATGTTCGAGCTGTACGGACCCAAGGAGACGGACTGGCTCAACTACCTGCGCACCCTCTATGTCTCCAACGATGGAGGCCACTGGGTCTTCGGCCAGTCCGGTGAGCCCTTCCCCTTCGAGAAGCTGGAGCGGTACCAGGCGCGCAAGGTGAGGGACCGCTTCACCTTCGAGATGCTCAAGGAGTACCTGCACCACCTGGGGCTGTCTCCCTTCCAGGAGGACTTCTACCTGCCCCAGGGCGCTCCCGCCTGGCTCGTGGAGAAAACGGGGACCTTCGTCCCCGCTCAGAAGGAGTACACCCTCGCTCAGGCCCGAGAGAGCTTCTGACGCCTGGTGTCAGAGCCCTCCGAGTTCCACGCTGGGGTGCGCCGAGCGCAGCCTCACCAGCGATGCCAGGCAGCTCTGCCACTCGCCCTTCGCCATCGAGCCGGTGAACTCACCGAGCACGGGCGCCACCACACGGGCGAAGCTCTCGTCTTCCAGTCCCAGGTCCCTCACCAGCTCAATCACGCGGCGCTTGGCCTCGCTGGCCGGGAGCCTGCGCGCCACCACGCCCTCGCGGGCCTCCTTGGAGCGCCCCGGGGGCAGGCCGAAGAGCATGCGGCGCAGGAAGGAGCGCAGGGCCTCCACGTTGGCGAAGCGCTCGGTGGCGGCCACGGGGGACTCCTTGGCGCCCGAGGGCTTCCACCCCTCCGGCAGGTGCAGCGGCCGGTGCTTCTCCCACAGGAGGCGGATGGCGAAGAGGCCCACCTCGCGGTCGGCGCTCTCCATCAGCCACGCGAGGCGCTCGGGCCCACCCAGGCGCGCGTAGTGGCGGCGGATGAGCTCCACGGCCACCTCGCGCGTGGAGCGCTTGGTGCTCTCGGAGAGGGTGAACACCTTCACCGGGTCCAACTCGTCCGGGGTGAGGGTGCGGCGCTTGTCGGCGCCCTCCTCGCCCGCGTCGAGCAGGGCGTCATAGGCGAGGTTGCGCACTTCCTTGGCGTTGGCCTCGGCGAGCTCGTACACGCGGGTGTGCCAGCCCCAGGCGCGCAGCTCCACGCGCGTCACCGCGAGGGCGAAGTGGCGCACGTCGTCGCGGGCGTCGAAGAGGGCGGGCCACAGGCGCTCGGGGGTGTACGCGTTGCGAGGCGCCTTGGGCTTGAGCTGGAAGGACTTGGACTCGGGCTGCTCGGGGCCGATGACGGGGTGGTGGCAGCGCAGGTACGTCTGCGCGAAGGCGCGCACGGGGGCGGGCTGCTTCGCGCCGAGCGCCAGCTCGAAGAGGCGCGCCAGGCCCGCGGTGGCGTCGCCGGACTCGCTGAAGTCGGCGGGCACCACGTTCTCCAGCAGGTAGCGGTGGGCGAACTCGTGCAGCGTGGGGTCCGCGCGCCGGGCGAGCGCCAGCAGCCACGGAATGCCCACGTCCCGAGGCGCGAAGAGCTTGCGGTTGCCCAGCAGCTTCAGCGCCACCTCGCGGAACTTCGCGTTGAAGACGAGCCCCTTCACGCGCTCCACGTCCAGGCCGGGCAGCGCGTCCGCCTCGGTGAGCCAGTCGGAGATGGTGTCGCCGAAGCTCGGGTGGATGGAGCGGTCGAGCAGCCAGTCGGCGCCGATGTCCGCGGGCTTGAAGCCCTTGAGCGAGTCGAGGGCCAGCTCCTCCACGTCGCTGCCGTAGGACTCCAGGCGCTCGTCATCGAGGAGGGCCTTCCAGAAGGCGGGGGGCAGCTCGCCCTTGCCGTACTTGGACTTGAGGTAGCGCAGCGCCCACTCGGTCTGCTCCTCGTCGCCGAAGAGCATGTCGAAGAGGAACTTCTGGGGGAGCTCGGAGCGGTCGAAGCTCTGCTCCAGGGCCTTGGCGGCGAACTTCGCGGTGGGCTTGTGGACGAGCAGCCGGCCGAGGAAGTCCGGGCCGAGCTCGCGCGGGTCCCTCTTCTCCAGCACGGCGGCGGCGTAGGCCTTCACGTCGTTGTGGTCGCCCTCGAGCAGCTCGGCGAGGCGCTCGACGGGGAGGTCCTGCGCGTGGGCGCGGGCGTACTCGATGGCGTAGGCGCGCGCCTTGTTGCTCTCGGAGACGAGCAGGGCGAGCACCGCCTCGTGCAGCCCGAGCGCGCGCAGCTTGCCCTGGTGGAACTCGGGCGAGCCCTGGAGGGTCTCGATGAGGAACTCGTGGGCGCTGGCGAGCGGGCGGCGGGCGAGCCGGTCCAACCAGGCGGGGGTGACGTTGCCGCGGAGGGCGTCGGGGAAGTCCTTGCGCAGGCCCTGGATGGCGAAGCGGGCGGCGGGGTCCGACAGGCAGGTGTCGAGCAGCCGCATGAGCGGATCCGCCGAGCGCTTCCACGCCTCGGTGAAGGCGCGCTTCTTCACCATGTCGCTGGGGGGCTCGATGGGGAAGGTGTTGGCGGAGTAGTTGCCCGTCTCGTGGGACCAGAGGTGGTTGGAGACCCAGCACGAGCGCCACGAGGTGTCGGGCTCGTAGTGGCGGAGCACCTCGATGGCGAACTGGGGGTAGAGCTCGGGGACGGACTGGCCGAGCTGGCGCAGGTAGCGCCACGCGCGCCGCTGGAGGTAGGTGAGGGTGCCCCGGGAGACCTCGCGGGAGCGGTGGCCGGAGCGCTCGGTGTCGAAGCGCCAGGCGAGGACGCCGAACATCTCGGCGTCATGGCGCTCCTCGGCGAGCTTGTAGATGCGCTTGAGGCCGCCCCAGAGGCCGAAGCGGAGGTCCGCCTCGCGAGCGAGCTGGAAGAGGGCGGCGCGGGAGGCGCTGGTGTTGCGCTCGTAGAGGGCGACGAGCAGGTCGGCGAGGGCGAAGCGCGAGGGGAGCGGGACGTCCTTCTGGGCGAGGTAGCGCTGCCAGGCGTCGCGAGCGCCGGAGTGGCGGGCCTCGGCGGAGTGGCGGGACTGGGCCTGGGAGAGGAGGGAGCGGAGCCCGTCGAAGGTGAGGGCGCCCTGGGGGAGGGAGCCGGGCGTCTTGTCGGGCTGCTCGAGGAAGGCCAGCACGGCCTCCGCCAGGTCGGGCGCTTCCGCCCGTGACAACCGCTCCAGGTCCGCTGTCGTCAGCTCGTCGCTCGTAGCCATCGAGCGGAGGGATTTACCACAGGTGCACAGTGGGGTGGGCGTGCCGAGGCGCGCGGAGTGCTACCCGCCGGTAGTGGGTATGCCTGTGCGGCGCCCGGTATCATCGCCACCCACGACGGAGTCTCCCCAGGCCGCTCGTAGTGAGCTGCCAGCGACGCCAGCGCGGCAGGTCTCCGCTCGAGGGCCACGGCGGGGCGCGTGGCGTTGAGGTCGATGCGCTGGGGTCCAGCATGTGGACTGGGGACGGGCCGGGGCCTGAGGTGTAGAAGAGGGGCGAGAGGAGGCACTCGCATGGCGGACGCGAAGCGCGGGGAGGACGGGAGGCTGGGACCGTATCGGCTCGGCAGGCGGCACGGGAGCAAGAACCCGGAGCTGGAGGAGCTGGGTCGGCTCTACGAGGCGCACAACGTGCACACGGACGCGTCGGCGCTGGTGCTGGTGCCGGCCCCGGGCGTGTGCGAGGAGCCCGAGGAGGACTGGAAGGTGCGCGTCACGGCCCAGGCCCGGCCTCCCTGCGTGGCGGTGGAGGTGGAGCAGGCGCCGGCCTCGGGAGAGCTGGCGGGGCTGGCGGGGCTGTTCGAGGTGCTCACCCGCATGATGGAGCGGATGGAGTGGAGCGACGAAGCGCGCCGTCACCTGACGCGCGAGCCGGAGGGGAGGCTGAAGCGGTGGGCCGCGGGCGCGCGCCGGGTGCTGGGGTGGGGGGCGCAGTACGGAATCGAGCTGAGCGTCGCGGTCCTGATACTGCTGTTGGTAGGGGCGCACCTGCTGGCCTACATCGAGAGCCAGCGGGGCGAGCAGTACGAGGCCGCCGGGGTGGCCGTGCAGGCCGAGGAGGAGGGCCGTGCGCCTACGATGGTGGACACGGGACGACATGGGTCCGGCGGTCATCGCCTATCCCCTGCCAGCAAAGCCTTTCAGCGATCAGGCGAAGGCGCCGTGCAAGTCCAACCTGCACGAGGTGGAGTTCGACGGCGGCTGCTGGTTGGAACTCGCAGTGCGTCCGCCGTGCGGGGAGAACTACGCCGAGTATCAAGGCAAGTGCTACGTGCCGGTCTCGGCGCGCTCGCGGAAGCCGCGTGAGCCGCAGTCCATCCACCCGTGAGTCAGGCGGCAACCGGGCCGCTGAACTTTCGATGTAGGCCCTCGGCGGTTTCACCGCGATGGAGTGCACTGATGCTTCACCACGAGAATGAACCCATTGCGCTTCCCCCCGAGAAGCTCCCGCTCGCCCAGCGCATCCACCGGCAGGTCGAGGCGGCGGCCGATGTCCGGGACGCCAGGCGCCAAGCGCCCCTTCTCGTCCTGCCGAACGGCGGCCAGGTGGAGTTGCCGGAAGAGGTGACCGCGCTGCTGCGAGACCTCTTCGAGGCCCTTGCTGATGGCGAGGCTGTCAGCATCGTGCCTCTACACCGAGAGCTCAGCACGCAGGAGGCAGCCGACCTGCTCAACATTCGCGCCAGGGCCTCGTCAACTTGCTCGAGGCCGGGAAGCTGCCCTTCCACGAGCACAACAAGCATCGGCGCATTCGTGCCGCGGATCTGCTTCGCTATAAGCGGCAGCGAGACGAGGAGCGTGCAGAGGCACTGCGCGCGCTCACTCAGCTCAGCGAAGAGGCCGGCGACTACTTCGGCTAAGCCCTCCGAAGTAAGTCCGTGCAGGAGGCGGCCGCCGGACGCGCGCTCGCGCAAGTGGTCCGATGGTCGGACCATCTCGTGACGAGTGCGGCCGGGAGGCCGGCAGGTCCCGGCGGACAGAGGACCCTCCGGGCTCGGTCTGGAGAAACCTGTCCGACTGTCGGACAGGTTTTGGAAAAGCGCAGCCGGGAGGCCGACGTTTCTCGAGGGTCGTGCTGGCCTGCGCGCGGGGCGGAGACGCTGGTGCTGTTCGTCGTCGACCTTTCGCCACGCAAGATGCTCGAGGTGCTCCGCAAGCAGGCCGCTGACAAGAAGAATCCGCCGCTCACGCTCGAGCAGCTTCTCGACGGCCTTGCCTGGTCGGTACCCGGCTTCATCAAGGACGTTCGCGACTACCTCACCCTGCTCGACGCGAAGCCTGGCGCCAGCGCCTGAAACCTCCGGCCCATCATTCCTCGATGGCTTTCCCTCAAGAGGGCGTATCCGTCGGGCGCCGGGTGGCCAACCGCTCGGCCCACTCGCTCTCCAGAGCCCTATCGGCACCGGCGGTGAGGGGCGCCGCAGGGCGAGACGCCGTGCGGTACACGGCTGCTGCAGTGGCTTCGACCAGCAGGGGCGCCACGATGAACAACCAGAGCTGGCTCAATCCATGGCCAACCTCACCCGGCATGGCGGTTTCCCGCTCGTCGCCCACCCGCTTGTCGAATCACCGCTCCCAGAGTGTGGCGAGCTCCAATGGCAGCACCTCGAAGGGCTCGGCGTGCACGGTGGCTCCCCCGCTCCAGTGACCCTGCCGGTTCCAGCGCCGGCCCTCCAGCCGGTAGACCTCCAGCGATTGCTGGAGTGGATCCACCAACCACAGGTGGGCCACACCTTCGCGGGCATAGACCTTCATCTTCTTCTCCCGGTCCAGCACCGCCGTGGAGGGCGAGAGCACCTCGCACACCCAGTCGGGAGTCCGGATGAGGGCCGCCGTATGTGGCAACTCGGGCATGCGCTCGCGGCACCAACCCGACAGGTCCGGCACCAGGGCATCGTCCCCCAGGTGCAGTTCTGGCTCGAGCAGGAGGATCCAGCCTCCGGGTCCGTCCATTCCCAGGTCGAAGGGTCGCCCCAATTGCGCCCCGAGTCGAGAGGTGGCCCGGAGCTGAGGCGAGGCCGGGCGAGGGCTCACGTACAGCTCGCCATCGACGAGCTCCCCCACACAATGGGGAGGGACGGTCTCCAGGTCTTCGTAGGTGGCCTTGCGCTTCATCCCGCTCGAGCCCGGAGCATGGGAAGCAGCGGGTGCCTCTTCAATCGGCTTCCCGGAACCGTTGCTTGAGTCATCACCCATACAAGCAGTATCGAGGTGACCTCAAGAGTTGGCAAGCGCGGCCCAGCATGAAAGGTTGTCTACTGGCGGCGCCCGAGTTCGGCGAGCAGGGAGGCCTCCGCTCACCTCCTGCGTCGAGGCCTCTCAATACCTGGAGGCGGCGCCATTCGGCATGGTTCTCCAACCCGCTGGAGGAGCCGTCCGAGGTGCGACTCCCCCATGAGCTCATCTGCCCGAGGCCTACCGTAAGTCTTACCGACTCCAGGGCCGAAGCTGCCCACTGTTGCTCGCTAAAGCCTTGAAATGACGCGCGGTCCTCCTGGGGTCATTGCTGGCACGCGGGATGCTCTCTCCCTGTCTCGTGAAGGCGGCAGGGCAGGACGGGCGGAACGGTGAAGGGCGGTGGGTGGGTCGGGGTTGGGTAGGGCAAGGCTGCACGGGGTAGTGGGTCTTCGGGGCGGTGGGGGGTTGGGGGGTGGCACGTCGGGGAGGGGCCGTGGGGGCGGCTCCTCCCCGATGTCTTTTCGAGTTCCGATCTCATCGGAGCGCTGGAGCCCGGTAACCTGCGCCCACCTCGTTCCCGCCGGGTCCGCCCCCATGCTCCAGCACCTGCTCCGCCTCTCCAGGCACTCACCCCCGGTCGAGATGGAGACCGTTCGGAGGGAGCAGCTCTCGGAGACGCTCATCCGGGAACTGCACGCGGTCGCCAACGCCTTGATGGCCGAGGACCTGGAGCACTTCCACGTGCATGCGCAGGCCAATGACCTCGTCCACGTCTTCCGCCGCACGGACACGCGGAGCATCGTCGGCTTCCAGTTCTGGAGGACGGCGTCCATCGGGGTGCCCGGGGGCCGCGTCATTCTCGGAGGCAAGCTGCGAATCCTTCCCGAGTTCCGGAATCGAGGCCTGCACCTGCTCTCCGGCCTGACGTTCTTCCTCCAGGACAAGCTGCGGCATCCGCGGAGCCGGCACTACCGCCTGTCCATCGCCAGCCTGTTCGGCTTCGTGTCCATCACCGAGGCCCTGGCCCGCTATCACCTCTTCGAGCCCCAGCAGCGCACCGGGGAACTGGGTGCCCTCCGCGAGGCCTTCCTCGCCCTGGCCGAGGAGAGCCACTTCCGTGTCGACGAGGAGCGCGGCCTCTTCTTCGTCGACATCTTCATGAAGCCCGAGACGCTGGGTCGCTACTCGCCCGACTATTTCGACAGACCCGCGGCCAGGGCCTACGCCGCGGTCAATCCGGAGTTCCGGAGCAACGGCAGCTACGTCGGCTTCTGGTTCCGCTTCACTCCCGACAACCTGGCGTCGTTGGCGAGCGCCACCCTGCGCAAGCTGCTGCGGAGCCCGGGCGCCGGTGCGCGGACCGAGCGCTGAGGGTCATCGTCAGGGCGCGGAGGACATGGACGCCGAGGCCTTCGCGGCGGTGCCGGCGGGCACCATGTTCGAGTAGCGCGCCGTAATCCGCAGGTACTTCTTGTAGAAGAGGAAGCCGCCCTCGGCGTCGACGTGGAGGGTGTCGAGCACCTGTCCCACGCCGGGCCAGGCGCGGAAGTCCATGCGCACGTCCACGCGGTCCGCCATGTTGGGCAGCTCCGAGGGGCTGTAGCTCAGGCGGATGAGCTGGCCGGTGCTCGGGTCCACGAGCGCCTCGCCCTTGTGGAGCGAGGGGGACTTGTCGTCGGAGCGGGGCTCGAAGCGCAGGCGCATTCGGTTGGGCTCCTTGGGGTCCGGGCCCGCCAGTGAGAAACGGTGCTGCGTGAGGTACGAGGCGGCGAAGGGCAGGTTCACCGAGTTGAACTCCGTGCGCACCTGTCCCTTGCGCTGGCGCTCCTCGAGGTCCTTGCGCATGGCCTCGGTGGTGTCCTGGCCGTCCTTGCGCGCCTGGAGCAGCTCGCGGTGCTGCTGGCCATCCTTCACCGTGACTTTGTCCACCCGCTCCTGGGTGTGCTTCACGTTGCCGTCCCCGTCGAGCTCCTCCATGCGCAGGGTGATGGTCACCTCGGACACCTTGCCGGTGAAGAGGTCCTCCATGCCCCACGTCGTCTCACCCAGGCGCCGGGCGAGCGTGTCCGCATCCACGGCGGAGGTGGACCTCCCCTGTGCCTGAACAGGTAGGGAAAAGAGCAGGAGACTCACCAGGGTGAGCGCGCGAGACATGGATGGCTCCTGGACGAGGCCGTGGGCGCGGCGCGGGCGCGCAAGATGCACCATGCCGCGCGCGAGCGAAAGGGTGCAGTTCAAACGAGTTGCCCTCCACTTCACCAGGGTGGGGGTCGAGCCCCTGTCCGTCCGGTCCCAGTCGGTCCGGGCGCCTCCCATGTTCCTACATCCCGGGAGAGCGCCTTCTCTCACCTCCCCATGCACACGCGGTGCTGTGCCTACGTGGGGAAGCCAGCCGCGTCCTCCGGGGAGGTGTACTGGGGAGGCGGCAGCTGGACGCCCCGGCGCTTCCAGGCACGCGCGGCGGCGAGGCACCAGCCGGTGACGAGCACGCCCTCGGCCACGGCATCCAGCAGGTACACGGGAGAAATGCGCTGGGGCGAGTAGATGACGTCCGCCGCCGCGAGCGAGGCGGCGCTGCCAGCGGCCAGCAACATGACCTCGGGACTGGGGCGGCGGCGCAGGCCGGCGGTCAGCAGCGTGCCGCCGATGACGGCGATGAGCGCGCCGACCGTCTTCACCAGCCAGCCCTCTGGCTTGGGGCCCGTCACCGCCTCGAAGCTGCGCAGGTGGACGAGGGGCCACACCCCGGTGCCCATGTAGAAGACGCCCTGGGCCACGGCCAGGCCGGAGGCCAGGGGGTCGGCTCGCTCCGACTTCAGCTCCTCGATTGCCTCCATGTGCTCCTCCGGTGATTCCTGGAGGAACAAGATGGGGACGCCCACTGGGAATGGCTTGCCTGCCTGCTCTCCATTCGGGTCGACTGCCTTCCCACACGAGGAGGGGGATATGCGTACGAATCCGAAGGGACGGAGTGGGGCCGTGGGTCTCGCGGGAGTGGTCGTCGCCTGGCTGGGCTGCGGGATGGTCACCGGCTGCGCGGGCACCCGGGGCGCACAGCCGGTCGCGAGCGAGGAGACCCGCGCCGCCGTCGCGAACGCGCCCGTGACGATTTCACTCCAGCCCTACCGGACGCGGCTGCGCACCGTCACCGTGAAGGTCGGCGCGGAGACGGGGACCTTCATGCTGGACACGGCGGGCGGGCTCTCGCTGTTCACGCCGACGTTCGCCAAGAAGGTGGGGTGTGAGCCGTGGGGGCGCATCACCGGCTTCCACATGATGGGCGACCGGCTCGATTCGCCGCAGTGCAATGACGTGCGCCTCGAGGTGGCGGGCCTCTCGCTGCAAGCGCCGGTGGTCGCGGTGCTCGACATCATGTCGTTCTTCCCCAAGGACGCCGAGCCACTCGACGGCGTGCTCGCCCTGGATGCCTTCGCGGGGCAGGTGCTCACGTTGGACGTCGGCAACAACCAGGTGATTGTCGAGACCCCGGAGAGTCTGGCCGAGCGCACCCGGACGATGCGCGAGGGGCAGGCCCGGATTGCCCGGGAGGTGCAGGGGGCGGCCCTGAGCGTCTTCACGGCGGCACGCACGCCGAAGGGGCTCGCGTGGTTCGAGCTCGACTCGGGCAACGGTGGGACGTTCCTGATGTCCCGGCACGTCGCCCCGACGTTGGGGTTGGACCCGAAGGTGGAGCAGACCCAGCCCGCGCGCTTCGAGCTGGTGGGCGGGGTGCCCGTCGAGGGCGACTTCCATGTGCCGGAGATGATCATCGACGGGAACCTGGGGATGCCGTTCCTGTCGAAGTGGCTCGTCACGCTGGACCTGGCGCGTGCGCGCGTATGGTTCCAGCCCGGCGGCACGGCCGGGGCCGCTCCCTCCGCTCGATAGGGGGCAGGAGCAGCAGCCGGGCCTCCCGGCTCGGTGTCTGCCGAGGGAGAGGCGTCCCTACATTGACCATGAATTCTCATGGCAGGGGACGAGTCATGCATTTCTCCAGACGGCATCGGCACTCCATCCAGTGCATTCTCCCTCCGTACCTGCTCCGGGCGATTGCGACGAACGGCTCGCCCGCCCAGCGTGCGAGGGCCTTGCAGACGCTGGCCATCGACAACACCTTCCGGGCCCTGAGGCTCTCGGCGGGCAGCATGTTCCCCAAGACCGCCACCCGGGGGCCGGCCATGATGATGGCCGAGTCGCAGCGGCAGCGGATCATCTACGACATGAAGAACCAGGAGACCTTGCCTGGGACGGTGGTGCGGACCGAGGGGATGGAGGAGCCCACGGGTGACGCCGCGGTCGACGAGGCCTATGTCGGCCTGGGAGCGACCTATGACTTCTATCTGGACGTCCTCGGGCGCAACTCCATTGATGGCAGCGGAATGCCGCTCCATGCGCATGTCCATTACGGGCAGGGCTACAACAACGCCTTCTGGGACGGGCAGCGCATGGTGTTCGGCGACGGGGATGGCGATCTCTTCAACCGCTTCACCATCGACCAGGTCGTCATCGGGCACGAGCTCACGCACGGGGTGACCGAGCTGGAGGGCCCGCTGTGGTACTTCCGTCAGGCGGGTGCGCTCAACGAGTCGCTCTCCGACGTCTTCGGCTCCCTGGTGAAGCAGAAGTTCCTGGGGCAGACGGCGGACGAGGCGGACTGGCTCGTCGGCGCGGGACTCTTCACCGCCAATGTCCAGGGCAAGGCGCTGCGCTCCATGAAGGAGCCGGGCACGGCCTTCGATGATCCCGTGCTGGGGAAGGACCCCCAACCCGGGCACATGCGCGGCTACGTCAGGACCTGGGAGGACAACGGGGGCGTGCACATCAACTCCGGCATCCCCAATCGGGCCTTCTACCTGGTGGCCACGCGCCTCGGGGGTTATGCGTGGGAGAAGGCGGGCCGCATCTGGTACGAGGCGCTTCGAGAGCCGAGGCTCAAGCCCGACACCAACTTCCTCGAGTTCGCGCGCATCACCGTGATGGCCGCCAACCGCCTCTACGGCGCGGGAGGCAAGGAGGAGTCCATCGTCCAGGACGCCTGGGGAGAGGTGGGCCTCAAGGTCTCTCGGGAGAAGGTCGCCGAGCAGGTCTGGGCCCCCGTCGCCGGCCAACCGGCACCGGAAGCGGGCCGCAGGCCCAGGGCGTGAAGCGATGCGCATCGAGCTCAAACGAGAGGGCGGCCTCGCGTTCTTCCCGGGCCTCGCCAGGCCCCGGACGGTGGAGCTGCAAGCCCTCCCCGCGGAGCAGGCGGAGGCGCTCGAGCGGAGTGTGCAAGAGGCCCATTTCTTCGAGCAGCCTCCAGTCGTGGGGGCCGCTTCCGCGGGAGGTGCGGATCGTACCCGCTACCTCGTCACGGTCGAGGAGGGCGAGCGGAAGCACTCGGTCCTGCTCACCGAGCCCGTGGAGGATCCCCATCTGCGCTCCCTCCTGGGGCTCCTGAAGCAGGTGGAGCTGGAGCAGCGCCGCGCGGGACGCAGCGCCTAGCGGGATGGGGGTCCAGGCTCCTAGGGCCTGGCCAGCACCTGGAGGGGGTTGGCGGCGTCGAGCTGGACGTCGTCGAGGAGGCGGAGCGCGAGGATGTGAGACCCCGCGAGCCGTCCGGCCACCACGGGAAGCACCGTATCGCCGTAGACGAGGTAGTTGGCGCCCGCGAAGAAGCGGGGCTGGTCCGCCGCGTCGGTGGTCACATACACGCGCGCCGGGGCGCCGGCCGGGAGCTGGTCCACGGCGGACTGATGGGTCATGAGGAATACGCCCAGCTCCCCCGCGCCCTCGGGCCGGCCCGGCTTCACCGCGGCGAGCGGCATCCCCACGAGGCTCCCGTCCGGCTGGGCGAGGAAGAGCTGCTTGTAGAGCGAGGAGTCCGCGAGGTCCGGGAACACCTGCAGGTCCGGCTTCGGCAGGCCGGGGCGCTGGCCGAAGAGGTGGACCGAGGTCACCCAGCGGGTGGAGAAATTCGTCCGCTCGCACTCCCCCTCGCGGACGCTCTCGCCCACCGTCTCGGCAGAGACGCCCGTGTCGTCCACGGCGTAGAGGCGGACGACGGTCCGGCACTTGTCCCGCCCGGCGGCCTGCTTGAACTCGAGCGGCGAGAGCACCCACACGCCTCCGCCCCGCTTGGGGTGGATGGCAATCGCTCCCGCCGACGACACGGTCGGCATCCAGTCCTGACTCTCGTAGAGCGAGGCGAGCGGCAGGAGGCCACGGCGGCTCCAGGTGCTCGCGGCCCCGTCGGCCTGCCGCTCGGCCACCACGAGGCCCCCGAAGGCCCGGTAGGCGACGTAGAGCCGGCCCCGCTCGTCGACGGTGATGGAGCCGGGGTCGTCGACCTCCTCGCCCGGCGCCGTCACGGGCTCATGGCCGAAGTCGGTGCCCGTCCAGGAGGAGAGCCAGAGCGCGCTGTTCATCTCGAAGGTGAAGAACGGATAGCCGCGGGAGTCGACGGTGAGCAGGTAGTCGCCTCGCACCGCGCCGGAGATGTGGCTGACCCTGGGGCGGAGCGCGAGGCCAGACGTCTGGGGCGCGGCGGGTCGCAGCGTCCCGGCGGTGGGCGGACCCAGGGGATGGTCATCCACGCGCACCTCCACCACGCGCAGCACGTCCCCCACGCGGACCTGCACCTTCGCCGTGCCCTGGGCCTGCGCGGAGAGGGTGAGCCCGTCGCCCTCCACGCGGACGATGTCCGGATTGAGCGACGTCAGCGTCGCCTGGAGATGGGATGGCTTGCCGACGATGCGGTTGGACTCGGCGACGGGTCCCGGGAACACCGCGAGGGGCCGTCTCTCTCCGAGGCCGAGGCGCACCTCGGCGGGAGGCAGCGCGACGTCGACGGGCGTGTTTCCGTAGAACACCACCGGGAAGGGCCCGAGCGTATTGGGCTCTCCCGTCGCGATGCCGCTCGTCGGGTCCACCGACTGGACGCGGCAGCCAATCCCGGGGATGTACGCATACGTGGAGGAGCGCAGCCGCAGCCGCTCGCGTCCGGGCTCGGGCGTCTCGCGGATCGCCTGGACGTTCGCCATGCCATCGAACGGACCGCCCCACGCGAACTGGTAGTCCTTCGCGAGCGAGCCGTCGGCGAGGCGCAGCTCCACTTCGAGCACGAACTCCTGGTCGACAGGCACCCGGCTCCACTCGTAGGGCGTGGTGGGCGCGGAGACGGGGACGATGCGGGCAGCTCGGAGATGGGCGGGTTCTCCGAGTCGAAGAGGTCGTTCAAGCCACAGGCGGTGGCTCCCACGCCCGCCACCAGGAGCAGCGCGAGCGTGAGGGCCGCGCGTGCCGCCGCGTGCCGCGGAGGCTGGGCCTGGAGGAGAGGGAGGGCGCGGGGGTGAAGTCGTTTCATGGAGGGGCGCGGGTCGTGAAGGGCGTGTGGTGTTTCGTCGAGTATTCGACGCGTGTGCGGCCCTTCACAACATGAAGCTCGCCCCCGGAGAGTCTGGCCGAGCGCACCCGGACGATGCGCGAGGGGCAGGCGCGGCTCGGCCGGGAGGTGCATGTGCCGGAGATGAGCATCGACGGGAACCTGGGGATGCCGTTCCTGTCGAAGTGGCTCGTCATGCTGGACCTGGCGCGCTCGCGCGTGTGGTTCCAGCCCGGCGGCACGGGCGGGGATGCTCCCTCCACCCGATGACCGCGACCTCCCGGCCGCGCTTTTGAAAAACCTGTCCGACAGTCGGACAGGTTTCTTCGGAACGAGCCCGGAGGGTCCCCCGGGCGGGGTGTCAGATGCGGCTTTCAATGCAAAACCGGATAGAGTCGAATTCATGCGCCGCTTCGCTCTCTGGATGTCGTGTCTGCTGGTTCTGTCAGGCTGCATGGGCCCCGGGGAGCTCCCATCCGAGGCCGGAGCGGTGACCTCCTCGCTGGTGAACGACGGCTACTGGGCAGGCGTCACCAAGAGCTTCCCGCGAACTCCGACCGGGCACGTGGTGGGCATCTGCCGGCACAACAGCTACGTGGACACCGAATCGGGCTCCTCACTCAACCTCTCGAGGACGACCGCGAAGCTGAAGCTCGCCATCGATGCCGATGCCGACCTGCTCGAGCTCGACATCAAGGAGGAGGGCGGGCGGGTGTACGTCGACCATGAGGACAATGGTCAGACCAACGGGGCACTCCTGGCGGAGGTGCTGGACTTCGCGCCGCTTCAGTCCGATGACGCGGTGCTCTTCATCGAGCTCAAGGAGACGACCACGCACCAGAGCCTCGCCCGCCAGGTGCTGGAACTGCTCCGGGCCCGCAGGACCTGGTACGCGCGCGCGGGGCGCCCCGTCATCATCCGCAGCTTCCACTCCCTGCGCGGCAATCTCGCCGCGGTGCAGTCCCTCCTTCCCGAGTACCCGGACCTCAGCCCCTACATCCGGCTGCACGTCCTGTTCTCCGGAAACCAGACCGCCAACATGGCCGCCTACCACGGGCTCATCCAGGAGGCGGACGCGCAGGGGTGGCAGGGAATCGAGTTCCCCTACACGGACGACAACATCCTGTCGAAGATTGCCTATGCGAAGTCGCTCGGGCTGAGCGTCTCGCTGTGGACCATTCCGTCCAGCTTCGGCGAGGTCTTCCTGTCGAACCTGCGCGAGGAGGTGGAGGCCTTCGTCGTCGAGTATGACGTGGCGAGGGCACGGGCTGTCGTCTCCGACGCCAACCAGCTTCTCTATCTGAACGTCTGGAACCAGCCCCATCCGGCGACGAACATCCACTACCGCCGCAGCGGCGCCATGACCTACGCGGTGCCGGTCAACGTCGCGGGAGCACCGGCCACGATGACGGACGGCCCGGGAGAGGACCGGTATGGAACCTCGCTGCTTTTCTCCGCGCCCTCCGCGCAATCCCTGCCCTTCTACGATGCGGACACGGCCGCCGGGCAGGGCTACTTCGTGAGCGCGTATGTCAATTTCGACGACTTGCTGACCAGCTGCCCGGGAGGCGCCAGCAGTTGCACGATGGCCCTCCTGAACAAGTCGGAGGCCAGCGGGTTCGCCCTCGAGCTGTTCCGCTCCAGCACGGGCACGCGCCTGCTGCGCTTCGGCGTCCACGTGGGCGGTGACTACCAGTACGCCACGGCGCCGCTCGACGGCCTCAATGACACCGATGGCTACCTCATCACCGGAGCCTACGATGGAAACGGTCAGGTCTGGCTCTGGGTGGACAACAGCACCTCGGGCACCACGCCCGCGGGCCCCTTCACGGGGGGGGTGCAGAACACGAACATCCCCGTGACGGCCGGCGCGGATCCGCAGGCCAGCGGCGGCCCGCGCTTCTTCCAGAGTGGCAAGGTGCAGATGCTCCAGGTGCTGCGCTGGGCCGACCACCCGTAGCACGGCGGGCCCGGCTCGGGGTCAGAGGCGAAA
>CAVYSY010000055.1:0-11939 GCA_963771175.1 uncultured delta proteobacterium
GCAGGTGTCGCAGGGGGCGCTGTGTCTCGCGCCGCAGCGCCAGGACTTCGCTGACGTGATGGTCCTGCGCAGCGCCGCCTTCGCCGAGTAGCGCCGCTCCCCGCGCCCACGAACAGGCCAAGACGCTCAGCGCGAAGCTCCTGTTCCCGTCCCCCTGTCGCGGACTGGGGCGGCCCCCGTGCCAGGAGCTCGGGCGCGCCCGTCTTGTTTGTGGCATCCGGCCCACGCGCGCGTTAGGGCGAGAGCCTCGCGGCAAGCGCCGCTACACGGAGGGGCACGATGGAGTACCGCAAGCTGGGGAACAGCGGCCTGAAGGTGTCGACCCTGTGCCTGGGGACGATGACGTTCGGCGAGCCGACCGAGGGCTCGATGATGCACGGGGTGGCCGCGACGAGCAGACGTCCTTCGCCATCATGGACCGCGCGCTCGATGCGGGCATCAACTTCTTCGACACGGCCGACGTGTACGGCAACGACGGGCTCACCGAGCGCGTGCTGGGCAACTGGTTCACCCAGTCCAAGCGCCGCGACGAGGTGGTGCTGGCCACCAAGTTCCGCTTCCGCATGGGCAAGGGGCCCAACGGCAGCGGGGCCTCGCGCTACCACATCCGCGCCGCGGTGGAGGAGAGCCTGCGCCGGCTGAAGACCGATCGCATCGACCTGTACCAGGTCCACATGCAGGACATCGACACGCCCGAGGAGGAGACGCTCCGGGCGCTCGACGACCTGGTGCGCCAGGGCAAGGTGCTCTACATCGGCGCCAGCAACTACGCCGCGTACCGGCTGGTGGACAGCCTGTGGACGAGCAAGTCCCAGCACCTCACGCGCTTCGTGGCGCTGCAGGCGCAGTACAGCCTGGTGGTGCGCGAGCTGGAGCGCGAGCACGTCCCGCTGTGCGAGCAGTTCGGCCTGGGCATCCTCGCCGTGGTCGCCGCTCGGCGGCGGGTTCCTGTCGGGCAAGTACCGCAAGGGCCAGCCGCCGCCGGACGCCGCGCGCCTGGCGAAGTGGAAGGACCGGCTGGCGGGGTTCGACACCCCGCGGAACTGGCGGACGCTGGAGGCAGTGGACACGGTGGCCGCCGAGCTGAAGGCCACCGCCCTCGCAGGTGTCGCTGGCGTGGCTGCTGCGCAAGCGCGCGGTGACGTCGGTCATCTTCGGGGCGCGCACCGTGGCGCAGCTCGAGGACAACCTGAAGGCGGCGGAGCTGAAGCTGGACGACGCGCAGCTGAAGCGGCTGGACGAGGCCAGCGCGCTGGAGCTGGGCTACCCGTACGACTTCATGCAGCGCATCCAGGGCCGCTGGTAGCATCAACCCGGAATGCAGTACCAGGGATCGAGGGGGTGGTGGCGTCCGCACGTGAGCCCCGGCCCACAGTCCTCGGGCGCCCGTGGATCGCAGGGCTTGTGGCACTCGTAGAGGTGGCAGAAGGTCCCTTCAGGGCAGGAGGAATCCTTGCCACAGAGACTCCTGCATTCCGTCCGAATTTCCCAGGGGCGCTGCGGCGGCTCGAGAACCCTGCAGACCTGTCCCGTGGGACAGGGGTTCTTCCGGCAGTCCGGGCCCAACACCTGGGCACAGATGGAAGTGCGCTTGCCGCGCGGCAGGCATGTCAGCCCCTCGGGGCATGGGCGACCCTCGCAGGAGGGCAGGCAGGAAGGGGGACCCTCACGTCCTTCCGAACAGAAGAAGCCCGCCGGACAACTCGACGGCTCATCCAACCGGCACGGCCGGCCACACCGCCCCTGGCAGAACAACCCTCGTGCACAGCCATCCTCGGGAACAGCGGGAAGCACCCTGCAACGCTCCCCTTCCTTCCTCTCACCCACCAGGGAGCAAATGCGAACCGTGGCTTTCCCACTGGCGGTCTTGAGGGGAACACAGGAAAAGCCTTCATCGCATTGACGATCTGTCTCGCAGGTACTGTCCAAGCACAAATGAAACTGTGAGGAGTTCTTGATGAAGCAACCCAGTGGCGACTCGCAGTCCGCGTCCGTGAGGCATTGCCGCTGGTATGTCAGCAAGGATTGCCGGACATCGGACGAAAGCATCGGAATGAGATTCTCCTCCTGCTGTGCCTGCTTGTGTGTCCCCAGCGGGAAAGTGGAGAGAATCCACAGGCATGGGAGCAGGAGAAGCGCACAGCTCAAGGCAATCAGAAGTACGCGCCGCAGCATGGGTCGTCCCATCAAGACTCGAACCTCTACCATTCCTCTTCTTCGAGTTCCTCAGGAAGAGGACACGCCACGGGACAGCTCCCGGAATGGTCGAATTCCTTGCCACAAAGCGCCAACCACTGTTCCTCGTTCAAGTGGCACGAGCTGCGGGACAGGGACTCCTTGATGATGTTTTTGTGCAACGTTTTTTGGACGTAACCTTCCTTGCCCCAAGTATGCGGGCACCCAGCCTCCACGGTGAGCAGCAGCGCCAGCATCAGCACTCGTTGTGTCATGGGAGCATTCCTCGTGACGTAGGGTAGCAGCGCACGCGTATCCGCGGATGAAAACAGATGCTGAACCTCACGGGATGGAGACGCCTCCAAAGATGACGGAACGCACCCGACCCTCCTCCCACCTGTGTGCGGATACCCAGCTGCGTATCTCCTGCACGCCTCTGCATCCACAGGCCAGCGGTCCCCCTCTCGCATTCAGTGCCAAGCCACCCACCGTCCTGGCGCGCACGCAGAAGCCCGCCCGCGATGTAGATCTCCACTACTCGCGATAGGTCCAACGCGGCGATGAAGTTCCGAGGCCGGAGGCCCATGAATTGCCGAGACATGCGCGCCATCCTCGACGAACGGCTGGAGCATTTCACGTTCGGATGGCTCCAGCCGTCCGTAAATCGGCATGGCCGGTGGGAAGAACAGACATCCCGTCGGGGACCCCTCTCACAGTCCCCCTGCTTCCGTCCCTCACTTCTGGACGTCCAGAAGCATCGCACATACACCCACACCACTTCTGGACGTCCAGAAGTGACGGGCGTTTCCTCCGAAAGAGCACCTCGGCGGCTTAACCTGCCGAGCCTGCCCCCCACGTCGTCGAGGACGCAATGCCCGCGGTGAAGAAGCCCCGGTCTCCCCAGGACACGCTGCCCGCGCGCCTCCAGTCGCTGCTCAAGGGCCTCACCCAGCGCGAGCTGGCCGAGCGGCTGGAGCGGGTCTACCGGGCAGCGGCGCTGGCCATCGACCGGCTGGGGCACCTCAACATCGTCAAGTACGAGCCCACCACGCTGGAGGAGACGGAGGGGGCGGATCTGTCCCTCTGGGAGACGATGGCGCCGGCCATCCGGGACACGGTGGTGGACGTGAACGCCCTCGTGTCCGCCGTCCGCGAGGCCTTCCCGCCGCCCGCGGAGGCCCCTCGCACCGGAGCATGGGAGCCGCCCTCCGCGAGCGCCGACGAGCGCCTGGCCCAGGAGGTGGAGGCGGTGCTGAACGCGTGCGCGCAGCGCCTGTCCAAGCGCGTGGCGGACCTGGGCCAGCGGGTGCGGCGACCCGAGGTGGTGAGCGACCGCTGGGCCCTCATGGCGGAGTTGCAGTCCTTCCGCGCGGACTTCCGCTCGCAGATCGGCGACCTCGTGTACCTCACGGCGGCGGCCTTCGCGGACGTGCAGCGCGAGCAGGTGGTACCGGGCTACCAGGCCGAGGTGTCCTCGGCGGCGACGCTGCGGGGCGCGGTGGCGGAGCTGCGGCGCTCGCTGCACGCGAGGCTGGAGAAGGCGGCGGCCGCCCCCCCTCAGGAGCAGCCCGCACACGCGCGGCGGCTGGAGGAGACGCTGGCGGCCTTCGCGGGCATGCCGGCCTCGCTGACGATGAAGACGCGGGACAAGCGCCAGCTCGTGGAGCTGCGCGAGCACCTGCGCGCCCTCGCCTCCCAGCCGGAGCTCTCCGCTCCCGAGCTGCGGGCGCGGGTGGAGCCCTTCCTGGGCGAGCTGGGGCGGGTGGGCGCGGAGCTGACACAGCGGCTGCTGACGGCGCACGACCGCGCGGTGTGGACGGCGTGCGGGGCACGGCTGGAGCAGGCGTCCCTGCACCTGTTCCTGGGCTCGCCGGGAGCCGCGCGGGTGGTGCGGGAGGCGGTGACGGCGGCGGCGGCGCTCCAGGGTCGGGCGCCGGTGTTCGACGCCTTCCTGCGCAAGGTGCGCCTGGCTCCCGAGCAGTCCTTCGAGGACGCGGAGCTGCGCGAGACGCTCGAGCTCTTCCGGGAGCGTCTCGCGGCCCTACCCTTCACCTGAGGTGAGGCGGGGACTACTTGGACTCGACCTTGGCGCCCTCGGGCAGCGCGGCGGGCGCGACCACGGTGTTGCGTGGAATCACCATCCGGCCGTACTCCTCGGCGAGCGTGGCGGGCGTCATCTCCTCCTGCCACTGCTTGGGGTTGGTGTTCCACCCGAAGTCGGCGGGCACCTTGCCGCCGCCCTGGTTCTTGTAGCCGATCATGTCCGGGAACTTCGTGGACCAGCGCCCAGCGGGATCCGGCTCACGGGTGATGGGCTCACGGTTGGCTCGAGGCGTGTAGTTGCTCATGGCGCGTGACTCCTAGCAGATGCGCGACCTCTCCGGAACCGCCACCCGGCCCCGGCGGATGCCCGGAGCCTTCCCCACCTACGTGGGCCCGCTCGCTGCCCTCTCGACGGAGGGGGCCTCGGCCCGGGAGCCCCGTCCCCGCCGACGGCCCGTGGTCGGCGGCAGCCACCGCGGACCGAGCTCGAACACGGCGGCGAAGTAGCGCGCCTGCGCCTCGCTGCCATACCGGTAGCGGCGCACACCTCCCTCCTTCAGCGTCACCTCCACCCCCCAGCCCTTCCTGTGCCGACGCAGCGCGACTCGCGCAATCTCCATCCCCACCCTCCCCCTCCAGGAACGCCCTTCCTCATGGAAACGGCGTGCCAACCCGAGCGCCTGTCCTCGCCCGGTTGCGGTGTGCGTCCGTGGACAGAGGCGGGGAAGACAGTAGGGCGTACAGGCCCGCTCGCCTGCCCTCCGGGGAGGCACGGAAAACGGGGGCCTTCGCCTTGTGGCGGCCGATTCCTGCGTTACGTGAAAGGCATGACCGACATTCACGAGAGCACCCCGGGCGAGAACATCGCCGAGTTCACCCTTCCCCAGGGCTGCATGCTGTGCGGCGGCGCGGTGTCCATCCGCAGCACGCCGGGTGGCGGCGCTCACAGCTACTGCCCGCACTGCCACTGGCTGTCGCGCACGCGGCTGCGCATGCGCAAGGACGGCCTGGAGATCGCCTACGCCACACAGGGCAACGCGTAGGCGCCCTTACCGCAGCAACCACAGCACGAGGGGCACCGTGGCGAACGAGAGCGGAATGCCCAGCCCCACCATCAGGGCCGACAGCGGTGGATCCAGGTCATGATCCGCGGCGAGGATGGCCCCCGTCACCATGGGCGCCATGGCGGCCTGGAGCACGGAGACGTCGAAGGTGAGACGTCCGATGCCGGGCAGCGCCAGCAGCACGAGCGCAATCCCCAGCGGCGCCAGCGCCAGCTTGTAGCCGAGCCCCAGCACCAGCGCACGCACCCGGCCCTTCACGCCCGAGGGCCTCAACTGGAAGCCCACCGAGAAGAGCGCCAGCGGGGTGAGCAGGTCTCCCAGCCGGCCGAGCACCACCTCGAACCAGCCGGGATACGCCCACGGGCGCAGCAGGGCGGCGGCCACCAGGGCGAGGAAGGGCGGGAAGCCCACCACCTTCTTCAGCAGCGTCCCCAGCCGGGTGTCCTGCGCGGCGGCCTGCGAGGCGAAGAGGGTGGCCACCGTGCCCAGCACGAGGAACGAGCCGAGCTGATCCACCACCACCGCCACCTGTAGCCCCTCGCGGCCCATCAGCCCCTCGATGAGGGGCAGGCCCACGAAGGCGGTGTTGCTCAACCCCCCGGTGAGCACGAGCGCCGCCACGGTGCCCGGCGCGAAGCCGAGCCGCGGGCCCACCGTGCGGAAGAGGAGCCACGCGCCACCGAAGACGAGCCAGGGCGTGGCGGCGGCGGCGAGCAACTCGGGGGCGAGCGACACCTTGTGCACCGCGCGCAGCACCAGCGCGGGCAGCGCCACGTTGAGGACGAAGGCGTTGAGCGCCAGTGCCGTCTGCTCCGGGAAGCGGCCGCTGCGCCGGGCGAGCGCTCCGAGGAGGAGGCTGGCGGCCAGCAGGCCGACGAGCTGGCTCATCTGCCCCTCCTCTCGGAAGCACGCGGGGCGGGGCCTGCCTCCGCGGACAGAAGCGGGCGCTCGCGGCGGAGGAACTCGGCGAGGAAATGGAGGGTGGTGCGCACAGGCGCCTTGTGCTGCAAATCCGGATGCACCACCAGCCAGAAGTCATGGCGCCGCCCCTCGCCCCACCTGGCGCCTCCCTCTGGCGCCCATGCGCGGCTTGCCGCAAGCTGTGCCCCGACATGAAGCACCTGTTGGGGCGACTGGCGGCGGAGATTCCGCGCGACGGCGGGGGGACTGCCGGGCACATACTGGTACCTGTGGACGGGCACGCTGGTGAACCGGCTGGGCTCCTTCGTGGTGCCCTTCCTGGCCCTCTACCTCACGCGCGAGCGCGGCTTCCGGGTGGAGGAGGCCGGGCTGGTGGTGTCGCTGCACGGCGCGGGCGGAGTGCTGGCCGGGCTGGTGGGCGGGACGCTCGCGGACCGCGTGGGCCGGCGCGCGACGCTGGTGGCGGGACTGTGGCTGGGCTCGGCGGCCATGCTGTCGCTGGGCTTCGCGCGCGCCACCTGGCACATCTCCCTGTCGGCCTTCCTGCTGGGCCTGCTGGGCGAGCTGTACCGGCCGGCGGTGTCCGCGGCCATCGCCGACGTGGTGCGGCCCGAGGACCGCCCGCGCGCCTACGGCCTCCTGTACTGGGTGGTGAACGTGGGCTTCTCCATCGCCCTGCCACTGGCGGGGCTGGCCTCGCGCTTCGGCTTCCTCGCCCTCTTCGTGGCGGACGCCTGCACCACCTTCCTCTACGGCGCGCTCGTCTGGTGGAAGGTGCCGGAGACGCGCCCCGCCCGACCCCAGCGGGGCGCGGAGCCGTCCCACCGGCTGCCCTCGCTGGCCCCCTTCCAGGACACGGTGTTCCTCGCCTTCGCCCTGCCCACCCTCCTCACCGCCATCATCTTCTCCCAGAGCAACGTCACGCTGCCGCTGGACCTGACGTCGCACGGCATGTCCACGGCGACCTTCGGGACGGTGCTCGCGATGAACGGCGTCCTCATCGTGCTGCTGCAGCCCTTCGCCGGCCGGGCCATGGGGCGCATGCGGCGCGCCTCGGCGCTGGCCTGGGCCTCGGCGCTGACGGGGCTGGGCTTCGGGCTGCACGCGCTCGGCGCCAACCCGGCGCTGGCGACACTCGCGGTGGTGGTGTGGACGCTGGGGGAGATCGCCCAGTCGCCCGTGGGTTCGACCGTGGTGGCGGACCTCGCGCCTCCTGAGCAGCGCGGCACCTACCAGGGCGCCTATTACATGCTGTGGGCCCTGTCCTCCTGCCTCGCGCCCACGATTGGCTCATGGGTGCTGGGCCGCCATGGCGGGTATGCCCTGTGGGGAATCTGCCTCGCGGTGGGGCTGTTCGCCGCCGGCTGGCACCTGGCCATCGCCGAGGCCCGCCGCCGCCGCCTGGACACCCTACGCCGCACCCGCCCCGAGGTGAGCGCCGCGCTCGACTGAGCCTGGCGCCCGCGCGACAACCCCGTTGACACACCGTCATCCATCCCGCACAGGTACGCCATGAGCACTCTACCGAAATGCCCGAAATGCAGCTCCGAGTACACCTACGAGGACGGCAGCATGTACGTCTGCCCGGAGTGCGCCCATGAGTGGTCGAAGGATGCGGCGGTCGACGCGACCGAGGAAAAGCGCGTCGTGCGCGACGCCCACGGCAATGAGCTCAAGGACGGCGACAGCGTCATCGTCATCAAGGATCTGAAGGTCAAGGGCGCGTCCTCGTCGTTGAAGGTGGGCACCAAGGTCAAGAACATCCGCATCGTCGACGGCGATCACGATATCGACTGCAAGATCGACGGCTTCGGCGCGATGCAGCTGAAGTCGGAGTTCGTGAAGAAGGCCTGCAGTTCGAGTTTCGCAGTTTTTGACGGCCAGGAGGAGCGAGCGGCGGAAGCGCTGGTGGGCTGAGTAGCCCTCGCTCCCGGTGGCGCCTTCCAGCTTGCCTGAAGATGGCGCAGGGGAGCGAAGGTGGAGGGCGCGTCGGCAGGACATTAGAGGTCATGCAGGAGAAGCTGATGGGAGAGGTGGGCTGTTGGAACTGGGGCCAGCAGCGCCTCGGCCCGACAGGAGGCCCGCCATGGTGCTGCCCGACATGTTCCTGCAACTCGTCCTGCAAATGGGCGCCAGCATGACGACGCCGACGCTCAACTCGTTGGCGACGGTGGTGAAGGGGTGGCTGTTCGCCGGGAGGCATACCCTCACCGGGGTGCTGGTAGCGGTAGGGGGCAGCGGCCCCAAGCACCATTCGGCGTACTACCGGCTGTTCGCCGCGGCCCGCTGGAGCCTGGACGCGTTGGGCCTGGCGCTCTTCCACCTCATTGTGCCCCTGCTGGAGCCGGGCCCCGTGCCGCTCACCCTCGATGACACCCTGGCTCGCAAACGCGGGCTGAAGGTGTTCGGCGCTGGCATGCACCATGACCCTCTGGCCAGCAGCCGCAAGTACGCGGTGACGAGCTGGGGCCATTCCTGGGTGGTGCTGGCCGTGCGCGTGCAACTGCCCTGCGTCCCGGGCCGCTTCTTCAGCCTGCCCATTCTCTTCCGGCTCTACCTCAACCAGAAGGCCGCCGCTCGCTGGCGCGTGGCGTACCGCACCCGGCCCGAGCTGGGCCTCGCGCTGCTGGAGTTCCTGTGCGAGAGCTGCCCCGAGCGACGCTTCCACGCGTACGCCGACTCCGCCTACGGCGGGCAGAGCGTGCTGGCCTGGCTGCCGGCCAATTGCGACCTCACCAGCCGCCTGCCTCTGGACGCGCGCCTGTATGCACCGCCTCCCGAGCGCCGCCCCGGCACTCGCGGCCGACCTCGCAAGCGAGGAGTACGTCTGCCCTCGCCGCAACAGATGCTCGAGCAGCAACAGGCACGCCGCCTGACCCTGCAACTCTATGGACGCCAGGACAAGGTGCGCCTGGTGGAAGCCGTGGCCCATTGGTACGCCGTGCCCCAGCGTCCTCTCAAGGTGGTGGCCGTCGAGCCCCTGACGGGAGGTCGCCCCGTGCAAGCCTTCTACTCCACCGCGACCGAGACGCCCGCCGAGGAGGTGCTGGGTGGATACGCGGGGCGCTGGTCCATAGAAGAAGCCTTCCAGGGCAGCAAGAGCCACCTGGGCTTCGAGGAGCCGCAAGGCTGGAGCCGCCAGGCCGCGCGGCGTACCGCTCCACTGGCCATGCTCCTCTACAGCCTCACGGTGCTGTGGTTCGCCAAGGAGGGGCACGCCCTCTACTCGCCTCCCTTCCGACCCTGGTACCGGCACAAGGTACGTCCCTCCTTCGCCGACATGCTCACCACCCTGCGCTACGCCTGCCTCCAGGCCGCGATTTCCGCGAACCCACATGGCAAACGGGGTCGACAAAACCTCCTCCTCCTCCTGCCCGGCTCCTTGCAGACAGCGGCTTGACCGCCGCTATAAACTGCGAAACTCGAACTTAGAACTCGAATCAAAAATGGCAACCAGGGCAGGCATGTGTCATGACCTGCCTGTCCAGCTTCCAGGAATGAACCTTGGAAAGTAAGGGGGATGCTTACTACGCCTCTGGTGAGCATCTTCGCGCGACATGAAGCGCGAACTGGTCCCGGACGAGTTGTGGAAGCGGGTAGCTCCACTCCTGGGCAAGCCCACGTTCCGCAAGAACGATCTGGTCAGCATCAGTCCCGCGGGCCGTTCCTGATCATTCCTTGCTCGCCGACTCTGGCGGGCATCCGCGCATGTACCGGGGGAAGAAGCTCATCTGGAGCTCGGAGAACGCACGGGCGGTGACGTTCTGGCCAAAGTGAGGAGGCGCCCCCTGGGCGAGGCCACGGATTCACATCTGTGGCCTCCACGGTCACATCAAAAACAAGACGGGCCGCCTCCCAAGAGTCGTGCGGAAGTAGAGGCGATTCCTTGAGGTATGCCCGCGTCCTGCGTCCCAGCTCGAGGGGTGACCAAAATCCGCGATGCCACTCGCCGTCGCCCCGAAAACGGCTGATTTGACCGTCATGGCCCCGCCGCTCAGATTCGGGGACTTGTTCAGGATGTCGTACCCCGAGTAGCGAGCCACGTTCATGCAGGCCCTTCGCGAAGAGACGGCGTCCATCGCGGAGCCGGTGTTGATACGGTCTGAGTGATCACCTGGATTGATGGTGCTGCTCGAGTCGGGAATATTTCAGCCAGACATACGAGGCACCCGAGCCCGCCAGCTCTGCAGAACAATCGACTCGAGAGTCGTCACCAGGTCGTTCCAGTCGCTGTACGTCGTGGAGCCGTCGATCGCCGCGAGCGACGCCACACCGAGCCGCAACTTCGAGAGAGAGCCAGAACCAGAACTCGCGAACCCACTTCCATCGAAGCCGCCATCCGGCAACCGCAGGAAATACGACGCCGTGTTCTTGTATCTATATCGCAGCACGGCATGACCATTCACTGTCACCGCACCCAGGACCGGGGTCTCGGTACTAGTATCGACGTTGGCCATGAACCTGACGGCGCGCTGGGCGCCCTCTTCGCGAGCGATGTAATACGGCGAATTGGCGGGCCCCGTGCCGAAATCCCCGTTACCAGCGGTCAAGTGGACGAACACCACTTTCGCGCCTGGGGCTACCACATCGTCGTAGGCGTTAGGCGTCATGAGCAACTGCCAATCATCCTCATGGGCAACCACATAGAATGTTGCCGCGCTATAGGACTGGGCCAACGCAGGCCTGTATCCAAAGAGCGCAAGAATCAGGAAAAGAGGCAGGGTGATGAGTTGGAACGCCCTGCCCCAGTTCAACAGCTGTTTGTTTGTCATAGTATCCTCCCAAGTGAGCTACCTACGCGACTGCGGCGGAGTTAGCCAGAGGGCAGATAATGCATAGCAGGCGCATAGGCGGAATAGAGGCCGTGTTGCGGGTGAGGGCTGGAGCGGAGGGGCCGAGGAGGGCCGCTGACACGGGCCGCCTGAGCAGTGCGCCCGGTCGGTGGAGAGGCCGCGCAGCCCCTTGCGGCGGTTCGACACCATCGCGATGCTCGCCACGTATGCCCTGGCCTCTCCCCTCATCAAGCCCGGGGTGGCTCAGCACACGGTGGGGTCACTCCTCGTCACTCGCGAGGGGGAGGTGCTGAGCTGGGGCGTCGACTTCTCCACCGTGCTCCACGCGGAGGTGAGCAACATCAAGCTGCTCGCCGCGAGGGGTGAGGCAGCCCTGGCTGAAACCGACTGCCGCCTCTACACCTCGCTCGAGCCGAGCGTCATGTGCTCCGGGCTCCTCTCCGATTACGGCCGGAACCTGAACCTCACCGGCCTCTTCGGCCAATGGGATCCCTCCGTTCACAAGATGTTCATGGGGAATGCGTCCACCACGAGCACCGACGACACGATGCTCAAGAAACACCCCACGGTCGAGGAGCTGGTATTCGACATCCCCTATGGCTCCGCCGGGAAGCGGTTCGCCACGGTGCTCGATGACAAGCGCAAGCAGTTCGGCGCGCAGAGTGTGACGATCGTCCAGCACCTCAAGACAGCCGAGCTGGAGGAGGAGCAGCGGAAGGTCCTCTCCGGGCTCGCCAAGGCGAGCGAGGACAAGGAAAAGTCGGCGACGAAGGCGGTGCTGGACGAAGCGTTCAGCCGGAGGTTCGTCAAGGCGTACCTCCAGCTCATCCGCATGGCGGGCGAGCTGACGAAGGAGACGACGAACGTCGACATGAGCCTCGCCGAGATGGCGAGGGAGTGCATCGTCCTCATTGCCACCATTGACGGAAAGACTCCCGTGGTG
>CAVYSY010000056.1:0-180959 GCA_963771175.1 uncultured delta proteobacterium
CCACCAATTGCTGCTGAGCCACGCCGGCCTTCGAAATGCAAAGTGTAGAATGCAGAATGCAGAGTTCCGGAGCATTCTGCACTCTGCATTCATCACTCTGCACTCTGCATTCATCACTCTGCACTTAATTGGTGGGTCGCCACGGTGCTGCCCCGTGCTCTGCGGTTTAAGAGACCGCTGCATCGCTGCAATGCTTGCAACCCAGTCTCGGCGACATGAAGGCGGGAGTTGAACCGCCGCGGCCAGGCCTGTGATTTCCTGACCGACACCGGAATTCGCGTCGCGTAAAAATGTGCGGCAGCGGCAATCTCGCGGATGACTGCGGCCTGGACTGCGGCCCCTGCGACTGAGCCTCCTCAACCCCGGCCCTCGGGGCGGGCTCGCAACAGGTAGAAGACGTAGCCGTAGGACGCGCCCCATCGCGCATAGAGGGATATCTCCCGCTCCGTCTCGGCGATGGCGGTGGCGAGGTCCACGTCCTCATGGGCCCGCGCGCGCAGCGACTCGATGCGCGCCAGGAGAGGCCGGTAGTACGCGTCCCACCACGCCGACTCCGGCAGCACGAAGGTGTCCAGCACCTCGAAGCCAGCCTCGCGCGCCGCGGCACTGTTGGACGCGACGGTCCCCATGGACGGGTAGGCCTCGCGCCAGAACGCGGCGGCCTCCTCGGGGGGTGAGTCCGTCAGCCACGTCGCCTCGGTGACAGCCATCAGCCCACCGGGGCGCAGCAGCGGACGCCACCGCCGCAGACCCTCGGCCCAGCCCAGGATGTAGATGGCCCCCTCGGACCAGAGGAGGTCCACGCTCCCGGGCGCCTCCTCGAGAGCACCGAAGTCGGCGCGCCGAATCTGGAGGAGGTGCCTCAGCCCCTGAGCGGCGGCCTCGGCCTCCAACTGAGCGAGGAAGGGCGCGTGCAGGTCCACGGCGGTGATGGGGGTGCCGAGCTCCCGCGCGAGCACGAGCGTCTGTCGCCCGGGGCCACACCCGAGGTCGAGCACTCGCGGTGAGTCGGGAAGGAGCGGGCGCAAGCGGCGGAGCGCCTCGCGGGTGCAGTCGTCACTGCCAGGTCCCTCGCGGGGCAGGTCCGTGTGGAGCAGAAACAAGGCGTCCTCGAGCATGCGCAAAGCCTACGCCAGGTTCGCCCCGCGCCGCCGTGTCAGGCGTGGACCCGGCGCGTCACTCTCCGGATCGCGAGCGAGCCCGCCATGATGGAGAGGCCACGGCTGAGGATCTCCACGCCCACCAACAGTCCCACCACATACAGGGAGGAAGCGGGGAACTGGGCGAAGATGATGACGCCCAGCACCACGGACACGATGCCGTAGGCGACGTCCCAGCCCCAGCCGGTATAGCGGTCCGCGATGGAGGTGATGCCGCGGAACAACCCGCTCGCGAAGAAGTAGCCGGCGATCAGCAGCGTCAGCGCCGCCAGCCCGGCGCCCGGACGCGACCACACCAGCGCGCCCACCACGATGGAGAGGATGCCGCCCAGCAGGAACATCAGGAAGGGACCCGTCTTGCGGACCCGGAACGCATGGACGATCTCGAAGATGCCCGCCACCACCAGCATCGCGCCGAAGTAGAAGACCGAGACGACACTGGTGAAGCCCACCCAGGCCAGCGCCACGATACCGAGCAGGGTTATCAGCAGGCCCATCACGAAGGGACCGCCCCAGAGACTCGACAGGTTCCGTGGGTTGTTGGGGGATGAATCGACAGTGTCTGGAATGGGCATGACGGACCTTCCTCGAAGTCGTGCGACGCCTCCTCGAACCTGGGAGTCTCCAGGAGGGCCGGCAAGGGGAGACGGCACTTCCGGTCCCCCGCTCGCCCGCCAATGGGCCTGTCGACGCGCCCGCACGCCATGGAGCGGGTACCGGGCACTAATGGACGACCATCTCGGCGTCCCGTGGCGCATGCGCCCTGCCCGAGGGGCCCGGCGGGACACGCCAGGCACCATACGGGGCGATGAGGGCATCCGCCTCGGGCGGGCCCCAGGTGCCAGGGTCGTACTCGCATAGCGGGGTGGCGCTGCTCACGACGGGGTCCACCACCCGCCAGGCCTCCTCCACCGCCTCCTGGCGCGCGAAGAGCGAGACGTCGCCGCGCATGGCATCTCCGAGCAGCCGCTCGTAGGGCCTCATCGTTCCCCCGGGCTGCTGGATGGCCACCAACTCCACGTCCTCGCCCACCATGGCTCCCCCGGGACGCATGGCGCGCGCGCCGATGGAGATGCGCACGTCGGGACCGAGCCGGAAGCGCACGGAGTTGGGCGAGGCCATCGAGGGCTCCTCGAAGATGGGGCGGGGCGGGTGGTGCAGCTCCACGAAGACCTCGGTGGCGTCGGTGGGCAGGCACTTGCCCGAGCGGATGAAGATGGGCACGTCCGCCCACCGCCACGAGTCGATGAACATCCGCACCGCGGCGATAGGTCTCCACGGTGGAGGTGGGCGAGACGCCGCGCTCGTTCCGATAGCCCCGGAACTGGCCCCGCACCACGCCGGACGGGTCCAACGAGCGCATGGCCTTGAAGACGCGCGCCTTCTCGTCGCGCAGGGCCTCGGGGTCCGCGCAGAAGGGCGCCTCCATGGTGAGCAGCGCCGACGACCTGCAGCAGGTGGTTCTGCAGCACGTCGCGAATGGCCCCCACCTCCTCGTAGAAGGCGCCGCGCCCCCGCACGCCGAAGCTCTCGGACAGCGTCACCTGCACGCTGCGCACGTGCTGCCGGTTCCAGATGGGCTCGAGGAAGACATTGGCGAAGCGGAAGAAGAGCAGGTTCTGCACCGGCTCCTTCCCCAGGAAGTGGTCGATGCGGAAGATGGCCGACTCGGGCAGGAAGCGGTGCAGCGTCTCGTTGAGCGCGCGCGCCGAGGCCAGGTCCCTCCCGAAGGGCTTCTCCACCACCACCCGCGCCTCCCTCAAGCACTGGGAGCGGGCCAGTCCCTCCACCACCGTGCCGAAGAAGCTCGGGGGGATGGCCAGGTAGTGCAGCGGGCGCTGCGCCCCACCGAGCGCCTCGCCCACGAGGGCGAACGTCTTCGGGTCGCGGTAGTCCCCGTCCACGTAGCGCAGCAACTGGCACAGGCGCTGGAAGGCGGCTTCGTCCCACGAGCCGTGCGCCTGGATGCTCTCACGCGCCCGCTCGCGGAGCCGCTCCAGCCCCCAGCCCGCCTTGGCCACGCCGATGATGGGCACCGACAGCCCTCGGGCCACCAGGGCCTGGAGCGCGGGAAAGATCTGCTTGTACGCGAGGTCCCCGGTGGCGCCGAAGAAGACGAGTGCATCCGAGTGCGGCGTGCCCATGACTCACCCGCCTCCCTTCCCTTCTCCGATGACCGCCGAACTGGTAGCGCATGGCGGACAGCAGCCTGTCGGCGAAGTCCCCCTCTCCCGCGGCTGCTGAAGCGCTGGTAGAGGGCACTGCCGAGCACCGGCGCGGCACGCCCTCGTCGATGGCCGCCGCGTGCGTCCAGCGCCCCTCGCCGGAGTCGGAGACGTCGGCCGGTGAACCCGGTCAGCTCAGGGCTGCCGCCGCAGCGCATCCGCGGTGAGGTCGAGCAGCCAGGAGGCGATGACGCTGCCACGCCGCCAAGCTCGGCCACCTCGGGGAGGTCGAACGCATAGCGGTACTCCTCGGGGTTGCGCAGCGGCGTCGTCTCGGCGTCCGAGGTGTGCCGGTGCATGCCCACGTCGGCGTGGCGCAGGATGTTGAGCCCCTCGGCGTACGCGGCCATGAGGCCGTACTCGATGCCGTTGTGCACCATCTTCACGAAGTGGCCCGCACCGTTCGGCCCGCAGTGCAGCCAGCCCTGCTCGGCCGGAGTCGGTGGACCCTCGCGCCCGGGCGTCGCGACGCGCCCTCGACACCGGGGCCAGCGCGACGAAGATGGGCTCCAGGCGGCGCACCGGCGCCTGCTCGCCCCCGATCATCAGGCAGTAGCCGCGCTCGAGCCCCCACACCCCGCCGCTCACGCCGACGTCCACGTAGTGCAGGCCCCGCTGGCGCAGCTCCGCCGCTCGGCGCAGGTCGTCGTGGTAGTGCGAGTTGCCCCGTCGATGACGGTGTCCCCGGACTGGAGCAGCGGCACCAGCTTCCCGAGCGTCTCGTCCACGAGGCCCGCGGGCAGCATCATCCACACCAGGCGCGGGACGGGAAGCTGGCGCATCAACTCGTCGAGCGAGAAGGCCCCCACCGCCCCCTCACCCTGGAGCGCCTCGACGACCTCCCGGCGCACGTCATGGACGACACAGCGGTGTCCCGCCTTCAGCAGCCGGCGCACCATGGCGCCGCCCATCCGGCCGAGTCCAATCATCCCCAGGTCCATTCCCCTCGCTCCTCCCTGGCAGCTCGGCCGGTCTCGCCCCATGGGCGTCCGCTCTCAATCTGTGTACCCGGCGAGCGGTACGGCAGCACGAGACGTGCGGGAGGCGCTCCGAGGCCCACGTGCCCCCGACATGGGGAGAAGCGGCCGAGCGGCCCGGCTCGCTCGCTTGTCCCACGCCGTTCGGAGCCCCACCTTGCAAGGGTCATGTCCCGCCCCCTCGAGGACTACGCCCTCATCGGAGACACCCAGACGGCGGCGCTGGTGGGCCGGGACGGCTCCATCGACTGGCTGTGCCTGCCCCGCTTCGACTCGGGCGCGTGCTTCGCGGCCCTGCTCGGCGAGCCGGAGCATGGCCGTTGGCTGCTCGCACCGGCCGGAGCGGCCCCGAGACAGGTGAGGCGGCGCTACCGCCCGGACACCCTCGTGCTGGAGACGGAGTACACCACCGAGGAGGGCGTCGTGCGGCTGGTGGACTGCATGCCTCCGCGCGACCGCACCCCGGACGTCATCCGCGTGGTGGAGGGCGTGAAGGGCCGAGTGCCCATGCACCTGGAGCTCGTCATCCGCTTCGATTACGGCTCGGTGGTGCCCTGGGTGACGCGGAACGGCTCGGAGCTGCGGGCGGTGGCCGGGCCGGACGCGCTCGCCCTCTACTTCCCGGTGAAGACACACGGCCAGGGCCTCACCACGGTGGCGGACTTCACCGTGTCCGAGGGCGAGCGCATTCCCTTCGTCCTGCGCTGGCACCCCTCCAACGAGCCGGCGCCCCCACCCCTGGACGGTCTGGCCGCGGCGGAGGACACCGAGTCCTGGTGGCGCGAGTGGTCGAGCCACTGCGCCTACCAGGGCCTCTGGCACGAGGCCGTCCACACCTCGCTGATGACGCTCAAGGCCCTCACCTACGCGCCCACCGGTGGCATCGTGGCGGCGGCCACCACGTCGCTGCCCGAGCGGCTCGGCGGCGTGCGCAACTGGGACTACCGCTTCTGCTGGCTGCGGGATGCCACCTTCACCCTCTACGCCCTGCTGCTCAGCGGCTTCCGCGAGGAGGCCATGGCCTGGCGCGACTGGCTGCTGCGCTCCGTCGCGGGAGACCCCGCGCAAGCTGCAGATCATGTACGGGGTGGCCGGCGAGCGCCGCCTCACCGAGCTCGAGCTGGACTGGCTGCCGGGGTACGAGGGCTCGCGGCCGGTGCGCATCGGCAACGCCGCCGTCCACCAGTTCCAGCTCGACGTCTACGGCGAGGTGATGGACGCGCTGCACCAGGCGCAACGCAGCGGAATCACCGAGGACCGGCGCGCGTGGAACCTGACTCGGGTGCTGATGGACTTCCTGGAGTCCGGGTGGCGGAAGCCTGACGAGGGGCTCTGGGAGGTGCGAGGCCCACGGCAGCACTTCACGCACTCGAAGGTGATGGCGTGGGTGGCCTTCGATCGCGCGGTGAAGGCGGTGGAGCGCTTCGGGAAGGAGGGCCCGGTGGAGCGCTGGCGAGCCATCCGCGACAGCATCCACGAGGAGCTCTGCCAGCGCGGCCTATGACTCGAAGCGCGGCACCTTCACCCAGGCCTACGGCTCGACGGCCCTGGACGCGAGCATGCTGATGATGCCGCTGGTGGGCTTCCTGCCGCCCACCGACCCGAGGATGGTGGGCACCGTGCACGCCATCGAGCGGGAATTGATGCGCGACGGCTTCGTGCGGCGCTACCACACCCACGAGACGGAGGACGGGCTGCCCCCGGGCGAGGGAGCCTTCCTGGCCTGCTCCTTCTGGCTCGCGGACAACTACGTCCTCCAGGCCAGGCTGGACGAGGCGGAGGCGCTCTTCCACCGGCTGCTGGCCCTGCGCAACGACGTGGGGCTACTGGCCGAGGAGTACGACCCCGTGACGAAGCGGATGCTGGGCAACTTCCCGCAGGCCTTCTCACACGTGGGGCTCATCAACACGGCGTACAACCTCGCCCGGCACCACACCAGCCCGGCCCTGCACCGGCAGAGTGGCCATGAGGCGGAGGGCGAGCGAGCTGGCCAGGCCGCGTCACGGAGCCGTGTCGGCGGCCACCTTTGATTCCGACAACAGCCGCGGCAGCTCCGCCGCCTGGAAGGACGTCTCCTCCTTCAGCCCGCCTCCGCAGCGCACTCCCCCCACCCGCTCGAGCGTGACGGGGTCGCGCGGGAAGACGAGGAACCCCACCTCACCGCCAGGACCCCGCTGGAGCACCACGTGTCTCAGCTCGGCCTTCTCCCGCAGCTCCCCGTTCTGGAGCAGCTCCCGCCCCACCTGCCCATCGGACACGCCCGACCTGGACAAGCTCAGGGCGTACTTGCACACCTCCGTGCTGGCCCACCCCATGCGGAGGGGATTGAACCACCACGAGCTCTCCACCACCGGCTCGCGGCTCGACGCCAGCCAGCCCACGTGGTGCCCGATGCCCACCGTGGCCATCGTCGCGCTGAAGAGGAGCACGATGAGCGCCACCAGCGACACGCTCCAGCGCACGGGCCATGGACCCGCGTCCGCGACCTCGGGACGCAACCGCCGCCACAGCCGCCGCAGGAAGAGGTGCGTGCCCACGCCCAGCACCGCGCCCACCGCCACCGTCTCGGCGATGGCGCCCCAGCGGAACGTCACCTCGGGGAGCACGTCCAGGAGGAACTTCCACCAGCCCACCACGAGAAGGAAGGGCACCTGGAACATCCACATCTGGCCCGTGGTGAGGAGGAACACCAGCCCGAAGAACGTCACGAACCCCCATCCGAGCACCTTGGACACCCTGCTCACGGCGTGCCTCCCAGCTCGGCGTGGAGGGCCTCGAGGGGCATCTGGCGGATGTCCCCGTCCGTGAAGAGCACCCACCGCTCGCGGCCGAAGAGGCCCGGCTCGTAGGCCAGCGGCGCCGCGGGCGCGTCCGCCTTCTGCCCGCTCACATAGATGAAGTGAATGCCCGAGCTGCCCAGCACCCGCCAGCGCTCCTCGGGGATGCCCGGGGCGAAGTCGCTCGGGGGGAACTCGCGCCCGTGCTCGGCCGCGTAGGCCCATAGCGCCACGCGCAGCTCCTCGAGCCGCTGTCGCCGCGCCTGGAGCACCAGCTCCTTCTCCGGGGGCAGCACCGTCTCCTTGAGCTTGTAGGTGGTGCCCGTCTTCACCCACGCGCCGGGCGTCATCAGCTCGCGCCCGCCGGCAATCATCGAGAGCACGAGCTGGAAGCCGAGCCCCCAGAGGAACACCAGCGCCAGCGCCGCCCCGAAGCCGAGCTCGGGCAGCCGGGGCACGTCCCGCCGCAGCCGGTTCCACAGCGCCCGGACGGCGAGCGTCACCAGAAGGAAGACGAGCAGGAAGAAGGAGATGGCCTGGAAGCGCCGCGAGGCGACTTCCGTCAGCGTGAAGCTCGGCATCCCGGCCAGCGCGACGGCCGGGGTGAGCAGGAGCAGGACGAAGGGGAGGCGCGCGGGCACGAGCGACAGTCTGCCGCACCCGAGCCCCGCCCGGCCATCCACCCCCCGCCCGAGTCAGACGCGGAAGGGGGCGGAGTGGCCCTCGGGCCAGAGCACCCGGGGCTCCTCGCCCTCACGGACGAGGGCGATGAGGGCCCCGTCCACCAGGTCCTCCTCGTCGAGCGCCTCGGCGATGGTGCGCACGGCCACGTCCAGGTCCATCACGTGGCAGAAGACATTCATGCGCCCGGGCTGCGTCTCGCCGCCCTCCACCTCGCCGTTGCCCGTCCAGCCCAGGATGTCCGTGAGCAGCTCCTCCACGGCATGGCGCTTCTCGAAGTCGTGCCCCGTCCCCTTGCCCTGGAGCGCGTACTGGATGACGAGCGGCGCCATCGCCTCCGGGTCCGGCTCGTCATAGCCCGCGTCCACCAGCGACTCGGCCGCCTGGGCAATGACCATGTCCGGGTCCTCGTCCGCGGGGGCGGGCGTCTCCTGCTCCTCGCCCGTCTCTCCGACGATGCCCGAGTGCACGGTGAGCTTTCCTTCGTACACCCACGCCTCCCAGTAGCGGAGGGTGTCGCCTTCCTTCTTGTAGAGCTTCAGCACGGGCGCACTCTACACACAGGAGCCTCGCCGGCCCGAGTCAGAAGGCACGGCCCTGTCCACCATCCACCGGCACGGTGGCCCCCGTCACCCAGCGGGCCCGCTCCGAGCACAGGAAGACGACCACGTCGGCCACCTCCTCGGGCGTGCCGAAGCGGCTCCAGGGCAGCTCCTCGCGCACCATCTTCTCCACCTTCTCCGGCTGGGCCTGCCGCCGCCGGTCCCAGCTCCCCCCGGGGAAGAGGATGGAGCCCGGCGCCACCCCGTTGACGCGGATGCGGTGGCGCGCCAGGTCGATGGCCATCTCCTTGGTGAGCGCGGTGAGGCCCGCCTTGGCCGCCGTGTAGGGGGCGCTGGTGCCGTACTCGCGGCCGTAGATGGAGTTGATGTGGACGATGCACCCGCCGCCCCGGGCCTTCATGGCCTCCACCGCGTGCTGGGAGCACCACACGGCCGACATCAGGTTGCGGTCGAGCACGTCCTTCCACTGCGGCGCGGTGGCCACGTCGAAGGCGCCCGCGCCGCCACTGCCGCCCACGTTGTTGACGAGGACGTCCAACGCCCCGAAGGCCCGCACCGCCGCGTCCACCGCCGCCGCCGCGCCCTCCGGGGTGGCCACGTCGCCCGCCACGGTCACCACCTCGGCGCCGGAGGCCCGGAGCGCCGCCGCCGTCGCCTCCAGCCCCTCCGCTCCACGCGCGCTCAGACACACCCGCGCGCCCTCCCGCGCCAGCGCCGTGGCGATGGCCCGACCGATGCCCCGACTGCTGCCCGTGACGAGCGCTGCCCTTCCCGCGAGCTCCAAGTCCATGCGGCCCGTTCTACACCGGGTGGGACAGGCCAGGGGATGAGCGCCTCCCCGCCCGGCGGCTCCGAATCCTCCTCCCGGGATTGCCCGCCTCGCCGCGACACCCCACGTTTGGCGGCGAGAGGGGGGAAGAGGAGTGTTCGCCATGGCTCGCGGAAACATCCGCCGCCCCATCTACTTCACCTCCCGCGCGCTCGTGGCGTACGCGGTCGCCTACGCCATCGCCGCGGTGGGAGTCGTGCTCGGCGCCCTACTCAGATCGGTCCCCTGGCTTGCCTTCGGCATCTGGCTCGCGGCGAGTCTCACCGTGCTCCTCATCGACCAGGCGGTCGTCGTGAGGACCCCGCGACAGGGACACGCGTCCACCGAGAGCCTCGGCGCGCTCTTCCGGGGCAGTCCCGCGGCGCTCGTCGTCATCGCCGTGATGGCCGTGGCCGCCCTGGTCGTCTCCCTCGTCGCCCACTGGTAGCGAAGACTTTTCGTCACAACCGCATGGGGCCCCATCTGGCTGTGGGCAGAACACAGAACGGAGCCACACATGAAGCCCCCTCATTCCAACACCTCGGGTAGCAAGCTCATCGCGACGTACGCCATCGCCTACGTCATCGCCATCGCCGCCATCGTCTCCGACATCCATCGAGGTGGCGTGCTCTTCACCCTCATCGGCTTCGCCAGCTCCCTCGCGCTGTCCGTGCTCGTCATCCACCGGATGGCCCGCGCGATGACGCTCGGCCCAGCCCCGGCGCGACTGGCGCCCGCCCCCGTGGGCGTGTCCTCCGGCCAGCGAAGCGCGGCTGCCTGAAGGCCGCTCCCCCCGCTCACCTCCCGTCGAAGGGCGGCACCGGCGGGGGCGGAAGCTGGAAGCCCCGCGGCGTCTCCGGCGGGGGCTGTCCCGCGCCACCGATGCCGCGCTGGCCCTTCCCATCGGGCACCGGGATGGGCCGACCCACCTGCTGCTCCACGTTCTCGTTGTTGTTGATGGCGAAGCGGACCAGCGCACGCAGGATGCGGTTGCGCCGCACGTTGCCCACGACCTGCCGCAAATCCTCGTACACCGTCGGGTCCTTGATGAGGCCCCCCAGCGAGCCCTCGCCCCTGGCCACCAGGGACGTCACCTGCTTGATGTCCGCCGCGGCGCTGCTCAGGTCCGCGAACAAGGTGCCCGCGTCCCCGTAGAAGAGCTGATGGATGGCACCGTTGGGGTTGTCCTTCGCGTCCTGGAGCAGGCTCGCGAGCTGCCCCGCCGCGTCCCCCAGCTCCTCCAGCGCCTTGGCCCCCTCGCCGCCGTAGATGAGCGAGTGCGCCGTCCCGTCCCCGTTCGCCACCTCGTCGAGCACGGCCTCCACGTGGCCCACGGCCTTCTCCACCCGCAGCGCCGCGCGCGAGGCATTGGCCATCAGCGTCCGGACCTGCCTGCCCGCCTCCTTGTCATAGATGAGCGCATGCAGGGCGCCATCGCCCTTCTCCACTTCCTGGAGCAGCATCCTCAGGCTGTGCACGCTGGCCGCGACGTCCTCGGTCAGCTGCGGGTCCGTGTAGGCCTCCACCGCCTTGCGCACCGTGCGGCTCACCGCCACCGAGTCCTCCAGCACCTGCGCCGCCCCGCGCATGATGGAGGACAGGTCGCCACCGGGCGCGCTCGGAATCTCCCCGCCCGGCGGCACGGGATCCGCCTCCGGAGAGCCGATGGTGATGTCCACCGCCTTGTCGCCCAGCACGCCCAGGCTGGCCAGCCGCGCCACCGAGTCCATCCGGACGCGCTGCGCATGCTCGGCGCTCAGCTTCAGCCGCACCTCCAGCCGCTTCTCCCCGGGCTTGGCGGGAAGCGCACCCCGTCCACCTTGCCCACCTCCAGACCGCCCAGCCATACCGGCGACTGGTCGGACAGTCCCTCCACGTTCTCGAAGTAGGTGTGGAACTGCACCTCCTTCTCGAAGAGGCGCCGCTCCTCCCCGATGAGGAAGATGACGAGGCCCGCGAGTCCCAGGGCCACGGCCACGAAGGCCCCCACCCGCAGCGCCAGGCGCTTGTCCTGGGACGTGGTCGTGAAGAGGCTCATGGCGCCACCCCCTCCCGGGGCATCAGTTCATACCGCCGCGCGTCCAGGAAGGCCCGCACCTCGGGCACCGTGGAGGCCTTCATCTCGTCCGGAGTCCCCACCTGGACGATGCGCCGGTTGGCCAGCATCGCGAGGCGGTCGGACACGGAGAAGGCACTCCCCATGTCATGCGTCACCACGATGGAGGTGCACCCGAGCTTCTTCTGCATGGAACGAATCATCTGGTTGATGTTCTCGGTGGTGACGGGGTCCAACCCCGTGGTCGGCTCGTCCCAGAGGATGACCTCCGGGTTGGTGGCGATGGCCCTCGCCAGCCCCACCCGCTTCTTCATGCCGCCGGACAGGTCCGCCGGCCGCATGTGCTCGATGCCCGGCAGGTCCACCAGCGCGAGCTTCTCCGCCACCCGGGTCCGCAGCTCCTCGGGGGACATGCTCCGGGAAGTGCTCGCGCAGCGGGTAGGCGATGTTCTCCCCCACCGTCAGCGAGTCGAACAGCGCCGAGCCCTGGAACACCATGGCCACGTGCCTGCGGAGCTCGAAGAAGTCCTCCTCGCGGAAGCCCGTGAGGTCCTGCCCCTCGAAGAGGATGTGGCCGCCATCCGGCCGCAGCAACCCGATGAGGCACTTGAGCAGCACGCTCTTGCCCGAGCCCGAGCCGCCCATCACCGTGAGGGTCTCGCCCGCGTACACGGAGAGCCGCAGGTCGTCGAAGACGCGCTTGGGCCCGAAGGACTTCTCCAGGTGCTCGAAGCGGATGAGCTCCTCGCCCTGCACGGGAGGGCGGAACAGGAGGCGGGGCGTGTCGTGGCGGAAGAGCATCTCAGAGGTAGAGGGTGAGCTTGGTGATGAAGAAGTCGGCGAGACACACGGTGACGGAGGTGATGGCCACCGTCTGGGTGGTGGCGCGGCCCACGCCCTCGGTGCCGCCCTCGACGGTGAGCCCCTTGAAGCAGCCCACCAGGCCGACGATTCCCCCGAAGACGAGCCCCTTGACGACGCCGGAGACGAAGTCGCTGAGCAGCACCGTCTGCAGCGCCTGCTGGAAGAACAGGCGGAAGCCGATGCTGTACTGCGCCCAGGCCACCAGGGCGCCCGCCAACATGCCGATGACGTCCGCCAGCACGGTGAGCGCGGGCATGAGGAGGAAGCAGGCCAGCACCCGGGGCACCACCAGCTTGCGCAGCGGGTCGGCCCCCAGGGCGCGGATGGCGTCCACCTGCTCGGTGACCACCATGGAGCCCAGCTCCGCGGCGATGCCCGAGCCCACGCGCGCGCCCACGGTGAGGGCGATGAGCACCGGGGACAGCTCGCGGAAGAGGGTGAGCACCACCACCCGGCCCACCGTGTACTGCACGCCGAAGCGCCCGAGGAAGAAGCCGAACTGCAGGGAGATGACGAGCCCGACGAAGATGGCCGTCAGCAGGGCGATGGGCAGCGAGCGCACCCCCAGCGCCTCCACCTGGTAGACGAGCGCCGAGGCGGAGAAGGGCCGGCTCACCGCGCGCGTCATCACCTTGCCCGTCATCACCGCGAGGGCGCCCAGCCGCTCCAGCCGCGCGCTCATCCGCACCAGGAAGGGGCCGACCTCGGGGTTGATGGCGCCGACCGCCGAGGCCTCCACCGGCCGGTGGCCGCGCGAGGGCGGGTGCGGAGTGAGCCCCGTCGTCATGACGCGCTCTCCACGTGGAAGCCGTGCACCAGCGACTCGAAGTCCCCCAGGTGCTCCTCGAAGCGGCCGAGCGGCGCCACGTAGCTGAAGTCGTAGACGCAGGTGTCCTTCTTCAGCACCACGAAGAGCAGCTCCACCGGCACCCCATCCAGCTTGGCCAGGTAGTGCGAACGCAGCGCCTCGCGCTCATCCACCACCACCTTCCGGGTCTCCACCTCCTGGCGCTCGGTGAAGCCCATGAGGAGGTGGCGGGTGAGGACGTCCAGCGGCGCGTCCTCGTGCCCCTTGCAGGTGGAGTTCACCTGCAGGGCATGGCCGGTGTCCTCGACGAACCAGGCCAGGTCATTGCTGGAGACCTTCACGCGCTCCCACGTGGGGGACACCTCGCCCACGCGGTAGCGCATCCCAGGCTTGGTGAGCACCTGGTTCTCGAAGCGCACCCCACGGTGACAGCCGGCGGCCGGCACGAGCAGCAAGAGCAGCGGAAGGACGTGGCCAATTGCTCCCATCCTCATGGCGCCAGGGTAGGCACCCCCCCCGCGCCCCGTGAGTTGCGGGGGGAATGAAAGGTTGACTCCCCGTCACGCGCCGGGCGATCGGGCCCGCCAGGCGCTCGCCGTGCCGAGCGTTCCTCCAGTGGTGGACAGATGCGGATGTTAGGGCCTGAACCCTTGCCACTCGACGACTCGGAGGAGGAGGCAGCTCATGGACGGTGGGTTGGGCCTGTTCGGATTGGGATTGTTCCTGCTGTCGATTGCCCTCCTGTATGCCCGGGAGGCCTTCGGGCTGGCGTGGCTGATGCTGGCCTGCTCGCTCGTTTCGATGGGCTTCGCCATGTCGGAGTCACCCCGGCGACGGGAGCTGGCGCTCGGCATCGGCGTGGTGTGCATGGTGGCGGCCATCGTGAGCCTGGCCACCGGGGTGTCCTGGTGGTGGGTGGTGGCCACGGCGGTGTTCGGCGTGGCGTACCTGGTGCTGTGGGCGGAGTTCCGCTTCCCCTTCTTCCAGCACGTCCCCCAGGAAGTCGCCGGGCCGCCCCACCACCACGAGCGGCGCTTCCGGCTGCGCCGGCGGTGAGCGCCCCCGCGTGAAAAGACGACGGCCCGCCGTGGGAAGCCACGACGGGCCGCTCTGGAAGAGTCAAGCCTGCGGGGTGGGCCCCCCCGGGACTAGAGCTGGCCCTTCTGCTCGAGCACCCAGAGGGTGGCGGCCACCAGGTCCGGGCAGTCGTAGACGCGCTGGGCGTCGCTCACCGTGGCCCAGGAGGAGCCGCCCTTGAGAATCCTGCCGTTCTCGATGGTGGCCTGGGTGCTGCCGCCCACCTCGACGGCGTAGTTGCTCCCGCGCTTGACGGCCTTGCCGCGGGTGCCGCCCCCCTTCTCGATGGTGATGTCCGTGCCCGAGGTACGCACGGTGTACTGGGTGCTCCCGCCCTTCTCCACCCGGTTGCCGTTGCACTTGTAGTCGGCGGCGAAGGCGGGGGCCGAGAGCAGGGACAGCGCGGCGAGCAGCATCGACATCTTCTTCACGGAGTTTCTCCAGGAATGGGACGCGGAGTCCCGCATCCCTGGACCCGACCTAGCACCGGGGCCTGACACGGCCGCTGGAGGACCCCTAACGCCGCGAGCGGAAGAACTCGAAGCCACCGCCCCCCGACCAACCGACCTGCTCGGAGATGCCGCCCCGCTCGCCCTCGACGACCTGCTTGAGGCGGGTGAAGCAGTGGGTGACGGCCTGGCGACCCTCCTCGATGCCCACGTAGCGCCGGCCCATCTTGTGCGCGACGGCGGCCGTGGTCCCCGAGCCGAGGTACGCATCGAGCACGAGGTCTCCCGGATTCGTGGAGAGGTGGAGGATGCGGTGGATGAGCGCCTCGGGCTTGGGCGTGTCGAAGACGGTGTTGTCGGGGAAGAGCTGGAGCAGGTGCTTCTTGGCCGAGTCGTTCGTGCCCACCTCGGCCGCGAGCCAGAGCGTCTCCGGAGTGAGCCCCGGTCGCGCCTCGGACATGAAGCGCTTGAGGCGAGGCACCCCGTTGCCGTCCTTGCCGAACCATACGTTGTGGGCGCGGATCTCCTGCTGCATCCGGCTCTGGCCGTAGACCCAGCACCGGCCCTTCGGAGGCTCGTGGCGGCACCCGTTGGGAGCGACCAGCACATAGAACTGCGAGGCCGTGCCGTGGCCGGCCTGGACGTTCGCGGACACGGACTGCCAGGGGCCGCGAGGATCTCCATCCGGGTTCTTGTACCGGCACAGGAGCTCCGGGGACGGCGCGAGCAGGTTGCGGGCCTGCTGGAAGCGCCGGGCGTCCTTCGCGTAGACGAGCACGTACTCGTGGTTGTTGGAGAAGACCTTCCGGTTCTCCCGAGTGGTCCGCTGTTGCCACACCACGGTGGAGACGAAGTTCTCCCGCCCGAGGACCGCATCCGCGGCGACCTTGAGGTAGTGGACCTCGCGATCATCGATGGAAATCCACAGGCTGCCGTCCTCGCGCAGCAGCGGCGCGAGCTGCTTCAACCGCTCGCCGAGAGTCGCGAGCCACGCCGGGTGGGACAGCGCGTCGTGGTAGTGGGCGTAGCGTTCCTGGTTGTTGTACGGAGGATCGATGTAGATGCAGCGAACGGAGCCGCGCAGCGTGGGCGCGAGGCGCGCGAGCACCTTCGAGTTCTCCCCGTGGTAGAGGCAATTTCCCGTGCCGGGCGTGCCGTAGGAGAATCTGGGCACTCTCACGAATCCGGTCTTCCGGGAGTCGCCAGCGGGGCTGGAAGCCAAGGCGTCTACCTCGCGCACGGAGCCGGAGAACATGACGCTCAGCGGACCGTAGTGGAGAGGTGCCGAGGTGACAAGCCTCGCTGGAGCTGCCCGAAGGCATGACCGTCGACCTGGATGCGCTCCAGATGCAGGTGGTGGGCAAGGGATGCGCGGGGAGACTGCTTGGCAGGAAGGAGCACCCCTTCGCGGAAGCGCAGGTGACGTGCGATGCCTTCCTCTCCTTCGCGCTCGTCCAGGCCTCGATGGAAGGCAAGGCGCCGCCCGATGTCCGCGAGCGACTGAAGGCCCTGCTGGCCGACGCGCTCGGTCGGGCCCGCGCGCCGTTCCGCAACACGGGCAGTACCCAGGTGGCCGGACACTCGCTACCGCGCAGCGTGCTGTACCGGGGACTCCTGCTGTTGATGCTCGCCGGGATGGAGCGCGCGGGCTACGCCGATGAGGACACCCGGTCCCTCTTCGACGCGCTCGCGGCGCGGACGGTGGAGGCGTTCTCGCGTCAGCCGCTGCTGCCGAGCTTCGGTACGAGCATCTGGCCCTGTGACAACTCACTCGCCGCCTCGGGGCTGCTGCTGCACGGGAAGCTGCGGGGCAAGGAGGAGTCCCGCGTCGCGGGCGAGCGGCTCGCCGCGCACCTGTCGAAGCTCGCGGAATTGCCTGGCGGGTTTCCCACCCAGGTCGATGCGAAGGGACGCATCCTGGAGAAGACACCGCGAGGGAGCGCCCACGGCTGGACCGCCGCGTTCCTGGTGATGAGCGGGCACCCGGCCGCGAGGACCTTCGCCGACACGCTGCTGCGCGACTTCTGTGAGCACGTCCCACTCTTCCCGAAGGCCGCCGCCTGCCGGGAGTGGCCTCGGGGCGTGGAGCGCGGCGCGGACGCGGCGAGCGGCCCCATCATCGGGGGCTACGGCCAGGGTGCGACGGCGCTGGCGATCGCCGCCACACGAGCCTCGGAGGAGCTCACCGGGTGGAACGAGGACCTGCGGACCACTGCGGTCCTCGGCGGCATCCAGAGCCATGTCTCACAGCCGGGGAAGTATCCGCTGGAGACGGCGCTGTACGCGTGGGCCACGGGACTGCGGCCCTGGTAGCCCCCCCGGTCTCATGTTGCGCAAACCTGTCCGACTGTCGGACAGGTTTTTCGAGAACGAGCCCGGGAGGTCCCCCTCCTTACAGCTTCGGAGCGAGACCAGCAGCGAGTGGCCGAGCCCGCGGCGACGAAGCCGAGGTGGACCCCGTGGCCCTCAAGTAGGGGCGTGCAGGCGAGCACCCACCCCACCCCATGTCCCCCCGCTCGCCCGGCCTGCTATACCGGGGCCATGGCGTCCAGTCCCGCGCTCCCCCGCTCCGGGTCCCCGGCCTCCGCTGCATGGCTGGAGGAGCTCGACATCCTCATCCGCGCTCGCTACCCGCTCCTCTACCTCGTGTCGTGGGAGGAGCACCGGGTCGACACCCTGCTCGCGGACATGGCCCGTGCCCACGGCAAGGCCCTCTACACATGGTCCATCAGCCGCGGCCTGCGCAACGTGGGCTCCGCCCGGGGCGCCCGCCCTCCCCGAGGAGACGCGCAATCCCATCGACGCCATCGCCGCCATCGAGAAGCTCACCGAGCCCTCGCTGGTCGTCCTCAAGGACTTCCATCCGTATCTGGAGGAGAAGTCCGTGGTGCGCGCCCTGCGAGAGCTCGCCCACTACCTCAAGAGCACCTTCACCACCGTCATCCTCCTCTCTCCCTCGCTCCAAATCCCCATCGAGCTGGAGAAGGAAGTGTCCGTCCTCGACGTCCCGCTGCCCGGCTTCCAGGAGCTGCTCAACCTGCTCAAGGAGATTGTCGCGGTGGTGCGCCGGGGCAACAAGGCCACCATCGACCTGTCGCGCGAGAACGCCGAGCTGCTCATCAAGGCGGCCCAGGGCCTGACGCTCTCCGAGGCGGAGAATGCCTTCGCCAAGGCCATCGCCCACGACGGCAAGCTGAGCGCCGAGGACATCAAGCGCGTCCAGGACGAGAAGCGCCAGGTCATCCGCAAGAGCGGGCTGCTCGAGTACTACCCGCCCGAGGAGGACCTGGGGCACGTGGGAGGCCTGCAGAACCTGAAGCTGTGGCTCAACCGGCGCACCGCCGCCTTCGGGGAGCGGGCCCGTCAGTTCGGCCTGCCCGAGCCGCGCGGCCTGCTGCTGCTGGGCGTGCAGGGCTGCGGCAAGAGCCTCACCGCCAAGGCCGTCGCCGCGCACTGGAAGCTGCCCCTGCTACGGCTGGACATGGGCCGCATCTTCAGCGGGCTGGTGGGCTCCTCGGAGGAGAACCTGCGCAAGGCCATCCACATCGCCGAGAGCATCGCCCCGGTGGTGCTGTGGGTGGACGAGATCGAGAAGGGCCTGTCCGGCGTGGCCTCGTCCAGCTCGGGCGACAGCGGCGTCAGCGCCCGCGTCTTCGGCACGCTGCTCACCTGGTTGCAGGAGAAGACGGCCCCGGTGTTCGTGGTGGCCACGGCCAACCGCATCGACGGCCTGCCGCCCGAGTTGCTGCGCAAGGGCCGCTTCGACGAAATCTTCTTCGTCGACCTGCCCGAGGCCGCCGAGCGGCGCGACATCTTCCGCATCCACCTCCAGCGCCGGAAGCGGGACCCGGCCACCTATGACCTGAACGCGCTGGCCGAGCTGGCCGCGGACTACAGCGGCGCGGAGATAGAGCAGGCCGTCGTCGCCGGGCTCTACGAGGCCTTCGCCGAGGGCGTGGAGCTGGGCCAGCCCCACCTCGTGCGCGCCCTCCAGGAGACCTTCCCGCTCGCCGTCACCATGCGGCATGAAATCGAGCGGCTGCGAGAGTGGGCCCGAGGGCGCACCCGTCCGGCCTCGTCCGGCAGCGGCCCCCGGAAGGAGTAGACGATGTCCCCCAAGTTCTCCCGCTTCCTCCATCTCGAGCGCGCGCGCGACGAGAAGACGCCTCCCGAGGGACAGGTGCGGCTACAGGACGGCAGCCGCTTCGAGTCGGTGGTGGGACCCGGCGGCGAGGCCCCTTCCTCGGTGGCCGTGCCCGAGGCGCACGTGGAGCGCTTCAAGCGGCACGGGGAGACCCCGCTGGCGCTCGACACCGAGCACGCGGAGGGACCGCACTTCCCCCGCTGCGTCCGCTGCGAGGCCGAGAACGGACGCTTCGCCAGCACCTGCTCCACGTGTGGCGCGGACCTCCAGGCGCCCGAGCAGCTCGCGTACAACCAGCAGCGCCGGCAGCAGCTCGCGCAGACCGAGGCCCGGACCCGCGAGCAGCAGCAAGCCCGCCAGAAGGTCCAGCGAGAGGCCGAGGCCCAGAGTGTCGCGGAGCGTCAGCGGTACGTGGAGGAGTTGCATCGAGCGCTCGAGAAGGACCGCCCGCTGCTCAGCCGCTGGCAGCACCTCGCCACCCCATCCTTCGGCGTGGGGCTGCTGCGGCTCATCCCCCACCCGCTCGTGCGCTGGAGCGCCCTGGCCTGGGCCATCAGCCTGCCCTTCCTGTTGGTGCGCTTCGGCAACGGGCCCCTCCAACTGGTCGGGATGTACCTGGGGGTGCTCACCTTCGTGCTCTTCGTCCCCACCTCACTGTGGACGGCGGGACGCGGCGGGCGCTGGTAGCTCGCACACGCGGGCCGTCAGGAATGTGGGGCCCGCTCCGTCCTCCGCGCGGGGAGGACCTCATGGTGTACGGAGACGAGAAGGCGCGGGAGATGGCCCGCTCGCTGCTGCCCTCGAAGAATCGGGAGGCGGCACGCCAGAGCCGGGCTCGCACCCACCGCGCCGAGCGCCGCCGGTCGCGCATGAAGACGGCACGGCTCGCGTGGGACCCGGAGTCCTTCGAGGACTTCGTTGCGCTCGATAGGAACTCGAGTGAGGAGCTCCGCCACATGGTGTGGCGGCGGCGCGGTGGGGACAAGGTCGCCCCGTTCATCCGCTGGGCCACCGCCATCGCGCGTCCGCTGCCTCAAGAGACCCGCATGAGCCACATTCGCGCCCTCGTGCCCCGGGGCCTCATCGGCGACCATGCGCTGCAGCACCTCGCGCACCAGGAGTGCTTCGAGCACCCCAACGAGACCGTGCTGCGAGAAGCCCGGCGGCGTGCCTGGGCCCGGAACCGTCGCTCCGCGTGGCTGAACCGGGGAGAGCAGGCCGAGCTGCTGCGCGCCCTCCTCCAGGCACCCGATGGGCACCGCACCTTCAACCGCTGGCTCCAGGTGAGTCACGTCCCCCAATACCGGATGGAGACGCGCCGCCGCCCCTGCTCGTGCGAGCCCGGCTGCACCCTCCTGGAAGCGGTGAACGTCCCCGTGGGCACCACCCGCCCCCGGCTGCTCCTCGGAGTGCATGACGTGCTGCCGTTCCTCTCCGCTCTATGGGACTCACCCGAGAAGAACGGGTGGAGGAAGAGTCCCCACGCCGACCAGCTCGGGCCCGTGAACGCGTTCCTCCGGGCCTTCAAGAAGTGCCACGGGGACGTGGTGGCCACGGCGAAGGAGCTGGGGCTCGAATCGCGGGCCTACTGGAAGTCGGTGCCTCCCACCCTGCGTGTCCCCAGCGACGGATAGGAACACGGGGACGGCGGTTGCTACGCGGGCTCGTCCGCCGGTTGGGACTCGGCGGGCTCGCCCTCGGGCTGAAGCAGGGCCGGTGCGTGGCTCGTCACCGCGCCCGCACGCACGCCCAGCCAGAGCGTGTCCTCCGCCGCGGCCGCTCGCACCAGCGAGGCGTCCGTCGTCGTGAGGAACACCTGCGCGCCGCTCTCCGCCAGGTAGTTCATCAGGTACGCGTTGCGCTCCGGGTCCAGCTCGCTCGACACGTCGTCCAGCAGCAGCAGCGGCAGGAAGCCCATCGCCGCCTCGAGGTTCTCGATTTCGGCGATCTTCCACCCCAGCACCAGCGCCCGCTGCTGTCCCTGGCTCGCGTAGGCCCGCGCGCTCCGGCCGCCCAGCGTCACCGTCACGTCGTCCACGTGCGGACCCACCGAGGTGAAGCGCCGCTCGGTGTCCCGGCGGTAGCGCGCCGCCAGCGCCTCGCGCAGCGACACCGCCAGCGCCGCCTCGTCCGCCACCGCGAAGTCCACGTCACCCAGGTGGGCCGGGTGGTAGCCGTAGGCCGCCGGCTCCGGCGTGCGCCCGATGGACGCGAACGTCGCCTGGGCCCTCGGCGCCAGCTCCGCCATCAGCGCCCGCCGCCGCACGTACACCCGAGCCCCCGCCTTCGCGAGCGTCTCGTCGTAGGCCTCCAGGTACGCCGGCTCCACCGGGCCCTCGCGCAGCAGCCGGTTGCGGTTCTTCAGCGCCCGCCCGTACTCGCGGCTCTCGCGCAGGAACGCCGGGAAGCGGTTGAACACCGCCCGGTCCAGGAAGCCCCGTCGCGCGTCCGGCCCGCCCTTCACCACCTCCAGGTCGTCCGGGGTGAAGGCCACCACCGACACGCCCCCGAAGTAGTCCTCCAGGCTCGCCGCCTTCTTGCCGTCCACGAAGGCCTGCCGCACGCCTCCGCTCACCTCGACGGAAATCTCCCGCTCCGCCCCCTTGAGCAGGAAGCGGCCCGTCACCCGCGCGCCCGACGCCCCCCACCGCACGAGCTCCGACAGGCGGCTCGCCCGCAGCGGCTTGAGCGTCGACAGGAAGTAGAGCGCCTCCAGCAGGTTCGTCTTCCCCTGGCCGTTCTGCCCCACCGCGATGGTCGCGTGCGGGCTCGGCGCCAGGGAGACCTGGCCGAGGTTGCGGAAATCCTGGACGTGGAGTGCCAGCAGGCGCACGGGAAACGTTCTCCCACCCACGCATGCGAGCGTCCAGGTTAAAGACCTACCCGGACCTCCTCCCCGTGCGAGGCAGCTCGGCTGCCTCCCGAGCCCGCTGCACCAGTCCGGGCAGCTCCTCCACGTCCTCGCCCTGGCGCCCACCCGGCAACCGGGAGAGCTGCTCCTGCGTGGGGCTGAAGAAGCGAGCCGGCGTCTGGCCCTGGCCCCGCAACCGGATGAAGAGGCGCAGCGACTCGCGCAACCGCTCCACGTCCGGGCCCGTCTCGGACCTCGCCCGCTGCGCCGCCGTCCATAGCCGCACCCACGCGGCCTCCTCGTTCCACGGCCCCGCCGGACGCGCGTGCGATAGGGCCGCCAGCTCCGACGCCAGCTCCAGCAGGCCCGCACGTCCCTCGCTCAGCACCTCCGAGGCCGCCAGCCGGGCCTCCACCGAGGCCTCCCGCGCCACCAGCCACCCCAGCAGCTCCGGCCACTCGTCCTCGCGGGGCACCACCGGCGACAGACGGGACTCCCACAGCGCCTTGAGCCGCGAGCGCGCCAGGTCCCGCCAGAAGGCCGCGTGCATCAGCAGCTCCGGACCACTGCGCGGTGGGTTCACCGGCGCGCGCGTCGCCCGCTTCTCCAGGAAGGCCCTCACCCGGCCCGTGGCGTCGAAACGGTCCAGCCGGCCCCAGAGCGCCTCCAGCGCCTTCTCGGCCAGGGGCAGCGCCCGACGGACCTCGTCCGCCTCCGCCGCGTCGAAGGGCAGCGCGCCCGGAGTGACGGGCCGCTTGAAGACTCGCTCGAGGATCTCCGCCGCGGCGCAGGCGGCCCGCAGCTCCGGGAGGTTGCGCGGCAGGATTTCCACCGCCTGGGCCCACAGCCGGCGCCCCAGCAGCGGCCCCGCGTCCAGGACCTCCTCCTCCAACAGCAGCAGGGCCTCCCCGAGGAACGGAGGCTTCTTCTTCGCGATGAGCCGTCGGTCCACCACCTCCGCCAGCGCCTCGCGCAGCCGCTCCACCTCGGACAGGAGCACCATGGGCGCCGAGTCGCTCGGCCAGCCCTCCGCCTCCGCGCGCCGGAGCACCGCCGCCAGGGTGGCATCCACCTCCGGCTGGGCCCGCGCCACCTCGCGCAGCAACTCGAGGTTGGCCCGCACCCGGTCCTTCCAGAAGAAGGCGCGCAGCAGCCGCTCCAGCGCGTGGTAGCGCAGGCGTGTGGCTTCGAGCAGATCCGCGCGGTCTTCGAGCCGCGCTCGCAGGAGGTCGGAAGGGGGGGCCACGATGGGCCCACTATAAGGAGCCCCGAGCGGGGCGGCAGGCCCCCGGTGGCCATGCCCGAGGGGACGACTCTCTGGGCGATGCGGGCAGGGTCAGAACGATCAGATGCTGGACGTGAGAGAGTCCATGCCCTAGGACATGGTCCGTTGACGGGCAGACGGACGTCCAATCTTGAAGATTCGACATTGAGGGCAAGTGTCATCTACAGTGTCCCCCTTGCGCGCCTTGAGGCGAGGACAGGAAAGTAGCCGATGCAGCTTACCCATCTCCACATCCAGAACTTCAAGGGCATCACCGAACTCGACATCTCCCTCTTGGAGGAGGACACAGATACGACCTCGCCCGCTGACAATGCTGCCTGGGTGACAACGGCTCGGGCAAAACGACGGTGCTGCAGGCGATTGCACTGCGCTGAGACTGGCGACCCGGCAGACACCGGACCCACCCAATTGCTCGGGTGGCCTGGATTCCTGGCCGAGCGCGTATCCAGCCAGGGCCCTACCTGCGTCGAACTGGACGTGCGCTTCGACCCGGACGAGTTGGAGACCACGCAGGCGCTCTTCCGCCAATGGCTGGAGGCAGGTAGTCCCCGGAGCGACAACTCCCATCGCCGCTCCTACCGTCTGTCCCAAGTCGAAGCTCGTTTACTCCGATGGTAGCCTTCAATCACCACACGGCCCCGGTGCACTAAGCCAGTTTCTTGGCCGATTCTTCGTCAGCACGTTGAGCCAGACCCAGGCTCTCGCACGCTCCTACCTCTCAGAGGTGGGCGGAGCCTACTGGTTCGACCAGAACCGGCAATCTGCGTGACCATCAGCAGCGGGGACCGGCAGGCGCGGATTGCAAAGCAGGGTGTCGCGGGGCTACGTGATTATCTCGTGGTCTGGTGGGGCTTCCGCACGTCACCTCTTCGAAAGACAGAGGTTTTCGACTACCTCTCTCAGCTTGAGACGCGGTTCGCGGAGCTCTTCCCGGGAACACGATTCGTAGGCATCGCAGCCTCGTCCCGCCATGGCCAGGTACCAGAGCGTCGCCGATGCCTATTTCCTGCTTGAGCGGAACGGTCGCATCTACGATCTGGCTGGAGATGTCCTCAGGCAGAGCAGGCAGTGTTCCCGCTGCTCTTCGAGTTCGTGCTCTTCGGCATCGCGCGCTCGGTCGTGCTCATCGACGAGTTGGAGCTACACCTTCATCCTCCTCAGCAGCAGGTGCTCCTCACGGCACTGCGGCGCATCGGACCCGACTGCCAGTTCATCGTGACGAGCCACTCGCCGTACCTGGAAACGGTGACTCCCGCCGAGAACGAGGTCCGGCTCTCCGGGGGCCAGCCGTGCCTGTAGCTCTCCTTTTCGTCGAGGGCGACCTGGACGCCGAGGTACTCACCCCTCTTCTCGTTACACCGCCGCTGCGCGTAGCCGTCATGAAAGGCGGCCCCAAGGGCTCACTCCCCCCCAAAGCGCGAGATCGAACGGAAGAAGAACGTGCAGGCCTGTTACCTGCGCGACCGGGACTTCGATTTCGACCCTCCGGCGGACCTGAGCTCACCGACCGTGGATCGCCTCGTCGAGACCCGGGGGAATGTCCTCGGCTGGCGCTGGTGCCGTCATGAGCTGGAGAGCTATCTGCTCGAACCTCGTCTCGTCGCCCAAGCGACCGGCTGGGATGAAGCAGCCTACTCCGCCGAGTTGATGAAGGCAGCGCAGCACATCCATATGTACACCGCCGCGCGCTGGGCAGTCGGTATCGCTCGACGAAGCATGCCTCCCACCGCGGAGCTGCCAACCAGGCCGTACGACCTCCAGAACGAAATCAAGCTCCCGGCGGATTGCGGTGAGGCGACCTGCTTCGCTTGGGCACGAAACCATGTCGAGGCGTTTCGCCAGAAGGTTGAACCCTCGCTGGCCAGCACGACCATCACCGCATCCCTCGCCGAGCGAGCGCGACGACTGGCGGCCCTGACGAGCATCGAAGACGTGCTCGTCTGGCACTCGGGCAAGGATCTGCTGGCGCCCTTGAGCCCTCAATTGCCCGGAGGCCGGAACACAACCCCGTGGCGTTCCGGCGACGGTTACGTGATTGGGTCCGGACCAATCCAGCAGCCGCAGTGGCGCTCTTTCCTGAATGGCAGGCCTTGCTCAATCAGCTGGGAGCATGAGCTGACTCAGTGAGTCTCATCACCAAGGGGCCAGGATTTCCCCCGAGCTTCAGCTCAATCGCCTCGAACGGAGCCACGCGAGCCACATCGTCCTCGCCGTAGACCCCCAGCTCTACCCAGCGGCCCCCCACGAGCTCGCTCGCCGTGAGCGTCTGAGCCTCCAGGTCGACAAACCACAGGTGGCGAATCCCGATGCGCGCGTAGAACGGACGCTTGATGCGCTGGTCGAAGGCGCGTGTGCTCGGGGAGAGAATCTCGCAAGCCCAGTCGGGAGCATCCGTGAACCGTTCCGCTGGCAACCTGGGGAACCGCTCCCGGCGCCAGCCCGCGAGATCCGGAACGAACTCCGGCGAGCCACCTGCCTGGACACCTGGCGCGCGCAATATCCACCACTCACCCGCTGCCCCATGACCACGGCTGAACGCGTCATGGAGATTGGCGAGAAGCCCCATCGCCACATGCGAGAGCCAGGGCGAATGCCAGGGATGCACGTAGAGCGTCCCGTCGATGATTTCCCCACTCACGTTCTCGGGCAGAGCCTCCAGGTCGGCCATGGTGGCGGGACGAGACAACGGCTGGGCACCGTAACGCATGAGGTAACCTTGTGCATACCTACCGCAAACGTCAAGCGAGGAGTCGGCCACACGAGAACCGAGAGAACGAGCACGCCCGCCTCCTGAAATGTCAGGATGTACCCGATGCCCCCGCGCAAGCTCCCGCGACACCTCGTCTGGCTCGAGTCCTTCGTGGCCGCTGTCGAGTCCGGCAGCCTGGAAGGCGCCGCCGAGCACCTCGGCGTGGCCCGCTCGGTCGTCAGCGAGCACATCCGCGCCCTCGAGCAGACCCTCGCCAATGGGCAGCCCCTCCTCGAGCGCGGCCCCGGCCGCCGCCTCCACCTCACCGCCCGCGGCGAGAAGCTCTACGAGGGCACCCAGACGCCCCTGCACCAGCTCGACCTCAAGCGCCTGCGCGACCTCGCCAGCGCCGACGCCAGCTTGCGCCTCGGCCTCAACACCACCGTCTCCAACTTCCTCCTCGCGGGCATCGCCGGGGACGTGTCCCAGGCCGGCGTCAAGCTGGAGGTCCGCTTCGGCGGCGCCTTCGAGCTCGTGCGGCAGGTGCAGACGCGCCAGCTCGACCTCGCCGTGGACTTCACCCCGCTGCCGCCCCACCGCGACGTCGAGGCCGAGTCCCTCCTGCGCCTGCCCTTCGTGGTGCTCGCCGGCCCCGGGAGCGACCTGGCCCTCCGCCACGCCGCGCGCCGCGCCCTTCACGTTCGAGACCTCGAGGGTCAACCTTTCGTGGACTGGCTGCGCGATGACCCCTACGGCGGCGCCAACAGCGCCCGCTTCGCCACCTACGGCGTCACGGTGCGCGAGGTGGCTCGCGTGGAGAGCTTCCTCCACCTCTTCGACGTGCTGCGCGCCTACCCCGCCTGCGCCATCGCTCCCGACCTGCGACCCCTGCGCCCCTTCCCCGAGGACCTCACCCTCTGGCCCCTGCGTGAGGAGGCTCCCCAGTTCGTCGAGGTGGTGGCCATGAGGCCCGCGGGCGGCCCCGGCTCTGACGCGGCGCGGCTCGTCCTCGACGGACTGCGTCAAAGACTCGCATCGAACCGGCGACGAAAAAACGAATAAGACGTCGGTTTTTATCGGATTTCCGTCGCGCCCCTTCATCCTTACAATTTCAGGAAAGGGAGACGCACCGATGACGCCGACCGAACGGACCATCGCCCGCCTGCCCGCGCATCTGCGGCGCTACGTGGTGAGCCAGGACTACGACGCCTACACCCCGAGAGATCAGGCGGTGTGGCGTCACATCCTCTGCCAGCTCCGCAGCCACCTGCGCGACAAGGCCCACCCGGTCTACCTCGAGGGCCTGGAGGCCACGGGCATCGGGGAGGAGCGCATCCCCAGCCTGGATGAGATGAACGAGAGGCTGTCCAGCTCGGCTGGGCGGCGGTGGGCGTGCGCGGCTTCATCCCGCCCGCGGTGTTCACCGAGCTGCAGGCGCTGGGCGTGCTGGCCATCGCCGCGGACATCCGCACCCACGAGCACATCGAGTACACGCCGGCGCCGGACATCGTCCACGAGAGCGCCGGCCACGCGCCCATCATCGCCAACGCGCGCTACGCCGAGTACCTGAAGCGCTGCGGGGAGGTGGGCTTCAAGGCCATCGCCACGGTGGAGGACGAGGCCGTGTTCGAGGCCATCCGCAACCTGAGCGTGGTGAAGGAGGACCCCACCGCGACGGAGGAGGAGGTGGCGCACGCGCAGGCGCGCCTCGAGGCCGCCGACCAGAGCCGCCGCTACGTCAGCGAGAGCACCCGCGCCTCGCGGCTCTACTGGTGGACGGCGGAGTACGGCCTCGTCGGCGAGCCTGGAGCACCCGCGCCTCTACGGCGCCGGCCTGCTCTCCAGCATCGGCGAGGCGAAGCACTGCCTCACCCCCGAGGTGAAGAAGCTGCCGCTGAGCGTCCAGTGCGCGGACACCGAGTACGACATCACCCGCATGCAGCCGCAGCTCTTCGTGGCGCGCGACTTCGAGCACCTCTTCGAGGTGCTGGCCGAGTTCGAGGCCACGCTCGCCTGGAAGCGCGGCGGCGACTACGGCCTGAAGGAGGCCATCAGCGCGCGCACGGTGAACCACCTGGTGCTGGCCGACGGCCGCGAGATTACGGCGCGCGTGGTGGAGGCCCTTCCCGGGGCTCGCCCGGTGGCCGAGGGACTCGCGCACCGCGCTGGTGCGGCTGGAGGGCCCGGTGATGGTGTCGCGCGGGGGCAAGGCCGGAGCAAGCCGTGTCCGGGGCTCGGCGCTGGTGGCCTTCGGCAACGGGGAGCTGCCGGAGCGGGGCGCCTTCGAGCTGGAGCTCGCCAGCGGCCTGAAGCTGCAGGGCTTCGCGGTGGGCGGCGGCGAGGTGCTCAACCTGCGCGGCGAGCTGAACGGCCGCACGGTGGAGCTGCCGAGCGTGGCGCAGCTCTTCCTGAGCGCGGGGCTGCCCGAGCGTGGCCGGCGGCCCGGCGGACCCGGGCGCATGGGACCACTGGTTCGGCGAGCTCAACGCCTTCACCGAGGGCGACGGCGAGGCCCAGGCCCGCGCGAAGAAGGCCACGGCCCTGCACCCGTCGCTCGCGGCGCTCTACCGCGAGGTGCGCACCATGCGCGAGGCGAAGGCCGTGAAGCCCGAGCGCCTGGAGCAGATCGCCCGCGCCGCCACGGACTTCAAGGACGACTGGCTCCTCAAGACCGAGGTCGCCGAGCTGAAGCAGGCGCGCGCGTAGGCACGTTCAGCCGCCTCTTCGGGGGCGGTTCGGGCCTGAATCCCCCTGGGGGTTCAGGCCCTTTTTCTATTCACGCTTCATCGCCCCCCATCGGAACAACCCTTGAGTTACGGGCGGTTACGTCTACAGTCCTCCCTGGCTTTCTATTCAGGTTTCTATTCATGGCCCCGCTCGAACAGATGCTTGGAACGCTCGCTCGTCTGGGCGTCGCACAAGCAAAGGATCTCGCGCGTGAGCTGGCCGTGTCCCAGCCCACGGTGTCTCGGCTGATCGAGGCCGCGGGCGACCGCGTGTGCCGGATGGGACAGGGGCGCGCCACCCGCTATGCGCGCACGCGTGCCCTCCCAGGCCTGGGGACGAGGCTCCCTGTCTACCGGATCAGCGAGACGGGGAAGGCCAGACCCCTCGGTGCGCTGCACCTTCTGGACGAAGGCCGCCATTGGGTCGGCGCTCTCGATGGCACCGGGAAGCTCTTCGAGGGTCTCCCGCCGTTCGCCTCCGACATGAGCCCTCAGGGGTACGTCGGCCGGACGTTCAGCGCGCGCTGCCCCGAGTTGGAGCTGCCCTCGCGACTGGGAGATTGGAACGACGATCATCGCCTCATCGCACTGGCGCGCCGTGGCGAGGATTGCGTCGGCGACCTCATCCTTGGTGAAGAGTCCCTGAACCGATGGCTCGCGAGCACACTCGCACCGGTCGAGCGCACCGCCTACCCGGAGCTCGCCCGCCGCTCCGCCCGGGAGCAGCCGGGCTCCTCCGCCGGAGGAGAACATCCCAAGTTCCTGACGTACTCGGGAGGCCGGCACGTGCTGGTCAAGTTCGCGAGCGACGATGAGGGCGCGGTGGCACGTCGGTGGAGGGAATTGCTCGTGTGTGAAAGCCTCGCGCTCCAGGTGGTCCGCGAAGCCGGCATCGACGCGGCCACGGCCCACTGGTTCGACGAGCGCGGCTACCGGTTCCTGGAGGTCGAGCGCTTCGACCGGCTCGGAGAGAGAGGCAGGCGGGGAGTGCTCTCGCTCGAGGCCCTGGACAACGAATACATCGGCGACACCGGCCGTGGCGCATCCTGGACGCGTATCGCCCCGAAGCTCCTGGAGCGGAAGCTCATCAACTCCGAGAACGCACGGCGCATGCGGTGGCTCGATGTCTTCGGACAGCTCATCGGCAACACGGATCGCCACTTCGGCAACGTGAGCTTCCTGGAGACGCGGGAAGGCGAGCTTCGTCTCGCGCCCGTCTACGACATGCTCCCGATGATGTTCGCGCCGTCGACCATGACCGTCGTCGATCGCCCGTTCGAGCCGGTGCCTCCGACCGCGGAGACCCTCGATGTCTGGGCGGACGCGGCGCTCCACGCGCACAGCTTCTGGACCCGCGTCATCGACTGCACGGCGCTCGGCGACGACTTCCGGGCACTGGCGAGACAGTGCCGGAGTGGGTTGGACGCGCTCCGAGAGCGGGTACCCCTCTGAGCGAGGCCCAGACCCGAGTTGCTTTCCGTACCACTGCGTCGTGCAGGAGTTTCGATTGTCCCCTCGGCATCCACCGCACTTTCACGTCGCCATCGCCGGAAGCGGCTTCGGCGGCCTCGGGATGGCCATCCGGCTCAAGCAGGAGGGCATCGAGGACTTCGTCATCTTCGAGCGCGCGCAGGACGTCGGCGGCGTCTGGCGTGACAACACGTACCCGGGCTGCGCGTGCGACGTGCAGTCCCACCTCTACTCGTTCTCGTTCGCGCCGAATCCGGGTTGGTCTCGCGCCTACTCGCCCCAGGCCGAGATCCACGCCTACCTGCGCGACTGCGCCGACAGGTTCGGCATCCGCCCGCACCTACGCCTCGGCCACACCGTCCTCGACGCTCGCTGGGATGACGACCTGCAGCGCTGGCACATCGAGACCTCGGAGGGGCCCTTCACGGCGGATGTCTTCGTCTCCGCCGCGGGCGCCCTGAGCGACCCGTCCATTCCCAAGCTGCCGGGCCTCGAGAAGTTCCAGGGCAAGACGATGCACTCGGCCCGGTGGGACCACAACTACGCCCTCGCCGGACGCAAGGTGGCGGTCATCGGCACCGGCGCCTCCGCCATCCAGTTCGTTCCTCGCATCCAGCCGGAGGTGGGCAAGCTGGTCCTCTTCCAGCGCACGCCCCCGTGGGTCCTCCCGCGTCGGGACCGCGCGCTCGGCAAGCGGATGCAGTGGGTGTACCGAGCACGTGCCGGGAGTGCATCGCCTCACCCGCTGGCTCATCTACGCGCTCCGCGAGCTGACGGCGTACGGGTTCCTGCACCCGTGGCTCCTCCGGCTCATCCAGCGGCTCGCCGTGCGGCACCTGGAGCGGTCCGTTCCCGATCCGACCCTGCGCGCGAAGCTCACGCCCCACTACACGCATGGGCTGCAAGCGCGTCCTCATCTCGGATGACTACCTCGCCTCGCTCAACCACGAGAATGTCGAGCTCGTCACCGAGACGATCCGCGAGGTGCGTGAGCGCTCCATCGTCACGACGGACGGCACCGAGTACGAAGTCGAGGCGATCATCTTCGGAACCGGCTTCCAGGTGCAGGCACTGCCGATCGCTCACCGCATCCGGGGGCGTCACGGGCACACGCTGGCGGAGGCGTGGAGGAGCACCATGACGGCGACGGCGCACCTCGGCACCACGGTGAGCGGATTCCCCAACCTCTTCCTGCTCCAGGGGCCCAACACCGGACTCGGGCACAGCTCGGTGCTCCTGATGATGGAGAGCCAGCTCGAGCACGTGCTCGGCGCGCTGCGCTATCTCGAGGGCCGGAACCTGGCCGCGGTGGAGCCGACGCCCGAAGCCCAGGCCGAGTTCGTCCGGTACGTCGACTCCCGGATGAGCGGGACGGTCTGGAAACAGGGCGGTTGCGCGAGCTGGTACCTCGACTCCACGGGGCGCAACTCCGCCTTGTGGCCGGGGACCATCTCCTCGTTCAAGCGCCGCGTGGAGCACTTCGAGCCCTCCGAGTACGTCGCCATCACCCGCCACGTCCGTCCCACCAGGGTGAGCCATGCGCGCTGCATGAGGCTCGCCCAGGGCTGAAGGCTCAGAGTGACGACGGAGAGAAGTCGGCCTTGGCCACCGGCTTCACGTCTCTGAAGTCGAAGCGCTCCAACGGCCCGTGCGCGTCGTCGATCTCCATGATGACCGGCAGGGCCAGCACCGGATCCATGCAGATGCGTGCCCGCGTCGCGTAGAGGTGCTGCCCTCCCTCGGGCGCGGTGAAGGTGATGCAGTAGCGCCCCGCCGCATCGAAGCCCTCGTCCTTCCGGGTGTATCCGCCGAGGGCCTCACCCTGCTTGAAGCTGTCCTCCAGGACGCCGATGATCGCCGTGAAGGCGAAGTCCATGATGGGGTGGTTCGTGTCGCCCCGGGTGAGCTCGCTGTTCATGTCGAGCCACATCCCACCGGCGAGACCGAGGAGTCCCGCCTCGCGGACCCGGAGCTCGTTCTTCTTCACCGTGGAGTCGTAGACCACCCGCCGTCCCTTGGCGGGTCCGTCCAGGATTTCCAACCGCACCGCCCGAGGCGACTGCCGGACCACCAGGTGAATCGTCTGCGGCTTCAGCAGCTTGCCGGAGACGCGCTCGCGCTTCACCACACGCGACTCATAGGTGCCCATTTGAGAGGCGGCGGCCTTTCCGGCCTCCAGGAGCAAATCGACGGGCGTCGTCGCGAACAGCTCCACCAACCTCTCGCGCGAGAGTTCCTTGACCTCGGCGCGCCGCTGCTCCAGCGGGAGCCGCGCGAAGCCTGGAACCGGGGACGACGAGGGAGCCGGCGTGGTCATCAGCAGGCCCGGCATCAAGAGGGCGAGAAGGACTGGATTCATGGCGGGTGTGCTCGGTCGATTGGCGGCCTGGAGGATACTCGCGTCCGTGCCTTGAGACCGAGTGGGCCCAGCGTTACGGTTCCGGGGCCCATGAACATCCAGAACGACGTCATCGCGACCATCGGGAACACGCCGCTCATCAAGCTCCGGCGCGCGTCCGAGGAGACGGGCTGCACCATCCTCGGCAAGGCCGAGTTCCTCAACCCCGGACAGTCCGTGAAGGACCGGGCCGCCCTCTTCATCATCCGTGACGCCGTCTCCCGCGGACTGCTCCGCCCCGGAGGCATCATCGTCGAGGGCACCGCGGGCAACACCGGCATCGGGCTCGCGCTCGTGGGCAATGCCCTGGGCTACCGCACCGTCATCGTCATCCCGGAGACCCAGAGCCAGGAGAAGAAGGACATGCTCCGCCTCATGGGCGCCGAGCTCCTCGAGGTCCCCGCCGTCCCCTACAAGGAGCCCAACAACTACGTGAAGGTGTCCGGCCGCCTCGCCGAGGCGCTCAACGCCCGCGAGCCGAACGGCGCCATCTGGGCCAACCAGTTCGACAACGTCGCCAACCGTCAGGCCCACCTGGAGACGACCGGCCCCGAAATCTGGGCGCAGACCGAGGGCCGCGTGGATGGTTTCATCTGCGCGGTGGGCTCCGGCGGCACGCTGGCGGGCGTGGGCATGGCCCTCAAGGAGCGCAACCCGAACGTCGTCATCGGACTCGCGGACCCGATGGGTGCCGCGCTCCACGGTTGGTACACGCACGGCGAGCTCAAGTCCGAGGGCTCCTCCATCACCGAGGGCATCGGCCAGGGCCGCATCACCGCCAACCTCATGGGTGCCCCCGTCGACGCGTCCTTCCAGATTCCCGACGCCGAGGCGCTCCCCATCCTCTTCGACCTGCTCGAGCACGAGGGCCTCTGCCTCGGTGGCTCCAGCGCCATCAACGTCGCCGGCGCCATCCGCCTCGCCCGGAAGCTGGGGCCGGGGCACACCCTCGTCACCGTGCTGTGCGACTCGGGCAACCGCTACGCGAGCAAGCTCTTCAACCCGACCTTCCTCCGCTCCAAGGGCCTGCCCGTGCCGCACTGGCTGGAGCGCGGCCCCGAGGCCTCCACGGCGAGCACGCTCCTGCGCGAGGTGCTCCTCCCCAAGGCGTCCTGACCCGGAGGCCGCACCGGCCTCCCACCGTCACGCCGCCTCGCGCTCGGCCGGAGCGAGCGGCAGCCGCACCCGGAAGCACGCACCGCGCGCCACGGACTCGTCCAGCTCGAGCGTGCCTCCGTGGTTCTCCGTGATGATCTGCCGGCAGATGGCCAGCCCCAGCCCCGTCCCCTTCCCCACGTCCTTCGTGGTGAAGAAGGGCTCGAAGATGCGGGCCCGCAGCGCCGGAGGAATCCCCGGGCCGTCATCGGCCACCACGAGCTCGACCATGCCATCCCGCACGGCCGTGCTCACCCGCACCTCGCCCGCGCCCCCGAGCGCGTCGAGGGCGTTGCGCAGCAGGTTCAGCACCACCTGACCGAGCTGCCCCTTGTGGAAGGGGAGCCGGGGCACGTCCCCACACTGGACCTCCACCCGCGTGCCCGCGGGATGGGAGCGACGGACCAGCTCGACCGTCTCGAGGACCGTCTGGTTGAGGTCTCCGAGCTCCAGGCGCGGGCGCTCGCCGCGCAGGAAGGCGCGCAGGTCCGCTTGCGTGGAGCTGATGCGCTCCGCGGCCTGCCGCATCGCATCCAGCGCATCGGGCATGTCCTGCAGCGTGAAGTCGACGTCCAGCTCCCGCCACAGCCGCTCGAGCTCCCCGGCCTCCTCGGGGTGGGTCGCGAGCCGCTCGCGACAATGCTTCAGCAGCTCGGCGAGCTGGTCGAAGTACTCGCGCACCGGAGGCAGGTTGTTGTGGATGGCGGTGAGCGGGTTGTTGATTTCGTGAGAGAGCCGCGCCATGAACTCCCCCATCGCGGAGAGCTTCTCCGCTTGAATCACCTTCTCGCGGGCCCGGGCGAGCTCGGTGGTGCGGGCCTCCACGAGGCGCTCCAGCTCGGCGTTCTTGCGCCGCAGGGCCAGGCCCCTCCAGCGCACCACGCCCGCCACGGAGGCCCCCAGGAGCAGCACGCCGAGGACTCGCGCCCACCAGGAGGTCCACCAGGGCGGATGCACCACCAGGGAGAGCCCGGCCACGGGTCCCCACGGCCCCTCGCCGTTTCGCGCGCGCAGCTCGAGCCGGTAGCGCCCCGGCGGAAGCGCGCTGTAGCGCACCGAGTGGCCATGGGCGGCGTGCCAGTCGTCCAGCCCCACGAGCCGTACCTCGTGCTCCATGCGGGTCTCGTCGATGAACCCCAGGTCGGCGAACTGGACCTCCAGCGTCGCTTCGTCGTGGGGGGTCTCGAGGCCCTCCATGGGAGGCCGGGCGGACGAGTGCGCCCCGAGGGTGGTGCTCAGCAGGGCCACGCGCGGCGGAGCGGCCCGGCCGGTGTAGCGCGCGCTCTCGAAGCGGCCGAGGCCTTCCGAGGTGCCCACCCACACGTCCCCATCGGCCTCCGCCAGGAAGGAGTTGCCGTTGCAGGAGTCACCCGGAGCCCCCGCGCTCGCGCCAAAGTGGTCGAGCACCCCATCGCCGACGAGGTCTATCCCAGCCCCCGTCCCCACCCAGAGCCGGCCCGCCGCATCCTCGCCAATCTGGAAGATGACACCGCTGTGGAGCCCCGTACTCAGCTCCAGGTGGACCAGGTCGGAGAGGTGCCCGTCCCGGTAGGAGAAGCAGCTCAGACCCAGGGGCTCCTTGTAGGACACGCACACGCGGCCATCGCGGCGGGACAGAAGGTAGCGCACACGGTCATCCAGCAGGCCCTCGGCGACGCCCAGGCGCTGGAACACGCCCCCCTCCCGCACGTAGAGCCCGTCACCCGCGGCCCACAGCCGCCCGGCCCCGTCCCGGCATCACGCTCATGAAGGCCATGCGCGAGCTGGGAGGCAGCACCGGCTCGAAGGTCCACTCAGCCCCCTTGCGGACGCCTCGCAGCAGGCCCGAGGAGCCCGCCGACCACAGGGTGCCATCGGGCTCCACGACCAGAGCGAAGGTGAAGTGCGCCGGGTAGCCCTCCGCCACGCCGAGCGTCCGCAGCCTGCCACTCCTGGGCTCGTAGTGGTGCAGCCCGATCGGGTTGCCCGAGGCCCACACGGAGCCCTCCCGGTCCACCACCACGGCCTTGAGTGAGTAACCCTCCAGCCCCGGAATGACGACCCAGCCCCCGGGCGTGCCCCGCGCGAGCCCATTGTCGGTGCCCACCCACAGCGACCCATCGGGACCGCGGCTCAACCCCCAGATGACGCTCGAGGGGAGCCCGGTGGTGGAGTCATGGAGGGTCCAATGGCCGCGCCCCAGCGAGCGGTACACGCCCAGGCTGGCGACCCAGAGCGTCCCCTCCTCGTCCTCCAGCACGTCCCCGGCATCCGTGACGCCGGCTCCGGGAGGCCCAGCCGCAGGAGGCCCGCGCGCTCCCCGTCCACCTCGATGAGGCCGCGGTAGGTCGGCACCAGGAGCTGACCCCTCCGCCCCACGCGCAGCCGGCGCCCCGCCGCCTGGAATCCCTCGACGAGCCGGGTTCTATCCTCGAACGGCGCGCCACTCCGGGGCTGCACCACCAGCCAGCCCTCGCCGCTCAGCCACAGGCGACCGTGCCCGTCACGCACGAGGGAGGCGATGGGGTTGCGATACCCGTGCACCTCCAGGCTCCGCCAAGGCCCTTGTGGCTCCCGACTCAGCAGGCGCGACCCCGAGGCCACCTGGAGCTCGCCCGACACATCCACCCAGAGGGCCCTGGCCACTCCCCCCGGCCACCCGGGCGCCAGGAGGAAGTGCCCCGGCTCCGACTCCATGAAGAGGCCCTGGGCGGTCCCCGCCAGCATCCGCTTCTCGGAGTCCAGGCGGAGACTCCACACCTCCGAGGGCACTCCGTTCATCGGCACGGGGACGAAGCGGCTCCCGTCCCAGCGCACCACGCCCGCCTGGGTCGCGAGGAGCAGCCGCCCCCACGCATCGAGCGTGACATCGTTCACCACCACCGAGGGCAGGCCGGCCTCCTGCCCGAAGCGCTCGAAGCGCTTGCCGTCGAAGCGGTACACCGCATCGCTGGCGAGGGCCCAGACGAACCCCTCCCCGTCCTGCAGAATCCAGGACATGCCGGGGTTCTCGATGCCCGCCTCCGTGCTGTAGCGCCGGAACCCGATGCGCCCTGGAGGATCTCCACCTCTCGCCTCGCTTCCCACCAGGGCGACGAGGCCCACGGCCAGGAACGCGGCGATCCGATGCAACGACATGACTCCCGAGGCCTCTCTTGGGAAGGGGGCAACGCAGTGCTCCCTGGGAGTCAGCCTATCACGGACGACAAAAGGGCCGGCCCCTCGACGAGGAGACCGGCCCCTGGTTCAGCACCCGGAGGTGCCGGGACGAACTACTTGCAGACGTTGGCGCACACGGCCGGGGTCTTGGTCGGGTCGAGGTAGTCGGCGCAGGTGAGCTTCGCGCGCGCGTCCGAGCAGTCCGAGGCCGCGTCCAGGTTGAACGTCTTGCCCGCGTTCGTCCCGGTGCAGTTCTCGTTGTCCTCCTTGCGCTCCTCACACTTGGAGGCGGCGTACAGCTTGGTCTTGCACTCCTCCGCGCTGGTGCCGAAGGCGGTCTTGAAGAAGTCGGAGGCCTTGACGTCGGCGGACTGGCACTCGAACTGACGCTCACAGACCTGGTCCACGCCCGCCTTGCACACGGCCTCGGGGGTGGCGCAACCAACGGCGAACAGGGACAGGGCGGCGGCGCCAAACAGGAACTTGTTCATCTGGACTTCTCCTTGATTGAGGTGACTTCGCTGGGACACCTCGCCGGGCCGACCGCACCCCCCCTCCCAAGGTGGGGACCGTCCGACCGGAGAGTGGCGCCTTATTACCAGTCCGTTGCCCTTAAGGCCAACTTTTGCTTTTCAAAACCCTACCTTCCAAATCTGTATGGATTTCCGGGGGGTACGACGTGGTGAGTCAAACCCCGCCCGAGCTCGACGGCTCGGGCGAGAGCACGGGTGCTGGGGCCGGACGCGCGGGAGAGGACCCGGTGCGCCAGCGCCCGTACCGCTTCTTCGCCGGTACCGCGAGGGCCAGCGACACCGTCAGCACCGTCAGGGCCGCGGCGAGCGCCGGCAGCACGTCCAGCGAGTGCCCCCACCGGCTCGCCAGGCCCGGGAAGGTGGACCAGCCATACGCGATGGGCAGGTGCACGACGTAGACCCAGAGCGAGGCACGCCCCACCGGACCCAGCAACCCGTCCAGCCGCGAGGGCAGCAGCATCGCCAGCCCCGCCACCACGCCCAGCAGCCCCAGCCGCCACACCACCAGCGTCGGGTCGCTCACGCGGGGATCTCCCCCCCACAGCGCCATCAGCGACAGGAGCGCCGTGCCCGTGCCGATCATCACGAGCCACTGCGGCACCCGCTTCACCAGCCCCAGCCCGAGCCCGGTGAAGCCTCCCGCGAAGAAGTACGCCGACCAGGGGAAGAGCGGGAAGCTGGAGGTCTTCCCCGCGAGCGCCTGCTCCAGCGCCAGGGGCCAGCCGCCGCCCTCCACCGCCGCGCGCACCCACGGGCTCACCAGCGGAAAGAGGAGCGAGAGCGTCGCCAGCGCGCCCATCCTCGCCACCCGCCCGCGCAGCACCGCCAGCACGCTCGCGCCCAGCAGCAGCGCCCCGGCCACGCCGTGCAGCGCATCGAAGGCGAGGAAGTGCCGCCACACCACCGGGTCCCCGGCGAACAGCGCCGGCAGCCCCCAACCGGGCCAACGCAACAGGTAGCCCCAGCCCAACAACAACCCCGCTCGCGGCACGTACCGGCGCAGCACGCTCGCACCCCGGACACCGGTGCGCTGCACGGTGGTCGCGAAGGCCCAACCCGCCACGAAGAGGAACAGCGGCGCGGTCACGGCCCGCATGGACCAGTACGTCAGCATCCCCGCGCTGTTGCGGGCCACGTCCGACAGCACCGCGTCCAGCGTGTGGCCCATCACCATGGCGATGACGGCCACGGCGCGTGCGCGGTCCAGGCCCATGTTGCGCGGGCTCGAGGCCGCCGGAGCGGCCACCGTGGCTCGGGAGGCGTCTGGGGCAGACATGGCGCCGCGGAGACGGCCGGAGGACTCAGACGCGCATCGGCATGACCACGGCGGTGAAGCTGCGGTCGCCCGGGGCGTGCAGCACGCCGGGGCTGTGCTCGTCACCCAGCTCGAAGGCCACCTCGTCCGTGTCCGTCACGCCCAGCACGTCGATGCAGGTAGCGCGCGTTGAAGCCGATGGTGATGGCGGCGCCCCGGTACGCGATGTCCAGCGCGTCCTTCGCCTCGCCCAGGTCCGGGTTGTTGGCGGTGATGAGGAGCTGGTTCTCCGCCAGGCCGACGCGGACCGCGTAGCTCTTGTCCGCGCTCAGCAGCGCGATGCGCTTGAGACCCTCGAGCAGGCGCGTCTTGGGCACCAGCACCGCCTTCTCGCCTTCCTTGGGGATGACGCGCTGGTACTCGGGGAACTGCCCGTCGATGAGCCGCATCACCATCGTCAGGCCCGTCTTCTTGAAGAGCGCCGAGTTCTCCGCGAAGCCCAGGTGGCACTCCGCGTCCGGCGCCTCGTCCAGCAGGCGCTTGAGCTCCAGCAGGCCCTTGCGCGGGATGATGACGCCGCTCTTGAGCTTGAAGTCCCCGGGCAGCTCGCGCTCGATGAGCGACAGACGGTGACCGTCCGTGGCCACCATGCGCACCTTGCCCCCCTGCTGCGGCTCGAAGAAGACGCCGTTGAGGATGTAGCGCGTCTCGTCGGTGGAGATGGCGAACTGCGTCTTCTTGATCATCTCCAGCAGCGTGGCGCCGGTCGATCTGCACCAGCGGCGCGTTCTCCTCGCGCGGCAGCTTCGGGTACTCCTCGGGCGCGGTGCCGACGATCTTGAAGTGCGCCGAGCCGCTGGTGATCTCCACGTAGTTGTTCGCCAGCTTCTTGAGCGTGACGTGGGCGTCCGGGAGGTTCTGGACGATGTCGAAGACGTACTTGGCGCTGAGCGTCACCGCGCCGGGCTTGAGGACCTCGGCGGGGTGCTCGGAGACGATGCCGATCTCCAGGTCGAACGCCGTGACGGTCACCCCCGTCTTCGTGGCCGTGACGAGCACGTTGGCGAGGATGGGCATCGTCGTCTTGCGCTCCACGATGCCCTGGGCGCGGTAGAGGGCCTTCTTCAGCTCGTCGGCGGCGATGCGGAATTCCATCTTCGGGGGTCCTTGAACTACCAGGGGTACGGGAAAGAACGGCGGCCCCTCGGGCCACCCTGGCCGGATGTAGCCCGGGGGCACCGGGTCGTCAATGAACGTGACGTCTGCGGTCATGCTGACTCGGCCAGCACTCGGGGAGACGGGCTCTGGACCTACTCCCCGGCTCCGGGCATACAGGTAGCACATAAACCTACCGACCCAACGAGCGATCGCTGCTTCCGGCCCGCCCCGCACACATAACTAGGGAGGGTCGAGAGTGGAGGAGGACGCCATGCACGACAGGGTCTACAAGACCGACGACGAGTGGCGACGAGAGCTCACCCCGGAGCAATACCGGGTCATGCGCCAGAAGGACACCGAGCCCCCCTTCACCGGGGCCTTCTGGAACTACGACGGCAAGGGCGTCTACTGCTGCGCTGGCTGTGGCAACACGCTCTTCTCCTCGCGGGCGAAGTTCGACTCGGGCACCGGCTGGCCCAGCTTCCATACCCCCTTGGTGTCGAGCCACCTCCTCCAGCACGAGGACCGCTCGTCCTTCCTGACGGTCCGCACCGAGGTGGCATGCAGCCGTTGCGGCGCCCACCTCGGCCACGTCTTCGACGACGGCCCTCCCCCCACCGGGCTGCGCTTCCGCATCAACTCGGCGGCCCTGGCCTTCGAGCCCGAGGAGCAATTCCTGGAGGAGCAACTCCTGGAGCAGGGACTCGGTGGGGAGGGAGTCGGCACCCCCGCCCAGGAATGAAGGGAGGCCCGCCGCGTCGGGATGTAGCATCCCCCCCGGGAGGCGGCGAGACTGCCGCATCCCTTCCCGGAGCCCCGCCCCATGACCCTGCGTCAGCCCCTCCTCACCGCCGCCCTGGCCTTCGCCCTGCTCGCCGGCTGCAGCCGCAACGCGACCCCCAACCCGACCGCCGAGTCCGGCGGCACGCCTCCCGCCCAGATGGACACTCCCGTCAACGCCCAACCCGCCGCTGAGACGCCCTCGGGCGGTACCGCCGCCGCCCCCGGCACGCCCACCGAGCGAGGGCCCGCCATCTTCTTCGTGAAGAACAGCGGCGTGCGCTGCATCACCACCCCCTGCCCCACCTTCTCCGCCACCCGGCCCGACCGGCCCGGCGACGAGCCGCTCCCGGTCCATGAGCTCGACCTCACCGCGCTCAAGGTCAGCGACGAGAAGCGCGCGGAGCTCGAGCAGGTCACCTTCCACGCCCCCGGCCTCAAGGTGCAGGCCACCGTGGACGTCGTGCCCAACGCGGGCCCCGCCGGCGCCGCCACCGTGCTGCGCGTCAGCCAGGTGGTCGAGAAGTAGAGCGCCCCCCTGGCCCCCCGCGGATTCTCGCGTGACAATGGCTGGCACGCGCAGCCAGAGGGGGTCCGTCTCACCCCCGGCACCTGAAGGGTTGTCAGACTCCCCTGTTACTCCGCGCGTCGCTCCACCCACCGCAGGAGTCCAGGATGTCCGTCCGACGTACCGCCCTCCGCAGCCTCTCGGTCCTGGGAGTGCTGTGGGGAGGCATGGCCCTCGCCACGCCCCCCGCCCCCCTCACGCCCCGCACGCCCACCGGCTTCTCCACCGTGGAGCAGCGCCACGTCTACGCGCCTCCCGATGAGGGCAGCTTCGAGATTCCGATGGTCACCGGAGGCGCGGCCGCCACCGAGGTCCTCCTAGAGGAGCCGGAGATGTGCCGGCCGGACGCGAAGGCCACCACGCGCATCACCTACTCCAAGAGCCGCAACGAGGTGGTGCTGGAGGCGGACTTCGACGGGCTGCCCTACCGCATGTCCTTCACGCGCCCGGTGGACGTCTCCACGCCGTACAACCAGTTCCCCGTCTCCGTCCAGGATGGCAAGTGGCAGTTCTGGTTCGTGGGGCGGATGCTGAACTTCGACACCACGTACTATTACGACGCCACCACGCTGCAGCTCATCGGCAGCGAGTACGAGCTCCCCGGCGGGCCGCCCCCCAACAGCATCCCGGTGCCCATCGCCACCATGCACATGACCAGCACGCCGCTCTTCGAGGGCACGCCGGATGGCAAGGGACATGCGCGCTTCGTGTTCCGCTACGACCAGATGCTCGATGAGCAGGGCAAGGGCGGCGTCTACTTCTCGTACCTGCCCTACAACCTGTGCAAGCCGGACGAGCTCGGGCTCTATTACACGGACGGCGGGCTGCCGGTGTCGCTGGCGATGAACTTCGACCAGGTGTTGCAGAGCATCTGGTCTGGCTACGGCATGGCGATCGCCACCAGCCTGGAGCCGGACCCCAAGCCCGCGTACCTGCTGAGCCGTGACAACACGATGATCGGCTGGAGCGGCACGTACCCGAACCTGCGACCGAAGGGCTACGAGAGCAATCCCTTCAACGGCACGCTGACGCTCAAGACGACGTGCGCCACGCGCATCCAGCCGGCCTACCCCCCGGCCTACTACAACCGCTGCGCCGCCCAGTGAGCGAGGACGCCACCATGAAGACCGCCATTGCCTCGCGTTCCTCGCCCCTGCGCACGCTGCTGTCCACCGCCCTGCTCGCCGCCACCCCGGCCCTCGCCCAGGAGCTCGCGCCCGAGGAGACCCTGCTCGCCACGGCCCGCGTCACCGCTCCCGCGGGCGCGCCCCTGCCGGGACTGAGCCCGGAGGAGCTGCGGAAGTTCCAGGAGGGCAAGGCCCTCTTCGAGCGCGACTTCACCGCGACCGAGGGCCTCGGGCCCCTCTTCAACGCGCAGTCCTGCGCGCTCTGCCACGCCACGCCGACCACCGGTGGCAGCGACCCCACCACCGCCGAGAACGTCATCCACTACACCCTGCGCAATGGGGACATGTTCTTCCAGGCGTTCGAGCTCGGCGGCCCGGTGCAGCAGCGCAAGTCGCTGAAGCAGTTGCCGGGGGGCTCGGCGTGCCAGCTCGAGCCGGATGTGATTCCGCTGAGCAAGCCTGGAATTGGCACCAGCCCCCGACACACGCCGCCGGTGTTCGGCTTCGGGCTGCTGGACGCGGTGAGCGACGCGGACCTCCGTTCCTGGGAGGGGGCGCAACCGTGGAAGGCCCCGGGGGTGTACGGCGTGGCCAACTGGGGCGTGGAGATGGAGGGCCTCGGAAAGCTGCGGGCCTTCAGCCTGGATGGCGGGCGCTCGCAGCCCATCGGCGCGCCTCGGGTGGGCCGCTTCGGCTGGAAGTCGCAGACGCCGACGCTGTTCCAGTTCACCAACGAGCCCTTCAACATCGAGCTGGGGGTGACCACGCCCTTCTGGCCTCGGGAGAACACGCCGAATGGGGCGCAGCCTCCGCCCGAGTGCCGCATCCCCAACCAGCCCAACGACGTGAACAGCCAGCTGACGCTGCCGCTCTATTACTTCCAGGCGTTCCTGGCGGCGCCGGAGCGCGGGCCCCTCTCCCATGACGCGGCGAAGGGCGAGGAGCTCTTCGAGCGGGCGGGCTGCGACGACTGCCACCGGAAGACGCTGCGGACGGTGAAGGACTACTACGCGCCGTGGCCGGACGGGACGGTGCACCGGGTGGCGGCGCTGAGCGGCAAGGTGCTGCGGCCGTACAGCGACCTGCTCATCCACGACATGGGCCCGGGGCTGGAGGACCCTCGGCCGATGGGACGGGCCTCGGGACGGATGTGGCGCACCACGCCGCTGTGGGGCCTGCGGTACAAGACGCGCTACCTGCACGACGGCTCGGCGGACACCGTGGAGGACTCCATCCTCATGCACGGCGGCGAGGGCCAGTGGTCGCGTGACGCGTACGTGGGGCTCTCGGCCACCGAGAAGCGCCGGCTCCAGGCGTTCCTCGACAGCCTGTGAGATGGGCCCGAGGGCTCACGGAACCCCCGTGGGCCCCGGGACTCCTCAGCGCGGCGCCTCGCACGCCCGCGCCTGCCCGAGGGCACAGGCCCGCTCCCGGAGGGCCCGTGCCTTCTCGGGAGCAACCCCGCCGGCCAGCGTGAGGCAGTCCACCCCACTGCCCGCGCGACAGCTCTCGTCGAGCAGTGCCTCCGCCTGGGACTCCAGCGTGGAGGACCGCGGCGCATCCGGACTCACCCCCTCGGCGCCCTCGCGCAGCCACCAGGCGGCACGCAGGCACGCGGCGGGCTCGCCCAGCGCACAGGCCTTCTCCTGGTACGCGAGCGCGCGCGCCGGCTCCTTCGGCACGCCCTGCCCCAGTTCGTGGGCCTGCCCGAGCTCGACACACGCCGAGGGCTCACCGGCCTCGCACGCGGTGCGGTAGTGCTCCCCCACCTGCTTGTAGAGAGCGAGCGCCCGGGCCCTGTCCGGGGCCACCCCGCGCCCCGTCAGGTACCGCAGCGCCAGCGCGGAGCAGCCCCCGGGCACTCCGGCCTCACAGGCTCGCTGCAGGTACACGAGCGCGCGCGAGTCATCCCGCACAGGGACGGGCCCCGCCTCGAACAGGGTGGCGGCCCGGACGCACGCGGCCCCCTCGCCCGACTGGCAGGCGGCGGTGAGCAACTCCAGGCCACGCCGGACCCGGGCCTCGCCCTCGGCGGCCTCCACTGGCCCGCCCCGTCCCTCCAGGCGCAGCAGGCCCCCGGAGACACAGGCCTCGGCATCATCGAGCGCACAGGCGACCTCGAGCAGCGGGCGCGCACGGCGAAAGGCGTCCTCGGAGGCGGGCCCCTGGGAGACCCAGCCCAGCCCGGCACAGCCGAGCCCGTCGTGGGCCTCGCAGGCCTGACGGTAGAGCCGCCCGGCGCGGGGCACGTCGCGCGCGGTGCCCGAGCCGTAGCGCAGGCGATCCGCGGCCAGGGTGCAGGCACGGGTGTCGCCGGAGGAGCACGCCGCGAGACACCCGCGCCCCGTCGAGCAGGGCGGCCGGGAGGCGTGGACGGGAGAGGGCGGCGGCGCCACGGGAGCGGTGGCACACGCCACGAGCAGCAGGGACGCGAGGGCGGAGAGCGACGAGGTTCTCGGGGAAGCCATGCGCCCGAACCCTACGCGACTACTCCCCGCGTTGTTGACGCTCGAGGAGCACCTCCGAGAAGGCGAGCCACCCGACGAGGAACAGGCCCCCCAGCAATCCGACCAGCGTGCAGATCTCCATGGCCCAGGGTTACCACCGCCCTCCAGGAGGCGTCACCTGCCCGACATTCCCCGCACGGCCCGGCTCCAGGTGAAGTCAGGCTCCAGCCAGGCGGCGCAAGCGTGCGAATGTTTCCGGCATGAACGCGCCTCCCCCGTCCTCCCGCACCGCCGTCGTCCTGCTCCAGCAGGAAGAAGATGATGTCGGACAGCTCGGCCCCGCGTTGCGGCGCGCGGGCTTCACCCTGGACGTTCGCCTGCGAGCACCGGACTCCGAGGACGCGGAAGCGGACCTGGTCGTGGTGATGGGCAGGTCCTCGAGCAGCCAGGAGGCGGAGCGGACCGCTCTCCTGGAGGAGGAGCGGCGGTTGCTGGCACTCCGGTTGGAAGCAGGCCGGCCGAGCCTGGGAATCGGAGTGGGTGCACGGTTGCTCGCCGCCGCCGCCGGGGCCCGCGTTCTCCCGGGCGAGAAGGGCCCGGTGCTAGGCGTGCAACCGGTGTCGCTGACGGCGGAAGGATTGTCGGACCCCCTGTTCGCCGGCTTCGAGGAGATCTTCGACGTGCTGCACTGGCACGACACGACCTTCGAGTCCGTGCCGGGCGCGCAAGTGCTCGCATCGTCCGCCCGCTACCCCCAGCAGGCCTTCCGCGTGGGCGGCTCCTACGGCGTGCAGTTCCACCCCGAGGTGGACGTGGTCCTGTTGGAGCGCTGGGTCCGCGCCGCACCGGAGGACGTGGGCCGCGTGAACCTCGGCGCCGAGGAGTTCCTGGTGCGGGAGCGCCCTCGGCTGGAGCGAGTGCAACAGCCGGCGATGCTGCTGCTGGAGCGGCTGTCCGCTTTCTTCGCGCGGCAGGTGGGAGCGGGAAAGGGCGGAGAGCGCTACCTCTTCACCGTGGAAGCCACCCACCGGCTGGCGGGCCGGGGCGTGCTGCTCTCCCCCGGCATCCCGCGGCGCTCGCCCATCGTGCGCGTGGGACAGGCCATCTCCCTCAAGTGTCCCGACGGCTCTCGCGTGGGGGCCACCGTGCGCGGCATGGCCAGCTTCGGGGAGACGGGGAAGGCCATCCCCCTGCTGGTCCAGCTCGACGCGCCGGACGTGGAGGTTCCTCCCGGCTCGGAGGCCCTCACCACCGAGCCGCTGACGGTCTAGGCCCTCCGAAGCAAGTCGTTTCAAGGGTGACGAGCAGCACCAATGCTCCTGAGCCCCCGCCTCCCGGGCGCACATTTCAGAAACCTGTCCGACTGTCGGACAGGTTTTTGAAAACCGCGCCCGGCGGCCCCCCTCCAGCACGGACTTTCTTTGGATGGATTGGCGAGCCGCGCGGACACACCTACGCGGCGATCGCCGGCCCTGCCTCATCCACCGGAGCTGGTGCCGCGGCCTGCGCCTCGGCCGCGGCCTTGCGCCGCAGGTCCTCGGTGGTCTCGCTGTTGCCATCCGGTCGCCAGCCCGGCGGAGCGACGAAGTAGCCCCACACCTCGCGAAGGCTGCGAGCGCTCTTCAGGTCGCGCAGGAACGGGCCGAACTGGTGGAAGACGATCTTGAACGGGTTGTTCGTCTCCAGCGGGTGCACCAGCCCGTACCGGCAGGGGAGGTCCTCACGCTCGGGGACATACGTGCCGAAGAGGCGATCGAAGAGGAGGATCACCCCGCCGTAGTTGGCGTCCAGGTAGTCGAGGTTGGCCGCGTGGTGGACGCGATGCGCCGACGGCGTGTTGAGGATGCCCTCGAGCGGTCCCAGCTTCGGCACCCAGTCCGCGTGAATCCAGAACTGGTAGCTCAGATTCAGGGTGTACCCGAGGAAGATGGACTCGGGGGTAAAGCCAAACAGGGCCAGCGGCGAGAAGATGACGTAGGCGCCCGTAATCTGTGACGTCCAGGCGAGTCGGCCCGAGGCGAGCAGGTTGAGCTGGTTCGGCGTGTGATGCACCGCGTGCGAGAGCCAGAACCACCGCATGCGGTGACCGGCCCGGTGATACCAGTAGTAGAAGAACTCGACGCCGAAGAACAGGGCCACCCAGGACCAGACGCCATGGGACGAGGCCTCGAAGAGTCGGTGCTCGTAGAGCCAGTACGCGCCCGGGAGCGTGACCGCGAGCGGGAGGAGCCGGGTGAAGCTCCGGCCCACGCTCACTCCGAGGGAGGCCAGGGAAGAACGCCAGCCATACTCGCGCTTGAAGACGAACCTGTAGGCCAGCACCTCCAGAAGAACCGCCCCCAGGGTAATGACAATCAGGACGTTGTTCAGAGGGCCGAGGGTGTTCATGGAGGAGCCTCGCGCGGCAGTGGAGGCGGTGTCATAGCACCGCGCCCCGGGGCCACAAGCGACCGCGCGTCGCGGTCGCCGTGACGACTCCTCAAATCCGCACGCCGAGCTGCAGGCCGGGCCAGTACTGCACCGTAGTGGTCTCGTCCAACTGCCGCTGCCGCACCGGCAGCGTGGAGAGGGTGCGCCGGTCCGCGTCGCTCCAGGCGAAGTAGGTGTTGTAGGTGAGCCCGCCGAAGACGGCGAGGCGCTCGAGGATGTCCACGCCGAGCATCAACCGGCCCTGCGCCAGCAGGTTGGCGTTGTACCCGAAGGGGTCCCTCACGGGGCGCACCGAGCTGCCCGCCACGTCCCCATCCAGCCAGAGGCGCTGACCCAGTGGCAGGTGCACGCCCAGCCCGAGCCCGAGGCTGAAGCGCTGGAGCCTGTCATCCGGCCCGATGCCCGCCAGCAGCGTCGTGTAGACGTACTTCCCGCCGAACTTCACCGCGAGATTGGTGAGCTGGATGTCGCTCGCCCAGGCCTCCACGTGGAACTGGCCCTTCTTCTCGGAGCTGGCCCGCAGGTCCGTCATCACCAGGTCCCCCGGGCCCGCCAGCTCGATGTCATAGGCGGGGTGCTGGGCGCCACCGCGCGCTTCTCGGTGCGGGCCAGCGTCTCGTGGAAGGCGAACTGGTAGGCCTCGTTGAGGGTGACGCGCCCGTCGTGGGTGGTGTCGGCCGCGCCGCGCAGGCCCGAGACGAGATGGTGCGTGAAGTACGAGCCGCCCAGCCTGTCGCTCTCCTGCGAGGTCTCGTCCTCGCTGGAGGAGGTGAGGATGGCGTGGCCCTTCACCGTGTTGCCCGAGTCCACCAGGAAGGCGGGGCGCCGGGCGCCGCCCTTGGCGCGCGCGAAGGCTCCCGAGGCGCAGCTATCCAGCACGGCGATGCGCACGTCCGCGGGCAGGGCCTCCAGGGCGCGGCGCAGCTCGCCGTAGTCCATCCGCTCGCCCTTGAGCAGCAGGCCCTCCTCGTCCGAGTGCCCCGAGTAGTAGACGAGCACCTCCACGCGCGAGGCCCCGGAGGCGCGGGCCGCCTGGGTGCGCGCGCGCAATTCCTCGAGCGCCTCCACCAGCCCCGCACGGCCCGTCTCCAGCAGCAGGCGCCGGTCCGCCGGGGAGACACCGCCCAGCTCCCCCAGCACCTTGTCGAAGGACCGCGCGTCCGAGACGGCGTAGCGCAGGCGCACGCGCTCGGCGCCGCCGTCATTGACGCCCACGAGCAGGGCCAGCCGGCGCACCGTGGCCGTCTCGGCGAGGGCGGGCGCGGCGACCAGGAGGGACAGCAGGACGAGGGCTCTCGAGGCGCTCATGGTGAGGGCTTCTCCAGCAGGAACGAGGCCTGCGTGTACCGCGATGGCAGGGGCAGTGGGGAGGTGCTCGCATCGGAGCGCATGGCGAGCGGGCGGGCGGCGGCGGTGACGAGGAAGAAGCGCTCGAAGCCGGGCGCGTCGTCCTGGGCATAGGCGCCGGGAAGGACGTAGCTGGCGAACTCGCGACTGGGAAGCCACCCGACGGGCGACCTCGGCGGGGGGAAACCGCTCCAGCGTGGCGGCGGTCTCGGCCTCGCGCGTGGGACTGGTGAGAAAGCAGCCCACCCTCCACCACCTCTCGGAGTCGTGGAGTTGTTGACTTCACATGAACCCGGACACCCTGGCCTTATCAAGAGTAGATGCTCCCGGTTACCGTGACGACCGACACCCTCGAAGCGCTCCAGCAGGCCTATCCGCGTGCCCAGCTCGCCGGCAACCGCCAGCTGCTGGCCAAAGAGACGTCGACCCTCCTGGCCGGGCACACGCTGAGCCGGGAGGTCGCCATTACCCGCCTCCGGGACGCGCTGCACAAGACGGGCCTGGGCACCAACAAGGAGGAGGGCCGCCGTGGCTGACCTCACTGTTTCCGCGACGATTCTCAACGTCAACGATGACGAGGCGACCCGCGACCTCTCCACGCGCACGCTGCGCATGGCGGGCTACCAGGTGCTGGAGGCGGCCACGGGCGAGGAGGCCCTGCGGCTGGCCGAGAGCGAGCGCCCGGACGTGGTGGTGCTGGACGTGAATCTGCCGGACATCAGCGGCTACGAGGTGTGCAAACACTTGCGCTCCCGCCCGGAGACGGCCTCCCTCGCGGTGATGCACACCTCGGCCACCTTCGTCACCCCGGACAAGAAGGTGCGAGGGCTGGAGGGCGGCGCGGACGCCTACCTCACCAAGCCCTTCGAGGGCGAGGAGCTCATCGCCACGGTGCGCTCGCTGTTGCGCATGCGGCGCGCGGAGCAGGAGCTGCGCCGGCGCGCCGAGTTCCTCCAGGAGGCGGATCGGCGCAAGGACCTCTTCCTGGCCATGCTGGCGCACGAGCTGCGCAATCCCCTGGCCGCCATCGCCATGGCGGCGGGCATCCTCGAGCGCCGGGGCTCGGCGGACCCCAAGGACGGGCGCATGGTCTCCATCATCCAGCGCCAGACAAACCACCTGGCGCGGCTGGTGGATGACCTGCTGGACGTGAGCCGGATTACGCGGGGCAAGGAGGAGCTGCGCCGCGTGCGGGTGGACCTGCGGGGAGTGCTGGAGCAGGTGCTGACGGTATTCCGCCCGCTGGCGGAGGGCCGCGAGCTGACGCTGGAGTCCTCCCTGCCGACGGTGCCGCTGTGGATGGAGGCGGACCCGACGCGGCTGGAGCAGATCTTCACCAACCTGCTGGACAACGCGACGAAGTACACGGACGCGGGCGGCGGCATCTCGGTGCGGGTGGAGCTGGAGCAGAGGGACGGGCTGCCGGGCGCGGGGGTGCGGGTGAAGTACACGGGCATCGGCATCCCCCCGGACGTGCTGCCCTTGGTGTTCGACCTGTTCTCGCGGGCGGACGAGTCCCTGGAGCGCATGCGCGGGGGCCTGGGCATCGGGCTGACGCTGGCGCGCAACCTGGTGGCGATGCACGAGGGCCGGGTGGAGGCGCGCAGCGATGGCCCGGACCTGGGCAGCGAGTTCGTGGTGTGGCTGCCGGTGCTGCCGGAATCGTGAACCCGTCTCCGTGTAGCCCACGCACCCGCACCGCATCCACCCGGGGCACCGTCCGAGACCGCCATATGCCCCCACTGCCTTCGAGCGACGGAGGGGTTGCTCAGGCGCCCGCCGTACCCGTCCTACCCTTCCCGCGTGGCACGAGCCCGGGCGGGGCTACAATACGAGCGACATGACCACCACCGAGCACTCACGGCCGGGGCTGCGCCTCCTGGGCAAGGGAGACTACGCGGCAGCGCTCTCCACCTTCGAGACCATCCTCCAATCGCATCCCACGGACATCGCGAGCTGGTTCGGACTGGCACAGGCGCAGCTCGCGCTGGGCCAGGGCGAGGCCGCGAGGAAGTCCCTCGCGCGCACGTTGGAGCTCGCGCCCGACCACAGTCCCGCGCAGACGATGATCGCCGCGCTGGAAGATGACGGGAAGAACCCCGAGGTGCTGAAGCGTCTGGCCCGCCTGGCCAGTCCCCCGGGCGCTGGCTTCCTGGAGCACTACTCCTACGCACAGGCCCTGCTGCGCCGGGGCCAGGACTCCGAGGCGTCCAAGGAGCTGCGCGCGGCACTCGCCATCAACCCCGAGAGCCCGCAGGCCCTGGTGGACCTGGGGCAGCTCGCCATGCGCCAGGGCCGTGCGGATCGCGCCAGCGAGGCATTCCGTCTGGCGAGCGGACTGGCGCCCCGGGAGTGGAGGCCCCAGCTCCTGTACTCCCGTGCGCTCATGGCCCTGAACGAGTTCGACATGGCGATGAACGTGCTGACCAGCGCGGTGGCCGGTCACCCGCGCGAGGTTCCCCTGCTGCAGGCGCTCTACGACTGCGCCCTCATGCTGGGCCGGACCCAGAAGGCCATCGACGTGACGCACACGCTCGAGGAGCTCCAGCCCGGGGACGCCAACCCCGTGTACCAGCGGGGCGTGGCGCTCATCACCCTGGGCAAGCCGGACGAGGCCGCCGTGGCCCTCGAGGAAGCCATGAAGCGCGCCCCCGCCGCGCTCGAGCCCCGGTACGCGCTCGCGAAGGTTCGCACGCTGCAGGGCCGGGAGGCGGAAGCGCTCTCGATGCTGGAGGAGCTCCACCGCACCGCGCCGCGACTCCTGGACCCCGGCCTCGACCTGTCGCGCCTGTACCTGGCGGCGGATCGGTCCGCCGACGCGGAGCGCGTGCTGCGCATGCTGCTGGAGCAGAACCCGGACGAGCCCCGGGTGAACCTCAACCTCGCGCTGGCCGCCTTCAAGCAGGGCCGTGGGGCGGAGGCCAGGGATGCGCTCGCGCGCGTCAATGCCCATGGCAACGCGGAGCTGCGGGAGCAGGCCCGGAAGCTGGAGGCGCGGATTTCGGGCGCCCCCATCCAGCCGCCCTCGGGCCGGGGCTGAGTCACTCCAGGCCGTGGCGGGGAGTGTCTACCCCGCCGCGTTCCCGTGCTGGGCAGTGAGCGTGCGCCGGTCCACCTTGCCGGCGCTGGTGCGCACCAGGGCCTCCAGGAAGCGGACGGAGCGGGGCTGCTTGTAGCGGGCGAGTCGGCCCTGGCAGAACTCGAGCAGCCTCGCCTCGGTGAGGTCCGCCCCGGGCCGGGCCACCACGAGCGCGCGAGGCACCTCGCCCCACTTGGGGTCGGGCACGCCAATCACACACACCTCGGCGACCTCGGGGTGCGCGGCGAGCACGTTCTCCACCTCGGAGGGGTAGATGTTCTCTCCACCGGAGATGATGAGGTCCTTGCTCCGGCCGACGATGGTGAAGCACCCGTCCGCGTCGCGCCGCGCGAGGTCCCCGGTGTGGAGCCACCCGCCCGCGAAGGTCTTCGCCGTCTCCTCGGGGCGTCGCCAGTAACCGGCGCACAGGTGCGGCCCGCGCAAGAGCAACTCCCCCTCCTCTCCATCCCCCTCGATGCGCGCCTCGATGTGGAAGAGGGGCACGCCGACGGCGCCGGGCTTGCGGCGCGTGTCCTCGGGGGGCAGGCAGAAGTTGTTGGGCCCGGCCTCGGTGAGGCCATAGCCGGTCTTGAAGTCCACGCCCCGGGCGAAGAAGCGCTCGAAGACGGGGAGCGGGCACGGGGCGCCACCACTGATGACGAGCTTGAGCCGCGAGAAGTCCACCGAGTCGAAGCGCGGGTGGCGCTGCATCTCGATGAACATGGTGGGCACGCCGAAGAAGAGGTTGATGGCGCCGCGGTGGACGAGCTCGAAGACCTGCTCCACGGAGAAGGAGCGGCAGACGATGGTGACACCTCCCACGTAGACGAGGGGCGTGGTGAAGACGTTGAGGCCGCCGGTGTGGAAGAGGGGCGCGTTGAGGAGCGTGGTGTCGTCGGCGGTGAGGCCCCAACTGATGACGGTGTTGGCGGCGTTCGCGGTGATGGAGCGGTGGGTGAGGATGGCCGCCTTGGGGGTGCCGGTGCTGCCGCCGGTGTAGCAGAGCACCCAGGGGTCCTCGGGCTCGATGTCCACGGAGGGCAGCGGCGCGTCCGAGAGGGAGTCGCGGCGGCTGAACGGAATGTCCTCGGAGCGGCGCGCGGGCGAGTCCTCCAGGGGAACGACGTGGCGCACGCTGGAGGCGAGCGAGCGGACGGAGTCGACCTGGGCCTGGAAGTCGGGGCCGTGGACGAGGACGACGGGCTCGGCGTCGGCGAGGAGGGCGGCGAGCTCGGAGGAGCTGAGGCGCCAGTTGAGGGGCTGGAGGATGGCGCCGAGCTTGCCGCAGGCGAAGAGGAGATCGAGGAACTCGGTGCAGTTCATCGCGAGCACGGCGACGCGATCGCCGCGCCGGACACCGAGGACGTCCTGGAGGAGCCGGGCGGTGCGGTTGGCGGAGGCATTCCACTCGCGCCAGGAGATGCGGCGGTCACCGCGGATGGCGTCGATGAGGGCGGTGCGCTCGGGGGCGAGCGAGGCCCGACGGGCGAGCCAGTCGTGGACGATGGGCACGAGTCACTCCGGGATGAGGCGAAAGCGTTTGCGGGTTCGACGGTGAGGCTAGACCGGGACCTCCAGGGAGGGAACCTGGAAGCCCCCGCCCCACCTCACCGGAAGTCCCTGGCCGCGATGACGCTCCACGTCATACCGTCTCTTCGATGCGAAGCCTCACGCTCAGCCTCGCCCTGCTGCTGACCACGGCCGCCACGGCCACGCCTCCCACTCGGACCGAGCACTCCCCTGCCCGCTCGAAAGCACTGGAGACGGAGCTGCTGCGAGCGGTGCGCGAGGTGGGCTTCGACCGGGTGCTGGACTGGAGACACAAGGGCAAGCGCATCGCGCACATGCCGAACGTGGACGTGGCGGTCATCGAACTGGACGCGGAGGGGCGCCCGGTGGCGGCGGCGGACGTGCTGGTGTCGAGGGACTACCCGAAGGGCCGGGCGGTGCCCATCGACCCGGAGACGCTGGGGACGCGGGCGGTGCGCTTCACGAAGTGGGACCTGGACCGCTGGGACGACAAGAAGGGGTGGGCGGACGCGCCTGCCGAGGACGACCTGGCGCCCGGACGCGCGAAGGCGCCACTGCGCTTCATGGCGCCCTACCCGGCCTCGCTGTTCAAGATTCTCATCGCCTACCGGGTGATGCGGCTGGTGGACCGGGGCGAGCTGACACTGGACACGCCGTACCGCTTCCTCCGGGACACGGAGGACAAGGGCGAGCGCCCGCTGCGGGGCTGGCTGGAGCCGATGATCGTCGAGTCGAACAACACGGCGACGGAAGCGCTGGTGAAGCTGCTGCACGAGCGGGGGGCGATGGAGGGGCTGAACGCGGAGTTCGCGGCACTCGGACTGCGGACGCTGCAGGTGAACGGGACCTCGCCGGTGACGGGGAGGAACTGGCAGCCGGGGAGCCTGCACATGACGGCGTTGGACACGGCGCGGCTGTTCCTGCTCATCGAGGGAGGACCGGGGGTGCTGTGGAGGACGCCGGAGGGGCGGACGGTGACGGCGGGCGAGCTGTCGGAGCCGGCGCGGCGCTTCCTGAAGAAGCTGCTGGCGGACCAGGGCTACGCGGAGGGGCTGAGCTCGACGCTGGTGTGCGGAGACCCGAACGCGCGGCCGGGGATACCCACGGCGGTGCCGACGAGGTGGCTGGCGGCGGACGGGACGGCGACGGTGGGAGAGACGGCGTTCAAGCGGGACACGCGGCCATGCAACGCGGCGGCGGAGGTGGAGTTCCTGCACAAGACGGGGCAGACGGAGAACTACGGGAGCGACGCGGGCATCGTGCGAGCGCTGCCGGGCAAGGAGCCGAGGCACTACGTCATCGCGTTCCTGTCGAACCTGGGCTACCGCTACTACGACGAGGGAGTAGCGGGCACGGCGAACTTCTCGGACGAGGAGAACGGCTTCCCCGGGACGGTGACGGCGATCGGCTTCACGCAGAGCATCGCGGAGCTGGGCCGCCGGGTGGACGAGGCGATGAAGCAGCGGGGCATCGTGAGGCGGTAGCTCCGCCCAGAGAGACTCCCATCCACGGAGCGAGCCCCTCCTCGCCGGCCTCGCTCCTGCTGTCCTGCCTGGGCATCAAGGATGCAGGGGAGCGCGTGCCGGCCAGGAGCTGCCCACCGCCCAACGTAGACAGCCTCCCTCGCCGGAAGAGCACCGGCAGGTTCCAGCTCAACACATGACGTCATGTTGAAACTGGGAGAAAGAGGCTATATTGACGTGACATCAATCCATGAGCCCACCAGGGCATTGGACGCCAACGCAGCACGCAAGCGCATTTCGGCCCTGCTGAAGGGCGGTCAGCTCCTCTACACCCACCATGCACGAGAGGAGATGGAGAAGGACGACCTCAGGGAGGTCGACGTGACGAACGTGCTGCGCGGCGGGCACATCACCGAGCCCGCGGAGAAGGAGAAGGGCACCTGGCGATACCGCGTGCATACCAACACCATCTGGGTGGTCGTGGCGTTTCGGAGCGAAACGGAGTTGGTCGTCGTGACGGTCTGGAGGAAGCGATGAAGTGCTTGCAGTGCGGAGGGAAGATGACGATCCGTGAGGAAACGCGCCGCGCCTATTCGGGGCTGGAGGGCGTCATCATCGAGGGAGTCCAGATCCGCCACTGCCCAGACTGCGGCGAAGAGGAGGTGGGCTACTCGAACGTCGAGCAACTCCACGCGCAGCTCGCACTCCAGCTCGCGAGCAAGAAGGCGGCGCTTACACCGAGCGAGATCCGCTTCCTGCGCACCTGGCTGGGCCTTTCGAGTACCGACCTCGCGAAACGAATGGGCGTGGCCAAGGAGACGGTGTCCCGCTGGGAGCGGGTCGCCAGGCCGCTCGCCATGGGAGCAACGGCGGAGAGACTGCTCCGGCTGATGGCGATGCATGAGCAGCCCGTGGAGGAGTACCCACTCGAGCGGCTCGAGCACGTCGCCACCTCGAAACCGACACCGCTCCGCGTGCGCCTCAAACCGCGCAAGCAGGGCTGGACGGCCGAGGTCACCGCGTAGCCCAGCATCCGGCGCGAGGCACTCCCCCGCCCCTCACGGCACCAGCACGAGCTTGCCCACGGTGGAGCCGGACTCCAGCGCACGGTGCGCATCGGCGACGCGGTCGAGCGGGAAGCGCGTCACGGGCGGCGCGATGATGCGGCCCTCGTCCACCCAGGCGAGCAGCCGGCCCATGCTCTCGGTGAGCACCTCGCGCTGCTCGAAGAGGTAGGAGAGGTTGAAGGCCATGACGCTCGCGTTCTCGTTGGTGAGCGAGAGCGGGTCGAAGCGCGGGGTGCGCAGGAAGTCCGCGGCGAGCTTCACCCAGTTCGGTCTCCCTCCCTGGCGCGGCAGCATGGAGTGGAAGCCGTAGATGACGAGCTTGCCGGGCCGGGCGAGGTGCCGGTAGCTCTCGCGCAGCGTGGACACTCCGTTGGCGTCGAGCACCACGTCATAGCCCCGAGGAGCGGCCTGCTCGGCGGCGCGCCAGAGGTCCTCGCGGCTCTTGTCGATGACGACCTCCGCACCGAGCGTGCGCGCGGTCTCCACCTTGTGGCTGGAACCCACGACGCCCACGGTGCGGCAGCCGGCGATGCGCCCCAGTTGCAGCAGCGCCCCGCCCACGCCGCCCGCCGCCGAGTGCACGAGCAACGTGTTCCCCGGGCGCGGGTGGGCCAATTCGAAGAGGGCGTAGTACGCGGTGAGGAAGACGGTGGGAAAGCCAGCGCCCTGGGCCATGTCGAAGCGCGCGGGCAGGGGGAACACCTGATGGCGAGGCACGGCCACATGGGTGGAGTAGCCCCCGAAGCGCGTGACGCCGAGCACCTTCGTGCCCGGAGCCATGTCCGTAACAGCCGAGCCCACCGAGGTGACGGTGCCGGCGAACTCGAAGCCGGGGGTGATGGGCCAGCCGACGTACTCCTTGGCCGAGGCATACAGCCCCATGCGGATGACACAGTCAGCGTAGTTGACGCCGATGGCCTCCGTGGTGACGACCACCTCGTCGGGAGCGGGAGTGGGGTCGGGCTGGGTCTCGAGGGTGAGCCGGTCGTAACCGCCGGCACGGGGGATGACCACCTTGCGCATGCTCCCCACATACACCCCGGCGAGCCTCATGGCGCGCACCACCCCGAACGTCTATCCTCGGCCCGCCCCTGCGCCCCGGTTCTTCCGAAGTCGCGATCCCCTCCAGCGGGCCACATTGGGAGTGAATGGATGAAGCTGAAGAGCAGCTACAAGCTCGGCCTGGCCCTGATCCTCTGCTACCTGGTCGCCTGGCTGGACCGGATGACCATCAGCATGACCCTGCCCTTCATGGCGAAGGACCTGGCGATTGAGCCCGGGCAGCAGGGGATGATCGGCAGCGCCTTCTTCCTGGGCTACGCGCTGTGCCAGATCCCCGGCGGCCTGCTGGCCGACCGCTTCGGCTCGCGCCGCGTCATCCTCGTGGCCCTGGCCTGGTGGTCGATCTTCACCGCGCTCACGGGCGCCGTGTCCGACCTCACCGGCATGCTGGTGGTGCGCTTCCTCTTCGGCATCGGCGAGGGCATCTTCCCCGCCGCGGTGTGGAAGGTCATCGGCCAGTGGTTCTCCAAGAAGAACCGTGCCACGGCCAACGCCCTCATCCTCTCCTCCATCGCGCTGGGGCCGGCCATCACTCCCCTCATCATGCGCCCGCTGCTGGAGAGCTTCGGCTGGCGCTACAGCTTCTTCGTTCTCGGCGGGGGTGGAGTGCTCTGCCTGGTGGCGGCCTTCCTCACCATCACCAACTCCATCCACGAGAACCCGAACGTCTCCCGTGAGGAGCTCGAGGAGTTCGAGCGCGACACGAAGTCCCAGGCCGCCAACGCCGAGCGCTCCCTGGAGCCCGTCGGCTTCCTCGACCTGCTGCGCTCGCCCATCATCTGGGTGCTCTTCTTCATCGCCCTCGTCTACAACCTCACCATGTATGGCTGGCTGACGTGGCTGCCCACCTACCTGATGAAGGCGAAGGGGTTGGACCTGAAGAGCATGGCCTGGGCCGCCTCGCTGCCCTTCTGGTTCGGCACCCTGGGCGTCGTGCTGGGCGGGTACGTGTCGGACCGCTGGTTCCGCGGCCGGCGCAAGTTCCTGGTCTTCGGCTGCATGACGGTGGGAGGCATCTTCCTCTTCCTGTTCACCACCGTCTCCAGCCCCACGGCGTACACGCTCCTGCAGTGCGCGGCGGCGATCCTCCTCTACATGGCCTCGGGCGCCATCTGGGCCATGCCCATGATTCTCCTCCCGCCCAAGGTGATGGGCCCCGGCTCGGGCTTCATCAACTCCGGCGGGCAGATTGGCGGCGTGCTCACCAGCTCCCTCATCGGCTACGCCATCCAGCTGCGCGGCAACGACTACTCGGCCGTGTTCGACGTCATGCTGGGCGCGCTGGTGGTGGCGGCGCTGCTGGTGCTGGTGGGCATCCGCGAGCAGCCGCCCGCCGCGGCGCCCGCCCCGGTGGCCGCTGGGACGAACTCCTGAGTTCGACTTCGATTCACGGGCTGCTCAACGGATGCTGAGCACCTGCTGGCACGCCTGGGGCAACAGCCGTGAGGGCTTCCCCGCGACGCACGAGAATGACGGTCGGCATGCCGCGCACCACCGCACCCGCGAAGTACGCTTCCCTCCGTTCACTCGAGTCGAGCATGCGCAGGTACGCGCACTCCGTCCTGGCGCCGTCGATGGCGCAGGGAAGGCGCGACTCCATGTAGCTCGCCCGGGGGACGTCCTTGAACGTCAGCATTCCCTCCCGCACGGAGTCCCGCAGGCGGGAGGCGTCGGGGAGCCGGGTCCAGTCGAGCCGTGAGCCGTCGCTGCACTCAATCCGGCCGCGGCCATGCTCCGCCGTGAGGTTGCACCCGTCGGGCACGACGAGTTCCCGGCCCGCGAGCGCGGCATCCGATTGCGCCACGGCCACTCCCTCCTCGGGGAGGGCCCTCCACGGTTGAGCCGCGAGCTGCTCCAGCACCCGCCCACAGAGGGCCTGCAACTCCGGCGTGCCGCGGGCCTTGCAGAGGACCCGCCGCGCCCCCTTCCCTTTCACCGGCACGATGGCGAACACCGACGCCTCCTGCGTCTCGGGCGCCTTCGCGCGCAGGTGCAGGAGGCGCACCTTGCGGCCCGCCAGCGTGGACTTCACCGCCTTGAACTTCACTCCCCCCGCGGCCTGTCTCTGGAAGGTGCGGAGGCTGCGCTGCCATAGCCTCTGGGCGGAGATGCCCGCGTGGTCCGAGCTGATGGCACTGTAGTCACCGCATGCGTAGCTCCACCCCTCAGCGCCGAACGGCTCCGCCGTACAGCCCGCCAGAAGAGACCGCGGGCCCGCGAGGGCGGACAGTGGGCACACCGCCACGCAGAGCAAAAGGGCCAGGGCCAGCAGGAGACGGAGCGAAGGGGCGCGAATCAAAGGCACTCAGTCTATCAGGACATTGCCGCGAGAGAACGCCGGCCCAGCCCCAGGCTCGCGTCACCTGCATCACCGGCGCCCCTGACCGCCAGGGGAGGGAGTCGGCTCATGCGTCATCATGTCAGTACCCTTCCTCGCGTGCGGGCAGGTGCCGGTGGGGCCGCGGCATCTGCTCTCGCGGTGGACGCGACTCCTGGGCGGATGCCGGAGGGGACTCGCGGCGAGGGTCCGCCAGCAGTCGCTTCACCCCCAGGATGAAGGCGCCCGTGAGGAACAGGTTGAGCGACAGGGACAGCAGGGCCACCGTCATCGCCGTGCCACTGATGCCGTACCCCAGGGACACGACGAGCACCCCGGCGCCGACCTCGCCTCGGGGAAAGAGACAGATGGAAAGGGCCAGCCGCTCGCGCAGGCTCGCCTTCCGGCGATAGCACAGCGCCGGGAACATCTTTCCCAGGTTGGACAGGAGGGTCACCGCCAGGACATGGAGGGCGATGAGGCCCCAGCCCGGGCTTCCCCCCGCGACGGCACTGGAGCTCGGCTCGGTCTGCGCCGCTGCCCCTCCCCCACCCAGGACGGGCATCGACAGACCCACGAGCACCATGAAGCAGCCGGCGACGAGGGTGGCGACGCGCTGCTCGATGGGCGCATCGAGCCCGGGCAACTCGCCCTCCCGCGCGTCGTCCTCGTGCAGGCCGTGCTCGGGATTGGCGATCATGCAGCCCAGGACGAAGGCGGGCAGGAGGACCTCGAAATGGACCGCCGCACCGTGCTCCAGGTACCCCGTTCCCAGGTAGATGAGCTCGGAGACGAGCGTGAGCAGCACCGAATAGCCGAGCACCCAGGGCCAGGTATACGGAATGTGCCACCGGTGCAGGTACTTCCACCCCGCCCAGAGGAGCAGGACGCTGAGGGCGATGACCCCCGCGAGCTGCCAGCGAAATCCGACGAGCAGGACCGTGAGCGGCACCATGAGGAGGATGGTGTCGAGGTCGTCGAAGATGGCGAGGATGCGGGCCTTGTGGAACACCCACGTCGCGCCCAGACCCGCCGCGGCCAGCATGGAGAAGAGCACCCCGGCACTCGTCGGCGCGGCGAACCGCCCCTGGAGCAGCGCCTCCTTCCACAGGGTGAACTGTCCCCAGAATTCGGGGGGCGCCAGGACGAAGACGAAGTAGAGCGTGACGAAGAGCCAGGGGAAGGTGGCCGCGGTGGCGGCCACCACGTAGTCCCAGCCGTACTGGCGCATGTTCGACTTATCCAGGTCGAACTCCTGCCCGACGTGAATCATGATGAAGGCCAGCCCCACCATGGTGAGCAGCCGGATGACGTACGTCAGCGGCTCGTAGACATCTGGCCCGACCGCTGGAAGCGCCTGGGAAGCCACCAGTCCTCCCAAGAGGAGGACGGAATAGATGAGAACCTTGCGCATTGCCGACCCCCTGTTGACCCCTCTTGAATGAAGGTAGGGGACAGGTCGGCCCGAATCAGTGCTGCTGCTCCATCCCTTGCCAGTCCGCGGGGCGGGGACCTTTTCATCCCTGGGCTGGCCCCCTCCTCAGCCCAGGGAGCGGGCAAGTGGGGAGCCCCCTGTCACGAGGGAGTCAGAACGACGTGCCGATCCGCAGCAGGTTGAGGTTGAGGTTGAGCACCGGCCTCGACCCGCGCTTGTCGGAATACTCCCGGGCCATGGGGGTGATGAGGGAGCTGACCCAATCTCCGCTGCAGTTGAGGCAGTAGCCCGCGCTCGCGCCAATCATCGGCGTGACGTACCAGCCCCCTCCGGAGAACTGCCACCCCAGGTCCAGTCCCACCCGCGCCTCGAAGCTCATGCCACCCTTGAGGCGAATCTCATCGTCGGCATAGTCCGGGTCGTAGGCGAAGATCGTCACCAGCTTCGGCTCGATGAACGGACCCGACAACGGCCCGCTGCCGAACGAGAAGACGGGGCCCGCCGCGACGGACATCCGCCAGTGACGCGCGTCCTCGCGAGCCCAGCTCTTGTCGTAGGCCCACGTGCCCACCACCGGGGTGACCTCGATGGCGAGCGACGTTTTGTCCGACAGCGGCACATTGGCCCCGAGCGGAAGGTACAGCGCCTGCCCGTAGAGACCGAACAGGAGCGTGCCCACCGGCTGAACCCAGACAGAATAGCGAGGGTCCGGACTCGCCTCTGACGCGGGTGTCGTGGTGACGGGGACCTCCGGGGATGCGGCGAGAAGCAGGGCAGTGAGGAGTGCGTTCATGCGCGCCGGTTTCAGCAACGGACGTGCCACGCGGGTCTTCACGCGCGCCAGGAGCCACTAGGCGCTCGGGTCGCCATCCTCATCGAACGGGAGGCCCACGGGCCGCGCTTCCGGCTCGCTGGCGGCGACAGGAGACGGCTCGCCCTGGACCTGGGCAGGTGCCAGTTCCGCCACGGGAGCCGGAGCCCCCGGCTCGGCGGGAGCAGCGGTGTGGACCGGGGCGGCCTCGAACGAGTCCACCACCTCGGGAGCCGGAGCCGGCACCTCCTCCGAGACGACCACGGAAGGCTCGGCCGCGAGCTCGGGCACGAGGAGGGCGATGTCATCGAGGCTCGCGACGAACGCGTTCGCCCCCGAGTCGTCGAAGTCCGCCCCACCCTCCTCCAGGTTCTCGATGTCCTCGAGGCTCGCGAAGAACGACTCCGCGCCAGGGTCGCTGTAGGCCTCCTCGGCCTCGTCGACCTCATCGAGCTCCGCCTGCAGCGCGGAGAGCTCCGCCTCCATCCAGTTCTCATCCACCCCGGGAGCCACCTCGGCCTCGCCCTGCATGGAGGCCGCTGCCTGCTCCACCGCTGCCTGCGCCACCGCGGCCTGCTCCGCGGCGACACGCTCCGCCCTGGCGGCCGCCGCATACGCACTCGCCCGGAACAGGTGCGCGAGCGTGACGCCCGGCTTGTCCGCGCCCGCCTCGGCGCCAGCGACTCCCTCCTGCGCGGCCTCCGTGCCCCCCTTCAGGTCCACGAGCTCCCGCTGGGCGCGCTCGAAGCCATCCACGTTGAGCAGCCTGGCGCGCAGCTCCGCGGTCTCGCGCTCCTTCGCCGCGCGCTCCGCCTCGAGCTCCTCCAGCTCGGCCTGGTGCTGGGCATTGATGGCGTTGAGGATGTCCTCCTCGGACTTCAGCTCCGCGTCCTCGGCCCCGATGTGCTTCTCGACGGCCTCGACGCGCCGCTGCCCCTGGATGAGGCCAGGGGTCTGAACGAACGGGTTGAAGCCGCCAATCCTTCGGATGCTCATGGACGGGTCCTCGCTGTGCGGGCGCACGGGGGGTGCATCGTCCCATTATTGTCGCAGCGAAGCCCTCCGGGTTGCGAGCCCCCCGAAAAACGTGACGGAAGGCGACCCACCCTCGGGGTAGCCTGAGACCCCAACCCACACTCCCCGTCGAGGCCGACATGTCCGCGTCCAGCCACTACAAGCCCAACCTGCGCGACCTGCTTTCAACCTCTTCGAGTTCCTGAACATCGGCCGCACCTCGCTGGGCAAGGCGCCCTTCGGGGACTTCGACGAGACGGCGGCGCGGCAGACGCTGGAGACGTTCGCCCAGGTGGCGACCGAGCAGCTGGCCGCCTCCTTCTCCGAGGCCGACCGCAACCCGCCGAAGTTCGATCCGGCGACGCACGAGGTGACGCTGCCCCCGGGCGCTCAAGCAGTCGCTCCACGGCCTACTACGAGGCGGGGATGAACCAGCTCGAGCTGCCGGTGCACCTGGGCGGCATGGCGGCGCCGCCCTCGCTGAACTGGGCCGCCTTCGAGCTGGTGGTGGGCGCCAACCCGCCGCTGTCCTTCTACACGCTGGCCACGCTGATGGCCCGGGTGCTGGACCAGCTGGGCACGGAGGAGCAGCGCAAGCGCTACCTGCCGCAGATGACCGAGCGCCACTGGGGCGCGACCATGGTCCTCACCGAGCCGGACGCGGGCAGCGACGTGGGCAACGCCCGGACGCGCGCCAAGCAGCAGTGGAGGGGGACGTCTGGGAGCTCGAGGGCGTGAAGCGCTTCATCACCAACGGGGAGTTCGACGGACCGGAGAACATCGTGCACCTGGTGCTCGCGCGTCCCGAGGGCGCCGGCCCGGGCACCAAGGGGCTCTCGCTCTTCATCGTCCCCAAGTTCTGGGTGAACGAGGACGGCAGCCTCGGTGAGCGCAACGGGGTCTACTGCACCAAGCTCGAGAAGAAGATGGGGCTCAAGGGCTCGACCACCGCCGAGCTGACCTTCGGCGACGGGAAGCCCGCGCGCGGCCTGCTGATGGGCAACGTGCACGACGGCATCCGCCAGATGTTCATGGTCATCGAGCAGGCGCGCATGGCGATCGGCATGAAGAGCATGTCCACGCTCTCCACCGCCTACCTGAACGCGCTGGAGTTCGCGAAGGAGCGCATCCAGGGCTCGGACCTGATGCAGGCGCGAGGACAAGGCCGCGCCCAAGGTGGCGATCATCCAGCACCCGGACGTGCGCCGGATGCTGATGCAGCTCAAGTCCCACGCCGAGGGCATGCGCGCGCTCTGCCTCTTCGCCGCGAGCATCCAGGACCAGGTCGCGCTGCCGCGGCGGACACCGGGCGGAGGAGGCCAAGGAGGTCGACGCGCTCAACGACCTGCTGCTGCCGCTGGTGAAGGGCTACAACTCGGAGAAGGCCTACGAGCTGCTCGCGGTGGCGCTGCAGGTCTTCGGCGGCAGCGGGTACCTGCAGGACTACCCGATGGAGCAGTACATCCGCGACCAGAAGATCGACTCGCTCTACGAGGGGACCACGCACATCCAGGCGCAGGACCTCCTGTTCCGCAAGATCGCGCGCGACGGCGGGGCCACGCTGCAGGGCCTGCTGGGCCGGATCCGCGAGACGGCGGAGGGCACCGAGGGCGGCGAGGCGCTGGCGGCCGAGCGCGCGGCGCTGGGCAAGGCGCTGGGCCAGGCGGAGGCGATGTTCGGCGCGCTGATGGGCAAGTTCGGCGAGTCGCTCTACCACGTGGGCCTGCAGGGCAACCGCGTGCTGATGGCCACCGCGGAGCTGGTCATCGGCTGGCTGCTGGTGCGCCACGCGGCGGTCGCGCTGGACCAGGTGAAGGTGAACCCCGGCGACAAGGACTTCTACGAGGGCAAGGTCGCCAGCGCGCGCTACTTCGTGAAGGAGGTCCTCCCGAACTGGCCCACGCCGCGCAGCAAGGTGGTGCAGGGCTCGGACCTGGCGCTCATGGAGCTGCCGGACGAGGTGTTCTGAGTCTCGAATTCCGAGAAATCAAAACAGGGCACCTGGGCTCCTGCCCGAATTTCAAGCAAGGGACCGTCTTGCTTCAGGACACCTCCGTCCCCTGGCTCAATCCCGCGTTCTTCCAGGGGAAACCCGTTGGGGTGTCAAGTTTATTGACACCTCCCGGCGGGAGCCTGGAGCCGCACCGCTCCAACGAGGCCCCACACGTTCGCGTAACCTCCCGGAATCCCTCGGATGTCAGAGCTGGCACGTAGGCTGCTCTGAGCATGGGACGTAACGGACGGGGCGGTTCCCTTCCGCCGTCCGATGTGCCTCGTAGTCGAAAGGAATTCCGATGCTCAAGTTTCGCTCTGTCGCCCTGCTGGCTGGTGTGACCCTCCTTGGCACCGCCTGCGGTGGCCCCGAGGCCGCCCAGGAGCAGAAGCCCCTGTCGTGGGAGGAGTTCCAGGCGAACGTCTATCAGGAGCCGGAGACTGGCGCGTTCATCTATGCCGGCGACCAGAAGGCCGACAGCGTGGAGGAGCTGCGCGAGGTCTACAACCAGTTCGCCAACGGTGACGTGGGCACGGTGGAGGGCGGGCTGGCCGTCTATTACTCCGGCGGCAAGGACATCAAGTGGACCGCCAGCCAGGCGCTGAACCTGACCTACTGCGTGAGCAGCAAGTTCGGCAGCAACTACAGCAAGGTGGTCAGCGCGATGAACACCGCGACCAGCGCCTGGGAGGGCGCGGGCAAGGTGAACTTCGTCCACGTGTCCGCGCAGGACAGCAACTGCACCAAGAGCAACGGCAACGTGGTGTTCGACGTGAACCCGGTGAACGCGGGTGGCCAGTACCTGGCGCGCGCCTTCTTCCCGAACTCCGCTCGCTCGGGCCGCAACGTGCTCATCGAGAACTCGGCCTTCTCGGCGGGCGCGCCGGGCCTGGACGGGATTCTCCGCCACGAGCTGGGCCACACCCTCGGCTTCCGCCACGAGCACACCCGCCCCGAGGCCGGTGTTTGCTACGAGGACAACGCCTGGCGCGCGCTGACGACGTACGACTCCAGCTCCGTGATGCACTACCCCCAGTGCAACGGCACCAACACCTGGAACCTGACGCTCACCACCAAGGACAAGACCGGCGCGGGCATCCTCTACCCGTAGTCAGGTCGCTCGGGACTCCGAGCTGAAGCACCCACGGGCGGCTCCGAAGAGGGGCCGCCCGTCGTCTTTTCATGCAGCACGGAGCGCCTGACGCCGCCGCCGAGGCCGGTTCCCGAAATAATGATTTCCAGGTTCGTCTCGTCTGTCTAGAATTCCAGGTGCTTTATCCGGACCCTCTCCACGGAGCACCTCCATGAAGCACATCCGCACCGTCCTCCTCGTCGCCGTCGCCGCCGTTGCCCTGAGTGTCGGCTTTGCCTCCTCCTCCGCGCAGGCCGCGGACACGTGCGCGCCGTACTGCTACAAGCACCCCATTACGGGTCAGCTCGTCTGCACGGTCCCCTGTCCGTGATTCTGTCCTGACCACGACGTCACCTGTCCGATGCGGTCCTCCCTGTGGAGCATGCGCGCGTTGACGCAGGTGGCGGACTGGAGGGCCCGCGGGGGCGTCATGCGGTAATCCACCATGAGTTCCAACTCGCGGGCGTTGTCCCCGTGGGTGACGACTCCCACGTCGCTGCCGAGGTAGGCGACTTATTATAGGTCCGCCTCCTCGCTCCCCTACTCGTCCTCCTCCACCGCCGAGGCATCCTTGCCGAAGGGCGGCGCGAACACGCCGGAGAGCTGCCGCTCCTTGAGTTCCTTGTCGCGCTCCAGGTCGGCGTAGGCCATGCCCGGGGACTCGGCATCAGCGGAGCCCCTTGGCGCCTCCTGCTCCCGGAACCGCGAGGCGAGCTTCTTCCACAGGTTCATGGACTTCCTCCCAGGCGGCGCGGAGCCGCGTACCCGGTGAAGATGCGCACGCCCGGGAGGACGCAGGCCACGACCCCACGGAGCCGTTGCCCGCGGATGCCCTGGGTCCGAAGCGTGAGGAGGTGAACCGAGCGGGCCCCTTCCGCACGAAGCCTCGTGCGCTCCCATGCCCGCCCGCTCGCAAGGCGCGTGCAAAACGGCATGCTTTGGCGCAGAAGGCGAGTGAGGAAGGCCCGTGGCCCTCCTCATCACAGCGCGCCGGCAGGCGCGAAGGACGGGCAGGCGTCAGATGGACGAGGTGACCGCGGGAGCATCCGGGAAGGTGGCGTCGAGGTTGGAGCTGTCGGCGGGGGCACTGGCCGCGAACGTGGCCACGTTCCGCGAGCTGTCCGCGGGAGTGGGCGGGCCGAAGGGGCTCGGCGCGGTGCTGAAGGGCAACGCGTACGGGCACGGGCTGGCGCAGATGCTGCCGCTGGTACACCCGCTGGTGGACGTCCTCTACTTCATCACGCCGGGGGACGCGCTGGCGGCGCGGGCGCTCGAGGAGGCGCGAGGCCTGCCGCGCAAGCAGGTGCTGGTCCTGGGTGCCACGGACGCGGAGGAGGCGGTGGCGCTGGCGCGAGCGGGCGTGGAGGTGGTGGTGGGGGACGGCTCGTGGCGGGACACGGTGGCGGAGCTGCGCCGCGCGAAGCTGGAGCACCCGCTGCGGGTGCACGTGCACGTGGACACGGGGCTGGGCCGCGAGGGCTTCACACCGGGACAGATCGCCGGCGGCGAGCTGGACTTCCTGCGCGAGTCGGCGGACGTGCTGCGGGTGGTGGGAGCGCTGAGTCACTTCGCCAACACCGAGGACGTGACGGAGCAGAACTACGCCGAGACGCAGGTCGACATCTTCGAGGGCGGGCTGATGGCGCTGCGCACGAGCGTGCCGGTGCAGGAGCCCCTGCAGCGGCACATGGCGGCGAGCGCGGCGACGCTGGTGCTTCCGCGAGCGCGCTACGATGCGCAGCGCGTGGGCATCTCGCTGTATGGCCTGTGGCCCTCGTCGGAGACGCGGCTGTCGGCGCGGCTGGTGCTCGGCCGGGTGCCGGAGCTGAGGCCGGTGCTCTCCTGGCGCTGCCCGAGCCAGGTGGTGAAGTGGCTGCCGGCGGGGAGCTACGTGGGCTACGGCTGCACGTACCGCTGCCCCGAGGCGACGCGGGTGGCCATCCTCCCGGTGGGCTACTTCGACGGCTATCCTCGACTGGTGTCGGGGAAGGGGCACGTGCTGGTGAACGGGCGGCGGTGCCCGGTGCTGGGGCGAGTGATGATGAACCACACCATCGTGGACGTGACGCGGGCCACGCACGACGAGCGCCCGCTGACGGCGACGCTCATCGGCAGGGACGGCGACGAGCACCTGCACGTGGAGAGCGTGGCGGACTGGGCGCAGACGATTCATTACGAAATCACGACGAGGCTGGGAGCCCACCTGCGTCGTGTCGTGGTCCCCTGAAGCCCGCCTAACGCCGCAGCTCGGGCGTGCACCCGAACACGGTCATGTCCTCGGACACAGTGGAGCACGTCCACCCGGGGCCGCAGGAGCGCAGCTCCATCGGGTCGCACTTGCGGAAGCAGGTGCTGACGATGGGGCTGCCCACTCCACAGACCTGGCCCTCGGGGCAACTCGCGGACACCAGCGGATTGCAGACGCGGGCGCACCAGGAGACGGCGTGGCCCCGGGACATGCGCAGGTTGCACCGCTCGCCTTCCGGGCAAGGGGTGTCACGACAGTCCCCCTGGGAGTCCACGAGACATTGATACTGCTCGTCCTGGACGCGTGAGCAGCGCTGTCCCTCGGGGCAGCCGAGCCGCTGGCAGTCGGGGAAACAACCCGGGCCATTGAGACTGTCGGTACAGAGGAAACCCGAGGAACAACCCGAGGGCTCACCGGGCACGCACGGCACGGAGCACACCTGGTTGACGCAGCGAAGGCCCTCGCGACAGGAGCCCGCGGGCGAGATGGGTACGGTGTCACAGGACTCGCCCTCGCGCCGCACGCCCTCGGGGACACAGCGACGGATGACGGTGTTGCCAGTGGCTCCGGTGGTGACGGGCCGACACACGGAGCCGGGAAAGCAGTGCACATCCTCTTCACACTCGGAGGCCTGACACTCGAAACGGCGCGTCTCGCGATTGGCCACGCAGCCCTGCCCGGGCTGACAGTCTCCATCGGTGCGACAGCTTCCACAGTCGAGCCCGGTGGCCGTCCGGTTGCAGCGGATCGCCGAGACCGGGAGACCATCCGACGCGTGCTCCTCCGAGGATGAAGGCAGGACCGTTACCGGAGGTGGTGCGGGGGAGGAAGAGCGCTCCTCGGAGGCAGGAGCGGGCGCGCCAGGCAAGACGCGGAGCTGACTCCAGGACATGCCCCCCACCAGACGCGAGGAGGCGGAGACGCTGGCATCGAGCACGGGCGCTCCATGAAGAAGGGCACGGACTCGGGGCCGGGGAAGCTCTGGGAGTGCTTCCAGTCCGTCCCGTGGAGACTCTCGCGGGCCCGGAGCGAGTGCGGCGGTGGCGAGCTGCCAGAGGAACACGACCAGACCACCAAGGGCCGCGGTGAACGCGACCCGCTTCGGGCGTGTCCTCTCACGCCGCATGTGCTGCGCCTCTCATGTGTCTTCCCCTCCGTGACGCTGGGCTTTACCGCTTCACGGTGCGCTGGTCCCTGGGGCCCGCCTCTCCCTGTGTCGGGGGAGGGGGCGACGGGGTACCACATCCACTTCAGATCCAGCTCAAGTCACCGTCAGCAAGCGTAGACGTCACAACACATGAGGTAGCCCCCGTCCGAGCCACAACCACACGGTGCACAGTTCCAGCACTCCTTGTTCATTGCATACGCGGCCCCTCCACCGAGAGCGGCTGCGGTAGCGATGATCAACATCCAACGGCGCCAGCGGGTCTTGTTCGTTTGCATGACGTCCTCCGGGTTCACAACGGGAAACCAGGCAGCTCACAACGCGACGCCCTCTGGCGGGGCCTGGCGGGCCCCACCCCTCCCCCGCATCTCCAACTCGAACCGGGCCCCCTCATCCCGAGGCAGCGCACCGGTGACGACGACGAGCCATCCCCACCCACCGGGAGGGAGTGACTCGGGCTCCATGCGAAGGGCCCGCACCTCCACCTCGCCTCCTCCCCCCGCGTGATGCACCCGAACCGCGCCGGGCTCCCAGGGCCGCAGCGGATCGGGATTCCTCACCCTCACCACGAAGCCGGACAGTCCTCCCGCGTGGAACGGGCGCCGCTCCAGCTCGAGCCCCGCGCCCGGACGCCAGAGCGCCGACGTCACGTCCAAGGACATGCGCTCGGAGCGTCCGGCGAGTCCCAACATCACCTCCGCGAGCCGGCCGGCCCGCCCCTCGCCCCCACGGGCCCGCTGCCGCTCCGGCCACTCCGCGCGCCCCTCCCGCAGCCCACGCAGGTGCTCACGCCATGCCGTGGACACGAGTGCCAGGCGGCGCGGCTCGCTCCTCGCGACGCGCACCTGCACGTCCACCTCGGTGGGGCTGGCGACGAGCACGAAGGGCAACCGCGTGCCCTCCGCGAGCACCACTTGGAGTGTCACCTGCTCGCCCGCTGGGAGTTCCTCGCGGGGCGTGACGACGAGGAAGTCATTGCCCAGCAGCAGGGGCTCGAAGCGCCCATGCGTGTCGTGCAGACGCGTGCGCACCGCGTCCAGGGCGGTGTCGAAACGGAGCCGCGTCGCCGTCCGGGCGGCCACACGCACCTCCTCGACCCGACCCGACCCCGTGACAGCACGCAGCCTCGGCTTTCGCCCCTCCGGCTGCGCCTCCACCCCCGACGCGGAGACACGCATGGCGACCAGGACCAGCATGACGCAAAAAGTCATCCCGGTGTGTCCTGACCTCATGCATCACATAACCTAACAAGCAAGGCGGAAGGTGGGGAGGGCTGAAGTTGGATTACGTGAACCCACCAACTCAGACCAGAGGGTGAGGCCCATGTAATTCATCATCCTCACGCATTGCGTCACAAACCCTCGAACAGGGCGGGAACGGCGAAACCCGCAAGGGATTGTTTGACCGGCGAGAAAGGGCTGGGCTATCAAATATGAAAATTGATTCAGTCGTCACTTTCAGCTTCGTCGGCATGCGGTGAGTGCACTGGGAGCAAGAGGCGGCTCTCGACGCACTGCGCGACGAAGATGATTTTCATCAAGCGGGGCCTGGCGCCTCGCGCAACAACCCCGAAGGAGCGGCGCAGATGACCCAACCAGCCCGAGTCGTGGAGCAGCGCGACATCCAGACGAAGCGGCTCACCATGCACGTGCGCACCACTGGTGAGGACGGCTTTCCGGTGGTGTTCGTGCATGGCAACTGTTCCTCCTCCGCCTTCTTCGGAACCCTGATGGCGCGCCTGCCCAAGGGGCTGCGCGGCATCGCCCCGGACCTGCGCGGCTACGGCGACACCGAGCCCAAGCCCATCGACGCCACGCGCGGCATGCGCGACCACAGCGACGACGTGGCCTCGCTGATGGAGGCGCTCTCCATTCCGCGTGCCCTCTTCGTGGCCCACTCGGCGGGCGCGGGCGCGGTGATGCAGCTCGCCATCGACCACCCGGAGCGCGTGGTGGGCCTGGTGCTGGAGGCCCCCGTCTCCCCGTTTGGCTTCGGCGGCACGCGGGATGCGGACGGCACCCCCTGCTGGCCGGACTTCGCGGGCTCGGGTGGCGGCACCGCCAACCCCGACTTCGTGCAGCGCCTGGCGAAGAAGGACCGCTCGGCGGAGAGCCAGACGTCCCCGCGCAACGTGATGAACGGCTGCTACGTGAAGCCGCCCTTCAAGGCGCCCAACGAGGAGGCGCTGCTGGACTCGGTGCTCTCCACCCGCGTGTCGGACGTGCACTACCCCGGCACCTTCGAGCAGAGCCCCAACTGGCCGGGCGTCGCCCCGGGCACCACGGGGATGAACAACTCCTTCGCGCCCAAGTACTTCAACCTGAGCGCGTTCGCCTCGCTCGCCCAGAAGCCGGACGTGCTGTGGATTCGCGGCGCGGATGACGTCATCGTCTCCGACACCTCGCTCTTCGACTTCGGCTACCTCGGCAAGCTGGGCGCCATCCCCGGCTGGCCCGGCGAGGACAAGTACCCGCCGCAGCCGATGGTCAGCCAGACGCGCAAGCTCTTCGAGCGCTACGCGGCCAATGGTGGGCACTTCCGCGAGGAGGTGCTCGTGGACACCGGCCACAGCCCGCACGTGGAGAGGCCGCAGGAGTTCGAGCGGCTCGCCTTCCCGTTCCTCCAGGAGCACGCCCGCTGAAGTCGCGCTCGGGCGCGCCGGCCCCGTGCTGGCGCGCCCTCCCTGTCTCTCCCCGTCGTCGGAATCCCCATGCAGTGATGGAGGTCATATGAAGACGTCATTGAAGCTGTCGCTCTCCGCGGCGGCGCTGCTGACCGCGCCCCTGGCCGGAGCCGCCCTACCCACGGACCTGGCCCCGTATTTCGATACCAACGCCGCACCGGCCAACACCTACCGGGTCGTCGGGACGTACACGCCCCCGAGCTGGTCCTGGGGTCAGATCGAGCTGCTCGAGGGCCAGCAGCTCTTCCGCACCGAGTACTACAACCGCCGCACGGAGAAGCTGCGCGACCAGGACACCTACCAGTCCTCCCAGTATGCGCTGCGCACGTATTTCGGCTCGCTCAACCAGCAGCTCGTGAACGGGTTCAACCTCTACTACAACAACACCTGTGCCACGACGGCGGGGAGCACCTGCCCGGTGCCGGGCCCCACCCGCCCCGAGGCGCGCTTCGTGCTGCTGCACAAGGGCCCGAAGACGGCGGCGCGCACCTGCAACGTGAACCTGACGCCCACGCTGCTGGTACACGGCGCCATGCAGGACGGCAACGTGTGGCTCTTCCCCAACGGCAACGACGGGACGGGCAGCGCGTACGGCGGCGCCTCGCAGGTGACGGGCTTCGTGCAGGACCTGGAGACGAAGGGCCGCTGCGTGTACGCCGTCACCTTCGGCTCCTTCCACGGTGACAACTTCAGCCAGGCCACCAACGTGGCCAACGCGGTGAAGCGCATCAAGGCGCTGCACCCGGGTGTGGCGCGCGTGGACGTGGTGGGGTGGAGCAAGGGCGTGGTCTCGGTGGACGCGTGGCTCACCAACGCCCCCACCTGGACGGGCTTCAGCACCACGCGCTTCTTCGAGCGCATGGCGGCGGAGCAGGCCAAGGCGGTGCCGGCCTATGACGACTCGGTGCGCACCTACGTGGCGCTGAGCGGGCCGCACAAGGGCATCGACCTGAACTTCCGCCACCCCATCCACACGCTCACCATCCCCAGCACCTCGAACAACGCGCCGGTGGGCCGCGGCCCCATGCCGTGGACGTACTTCTCCGCCTTCCAGTGCGTGAACTGGGGCCCGGACGTGCCCTGGTACAACAACCCCTACGCGGAGAGCGTGTGCGAGGGCTCCGGCGGCACCTGGCCGGACTACTTCCGCCGCATCTACGTCTCCAACATCACCAGCCTGGACTCCACCGGCAAGCCCGTCACCGGCGGCACGCTGCAGACGCTGAACGTGAACCAGGGCGTGTCCTCGAGCTCGTTCAACTTCGACGAGTTCAACATGAGCCTCTTCGGCAGCGTGAACGACAGCGGCAAGTACGTGAACGCCTTCGTGGGCCAGCTCCAGGTGGCGGAGGATCTGCGGAGCCTCTACCCCATCCCGGACCGCAGCGCCTCCGCGTGGGATGACGTGGACCAGGACGAGGCGCGCTACTTCCCGTGGGTGGACCAGAAGCTCGTCTACAACCCGTACAACCCGTTCATCGCGGCGGGCTACCTGAACAACACCCACACCCAGTGCAAGTCGACGGCGTTCGATCCGGTGGGCAGCCCCTGCTACGCCTACCACGCGTACAACACCAACCAGAACCGCGAGGGCTACGACTCGCTGGGCTATGCCAAGTACCGCATCATCCAGAGCCTCGGCATGGCGGCGGCCAAGGAGATGGGCGGCAAGTTCATGACCCGGCTGGCCGAGCGCGGCCTGGACTCGCGGCTGCCCTCGCTCTACGTCCTCTACGGCACCACGTACGGGGCGACCACGGACACGCGCTTCGAGACGGACGGCATGACCTGCACCACCTGCTCGGTGAATGGTGACGGCGTGCTGTTCAACGCGAGCATCGCCGCGGTGAACCAGCTCACCCAGGGCTGGACGACCACCAAGAAGACCGCGGACTCCAAGCAGGAGGGCGTGCCCTACGGTCACCTCGAGGTGGGTGTCACCCCGGCCGTCTGGAGCAAGATCTCCACCCACTTCGCCTCGCGCGACTGACGCGAAGGCGGGGTGAAGTACGAGGCGGATGCCGGCACGCGCTGGCATCCGCCTTCTTCATTCCAGGCCCTTCAGGAACGCGAGCACCCGCGGGTTGTAGTCCTGGGGGCAGTCCATCTGCACGGTGTGGCCGCACCGCTCCAGACCCACGAGCTTCGAGCCCCGGATATGCTCGTGCCCGTACGCCATGATGTCGCGCGCCTCGCCCCCGTGGAGGAAGGGATTGGGGATGAGGCGGTCATCCTCGCCATGGATGATGAGCGTGGGGACGGTGATGCGGCCGAGGCTGTCGCGCACGAAGTCGTTGTGGGCCAGGCCGTTCACCGTGCGCACGTTGGCGTAGGCATACGCGTCGAACTCGGGGCTCTTGGCGACGCGCACCCGCTCCTCGATGAGCCAGTTGAGCTCCGGCCGCCAGCGCTCGAAGTTGGACTGACGCACGCTGCCCCAGATGCCGTACTCGGACGAGCCCTTGACGAGCGCGGTGCTGAAGGAGCGCTTGAACCAGGCCTTCTCCTTGGGGCTGAACTTCTCGAAGCCCGCGGGGGAAGTGAGCACGAGCGCCTTCACGTCCTCCGGATAGCGGAGGGCATACGAGAGCGACGTCTGCCCGCCCATGGAGTGCCCCACGAGGATGGGCTTGTCCGCGCCCACCTTCTGGGCGAGCTCGTGGACCGCATCCGCCATGGCCTCCATGGTGTAGGGGAAGGAGGCCGGCTTGTCGGACTTGCCGTAGCCGGGCAGGTCCACGGCGATGACGCGGTAGCCCTGCTCGGCGAAGGTGTCGAGCTGGTAGCGCCAGAACTTCAGGTACGAGCCCAACCCGTGGATGAAGAGAACGGTCTGCGTCCCCTCGGGATTGAGCTCGACGTAGGCGACCTCGGGCACGAGCGCCATGCCATGGGCGGCGGCCGTGTCGGGGAGGGCGAGCCGCTTCACGGGCCAGGGCTTGCCCTCGGGCGAGGAGTAGTCGAGGTCCTGGAAGGACAGCGGGGGGCGCGCGTTGTACGAGGTGACGCACCCGGTGGAGAGGCCCGCCAGCGCGAGCAGGCCCAGAGCACGAGTCTTCATGGTCAGAACGCGTACCAGGTGAAGGTGGTGAAGGCGGCCCACGGGTTGGCCGTGACGCGCGGATTGCCGTCGTAGAAGTTGCCGCGAATCATGTAGCCGCCGTGCAGGCCCACGGTCATGAGGTAGCGGATGGTGTAGCGGAGCTCGGCGTTCACCTCGGTGCCAATCAGGCGGCCCCGAGCCACCCCCGGCGTCTCCTCGGGCGGGGTGACGCTGCTGGCAGCGACGGCCGCGCCCAGCTTGAGGTTGAGCTTGTTGGGGATGAGGTCATACGCGCCGGTGGCGATGACCGTCTGGAGACCGTAGCCCTGGTTGGAGATGTCCGTCACCGCGCCCGTGTAGTTGTTGACGGTGCTGGTGAAGGGGAACAGGACGAGCATCTTGTGGTTGAACCACACCGCGCCCGGCAGGCCGTACTGGTTGAGGGTGAAGGCGCCGGTGTAGCGGCTGTCGGCCAGGTCCGAGTCGCCCGTGGAGAACATGCCCTCGAGCGTCACCAGGTCACTGCTGGTGCGCCCGAAGTTGTAGAGCAGCTCCAGGTTGGCGGAGAGGCCATCGACGTCCACCTCCTGGTTGAGGGTGGTGTCCGCCCGGTTGGAGACGAACTGGCCCCGGTTGTACATGAGGAAGCCGGAGGCGCCGAACCGGCCGGTGCGGAAGTCGATGTTGTGGTTGAAGTTGAGGCCCGCCCAGCCGACCCAGCCCGTGGGCCGGTCGATCGACAGCCGCGGCGCGCCGGTGAAGTTGCCCAGGCTGCTGGAGGACGGGCCGCTCTTCACCAGGCCCTCGAAGGCGTAGGCATCGCCCTTGGTGTTGTCGCGCAGGAACCACAGCGACGCGCCCACGTTCGTCCCGGGCGCCACCGGGTAGGTGTAGTCGGCCATGCCCAGCCAGACGAACTTGAGCCGAGGGTCGTTGAACTCCGCCTTGTCCGCCTGCACGCTGCCCAGCGGCAGCAGGCTCAGGCGCGACTGGCCCTTGAGGTAGTTGCTGAAGACGGACAGGCCCGTGGCGTCACTGCCCAGGAAGGCCAGCTTGTAGCCGGTCCGGATGAGCTCGTTGAGCGGCGTGCGCGTCGGGTCGTAGACCGAGTCGTAGACGGGCTGAGTGCCAATCAGCAGGGTGAGCTGGCTGGGATTCTTCGTCGGGTAGAGGGCGACGTTGAGATTCTTCGTCTGGAGGTTGACCTGGTCGGCGTTGAAGCCGCCACCCTCGTTCTGCTGCACGGCATTGGCCGAGCGGCCCCAGAGGAAGTCCACCTCGAACTGGGCGCGGAAGCTGGCCAGCCCATCCACGAAGAACGGGCTGTATTCGATGACCGGAATCCAGCGCTGCTCGACGTAGAAGGCCGGGGCGTTCTCCACGCGCACGGCGCTGCCGGCCACCTGGCCGATGGGGCCCAGCGACACGCCCTTGAGGCCCGTTGGATCCCCGAGCTGGTTGGTGGCCGAGAGGCGGGTGAAGAAGTAGTTGATGAGGACGAACTCGCGAGGCTCCGCGTCCTGCTCGCGATTCTTGGCCTCGTACCAGTCGGCGTAGGCCCCGGGCAGCGGGGTGCTCTGTCCCCAGGCGGGGAAGGAGAGCCCGGCCGAGCCCAGGGCCAGCGCCAGCGCGCATCCGCGTACCACGGTCCCTCGTGTTGCGTCAGGAAGCCACCGCCACGACATACGTGTCTCGTCTCCAGAGGGGGTAGAGGATGCGCGCCGTATACGCCGTTTTACTGGGCGACGAACGTCTGCACGGCGTTACCGGTGAAGGCCGCGCCGTTGAGCGTCACCGTCGCCGCGCCCACCGCGCCGTCCGCGCAGCGGTGACCCTTGGCCTGGCCGGAGAAGAAGAGCTCCAGCTTGAGCGTCTTGCCATCCGCGCTGAGGCTGCCACGGCCCTCCTGGGCGAAGCCGTTGTAGGTGAACGTGGCGTCGAAGCAGCTCAGGTCCTCCTTGGCGTTCTCGATGAGCGCGACCGTGGAGGTGAACTGCGCCGTCGCACCCGCGGCGTCGTGGTCACAGATGCCCATGTTGAACTTCTGGGGCGCGTCGCGCAGGGTGCCCAGAACGCTGGTGACGGTATAGGTGCCGTTGCCCACCTGCATGGTGCTCTTGCTGTAGCACTGGGTGGCGCCCTCGAGGTTCATGTCCTCGTTGAAGCCATTGGGGTGGCTGGGGATGTTCGCCCCGTCCATCACCAGCGTCTTGCCCTCGAGCCTGGTGGCCACCTGCTTGTTGGGATCCACCGGCACCGGCTCCACCGGATCGCAGCCCACCAGCCCCATGGCACACAGCATCATCGCGGACAGCAGTTGCTTCTTCATGTGATGGCTCCTCTCCCCCGGCATGTGCCGGCTCGACAAACTCGTCCCGTGTCTGGTGGAAGTCCCCGCGTCCGCGCGAGGACTCCCTCCAGTGTGGACCTTCACTCGATGTCGACGTGACTCAGCGCGACGCGGCGTCGGCCGCGATGGCCTGCGCGCGCAACTCGCGCTTGAGAATCTTCCCCGCCGCGGACACAGGCAGGGACTGCACCAGGTCCACCCGCTTCGGCACCTTGAAGCGCGCCACCCGGCCGCGCAGGTGCTCCAGCAGCGCCTCGGACGTGGCCTGCGCACCGGGCTTCAGCACCACGAAGGCGCGCCCCACCTCGCCCCACTTCGCGTCGGGCACCCCCACCACCGCGCAGGACTGCACGGCGGGGTGCTCGTAGAGCGCCGTCTCCAGCTCCAGCGGGTACACGTTCTCTCCGCCGGAGATGTACATGTCCTTCTTGCGCCCGTTGATGAAGAAGAAGCCGTCCGCGTCCCGGTGCGCCAGGTCCCCCGTGTGGAACCAGCCATCCTTGTCGATGGCCTCGGCGGTGGCCTCGGCGTTCTCGAAGTACCCCGAGCCCATGGAGGGGCCCTTGAGGACGAGCTCGCCCGTGGCGCCCTCGGGCACGTCGCGGCCGTCGTCATCCACCAGCCGCGCGTCGATGAAGTAGTTGGGCCGGCCGATGGAGCCGGCCTTGGACACGGCGAACTCGGGGCCCATGCTGAAGATGCCGGGGCCGAACTCCGTCATGCCGAAGCCCTGCTTGAAGGGCACCGCGTGCACCGCCTGCCACGCCTGCAGCAGCGGCACCGGCAGCGGCGCGCCACCGCTCGTCACGAAGCGCACGGTGGAGAGGTCCGCCGAGCGGAAGCGCGGCGAGTCATACATCTGCTGGTACTGCGTGGGCACCGCGAAGAAGAGCGTCACCTTCTCGCTGCTCCACCAGCCGCAGCATCTCGTCCGCGTCCCAGCGACGCATCAGCACCACCGTGCCGCCGCAGGTGAGCAGCGGCACCGTGTAGACGAGCAGCCCGCCCGTGTGGAACAGGGGCGTGTGCGTCACCGTGACGTCCCCGGGCCGCAGCTCGTGGATGAGCGTGTTGAGCGTGTTCCACGCCACCATCCGGTAGCTGATGCGGGCGCCCTTCGACTTGCCCGTGGTGCCGCCGGTGAAGAGCAGGCAGATGATGTCCTCCTCGCTCACCTGCTCGTTCGTCACCTTCGTCGAGGACGTGTGCGCGAGCAGCTCGGCATAGGGGCGGCTCTCGGGCAGCCCCTGCCCCTCCAGGTGGACGAGCTTCAGCGACGCGCCCACCTGCTTGCCCACGGCCGCGACGCTCTCGCGGAAGTCATCGCTGAAGAGGAGCACGCGCGGGCCGGTGTCGCGCACCAGCTCCGCCAGCTCCTGCGCGTGCAGGCGCCAGTTGTAGGGGACGAGGGTGGCGCCCAGCTTGCCGCAGGCGAAGAAGACATCCAGGAACTCCACGCCGTTGTGGGCCACGAGGCCCACCCGGTCTCCCCGGGACACGCCGGCCACGTCGCGCAGCCAGCCCGCGAGCGCCTCGGCACGCGCGTTCATCGCGCGGTAGGTGAAGCGGCCGGCCGCTCCCTTGGCCACATCCACTACCGCGGTGTGCTCGGGCCAGTACATGGCCCCACGACCCATCCAGTCGCCGATGAACATGTGTCGTCCCCTCCCCTTCAGTGCGTCAGTGTTCCAGACTCGCTCAGGCCGTCCAGCGGTAGAGCGCCGAGGCCATGGCCAGACCGCCGCCGCTGGCGCACAGGGCGATCAGGTCGCCCTTCTTCACCTTGCCCTGCACCACCGCGTCATCCAGCGTCATCGGGATGCAGGCCGAGCCGGTGTAGCCCCACTTGTCCATGGTGTAGTGCGCCTTGGACATGGGCTGCTCCAGCACCTTCATCGTGGCCTCGATGGTGCGCAGGTTGAGCTGGGTGAAGACGAACTGACTCACGTCGTTCATCGACAGATCGGCCCGCTCCAGGAGCTGCTTGAGCAGCATGGGCCAGCGCTCGGTGTTGAAGGTCGCGGGGAACTTGCGCACGAACTGCACCGCGGGCTTGCCGTTGGTGAGCGCCAGCGTCTCCGCCGTGGCCGGCCGGTAGGTGCCGCCCGTGTAGACGCCCAGCGCGTCGTGGTACTCGCCGGCCGCCAGCAGCTTCGCGCCCATGAAGCCGGGCTTGTCACTGGCGCCCAGCACCACCGCGCCCGCGCCGTCCGCGAAGAGCGTGCAGGTCTTCTTGTCCTTCCAGTTGATGTACCGGGACATCCCGTAGGCGCCCAGCACCAGCACGCGCTTGTAGCTGTCGTCCGCGGAGATGGTCTTGCTCGCCACGTCCAGCGCCGTCACCCAACCCGCGCACGCGGCGTTGATGTCGTACGTGCCCGCGTTGCTCGCACCCAGCTTCGCCTGCACCGCCGAGGACGTGCCCGGGCTCAGGTAGTCCGGCGTGTCCGTGGCCACGATGACGAGGTCCAGCTCGCTCGGCTTCACGCCCGCGCGCTCCAGCGCCTGCTTCGCGGCCTCCACGCACAGGTCGCTCGTCACCTGGTTGTCCGCCATCAGGTGGCGCTGCTTGATGCCCACGTTCTGCTGAAGCCACTCGTCCACCGGCTCGCCGATGATGCGCTCCACGTCGGCGTTGGTGAGGACCTTCTCGGGGACGTAACGGCCAGTGGCCAGGATGTTGGCGTACCTCATCTGCTCCTGCTCCGCGGGACTCGGGGCTTGCGTGCCCCCTTCCCGCTCTCGGTGTCGGCCCCGGCCGGACTCACGTCCAGGCCGTGGCGAATGAAATCCATCGCGGTGTCCAGCACGCGCTCCACGTCGCCCTCTCCCGCCCACAGCACCCAGCGCATGCCCAGGAAGTCGCTCAGGCCCATCAGGCAGTAGGCCAGCGCCTCCGGGTCCATGCGCCGCACCTCGCCCGCGGCCATGGCCTGCTCGAGGCCCGACACGTACCCATGGGCGAAGCGGTCGTAGTAGCGACGGAAGCACGCCTCGTCGACGAACTCGGCCTGGCGCACAATCCGGTACAGGCGGGGGTGGCGGCCCACGAACTCGAAGAAGGTGCGCAGTCCCGCGCGCTCCACTTCAATCCGGTTCTCGCACCCCACCACCGCCTCGGCGATGAGCCGGCGCAACCGCGCGCCCAGCTCGTCCACCACCTCGACGAAGAGGGACTGCTTGTCCGGGAAATAGACGTAGAAAGTTCCGAGCGCTACCTCCGCTTCGCGGGTAATGTCCGCGATGGAGGCGCGCTCGTACCCCTTCTCTCCGAATACGGTCTCCGCCGCCTGCAGGAGGCGCAGGCGCGTGCGCTGTCCCCTGGGGGTCGCGGGCACGAGGCGCTCGGCTGGCGGAGTTGAAGACCGATTCATCTTTCATATTGCGTAACACCCCCCTCGCGGTATTGTCAAAAACTGTCATTCATTCGCTGGCGCGCGGACATGCAACGCATTGCGTCAGCCGGGAGAGGGAACGCATGCAGCTCAAGGACTTGAAGGTCATCGTCACGGGCGGAGCCCAGGGAATGGGCGCTCACTTCGCCACGCGCCTGCACGAGGCCGGCGCCCAGGTCGCCGTGGGAGACGTGAACGAGGAGCGGCTCGCCGAGCTGCCCGCGGGCATCCACCGCCGCCGCCTGGACGTGTCCAAGGAGGAGGAGGTCATCTCCTTCGTCCAGTGGGCCCACGAGTCCATGGGTGGCCTCAACGGCCTCATCAACAACGCGGGCATCCTCCGCGACTCGCTGCTGGTGAAGAAGGACCGCACCACCGGTGAGGTGAAGAAGCTGTCCACCGCGGACTGGAACGCCGTCATCGGCGTCAACCTCACCGGCGCCACCTTCATGGTGCGCGAGGTGGTGGCGAAGATGGTGCAGACGGATCAGAAGCCCGGCGTCATCGTCAACATGAGCTCCATCGCCCGGCACGGAAACCGCGGGCAGAGCAACTACGTGTCCGCCAAGGCCGCGCTCGCCGCCAACACCTTCACCTGGGCGCGCGAGTTCGCCTCCTTCGGCATCCGCGTGGGCGCCGTCGCCCCGGGCATGGTGGAGACGCCGATGACGCAGGGCATGAACCAGAAGGCCCGCGACGCGCTGGTGGCCAACATCCCCGTGGGCCGCATCGGCCTGCCCGAGGATCTGTGGCTGGCGGTGAAGTTCGTCCTCGAGTGCGACTACTTCAACGGCCGCACCATCGACGTGGACGGCGGCCTCACCATGTAGTCCCCGCGGACGTCGCCCACGCGACGTCTCGCACACTGGCGGACGGGCCGGCGGAAGGGGCAGTCAGACCCTTCTGGCCGGCTCGTGCGTTTCAGGGACATGAGGCCGTGCGCGACAGATGGAGCCGCTCCACCCAACCGCAAGTACAACAAGCGTTCAGGGGGGTTGCCGCTCGCAAGTCAAGTGAGTAAATCATTTCCAGTAGGGAGTAGACGGGACGCTCGGCAGGTCGAGCACGGCAGGCGAGGCGGCGCCCACCCAGGAGGCGCGACCCCGTAGGCCGAGGCAGCCGGGCGAACCACGGGAGTCAGGGACTCCCGACGACGAGGGGAACCTCGAGCCCCGCTCTGGTATCCAATCAGAGGGGCTGGCTCAGGTGTACATCTCGAGGCTCGCGGCGCGGCCGGCATCGAAGTGCGGCGAACGCTGGAGCTGCTCCAAGACCCGGGGCGTGCAGTAGAGCGTCACCAGGGGAGTGGAACCGGGCTCGCTCATGCCCTTCACCGCGCCCATCAGGTGGTGCGCCTGGAGGAAGTCGAGGAGCGAGTCACGAAACTGCCTGCTCTGCTCGCAGGCGTGCTTGTGGACGAGCGACCGGTCCCGCATCGGCGAGGGCTGCCAGGTCGCACCGGGTACCTCCCGGGGCATGACCATGACCTCGATCCACCCCGGCGAGCTCTCCACCCGAAGGCCCGGGAGGGGAGTGACGCCAGCGATCTTTGGAAAACGCCCGGATGCCCGGCGCTGCGAGGTGGCTGTCTTCCTGCTCATCCCACTTCCTCCACCCAGGCCCGGCGCTCGCGATGGCGCCGGCCCTGGTAGCCGCCATTCACTTGTAGACCGCAAGACCCCGTCCGCCACGATTGGCAGGCGTCTTGGGCAGCTTCAGCGCATTGTCCAGAATCAAATCCCTGACTTCGAGTAGCCGTCAAGTCCGGGGAACGGCAGCGATATAGCGCCGCGATTCCCGCGACGTAAGGGGCGGCCATGCTCGTTCCGCTCATTCGTTCATAGAACGCCTGGTTGTTACACCTTCGTTCTGTGCTCGAGTAGACGTTCACGCCGTAACCCATCAGGTCAGGAACAGATCGCTGATTCACCACGCCACTGGCGGAGAAATTGGCCACGCGACGCGCGAAGTCGACCGCCCCCACGGCCAGGGACTCAGGGAAGGCCGCTGGGTAGCCCGCCGTCCCGGCGCCCGCATTCCCGGCCGCCACCACCGGCAGCACGTTGGAGTCCACCAGCCGGCGCAGCAGCGTCTGCAGGGCCCGGATGTTCAGGCGGTACTCCATGTCGCTCACACCGGGAGGCGGCTGCACGGGGAACCCCAAGGACATGTTCACCACCGCGGGGCGGGTGGCGTTCTCAGGACGTGAGAACTGGTGTAGCAGCCATTCCATACCGGCCGCCACTCGTCCCAGGCTGGTTCGTATGCTTTCGGACTCGATGACCGAGGCGACGTAGAGGTCCACCTCGGGAGCAACGCCGTGGTAGGTGCCGGCGGCGATGCCGGACACATGGGTGCCGTGCCCGTCCGGGTCGAAGCCGCGCACGTCTCGCGCCGGATTGTGCGGCGAGTTGGGGAAGAGCGAGACGTAGCGGAACTGGATGAGGCGGTTCTGGTGCTCGGGGTGGTCCGCGTCCACGCCGGTGTCGAGGATGCCGAGCATCACGCCGGCGCCGCGCACGCCCTGGGCATGGGCCGAGTGGACGCCGCACTCCTCGGGCCACTCGCGCCGCTGGAGCGAGGACAGGCCCTGGTTGCGCGGGCCGAGCTGCCCCGCGGACACCGGGCCCGGGAAGGTGAGCTGCACCACGTCCGGGATGAACTCGAAGTCGCGCCCGAGCTCCTCCTTGGCCACGCGCTCGGCTTCGTCCGAGGTGAAGTGGGCCATGGTGGCGCCGATGAGCGGCATGTGACGGTAGGTGCCCACCTCCGAGGCGGTCGCCGGCTCCATCACCGGGCCCTCGGACGCGGCCACCTGGAGCTCGTTCTTGCGGCCCCGGCCCTTCTTCTTCTTCGCGGGCGAGGCGCTCACCTGGGGCAGACGCCCGGGCAGCGTGGCGGAGCGCATCCCGAGGCTCCGCAGCATGTCCGGGGCCCGTCCGCTGATCATGAACTGAAGGGCGGTGGTGCGCTGCAGCACGCGCTCTCCCTGCTCCGTGCCCCGCACGCCCGGATGAGCGTGGGTCTCGATCGACTCCTTCGGAACCAGGAGATAGGACTTCATGGTGGGTTCGCTCCTTTACAGAATACTGCCTTCACTGACAGCGCGCGCAAATCCTCGGGTGGGCGCGGGTACGCCCAGGCGGAGCAGGGAGTGGGACACCGTCATCCGTTCATCCCCCCGGCACACAGTGTGACTAGAGCGCGTCCCCCTGACACGGCCCCTCCCGTTTCTCCGCTCTGGACACCTCGAGCGCCCATGCAGGTTCCAGTGGTTGACTCTCTGAACGCACGAAACCTGAAAGCATTCATGGGTAGGGATCGTAGTACAAACCGTGACAGGTCACGAAATAGCGGGCCAGACGCGCTCGGGCCCGAGAAACCGGCCTCCGCACCGAGGCAGTGAGAAGCGTCGAGCCCCCGGGTGGGAGGCCAGCCCGCCCGCCCGCTCCCCTGTCGCCCCTGGGGAAGTCGCGCCCCGCCTCCGATTGTTCGCCCCGGTGGCGGCAGCGGCGGACTATGACAGCATGCCGTCCGCCCGCCGGAGAGACTCGTGATTCCCTACCTGCACGTCCCGTCCATCCATCTCGGCCCCCTCACCATCGAGCCCTTCGGCATCTTCGTGGCACTGGGCATCCTCTTCGCCGCCCGGCTCCTCACCCGGCAGGCCGAGCGCGAGGGGCTCGATGCGACCGCGCTCCAGGACTATGCCCCCTGGGGCGTCGGTGTGGGCGTCGTCGTCGGCCACCTCTTCCACCTCTTCGCCTACCACCCCGAGGAGCTCTCCAAGAGCCCCTTCCAGATATTCAAGGTGTGGGACGGGCTCTCCTCCTTCGGCGGGCTCATTGGCGGCATCCTCGCCGCCGTCTTCTTCTTCCGGGCTCGCAAGCTGCGCTTCCGCGACTACGCCGACGCCTTCGCCCTCGCCGTGGCCCCCGGCTGGGCCGTCGCCCGACTCGGCTGCTTCGCCGTCCACGACCACCCCGGCCTGCACACCGACTTCTTCCTCGCCGTGAACTTCCCCGGCGGGCCCCGCCACGACCTCGGCATGTATGACGCCGCCTTCCTCTTCGCCGTCTCCGGCGTCCTCTGGGCCCTCAACCGCTCCGGCAAGCTGCGCGGCAAGCTGCTCCCGCTGCTCTCCCTCCTCTACGCCTTCGGCCGCTTCGGCTTCGACTTCCTGCGCGCCACCGACCTCTCCTATGTCGATGCGCGCTACTTCGGCCTGACGCCCGCTCAGTATGGGTGCTTCGGCCTCGTCGCCTTCGGCATCTACGGCCTGCTCAAGTGGCAGGCTCCCGCCCAGAAGGCCTCCCCCACCGTGGGCCCCGGTGGGTCCATGCAGGCACCCGCCCGCTAGTCACGGGAGAGAGACATGCAGAGCGCCAAGGCAGTGCTCTACGACGCCTTCATGGCGCCCCTCGGGTGGCTCGGCCTCAACCGCGCCCGACGCCGGCTCGTCGAGGGGCTCTCCGGTCGCGTCCTCGAGGTGGGCACCGGCACCGGGCTGCTCCTCCCCGCCTACCCGCCCACCGTCTCCGAGGTCGTCGCCATCGACATCGACCCCGAGATGCTCGCCCGCGGCGCGAGCCGTGGCCGCCCTGGCGTCTCCCTGCAGCAGGCCGATGTCCAGCAGCTCCCCTTCCCCGACGCCTCCTTCGACGTCGTCGTCGCCTGTCTCGTGTTCTGCAGCGTCAAGGACCCCGTCCGGGGGCTCGCCGAGCTCCGCCGCGTCCTCCGCCCCGGCGGCCAGCTCCGCATGCTCGAGCACGTCCGCGCTCCGCACTCCGGCCTCGCCCACCTCCAGGACCGCCTCAACCCCGCCTGGAGCCGCCTCTCCGGTGGGTGTCAGCTCAATCGCGACACCGTCCCCCTCGTCGAGGCCGCGGGCTTCCGCCTCACCCAGCGCTCCCAGCTGCTGCGTGAGGTCGTCGAGGAGCTCGTCGCCGTTCCCGTGTGAGGCGTCTCAGAGGAGTCGCCTGCCGAGCAGGTCGAACGCCTCGATGGGGATGGCATGGACCGGGCTCCGCTCGTACTCGCTGGAGAGCAGGGTGAAGCAGAGGATGTCCCCGCGCGTGTGGTGCGGCGCCAATTGCCGGTCCCGCAGGCGTCCCTCCAGAGTGAAGCCCATCCGCCGCGCCACCGCCGCGCTCGCCGCGTTGTCGGGGTCGCACGTCAGGTCCACCCGCGTCACCTTGTCGAGCTCGAAGGCGGTCCGGATGACGGCCGACGCCATCTCCGTGGCCAATCCCTTTCCGACCGCATCGCGCCGCAGCCAGTAGCCCACCTCGCGAGCCCCGATGCCCGCACGGGTATACAGCCCCACCTCGCCCAGGAAGCGCCCGGTCTCGGGGTCCACCACCGCGTAGGTGCGGTCCTGGTCCAGGTCGAAGTTGCCCCGCATCTTGCGGAGCTGCGCCAGGTGGACCTCCAGCGGGGGCGGCCCGTCGGGCTGGAGTGGGAAGAATTCGCGCAGATGCTCTCCGCTCGACTCCACCGCCTCCAGGCGGGGCCCGATGTCGGAGGGCTCATGGCCGCGCAGGAGCAGCCGCGGGGTGCGCACCCGGTAGGCGGGCCCGGAGGGCGCCCCCGGAGACGGAGGGACTGTAGGGGTGTCGCGCATGGTGGCGTTCTACCCCGGCCAGCCCCGCGGCGGGTGTCAGAGGGGTTTGCTAGGGGGATTCTCATGAAAGCTCACCTCTACCTGTTGCTCGCCGCCACCGCGCTCGGCGCCCCTGACGCTCCCGCCGAGGCGCGCTCCGCATCCATGGACACATCCAATTCCGAGGCCGGCTCCGCCGCCTTCCGCGAGGGCACCGTCCAGCTCCGCACCGGCGTCCAGCTCCACTACGTCGAGCAGGGCCGTCAGGACGGTCAGGTGCTCGTCCTCCTCCACGGCTACACCGACTCGTACCTCTCCTTCGACCGCGTCCTCCCCATCCTCCCCAGGAGCTTCCACGTCTACGCGCTCGACCAGCGTGGCCACGGGGATTCGTCCCGTCCCGAGTGCTGCTACTCGCAGTCCGACTTCGCCGCCGATGTCGTCGCCTTCCTCGATGCCCAGGGCCTCCAGCGCGCCGTCCTCGTCGGCCACTCCATGGGCAGCTTCATCGCCCAGCAGGTCGCCCTCGAGTACCCCGAGCGCGTCGAGGCCCTCGTCCTCATCGGTTCGGCCCCCACCGTCCACGGCAACCCCGTCGCCGCCGACCTGAAGTCCTACGTCGATACCCTCTCCGACCCCATCGACCCCGCCTTCGTCCGCGACTTCCAGGCCAGCACCTTCTACCGCCCCATTCCTCCCTCCTTCCTCGACACCGCCGTCTCCGAGTCCCTCAAGGTCCCCGCCCGCGTCTGGCAGGCCGCCCTCGATGGACTCATCGCCGAGGACCACGCCGCCCGTCTGGGGGAGATTTCCGCGCCCACGCTCGTCGTCGGCGGGGACCAGGATGGGTTCTTCCCCGTCGCCGACCAGCAGGCGCTCGCCCAGGCCCTGCCCCGCGCGTCCTTCGCCCTCTACACGGACACCGGGCACGCCCCCCACGTCGAGCAGCCCCACCGCTTCGTCCATGACGTGAAGACGTTCCTGCGGGCACTGCGCTCGGAGTGAGCCGTCCAGCGGACCCGCCTGCAACCTCCCAGGCAGGACGACGGGAAGGTCCATTGTCCGGACCCGGACGCTCGTACCCTTTCTCGGACCCATGGCCGACGTGGACTTCATGTCCACTCTCTCGCCCCAGGTTCGAGAAGGAGGAGGCATGGAGCGAGCAACACAATGCCGGCAGGTGGTCTGGGCGCTCTGTGCGTTGGTGCTCGGCCTGGGGGCGACGGCGCGAGCGCAATCCACGGAGCCCTCGGTGGTGGGCCGGTGGAGCCCACTGCAGAGCTGGCCGGTTCCGGCGGTGCATGCCCACCTGTTACCCACCGGGAAGGTGCTGTTCGCCTCGGAGTTCGAGCTGGGAGACGATGCCCCTCATCTCTGGGATCCCGTGGCGGACCAGCTCCAGCAACTCCCGCCCCCTGGCTACAACATCTTCTGCGGAGGCCACTCCTTCCTGGCCGATGGGCGACTGCTGATCGCCGGAGGTCACCTCGACAACGATCGCGGCCTGCCGGACGCCATCATCTTCGATCCCTTCACCCAGCGATGGACGCGACTGCCCGATATGGCACGCGGCCGCTGGTATCCGACCAACACCACCCTGCCCAATGGGGAGGTGCTGGTCGTGGCTGGAGCCAACCAGGACCAGGTCATGAACCCCATCCCGGAGATCTGGTCCCCGGAGACAGGCTCCTGGCGCAGGCTCACGGGGGCCTCGCTCTCGCTGGACTACTACCCGTGGATGTTCGTCGTGCCGGATGGGCGGGTCTTCATGGCCGGCCCAGCAGCACAGACCCGCTGGTTGGACCCGAGCGGCTCCGGTGCCTGGACCACCGGTCCTCGGACCCGTCATGGGGGCAAGCGCAGTTACGGCTCGGCGGTGCTGTACGACGTGGGGAAGATCTTCATCGTCGGCGGGAATGATCCCTCCACCAACAGCGCCGAGGTGATCGACCTCAATCAGCCTTCACCCTCGTGGCGCATGGTCCCGCCCATGAGCTTCGTCCGCCGCCAACACAACGCCACCCTCCTGCCCGATGGGTCGGTGCTGGTGACGGGCGGGCACAGCGGCCAGGGGCTCGACGACTCCAGCCAGCCGCGACGGGAGACAGAGCTGTGGGACCCACGCACCGAGACCTGGACCCGGCTCGCGCCCATGAACGCGTATCGCGGATACCACAGCGTGGCGGTGCTGCTGCCGGATGGGCGGGTCCTCTCCGCGGGGGGACGGAGGGTGAACACGATGCAGGTCTTCTCTCCCCCCTACCTGTTCAAGGGCGAGCGCCCCGTCATCCTCAATACCCCGGACACCCTGAGCCATGGACAGGCCTTCACGGTCTTCACGCCCCAGGCGGCCTCCATCGCCCAGGTGACGTTGATCCGGCTCGCCTCGGTCACGCACGCCTTCGACGAGAACCAGCGCTTCCTCCGAATGGACTTCCGCGAGGAAGCCGGGAACCTCATCGTCACCGCGCCCGCCAATTCCCGACCTGGCGCCCCCGGGCCACTACATGATGTTCCTCGTGGACGGCAGGGGCGTTCCTTCCGTCGCGAAGATCGTCCGGCTCGGAGGCTCCACCGCGCCTCCTCCCCCTCCGCCTCCGCCCGCCACCCAGGTGGCGATCGGCTTCGGCTCCACCTGGAAGTACGACGACCAGAACGTGGACCCCGGCACCGCCTGGACGTCGCCCGTCTTCGACGACTCGGGCTGGCCCAGCGGGGCCGCGCAGCTCGGGTACGGGGACCAGGACGAGCAGACGGTGCTGCGAAAGACCACTCCGGTCCAGCCCAGCGTCTACTTCCGCAAGAAGATCCGCGTGGACGGGACGGTGGAGGCCGCCAGCCTCAAGGTGCTCTTCGACGATGGCATCGCGGTCTGGGTCAACGGCACCCTGGTGTTCTCGCGCAACATCACCAACACCGAGCACGCCGCCTTCGCCACCGGGGGCTCCGGCGACAACGGGCGGGCCGAGGCCAGCATCCCGCCCACCGCCTTCGTGCATGGCGACAACACGATCGCGGTGATGGTGAAGCAGAACAGCCCGACCTCGAGCGACCTGTCGTTCGATCTCGAGCTGTCGCTGAGCGTCTCCGGCGACAGACCCCACCTCGCGTCGCTGATGCTGGAGCGGCCCAACGGTGGCGAGCGCTTCCACGTGGGAGCCACGGAGCCCATCCGATGGATCAACCACGGAGACACGCGCGGGACGATCGACCTGGATTACTCGACCGATGGAGGGAGCACCTGGAAGTCCATCGCCCGGGGCGTGGTCGATACCGGGAGCTTCGATTGGCTCGTTCCGGCCGAGAACACCGAGCGCGCGCTCGTGCGCATCTTCCCGTCGGGCATACCCGAGGCGGCCGATACGAGCGAGGCGCCGTTCTCCCTCTCCACCTCGGCCACCTTCGTCGCCATTCCCTTCGGGGAAGTCTGGCGCTTCAATGATCGCAACGTGGACCCGGGGCCTTCCTGGACGGGTGCGTCGTTCGACGACTCCTCCTGGCGCCACGGCGCGGGGCAGCTCGGCTACGGGGACTCGGACGAGAACACCGTGCTCACTCCCACCTCGCCCGTCCAGCCCAGCATCTACTTCCGCAAGAAGTTCTCCCTCCCCAACAAACCGTCCGCGGCCCGGATCAAGGTGCTCTTCGACGATGGCTTCGTGCTCTGGGTGAACGGGAAGCGTGTCGCCTCGCGCAACGTGGAGAACATCGCGCATACGGCCTTTGCCACGGGCAGCGCGGAGAACACGGTGGCCGAAGCGGACATCGATGCCTCCGCGCTCATGGCCGGCGAGAACACCCTGGCGGTGATGGTCAAACAGCGAGGGCCCACGTCGAGTGACGTCTCCTTCGACCTCGAGCTGCGCGTCACCAGCCCCTAGCAAACGGCCAGAGGTGCGCTGACGCCCAGAGAGTGCGGCGCCTGTCCGGACCCGGACGCTCGTGCCCTTTCTCGGACCCATGGCCGGCGTGGACTTCATGTCCACCCTCTCGCCCCAGAGTCGAGAAGGAGGAGAAGGCATGGGGCGAGCGACACGATGCAGGCAGGTGGCCTGGGCACTCTGTGCACTGGTGTTCGGCCTGGGGGCGATGGCGCGAGCGCAATCCACGGAGCCCTCGGTGGTGGGCCAGTGGAGCCCGCTGAAGACCTGGCCGGTTCCGGCGGTGCATGCCCACCTGTTGCCCACCGGGAAGGTGATGTTCTTCTCGGAGTTCGAGGCCGGAGACGATGGCCCCTACCTCTGGGAGCCTGGGGCGGACCAACTCCAGCAACTCTCGCCCCCTGGCTTCAACATCTTCTGCGGAGGCCACTCCTTCCTCGCCGATGGGCGACTGCTGATCGCCGGAGGTCACCTCGACGTCGATCGCGGCCTGCCGGATGCCATCATCTTCGACCCCTTCTCCCAGCGATGGACGCGGCTGCCCGACATGGCACGCGGCCGCTGGTATCCCACCAACACCACCCTGCCCAATGGAGAGGTGCTGGTCGCCGCTGGCGCCACCGAGGACCAGGTCATGAACACCATCCCGGAGATCTGGTCACCGGAGAAGGGCTCCTGGCGCGCGCTCACCGGGGCCTCACGCTCGCTGCCCTACTACCCGTGGAACTTCGTCGCGCCGGACGGGCGGGTCTTCATGGCGGGCCCGGAAGCACCCACCCGCTGGTTGGACACGAGCGGCTCCGGGGCCTGGATTACCGGTCCTCGCACCCGCCATGGGGCCAAGCGCGGCTACGGCTCGGCCGTGATGTACGACGCGGGGAAGATCTTCATCGTCGGCGGGAATGATCCCCCCACCAACAGCGCCGAGGTGATCGACCTCAATCAGTCTTCACCCACGTGGCGCATGGTCCCGCCCATGAGCTTCGGCCGCCGCCAGCACAACGCCACCCTCCTGCCCGACGGGTCCGTGCTGGTGACGGGCGGGCACAGCGGCCAGGGGTTGGACGACGCCAGCAAGCTGCGCAAGGAGGTGGAGCTGTGGAACCCACGCACCGAGGCCTGGACCCAGCTCGCGCCGATGAGCGCGTATCGCGGCTACCACAGCGTGGCGGTGCTGCTGCCGGATGGGCGGGTCCTCTCCGCCGGCGGGCGCAGGGTGAACACGATGCAGGTCTTCTCTCCCCCCTACCTGTTCAAGGGCAACCGCCCGGTCATCCTCTCCACCCCGGACCACCTGAGCCATGGGCAGACCTTCACCGTGTCCACCGCCCAGCCGGACACCATCGCCCAGGTGACGTTGATCCGGCTCGCCTCGGTCACGCATGCCTTCGACGAGAACCAGCGCTTCCTCCGAATGGACTTCCGCGCGGGCCCCGGCAGCCTCACCGTCACCGCGCCCGCCAACACCCGCGTGGCCCCTCCGGGCCATTACATGATGTTCCTCGTGGACGGCAGAGGCGTGCCCTCCGTGGCGAGAATCGTCCAGCTCGGCGGGCCCAGCGCTCCCCCTCCCCCGCCGCCGCCTCCCACTGACGGGGTGAAGATCGGCTTCGGCTCCACCTGGAAGTACAATGATGGGAACGTGGACCCCGGCGCCGCCTGGACGTCGCCCGGCTACGACGACTCGGGCTGGCCCAGCGGTGCCGCACAGCTCGGCTACGGCGACCAGGACGAGCGGACGGTGCTGCGGAAGACCACTCCGGTCCAACCCAGCGTCTACTTCCGCAAGAAGCTCCACGTGGACGGGACGGTGGAGGCCGCCACCCTCAAGGTGCTCTTCGACGATGGCATCGCGGTCTGGGTCAACGGCTCCCAGGTGTTCTCGCGCAACATCACCAGCACCGCGCATTCCGCCTACGCCAACAGGAACTCCGGCGACAACACGCGGGCCGAGGCCAGCCTCCCGCCCACCGCCTTCGTCAACGGCGACAACACCCTCGCCGTGATGGTGAAGCAGGTGGACCCGACCTCGAGCGACCTGTCGTTCGACCTGGAGCTGGCGCTGAGTGTCTCTGGCGGCGAGGGCCACCCGGCGGCACTGATGCTGGAGCGGCCCAACGGAGGAGAGAGCTTCCACGCGGGAGCCACCGAGCGCATCCGCTGGCTCAGCCACGGAGCAACCAGCGGCAAGGTCGACCTGGAGTACTCGACCGATGGAGGGAGCACCTGGACGTCCATTGCCCGGGGCGTCGCGGATACCGGCGGCTACGACTGGCTCGTTCCGTCCGAGAGCTCCGCGCGCGCGCTCGTGCGCATCTCCGACCCGGCCATGCCCGAGGTGACCGACACGAGCGAGGCACCGTTCTCCCTCTCCACCTCGGCCACCTACGTCGCGGTGGCCTTCCGGGAGGTCTGGCGCTTCGATGATCGCAACGTGGATCCGGGGCCCTCGTGGACGGGGGCTTCGTTCGACGACTCAGCCTGGCGCTACGGCGGAGGGCAGCTCGGCTACGGGGACTCGGACGAGACCACCGTGCTCAACGCCACCTCGCCCGCCCAGCCCAGCGTCTACTTCCGCAAGAAGGTGACCCTCCCCGGCGGGGCGTCCGCCGCCCGCCTCAAGGTGCTCTTCGACGACGGCTTCGTGCTGTGGGTGAACGGGAAACGCGTCGCCTCGCGCAACGTGGGGAGCATCGAGCATACGGCCTTTGCCACGGGCAGCGCGGAGAACACGGTGGCCGAAGCGGACATCGATGCCTCCGCGTTCGTGGCCGGCGAGAACACCCTGGCGGTGATGGTCAAGCAGCGAGGGCCCACGTCGACTGACGTCTCCTTCGACCTCGAGCTGCGCATCACCAGCCCCTAGCCAACGGCCAGAGGTCTATCGGGTCACTTCCAGGTCAGGATGTACGTACAGCTATCGCCCCCCCGCTTGCGGCAGGGCCGGGTCTCGTCGTGCTCCAGGCGGATGGAGGGCTCGAACTTCTTGGCCATGGCGGTGAGGATGCCCAGGTCGAACGCGCACGGGTACGGGTTCTCGCAGACGGAGATGATCTTCTTCTGCCCCTCGAACCGCTCGTAGCCATAATGGCCGATTCCCTCGGTCATGGCGCCAGTGGCCGGATTGAACATCGGCCGGCCCTTCTTCCGGTGGTTGAGGTGGTACGCGACATCGATGGACTGGATGGCGGTGTAGATGTCCTTCACCCACGTCGGGAAGATGGCATTGCGCGGGATGGCCTTCCCGATCTCGAGCAACACCGAGTCCCCCATGTGCGCGCTGATCTTCTCGAAGGCCTTCAACCACGCGCGCTGCGGGTACCACGCCTGGGGATCCACGACCACGACCCCATCCTTGTCCGGAGTGCCAATTCCCTCCTGCAACAGGTAGGTGCTGGCCAACACCGCGAACGACTTGAAGCCCGCCACGATGGCCCACACCGTCTGGCCATTGACCTCGATGCCTTCCTCGAACGGCACGAACTGCATGCTGCCTCCTACGAGACACGCCCCCGTGGCATGCGGCGTTCTGCTCGTTAAGCATCATAATCCGGAAGGCATCCGCCCCTCTATTTGGCGTCCCAACCATCCGGGTCGCTCCGGAGAGACCCCATCGAGCGTGGGTGGGGAGAGGGGTGGGGATGGCTCGCCGTCATGGACACCTTCTTCTGAAGAGGCAGGAGTCCGGGGAGAGCGGGTCCGCGAGCAGGCCCCACAGGGGGACCAAAGAAGAGGTGAAGCGATGGTCTACACGCACGGGGGTGAAGCAAGGCTCGCCGCGCCCAGCCTGTCAGGGGCCCTACCGCCTCTCTGGATTGGGGAAGGCCCTCCGGTCCAGTTCCTCTGGGTGAGCCCGACCCTCGAGGAATCCCTCGGCCACCCCGCCAGGGAATGGACGACGCCAGGCTTCATCCGCCGGCTCGTGTACCCGGAGGATCTCGACCCGCTGATGGAGGCCTGGCAGCGGGTGGCCAGGACCCGGCAACCCCTCGCCATCCAGTTCCGGGCGGTGTCGGCGCAGGGACGCATCATCCCCCTGCACGTCGAGCTGAACGCGCTCGACACCCGGACGGGCGGCGGGGAGGGAGTCCTCGGCATCGTGCGCGAGCTTCCGTCCCGCCAACCCGTGGGCCCGGACCCGGGCATGCGCTGCGAAGAGGAGGTGGCGCAGGCGCTCTCCCGTGCCCAGCGGGAGCACAGGGAGTTCATCGACAACATCGATGGAATTGTCTGGGAGGCCACCGCGGAGTTCCACTTCACCTTCGTCAGCCAGCAGGCCGAGCGCCTGCTCGGATACCCGACCCGGTGCTGGTCGGAGGAGCCGGACTTCTGGGTCAACCACCTCCATCCCGACGACCGCGTGTGGGCCTCCTCCTTCTGCGTGAAGGCGACCGAGGAGTGCAGGCCGCACGAGCTCGAGTACCGGATGGTGGCCGCCGACGGTCGCACCGTCTGGCTGCGCGACATCGTCACGGTCATCGCCGAGGGACACCGGCCCACCAAGCTGCGCGGCATCATGGTCGATGTCACCGAGCAGCATTGGAACAGGGAACGCCTGCAGCACACGGTCTCGCTGCTCCGCGCCACGCTCGATTCGACGACGGATGGGCTGCTCGTGACGAACCTGAACGGGAGGATCACCGCCGCCAACCGGCGGTTCCAGGACCTCTGGCGGATTCCGGACGAGCTGATGGACTCCCGGCGGTGCGAGCTGACGAGCGCTCACATCCTCGGCCAGCTCCAGCACCCGGAGCAGTACCTCGCGCAGGTCCGGGAGTTGGAGGCCAGGCCCGAGGCGGAGAGCTTCGATGACCTCGAGTTCCTCGACGGGCGCATCATCGAGCGCTCCTCGATGCCCCAGCGACAGGGGGAAGACATCATCGGCCGCGTCTGGAGCTTCCGGGACGTGACCCAGCGGGTCCGCACGGAGCAGGAGCGGGACCGGCTGCTGGTGGCCGAACAGGCCGCCCGCGTGACGGCGGAAGAGTCATTCGCCCTGCTCGATACCTTCCTCAACAACGCGCCGATCGGCCTGGGCTTCCTGGATCGCGACCTGCGCTACCTCCGGCTCAACGACTCCCTGGCCGCGCTCCACGGAAAACGCCGGGAGGACGAGGTGGGCCGGACGGTGCGCGAGGTGGTGCCCGAGATGGCCGCGATCATCGAATCCCAGATGCGCCAGGTCCTCGACACCGGTGAGCCCCGCATCGACATCGAGCTGCGGGGAGTGGTCCCGGTCAGCCCGGATGAGCAGCGCCACTGGCGTGTCAGCTACTACCCGGTGCGGACGCCGAGCGGCGGCATCGTCGGCGTCGGTGCCGTGGTGGTCGAGGTGACGGCGGAGCGCCGCGCACAAAAGGAACGGGAGCGGCTGCTGGCCGAAGCGCATGAGGCCATCCGCGTGCGGGATGACTTCCTCTCCATCGCATCGCATGAGCTGAAGACCCCGCTCACCCCCCTCACGCTCCACCTGGAGATGTTGAAGCACCGGGCGGCGGCCGGACAGCCCACTCCGCCCGCCGTCGTGGAGAAGGCGCTCGCGCAGGTCAAACAGCTGTCGGGGCTGATCAACGACCTGCTGGACACCTCGCGAATCGGAGCGGGGCGACTGAAGCTGGAGCCCAAGCCCCTGCGAATCCGGGAGCTCCTCCGCGAGGTCGTGGCGGACTTCCGCCAGAGCAGCGTCCGCCACGAGTTCGAGTGCGAGGGGCCCGAGGAGGACCTCGTCGTCCAGGGAGACCGGGACAGGCTCGCCCAGGTGCTGACGAACCTGCTGGAGAACGCCATCAAGTACAGCCCCACGGGGGGAACGGTGCGAGTCGCGTGCGCCAGGCGCGGAGCGGAGTTCCGCATCTCCGTCTCGGACGCCGGGATTGGAATCCCGGCGGACCAACAGGAGCACCTGTTCGAGCGCTTCTTCCGGGCACGCAATGCGCCCATCTCCGGCTTCGGAGGGCTCGGCCTCGGGCTCTACATCTGCCGGGACATCGTCGAGAGCCACGGCGGCCGCATCTGGGTGGAGAGCGAGGCCGGGCAGGGCTCGACCTTCCACTTCACCCTCCCGCTGGTCTCGGCCACGGACCGCGCGCCGCCCACCTGAGGGCGCGGCAATGGAGTCGGAAACTGGAGTCCTCTCGTCACGGCGCTACAGTCCTGTCGCACGCATGCCACCGTTGGACAAATCCGAGTTGCTGAGCCAACTCGCCGACCGTCTCCACCAGAGCGACCGGCTCGCCCACCGGGCCGAGGCCGAGGCCCGTGAGGCCGCTCGCACCCTCGCCACCGAGTCCGAGAAGAAGGAGGACGGTCGCGCCGTCATCGAGTACGGCAGCCTCGCCACCGGCCAGGCCCAGCGCGTCCGCCGCGTCCAGGAGGAGCTCAAGGCCCTCTCCGACTTCCAGGAGGCCGGCCTCCCCTCCTTCTCGCGCAAGGGCCCCGTCGCCCTCGGCGCCATCATCGACGTGTCCACCGAGGACGAGGAGGGCTTCGCCGAGCGCACCTTCTTCCTCCTCCCCGTAGGCGCCGGCACCGAGCTCACCGGCCCCGGCGGCGATGGTTTCCTCTCCGTCATCACCCCCGCCTCCCCCGTGGGCCGCGCCCTCATGGGACGTCGGGCGGGCGACACCATCGAGGTCACCCTCGCCGGCGAGGTACGCGAGTGGACGGTCCTCGAGATCGCCTGACCCCGCTGGATTGCTAGCCGCGCCACTTCCTTCCAGGCTCTTCCCCGAAAGCAGGCGCCGGGGGCCCTGCGCAGGAGGAGATGGTGCGCCATGCCTACGCTCCGTGGAGCCACGAAGCGCGTCGTTCCGGAAGCTCTGGAGGAGGCCCGTTGCGCGCCCTCCCCCCTCGAGGAATGGGCCTTCACCGCCGACCACCCCGATGGCTTCATGGCCCTGCGGGGCGTGCGAGCCACCTCCGGCGAGCTCGTCGAGTTCCTCTGGGACTACCTCAACCCCGCCGCCGAGGCGCTGCTGGGCATGCGCCTGGCGGACCTGCGGGGCCGCGGCATCGTCGCGCTGCTGCCCTACGTGCGCACCGGCGGCTTCCTCGCGCGTCTGTCCCAGGTGGTGGAGACGGGCCAGCCCTACGTGGACGAGGTGCTCTTCCCCCTGCACAGCCGCGAGCGGTGGTTCCGCCTCGTCACCCTCAAGCGCGGGGAGGGGGTGTTCCTCTGGTTCACCGACATCACCCGCCGCAAGCGCGAGGAGCTGGAGACGGGCTTCCTCGCCGAGGTCAGCCACCTGCTCACCGCCTCGTTGGACGTGGAGAGCGCCCTGCCCGAGCTGGCCCGCCGCTGCGTGCCCACGCTCAGCGAGGGCTGCGTCCTCCAGGTGATGGACGGCCACGGCCAGCCGTTGATGCTCGAGACGGTGGCCACCGAGCCCACCCAGGAGGCGCTGCTCGGTGAGGTGCTGCGGCACTCCACCGAGGCCCCCTCCGGCCTCGTGGGCCTGCGGTTGCCCCAGGAGGAGCCCCAGCTCCTCGCCGAGCTGACGCCCCCGCTGCTCCAGGCCCTCACCCACGACGGCGAGCACCTGCGCCTCCTGCGGGCGCTCGAGCCGCGCTCCCTGCTCGCCGTGCCCCTGCGCGCGCGTGGGCGCCCCCTGGGCTCGCTCGTCCTCCTCACCTTCTCCGAGCGCTCCTTCGGACCGGAGGACCTGCGCTTCGCCAAGGAGCTCGCCGACCGCGTGGCCCTCTCGGTGGACAACGTCCTCCTCTTCCGCGAGGCCCGCCAGGCCGTGGCCCAGCGCGACGAGTTCTTCACCGTGGCCGCCCACGAGCTGCGCACCCCCACCACCTCCCTCAAGCTCAACGTGCAGTCGCTCCTGCGAGGGGCCCGCCGCGACGAGGCCGGCGCGCTGCCCGCCCCGCTCCTGGCCAAGCTGGAGAACGTGGACCGCAACGCCGGCCGCCTCAACGCGCTCGTCAACGAGTTGCTCGACGTCACCCGCATCCACTCCGGCCGGCTGCGCCTGGAGTTGGAGGAGGTGGACCTGGGAGAGCTCGTCCACGACGTGGCCGCGCGCTTCGAGCTGCCCGCCACCCAGGCCCGCAGCCCCCTCCACCTGCACGCCCCCGCGTCCGCCACCGGCACCTGGGACAGGCTGCGGCTGGAGCAGGTGGTCACCAACCTCCTGTCCAACGCCCTCAAGTACGGCGCCGGCAAGCCCGTGGACGTGCGCGTGGAGGCCGACGCCGAGCGCGTGCGCCTGGTGGTGCGCGACGAGGGCATCGGCATCGCCCCGGAGAGCCTGCCGCGCCTCTTCGGCCGCTTCGAGCGCGCCGTGAGCGACAGGCACTACGGCGGCCTGGGCCTCGGCCTCTACATCACCCGGCAAATCGTCCAGGCCCTCGGCGGCACGGTGAGCGTGTGGAGCGCGCCCGGCGCGGGGGCCACCTTCACGGTGGAGCTGCCCCGCAGGGCCACCCCTTGACTCCCGACGGGCGGACGGGGGCCCGCGTGGGCCTGTCCGGCGATGGACGCTCTTCCGCCAATGGGTGGATTTACGCCGGCCAAGCTGCTTGGAAGGAGGGCCCATGAGCTCGTCCACCGAGTCGGGCCCGAGGGCCGAGCCCGCGAGCCCGCCCCCGCTGCCCCTGACGTGGCCCACCGCGCTGTTCGGCCTCATCTTCGGCGTGGCCATGACGTATGCGCCGTACGAGTTCCACGCGGCCTTCTTCCGGCCGCTCTACCCGTACGTGCGCGGCATGGGCGTGGCGTACCTGGCCAGCAGCATCGTGCTCATGGCCACCATGCTCTACCCGCGGGCGCCGCGCTGGCTGGACGTGCTGGGGCGCGTGGGCTTCGGCGCCGTCACCGGCCTGTACTGGTGGGTGGTCAACGTGCGCACCGGCGGCCTCACCGGCGCCATCCTCTACCCGCTGCTGCTGGTGGGGCTCGCGCTGGAGGTCTCCCCGGAGTGGCGGCGGCGCGAGGTGTTCCGCGGCGTGGTGTCCCTGCTGGCGCTCGCCTTCGGCCTCCTCATGCTGACGGCGGGCGAGCGCTTCCCCTCCGTCTTCTACGCCTCGCTGGCGCCGATGCTGGTGCCCATGGGGCTCACCTTCCTGGGTTGCGGGGCCGGGCTGCTGGCCCCGGTGGCCACCCGCTGGCCACGCCTGCCCCGCCTGCTCTTCGGCGTGCTGGCGGTGGACTTCTCGCTGCTGGCGTGGGGGCTGGGCCGCATCGGCTCGGGGCCGGCCGCCAGCATCTACCTCATCTTCACCCTCTCGTGCGCCGCCGTGGCCGCCAACTGGCGCCCCCGCGCCCCGCGCACCGTGGGCATCAAGCTGCTGCGGGGCCTGGCCTTCGCCGGGCTGGTGCCGCTGCTGGCCCTGGGCGGCTTCGCGGCCTTCCTCGCCCAGGGCGGCATCGAGCGCCAGGTGCGCGACGACACCGTGCGCGCCGCCGCCGGCGAGGCGGACTTCCTGGTGCTCTACCTGAATGACGCGCGCGAGTCCCTCCAACTGCTGCTGGGCTCCCCCGGCTTCCGCGCCGCCTTCGCCGCCAGGGACCGGGCGAAGATGGAGGAGCACCTGCGCAACCTCCCCGCGCAGGCGCACGCCTTCGACGCCGCCCTCGTCGTGGACAAGGAGGGCCAGGGGCTGGCCGCCTCCTTCGCCGAGGAGGAGCTGGGCAGCTTCGCCCACCGCGACTACCACGCCGGCGTGCTGAGCACCGGCGCCGCCTACATCTCCCGCCCCTTCATCAGCCAGCTCGGCCTGGCCCACGTGGCGGTGGCCCTGCCCTTCAAGAAGGAGGGGAAGCTGGAGGGCATGCTCGTGGGCCTGCTGTCCCTGGAGCGCCTGTCCGCCGCCGTCACGCCCGCGGCCCAGCGCTTCCGGGTGCAGGTGGTGGACAGGCGCGGGCTGCTGCTGCTGCGCGACACCCAGTCCAGCACCCCCCTGCTGAGCGAGGCCCTCCTGCCCCGCCCCCTGCGCCTGCGCATGCCCGACGGCGACGAGGGCGTGGTGGAGACGTTCGGCCCGGAGGACCAGCGGATTCTGCTGGCCGCCGACTCGCCCGTGCCCGGCACCGAGTGGAGCGTCGTCGTCACCCAGGACCTGGGCGTGGCCTACCGCGCCATCACCCGCACCAGCGTGGCCTTCATCGCCATCCTCGCCCTGGGCGTGCTCCTCATGCTGGCCCTCTCGCAGTTCGTCGCCCGCGACATCATCCGCCGCCTGGAGACGCTGGTGCAGGCCACCGCCGCCATCGCCCGGGGCGAGCTGGGCCGGCGCGTCCCCGAGGAGGAGGACGACGAGCTGGGCGAGCTGTGCCGCGGCTTCAACGAGATGGCCACCCGCACCGAGGCCGCCCAGGCCGAGCTGCGCGAGGCGGTGCGCCTGCGCGAGGAGTTCCTCTCCGTGGCCAGCCACGAGCTGCGCACGCCCCTCACCCCCCTCAAGGGCTTCGCCGCCCTCACCCTCAACCGCATGGAGAAGGGCGCGGACTTCCCCGAGCGCGAGCGCACCCTCAAGGCCCTGCGCTCCATGGCCCGGCAGACGGACCGCCTCACCCGGCTGGTGGATGACCTGCTGGACACCTCGCGCATTCAAGCCGGCCGCTTCGAGCTGGAGCGCGCCCGGGTGGACCTGGTGCCCCTCGTCCGCGAGGTGCTGGAGCGCTTCGAGCTGCGGGGCGAGGAGGGGCTGCGCTTCCTCTTCGACACCCCCGAGGCCCCCGTGGAGGGCGTCTGGGACGGCCCCCGGCTGGAGCAGGTCATCACCAACCTGCTCTCCAACGCGGTGCGTTATTCCCCCCAGGGGGGCACGGTGCGCGTCCACTTCCACCTCACCCCCGAGGCGGTGGAGCTGCGGGTGGGAGATGAGGGGATTGGTATCCCACCCGAGAGCCTGGCCCTCCTCTTCCAGCCCTTCGCCCGCGCCTCCAACGCCACCGCCCGCCACTTTGGCGGCCTGGGCCTGGGGCTCTTCATCTGCCGCGAAATCGTCCAGCGGCACGGCGGCACCATCTGGGCGGAGAGTCCGGGGGCCCACCAGGGAAGTTGCTTCCACGTCCGCCTGCCCCGCGAGCAGCCGGCCTCGACCGTGGCCGCCGCGAGCTGAACCTCGCACGGTGGGTCACGGAAGACTCGTTTTCTGGGGGGGCTGGTGCGGAAAGGGGGAATTCACGGTAATGTCTTTTTCCACCGAGGCGGTTCCCCAGGTCGCCCTGGCGACAGGAGCCGAATCCCCCCCTCATGCATCCGAAGCCCCAGCAGAGCGACGAGACTCCCGCGCACGAGCACCGCTATCGGCTCGTCGTCGAGAACCTGAAGGAGGTCGTGTTCCAGGTAGATACCCGGGGACGCTGGAGCTACCTGAGCCCGGCGTGGACGGAGCTGACGGGCTTCCCGGTGGAGGAGTGCCTGGGCAAGCGGACGCTGGAGTTCGTCCACCCGGACGACCACCAGCACTGCATGGACCTGGGCCGGGAGCTGCTGGGGCGCAAGAAGGAGTGCTGCACGCACGAGATGCGCTACCTCACCCGGGACGGGGGCTTCCGGTGGGTGGAGGTGTTCGCGCGCCTGCTGCCGGCGGCCGACAACGCGTACGTGGGCACCTGCGGCACCATCAACGACATCACCCAGCGGCGCGAGGCGACGGCCGCGCTGGCCCGGCGTGAGCGCTACCTCACGGCGGTGGTGGAGATTCAACATCGGATGCTGGGGGCCTCGCTCTCGGAGAACTTCTACGCGGCGCTGATGGCGCCGCTGGGGGAGGCCGCGGGGGCGAGCCGGGCGTACTTCTTCGAGGCCCACCGCTCCCTGGACGGCAACCTGCTCTTCAGCCAGCGCGCCGAGTGGTGCGCGCCCGGGGTGACGTCGGAGCTCGACAACCCGACGCTGCAGGACATGCAGCTCGAGCAGCAGATGCCCCACCTGTACGAGCTGCTCTCGCGGGGCCAGTATCTCTCCGGGAGGGTGAGGGACCTCCCCCCGGCGGAGCGGGCCGTGCTGGAGCCCCAGCGCATCCTCTCCGTGCTGACGCTGCCGGTGTGGGTGCACGGCACGCTGGCGGGCTTCATCGGCTTCGACAACTGCGCCGAGGAGCGGGAGTGGGACAAGCTGGAGGTGGACCTGCTGATGGCGGCGACCGGGGCCATCGCGCTGACCCTGGAGCAGCGGCAGGCCCAGCGGGCGCTGCGCGAGCGCGAGGAGCGCTTCCGGCGCATCGCGGAGAACGCCTCGGACGTGCTGTACCGCTACCAGCTCGCGGGCACGCGCAGCTTCGCCTTCGTCAGCGGCGTGGTGACGAAGAACCTGGGCTTCACCCCCGAGGAGCACTACCGGGAGCCCGGGCTGTGGCTGCGCCAGGTGCACCCGGAGGACCGGGAGGCGCTGGAGCGGCTCCTCACCCACCCCGAGAAGCACGACTCGCCCGTGGTGGTGCGCTTCCTGCGGCGCGACGGGCGCACGGTGTGGCTGCAGCACGTGGTGACGCCGGTGCTGGACGCCACGGGGCTGTGCGTGGCGGTGGAGGGCATCGCCCGCGACATCACCGAGCGCCGCCAGTTCGAGGAGGCCCTCAAGCTGTCGGAGGCCAGCTTCCGCATCCTCATCGAGGGCGTCCCGGAGCCGGCCGCCATCCAGCGGGACGGGCGCATCGTCTACGCCAACGCCGCGCTGGTGTCCTCGCTGGGCTTCGAGCGGCCCCAGGAGGTGGTGGGCCGGCGGCTGGAGGAGTTCATCCTCGACGAGCCGCCCGCGGCCCCGGGCATGGCGCTGCTGGTGACGGGCGAGCGGCGCCTGCTGCGGCGGGACGGGAAGGTGCGCATCACCGAGTTCGCCTCGCTGCCGCTGCTCTACGACGGACAGCCGGCGGTGGTGTGCATCGCCCGCGACGTCACCGAGCAGCGCCAGTTGCAGTCGCGCCTGTCGCTGGCGGACCGCATGGCCTCCATGGGCACGCTGGCGGCCGGCATCGCCCACGAAATCAACAACCCGCTGGCCTTCGTCATCTCCAACCTGGGCTTCCTGCGCGGAGGAGCTGCGCTGCCCGCCCACGGCGGACGAGTGGCGCTCGGTGCTGTCCGAGGCGCGCGAGGGCGCCGAGCGCGTGCGTCGAATCGTCCGCCAGCTCAAGGCCTTCTCCCGGCCCGACGAGGAGCGGGTGGAGCCGGTGGACCGCGCACTCGGTGCTCGACTCGGCGGTGATGCTGGCCGGCCAACGAAATCAAGCCACCGGGCCCGGCTGCGGCGCGAGCTACGGGCCGGTACCCAAGGTGATCGGCAACGAGGGGCGGCTGTGCCAGGTGTTCCTCAACCTGGTGGTGAACGCGGCGCAGGCCATCCCCGAGGGCTCGGCGGACCGCCACGAGATCCGCCTGGTGACGCGCGCGGCCCCGGACGATCGCTCGGTCATGATCGAGGTGAAGGACACGCGGCTCGGGCATCCCCGAGGACGCGCTGCAGCCGCATCTTCGACCCCTTCTTCACCACCAAGCCGGTGGGAGTGGGCACGGGACTGGGGCTGTTCATCTGCCATGGCATCGTCACGAGCCTGGGCGGAGACATCTCCGTGGAGAGCCAGCGCGGCCACGGCACGACGGTGCCGGGTGATGCTGCCGGCGGCCGGGGACGGAGCCTCGGCGGAGAAGCTGGCGGCGCCGGCCCAGGCGTCCAGCCCGCGGCGCGGGCGGGTGCTCATCGTGGACGACGAGCCCGCGGTGGGCCGGGCCCTGCGCCGGATTCTGCGCGAGCACGACGTGGAGCTGGCCACCAGCGGGCGGCAGGCCCTGGAGCGGCTGACGACGGACTCGAGCTTCCACGTCATCCTCTGCGACGTGATGATGCCGGACCTCGCGGGCAGGGAGCTGTACGAGGCCATCCAGGAGGGCGGCTCGGGGCTGGAGCAGCGCTTCGTCTTCGTCTCCGGTGGCGCCTTCACCCCGGGGGCGCGCGAGTTCCTGGCGCGAGTGCCCAACCCCACCCTGGAGAAGCCCTTCGACGAGGCCGCGGTGAAGCGCGTGGTGCGCGAGCTGGTGATGAACCAGCTCACCGCCGGGAGCTGAGGGCCTCGGTCGGTTATCGGACCCTCCTCCTCCTGACGGATAGGGAGGGCGGGGCAACTGGGACAGGCTGCGCTCCCGTCCTCTTCCCGCACTCCGAGGTCTCCCGATGAACCGGACATTGCTGTTGCTGGCCACCGCCGGACTGCTCGCCCTGGCGGCGGGGGTGGTGGGCCTGCCCCGCCAGAAGGACACGAGCCACACCGTGGCCCGGCCCGGCGAGGAGCCCGGCGGGGTGCTGCTGACGCCCGTCACGGCGAAGAGCGGCGCGCTGACGCTGGAGGGCAAGCTGTCCGGGGCCTACATGGCCGCGGGGCCGAGCGAGGCCTTCACCTCCCTGACGGTGCGCGCGGACAAGCCCCGCGAGGAGAAGCGGGTGCCGGTGAGCCTGGCGCTCGTCATCGACCGCTCGGGCTCCATGCGCGGGCAGAAGCTGACGGACGCGAAGCACGCGGCGCGGACGCTGGTGCAGCGGCTGGAGCCCGAGGACCGGCTGGCGCTGGTGCACTACGGCACGGACGTGCGCGTCTTCCCCAGCACGCCGGTGTCGGAGTCGGCGCGCCAGGAGATGCTCCAGTTCGTGGACGCCATCGAGGACGAGGGCTCCACCAACATCAGCGGCGGCCTGGAGGAGGCGGCCAACGAGCTGCGCAAGTACACGAAGGGCTACCGGGTGAGCCGCATCATCCTGCTGAGCGACGGGCAGCCCACCGCGGGGCTGGTGGAGCCCGAGGAGCTGACGCGGCTGGCCGCCACCTTCCAGCGCGAGGGAATGACGGTGAGCGGGCTGGGCGTGGGCGAGGACTTCAACGAGCGGCTGATGCAGGGCATGGCCGAGCAGGGCGGCGGCTTCTACGGCTACATCCAGGACTCGGAGCGGCTGGCGGACATCTTCCGGCGCGAGCTGGAGCAGGCGGCGGGGACGGTGGCGCGCGGGGTGGAGCTGCGGCTGGAGCTGCCCGAGGGGGTGACGGAGGCGGAAGTCATGGGCGTGACGGCCCGGCGCGAGGGCCGCACCCTGGTGGTGCCGCTGTACGACCTGGCGGGCGGACAGGACGCCCAGGTGGTGGTGAAGCTCACCCTGTCGCTGGAGGCCACCGAGGAGGCCCGGGGCCTGCTGACGTCGCGGCTACGCTACTGGGACGTGGGGGCCGAGCGGCAGGTGGAGACGGAGCTCGGCCTGACGGCGAAGGTGACGGAGGACGAGTCGGTGGTGCGCGCCCACCTGGACCGCGAGGTGCGGGTGTACGCGGTGCGGGCGCTCGGGGCGCGGGAGCTGCAGGCGGCCGCCGAGGAGATGAAGCGGGGCAACCGCGACCGGGCGCTCGGGATGTTGGACAACGCACGCAGCCTGTTCGGCACCTCGGCGGAGGCGCTGGCGGGGGAGCTTGCGGACGTGGACCGGACCCGGGCAGCCTATCTCAACGCGCAGGATGAAACCGCCGAGCGGCGTGAGGCGTTACAGCTTCATCGCAAGTCGCTGAAGACGTTCGGCCAGAACAACTCCTATTGAAAGGCCCCCATGGCCCTGTCGGTACAGCTCCAGGAACGCGAGGACTTCGAGGTGCGCACGCTGCGTGCGCTGGGGGGTGGAGCGGCCGCGGGCCTGTTCGCGGTGGCGGCCTCGCGGCTGCACGTCCACGTGGACACGGGCTTCTTCGCACTGGCGGGGGCGGCACTGGCCAGCGCTCGGGTGGACTGGAAGGTGCGGCTGGGCATGGTGGTGGGCCTGCCGGTGCTGCTCGGCATCCCCGAAGTGCTGAACGTGCCGACGCCTCTGGCCGAGGCCTGCATGGGGACCCTCTCGGCCGGCCTGGTGGGCTGGCTGGGGACGAGCTGGCGGCCGAAGCCGCTTCAAATCCTGGCCGGAGCCGTGGGCGCGGGTGCGCTGGTGCCGCTGGGGCTGTTCGTGAAGCAGGTGATGGACGCGCGGCTGTTCGATGGACGGCTGGGCGCGGTGGGGGCGGTGCTGGGCTTCGCGGCGGTGGCGCTCTTCTGGGGGGTGGGGACGCTGGCGGCGCACGTGCAGGTGCACGGGGACGCGGTGGAGGCACGGGGCACGGTGCTGGAGAAGCAGCTCTCGGGCGAGGCCCAGGGACTGGTGGCGCGCGCGGTGGCGCTGTACCGCCAGTGCCGGAAGGTGACGGGGAAGCTCGGGGCGGGGCCGGGGCGCACGGAGCTGGTGGGCGTGCTGGAGAAGATGGCGCGCGAGGTGTTCGCCCTCGCCGAGTCCCACGCGGGACTGGAGGCGCAGCTCAAGGCGGTGGAGCAGGGGGACGTGGACGCGCAGGTGAAGGAGCTGCGCGCGAAGGCCGCCGCGATGACGGACGCGGTGGCGCGACGGCAGCTCGAGCTGGCGGCCTCGTCGCTGGGCGAGGAGCTGAACCACCTGGACGTGCTGGGCCGCAAGCGGGAGCGACTGCTGGCGCAGTTGCACGCGCAGGTGGCGCTGCTGGAGCGGGCGCGGGTGTCGCTCGTGGGAGTCCAGGGCGGCGACCTGGGAACGAAGGGCGCACAGGCCGAGCAGCTCGCGCGCAAGCTGGCGGCACTGGGCCAGGAGGACTCGGGCGCACCGGCTCCGGCCCCACTGCCCGAGTCCACCAAGGTGACGGGCTGAGCACCCTCCCCGCCCAAGGCGCGTCCAACACAGGAGGCCCTCCGGGCTCGGTTCCGAAAAACCTGTCCGACAGTCGGACAGGTTTTTGAAAAACGCGCCCGGGAGGTCGGCGGGTCTCGCGGGACAGGAGGACCCTCCGGGCTCGGTTCCGCGCAACTTGTACACATAGTGGACAAGTTCGTGACGAGCGCGACCAGGAGGCCAGTGGGTCTCTGGGGGGTGGCAGGCGTGTGCGGCGCGGACGCGCTGATGTTGCTCAGTCCTCGAACTCATCACGGTGCCGCAAGCAGACGGCGCTCGCCAGCATCGTGATGCCAATCACCAGGCAGGGGTAGGACTCCGGCGGGGTCTGGCCCGACATCAACACGAAGAGGGAGAGAGCGAACACCCCCAGCAGCCCGAGCGCCCCATTGGCGAAGAACTTCAGCCACCGGAGGCGATACCGCTCCGCCAGGGCCGACAGGACCGCCGGCAGGAACATCACCCCCGCGAGGATCCCCAGTCCGTCGAGGTAGTGCGTCCAGTCGCGCGTGCTGGTCAGCGCGACCACTACGGTCGGCAGGACCGCGCTCATCGCGGCCAGCCTCACGCCCCAGCGAGAATGAGCGGGACAGCGCCCGCGGCGAGAACCCGCGCATCCGCTCCAGCACCTCCGGGGGCACCTCGAGCGCATAGGGATAGCCGAGCGCCAGGAGCGCATTCAACGCCTCGGGGCGTACCAAACGCCCGTCCTTGCCGGAGAGGTTCCCGAGCGCCTCATCCGACAGGAGGCGCAGCAACTGGTCCGCTCGCTCGCGCGGGGACTCCCCCTCCACGAGGGGCCCCGAGAGCCCGGCCAGGAGCCCCTCCACGTCCCCGAGCGTCACCCCGGGGGAACTCACCGTCTCCACCCACTCCCGCAGCGGGAGCGCCCTCGGGCCGGACTCCAGGGAGGCCAGTCCCGGGAGGGCACTCTCCTCGGAAGGGGCGGGGGCGATGGCTCGGATGCGCTCCATGACGGAGACGAGTCTAGAACTTCACCGCGCCTACTTCGACGTCCGGGACCGGTTCGCGCCGGAGTCTCCCTTGCGGGCCTCGGTGCGCAATGGCGTCACCGGGAGCAGGCGCGCCGCGGCCGTCAGCCTCGTGATGATGCGGGTATTGGCAGTGCCCGGATGCTCCTCCTGCAGGAGCTGGTCGATGCGCTGCTCTATCTCCTCGCGCATGCGCCGGCCCTCGGCGAGCGCCGCGTCGATCCGGTCACGCACCTGCACGGAGTGCTCGTCCATCGCGGCGCGACGGTACGCGGCGGTTTCCCGGCGCACCGCGATGCGCCCCGCCGGCCCCCCCGTCTTCCGGGGCCGCTTCACCGTGGGGCGCTTCCGTTCCCCCGTTCCTTCCTTGCGCTTGTCCGCCATCGCGGCCTCCTGCTTCACATTCCGCTCTCCCCCGAAGGTGGGGAGTGCACCGACGGGCTGCCAGTCCCCTCCCGGGGTCGAGTAAGTGCGGCCGGCCGGACAGTGGGCCCTCGGCCCGCCAGCCCCTCCCCACCGTCGCACTGCCCCGAGGCCCGCGCCCCTGTCCACCATCCGACACAGGCCTGGCGGTGGCGGCGCCCCTGGCGGCCCTCGTTCAGACGCGCATCCACGCAATTGACGCGAACTCCGTTCGTCCCCTGTCCGGGAATAAGAACAAGGACAAGAAGTAGGAAGGGCCGCGAGGGGGGAACGTCCACATGCTGCGCGAGTGGGTACTGACTGCGGGAGTGCTGTGGGCGGGGGTGTCGGCGGCGGCGGTCGAGGGTCCAGGGCGCACCCAGTTCCTCCACGCGGCGAGGGCGAGCGGCCCGGTGGTGGTGGACGGCCGGCTGGACGAGGACACGTGGACGAAGGCCCCCGTCTTCGACGGCTTCGTGCAGCGCTTCCCGGACGCGGGCAAGGCCCCCAGCGAGCGCACCGAATTGCGCGTCCTCTACGACGACCGGAACGTCTACGTCGCCGTCACCAGCCACGACTCGGAGCCGGCGCTCATCAACCGCAACCTGGGGCGCCGGGACAGCGACCTGTACTCGGACCGGGTGCGGGTGCTGCTGGACACGACGCACGACCACCGCACGGCCTACGTCTTCACGGTGAACGCGGGCGGAGTGCTGTCGGACGGCCTCTACTATGACGACCGGCAGTACAGCGCGGACTGGGACGGCGTGTGGGACGCGGCGGCGGACACCATCGAGGGTGGCTGGGTGGCCGAGTTCGCCATTCCCCTGTCGTTGCTGCGCTTCCCCGACGTGCCGGAGCAGACGTGGGGCTTCTCGGTGCGCCGGGAGATCGCCCGCAAGAACGAGGAGCTGGAGACGGTGGACAACCCGCGCACCAGCAACGCGGTGGTGTCGCGGCTGGGCCACCTCACCGGCCTGGAGAACCTGAGGCCGCAGCGGGCGGTGGAGCTGGTGCCGTACCTCGCGGCGCGCACGATGGCCCGGCCCCAGTTCTCGGACGCGGCGAGGCCCTGGCCCCGGCTGATGGACCCGTCGCTGGACTTCGGCCTGGACTTCAAGACGGCCCTGAGCAGCAACCTGGCGCTGACGGGCACCCTCAACCCGGACTTCGGCCAGGTGGAGGCGGACCAGCTCATCCTCAACCTGTCCACCTTCGAGGCCTTCTTCCCGGAGAAGCGCCCCTTCTTCACCCAGGGCATGGAGCTGTTCAACCCGGTGGGCGGACAGGGCGGGCCGCAGACGCTCTTCTACTCGCGGCGCATCGGCCTGGAGACGCCCATCCTCGGGGCGGTGAAGCTGACGGGCACGGTGACCGAGGGCGTGGAGGTGGGCCTGCTGGACGCGGTCGTCACCGGGCCGTGGATGCGGGACGTGGACGAGGAGCGGCCGGACCGGAGCGTGGGCCTGCACCTGACTCGCCCGCTGCACCTGGGCCCCAACAACGCGCTGCCCACGGCCCCGGCGGTGCCCATGAACTACCTGGCGGCGGTGGTGCGCGGGAAGGTGGGCTCGGGCTCGCGCGTGGGCGGCATGGTGACGATGGCCACGCCCCTCACCGGCCCCTGCTCGGCCGAGGACGCGGCGCTCGACGAGGAGCTGCGACCCGTGCCGTGCCTGGCGCGGTCGGGCAACGCCGCGGCGGTGGACTTCGACCTGAAGACGGCGGATGGGGAGTACGGGCTGATGGGGCAGCTCGACGGCTCGCAAACGGTGGGCGGGCTGCCCGAGCGCACGCTGCGTGACGGCACCGTGCTGCGCCGGGGAGCCACGGGCTTCGGCGGCTACGTGCGCGCGGGGAAGTTCGGCGGCGAGGGCTTCCGCTGGGACGTGGGAGACGACTTCTCCTCGCCCACGCTGGACCTCAACGCCACGGGCTTCCAGCGCACGCAGAACGAGCACGCGCCGCGCCTGTCGCTGCGCTACCAGCGCCCCAACGGGATGGGGCCGCTGAAGGCCTACTTCGCCAACTTCAACGCGGGCACGCGGTGGACGACGGACGGCCGGGGCATCAACCGCGGGAGCTGGGTCAACTTCAACACGACGGCGCAGCTCCCGAGCTTCGACAGCATCGCACTGGAGCTGGGCGCGGACGTGGGCGGCTGGGACGTGCGCGAGCTGAAGGGCTCGGGCGTGCCGCTGGAGAACCCGAACGCGGCCTTCGTGGCGCTCATCGGGGACACCAACGAGAACCGGCGGGTGGCGGCGGGAGGCTTCGTGGCACTGGCGCGCCACTTCCAGGCGGGCCCGGTGGCGCCGGATTGGGGCTGGCAGGCGAACCTCTATGGAACGGTGCGGCCGCACCCGGCGCTGGAGACGCGGCTGGAGCTCTTCCTGGACCGCACCACCACCGGACCGCGCTTCATCGAGGACCTGGGCGACCAGCGCTTCCTGCTGAGCCCGCTGCTGTCGGACACGCTGTCGCTGACGCTGCGGCAGCAGTGGGTGGTGACGCCACGGCTGACGCTGCAGGGCTATGCGCAGCTCTTCACCGCGTATGGCGCCTACGGCACCTACTACGAGGGCATGTCCGACGCGGCGCGCTCGCCCATCCGCTTCGCCAGCCTGGTGCCGGTGGAGCACGAGAACACGGACGACTTCCACGATGTGGGGCTGAACCTGAACCTGGTGCTGCGCTGGGAGTACCGGCTCGGCTCGACGCTGTACGTGGTGTACACGCACGGGCAGCAGCGCTTCCCGGTGGCCGACGGCGCGCATCCGCCCCGCACGCTGATGCCCCAGGGGCTGCTCGCCGGCGCCGCCAACGACGCGCTGATGGTGAAGTGGTCCTGGTACTGGGGCGCGTGACCCTTTGCACGAATGTTCAACCGGATTTAACATTCGTGCATGCAGGCAGCGCGCCCAAATCCACCCAATTGGGGGCAGCTCTACGAAACCGCCCTCGGTCAGGGGGGCTACGTCACCACGCAGCAGGCCCAGGAGGCCGGCTATTCCCTGCCGCTCCTGACCCACCACGTGAAGCAGGGACGCCTGCAGCGGGTACGGCGCGGCATCTACCGCCTGACGCATTACCCGGCTGGCGAGCAGGAAGATCTGATCGTGCTCTGGCTGTGGACCGAGCAGCAGGGCGTCTTCAGCCACGAGACGGCGCTAGTGCTCCAGGATCTCTCGGACGCCCTGCCCGCCGTGTACCATCTCACCCTGCCCGCGGCATGGTCGCGTCGACGGCTCCGTGTCCCGGAGAATGTACGGCTGTACTACGCGGACGTCAGTGAAACGGATCGACGCTGGGCTGGTACCGTGCCCATCACCTCGCCCATTCGCACGCTCGTTGATTGCGCAAGCGCAGCAGTACTTCCCGAGTTCATTCACGACGCCTACAGGCAGATCCAGCAACGGGGTCTCGCTGATCCTGACGAACTACGAGAACGGTTATCTCCCTTGCTCAAAGGAGACGTCCTCTTGAGTAGACTGCTTGAGTGATGCGCGGACTCGGGTGCGCGCGGCGGTAGACGCAAGGTCCCCGCAGTGTCCTTCCCCGATGCGAGCCAGGGAAGGTGCTCTGCGTGGAGGCGCCCTCGTTCCCGCTTGCGTGCGCGACGGCTCATCCTCCAGCCTCGTGCGCCATGAACCTTCGCGTGCTGCTCGCTTCCGCCCTCCTCCTGCCCGCCTGTGCGGCCCAGAGAGCCTCGACCACGCCCACCCCGGCGCCGGAGCCCTCGGCGGCCCCGGCCCCCTCTGCCTCGGTCCCGGTGGCCCAGGGGACTCCGGTGGCGCCTCCCACCGGCCTTCAGCAGCAGGACGGTCCCATCGGCACGCCCCACCCCTTCATCTTCCAGGCCGCCGCCACCGACGGACGCTGGGTCGTCGCCTGCCAGGCGCGCGAGGACTCGAACGGCGACGGCAAGGTGGAGGTGCGCTACGGCCAGCACGGCGACACGAGCGGTGACGCGCTCGCCCCCTACCTGTTCCTCGACCCCGGCGCGGGCGAGCGGCTCGACGACTTCCTCACCGCGGACCCGACCGACCGCTACCTCGTGGTGGTGCGCGGCGGCTCGCTCCGGCTGCTCGACACGTACACGCGACAGGACACCGAGCTGGCCCCGCCCGGTGGGTTCCCCGACAGCACCACCCCCGCCTCGCCCCTGCCCGTGTCCTTCTCCCAGGACGGCCGGCGCCTGCTCGTCATGCGGAGCGGGCCGGACAAGAAGCTCCAGGCCGTCCTCCTCCACCTGGAGGACGGGAGCCGCCACGAGGTGCCGCACGGCCCCGGAGAGTTGGGCCAGGCCTCGCTCTGGGACGACGGCACGTGGGCGGAGTTCGGCGTGCTCACCCAGGACACCGATGGCGATGGCACGCTGACGTGGCCCCTCATCAGGACCTCGCTCTCGCCCCGGTTCTGCCGGGGCCCCATCAGGTCCTACAGCCGGTATGGCTATGACGGAGACAAGCCCTCCTTGGTGGTGCGCCGGGTGAGCGGTGGTCCAATCCTCCAGGCGGATGACATCCTCCGACCGCTGGGCGACTCCTTGCTGCGCCGGGACGAGCAGGGCGAGCTGTTCGTCGAGGACGCCTCGGGCCAGCGCACCCCGTGGGTCCCCGCGAGCTGCCAAGGCACCATCCTCCACGTGGACGTCGAGCGCGAGCAGCTCCTGGTGGCCTGCACCGCGCGGGGGAACGCGCTCGAGCTGCACGGCGCCCAGGTCCACCTGTCGCTCGGGTTGTCCGTCGAGCCCGCGAGCCGGGACTTGCTCTCCGGGGAGCCCACCTTGTTGTTCCCGGTCACGCCCGCCGCCACTGCCGAGGGCACGCGAGCCCAGAGCGTGGTGGACCTGGAGAAGCGCACCGTGCACCCGATTCCGGTACCGGGCGAGGTGAGATACACGGAGGGAACTCGCGCCCTGGTGTTCCAGTACACCGGGCCCGAACGGCAGACGTACATGCGGTGGTTCGTGGACGTCGGCACCGGGGAGCAGCGCGAGCTCGGCGAGCAGGAGGGGTACAAACTCAAGGTGGCGGGGCCCTTCGTCTACGCCCCGGGCCTGTTGGTGGACATGCGCACCGGCCAGCGCGTCGGCACGGTGGACGGGGACGTGGCGGCCCTCGACTCGCGCGGGCGCGTGCTGCGCCCCGGCAGCGACAGGGAGCCGCAGGCCCCGCTCGGTCCCTTTCAGTGGACCTCCGTCGCGACGCCGCGCTGACTCCACGGGTGCCGCCCGGGAGGCGACCGGGCGGGCACGCTTCGAGGACCCCGGTGCATATCCGCCACCGCCTGCCGTCCAAGCCCGTGAATGCCATCTTCAACATTCAGTCCTGAGCCCCCGTGCACGTGGGACGTGCGGGAAGACCCCCTCTGGGCTATGGGTTCCCCCGCCTGCCAGTCCGAGCTCCGTGCAACCCCTCGAGGAGAGCTCGCTGGAGGAGGTACCGAGTGATGTCCGAACAGCAGCCAAAGAAGAAGCGCTGGCCCTATGTGGTGGGCGGCATCGTCCTGCTCCTGGTCGTGGTCGTGGCGGTCGCCCTGTGGCGGCTCGACGCCTTCCTGCTCCAGCGCGCCCGCACCGAGGCCGCGCAGCTCTCCGCAGCAGCTCGGCCGGCCGGTGGACATCGGCGACATCTCCACGCAGCTCGTCCCCCACGTGGGCGTCGAGGTGGAGAACGTGGTGGTGGGCGCCGCCGAGGGGGAGCAGGTGCCCCTGGCGGAGCTGAAGCGGCTCGACGTGAGCGTGGCGCTCTGGCCGGCGCTGACGTCGCGCGGCCAGGACATCCAGGTGAAGAACGCCGAGGTCTCCGGCCTCACCGTCAACGTCGTCCGGCTGCCGGACGGCACCACCAACGTCGCGCGGCTGCAGGAGCGGCTCGCCCAGCAGCAGCCGAAGGAGGAGCCTCCCGCCGAGGAGCAGCCACCGAAGGACCTCTCGGGCGTGCACGTGGACCGGGCGGCGCTCACCGACGCCACCATCCGCTTCATCGACCGCGGCGGCGCCCAGGCGCGCGAGCTGGCCATCTCCGACCTCGACGTGGAGGTGAAGGACCTGCGCGCGGGCAAGCCGCTGGAAGTGAAGCTCGATGCCGCGGTGCTCGCGGAGAAGCAGAACTTCCACATGATGGCGCGGACGGCGCCGCTGCCCAATACGCTCACCCCGGTGCCCGAGCGCGTGGAGCTGAAGTCCGAGCCCATCGACCTCACGCCGCTGGGGCCCTTCCTCGGCCCGGACGTGGGACTGCAGGCGGGCCAGGTGCAGGCGGACTGGACGGCCGAGCTGGGCGCGGCGGTGCCCGGCGGCAACGGGCCCACGAAGCTGACGGGCGGCCTGCGCGCCCAGGGCCTGCGCTTCGCCGGCGCCGAGGGCGGCAAGGCGCTCGATGTCGTACTGGACACCAACGTCTCCGGCGACCTGCAGAAGGGTGACCTGTCGCTGGAGAAGCTCCTGGTGGAGCTCGGCCCGGCGCGCATCACCGGCAAGGGCCAGGTGAAGGGGCTGCTCACCGAGACACCCGCGGTGCAGGGCTTCGAGCTGGTGGGCCAGAACCTCGACCCGGCGGTGCTGGCCGAGTACTACCCGCCGCTGCGCAAGCAGCTCGCGAACCAGGTGGCCGGCCCCATCGGTCTGGTGGTGCGCGGCGGTGGCACGGAGCAGTCGCAGGCGCTGACGGCGGAGGTGGAGCTGACGCCGGTGCGGCTGCGCATCCCCGAGCAGCTCTCCAAGGAGGCGGGGGCGCCCATGCGGCTGACGGCCCGGCTCACCGGCGCCGCGGCCAGTGGAGGCGCGCTGCGCTTCGACGCGAAGACGGACCTGACGGGCGTGGACATGCGACCGGGGCTGCTGCTGGACAAGCCTCCCGGCCAGCGCTTCACGGTGGACACGGCGGGCACGTACCAGCCCGAGCAGGGCCAGCAGGCGATGAAGGTGGACCTGAGCCGGCTGAACGTGGCGCTGCTGGACTCGACGATGACGGGCACGGCGTCGTACGCGCAGGCGGGCCGGGGCACGAAGCAGACGAAGACGTTCGCCCTGGCGCTCAAGAGCCCGCGGCTGAACGCGGACGAGCTGCTGATGACGGACGAGGAGATCGCCGCCGTGGCCGGTGGCGTGCCCCAGGCCGGTGGCGTACCCCAGGAGGAGCCCGAGGACCCGAAGCGCTTCAACGGCATGCGCGGAGACATGCGGTTCGAGATTGGCGCGCTGCGGATGAGCGGGATGGACCTGTCCAACATGGTGGCCGAGCTGAAGATGGTGGACGACCTCATCACGGTGGAGCGCTTCACCACGGGCATCTACGGCGGCACGGTGTCGGCGAACGGGAGCACGGTGCGGCTGGGGCCCGCCCCCGAGCAGCGCCCCTTCGAGCTGAAGGCCGAGGTGCGCGGCATGGACGTGGCGCAGGCGATGTCCAAGCAGGTGCCGAGCAAGGTGCTGGAGGGGAAGTTCGACGGGAAGATGGACCTGGCGGGCGTGGGCTACTCGATGGAGAGCCTGCAGGAGCGACTCGCCGGGGCCATCGACGGCAACCTCCTGGGCGGGGTGTTCACCGGCATGGACATCCCGGCGACGGTGTCCGCGCCGCTGGTGAAGGCGCTGCCGTTCGCGGGCAAGGCCCTGACGAACGAAGGCGTGACGCAGCTCGCGGAGCAGCTCCCGTTCGGGGTGACCATCAAGAACGGCGTGGCGCAGCTCTCCAAGCCGATTACGTGGACGCGGCCCGAGGCGGCGATGAGCTTCGACGGCGGCATCCGGCTGGACGGGACGCTGGACCTGGTGGGGACGGTGGACCTCCAGCCGCCGCTGATTGAGAAGATCACCCTGGGCCGGGCGAAGCCGACGGGGCCCGTGCCGGTGGCGCTGAAGCTGACGGGCAAGGCGTGGAAACCGGAGGTGACGGGGCTGGACGTGAAGCCGGCGGCGATGGCGATCGCCAAGATGGCGGCGGCGAGCGCGGCGACGGAGCTGCTGGGTGAGAAGGGGAAGAAGGCGGGGGAGATCATCACCGGCGGCACGAAGGCGGCGGAGGACGCGGCGCGGGCCGAGGCGGAGAAGCGCCAGAAGGAAGTGGAGGAGAAGGCCCGCCAGGAAGCGGAGGCCGCGCGCAAGCGGGCCGAGGAGGAGGCGAAGAAGCGCCTCAAGGGCATCTTCGGGCGTTAGCGTAAGCTGGAACCACGATGCCCACCACGCTCGACCGGATCGAAGTCGAAGGCTTCAAGTCCATCCGCCAGATGCGGCTGGATTTGAAGCCATTGAACGTGCTCATCGGCGCGAACGGTGCCGGGAAGAGCAACTTCATCTCGGTCTTCGGGCTGCTCCGTCACATCGTCGAGGGCCGTCTACAGTTCTATGTAGCGCAAGCAGGAGGCGCCGATTCCCTTCTGTACTTCGGACGGAAACGAACCTCATGGATGAAGCTGCGTTTCAGTTTCGGGGATACTGGGTACGAAGCGCAGCTTGCGCCATCTGCGACGGATTCCCTGTTCTTCGAAGAGGAGGCGTACGGGTTACCCATGCTCGGGCATCCTCAAGCTCGGATGGCGATGGCTACTGGTGCAGGAGAGACCGATCTACTCATTCAGGCGCCACACTTTCCCCCAGCGCAGCTGATTCTTGAGCACCTACAAAGCTGGCGCGTCTACCACTTCCACGACACCAGCGCGTCCGCGAAGGTGAAGCAGACGGGAGATATCGGAGACAACGAGGCACTTCGTGCCGACGCCTCGAACCTCGCGGCCTTCCTGTTCCTCCTGCGCACGAAGCATCCCGAGAATTACCGCCGGATCGTCTCGACCATCCGGCTCGTCGCGCCCTTCTTCGACGACTTCCGGCTACGCCCCAGTCCGTTCAACGAGCAGAAGATCCAGCTCGAATGGTCCGAGCGCAGCTCCGATGCCTACTTCAATGCGCACGCCCTCTCGGACGGGACGCTGCGCTTCATTTGCCTCGCGACGCTGCTGCTCCAACCCAACCTGCCCTCCCTCATCCTCATCGACGAGCCGGAACTGGGGCTGCACCCGTACGCCATCCAGGTCCTGGCCGGGCTCGTCCGGAGCGCATCGGAAAAGACACAGGTCATCCTCTCCACCCAGTCCGTATCCCTGGTGAACCAGTTCGCCCCCGAGGACCTCGTGGTCGTCGATCGCAGCAATGGCGAGTCCGTCTTCCGCCGCCTCTCGCCGGAGGACACGAAGGATTGGCTCGAGGACTACAGCCTCGGGGAACTCTGGGAGAAGAACGTCTTTGGCGGGCGGCCTGGCTGAGCCATGAAGCGCGTCCTCATCCTCGTCGAGGGACAGACGGAAGAGACCTTCGTCCGAGAGGTGCTCGCTCCGCACCTCCTCGCCCGGAACGTGGCACTGACGCCGACGATCCTCGCCACCAGGCGGGTCAAATCCGGAGGCCACTTCAAGGGAGGAGCCACCAGCTACGCCAAGGTGCAGGGTGACCTGCACCGGCTGCTCAAGGACACCGGCGCCGAGCGCATCACCACGATGCTCGACTACTACGGCCTCCCCGATGATTTCCCGGGGCTGACGGACAGACCCACGGGCACCTGCTACCAGCGTGTCGAGCACGTCGAGCGGGCATTCCAGGCCGACATCGCCCACCCGCGCTTCCTGCCGTACCTCGCGCTGCACGAGTTCGAAGCCCTGCTCTTCACGGACCCGGCGCGCTGCGCCTGGATCTTCGTCAGACGCCCCCGGAGCCATCGAGAGCATGAAGGACACCCGTGCCCGAGTGGCCTCGCCCGAGGAGATCAACGAGGGCCCGGCGACAGCTCCTTCCAAGCGCATCCTGCAAGCCTTCCCCAGTTACCAGAAGACGCTGCACGGGCCGCTGGCCACCATTGAGTACGGGCTCGCCCCCCTGCGTGCGGCCTGCCCTCACTTCCACGCTTGGGTGTCAGCCCTCGAAGCACTCTGAGCCAAAGCCCTCGCCGCCCCTCTCACGGGGCCGCGGTGGCGATCCGGGCCGAGCTCGACTCCGCGGTCGCCGGCCCGCTCTGTCTCAACAGGAACTCGCGGACGGCCTCGTGATCCGGCTCGGTGGTGAGGAACACCTCCGGGCTCGCGTCCCGCAGCAGCCCCACGTTGAGCACGTGCTTGCAGTAACCCCAGTTGCCCGTGTCCCAGTAGCTGAGCCGCTCGTTGTAGACGGCTCGGCCCCACTCGCCGGGCGCCACGCTCAACAGCTCCTCGTACTGGTTGCCCCGCGCCATCTCCCAGCTCCACTCGTGCGCCCCCGGCAGGCCCATCCGCCCATGGTCGAGCAGCACCCGGACTCCCTCCTCCGTCCGCTCGACCCGGAAGGCCTCCACCTCCTCGAAGAGGCTCCGACCGCTCCGGATCCGCGAGCCCTCCCGGGGCAGGAACTGGTTCCTCTCGGAGAAGTAGATGTGGTGGATCCTCAGCGTGCCGTCCTCCGGGCCCAGCCACGCCTCGGGGAGCACCCGCGCCCGCGGCGTCGTATTGCGCAGCCGCGCTCCCGGTCCCCCTCGCGACTCCTTCGTCCACTCGGTCGTGAGCAACTGCACGACCAGACCAGAGATGCCGGTGCTCGCATGGGGAGTGCGTCGGTTTCGGTGCCGAGCCATGGTGTGACTCCCAGACGGGGCGATTCCCCAGAACGGACGAGGGGCCCCTGCCCTCGTGCTTCCCCGGGCGGACACACACCCGGCCCTCTCATGCAGGGACGAAGTATCCGCAACCCCAGCAATCCCGACGATCCCCCCTCGTGCTTTCCGGGCCGAGAAGGGCGCTCAGCGTCAGAGGCTCAACAGTGCGCCCCTGTCCCCGGCCCCGAGCCAGGTGGCGTGAGGCCTTGCTCGCTCCTGGCCGGCTCTAAATCAAGGCGTCCAAAAGAGGGTGAGGAAGGGCTTGTGGCGCCGGAACGCGGTCACCAGCGCGGTGAACGCGGTCCGCGCGGCGGGCGCCACGGAGGCGTCGAGCCTCAGGTCGCACCTGCGCCACACGACAACCGCGGGCTCGCGGGCTCGCGCACGCCACGTCTCGAGCGCGTCGTCCAGGCAGGACGGCCAGTCCACCGGGCCGAGGGGGCGCCGCAGAGGGAGGTCCACTTCGACGCACAGCCAGCGCACGAAGTCGGCCACGTCGGTGATGGGGGCGCTCGGCGCGAACGTGAGCAGGCGGTAGCGTGCGGCGTCCGCCGGCGCCGGGCGCAGCAGCACCCGCTCGACAGAAAGGCAGGCGCCACCCACATTGTCACAGTCAGCGACGAGCGTGCCCAGCAGGTGCCCGGCGGCACAGGCGAGGTTGGGGCCGGAGCGACCGCTGGGCCCGCAGCACCCGTCGGCCTCTCCCACGAAGGAGACGCCCTGCAGGCTGTCGTTCGCGACGAGCCACCCGCCGGAGAAAGCCTCGAGCCCCGGCAGCGGTTGCTCCTGGGGTGGGACGAAGAAGCCCGCGGGAATGGCTGGCCAGCCCGCCGCGGGCCGCACCAGGTCGGACGGCACGGAGAGTTCCTCCAGCGCTCCGGAGAGGGGGGACTCACACCGGGCGCACTGGAACTGCCAGCTCGAGTCTGACTTGGGACTCGACATCATAGAGGTCTCCTCACACGACATTCCCCGAGAGGGTGTCAAAGAATTTGAGCAGCACGACCCGGCACGACACGCGGCGGGAAATGGCTCTTCTGTAGCACCCGTCCACGCCGAGTCTCGTGCGGCTACCCGTCCTTCTCGCACAGCACGTTGAGCAGGACGTGCCGCTTGCCGGTGCGCACCAGCTCGAGCGCCTCGCGCAGCTTCCCGGGCAGCTCGGCCGGAGTCTCCGCGCGCAGACCGATTCCGCCGCAGGCCTCCGCCACCTTCTCGTAGTCCACCGGGGTGGCGAAGTCCGTCAGGGCGAAGCGCCCCTTGCGCACGCTCGTGCCCTCGGTGCTCCAGCCCTGGTCGTTGAAGACGATGACGAGGACGGGCAGCCCCTCGGCCGCCGCCACCGAGTGCGCGGACAGCGGCGTGTTGAAGAGGTACGAGCCAGCCCCCACCGTCACCACCATGGTGCGCTCGGGCGCCGCCAGCTTCGCGCCCAGCGCCGCCCCGAGCGACCAGCCCAGGCCGTTCGCGCACGAGTTCTCGAACCACGAGTCCGGCCGGCGCCTCGGCACCATCAGCGGGTCCAGGTCGCCCTCATTGAAGAGGACCACGTCGTCCTCCACGAGCTGGCCGATGACCCTCGACAGATGGGCCTTGGTGATGCGCGGCGCACTGGCGGCCTGCTCGGCCGTCTCGCGCGCCGTGCCGAACGTCCGCTCGTGCAACTGCGCCAGCTCGATCACCACCTCGCCCGTGCGACCCAGGCGCTCGGCGAGGGCTCGCAGCGTGGCGGCCGGGTCTCCCGCCAGCGACAGGTCCGAGGGGAACCCGCGGAACGGAATGTCCGAGAAGAGCGGATCCACGCCAATCTGGATGACCCGCGTCGAGGCCGAGGGATTCCCGGACGAGGGACTCCACGGCACCGGGCACTCCACCGCGAGGATGAGGTCCGCGTCGCGCACGTGGGGCGAGGGGTCGAACCCGAGGTGGTGCGGGTGCTCGGTGGGGAAGTTGTAGAAGTTGCGCTTGCCGTGCTCGATGACGCCGATGCCCGCGCGCTCGGAGAGGGATTGGAGGGCCTCGGGGCCGCCCATGTGCCGCCCGAGGTCCGCGGTGATGATGAGCGGCCGGCGCGCCTCGCGCAGCCACTGCATGGCGAGCTCCAGCGACGTCTCGTCCGGGAACGAGGGCCGAGAGGGCGTCTGCCGGGCCCGGGGAGATAGCGCGGCCGGGGCCGCCGTCTCACACAGCGGCTCCTTGGGGAGCGAGAGGTACACGGGGCCCGCGGGGTCGCTCGCGGCGATGGCCAGCGCCCGGTCCACCACCGCCTCCAACGAGTGGGGGCCCTTCAGCTCGTAGTCCCACTTGGTGAACTCCCCGTCCTCGTACCAGGGGGTGCGGCCCGCCATGACCAGCATGGGCACGCGGGCGCGCCGCGCGTTGATGAGCCCCATGCCGATGTTCGCCGTGCCCACGTTCACGTGCACCATCACCGCCTGCGGCTTGCGCGACAGCAGCGCGTGTCCGTGGGCCATGACCACCGTGGTGCTCTCATGCGGGCACTGCACGACGCGCAGCGCGAAACCCGGGGCATCCTCCAGCCGCGCCAACCCATCGATGATGGGCGTGAAGTCCGTGCCCGAGTTGGCGAACAGCACCTCCACCCCGCGCAGGGACAGCAGGCGCAGGAGCCGTTGCGCCGTGGTCTCCGCGGGCGCGGCGGCCAACAAACCTCTCTCGTTGCTCATGACTCTCCCACTCGGGCGATGAGGGCCAGGGTGCTCGGAGCGGTGAAGCGAGGACGGAGGACAGCACGCAGCGCGAGTAGCGCGTGTCGCCACACGGACGCGCGCATGGTGCCGCCATGTTCCACCGCGACCCCGATTCCATTCCAGACGCCCCATGCTCGCTCACGCACAAAGAACGCTCAACGTCTGGTTCTTCACTAAAATCAACTCCATCTCCGGCGCTGCGGGGCGCGTCGAGGTGGATGATGCGCTCGTTCACAGAGCGTTGCCCCTCGGGGACATCCAACCATGGAGGCGAGCCGTCGTTCCCGCCCACTGGCCGATGTCCCTCCGCTGGCGTGAGCACGACATTGCCGGAGTCCTGAACCAGAGGGGGGACACACATGGAGAGACGAAACACCTTCACGGGGCTCCGTTGGGCCCTGGTGTTTGGAGCGTTGCTGGCCGCCTGCGGACCCGTGCCCGATACCGAAGCACCGGAGGACGAGGTCGCCCAGGAGGAGTCCACCGAAGCCACCGCGCAGAGGAGAGCGCCCACGCCCTCCGCGGATCCACTGCCTCTCGCGCTCTCGGGCCCGGCCGTGGCCTACGGCGGGGGCAAGTTCCTGGTGGCGTGGTGGGACGTGCGGGAGGGCGGCGTCTACGCCACGCGCTTGAGGCCGGATGGCACGCTCGTCGATCCGGAGGGCATCCGGCTCAACATCGGCACCGAGGCCGGCGGGCCTCCCTCCATCGCCTATGACGGCAAGCAATTCGTCGTCGTCTGGGACGCGGGGGACACCATCGACGGCGTGCGCGTGAGGCCGGATGGCGAGGTGGTGGGGCCCGTCTTCACCGTCCTCAGATCGGACGAGTTCTTCGGCCCGGTCGACATCGCATGCTCCTCGAAGCTCTGCCTCGTCACCTTCTCGGTGGAGAGCGACGAGGGCAGCGTCATCAACGCCCGACGGGTGACCACAGGCGGCGTGGTGCTCCCCGAGCTCGTCAGAGGAATCACCACTGGAGCCAGGCTCGTGGGGGAGTCGACGGTGGCCTGGAACGGAAAGAACTTCCTCATCGCCTGGACCGACTCGCGTGGCGGAGAGGCAACGCCCGACATCTACGGCGCCCGGGTGAAGACGGATGGCACGGTGCTGGACCCCGGCGGATTCCCCATCTCCGAGGCAGCCGGCGAGCAGCGCACTCCGGACGTCGTCTGGACGGGGCGGCGCTTCCTCGTCGTCTGGTCCGACGGCCGCGGCGGGGACCGGGACATCTTCGGAGCGCGCGTGCACTCCAGCGGGCGCGTGGACGACCCGGAGGGCGTGCCCATCGCCACCGGAACGGGGGACCAGCTCTTCCCGGCCGTCGCCCACCACAACTCGAAGTCCCTCGTCGTCTGGCAGAGCGACATCGGCGGCTTGAGTCGCATCCGGGGCGCGCGCATCCACGAGGATGGGACCGTGATGGATCCGGGCGCATTCGCCATCTCCAGCAGCGACTTCGATCGCGAGACCCTTCCGGACGTGGCCTACGGTGGAGGGCTCTTCCTGACGGCCTTCTCGGGCTCGGATTCGGAGGACCCCTCGGTGCCCGCGTTCATCCTCAGCGCGCGGGTGAACCACCAGACCCGCCTGCTGGACCTGAACACCCTCACCCGCTCGTCCTCGCCGCCTCCGGTGAGCACGAGCGCACCGGCCCGACTCACGCCACTGCGGTGAGCCCGGACTGAAGCTTCACCCCCGGGGCCGCTGCCCACCCGCTCGAGGGAGCGGCCCTGGCGCCCAGGACCAACACTGGAAGCGCAAGCGGGTGGATGAGGCGGGACTTGCCAATACCAGCCTCGCCGCGCAGCAGGACGAACGAGCCCCGCCCCTCCCGGGCCTCGTCCCAGAGCGTCAGGAGTCGCCGCAGCTCGGGCTCCCGTCCCACCAATGGCGTGAGCCCACCGGTCACGAGAGTCAGGTCGAACCGGACCCGGACCTCCCGCTCTCGCGCACGACACGGTGGACGGGCAGGAGTGTCAATCCCGTCAGGCCCTTGAAGGCACGCGGTTCGAGGGCCTCCGTCTCGAAGGCCCCGCGCACCTGCCTCCAGGTCGTCTCGCCCAGGCGCACCTCCCCGGGCCTCGCGTGGCGCGAGAGCCAGGACACCACCCGCGTGGCCTCGCCCTGCAAGGCGCTCCCGTCCAGGAGCAGGATGCCCGTGTGGAGACCCACCTTCGCTCCCAGCCCCGAGAGGGACAGGTGCGGCAGCCGCTCCTGGAGCAGCTCCGGCATGCCGTGGCTCAGGTGCAGCGCCGCGCGCACCGCACGCTCCGCGTCATCCTCGCGCACCTGTGGGCAACCGAAGCAGGCCATCACCTCGCCCGCCACGTACAGGCTCACCTTGCCGCCGTGCCGCCGGATGACCTCCTCACAGCCCTGCTGGAAGGCCGCCTCCACCTCCGCCAGCTCCTCGGCATCCAGCCGCCCCGCCATTCTCGGGAGGCCCGTGAGCTGACAGGAGAGCAGCACCAGGCGCTGACGCCGCGGAATCACCGGCCCGGATTCCTCGAACCCGGGCCCGACGAGGCGCGACCGCAGCTCGTTCAGCTCCCACCGGAGCTGTCGCGCCGAAGGGAGGCGCCGGGCCGGGTCCTTGGCCAGGGCGGTGGCCAACAGCACGTCCACCTCCGGCGGCACCTCCGGGTTGCGCACGCGCACCGAGGGCACCGGCGCCTCCGAGGTCACCCGCTCGCGCAGCTCCGCCAGCGTCGCCCCCGAGAAGGGCACCCCGCCCGTGAGCATCTCGTACAGCACCACGCCCGCGGCCCAGACGTCCGTGCGCGCATCCTGCGCCTCGCCCCGCCACTGCTCCGGCGCCATATAGGCCGGAGTCCCCGCCGAGGGCAGCCGCGGCGCGCTCGTGGCGCTGGCCGCCATGCAGATGCGACAGGCCGAAGTCCAGCAGCTTCACCGTCCCCTGGCGGGTGAGGAAGACATTGCCCGGCTTGAGGTCGCGGTGGACGATGCGCCGCTCGTGCGCGTGCGCCAGGCCCGCGGCGATGCCGTCCAGCACCTCCAGCGCGCGCCGCACTTCCAGCCGTCCGCGCTTCAGCAGCGCGCCGAGCGACTGGCCCTCCAGGCACTCCATCACCAGGAAGGGGACTCCCGGCTCGTACGGGAATGCCCACCCAATCGGACACGTCGAAGATGCGGACGATGTTCTTGTGGTCCAGCCGGGCCACCGCCCGCGCCTCCCTCAGCGCCTCCTCCTCGAAGCCCGCCCGGGGCAGGAGGAACTTGAGCGCCACCTCGCGGTGCAGCGTCCTGTCGGTCGCGCGGAAGACCTGGCCCATGCCCCCGCCGCCCATCCATTCGAGGACATGGTACCTGCGGCCATCCGGACCCCCGAGCCACTCCCCGGGAATCGGCAGCAGCGGCAACGGCTCGTCCTGGCGCAGCTTCCGAAGGAAGGAGTCCTCGAGGTCCGAGGCTCCCCAGGAGGCACGCCCCGCGCTCGGGGGTACTCCCCCGTGCTCGCCCTCCCGGCTGGCATTCCGGCTCATCTCGCGCTCCCCTCTGGCTCCACTGCTTCAACCCTGGAGGGAGTGGCGAGGCCGAAGTTGTGAGCCCGGGAGAACGCGGGGAACGCTTCAGTGCCGAGTGACGCCCGGAGCGGGGGCCAGCATCCGGGGGCCCAGTCGGTCCCGGTTGTGCGGTGCCAGCAGGTCCACCGCGGGCCCCATCGGGATGATGCGCGAGGGGTTCACCGTGTCCTGGCTCCAGAAGTAGTGCACCTTGATGTGCTCGACGTTCGTCGTCTCCGCGAAGCCAGGCGTCTGGTACAGGTCCAGCAGGTAGTTCCACAGGTTGGGATAGTCCTGCAGCCGCGACAGGTTGCACTTGAAGTGCGAGTAGTAGACGAAGTCGAAGCGCACCAGCGTCGTATAGAAGCAGAGGTCCGCCTCGGTGAGCACCTCGCCGCACAGGTAGCGCCGCCGGTCCAGCACCTGCTCCCAGTGCTCCAGCGCGGTGAAGAGCTCCCGGCACGCCAATTCGTAGGCGCCCTGGCTCGTCGCGAAGCCCGCCTTGTACACGCCGTTGTTCACCGGCTCGTAGAGCGCGTCGATGGTCTCGTCCACCTGCTCGCGCAGGCCCTCGGGCCACAGCGTCACCGGGTGCTCCGCGAAGGCGTCGAACTCGGTGTCCAGCATCCGCATCAGCTCGCGCGACTCGTTGTTCACGATGGTCCGCTCGCGCGCGTCCCACAGCACCGGCACCGTCACCCGCCCCGAGTAGTGCGGGTCCGCTCGTTGGTAGAGCTCCCGCAGGTAGTGCGCCCCGTTGAGCTTGTCCTCGTCCGAGCGCGGATAGCCTCCAAATCTCCAGCCCTCGCGCCCCATGCGCGGGTCCACCACCACCACGCCCACCGCCGCATCCAGCCCCTTCAGCTTGCGCATGAGGAGCGTGCGGCTCGCCCACGGACAGGCATAGGAGACATAGAGATGGTAGCGGCCCGCCTCCGCCGGGAAGCGCCCTTCCCCGCGCGCGGAGACCCGTTCATGGAAGCGCGTTCGCGGACGCACGAAGCGTCCGGCCTCGTCCGGGACGTACCAGTCCGTACGCCACTCTCCGTCCACCAGCATTCCCACGAGAGCTCACCTCCGGTTGGGGAACGTTCGACACGTCGCGCCACGAGGACAACCACCCAGGCAGGCGGAGGAGCGGAGTCCACGCCGCACGCCAGCCCTCAAGGTTCGGCGGAAGATAGCCGGGGCGCCAGTCCCGGTCCGCTCGCCTGGAGTGCTTCCAGGAGCGCCCGCGCCTCCTCCGGTTGCTCCAGTTCCCGCAGCAGGCGGCTCAGGCTCTCCGTCACGCGCAGCTCGACGAGGCCGAGCCCCCGCTGACGGGCGAGCGCGAGGGCCAGGAGGAAGTGGGGCTTCGCCTCATGCGCCCGTCCATCCGCCCACAGCAGTTCTCCGTGCAGGTGGTGCAGCTCGACCTCGCTGTCGCGCTCTCCCGTGGCGTCCACCCCCGCCAGGGCCTCGTGCACCACGGCCAGTCCTTCCCGGACCCTCCCCAGCGTCAGGAGACTCTCCGCGAGCAGGTAGCCTTGAAAGGGCAACATGCTCCGAAAACCCAGGCTCCTCCAGTCGTCGATTCCCCGCCGGATGAGCACGAGCCCCTCCCGAGGCCGCCCCAGCCCGGACAGGCACCAGCCCTGGATGAGCCCCGCATAGGCCCGCAGCATCCCGTTGCCCTGCTCACGGGAGAGCTCGATGCTCCGCTCCACCCGCTCCAGGGCTTCCCCCAGCTCGCCGCGGATGCGACAGCTCATGGCCGTGTAGAACAGCACGAGGCCCAAGGTCTGGGGATGGACGATGCGCTCGATCCATTCCACCGCCTCGCGGCCATACCGCCGGGCCTTGTCGACCTGGCCGAGCACCGAATAGATGACGGACGCGAAGGCCAGCGTCGCCGACCTGGGCTCAAGCCCCTGTCGTGTGGCCAATCGCCGGAGCTGCTCGAGCTCGAGCGGCAGGGAGGCCAGCACGCGCTCGGCGTGCTCGGCGGCGGCTCGCATCTGGCCGTAGGACACGAGGCTGCTGGTCATCATCCGGTGGCCCATGGAGAGCAACTCCTGGCTGTGCTGCCGCTCCCCCATGTCCACGAGCAGCCCTCCCAGCTCCAACGTCCGCTGAAACTCCGCCCCCACGAAGGCGTGGACCTGGAGGGACACGAAGCACAGCTCGGTTCGCGGCAACTCCTCGCCCACCTGGATGAAGAGTTCGCGGATCCGGGAGCACAGGCGCTCCATCTCGGGCGAGCCGTAGCCGTGCTGGTACGCCAGCGGGACGCCCAGGGCCATCAGGAGCTGCAACTCCTCGCGGAGGCGCCGCTCCGCATCCGGCAGGCCCGGCAACAGCTTCAAGGCCAGGGTGAGATGGTTCAGCGCTTCCCGGTACGCCATGCGCTGGTTGGCGAGCTGCCCCGCCCGGAACCGGTAGCGGATGGCGGGCTCGACCTCCCCCGCCTCCGTGTAGTGGTGCGCGAGCATCTCCGGCTTCTTCTTCACCAGGTGGGGAAAGTGTTCCTCCAGGACTCGCGCGATATGCCGGTGGTGTTGCCGCCGCGTGCTCCGGGACAGGGACTGATACGCCGCGTCCTGGATGAGCGCGTGACGGAACTGGTACCCGGGCCCCTTATCCGCGCACGGCTCCGCTTGGAGCAGCCCCGCATCCACCAACCCGGCGAGCTCGCGCCCCAGCACATCGTCCTCCAGGTCCATCAGCGCGGCGATCAGCGCCCTCGGGAAGTCGCGCCCCACCACCGCGCAGAGCTGGGCCAGGGCCCTCTGGCGCGAGGGCAGCAGGTCCAGCCTCGCCAGCAGCAGCTCGTGCAGGGTGACCGGGATGGACGCCTCCGCCCCGCCCTCCAGCACCATGCGCGTCATCTCCTCGATGAAGAGCGGAATCCCGTCCGTCCTGCTCACCAGCCGCTGGACCGTCTCGTCCGGCAGCTCGCGGCCCTGGGCCACTTCCTTCACCAGCATCGCGGCGAGTCCGGCCGGCAGCCGCTCCAAGGCAAGCCGGTGGAACCAGGGATGCCGAGGCCAGTCCGGCTGCAGCTCCGGGCGGGAGCTCAGGACGACGAGGAGCCGCTCCTTCTCGATGCGCTCCAGGAGGAAGCCGAGGAACTCCAGCTCGAGGGAGTCGACCCAGTGCAGGTCCTCCACGACCAGCAGCACCGGCGCCTCACAACAGTGCCTGTGCAGGAGGATGCGCGCCAGCGCCTCGAAGATGCGCTCCTTGCGCCGCTCGGGCGTGAGGTGGTGCACCGGAGAGTCCTCGGGCACGGGCAGGGACAAGAGCTGGCCCATCAGGTGCGTGTCCTCCGTGGACAGCCCCAGCTCCCCGAGCCGCTCCTCCAACTTCCGCAGACGCTGGTGCGGGGAGTCCTCCGGACTGAACCGGGCCACGTCCTGGAGCAGCGCGATGGCCGGGTGCAGGGCGTGGGTGCTGAACCGGGACCAACACTGCACGCGCAGCAGCAGGGCCGACTCCGGTGCCACGCGCTCGCACAGCTCCTCGATGAGGCGGGACTTGCCGATCCCCGCCTCGCCACTCACCAGGACGAAGGACCCCTGCCCGCGCCACGCCCGCTCCCAGGGCTCCAGGAGCTGTGCCAGCTCAGACTCCCGCCCCACCAGCGGCAAGAGGCGCCCGGTCACGAGTGACTGATCGAACCGGGAGGTCACCCTCCGCTCGCCCAGCACGCCATGGGCCTCCAGGCGCAGGCTCCCCGAGAGGCCCTCGAAGACACGGGACCCGAGCGATGCGGTGAGGAAGGCTCCGCGCACGAGCTGCCAGGTCGTCTCACCGAGGAGCACGCCCCCGGGCCCGGCCTGTCGCGCGAGCCACTCGGCCACCCTCGGGGCCTCGCCCTGGACGGCCAGCCTTCCGCCGCCTCGCGAGCCCAACGCCTGCGCGCGCACGGTGACCCAATCGGTGTGGATGCCAGCTCTCACGACCAGGCCGGAGAGGGGCAGGTGCGGCAACTTGCGTTGGAGGGTGTCCCGCAGCTCCCGGGTGAGCTGGAGCCCCGCGCGCACCGCGCGCTCCGAGTCATCCTCTCGCCCCTGGGGACAGCCGAAGCAGGCGAGCACCTCGCCTCCCATGGACAGGGCCACGGAGCCGCCATGCTGTCCGATGAGCTCCGCGCTTGTCTCGTGGAAGGCCAGCACCACCTCGTCCACGTCCTCGGCATCGAGCGGCGCGGCTCCCTCGGTGAGCCCCGTGAGCACGAACGCCACCAGCGTCAACTGATGGCGCTGGGAGGTCCGAGGGGCCTCGCATCCAGGCTGGAGCCGCACCCTCAGCTCGTGCAGCTCCGAGCGCAGCTCCAGCGCCGTGCGGAAGCGCCGGGCCGGGTCCTTGGCCAGCGCGGTGGTCAGCAGCGCCTCCACCTCCTGGGGCACCTCGGGCCGGCGCGCGCGCACCGAAGGCACGGGCTCGTCGGAGGTGACCCACGCGCGCAGCTCGTCAAAGGGAGCGCTCGGGTGGGGCATCCTCCCGGTGAGCAGCTCGTGGAGCACGACTCCGACGGCCCAGATGTCGGTGCGCGCGTCCTGGGGCTCACCCCGCCACTGCTCCGGCGCCATGTAGGCCGGCGTCCCCGCGGTGGGCAGCTCCGGTCTGTAGCCACTGCAGGCGGGCGAGAAGTTCGACAGGCCGAAGTCGAGCAGCTTCACCGTCCCCTGCTGGGTGAGGAAGACATTGCCGGGCTTGAGGTCCCGGTGCACGAGGTGACGCTCGTGCGCGTGCGCCAGGCCCGCGGCGATGCCCTCGAGGATCTCCAACGCGCGCTCGACGTCTGGCGGCCCCCGCTTCAGCAGCGCGGCGAGCGACTCGCCCTCCAGGCACTCCATCACCAGGACGGGGATGCCCGGCTCTCCGGGAGCGTCCTGCCACTCGGACACGTCGAAGATGCGGACGATGTTCTCGTGGTCCAGCAGGGCCACCGCCCGCGCCTCGCACAACCCCGACTGCTCGAAGCCCTTGTCGAGCAGGAGGAACTTGAGCGCCACCTCGCGGGCCAGCACCTCGTCGCGCGCGCGGAACACCTGCCCCATCCCCCCACCGCCCATCCAGCCGAGCACGGTGTACCGATGACCGTCCGAGCCTCCGAGCCGCTCTCCGGGAAGAGGGAGCTGGGGGGCTGATTCGAGCTGAAGCATCTCCTTCAGGAACGAGTCTCCGGACTCTCCTTCCTCGAAGAAGGAGAGGCCCCGGCTCGTGGATGGGCCCCCGTGCTCGTATGCCCTGGAGACATCCTTGCTCATCGCCGCGCTCCCCTCTTCCGGCCGGGCTCCTGCATGGGCCGGTCCCCTCCTCGGAAGACGGAGTGGCCTCCCTTGGATGTGACGAGGAGGCGCGCCTGGAAGCCCTCCTCACTCCAACTCGCGCCCGGAAGGAGAGGGAGCATCCCAGGGCCCGAGCTCCTTCAGCAGGGCCCGTGCCTCGCGGAAGTCGAGCGAGTCGGAGCCCTCGTCGAGCCGCCCCAGGGCGAGCACCAGCAGCGGCCCGGCCTCCTCCGCCCTCCCCTCGTCCCGCATCAGCCGGCACAGGCTCACCGTCGCGCGCAGCTCGAAGAGGCCCGCTCCCTGCCGCGAGGCGACCTCGATGGCGCGCACGAACCGGGCCTTCGCCTTGCGCTCCTGCCCCCTGGCCCGCAGCAGCTCCCCGTCCAGGCGCAGCAGCTCGGCCTCGTAGACGCGCTCGCCCGTGGCCTTCATCTCCGCCAGCGCCTGGCACGTCGCGTCCAGCCCCTCCCAGATGCGGCCCAGCTTCAGATGGAGCTCCGCGAGCATGCTGTAGCCGTGCGGCACCCCGGCCCGGATGCCCCGCTCCGCGCGGCCGCGCAGCTCCTCGCGGACGAGCGAGAGGCCCTCGGAGTGCCGCCCCAGCTCGGACAGGGCCCACCCCCGGACCATCGTGGACCACGAGCTCCACAGCCAGTAGCTGCGCTCGCCCGAGAGCGCGAGCGCCTGGTCCGCCCACCGCAGGGCCTCTCCCGGCTCACGGCGGACCTGACAGGCCACGGCCGCGTACGTGAGCGCGTAGGCCGTGGTGTGGGCATGGCCGATGCGCCCGGCCAGCTCCAGGGCGCTCCGGCCGCAGCTCCGCGCCTCGCCGAGGTGCCCCTCCACCGAGTGGATGACACCGGCGAGGCCCAGCGCCGTCGCCTTCGGGTCGGTCCAGTGCAGCGAGGCCAGTCCGCGGTGCTGCTCCAGCTCGAAGCGCGCGCAGACCACGGCGCGGTCCACATCCGCCACCGCCTCCCGGATGTGGCCCCAGAGGAAGTGGGCGGTGCCCGTCATCCGGTACCCCACGGCGAGCAGCGTCCGGTCCTGCCGGCGCTCGCCCACGTCCACCAGCAGCCGGGCCAGCTCGTGGAACGGGCCGAGCTCCGCCCGCGCGTAGTGGTAGGCGAAGGGCCCCCACAGGGAGAGCTCTATCTCCGGCAGCGCCTCGCCCATCTGGAGGAAGAGCTCCCGGGCCCGGCCATACGTGCGCCGCACCTCGGGCGAGCGGAAGCCCTGCACGTGCGACAGGGGGAGGCCCAGGGCCAGGAGAATCCGCAGCTCCTCGCGGGCGTGCTGGCGCGCATCCGGCAATCCCCTCAGCAGCTTCAACGCCCGGGTGAGGTGCTCCACCGCCTCCCGGCTGGCCAGCCGCTGGTTGGCGAGCTGCCCGGCCCGGAACCAGTAGCCCACGGCCGCCGCGTACGCCCCCGCCTCGGTGAAGTGGCGCGCGAGCACCTCGGGCTTCGCTTCGGCCAGGGCGGGGAAGCGCTCCACCAGGACCCGGGCGATGTGCCGGTGGTACTGCCGCCGCGTGCCGCGCGACAGGGACTGGCTGGCCACCTCCTGGATGAGCGCGTGCTGGAACTGGTAGGCGGGCTCTCCCGCCTCGCGCTGCTCCTGGAAGAAGCCCGCCTCCACCAGGCCGTCCAGGTCCCTGCCCAGGGCGGCCTCGTCGCGCCCGGTGAGCGCCACCACCAGGGCCCGCGTGAAGTCTCGCCCCACCATCGCGCAGAGCTGCGCCAGGGCCCGCTGCCGCGACGGGAGCCGATCCAACCTCGCCAGCAGCAGCTCGCGCAGGGTGACGGGGATGGAGCCCGGCATCAGCTCGGTGAGAGAGCCGGCCTCGTGCTCCAGCAGCATGCGCGTCATCTCCCCGATGAAGAGGGGAATCCCATCCGTGCGCCGCACCAGGTTGCGCACCGTCTCCTCGGAGAGCTCCCGTCCCCGGGCGACCTCGCGCACGAGCACCGCGGCCTGCTCCGCCGGGAGCCGCTCCAGCGTCAGCCGATGGAGCCAGGAGCGCCGGGGCCAGGACGGGGGCACCTCGGTGCGCGTGCTGAGGAGCACGAGGATGCGGGCCCGCTCGACGCGCTCCAGCAGGAGGCGGAGGAACTCCAGCTCGGTGGAGTCGGCCCAGTGCAGGTCCTCCACGACGGCGAGCACCGGGCGCTCCCGGGCCAGGCGCGGCACCAGGTCCACCATCGCCCGGAGGGCCAGCTCCTTGCGCCGCTCGGGGGTGAGCAGGCGCACCGGGGAGTCCTCGTCGAGGGGCAGCCCCATCGGCGGGCGGAGGAGCTGCGCCTGCTCCTCGGAGAGCCCCATTCCCTCCATCCGCTCCAGCAGCGCCTGATAGAGCTCGCGCGGGGAGCGGCCCGGGGGCAGCCGGAACAGGTCCTGGAGGAGCTGGAGGAAGGGGTGGAGGGCGGTGGTGCTGAAGCGGGACCAGCACTGGAAGCGCACCCGGATGGAGGACTCCGGGGGGACGCGCGCGTACAGCTCCTGGATGAGGCGGGACTTGCCAATGCCCGCCTCGCCGCAGACGAGAAGGAACGCGCCCTGCCCCCGGAGGGCCTGCGCCCACAGCTCCTCGAGCCGCCGCAGCTCGCGCTCGCGCCCCACCAGCGGCAGGAGTCCCTCGGTGGCGAGTGCCCGCTCGAAGCGCACGGTGGCCTCGCGCTCGCGCAGCACGAGGTGGACGTCCAGGCGCCAGCTGCCCGACAGGCCCTCGAACTCGCGCTGCCCGAGCACCTCCGTCTCGAAGGCGCCGCGCACCATGTGCCACGTGGCATCCCCGAGCACCACCTGCCCCGGCGCGGCCTGCCGCGCGAGCCACGCGGCCACCTGGGGAGCCTCGCCCTGGATGACGAGCCCCCCGCCCCGAGGCCCCGGCGCGCGCTCGTCCAGGGCCACGGTGTCCGAGTGGATGCCCACCTTCACCGCCACGCCGGAGAGGGACAGGTGCGGCATGCGGCGCTGGAGGGCCTCGGGGAAGTCCCGGGCCAGCCGCAGCCCCGCGCGCACCGCGCGCTCCGAGTCGTCCTCGCGCACCTGGGGGAAGCCGAAGCACGCCAGCACCTCGCCGGCCAGGGACAGGGGCACGGTGCCGCCGTGCTGCTCGATGACCTCGGCGCACGTCTCGTGGAAGGCCAGCTCCAGCTCGCCCTGGTCCTCCACGTCGAGCGGCCCTCCGAGCCGGCCGAGCCCCGTGAGCAGGCACGACACCAGCGTCACCTGCCGGCGCTGGGACGCGGCGGCGGGCCGGCGTCGCTCGAGAGCCGGACCGAAGAGGCGCCCGCGCACCTCGCGCAGCTCCTCGCGCAGCTCCAGCGCCGTGCGGAAGCGCCGGGCCGGGTCCTTGTCCAGCGCGGTGGCCAGCAGCGCATCCAGCTCCCGAGGCACCTCGGGCCGGCGCGCGCGCACCGTGGGCATGGGCTCCTGGGACGTCACCCACTCGCGGAGCTGCGCGAAGGTGGCCTTGGGCCAGGGCACCGTCCCGACGAGCATCTCGTAGAGGACGACGCCCGCCGCCCAGATGTCGGTGCGCGCGTCCTGGGGCTCGCCCCGCCACTGCTCCGGCGCCATGTAGGCCGGCGTCCCCGCGGTGGGCAGGTGCGGCGCGGCCGTGGCGCTGGTGAAGTGGGACAGGCCGAAGTCCAGCAGCTTCACCGTGCCTTCCCGGGTGAGGAAGACGTTGCGCGGCTTGAGGTCGCGGTGGATGACGTGGCGCTCGTGCGCGTGCGCCAGGCCCGCGGCGATGCCGTCCAGGATGTCCAGGGCCCCGCGCACGTCCAGGCGCTCGCGCTTCAGCCGCGCGGCGAGCGACTCCCCCTCCAGACACTCCATCACCAGGAAGGGAATGCCCGGCCCCCCGGGCGTGGCGCGCCACTCGGACTCGTCGAAGACGCGGACGATGTTCAGGTGGTCCAACTGAGCGATGGCGCGCGCCTCCCGCAGGGCTTCCTCCACGCAGCCCACCCGGGGCAGGAGGAACTTGAGCGCCACCTCGCGGTGCAGCACCTCGTCCCAGGCGCGGAAGACCTGCGCCATGGCCCCGCTGCCCATGGGGGCGACAATCCTGTACCGGAGGCCCTCTTGCCCGCCCAGTCGCTCTCCAGCCATGGGCAGGCGGGGCAGGCTCTCGGGCTGGAGCACCTCCTTCAGGAACTCATCCCCGAAATCCGAGCTCTCGGAGCCACCCGCGCCGCTGGAACCACCCGAGGGGGGGCTCCCCTGCTCGGCTCCCTGCTCGCCCTGGTCCTCGCCGTCCCCGCTCATCGCGTGCCCCCGAACCTCTCCCTCGGCTCATGTCTTCGGGAAAGGAGCGAGTTTCCCTGGAAGCTATGAACGGAGCGCGTGACGGACCAATCGGGCCGCCGGACGAGAGAGGGCCGGAGCCCGTGCACTCCGCCCTGAAACACGCTCGCTCGCTGTTGAAACACCGTGAAACATTCCGGACGGGGGACGGCCCTCGGGACCCAGAGCGGTGTCCGGCACCGGAACCGTGGCACGCGGCCTGCAGAACCCTCGCGGCAAGGAATTGGCTCTCACGAGCAGACGGGGCTGCGTTTTTCGTGTGCCTTGGATTGCCCCCACGGGGAGGGAGATGGAGATGAGCGAAGAGGTGACTCAGCACAACTGCACGGATCCAGTGATGGTGCCGGTGGCCCTGGCCCCGGGCACCGAGCGGCACCGGGTCCTCATCATCGGAGGAGGCACGGCGGGCATCAGCGTGGCGGCCCGGCTGGCGCACGCGGGACAGAAGGACGTGGCCGTGCTGGAGCCGAGCCGGCACCACTACTACCAGCCGCTCTGGACGCTGGTGGGAGCGGGCGAGGCGCGCATCGAGGACACCCAGCGCGACGAGGCCGACTACATCCCCAAGGGCGTGACGTGGATTCAGGACTGGGCGGAGGAGGTGGACCCGGTCGCCAAGGTGGTGGGGACGCGAGGCGGCAAGCGCATCGGGTACGACTTCCTGGTCGTGGCGCCCGGCATCCAGCTCGACTGGGACAAGGTGAAGGGCCTGCGCGAGGCGCTGGAGCAGCGGCCCAACGTCTCCAGCAACTACGACGTGCGCTACGCGCCGAAGACGTGGGAATGCTGCGCGGCTTCCAGGGCGGCACGGCCCTCTTCACGCACCCGGCCACGCCGATCAAGTGCGCGGGCGCGCCGCAGAAGATCATGTACCTGGCCGCCGACCATTTCCGGAAGCGGGGCCTCCGGACAAGTCGCACGTCATCTTCGGCTCGGCGGGCAAGGCCATCTTCGGGGTGAAGGAGTTCGCCGCCGTGCTGGAGCAGGTGGTGAAGCGCCACAACATCGACACGCGCTTCCAGCACAGCCTCACCGAGGTGCGCGGAGAGAAGAACGAGGCCGTCTTCGCGCGCACCCGGGAGGACGGCACCACCGAGGAGGTGGTGCTGCCGTACGACATCCTCCACGCGTGCCCGCCGCAGAGCGCGCCGGACTTCATCAAGCGCAGCCCGCTGGCCTGGCAGGACGGAGGCAGCAAGGGCTGGGTGAAGGCGAACAAGTTCACGCTGCAGCACCCGGACCATCCCACGGTGTTCGCGCTGGGGGATGCGTCGGACCTGCCCACCTCGCGCACCGGGGCGGCCATCCGCAAGCAGGCGCCCGTGCTGGTGGCGAACCTGCTGGCCGTCATGGCCGGCCGGGCCCCCACCGCGACGTATGACGGCTACGCGTCCTGCCCGCTCACCACCGCCTACGGCAAGCTGCTGCTCGCCGAGTTCGACTACGACGGCAAGCCCGCGCCGAGCATCCCGCTCATCAACACCATCCAGGAGCGGCGGGACATGTGGCTGCTCAAGAAGTACGGGCTGCCCCAGCTCTATTGGAAGCTGATGATGCGCGGATGGGCCTAGAGTCGCGGGCGCATGCCCGCCCCGCGCGCCCCGTCCGTTGACCCCTCTCCCCTCGTACTCCCCGCCCTGGAGGCCCTGGTGGGTCCCGTGCTCCTCCTCGACTCCCAGCAGCGGGTGACGGACGCCACGGCCGAGGCCGAGGCGCGCCTGGGGTCCTCGGCCGTGCGTCCCGGGACGCCGCTGGCGCAGGTGCTCTCGCTGAATGGGGGCCCCCAGGGACTCGAGGCGCTGCTCTCGCGGGGCCGCGAGGTGGAGGCCACGGTGCGCCAGGGCGGGCGCGTGCGGGTGACGCATGTGCGCGCCCTCGAGCTCACGCGGGGAGCGAAGCGGCTCGGCTGGGTGGTGCTGCTCGGCGAGGAGGAGGAGGCCGGGGAGGAGGGCGAGGTCGCGGAGACGTTCCACGGCATGTGGACGAGGGACCCGGGAATGAAGCGCGTCTTCCGCATCGTGGAGAAGGTGGCGCGCACCGAGTCCAGCGTGCTGGTGCGAGGCGAGTCCGGGACGGGCAAGGAGCTGGTGGCCAACGCGCTGCACGCCATCTCCGAGAGGCGCAAGGGGCCCTTCCGCGCCATCAACTGCGCCGCGCTGCCGCCCAACCTCCTGGAGAGCGAGCTGTTCGGCCACGTGCGCGGGGCCTTCACGGGCGCGGTGCGCGACAGCCCGGGCCACTTCCGGCTGGCGGACGGGGGCACCCTCTTCCTGGACGAGGTGGCGGAGATGCCGTTGGACCTCCAGGCCAAGCTGCTGCGAGTGCTGGAGACGCGCTCCATCATCCCCGTGGGCGGGCGCTCGCCGGTGCCGGTGAATGTGCGCATCGTCACGGCCACCCACCGGCCGCTGCGGCGCGAGGTGGAGGAGGGCCGCTTCCGCGCGGACCTCATGTACCGGTTGCGCGTGGTGCCCCTCTTCCTGCCGCCCCTGCGCGAGCGACGGGGGGACATCCTCCCGCTGGCCCGGCGCTTCCTCGACGAGCTGCAGCAGAATGGCACCCGGCGCGTGGAGCGCTTCTCCCCCGGGGCCCGGCGCCTGCTGGAGTCGCACGGCTGGGCGGGCAACGTGCGCGAGCTGCGCAACGTGATGGAGTACGCCTACGTCATCGGCGAGGGCCCGGTGCTGCACGAGGCCGACCTGCCCCCCGAGTTCTCCGAGGCGCGCCCGCTGGCGCCCGCTGTCCCGGAGAAGCACCCCGCCCCCCCGGGAGCTGACCATGAACTGGCCGAGCTCCGAGCGGCCCTGGCACGAGCGGGAGGTAACCGGACGGAGGCCGCTCGGATGCTGGGCATCAGCCGCGTCACCCTGTGGCGTCGCCTCAAGGCCGCCGAGGCCGCGGAGCACTAGTCCGTTTCACGCCGTTTCACGGATGTTTCACGCAACGTTTCACCCGGCTCGCTCCCGCGCCGTCCCGACGAGGCACGGGTGGGGAGTCCCGTCCGAGGTCCGTCCCGAGGTCCCTGGCACGGCGCTCGCATTCACCCCCGGCGACCCCCTCGCTCCCGAGGGTGGAGGAACCTGGTGATGATCTTCCGGCAGCTCTTCGATCAAGAGACGTGGACGTACACCTACCTCATCGCCGACGAGGCGACGCGCGAGGCGGCACTCATCGACCCGGTGTTCGAGCAGGTGGAGAGGGACCTGCGGGTGGTGGAGGAGCTGGGCCTGACGCTGACGCGGGTACTGGAGACGCACGTGCACGCGGACCACATCACCGGGGCCGGCAAGCTGCGCGATGCAACGGGAGCGCGGGTGGCGGCCAGCCCCTCGGGGGCGCCGTGCGTGGACGAGCATGTGAAGGAGGGCGACGTGCTCGCGCTGGGTGGCCTGCGCATCGAGGTCATCGCCACGCCGGGCCACACCGATGACAGCCTGAGCTTCCGCGTGGGCCACAAGCTCTTCACGGGCGACGCGCTCCTCATCCGCTCGTGTGGCCGCACCGACTTCCAGAATGGCGACGCCGGCCAGCTCTACGACGCCATCACCGGCAAGCTCTTCACCCTCCCCGAGGAGACCGAGGTGTACCCGGGCCACGACTACGCGGGCCTGACGATGAGCACCATCGGTGAGGAGAAGCGCCACAACCCCCGGCTGGCCGGCAAGAGCCGCGAGGGGTTCATCGAGTTCATGAACAACCGCAAGCTGGACCCGCCCCGGAAGCTGGACGTCGCCGTGCCGGCCAACCGCGCCTGCGGCAAGCCCGTCACCCAGGCCATGGCCTGAGCCCACCGGACCCGAGAGGACACACGATGAACGCACTGTATGAGAAAGGCATCCCGAACGCGGACGGCTACCGGGACGTGGACGTGACGGCCGTCGTCGCGGCGCACGGCCGGGTGCGGCTGGTGGACGTGCGGGAGCCGTCCGAGTTCAACAACGAGCTCGGCCACATCGCGGGAGCGGAGCTCGTGCCGCTGGCCACGGTGGAGGGGGCCGCCGAGCCCTGGGCGAGGGACGCGGAGCTGGTGCTGGTGTGCCGCTCGGGAGCCCGCTCGGGCCGAGCCGCCGCGCAGCTCACGCGCAAGGGCTTCACCCGGGTGATGAACATGCGCGGGGGGATGATTGCCTGGAACGAGGCGGGCCTGCCCGTGGAGAGGGAGGCCCGCTCCGCATGATGGTGCTTGGGATCGCCGCCTCGCTGCTCATCGGGGTGCTGCTGGGGCTGCTGGGAGGCGGCGGCTCCATCCTCACCGTGCCCCTGCTGGTCTACATCCTCGGGGTCGAGCCGCGGACGGCCATCGCCATGTCCCTGCTGGTGGTGGGGCTCACCAGCGCCACGGCGGCCGTGGTGCACGCGCGCGCCGGCCGGGTGCGCTGGCGCACGGCCTTCATCTTCGGCGCCGGAGGCATGACCGGGGCCTTCCTCGGCGGGCGCGTGGCCCACGTCCTCCCGCCCGGGGTGCTGCTGCTGCTCTTCACCGCCGTCATGGTGGCGGCCGCCGTGGCCATGCTGCGGCGCAAGGAGGCTCCGGCCGCGAGCGGTGTGTCCGTTCCGGAGCCGGTGCAGCTCCCCGTGCCGCGCGTGCTCGCGCAGGGCGCCGCCGTGGGCCTGCTGTCGGGGCTCGTGGGAGCGGGAGGCGGGTTCCTCATCGTGCCCGCGCTGGTGCTGGTGGGGCTGCCCACCCAGACCGCCGTGGGCACCTCGCTCGTCGTCATCTCACTCCAGTGCCTCGCCGGGCTGCTCGGCCACCTGGGACATGCGCAGTTGCCCTGGGGGCTCACCGGCGCCGTGCTCGCCACGGCCATCAGTGGCAGCTTCATCGGCGGACGGCTCGCGAGCCACATCGCGCCGGGCACGCTGCGCAAGGGGTTCGCCTGGTTCGTGCTCGGCACCGCCACCTTCATGGTCCTGGCGCAGACGCCTCCCGAGCTGCGCGCTCGGATGGCTCCGCTCCTCGCGACTCCGTGGCCGTGGGTGGGACTCGTGGGACTGGTGTGCGGGGTGGCCCTGCCCTATGCACTGCTGTGGCGTGGCAACGTGGAGCGGTCGGACTCGGGGCGCCGGTGACGGGGTAGGCGCACCGGGGGCAGCTACACGCGGAAGCTGGTGACCATGGCCTTGAGTCGCTCCAGCGACGTGTTCACCTGCACCACCGCCTCCTCCGCGTTCATCGTCGACTCCACCACGTCGCCCATCATCTGCGACAGCGTCGTCATCACCTCGGTCATCTGCGCGATGCCCGCGTTCTGCTGCGTCACCGAGGCCACGATCTGCTTCGCCGCCTGACTGCTCTCCTGCACCACCGTCGTTATCTCCCGCAGCCGGTCCGCCGACGTCATCACCTGGGCGATCCCCGACTCCATCTGCTGGCTGTCCTGCTCGGCGATGAACACCGCCCGACGGATGGCCTGGTTGATCTCCAGGAGGATCTTCCCGATGCGCTGCGTGCTCTGCACCGACTGGCCGCTCAGCGCCCGCATCTCCTGCGCCACCACCGCGAAACCGCGCCCCTCCTCCCCCGCTCGCGCCGCCTCGATGGAGGCGTTCAGCGCCAGCACGTTCGACTGGTCCGCCAGGTCGCGCACGCTGCCGATGATTTCCCCCGCTCGCGCCGCCTGCTCCGACAGGTGCGCCACGCTGCGCATCAGCGCCTCCACCCGCGCCCTCAGCTCCCGCAGCCCCCGCGCGCTGCTCTCGATGGACTGGCGCCCCGAGGCGCTGAACTCGTCCGCCTGCGCCGCCACCCTCAGCACCATCTCCGCCCGGCTCGCCGCCAGGTTCGACGTCTGGGCAATCTCGGCTCATCGTCGAGCCCGCATCGGACAGGCTGCGCGACTGGTGGCTGAGGAACGAGAGCTGTCCCTGGCTCGCCTCGGTGAGCCGCCCCGCCGCGTGCGTCAGGTCATCCACCACGGTCCGCAGCGTCACCGGCACCGTGCGCAGCCGCTGCACCAGCGCCTCGATGCCTCGCGCGAGCTGGCCTATCTCATCCCCTGAGCTCACGTCGATGCTCTGCGTGAGGTCTCCCTCGGTGGCGATGCGCGTGGTCACCTCCGTCAGCCGGGTGAGCGGCCCCACCACGCCCTGCGTCAGCCACGACGAGAGAGCTCCCAGCACGAGGATGCACAGCACCACCAGGGTGACGATCCACCGCTGCCGCCCCTGTTGCAGCAGGCGCATCTTGTCGAAGGACATCTGCAGCCCGGCGTGGGCCTGCTCGCCCGTGCCGCGCAGGAGCCGCTCCAGCGTCGTGGAGCGCTCCAGCATCCGCTGGAAGGCCTCCTCCGCCCCGGACTCGCCCCGGGTCGCCAGCTCCACGGCGCGCTGCCCCTGCATCCAGAAGGCGTCGAAGGCCTCCCGCAGGGCCTTCGGCTGGGACGCGTCCATCACCGGGTTGTCGCCCAGGCGCGCCAGCTCCTCCTGGACGGACTTCGCCCCCTCCCGCATCGTGCCCAGCCGGGCCTCGTCCCGCGCCAACCAGGCCTCGCGCAGCGTCCACTTCAACGTGGCCACCTGGGACTCCAGGCCCTGCACCGAGACGAGCGCGGGCGTGTATCCCTCGACGATGCGCACGCGCAGCCGCCCGGCATCCCGGCCGAGCACCATCGACATTCCGAGGATGACCAGGAGGAAGACGGTAGCCACCACCGGCAGCAGTGAGACCTTCTGCTTGAACGTCATCGCCCCTCGCTCCCCGCGGACGCCCCAACCCTGGCCTGCCCTCGTGCATCGATGGGCATCAATGCCGGGGCGGCGCGCGTCCGCCGCGCGGGCCGTAGAATACCGGATGTGCGCCCCCCGCGCGCGCGCCCCCTCCCACCGGTGACGACGTCCCAGGGCCGGGGCACTGGCGACCCCCGCTCGGCTCCATCCAGGCTTCCTCGCCTGCCGAGGCGCCAGCCCGCTGGAGTGCCCTACGGAGCCACGTCCTGGCGGCGGACACCCTCGATGGAGAGGACGAAGTCGGCACCGAAGGCCCGTGCCGGGGTAAGGGCGCCCCGCCGGTCGCCGGCCAGCACCTCCTCCACCGCGCGCACCGCCGCCCGGGCGGTGAAGGCATAGGCCTCGGGCGTCTCCAGCCACGCCTCCGCCCGGCGCCCGTCCGGCGCTCGCGCCTCGGCCCACACCTGGGCATGGCCCTTCTGGAGCAGGCGCTCCTCGGGGCCCCGCACCCGGGCCTCGACGAGCTTCTCCACGCGGTTGCGCACCGCATCCACCGCCAGCACCCTCTGGAGGAGCGGGAAGGCGAGACGCAGCGTCCGGGCCATCCAGGCCGGTTGGGCCATGTAGGTGGTGATGTGGGGGATGCCGGTGGAGTGCCAGGCCGTCACGAGGTCGCCCCAGGGGATGGGGACGATGGTGCGCTCGCGGTCGGAGAAGCGCACCCGGCGCGCGCCCTTGCCCAGGGGCCACGGCCGCAGCTGGCCGCCACGGCGCACGACGCCGCCTGCGGGCAGGAGCTCCAGCATGGAATTGGTGGTGCCGGCGCTCGCCTCGGCAACGCCGCCAATGGCGAGGTCCAGCTCGTGCGCCCCGGGCACCTTGTCCGCCACGTAACAGGCGAGGCAGTCGGTGGGCACCACGTCGAAGCCCACTCCGGACATCAACACCACGCCGCGCCCCCTGGCCTCGGCGTCGTGACGGAAGGTGTTCTCGAAGACGGGCAGCTCGCCGGTGATGTCCAGGTAGTGCGCCCCGGCGGAGAGGCAGGCCTGCACCATGGGCTCGCTGGTGTGGACGAAGGGGCCGGCGGCGTGGAGCACCAGGGGCAGGCCCTCCAGGGCGGCCACGAGGCCCCGCGCGTCCTCGAGCCCCACCGCCACCGAGTCCAGCCCGAGCCGCGAGGCCAGCGGGGCGAGCTTCTCGCGCGAGCGGCCGGCCAGCACGGGCCGGTGTCCACGGCGCACGGCTTCCTCGGCGATGAGGACACCCGTATAGCCGGTGGCGCCGTACAGCAACCACCGGGGAGCAGTGTTCGTCGACGATCTCACGCGAGGCACCCTATCCCACGGCGCCGACGAAGGAAGCGCTGTCACAATGGTGGCCAGTGTGAAGTCATGCACGTTCTCCCCCCATTCTCCTGGCGAGTCGGCTAGGACTGGGGGGCATGAGTGAGACGAAGCCCCCCTCGCGGAAGAAGAAGGATTCCCTCGAGGTGCGCGTGCGGCGCATCCATCGCCGAGACCTCAACCGGGCGTGGGAGTTCCTCAAGCTCGTCTTCCGGGACGTCAACCGCGAGACGGTGGAGTACCAGCGGCCCCGCTCCAAGCGGCGCTTCCTGGAGGTGTACTCCTCCGAGTGGATTGAGCAGCTCGTCTACGAGGTGAACGGGGAAATCGTCGGCTACTCCGAGTGCGCCTTCGAGGCCACCGGAGACGACAACTGGGTCAACCCGCGCTGGTTCGAGAAGCGGGGCATGCGGCCCCTCTTCGTCGAGGAGCTCGCCGTGCACCCGGACTACCAGGGCCGGGGCGTGGGCAGCTTCATCATGGAGCAGCTCCAGCACCTGGCGCGCACCCGGGGCTGTACCCACCTCGTGCTGGAGGTGGCCGAGAACAACGAGTCCGCGCTCGCCTTCTACCGCTCCCGCAACTTCTACAAGCTGGACGCCGCCATCTTCCTCGCCCAGAAGGTGCCCGGAGAGCCGGACCTGCTGCCCCCGCGCCAGCTCAAGGTTCGTGTACCCCAAGCCGAGGGCGCCGGCCCCTCCACCGGCCTCATGCCCGAGGAGGTCAGTGGGCCCTCGCTCGCCGGCAAGAGGCCCCGCGGCCTGCGCGCGGCCTCCGGGGGGGCGCGGAAGAAGGCCGCGGCACCGGCCAGGCCCGCGCCGAAGTCGAAGGAGTAGCCCCGCGCCTCAGAAGGCCCAGCCCAGGCCGACCGACATGCGCGGAGCCACCGCCCAGCCAGTCGTGGTGGACTCGGTCGGCGCCACCGAGCCATCCAGCGCGACATTATTGGAGTAGCTCGTCGTCTCGCGAGCGAGCACCGCGAGCCCCAGTCCCACCTGGGCAGAGAAGCCCGGGGAGAGGATGGCGGTATAGCCGGCGCGCACACTCCCTCCGTATTCGAAGTGGCGCCAGCCACTCCTCACGGTGGGGAGCGCCCCCTCCTGCGGGGAGGCCATCTCGTTGGTGATATGGTGCTGGAACACCGAGGCCTCGAGGTGCGGACCCACCCAGAAGCCCTCGGGGGCTCGGCCCGCGAGGTAGAAGTGCACGCCCGGCTCCAGCCCCGCGCCAAAACGCCGGGTGGTGATGTCCCAGGTGGGGGTGAACCCGCTCGTGTCGAGCAGCCCGTTGACCTGAGCCGACGCGGCGAGCGCCACGTGCTCGCTCAGCGCGTGCTCCACATTGGCGCCGATCTGGCCCACGTACCCAGCCACCGGCTGCATCAGCACCACGGTGCGCAGCACCTGTGCGGATTCCTCGGCACGGCCCGTCGACGGCACCAGGCCCAGTCCCACTCCGAAAGCGACAGTCCCCCAACGAAGCCACCAGCTCATTGCAGTCCCTCCCCGTGCGCCGTCCGGCCGGCGGCGCGTGCGGCGAGGGTTTGCAGCGCGCGTGCCACGCGCTGACTCAGAGGGAAGGAGCGCGGAGCCTCTCCTCCCGAGAGGACAGATTGGCGGCGGCACTCGCGGAGGCGCGTGACAATGTGTCGGTGTGACGAGCGCGCTCAGCGCGTTGCCTTCCCGTAGTAGAGGGACACCTCCGCGTGACAGGCCGCGTCACACTCGGGGAACTGCGAGAGGAAGCGGGCCTGCCGGCGACAGTTGGCCGTGAGGGCGCCGCCCGGATCCTCGTGGCACAGGGTCTCGAAGCTCGCGAAGCTCTCCTGGAAGAACACCGCCCGCTTCCCCGGCTCCATGGACAAGAGGGCCCGACGCTCGGCCCCCAGCACCCACACCAGGCCGGCCAGCAGCAGCAGCACGGAAAGCCCCACCACCGCCACCCGGCCAATCACCTTCCACTCGTCCCGGGTGAGCAACGGCGCTCCCTGACTCATCGCTCGCGTCGCCATACCCTACGATGGGACAGCGCCCGGACCGACGCCACCCTCCATGCGCCGTGCAAACCAGGCCCGAGGCCACCGTGCAGGATGCAACCCCCTCCCGGGGCCGGGAGCCCCGAACCTCCTCTAGAGCCCCCTTCCGGCCCGGTGCGGCGCGCGGCGTGCACTTAGGATGAGGGCATGGAGACGACCGGACCTGTCGCGCCCGTGGTGGAGCCCCGCCCGATGCGGGTGCTGGTGGTGGACGACGAGCGGAACATCCGCACCACGCTGCGCATGTGCCTGGAGGGGCTCGGCTGCGAGGTGCGCGAGGCCGCCACTCCCGAGGCCGCGCTCGCGGCGCTCGCCCAGGGGCCGGCCGACCTGGCCTTCGTGGACCTGCGCCTGGGCACGGCGAGCGGGTTGGAGCTGCTGCCCCGCCTGCTCGCCGAGGCCCCCACGCTGGACGTCGTCCTCATCACCGCCTACGCCACCTTCGACACCGCGGTGGAGGCGGTGAAGCGCGGCGCGCGCGACTACCTGCCCAAGCCCTTCACCCCGGCGCAGATCCGACACCTGGTGGAGCAAGGCCCGGGCCCACCGCGAGCTCAGCTCGCAGCTCGGCGACCTGGAGGGGCAGCTCGCGCAGTCGGTGCCCGAGGCCACCCTGGAGACGGCCTCGCCGACGATGCACGCGGCCCTCGCGCTCGTCACCCGGGCGGCGGCCTCGGACGCGGCGGTGCTGCTGCGCGGCGAGAGCGGGACCGGCAAGGGGGTGCTCGCGCGGGCGCTGCACGCGCTGAGCGCGCGGCGCCGCCGGCCCTTCGTCACCGTCAACTGCCCGACCCTCTCCGAGGAGCTGCTGGCCAGCGAGCTCTTCGGCCACGTGCGCGGGGCCTTCACCGGCGCGGTGCGCGACCAGCCGGGCCGGGTCGAGGCGGCCGAGGGCGGCACGCTCTTCCTCGACGAGATGGCGGAGATGAGCCCCGGCGCTGCAGGCCAAGCTGCTGCGCTTCCTCCAGGAGCAAGCAGTTCGAGCGCGTCGGCGAGAGCCGCACCCGCCGGGCGGACGTGCGCGTGGTGGCCGCCACCAACCGCGACCTGGAGAAGGACGGTGGCCGAGGGCCGCTTCCGCGAGGACCTGCTCTACCGGCTCAACGTCGTCGAGGTGAAGCTGCCGCCGCTGCGCGAGCGGCCCGAGGACATCCTGCCGCTGGCGCAGGCGCTTCGTGGCCTTCTTCGCGCGCACGGCCAAGCGGCCGCCCGCCCGAGCTGTCCCCGGCGACGGAGAAGGTGCTGCTGGCGTACCCCTGGCCGGGCAACGTGCGCGAGCTGCGCAACGCCATGGAGCGGGCGCTCATCGTCTGGCCGGCGGAGGTGCTGGAGCCGCAGGCCTTCCCCGAGCGGATCGCCGCGGCGACGGGCTCGGTGGTCGACGCTGGGCGGGCCGCACACGCTGGAGGAGGTGGAGCGCGAGCACATCCTGCGGGTGATGGCGAGCGCCCCCACGCTGGACGAGGCCGCGCACATCCTCGGCATCGACGCGTCCACGCTGTGGCGCAAGCGCAAGAAGTACGAGGCGACGAGCTCCGGCGGCACGGACTGAACCCCCAGCCCGGTCCGGAGCACCCCCAGCGCTCCGCTCAGCGCTCTGCGCGCCGCAGGGAGTGGGAGACCTGCACGCGGCAGGGCTCGGTGCACTCGGGGAAGAGCAGGAGGAACCCGGCCCGCTCCCGGCAGGGCGAGGCGAGCACCACGCCCGGATCCTCCCGGCACAGGCGCTGATAGGACTCCAGGTTCGCCTGGAAGAGCGCGGCCCGCCGTCCTGGCTCCATGGCCTGGAGCGCCCGCCGCTCGGCGCCCAACACCCACACCCCCACGGCCAATGCCACCAGCAACGAGAGCCACCCGGCCATCACCCGGGCCAGGGGCGTCCATCCCGCCATCATGACCGCTCGTGCAGGGCCCAGAGCACCAGCCCGCCCATGACGAGGCAGCACAGGGCGAGCAGGGGCCAGAGCGCCATTCCCAACTCGATCTGGAAGAGGAACGCCCCGAAGAGCAACGCCACGAACAGCATCAGCAGGCCCAGGAGCGGCGGCAGGACACGCCGGGAGTGGTTCCGCTCGAACTCCTGCTCGGCCAGCGACAACCTGGGCGGAGGCACCTGGGAAAAGCGCCTGCCGGGGCGGAAGAAGGGGTACCGCGACAACTCATCCTCTGTGGTCATGGATGCTCGCTCCTGTTCTACTCCTGGATTGAGCACTCCTCGTGCCATTGGCATCCCGAGTCGTTCCGCGGACTTGCCGCTCCAGGCCCTTGCACTTCGCAGGGAGGACCGTGCCGCCCCCCTGCTGGATGCGAGCCTCAGGGGGTCAGGTCACTTCCGGCCGAGCTCGCTCGGCTGCTCGCCCTTCAGGGGGAGGGTGAACCAGAAGGTGCTGCCCTGCCCGGGCTGGCTCGTCACGCCCATCTCCCCGCCGTGCGCCTGGACGATCTCCTGCGCGATGGAGAGCCCCAGCCCCGCGCCTCCCGTGCTCGCCCCGGGCACCCGGTAGAACTTCTCGAAGACGCGCTGCTGGTGCTCCGGCGCGATGCCCTCCCCGGTGTCCGCCACCTCGAAGCGCACCCGCTCCCGCGTCGCGCCGCGCCCGCACCGCCACCTCGCCCCCGGCCCGCGTGTGGCGCACGGCGTTGGCGACCAGGTTGGAGAGCACCAGCTGCATCCGCTCCGGATCCGCCTCCACCGTCTCCAGCTCCGGCTCCCGCTCCGAGGCCAGCCGCACGCCCCGCTCGTCCGCCGCGATGCGGTGCGGGGCGAGGCCGCCTCCAGCACCGCCTCCGCGGAGACCGGCGCGCACCTCCAGCACCAGCCGCCCCGACTGGATGCGCGACAGGTCGAGCAGGTCGTCGACGATGCCCTGCAGCCGCTCGCAGTCCTCGCGCGCGGCGTACGAGCAGGTCGGCCTGCTTCTCGGTGAGCGGGCCCGCCGCGCTCCTCGGCGCACAGGTGGATCGCCATGCGCAGCGAGGTGAGCGGCGTGCGGAACTCGTGCGCCACGGTGGCCACCAGGTCGTTCTTCAGCTCGTCGAAGCGGCGCAGCCGCGTCACGTCCTGCAGGACGCACGGTGGCGCCCGACGACGCCGCCCTCCTCGCCGTAGACGGGCGTGGCGCGCGGCAGGAGCCAGCCGGTCGCCCTCGCGGCCCGTCCACCCGCACCGCCTCCTCGAAGCCGCGCGGCACGTAGGCGCCCTTGCCGCCCAGCACGTGCGCGCGCACCCGCTCGAGCACGCTCGCGCAGCGCCGGCGTCGACCGTCGCCGAGCGCGCTCGCCGCGCCTCCAGCCGACAGCCGCAGCAGCGCCTCGGCGGCGCGGTTGACGTTGAGCACGCTCGCCCGTCCAGGCCGAAGACCAGCACCGGGTCGGGCAGGCTGTCGATGGCGGCCTGCGCGGCCTGCTGCGCCTGGAGCAGCTCGCCGAGCGAGCTGCTGCCGGTACTCCTCCAGCGCGCTCGGCCATGGCGTTGAAGTCGCGCGGCGAGCTGGGCGATCTCGTCGCCGCCCTCGACCAGCGCGCGCGCGGCCAGGTCGCCCTGCGCCGAGCCGCTGCACCGCCTGCGCGAGCACCGAGAGCGGCCGCAGCAGCCGGCGGGTGAGCGACGCCGAGGCGAGCGAGCCGCCGACGCAGCGCCGCCGAGCGCCGCCGAGCACCATGAGCGTGTTCACGCGCTGCGCGCGATCTGCCGCGCGCGCGTCGCTCTTGCGCACCATCGCGTCCTGGTTGAGCGCGAGGATGCCTGCGTCGGCCGCCTTCGACCGCCAGGAAGCGCCGGCTCGAGCGTCGCCGAAGTAGGCGCGCGCGCGGCCTCGCCGGGCGGTCCAGCGCGCGCAAGCCGTCGTAGCCGCGCCGGTAGCGCGTCCAGGCCGCGCCGCAGCCGCTGCGGTGGCCTCGCGCCTCGCCCGGCTCGGTGATGTTGCCCTCCTGCGACCCGCAGCTCCGCCTCGAAGCGCGCGCGATGTGCGCGTCGACCTGCGCCGGCCCCTGCGCCGCGTCGCCCGGCGACGACGAAGAGCGCGGCGCTGTCGAGGCGCTCGAGCGCGCTCCTTCATGCGCTGCGCGGCCAGCACGCTGCGGTAGTTGTCCGCGAGGATGTGTCTGCGACGCGCGCGCCCAGCGCGCCGAGCGTGGTGACGGCCACCACGCCGACCAGCAGCAGCGCGAGCGCCAGCGGGCGCCTGGGCGAGCAGCAGCTTGGCGCGCAGCGTCATGGCCGCGCCCTCCTCGCTCCGTCGAAGCGAGACGATGTGCAGGTCGAAGCCCGTCCGCCTCGTCGACCAGGCGCTGCGACGACCGAGCGCCCCAGCGAGCCGCCGCCACCAGGGCTGGCTGCGCGCGGCCGATGATGATGTGGCCGACGCCGTGCGAGCGGGCGAAGTCGAGGAGCGCCGCCACCGGGTCGTCGGCCCTGCAGCCGCACGACCTCGGCGCCGAGCTCGCGCGCCATCTCGATGTTGTCGAGCAGGTGGCGCTGCGCCTCGGCGTCGATCCGGTCGCGGCGCCTCGCCGGGCGTCTCCACGTAGACCACGAACCAGTCGGTGTTGAGCCGGCCGGCCATGCGCGAGCCGCGGCGCAGCAGCGTCGCGGCGCGCGGCGAGTAGCGAGGACATGCAGACCATGACGCGGCCGCGCGTCGGCGCGCGGCGCGCGCGTCCTGCGTCCGGCGCGTGCGCGGCCGCGCTGCGCGCTCGAGGCTCTCGGCCACCTCGCGCAGCGCCAGCTCGCGCAGCGTGGCGAGGTTGCTCGTCCTGGAAGAAGTGCTCCAGCGCCCAGGCGACCTTCTCGGCGGCGTAGATCTTGCCGGCGCGCAGCCGCTCGAGCAGGTCCTCGACGGCCAGGTCGAGGTTCACGACCTGGTCGGCCTGCTTCAGGAAGGTGTCGGGGACCGTCTCGCGCACGCGCGACGCCGGTGGCCCGCTCGACGAGGTCGTTGAGGCTCTCGAGGTGCTGGATGTTGAAGGCGCCGATGACGTTGATGCCGGCGTCGAGCAGCTCGAGCACGTCCTGGTAGCGCTTGCGGTTGCGCGACCCGGGGACGTTGGTGTGCGGCGATCTCGTCGACGATGGCGACCTGCGGGCTTGCGCGCCAGGACCGCGTCGAGGTCCATCTCCTCGACGGCGACGCCGCGGTACTCGACCTGTCGCCGCGGCACCACCTCGAGCCCCTCGATCGAGCGCCGCGGTCTCGGCGCGCCCGTGCGTCTCGACGAAGCCGACGCACCACGTCGACGCCGCGCTTGCGCAGCGCGTGCGCCTCCTCGAGCATGCGGTAGGTCTTGCCCACGCCGGCGGCGAAGCCGATGTAGAGCTTGAGCCGCCCGCGCCGCGCGCGCTCGACGAGCTCGAGGAAGTCCTCCGGGCGCTGGCGGTCGGGTCGCCGTCATGTCCGTCGTGCTACGCCTTCGGCGCGCGGCTGCACGGGGCGCGCCGAACTGCGCGGTCGAGCGCGAGGTTGAGCAGCGAGCACGTTGACGCGCGGCTCGCCGAGGAAGCCGAGGTCGCGCCCCTCGACGTGCGTCCTCGACGACCGCCCGGACGCGCTCCGGCGTCGACGCCCGCGCGCCGCGGCGACGCGCGGCACCTGCCAGAGCGCGGCCGCCGGGCGAGAGGTGCGGGTCGAGGCCGCTCGCCGAGGCCGTCACGAGCTCGGCCGGGCACCGGCCCGGGCGCCGTCGGGGTTCTCGGCGCGCAGCCGCGCCGACGTCGGCCGCGCGCGCGGTCGCGCAGCTTCTGCGAGGTCGGGCCGAGGTTCGAGCCCGCCGAGGCCGCGGCGTCGTAGCCCGTCTGCCCGGCCGCCGACGGGCGCGGCTGGAAGTAGGCCGGGCTGCGCGAAGCGCCTGGCCGATGAGCTCCGAGCCGACCGACCTGCCCCTGCTCGTCGGTGACCAGGCTGCCGTTCGGCCTGCGTCGGGAAAGAGCGACCTGCGCGAGGCCGGTGACGGCGAGCGGATAGACGAGCCCGGTGAGGACCAGGGTGACGAGCGGTCGCGCGAAGCGCGATCGACGAGTGCGTTCGCCATGGCGATCCTCCTCAGACCAGCCCGACGGCCGGCGAGCGCCAGGTCGATGAGCTTGATGCCGACGAACGGCGCGACGACGCCGCCCACGCCGTAGATGAGCAGCGAGCGGCGCAGCAGCGCCGCCGCGCCGAGCGGCCGGTAGCGCACGCCGCGCAGCGCCAGCGGGATGAGCGCGACGATGATGAGCGCGTTGAAGATGACCGCCGAGAGGATGGCGCTCTGCGGCGAGGCCAGGCGCATGACGTTGAGCGGCGCGATCTCCGGGAAGACGCCCACGAACATCGCCGGCAGGATGGCGAAGTACTTGGCCACGTCGTTGGCGATCGAGAAGGTGGTGAGCGCGCCGCGGGTCATGAGGAGCTGCTTGCCGACCTCGACGACCTCGAGGAGCTTGGTCGGGTTGGAGTCGAGGTCGACCATGTTGCCGGCCTCCTTCGCCGCCTGGGTGCCGGTGTTCATCGCCACGCCGACGTCGGCCTGGGCCAGCGCCGGGCGCGTCGTTGGTGCCGTCGCCGGTCATCGCCACGAGCTTGCCCTTCGCCTGCTCGTCCTGGATGAGCGCGCATCTTGGCCTCGGGCGTGGCCTCGGCGAGGAAGTCGTCGACGCCCGCCTCCGCGGCGATGGCCGCGGCGGTGCGCGGGTTGTCGCCGGTGATCATCACGGTGCGGATGCCCATGGCGCGGAAGCGCGCGAAGCGCTCCTTGATGCCGCCCTTGACCACGTCCTTGAGGTGGATGACGCCGAGCACGCGCGTCGCCGTCGGCGACGGCGAGCGGCGTGCCGCCCGCGTCGCCGATGCGTGCCGGCCGCGTCGTCGAGCTCGCGCGGGCATCGCGCCGCCCGAGCGCGCGCACGTGCGCGCGCGACGGCGTCGACCGCGCCCTTGCGGATGCGCGCGGCCGTCGAGGTCGCAGCCGCTCATGCGCGTCTGCGCGCGTGAAGGGGACGAAGTGCGCGCCGATGCTCGCCGACGTCGCGGCCGCGCAGGCCGTAGCTGCTCCTTGACCAGCACGACGATCGAGCGCCCCTCGGGCGTCTCGTCGGCCAGGCTGGCGAGCTGCGCCGCGTCGGCCAGCTCCTCGATCGGCACGCCCGGCGACCGGGAGGAGCTCGGTCGCCATGCGGTTGCCGAGCGTGATGGTGCCGGTCTTGTCGAGCAGCAGCATGTCGACGTCGCCGGCCGCCTCGACGGCGCGGCCGCTCATCGCGAGCACGTTCTTGCGCAGCAGCCGGTCCATGCCGGCGATGCCGATGGCCGAGAGCAGGCCGCCGATGGTGGTCGGGATGAGGCAGACGAGCAGCGCGACGATCACCGGTCGCCGAGAGCGCGACGCCCGAGTAGAGCGCGAGCGGCACCAGCGTCACGCAGGCGAACAGGAAGATGAGCGTCAGCCCGACGAGCAGGATGTGCAGCGCGATCTCGTTCGGCGTCTTCTGGCGCGCGGCGCCCTCGACCAGCGCGATCATCCGGTCGAGGAACGACTCGCCCGGGTCGGCGGTGATGCGCACGACGATGCGGTCGGAGAGCACCTTGGTGCCGCCGGTGACCGCGCGAGCGGTCGCCGCCGCTCTCGCGGATGACCGGCGCCGACTCGCCGGTGATCGCCGACTCGTCGACCGAGGCGATGCCCTCGATGACCTCGCCGTCGCCGGGGATGAGCTCGCCCGCCTCGACGACGACCACGGTCGCCCTTGCGCAGCGTGCGAGGCGGGCACCGTCTCCTCCCGGCCGTCGACGCAGCCGCCGCGCCGTCGTCTCCTTGCGCATCTTGCGCAGCGCGTCGGCCTGCGCCTTGCCGCGCCCCTCGGCCACCGCCTCGGCGAAGTTGGCGAAGAGCACGTGAACCAGAGCCAGAGCGTGACCGCGCCGGTGAACCAGAGCGGCGCGGCGCCGGCCGGCGGGCGCGACCAGGTCGCGGAGCCAGAGCACCGTGGTGAGCACGCTGCCGACCTCGACCACGAACATGACCGGGTTCTTCGCCACGTGCCGCGGGCGCGAGCTTGCGCAGGCTGTCCAGCGATCGCCGGCCGGAGGATCGCGGCGTCGAAGAGCGAGGCGGCTTTGCTGTGGGTGCGTGGCCATGGTCAGAACACCTTTCCGGCCGGCGCGAGGAAGTGCTCGACGATCGGGCCCGAGCGCGAGCGCCGGGAAGAAGGTGAGCGCGCCGACGATGAGGATCACCGCCGACCAGCAGCGCCGGCGAAGAGCGCGCCGTCGGTCGGGAAGGTGCCCGGGCCCGGCGGGCACGACCTTCTTGCCGACCATGCGAGCCGGCGATCGCCAGCACCGGGACGATCATCAGGAAGCGCCCGACGAGCATGGCGAGGCCGAGCGTCGATGTTCCAGAACGGCGTGTTGGCGTTGAGGCCGGCGAAGGCCGAGCCGTTGTTGCCCGCGCCGCTCGGTGAAGGCGTAGAGGATCTCGCGAGAGGCCGTGCGGGCCCGGCGTTGTTGAGCGAGCGAGACGCCGTAGGGCGCCACCGCCGCCCAGGCGGTGAAGCCGAGGATGACGAGCGGGAAGATCAGCACGTAGAGCATCGCGAGCTTCATCTCGCGCGCCTCGATCTTCTTGCCCAGGTACTCGGGCGTGCGCCCGACCATGAGGCCGGCGATGAAGACCGCGAGCAGCGACGAAGACGAGCATGCCGTAGAGGCCCGCGCCGACGCCGCCGAAGATCGACCTCGCCGAGCTGGATGTTGACGAGCGGCACCAGGCCGCCGAGCGGCGTGAAGCTGTCGTGCATCGAGTTGACCGCGCCGCACGAGGCGTCGGTGGTGACGGTGGCGAAGAGCGCCGAGTCGGCGACGCCGAAGCGGACCTCCTTGCCCTCCATGTTGCCGGCGGCCTGGTCGACGGCCAGGCCGCTGCGAGCGCCGGGTTGCCGCGCGGCCTCGGCCCAGTAGGCGACGCGTCGACGCCCGACGAGGAAGAGGACGCGCCATGGCGGCGAAGAGCGCCCAGCCCTGCCGCTGGTCGCGCGCCATGCGGCCGTAGGTGTAGGTGAGCGCCGCCGGGATGGCGAAGATCGAGCAGCATCTGCGACGAAGTTCGTGAGCGGCGTCGGGTTCTCGAACGGATGGGCGCTGTTGGCGTTGAAGAAGCCGCCGCCGTTGGTGCCGAGCATCTTGATGGCCTCCTGCGAGGCGACCGGGCCCATCGCGATCATCTGCTTCGCGCCCTCGAGCGTCGTGACCTCGCGGTACGGCGCGAAGTTCTGGATCACGCCCTGCGAGACCAGGACGAGCGCGCCGACGATGCAGATCGGCAGCAGCACGTAGAGCGATGCGCGCGGATCAGGTCGACCCAGAAGTTGCCGAGCGTCTTCGGCGCCCTCGGGCCCGCGCCGGCGCGTGAGGCCGCGCGCCAGCGCGAGCGCGACGCCGATGCCCGCCGCCGCCGAGGTGAAGTTGTGCCAGGCGAGCCCCGCCATCTGCGTGAGGTAGCTCATCGTCGACTCGCCCGCGTAGGACTGCCAGTTGGTGTTGGTGGTGAAGCTGACCGCGGTGTTGAAGGCGAGCTCCGGCTCGACCGCCGGCGAAGCTGCTGCGGGTTGAGCGGCAGCACGTGCTGCAGCCGCTGGATGCGCGTAGGTGACGAGCACGCCGAACAGCGCTGAAGACGAGCAGCGCGAGCGCGTACTGCATCCAGGTCTGCTCGCTGCGTCGGGTCGACGCCGCAGAGCCGGTAGCAGCAGCCGCTCGACCGGCCCGAGGACGCGCGGCAGCGGCTGGCGCTCGCCCTCGAAGACGCGGAACAGGTAGACGCCGAGCGGCTTCGTGAGCGCGAGGACGCAGCAGCGAAGAAGAGCGAATCTGCAGCCAGCCGATGAGCGGTCATGACGGGTCCTCAGAAGCGCTCGGGCCGCAGCAGCGCGTAGACGAGGTAGACGGTGAGCAGCACCGCGAGCGCGGCGCCGAGACGTATTCGAAGGTCATGGCGGACTTCCCCTTCAGAGCCGGTCGCAGCCGCGGGCGTAGGCCCACGCGAGCGCGAAGAAGCCGACGGTCACGAGCACGAGGACGAGGTCCATGGGGGACTCCTAGAAGTAGGCGGTGGCACCCGCCACCACGAGGGTCTGGGTGGAACGCGGGACGGGCGTGCCCTCGGCGGTCGTCTCGGAGCCGCCGAAGACGTCCGCGGTGGAGCGGTCGTGCCGCGCCTCCAGCTTGAGGACGAGGTGCTCGGCGGGCTTCACCTCCAGGGTGACGGTGCCCTCCGCGAGCCGCTGGGCCGTGCCGCTGATGAGGCCGTCCCGGTCGTTGAAGAACTCCGCGCGCGCGACCACCGCCACCGGCCGGGCCACCTGCACGCGGGCGTTGAGACCGGCGGCGTACCAGAGGGCCGCGTCCTGCCCGGGGCGCCGCTGGGTGCCCACGTCCGCGGTGCCCGAGACGCTGAAGGCGTCCGTCACCTTGTAGGTGGCCACCAGGTCCCCGAAGAGGCGCAGGCCCGTCGCTGCCTCCCGAGCCCTCCTCGCCGATGAAGGTGTTGAAGGCGGCGGAGAGCCGCTCGCCCGCGTAGGCCACCTGCGTGCCCAGCGCCTTGCCCCGGTTGTTCTCGCCGATGCGTCTGCCAGCCGTTGAGCAGGTGCAGCTGAGCGCTCCAGGCGTCGGAGAACTTCCAGGTGCCCTTGAGACCCGTCTGGTAGTAGGGCGACAGCTCGCCCATCCACGAGCGCGTGTACGTCCAGTTGAGCTGGGACTGGAAGCGACTCGAGGCCGATGTGGCTCGGGTACACGCCGGCCTCCAGCGTGAGGGGCCCGTGCGCGTAGGACAGCGAGGCCTGCTGCAGGAAGCGCCACACGTCGGGCCCGATGGCGGTGCCCACCGGCTCCGCGGCATGCACCACCTCCATCGCGGTGCCGACGCCCACCAGCACGCGGAGGCCCACCGGCTCCGGCTCCAGGCTCACGCCCAGGCTGGCGAGGTTGAGGGAGAACTCGTTGTCGCGTTTGGCGGTGGTGCCGGTGCCGGGGATGAAGTTGGCGCCATCCGCCGGGCGGTTGAAGTTGTAGCCGTAGTAGACGTCGGCCCCGCCCTCCACCTTCAGCCGGGAGACGAGCGACTCGAGCGCGGAGGGGGCCGGCTCCTCCTCGGCCGGAGGTGTCGGGGGGGAAGTGGGCGGCTCGGCGGGGCTCGCCTGGCCGAGCAGCAGGTACGGCAGCAGGGAAGACAAGGTGAAAGGGTTCATGGACGTGCCCCCTTGGAGCACCCGCCGTACCACCCCCCACGCCACGAAAACCCAGGGATTCTGAAGGCTTGCGGACGTCTCCCCCGTCACCGTGGTTGCAACTTGCACGGCCTGCCCGCTTCGGGCCGTGCTCCATGAAAGGAACACCATTGCCCACACAGGGAGGAACAGGTCCCCCGCCACACGGGCAGGAGACCGGGCGCTCTAGGGGGCGCCCGTGGGCACATGGACGTCGTGCCGGGCCTGCTGCTGGCCAGGTAGGCGTCCTCGGCCTGCACCAGGAGCGCGCGGATGGCGGCGGCGGAGGGTGCCTCCACCAACGCCTGGCGCAAGCGCGCGTCCCGCAGCAGCGCCGCGATGCGCGCGAGCACACCCAGGTGCGTGCCCGGTCCGTGCGCCGGAGACACGAGCGTCACGAAGAGGCGCACCGGCTTCCCGTCCCGCGCTCCGAAGTCCACCCCCTCGCGCTGCACGGCGACACAGGCGGTGATCTGCCGCATCCGCTCGACGCGGCAGTGGGGAATGGCCACCCCCTCGCCAATGGCGGTACTGGAGATGCGCTCCCGCGCGACGAGCTGCTGCTCGAGCTGCTCACTCGAGGCCCTCGTCCTCGACGCGAGCATGCCGGCCAGCTCGTGCAACACGCCCGCCCTGTCCCGGGCCCTCAGGTCCGGACGGATGCAATCCTCCGCCAGGAAATCGGTGAAACGCATCTCACACCTCCCAGGAACGCACGCCGGAGGAGACGCACTCCGCACGCGAGCGGGCCCGTGCGGCACCGGGCGCCCTCCGACACATGCTCGGAATGGTGGGACGCATCGGCAAGCCCCTCCGTTCCGAGCGGACGTCCCAGCTCACCCCGGTGTCCGGTGGCACACCCGCCTGGCCCTCGGGCGAGCAGCGCCACGAGCGTCTGCTCCTAGGAGTCTGGCGCCGACTCCCCGCCGTAGAAGCGCCGCAGCTCCTCGTAGAGGTCCGGCGTCTTCTCCCTCATCTGGCGCGGCTTCTCGAAGAAGGACTCGGTGGCCACGGCGAAGAACTCGGCCTCGTTCACGCCGCCGTAGTCGTCCAGCACCTGACGCTCCAGGGGCCGGCCCTGCCGCAGCTTCAGGAAGTGCTCGCCCATCACCGAGGCCCACGCCCGGTAGTGCGAGTAGCGGCGCAGGTTCGGCGTCCCATCGAAGGCCCCGTCCTCGCGGTCCAGCACATGGGCGAACTCGTGCGTGGCGGTGGAGTGGCCGTCGTGCGGATTCCCCAGCCCCGCCAGCACCGACTGCCACGAGAGGATGACGGAGCCCCAGTGCTTCGCCTCGCCGAGCACCACGCCCGTACGGTCCGGAATCCGGAAGGCATCCGGGTAGACGATGACCTCGCGCAGCCGGTCGTAATAGGAGAGGTCCAGGTACAGCACCAGCCGCACCGCCGTGGCCGACACCACCACGCGGACCTCGTCGGTGATGGAGAAGCCTCCCGCCCCGATGAACTCCTTCTCCCAGGCGAAGACCTTGAGCAGGTCCAGGAAGCGCTGGCGCGGCTCCGGCGCGAGCTCCCCGAGGAAGGGGACACGCCGCTCCAGGTAGCCGAGCCACTCGGGAGGGAACGGGCGGCGCAGCAGTCGGCGCCGCCAGAGGGAGTGAAAGAGACCAGCCATCGACTCCAGCTTAGCGGACCAGGACGAGCCGGCGCGCCGTGGGCACCACGGGCCTCGGGGCGGGCCGCTCCAGCACCTCGCCGAGCGCCTCCACCACCCGAGCGAAGAGCTGGTGGTCCTGGCAGCACAGCACCTGCCGCTCGCCCTCGGCGGTGCGCACCGTCAGCCACCAGGTGTCCGCCGCCACCACCAGCCTCGAGATGGAGGCGAAGACGAACACCGTGGCCACCAGCAGCGCCGCCGTCACCCGGAGCGAGCCCGGCTGCAGCAGCAGCGCCGGCACCACCAGCGCCGCCGCCACCCCCACCGCCAGGGGCAGCTTGAGGTCCGGAGACGCGTGACGCGTGCCGAAGTCTCGAATCTCCTCCAGCCGCCAGGAGTGGCCCGCCGCCTCCAGCCGCTCGTTCGTCAAGCGGAAGCCCTCCGCGGACACCAGCACCCGCTCGCCCAGAGGGGTGCGCGGCTCGGCTGGAACGGAGGGAACCAGCCTCAGCACGGACCTCGGGCGCGGCTGCGCCACCGACCAGGACTCACGCTCCATCATCGCGCCTCCCGCGTTCACCCTGCATACCTGGAGCGTCCGAGACGCCCCCTCGGCCCCGAGGACGTGGAGAAACCTCCACCACCTCCCGCAGCAGCCCCTTCAACTCCTCCAGCGGAGTGCCCAGCGCGTAACACCCGCGCGCCCCCTGGTTCAGCGACGAGCGCCGCAGCCGCTCGTCGTCGAAGGGCAGCAGCACGATGACAGGCGCTGGCCCCGCCTCATTCCCGGCCCCCCGCAACACCCGCGAGACACTGTCCTCCCCCTGCACCAGCGCGAGCACCACGTCCGGCCGGGCCTCGACGCCGGAGGGATGCAGGACGATGCCCATGTCACCGAGCACGTCGCGCAGCAGCGAGCACAGCGACTCATCCGCGTCCGGCGCGAGGATGACGCAGCACGACAAGGGGTGGCGCATGGCGGCTCCTCACCCCCAAGCACCAGCAAGTCACATGCCCGTAGTCGCTCCCTCGGGAGCGCCGCGACGCGATGCGCCGGAACGTGGCAGCCTGCAAGACCGCCCTGGCGGATTGCCAGAAAGGGGGAGCAGGAGACGGCGGCTCAGTGCAGGGTGTGGGCCCGCGAGGCCGGGCTCAGGGTTCCGCCGGACACCGACACCGTCGCCGAGCCCACCGTCGAGGACTTGAAATAGAAGGTCGCCTCCGCCTGCGGGTTCAAGAGGGCCACGGTCGAGAGCGCACTCCCGGTGCAAGCCGGGTCCGCGTGGAAGGTGAGGCCCGAGGCCGCCGGGCCCGAGGCCGCCAGGGTGAATGTCCCCGACGCGGGCACGAGGTTTCCGGCCGAGTCCTGGCTCTGCACGGTGACCTTGCCGGAGCAGGCGCCGGTCGCGAGGTCGTACGCGGGCGTGAGGAACGCGAGCATGGCGGCCGGCCCGACGGGCACCACCTCGACGGTGAAGGTGCGGTCGGGCACCGTGGCCGGGTCGTAGCCCGCTCCGGAGATGACGTTCGAGGTGATGACGTTGCCAGTGCCGTAGTCCGCGATGGCGGCCTGGTAGGTGGCGTTGGTGGCCGCGCCGTTGCGGAGGGTATTGCCGGCCACGCGGATGCGCGTCGGCGTCGAGGGCGCATCGCCCGCGGAGCCCTCGAGCTGGGAGAGGTAGATGCCAATGTCGTTGTCGACGAGGGTGTTGCCCTCGATGGCGAAGTCGCTCACCAACGGGCTGCTGGCGCCGAAGTAGCTGCCCCCGGTGACCAGGATGCCCGTGCCGATGGTGTCCGCCGCGGGGCCCGTGTAGGCATTCCCGGAGACAGTGTTCCCCGACACCCGCCCCCTGGCCCCGAAGCTGACCTGGATGCCATTGCGGGCGACGTGGGTCACCGGCCCCCGAGCATCCACCGTGTTGTCGGAGAGGGCCACCTCCACGGCGCCGACGACCAGGATGCCAATCTTCTGGGCGGCCACGACACGGTTGCGCAGCACGTCCACCCGGAAGCGGCCACGGTTCGCGTCGTCGTTACGCACCTCGATGCCGAAGCCCTCCTGACAGCCGCTCGCGCCCGAGCCTCTCTGGAGGTCGAGCACCGTGGAGCCCACGACCTCGCCCGAGGCCCCTTCGAGCAGGATGCCGCGGAGCCGCGCCGCGCCGGACTCGCAGACATCCCGCAAGCCGCTGGCGGTGACGGTCACGTCGCGGACGCGCGCAGTGGCGCCCCGGTTGCGAATCACGGCCCCGGTGAAGTGGCCGCCCGGCGGGTCCACCACCGTGACGGTGTGTCCCTGGCCGTCGAACGTGTAGTCGTCCGGGACGAGCAGCGTTGTGTCCGTGGTGCAGTCGGCCGCCAGCGCGATGCGCCCGTCCTCCAGCGAGAAGAGACACTCGGCCCGCGTGCACGTGGGGCCCGTCCAGGTGACCGGGAACGTGTGGGAGATGCTGCGCCCCGCGCTGTCGGTGACCGTCATCGTCACCGTGGGAGTCACCCCGGGAGGCAGACAGGACAGGGCAGTCCAGACCACCTCACTGCGGCCCGCATCGTTCACCGGAGTGCTCACGGTGCCCGCGTTCGTGGACCACGTGAAGGACAGGGACTCACTCCGGGTGGCGGAGACGGTGACACCCAGGCGCATGACGTCCCCGGAGCCCACCGAGGCCGGCGACTGCACGGTCTCCTCGATGACGAGGGGTACCCGGTAGGTGACGCGGGGCGCTCCGTGTTCGTCACAGCCCACCGCCAGCAGCGTCAGACCCATGGCGAGGAGCGACAGGCGCTTCACTTCCGCTCGGCTCATGCGCGTCACGATACCGGCGCGTCCCCGGACCGCAAACAAGGGTCTCCGGCTCAGCGCGGTCGAGTGACCAGCTCTGGACGTCCAATGGGACGGAGTGTGGAGGCCTCCATCCGAGGTGCGCCGCGACGGACACAAACTCGCCCACGAGACTGGCACGCGGGAATGATGACGGCCGCCATGGACACCTCCTCCCGACGCACCCTCTGGGTTTCCCTGCTGGCCGCGCTGGTGCTCGCCCTGCCCACCGTCTGGATGGGCTTCATCAACGACGACTTCATCCACCTGCTCATCCTCGAGGGCTTTCCGTCCCTGGCCTCGCCCTACGACCTGTTCCGCTTCGCGGGCGGCGACCCCGAGGGCCTGCAGCGGATGATCGCCAAGGGGCCTTATCCATGGTGGACGCTGCCCGAGCTGAAGCTGGCCTTCTGGCGCCCCCTGTCGAGCGCGCTCGCGGTGCTGGACCACTCGCTCTTCGGCCGAAACCCGGTGGGCTACCACCTGCACTCGCTGGCCTGGTACCTCGGCATGGTGGCCCTCTTCGGCACCCTGCTGCGGCGCTTCCTGCCGGGAGCCGTGGCGTCGCTCGCGCTGTTCCTCTTCGCCATCGACGGCGCGCATTTCCTCGTCGCGGGGTGGATCGCCAACCGCAACGCGCTGGTGGCCGCCGTGCCCGCGCTGTTCGGCGTATGGATGCACCTCGAGTGGCGCGAGCTGCGTCGGCCCTGGGCCCTGCCCCTCTCCCTCGTCGGGCTCACCGTGGGCCTGCTGGGCGGAGAGACCGCCCTGGGCGTCTTCGCGTACCTGCTGGCCTATGAGGTGCTGGGCGCTCGGGACGGAGTGAAGGAGCGGGCGCGAGCCCTCGCCCCAGCGGCGCTGCTCGGGCTCGCGTACCTCGTGAGCTACAAGCTGAGCGGGTATGGAGCCTCTGGCTCCGGCTCCTACGTGGACCCGGTAGGCGAGCCCGGGCGCTACCTCCTGGCCGTGCTGGGGCGGGTGCCCGCGCTGCTCTGCGGGCTGTTGCTGGAGGTGCCCGCGGACCTCTGGGCGTTCAGCACGAGCACGCGTCCCATGCTGGTGGGCATGGGGCTGCTCGCGCTCGGGCTGCTCGCATGGCTGCTGCGCACCGCGTGGCCGGAGCTCACCGGGGACGAGCGCCGACACTGCCGCTGGCTCTTCCTCGGCGCGGCGCTGTCGCTGCTGCCGGTAGCCGCCACCTTCCCCTCCAACCGCCTGCTGCTCGTGCCGAGCCTGGGCGGCTCGGTGGCCGTGGCGGTGGTGCTCGTGTCCGCGTGGCGCTCGCGGGCGCGCGGCTGGCGTCCCCGGGGCATGGCGGCCGGGGCCGGGGTGCTCGCGCTCTCGCACCTCGTGCTGGCGCCCCTGCTCTGGCCGATGATGACCCTCTTCATCCGGACGTTCGAAAGCCAGACCGAGCCCATCCTCCAGACGCTGGAGCACGAGCTGGACAGGAAGCGCCTCCCCGAGCAGCGGGTGGTCATCCTCCCCCTCCCGAATCCGCTCCTCGGCATGTACGCGCCCATGCGCATGGCCACGCGTGGCATGCCAGTGCCCCTCGCCTGGTGGACGCTGTCCCTGTCGCCGGAGCCCCACGTGCTCACCCGCCACGGGGCCGACGTCCCTGGAGCTCGCGCTCACCCGGGGCCACTTCCTCACCAGCGAGTTCGAGGGGGTGTTCCGCGGCCCCAGCCACTCGCTGCCCCAGGGCTCACGGGTGGAGCTCCCGGGCATGCGGGTGACGGTGCTGGAGGCGGATGAGGTGGGGCCCACGCGCGTGGGCTTCGACTTCGACACGCCACTCGAGGACCCCTCGTTCGTCTTCCTGGGCTGGAGGGACGGAGCGATGCGCCGCTCCACCCCGCCGCCCGTGGGAGCGAGCGTCTCCTTCCAGGAGTAACTTCCTCGGTGTCTAGCGGCAGGTGCCCCACAGCATCTGGATGCCACCGCCCGTGAGGACGGCCAGGTCCCGGGCGCCGTCCTTGTCGAAGTCTCCCACGGTCATTCCCTGGAGCCCCTGCCCTGCGGGGAGCGCGGTGAGCAACACCTGCTGCGAGAAGGCGCCCCCCGGCTGCCCCAGGAACAGGCTCACCTGGCTGTCGCCGGAGTTGACCGCCAGCAGGTCCTTCACGTCATCACGGTCGATGTCCGCCAGCACCAGCTCCCGAGGCCTGACACCCGCGGCATACGCGGTCGGAGTGACGAGGAAGGAGCCATCGCCCTGGCCGCTGAACACGAGCACCCGATTGCCACTCATGTCGGCGACCATCAGGTCTGGATTCGGATCAATGCCGAGCTTCGCCGCCACGAGGCCGCGAGGCGAGCCCTCGACGGGCATGAAGCGCTGGGCCTGGAAGGTGCCATCGCTGTTGCCCAGCAGCACCCCCACCGACTGGCACGAGTCCGACGTCTCGGTACACGTCGGGTGGGTGAGGGCGAGGTCCGGACGACCATCGCCGTTGAAGTCCTCGACCGTCATCGCGTTGGGGGCCGTGGGAGCCGCGAGCGCTGACCGGGGGGGCGAAGGAGCCATTGCCGTTGGACTTCAGCACGAGGAGCTTGTCGCCAGAGCCCCCCAGGAGGGCGACGCGCTGGCTCCCGCCGAACGAACCGATGGCCATGTCGTCGATGGACTGGCCGACGCTGGTGTAGGTGGCCGTCGGGAAGGAGCCATCCCCCTTGCCGCGGAACACCATGAGGGAGCTCGAATTGGCGGCGAGGACGTCCAGCTTCTGGTCACCGGTGACGTCCGCGAGCAGCACGGACGAGGGAGCCGCGCCCGCGGGAAGCAGGGTGGGCGTCTGGAAGAGGCCCGCCTTGCGGTTGAGCAGCACGGCCGTCGTGTTGCCCACGCTGTTCACCGTGACGAGGTCATCGGCGCCGTCGCCATTGAGGTCGCCGGACGCGATGTCCCGCGGGGTGCCAGGCAGCGCGTACGACACCGCGGTCAGGAAGCCGCAATTGCCCGCGCAGATGACGCCCCCATCCGGACAGGCGCCCGCGCACGAGGTCCCGGAGCACGAGGGCTTCGCCGCGAAGGTACCGCCGTCGCTGAGGACGACGTCCCCTCCATCGAGGGAGATGCTCCCCGCGTCGCCACTGTCCGGCGTCACCTCGATGGGCGGTGAAGGATGGAAGGGGCCGCCAGGGCGGGGGTCCTCCTCATTCGTGCAGGCGTTGACCAGCAGGAGCACGGCGCCCAGCGAGAGAAGGAGTCGGGTGAGGGGCCTCATGGGCAGGCCTCCGGCATCGGGATTTCGTGGGAAGGACACGAGGGGGTACCTCCAATGAAAGAGAGACTCCCAGTGTACCCACCGAGCCCGGAGCTACGAGCCGTTTCCACTCCGCTCGCGCTCGCGGCGGTGGATGGTGGAGACGTCGATGCCGAGGATTTCCGCTGCCTTCGTCTTGTTGCCACCGCAGTGCGCCACCACGCAGGCGATGTACTCGCCCTCGAGCTGGCGCAGGGTGACGAGCTTCGCCTGGGCCGCGTGACAGCGGGATGGGCGTCCGCCGTCACACCGGGCGCGTGGAGCTGGAGCGTGGGCAGGTCCACCGTCTCCTGCGCCGTCACCACCACGAGGCGCTCGACGAGGTTCTCCAGCTCGCGCACGTTGCCGGGCCAGGGCGCGGCGGCGAGCGCGGCGAGGGCCTCGGGGGAGAAGCCGCGTGAGGCGCGCGCGGGGGTTGCGCTTGCGCGACTGCGGCGACGAAGTGCTCCACCAGCAGGGGGATGTCCTCGCGGCGCTCGCGCAGCGGCGGCACGCGCAGCGGCACCACGTTGAGCCGGTAGAAGAGGTCCTGCCGGAAGCGGCCCTCGCGCACGCGCGCCTCCAGGTCCTGGTGCGTGGCGGCGACGACGCGCACGTCCACCTTGCGCGAGGCGTCCGCGCCCACCGCGCGCACCTCGCCGTCCTCCAGCACGCGCAGCAGCTTGGCCTGGAGCTCGGGCGCCATGTCGCCGATCTCGTCGAGGAAGAGCGTGCCGCCGTCCGCCTCCAGGAAGAGGCCGCGCCGCGGCGTGGTGGCCCCGGTGAAGGCGCCCTTCACGTGGCCGAACAGCTCGCTCTCCAGCAGCGCGTTGGGGATGGCCGTGCAGTTGACCGCCACGAAGGGGCCGTCCTTGCGCGGGCCCTCGAAGTGCAGCGCGCGGGCCACCAGCTCCTTGCCCGTGCCGCTCTCCCCGCGCACCAGCACCGGGGCGCTGGGAGTGGGCCACGCGCTCGATGAGCTCGTAGAGGGTGCGCATGGGGGCGCTGCGGCCCACCAGCGCCGCGTAGGCCGAGCGGTCCCCGCACCGCCTGACGCAGCGCCCGGTTCTCCTCGCGCAGCCGGCGCTCGGCGAGGGCGCGCTGCACGTACAGCAGCACCTCGTCCAGCCGGAAGGGCTTGGTGAAGTAGTGCGTAGGCGCCGCGCCGCATCGCCTCCACGGCGTTCTCCACCCCGCCGAAGGCCGTCATGATGAGCACCGGCAGCGTCGGGGTCCACCTGCGCGCACGGCGGCCAGCACGTCGAAGCCGTCCACCTGCTCCATGCGCAGGTCGCACAGCACGGCGTCCAGCACGCGCCCGCGCACGCGCGGCGAGGGCCTCCTGCGCCGCTCGTGGCCACGTCCACCGTGTAGCCCGCGTCCGTGAGGTGGTCGGCCAGCAGCCGCGCCATCTCCACGTGGTCATCCACCACCAGCACTCGTCCCTCAGACGGCATGTCGCTCCTCGTTCGGCGCCGACGGCCGTGGCGGGCCACCACAGCGTCACGCACGTGCCCTGGCCGGGCGCGCTCTCCAGCTCGACGCGGCCGCCGTGGTTGCGGACAATCTGCGCCACCATCGTCAGCCCCAGCCCCGTGCCCTGGCCGCGCTTCTTCGTGGTGAAGAAGGGGTCGAACACGCGGTTGAGGCTCTCGGCGGAATGCCGCACCCGTCGTCCCGCACCGTCACCCGCACGCCGCTCCAGGCCCCCGGCTCGCCCGGCGCCTCCGGTGCGCGGCGCAGGCGCACCGTGCCCCCGGGCTCGCACGCGTCGCAGGCGTTGAGCGCCAGGTTGACCAGCACCTGCTGCAGCTGGTCCGGGTCCGCCGGCGAGCGCGGGCAGCCCCTCGGGCACGCTCCACCTCCAGCCGTCACCTTGCGCCGCTCGGCCTCCAGCCGTGCAGCAGCTCCTGCACGCCGCGCAGCAGCGGCCCCAGCGCCACGCCGCGCACCGCCGCCGGCTGCACCCGCGAGAAGTCCAGCAGCTGGCGGATGGTGCGGCTCACCCGGTCTATCTGCTCGATGATGACGCTGCACGCCCGGCGGCCTGCGGGTGCTGCGCGCCCAGCTTGCCCAGCACGTACTCGGCCCGGCCGCGCACCACGCCCAGCGGCGTGCCGATCTCGTGGGCGATGCCCGCGGCGAGCATGCCCACCGTGGCCAGCTTCTCGGCGCGCAGGAGCTGCGACTCGAGCGCGTGCACGTTGCTCAGGTCCTCCACCACGAGCAGCACGCGCACCTCGGGGTCCGTGGCGCTCCAGCGGCACGGCGTGGATGCGGTACTGGCCCTCCTCGCCGAAGAGGGCGCAGCGGCTCGCCGTGCAGGCTGAGGACGCGCTCGGCGTGGCACGCGCGCCTCCACCAGCGCGCCGAGCCGCGCCACCACCGGCGGCGGGGGCGTGCGGGAAGGCCTCCGGCAGCGAGCGCGCCCACGGCGGTCGGGGGCAGCCGCTCGCGCAGGGCCTGGTTGACGGCGCGTGATGCGGCCGTCCGCCGACGAGCGCGAGGACGCCGGTGGGGATGTTGTCGAGGATCTTCTGCGTCTTCTCGTGCAGGTGCGCGAGCCGGTCCGCGTGCCGGCGGCTCTCCTGCAGCGCCACCGCGCGGCGCGAGGCGATGATGCACGTACACGCCGAAGGCGCCGAGGAAGAAGGTCACCAGCAGCGCGCCGAGCGCCACCCGGAGGATGACGGCCCCGCTCGTGGCTGCGCAGCCTCGGTGGTGGAGAGCAGCGTGGCCACGGCCCAGTGGGTGCCGCCGCGCACGCGGATGGGGGTGAAGGCGGCGATGGCGTCCGCCGCGCCCAGGCCCAGCCGCGCCGCCTCGTCCTCGCCGAGATGCGGACCGTGCCGCGCTCGCCCGCGCGCATGCGCCGCGCCAGCTCCGCGAAGGCCGGGAGTCTGCCCGCCTCGCGTGTCCAGCCGCTGGTACCAGTCCACGAGCGCCGGCGTCGCTCGCGGGGGTGGGCACGCCGTGCGCGCCGAGCAGCAGCAGCCGCGTCTCCGGGCTCGGCTGGTCATCGAGCTGCAGCGGGGCGAAGAAGGGCTCGGTGTCCACCAGCACCGCCACCGCGCCGCCCGGGCCCGCCTCGGCGGGCGCGTAGCGCGGTGGCGAAGACGCGCAGCCAGCCGCCCGGGCGCGGCGGCCACGGGCGGCGAGGTGAGGATGTCGCCCGGGGTCCGGGCGAGCGCCGCGCGCGCCGCCTCCGCCAGGACGGTGCCCACGGCGCCGCGCGTGACGGCCGGGCCCGCGCGCCGGTCCATGATGGCGAAGCCGCTGCGCCCCCGTCCTGCGTCGAGCACGATGATGGCCTTGTACTGCCCCACCACCTCCAGGAGGGCGAGCAGCTCGCGCCGGTGCTCGGTGACGGAGCCGGGCCGGGACAGCAGCTCGCCGGCGAAGCGCAGGTCATCGGCCGCGTCGTCGAGCGCATCGGCCACCTCGCGCGCCGCCGCCTCCACCTGGGCCTGCCGATCCGCGGAGAACTGGTCCACCAGCGCCGCGCGGTCCCTGCGGATGAGATAGACGACGCCCGCCACCACGCTCACGAGCGCGATGCACAACAGGAGCACGGAGGCGACGGCCTTGCGGTTCATGGTCGGGCGGGGGCGGGGCAGTGTAACCCGCGCCTCCCGACCCAGCGGGAATGGTTTCAGGCGCCCGACCCAAACCGGCCGCCCGACAGGCGGACACACGCGCTGGGTGACATCGCCGGGTCGATGTCTCGGCGCCGTGCCATGTCAGACCCAATGAGTCTCATGAGGCACTCCGAACGTGACAGGAGATGCCCATGCCCTTGTGGAAGTCTTCGCTTGCGGTGTTGCTGATCGCCGCCCTTGCCGGCTGTGGCTCGGCGGATGAGTCCGTGCGTCCCGATGCCCCCTCGACCGGGGTGTACGAAGTCGAGGCGGACGCCTCCCCCGAGGACCTCTACTTCGAGCTGGTGCGCCTGAACTCGGCCGGATTGCTGGAACCGGGGCGCATGGACGCCATCCACCGCGCCCTGGACGAGTTGGATGAGAAGTACGAGGAAGGTACCGAGTCGCACCACGAGCAGATGCGCGTCGCCCTTGCCTCCGCCCTCCGCCGCGCGCTGCGCGACATGCGCCGGGGCGACGATGCAGCCGTGGCGGAGGCCCAGTACGAGGGTCGCGCCTATGCCGGGAAGCTGAACCGGGCCGGAGTGCGCGAGGCGGAGCGCCATGCCGAGAACACCCTCCTCATCGCCGGCATGATGGGCGTGCCCACCAGCGAGGGAGACATGGTCCTCATGGTGGCCATTCCTGTGGGCGGCTACCTCGTCGTCCGTGTCACGGGCGTGGCCTTCAAGCGGTTGCCGCTGCTCTTGCGGAAGCTGCGCTCGGCCGATGATGTTTCCGAGGAAGCTGTGAAGAGGGGCTTTCGCTGGGGCTACGCCTCCAACCCGGAGGAGATGCGCGCCCTGGGGGGCGAGCTGGCGGCCCGGATAGCGGACAACCCTCTGCCACATGTAGGTGCGGCAGATATACCACGAAGGGGGAAGCTCAATCGGTGGAATCCTTCCGGGCGAAAAGACAACTGTACTGCATGCGTGGCGGCGGTCATCCGGAACAGCATTGATGGCTACTTCAATCACTCGGCGGACGAGATGGAGCGACTCTTCGGCCACGCTGGCCGTGAGCGGCGCTTCCGGCCCGAGGACTCCCTGCGCTACATTGAGAAGGCGACCGGTCTCCGGGCTAGCAGGGCTGGTGTTGCCATCCTCGAACCGACCGCCCCCGTGGGGCATTATGCCATTTTCACGCGGTGGAACGGTGCCACCTATGAGCATGTCGTCTACGGGCGGGTCACGCCTACTGGACGGGTTGTTGTCTTCGACCCGCAGAACATGAAGCGCATGACCTATCAGGAAATGTTGAAAGAATATGGCAGAAGGGCAAAACCCCACTTGCTAGAGGAATCTCCATGAGTGAAGAGATGTATTGTTGTGAGTTCTGTGGCTACGGCAGCTCAAGCAAGGAGCGTTGCACCCGCTGCGGAAGTGACATCGCTCACTGCTTCAACGAAGAGACCAATGGCATGCACGGAGTCATGCTCCCAGCCTGGGGAAGAATAACGGTTCGCCTCCTCGAACCTTCGCACGCGGATGTTATCTGGAAAGAAGTGGGAGAGGTATGGGACTGGCTGGAGCAGCATACCGAGCATCAGTTCCTTCTCGGCCAGATGGAGAAGTTCAAGACCCAGGCAGCCTCCGTGGAACTCCATGGCTCGGAGTTCGGTGCTCGCAAGATCAAGGAGGTCCTGCAGGGCCGCGGGAGCATCGAATTCGAGGAACTGCCAGACGACCAAATCCCCCACCGCCCCATTCCTCCGCGTCCCGCCCACTGGCGCGAGCCCTACGTCCCTCGCAGGAAGCGCTGAAGCGCACCCTTTCTCTTCATGCGCCGCCCTCGCCACCTGCTCCTACCGGGCCTCCTGCTGTCGCTGCTGGCCCTGGCCCACTGCCGCAAGCCCGAGCCAGAAAAGCCAGCTGCCGTGGATTGCGGGGAGGATTTCAACTGCATCCTCGAGCGCGCCCCGGGCTGCCAGCCCGCCTCGGCCCTGCTCCGCCAGCAATACACCGTCGAGGGCAAGCCTCTGCAGGTGCTGGCCCGCTACGAGGTCGTAGGCCGGGTACGCGGCCGATGCCACGTTCGCCGCACCCAGATCGACCCGCCTCCTCCGCCGCCCACGCCTGATGCAGGCGCTGAGGAGGAGCCGTATGAAGAATACGAATACCTCTGGAAGAAACCCGTTCCCGTCCCCATCTTCGGGCCACGCCCGCGGGAGATGCTGCCGCCGCAGATGCAGTGCCTCTATCCCGAGGACAGGGTGATGGAGGCGCTCTGGCGCGCCCAGCACGATAGGTCCACTCAACCAGAGCTCGACCCGTGCTACCCGGGTGATGGGAGCTGTGCTCAGACTCCCATTCCCGTGCTGGCGCCAGGGTGTGTCCTGGAAGACTGCCTGCTGGGTCGGTGGACCTTCACTTGTGAAAGCATGAATGGCTCGCCGAGAAGAACCACCATTCACTCCTGCGAGGGCACGCGCCTGTCGGACGAGAACCCAGGCTGTGCCCTGCTCTGCAAGCATGGCAAGCACGAGCTCAGTTGCCGTGGTCCGCTCGGTCCTGCGCCGGGCTGGGAGCCCATCATTCTCATGGCACGCGACGAGTTGGCGCGGCTTCCTCCGGAAAAACAGGAGGAGCTCAAGAAGCGAGAGGCGGAGCTGATCCAGAAGCGGGAGGATTATCGCCTAGGCAGGAAGCGGGAGCGCTCCTTCAAGCTGGAGGATCTGCCTCCGGAGATGCAGGCACGCATCAAGGCGCTGGACGCGGAAATAGCCCGTGAGGAGAGGGAGGCGGCGCAAAAGCACAAGGCCCAGGAGCATCGCTGAAGGCCAGGGGGCACAATCCCCCCGAGCCGCAAGCAGCGTCAGGCCCAACGAGCCACGGATGGAGGTACTCCGCGGTAGGCACCCGCGCCGGACTACGTCGCGGCCGGGTGGCAACTCACGCCCAGCGGCAGGCCCACCGAGGCGAGCGCCACCAACTCCTCCGGAGTGAGCTCGAAGTTGCACTGCGTCTCATAGGCAACCACCAGGTACAGCGTGGCCTCGGTGGCACCCGCGGCCCGGAGGTCCGGCAGCGTCTCCTTCAGCGCCCGCAGCGGCTCCATCACCGAGGCCCCCGGCTCCAGGTCATCGTCGAGCAGCACCAGCATGGCGCTCCCGTACGGCAGGGGCTCGCCCTTGTACCGCCCCGAGGGTGCCACGTCGCCGGGCTCGTTCTTGTCCACCAGGACGAGCCCCGAGCGCTCCTCGGCGAGCGAGGGAGAGAAGGAGTCCCCCTGGAGGAGGCAGTACAGGAAGCGCCGCGTGGAGAGCCGCTGACTCATGGGCGCCCTACCTCACCCCAGGTCCACCCGGAGCGCCAGACGCCGCTGCCCCGCCCTCGAGTGCACCCCCGAGCGCTGGGCCGCGGGCGGCCTCGAACGTCTCCCGCCGACAGAGGGCCTCGCCGCCGGAGCCGAGGCCTCGACGCACTCCGGACCCAGCAGGTCATCCAGGGAGCCGCTCAGCACCCGCTGCATCCGCCGCAACGTCGCGGCGCTCGGCACGGTGCTCGGGCTGCCTCGCTCGAAGCGGCCGTAGGCATGCTCGGGCATGCCGATGCGCCGGGCCATCTCCGCCTGGGAGAGCTCCACGAGCTCCCGGACGATGCGGAGGGTCTTCCGAAGGGGTTGAGCCAATCGTTTCCGGACCTCGGGAGGCACATGACCTGGCATGGTGGCCACAACCCTAGCGACTCGTGACGTCAAGTCAACCCAGAACCCCATTTTACCGGTCATCCACCAGACCCCCGCCGTTTCAGGTAGGCCTCATTCCAGGAGTCATGGGTGTCGCTCCCGTCGTTTCAAGTAGGGTCGCACGGGCTGTCGGTTGGGAGACAGAAGCCAGAGCCGGGACGTCCGGAACCGGGCGCCTGCCCTGGTGGGCACCTGCGAGACGGTGGCGCGCATGCTCCGCTGCCGCCGTGCCACCTGCGCAACGCCCACAACCCGCGCCCATCCGCCTCGCCCACTGGGCCAACGTGCCGCTGTTGGCCATCCTCGCCGCGAGCGGGCTTCAAATCCTCGTCGCCTACCCCATGATGGGGCCGCAGGGAGCGCCCTACGGCTGGTACCCCTTCCAGGGCGTGCCGCCTCCCGAGTGGAGCCGGCTGGGCGGATGGCTCGCCGGCGCGCGGCACTGGCACTTCGCCTTCGGCTGGTTCTTCGTCTTCAACGGCCTGGCCTACGTGGCCTACCTCTTCGCCAGCGGCGAGTGGCGACGGCGCCTCTTCCTCCCCCGGCGGGACACGCGCAACGCGCTGCACATGGCGGCCTACTACCTCCGGCTGCGCAAGGAGGCCCCGCCGCAGGACCCCTACAACGGCCTGCAGCGCTTCGCGTACACGGGCGTGCTGGGACTGGCCTTCTCGCGGTGCTCTCCGGGCTCGTCCTCTACAAGCCCGTGCAACTGCGCTGGCTGACGGCCCTCTTCGGCGGCTACGACCCGGCGCGCGCGGTGCACCTCCTCGTGCTCGCGCTGCTGGCCTTCTTCACGGTGGGGCACGTGCTGCTGGTGGCGCTCCACCCGCGCACGCTCCTCGAGATGGTGACGGGAGGCCGAGCCCCATGAATGACCCGAGGCGAGAAGCGGCTCCTCACCCGACGCACCTGGCTGCTCGGCGCGGCGGCGGCTGGCCCTGGGCGCGTGCGACAGCAGCCGGCCCCGCCAGGGCTTCCTGGGCGTCATGGAGCGCTTCAACCAGCGCGTCCAGGCCGGGCTCTTCAGCCCCGAGCGACTCGCGCCCGAGGAGCCGCCCGAGAACCTCACGCCGCCCCGGGGCCTTCCCGCAGTACTACATCTCCCCGCGAGTGCCGCTGGCGCCAGCCGGCTGGGCCCTGAAGGTGGGTGGGCTCGTGCAGCGCCCCACGGTGCTGTCGCTGGAGGACCTGACGCGGCTGCCGCGCACGGACTACCGCATCCGCCACCACTGCGTGGAGGGCTGGAGCGCGGTCGCCGCGTGGCACGGCGTGCGGGTGAGCGAGCTGGCGAAGCTCGTGGGCGCGGACCCACGCGCCACCTTCGTGGAGTTCCGCTCGTTCGACGCGGACTACTTCTCGTCCTGGGACGGGCCGAGCGCCTTCCACCCTCAGACGATTCTCGCCTACGGGATGAACGGCCAACCGCTGCGACCCGAGCACGGCGCGCCGCTGCGCCTCTACTCGGGGGTGAAGCTCGGCTACAAGATGGTGAAGTACCTCACCGAGGTGAACTTCCTCCCAGAGCCCACGGGTGGCTACCTGGGAGGACTCGCGGCTACGAGTGGTACGCCGGGGTGTGACTCAGCCGGCCCTCTTGCCCACCAGGGAGGGCAGCCCCGCCGCCTCGGCCTTGCGGTCCGCGAGCAGCGCCCGCAGGGCGTCGTCGCGCGACGGCGTAGACGTTCACCGCGGCGCCGTTGATGGTGCCGCTGGTGCTGACGAACATCCGCGTCATCTCGTCACCGCCGAAGCGGAACGAGCGCTTGGTGTAGCGCGCCAGCACCTCGGTGCGCTCGCGCCCGAAGACGCGGCCCGCCGTGTACTTCACCACCAGCCCATCCAGGTTGATGAGCAGGTCCACCTTCGAGGGGTGGCGGGACAGGTAGCCCTCCACCTCGGTGCGCCAGCGCGCCACGTCCAACGAGTTGTTGAGGATGCAGTCCTGGAACGTCGCCGTGACGACGTCGTGCACCTCGTCGTATTCGAAGGACATCTTCCACGCCATGGCGACTCCTCCTACTACCGACCCAGACCCGCCAGGAAGGACGTGAGAAGTGCGGCCGTCTCGGCGGAGCGCTCCACCGCCGGGTAGTGCCCCGGCCCCGGCAGGTACGCCAGCCGCGCGCCCTGGATGGGGTTCACCACCTTCTCGCGCAGGAAGGCCGGCGGCAGGAAGGGGTCGTCCGTGGCCACCACCAGGGTGGGCGCGGTGATGGAGGCCAGCTTCGCCTCGAAGCCACCGCCCGTCCACGCATCGAAGCTGCCCTCGATGGACGCCTTCGCCACCGTGCCCGCGTCCTTCAGCACCCGCTCCAGCGCGGCCTCCGAGAGCTGCTTGCACGCCAGCCCGAGGATGATCTTCTGCTTCTCGCGGTCGTTCGCCGAGCTGCGGAACAGCCCCACCGCATCGGGCGGGAGCTGCATGCCGGAGGCCGGCACCGTGTTGAGCAGCACCAGGCCCTCCACGCGCGAGGGCTCCTGCGCGGCAATCCACTGGGCGAGCTGCCCGCCCATGCTGTGGCCCACCACGGTGAAGCGCTTCAGGCCGGCGTGGTCCGCCACGGCCAGCACGTCGCGCACGTGCTGCTCGAGCGTGTAGCCACCCGCGGGAGAACCGGACTGGCCCGAGCCGCGCAGGTCCGGAATCACCAGCCGCAGGCCGGTGTGGTCCAGCTTCTCCACGAGCTCGTCGTACACCGCGCCGGACACCATCCAGCCGTGGACGAGCAGCACATTGCGAGGCCCGTCTCCGAGCACACGGTAGTGGATGGGCGTTTGATCGCTGGAAGCAACAGAGGGCATGTGAGGCGTCTCCTCAGAAGAGGGATTCCGCGGCGGGGGGCGCTGCGGCGAGGGACAGCAGGAGTAGGGGCGGATGTTAAACGAACTTTCCGGCGAACATGTAGTCGCCACCCCGAAGAAAGCACCGCACCGCGCAGGCACACCCCGGCCCACGTGCGCTGACACACCGCGCCAGGATCGTGCGCCCGTGGAATTTCCCTGCTCATAAACCAGCAGAGCGCGGGAGACAGGGAGAGTCCGGCGTACCCTGAATTGCTCAAGGAGGAGAGGTGGTGGAAGGTAGGGCAGACGGGCAAGCGCGGGCCCGCCCTGCCGACCGTCCCCTACCCCCCTTCCGCGCTGGAGTCACTCCATGAAGCTTGCACCCGGAAACCGCCGCTCCTGGCGCGCCCTGCTCACAGCGGGCCTCTTCGCCACCCCGTTCCTCTCGTGTGGCCCGGCCGAGCAGGTCGCTCCGCTGGCCCTCGAGGGCGGTCAGGAGGCCGTGGGCACCCAGGAGCAGGGCGCCATCTCCTGGACGCTCGGCGCGCAGTACGACGCGACGAAGACCAACATCAACTTCAACGTCTACTCCTCGCGCGCCACCCGCATCGAGCTCTACATCTACAAGACGGCCCAGGGCGCGCAGGAGGTCGTGAAGTATGTGATGACCAAGAACGCGACCACCAACGTCTGGTCGAAGTCGGTTGCCGTCTCCACGCTCCAGACGACCTACGGCATCACCGGCCCGGTGTACTACGGCTACCGCGCCTGGGGTCCCGAACTGGACGTACAACTCGAGCTGGACCAAGGGCTCCAGCCTGGGCTTCATCTCGGACGTCGACGCCAACGGCAACCGCTTCAACCCGAACAAGCTGCTGGTGGACCCGTACGCGCTGGAAATCAGCCACGACCCGACCAACGCCGACCAACACGGACGGCACCCTCTACGCCTCCGGCGCCACCCACCGGCTCAAGGACAGCGGCGCCCAGGCGCCCAAGGGCATCGTCCTGGCGCCGGACACCACCAGCTACGGCACCAAGCCCACGCGCGCCCTCAAGGACGACGTCATCTACGAGGTGCACGTGCGCGGCCTCACCAAGGGCGACTCGAGCATCGCCGCCGCCTACCGGGGCACCTACAAGGGCGCGGGCGCTGAAGGCCGCGTCGCTGGCGGCGCTCGGCGTCACCGCGGTGGAGTTCCTCCCGCGTGCAGGAGACGGACAACGACGACAACGACGTCGTCCCCCACCACCACCACGGACGACAACTACTGGGGCTACATGACCCTCAACTTCTTCGCGCCGGATCGCCGCTACTCCTACGACAAGACGGCGGGCGGCCCCACGCGCGAGTTCAAGGAGATGGTGAAGGCCTTCCACGACGACGGCATCAAGGTCTTCATCGACGTGGTCTACAACCACACCGGCGAGGGCGGCGCGTGGAGCAGCACGGACAAGACCACGTACAACGTCTTCACGTTCCGCGGCCTGGACAACCCCACGTACTACAGCGCTGACCAGCGACATGCAGAACAGCTGGGACAACACGGGCGTGGGCGGCAACTTCAACACCTTCAACCCGGTGACGCAGGACCTCATCGTCGACTCGCTGAAGTACTGGAAGGACGAGCTGGGCGTGGACGGCTTCCGCTTCGACCTGGCCTCGGTGCTCGGCAACACCTGCCAGCACGGCTGCTTCAACTACGACAAGACTGAACACCGGGCACGGCGCTCAACCGCATCTGGCGCGACCTGCCCCCGCGCCCGGCCGCCGGCGGCACCGGCGCGGACCTCATCGCCGAGCCGTGGGCCATCGGTGGCAACAGCTACCAGGTGGGCAACTTCCCCGGCGGCTGGTCCGAGTGGAACGGCATCTACCGCGACACCCTCCGCAAGGACCAGAACCAGCTGGGCGTGGAGACGGTGACGCCGGGCGCAGCTGGCCACGCGCTTCGCGGGCTCGTCGGACCTGTACGGCGACGACGGCCGCAAGCCCGTTCAACTCCATCAACTTCATGGTCGCCCACGACGGCATGACGCTGAAGGACCTCTACGCCTGCAACAGCAAGAACAACCTCCAGGCCGTGGCCCTACGGCCCGTCCGATGGCGGCGAGGACAACAACCACAGCTGGGACCAGGGCGGGATGCGCGGCCGACCAGCGCAAGGCGGCGCGCAACGGCTTCGCCTTCCTGATGCTCAGCGCCGGCACGCCGATGTTCACCGGCGGCGACGAGTTCCTGCGCACCCAGTACTGCAACAACAACGTCTACAACCTGGACTCGAGCGCCAACTGGCTGAACTACTCGCTGAGCACGGACCAGACGAACTTCAAGACGTTCGCCCAGCGGCTCATCGCGTTCCGCAAGGCGCACCCGGCGCTGCGTCCGGCCAACTTCTTCAGCGGCGTGGACACCAACGGCAACGTGATGGAGCAGATGCGCTGGTTCCAGCCGAGCGGCGCCGTGGCCGACTCCACGTACATGGGCAACGGCAGCAACCACGCGCTGGCCTTCCGCATCGACGGCACCGAGTTCGGTGACACGGCGAGCGCCATCTACGTGGCCTACAACGGCTGGAGCGGCGCGGTGAACTTCTCGCTGCCGTGGCCGGGCACCGGCAAGAGCTGGTACCGCGTCACCGACACCTGCCCCTGGGCCGAGGGCGCCAGCCAGGTGCGCAGCCCCGGCTCCGAGGACTTCATCGGCGGCGAGGGCTACAGCTACGGCGTGTGCGGCCGCGGCCTGCTGCTGCTGATCGCCAAGTAGTCCGCTGATACAGGGTGGTTCATTCGCGGGGCGCGGTGCCGGTAGGGGCCGCGCCCCGTGGTGTTTCCAGGGAACCGGGAGCCTCCGCGTCCAGCGGCAGCGGGGCGCTCGCCGAGCGCAGCAGGGCCAGGGCGGGCTGCTCGCGGCGCAGCGCCACGTACTCCTTCACCGCCACCTCGAGGCCCACATCCCGCTTCGCCCGCTCCGACAAGAACCACTTGTGCTCCAGCACCTGGCAATAGAGCTCGGCCTCGTCCGCCGCCGGCCCGAGCTCCCGCTGCAACTGGCTCAGCGTCGGCCGGAAGCGCTCGTCCAACCAGCGGAACGCCGCCACGCTCAGGGGCACGCTCCGGTTCAGCTCGCGTGACAGCGTGGCCTTCAGCTCGCGCACCTCGTTGAGCAGCAGCGCCGCCTGCCGCTCCTCCGCCACCACTCCCGTCAGGTTGTGGAGCTGGTGCCGGTGGTACTCGCGGTCCGTCACGATGGTCCGCATCCGGAGCTGGCTCCCGTCCCCACTCGCCACCAGGTCCACCTCCCCCACCGAGAAACCCAGCTCGTTGAGCGCACGAATGCGCTCGTGGATGCGGTAGCTCTCGCTCGGCGCGATGGAAATCTCCTTGTGGGTCTCCGACCACAGCCGCTCGTAGCGCTGACGGATGCTCGGGGCCGTCTCGTACACGTCGAGCGTGGACGGCAGCTCCACCATCGCCGCGAGGTCCGCGAGCCCTCCGGTGATGTTCTCCTCCAGGATGAGCAGGTCCAGCTCGCGCTGACCGTCCGAGAGCTTCGGGTGCAGCTCCGAGGTCTCCGCGTCCACTGCGTACGCCTGGAGCTCGCCCGCGTCGCGGCGGAAGAGGACGTTGGACAGGGAGCAGTCGCCCCAGAAGAAGCCGCCCAGGTGCAGCCGCACGAGCAGGCTGGCCATGGCGTCCAGCAGCCGCTCGCGGTAGCGCTCCAGGCCCTTGTTCATGAAGAGGACGCGGTAGGGCAGCGACGAGGCGAGGTACTGGGTGATGAGGATGCCCATCTCGTCCCCCGGCTCGCCCGGAGCCCTCACGCGCGCGAGCCCCACCGCCGTCACCGCCGGCAGGCGGCGCTCCTCCAGCCCGCGCAGCGCGTCGTACTCGCGCTGGCCCACGCTCACGGGCAGCTCCTTCAGCGCGTAGATGTCCGCGCCGTAGCTGACGAAGACGACCGTGTGCCGCGAGAGGCCTCGGGGCATCTCCACGATGCGAGAGCACACCTCCGGGCTCCACTCCTCCAGGGGCCGGTGCCACGGCAGGTCCAGGAAGTCCGGGTGCCCTTGCCGGAGGTGCAGCGCGGTGAGCCCACGAGGAGCGGTCATGCCCCTCATCTTACGGGCTCGGAGAACAGGACCGAGAGAGCCCTCTGCCAACGCCCCCTCCCCGCAACACCGAGGGGGAGGCCGGGGCATCACATCGGATGGTGCTCGCGGATGAACGACTCCAGCCGGCCGAAGGCGGTGGTGAGGAGCTCCTCCTGCGGGAGGAACACCACCCGGAAGTGCGCCGTGCCCGCCTTCTGCCCGAAGCCGCTGCCGTGGACGAAGAGCACGCCCGTCTCTCGCAGGAGCGACAGCACGAAGTCCTCATCGGACGTCACGCCGGGCAGGCGGATGCGAGCCATCGCGTAGAACGCGGCGGCGGGCTCCACCACCGACAGGCCAGGAATGGCATTGATCCGGTTCACCATCAGGTCGCGCCGGGGACGCAGCCGCGCCATCATCTCGGGGATGTGGTCCTGCGGCCCGTCCAGCGCGGCGGCGATGGCGTACTGCTGCGGGGCCGGGCTGCACAGCCGGGCGTCCGCCAGCCGAAGCACCGCGCTCTTCAACCCCGTCATCAGGTGCGAGTTGCAGAAGACGAGCCACCCCACCCGCCAGCCACAGGCCAGGTACGCCTTGGACAGGCCACCGAAGGTGATGATGGGCACGTCCGTCGCGAGCGACGCGGTGGGGATGTGCGTCTTGTCGTAGAGCAGCTTGTCGTAGATTTCGTCGGACAGGACCAGGAGCCCACGCCGCCGGGCGATCTCCAGCAGGCCCTCCAACACCTTCCGGTCGAGCACCGCGCCCGTGGGGTTGTTGGGATTGCACAGCAGGATGGCGCGAGTGCCGGGGACCTCGCACAGGGCGTCGATCTCCTCCAAATCCAACGACCAGCCGTTCTCCTCGTCGAGGGTGTAGGGCACGCCCTGGACGCACAGCTTCGCCATGAGCGCGTTGTAGAGCGGGTAGCCGGGACAGGGCAGCAGCACCCGTTCACCCGGCTCCAGCAACGCCGGTGAGCGCCAACTCGAGGGCCTCGCTGGCCCCGGAGGTCACCACCACCTCCGAAGGGGTGATGCCGGGGATGCCGTTGCGGGTGGCCTCGCGACAGATGGCCTCGCGCGCGGCCGGGATGCCCGCCGAGGGCGCGTAGCCATTGTGGCCGTCCCGCATCGCCCGGTGGACCGCCTCGATGAGATGCGGCGGGGTCTGGAAGTCGAACTTCAGCGGATCGCCGATGTTCAGGTAGAGGATGCGCCGTCCCTGGGCCTCCAGGCGGCTCGCCTCGGCGACGACGTTGCGGATGGCGTATCGGACGTTCTCGATGTGCTTGGCAGGGCGGACCAACGGAATCCTCGGGCTGGGACGGGAACATCCAACACCCGGTCCGGCCTTCACCGCCAGTGACTCTTGCTTCGTGGGGCCGATGTTCCCGCCAGGCCGCTAGAACACCAGGCGGGCGTCCCGACCACTGTTCATTCCAGGGGCCGCGTGGTAGCGGACGGCGCGGCATGGCCTCGGACGAGCATCGCGTGGAGCAGATGGCACCTCAAGGCAAGCGGACGGTTCACTGCGCGGACGCGCTGGCGTGGCTCGAGGGCCAGGGCGTGCTCGCCGGGTGCTCGCTCATCACCTCGATGCCCGACGTGTCCGAGTTCCCCTCGCTCACCCTCGCCGAGTGGAAGGACTGGTTCGTCCGCACCGCCGCGCTCGTCCTCTCGCGGTGCCCCGACGACGGCGTCACCATCTTCTACCAGACCGACATCAAGAAGGATGGGAGCTGGGTCGACAAGGGCTACCTGGTCCAGAAGGCCGCCGAGCAGCAGGGCCACACGCTGCTGTGGCACAAGGTGGTGTGCCGCGCGCCTCCTGGGAACATCACCTTCGGGAGGCCGGCGTACTCGCACCTGCTGTGCTTCTCGCGAGGGATTCGGGCGGACCTCTCGAAGTCCACCGCCGATGTGCTCCCCCAGGCCGGCGAGGTGACGTGGACCCGGGGCATGGGCGTGCGGGCGTGTCTCGTCGCGTGCCGGTACGTGCTGGAGAACACGCCCACCCGCACCATCGTGGACCCGTTCTGCGGACACGGGACCGTGCTCGCCGTGGCCAATGAGCTCGGGCTGGAGGCCGTGGGCGTCGAGCTGAGCCGCAAGCGCGCCAAGAAGGCTCGGGCGCTCAAGATGCCGCGGGAGGACTCGGAACCCCGGAGCGACGAGGAGGACGTGGAATAGTCAGAGCCTCCACCTCGAGGAACGCATACAACGCCGTCATCACCGCGTGCGGTTGGTCCCACATCAGGAAGTGGCGCGCGTGCTCCACCCGGACGAGCTTCGCCCCCGGTATCTCCCACACCAGCCGCTCGCCCCACTTCACGGGCAGGAACGCGTCGTCCACGCCCCACACCACCCGCGTGGGCACCGCCACGTGCATCAGCCTCGGCACCAGCTCCAGCGTCTGGTTCGTGTCCAGCGCCACCGCGTCGCGCACCAGGGACGTCTTTCCCACCTCCGTCCCGTACGGCGCCAGCAGCCCCTCCACCACTCCCTCCGGCGGCGTCGTCGCGAAGCCCGACCGCCGCATCGCCACCTTCAACGTCCGCTGCACCGCCTGCGCCGACAGCCTCCGCGCCACTCCCGGGTGCCCGAGCTGCACCATCACCTCGAGAGGCCACGCGTCGAAGCAGATGCTGTCCATCAGGCACAGCTTCGACACCCGCTGGGGGAAGCGGATGGCCAGGTGCTGCGCCACGCCTCCGCCCACGTCGTGCCCCACCACCACCGCGTCCCTCACGCCCAGCCGGTCCATCCACGCATCCAGCGCCTCGGCCTGCCGCGCGATGGACCGGTCGAAGCCCTCCCGTCGATCCGAGTACCCGTACCCCAGCAGGTCCGGAATCAGCACCCGGTGCGTCATCGCCAGCGCCGACAACAGCCCGCTCCACAGGAAGCCCCAGGTGGGAATCCCGTGCAGGAGCACCAGCGGCGCGCCCCGCCCCTCGTCCACGTAGCTGATGAAGCGGTAGCCCAACTCCACCACCCGCTGCCTCGACTGGTAGTCCCGCCAGTTCATCGCAGTTCCCCCATCGCCACGTAGTCCGGCACCAGCCGGGCCTCCGCCGGGAAGGGCCGCCGCCGCTCCAGGTCCCCCACGTCGCACACCAGCGTCGCCATCCCGAGCACCAGCACCGGCAGCCGCCACTCGCACTGCTCCGTCACCCGCTGGATGACCTCCGCGTCCTCGTTCAGCACCTCCACCCGCTCCCTCGACAGCGCCACCTCGTAGGGCAGGCCCCGCGCCAGCCGGCGTGACGTGGCCAGCAGCGCGTCACAGGCGTGCGCCCACTCCTCGCCCTTCATCCTCGGCTTCAGCCGCTCCCACGCCGCCTCCAGGTACTCCGGCCACAGCGCCAGCCCTCGGAACTCGCCCGGCAGCGAGGGCGGCCCCACCGTCGCGAGGATGTCCTTGAAGAGCGCTCGCAGCCGCGCGTCGTCCGGCCGCTCCGACACCCACTCCATCGCCATCATCCGCGCCGGAGCCCCTCTCTCAATCCGCTCGGCGCTCCCCGCCGGCTGCGGCGTGCCCACGGGCGAGTCCTGCAGCGCCAGCTTCACCGCCGAGGTGAACACCAGCATCTTCGGGTCCAGGTAGTGGTACAGCTCCAGCGCGCCCCGGAGCTGGTAGCGCTGGCTCTCCCCGAGCGACACCGCGCCCCACGCCCCCAGCGGGCCCAGGCGCTCGGCCGCGTCCACCGCCTGGGCGCGCACCTCGTCCGCCGCCGACTCGAAGGCCCGCGTCTCCGCGTTCGGCCCCATCGCCTCCCACAGCCCCACCAGGAAGCGCTCGAAGCCCGCCCACGTGCGCACCGTCACGTCCAGCCCCGTCACCCGCAGCGCCTGCCGCATCTCGTACAGCACCCGCTCGACGTCCCCGTGCGCCTCGCGCTCGCTCACCTGCTTGGGTCTGGCCATGCGCGCTCCACCTCCGGTCGGAAGATGGGGCCCCCTCCCTCGTCCGGCAGGCGGGGCCGGTGGGACGGCCGCCTCTCGTCGCGGCGGGCAACGGGTAGAGACCTCCCGGGCGCGCGCTCGCTCAACCTGTACACTTA
>CAVYSY010000057.1:0-214789 GCA_963771175.1 uncultured delta proteobacterium
TGTTGCTGGGTTCGGTGGTTCTGCTTGTCCCCCGGCCCCCCGCGCGGCTCCCGTGCTGCTCGTCCTCGCTTCGGGGCCCTGTGCCACCACCCCGGGTCGCTCCCGGAGGCCGGGTCACTCCCCCACCCCCAGACGCCCGCCCCCGCAGAGCCGACCCCCGCCGCCCCCTCGGCGCACGGCGGTGGACCTGGAGCTCCAGGCCCGGGTCGAGCGCCCTCCTCGCCGGCCTGTCCCTCGAGGACAAGGTCGGCCAGCTGATGATGGTGGGCTTCGCCGGCACCGAGGTGGACGACCCGTGGATCGCGCGCTGGTGCGCGGCCACCGGGTGGGCGGGGTCTGCGCTCTTCAAGCGCAACATCGCCAGCGGCCGAGCAGGTCGCCCGCCTCAACGACGAGCTGCGCGCGCTGCTCGCCGACGCCGTGCCCCCCTTCGTCGCGGTCGATCAGGAGGGCGGCAACGTGGTGCGCGTCCGCGACGGCGCGGTGGTGCTGCCGGGCGAACATGGCGCTGGGCGCCACCCGCTCGCCCGAGCTCGCCTACGAGGCGGGGCTGGCCCAGGGCGAGGATCTGCGGCGCCTGGGCTTCAACATGAACCTGGCGCCGGTGCTCGACGTCAACCGCAACCCGCAGCAACCCGGTCATCGGCATCCGCTCCTTCGGCGACTCGGCGCCGCTGGTCGTCCGAGCTGGGCGCGCGCTTCGTGCGCGGGCCAGCAGGACGGCGCGACATCGTCACCGTGGCCAAGCACTTCCCCGGCCACGGCGACACCGACGCCGACTCGCCACTAGGCGCTGCCCGTCATGCGCGACTCCCGCGGCCGAGGTGCTCGCCGCAGCTGGAGCCCTTCCGCGGCGGCGATGGAGGCGGGCCTCGACGGCCTGATGACCGCGCACATCGCCGTGCCCGACGCTCACCGGCGACGAGCTGCCCGCCACCCTCTCCGCCCAGGTGCTGGCCGGGCTGCTGCGCCGACGGCTCGGCTTCGACGGGCTGGTGATCACCGACGAGCTGGAGATGGACGCCATCGTCGAGCGCTACGGGGTGGGCCGGGCCGCGGTGCTGGCGGTGATCGCCGGCGCGGACATGGTGCTCGTCCCCTGGCGGGCGGAGAAGAAGGAGGAGGTGTACGCAGGCGCTGCTCGCAGCGCGGCGCGCACCGGCGAGCTCTCCCCGGCGCGGCTGGACGAGGCGGTGCGCCGCATCCTCACCGCCAAGGTGCGCCGCGGGCTGTTCGAGCCGCTGCCCCCGGTGGAGGCGCGACTGGCCAGCCCGCCCGATCGGAGCACGCCGAGGTGGCCCGCCGCATCGCCCGCGGCGCGGTCACCCTGCTGCGCACGGACGGCAAGCACTTCCCCTTGTCACCCGGGGCGCGCCTCGCGGTCATCACCGCCGAGGCTCCCTGGGCGAGGCCATCCTCGAGCGCGTCCCGAACGCCCAGGTGCTGAACGTGCCCGCGTGGCCCTCCAAGGCCCGCCGCGCCGTGCTGAGCAGCGAGCCCGCCGCCTGGCACTCGCCGCGGACGTGGTGGTGGTGGGACTGGTGAACTCGCGCCAGCTCGAGCTCGTCACCATGGCCGCCGCCACGGGGCGCCCGGTGCTGGTGGTGTCCATGGGGCTGCCCTACCTCGCCGAGCAGGTCGACGAGGCCCGGCGGTGCTCGCCATCTACTCGTACCAGCACGCCTCCACCGAGGCCGCCGCCGCCGCGCTCTTCGGGGAGATCGGCACGCCGGGCCGGCTGCCCGTGGGGCTGAGCCGGCTCGCCTTCGGTCACGGACTCGAAGTGGGAGACCGCGAGCAGGCAGCCGCCGCACCGCGCACCTCGAGGGACGAGCGGGAGCGGCGCGAACCGCCACGCGGAGCGCAGCGCGCGCTGAGCTCGGCGCTCCGGGCGAGGGCCTCACACGGGCTTCAGCCGCGCGTTCGGGCGCGCGCGTGCACGCCGATGAGGCCGAACTGCCCGTCGTCCTTGCGCCGGTACACCACGCACACCTCGTGCGTGGTGTCGTGCTGGAACACGTAGAAGTCGTTGTTCATCAGGTCCATCTGCATCACCGCCTCGTCCACCGTCATCGGCTTGACGGTGAACTCGTTGGTGCGCACGATCCGCGAGGCGGGCTGCGCGGGCGCGGCGGCCGGCGGCCTGCGGGCAGGACTCCTCGGCGGACTCCTCCAGGAACTCCCCGGGCAGCTCGAACACGTCGTGGCGCACCTTCAGGTTGCTCACCAGCTCCTGCCGGTGGTGCACCCGCTCGCGGCCGTGGTGGTTCTTGAGCTTCTCCTTGTACTTGCGGAGCTGGCGCTCGATCTTGTCCATCGCGAGGTCGATGGACGCGTACATGTCCTCGCTCTTCTCCCTGCCGCGCAGCACGAAGTTGCCGGAGTGGATGGTGATGTCCGCGTGGTGCAGGTGTCGCTCGAGCGACAGCACCACGTGGGCCTCACCCGCGCGGTCGAGGTACTTGTTCACCCGCTCGACCTTCTCCTGCGCGTAGTTCTTGAGCGAGTCGGTCGAGTCGAAGTGACGGAAGGTGATGTTCAGCTGCATGCGTGACTGCCTCCCATTTGGGCTTGGAGTGAAGACGACCGGAGCTCCGGTACAGATCAGAACGGTCTGAAGGTCCGAAAGCAACCCACCCACCAGAAAGGACGGCTGATCGCACTGCACTCAACAGGCAATGTCGTCTTGACTTTCCAGCGTCGCTGCACTCCTGGGACTCGCCGTGCGAGCGGCGTAGCACCTGGGAATGCTGGCATCCGCGGCGCTGTAGATGCCTCTTGGGCCGCGAATCACAGCGGCAGCTCGACCACGAAGGCCGAGCCCCTTCCGCCAGGCCCCGGCTCCACGTGGACGCGGCCGCGATGGCCCTCGACAATCTGCCACACGATGAAGAGCCCCAGGCCCAGGCCGCCCGCGCGCACCGCGCCGCGCCACCTGCTCGAAGCGCGAGAAGATGCGCTCGCGATCGGCCTCGGGGATGCCCGGGCCCTCGTCCCGCACCACCAGCCGGGCGCCCTCGGAGGTCCGCTCCAGCCGCACCTCCACCGGACTGCCCGCGCCGTAGCGCAGCGCATTGGACAGCAGGTTCATCAGTACCTGCTCGAGCCGCAGCCGATCGAAGCGCCCCACCAGCGGCGAGTCGATATGCGCGGTGAGGACCACGCCCGCCATGCCGCGCCTGGTCCTCGGTGCGCGCCACCAGCTCGGACACCACCTCGGACAGGTCCCCGGTGGCGAAGAGGAAGTCCAGCTTGCCGTGCCGGATGCGGCTGACGTCCAGCAGGTTGTCCAGCAGCGCGCCCAGCCGCCGCAGCGTGCGATCCATGGACTCCAGCCGCGACCGCACCTTGGGGTCGGACAGCGGCGTGGTGGCATCCGAAGCCTCCAGGAGCCGCAGGGACTGCATCTGCAGCGACAGGCCGGAGAGCGGCGCCCTGAGCTCGTGACTGGCGAGCGACAGGAAGTCGTCGCGAATGCGCACAGCCTCCTGCAGCGCCAGCTCCGCCTCCTTCAACTGGGTGATGTCGAGGATGGCGCCGCGCACCACCAGGGGCTGCCCCTCCGCATCGCGCAGCACGCGCGCGCGGCTGGTGAGCCAATGCCAGGAGCCATCCGGCCATCGGGTGCGGAAGGTGGAGGTGTAGTCCTTCACGTCCTTGGCGATAGATGAGCGAGACCTGCGCCTCCACCGAGGGCCTGTCCTCCGGGTGCAGCGAGGCCATGAACTTCTCGTGGGTCCACTCCGGCAGCGGCTCGGGGTAGCCATAGAGCCGGTCGTGCCCCTCGGAGCGGAACACCTGACCGGTGACGAGGTTCGTCTCCCAGACGGCCATCTGCGCGGAGTCGAGCGCCACCTGGAAGCGCTCGCCCATCAGCCGGAAACGCTCCTCCGCCTGCGCCACCTGGGCCTGGGCCTCCTCACGCTGGGTGATGTCGCTGGCGAACACCCACAGCTCGTCGCGCACGGGGACGACCGAGACCTCCAGCCAGGTGCGCGGCGGCAGCGACGCCAGGAAGCGCGAGGGCTGCCGATTCTCGAGAGCCGCCAGCAACCGCTCGTGCAGCGTCCTGCCCACCAACTCTGGCACCGCCCCCCACGGCTCCTGACCGCGCAGCCGCTCGGGCTCCACGTCCAGGAGGGCCACTGCCCGCGCATTGCACTCGAGCACGCGCCCGCTCGAGTCCAGCGCGAGGAAGGCCTCGGACATGTGCTCGAACAGCACCCGCAGCCGCTCGTTGGCGGGAAACGAAGCGCCGTCGGAATCGGCGGAAGACGCGCGGTCGGAACCCTTCTCGCGCGGAACGGGGGGCTCACTCACCCCACCACCGTTGCTGGCATGGGCCGCCACGTCAAGGTCCACGAGCGCGCCGTGCATCCGGGCTCCACGTCCCGAGACACACGGCGCGCCGCATCTCGCCTTACTGGCAGAGCTGCGCGTTGGCGTGGCGACACACGTGCAGGTTGCGCGGCACCTCCAGCCAGTAGACATCTGGCGTCGTCTCCGTGCGCTCGCGCAACGTCTCGGCGACGGGCGCCCTGCCCACGCCCGGCAGCACCACCTCGTAGCGGATGGTCCCCGACGGAGACACCGAGATGACGGCCGTGGGCTCCGGCGGAGGCGCCAACGCATCACTCGTCTTGTGGGGCAGGAACCCGAGCAGCTTGCCATCCTTGTCCGTCAACCGGAAGCTCGCGGCCTCATCCGGCAGCCCGGTGATGATGTCCGCCTGCCATGAGCGGCTGATATCGCCCGCGCCCGCGAGCTTGCAGGCCGAGACCGTGGCACCCGCGGGCGGCGCGAAGCTGGGCCAGAACACGATGCCGCTCAGCACGGTCGAGCCCGCCGCCGTCTTCTCCTGTGGGCCACCGTACTGAAGGAACCAACCCGGTCCCTCCATCTTCCCCCGCGCGAGCGACGCCAGCTTGTCCGTGGGCACATACCGGACGGTGCCCATTGTCGGGTGCACGTACGTCGCGTAGGCGCTGTCGGGGATGGTGACATCCACCAGCGAGCAGTCGACGCCCGGGCCACAATCGAAGGGGCCCTCCGTCACGCGCATGCGGTCGAACGCGATGGCCTCGGTGGCGGTCTTGAAGCGACGCTGCCAGCCCCCGTAGGCGTGGAAGCCGAAGTAGCGGTTGTTGGACACCTTGTCGAGGTCCGCACCCAGCTTCAGGTCCCCATGCGAGTCGGTGGGCAGACTGGCCAGCGCGCACGACCACGCCCCGGCCGTCCTGGCGCACTCGGCCTCGGTGCTGGCCGGATCCGGCACGCCCGACGCGGGGAAGTAATAGGAGCCACTGCCCAGCGCCGTGCCCTTGTCACACGAGATGCGGAGGCGGGTCATCTCCAGCCGCGCGGACGAGCACGTGGCCGCGAGCGAGCCCGAGGAGGACTCGGTGTTCTTCACCAGCACCCCATTGTCATACTCGAGGGTGGACTGACGGAGCTGGCCGTTGATGTCGGCGAGGAACTCCGCCTTCACGTCACACTTCATCCGCACACAAGCCAGCAGGTCATCGGGGCCACAGTTCGTGCCCTCCTTGGAGCGGAGGTGCTGCCGATCGCCCGTGCCCAGGAAGCTGCGCAGCCAGCCCGTCTCCGGCTGCCAGATGTTGGAGGCGATGTGGAAGAAAGGTGCCTTCTGGAAGGCCTTGCCCTCGCGCGCCATCTCCAGCGAGCGCGCGCCGAACCAGTTCTTCACCCGGCCGTCACTCCCGAGCACGCCCGGCTCGTGGAAGCGGAACGTCCACACCTGGCCGCCCAGGTCACCGACGACCATTGTGTCGAAGAAGCCATCCAGGTCGCGCTGCACGTTCTCCGCCTTGCCGATGTCCACCAGGGCCGGCGCGGCCGCGATGGGCATCATCCGGTTCAGCACATCGTCCTGCCACGCATCTCCCGACAGCACGCCGGGCCGGGCCTCCGCGGACCACAGCTTCTGGCCTGTCCAGACGTCCAGCAGGTACACACCACGACCTCGCGAGAGGTCCGCGCTGTAACCCCCATTGAGCAGGGCGATCCACCGCTCCTCCCAGCCGCGCGCGTTCGCCTTCGCCAGACGCACCGGACCGATGGGCGGCGGCTTGGGCGCGAAGTTGCTCCAGGACTGGCCCACCGCACCGGACTCCGGGTCGCACGCGTTGGGGAACATCCAGCGGAAGGGCTTGCCGTCCGGCTTCAGCATCTCGCGCGGGTTCGTCACGTCCAGCGCGACGAAGCGCTGGCCGCCGGAGCGCTCGGAGAGGATGGCGAGGGTATGGAACTCGCTGGCCTCCTTCACCTCGTTGATGGCGCTGCCGGCGGAGCCATCCGACCAGATGTCGCGCACCATGGCCGTGCCGTCCACGTAGTACTCGTGGCCGTTCATCATCAGACCCAGCTTCGGCAGCAGGTCCGGCGGGATGAAGGACCACAGCTCCTGGCCTGTCCCCAGGTCGTACGCATCGTCGATGAGGCTCTCCTTGCCGCGGGGAACGGACGAGCCCACGTGGACGGCGTGCAGCATGCCGCCGTTGGAGCCCACCAGCAGGAGGCGCTCCCGCGTCGCGTTCGCCTTGCGGAACACGTCATAGGCGCCGTACGGATTGCCGCTGGAGCCGCGCACCGGGTCCATCTTCGTGGGCGCGTAGCAGGGCGTGCCCGCGCCCGGCGTGGAGCACGGCGTCTCGGACGACACCACCGCGGAGAAGTCCTCGTAGAGCACGGACAGGCACTGGCTGTTCAGCCCCAGGTCGCACAGGAAGGGCTCCAGGGGCGGCTCCACCGTCATCGGCGTGGAGTGGAAGATGTCCGCGAGCTTGCAGGACCTCGTCGCATCGTCCGCGCACGGGCGATCCTCATCCGTGAGCAGATCTCCGTCGTAGTCGAAGACGTCCACGCCACGCACGAAGCGGATGAGTGTGTCGACGCACTCGTCCTGCTGCGCGGCCGAGCCCGTCCAGGCCTTCTTCAGCTTCGCGAAGGCACTGGCGCAGAAGCCATCACCCGCGGCCAGCACGTACTGCTTCAGCTCGTCGCGGTGGTCCAGGTCGAAGGGCACGGGCGGGTTGTCCGCCTCGGTGAAGCGGCCGTCCTTGTCGCGGTCGATCATCGTGAAGACGCAGCGCCCGTTGGTGGGGTCGAGCGGAGCGGACGGGTCGCACGGAGCGCTCGCGCTGCGCTGGCCGAGCGTCTCGCCCAGGTCCCAGAAGGGCCGCGCCGCGACGCCTCCCACCAGCCGGCCCTCGCTGTTGACGGTGGCCGTCCGCACCTTCACCCAGTTGCCCTCCACGTTCTCCTGGACGACGTTGTCATGGGTGAAGCTGGAGATGGCCGGCACGTTGCCCGGCGCGGAGACGAAGCCCGCGGGCTTGTCGAGGAAGAAGGTGTCCTCGCAATCCTTGTCGCCGTTGAGGTCTCGCGGATCTCCCGCCGTGCTCTTCGCCTTGGCCGGCTCACAGCCCTGGGTGAACTCGCTGTAGAAGAAGAAGCGGTAGAGATGTCCCTCGTAGGGACGGTTTCGGCGCGGGTTGAAGCGAGGCACGAAGGAGGAGGACAGCACGCCTCCGGCCTGCACGCTGGCGAGGCTCGCCGAGGCGAACGCGGTGGAGACCTCCTTCACGTCGCCGAGGGCGGCCATGATGGCGTCGCGCAGCTCGCCCGGGTTGCCCACGCGGAAGAACCTGCCCTTGCCCGCCAGGGCGATGCTCTGGAGCATCGGGCTGTTGTCGCCATAGCCGATGGTGTACGTGCGCACCGACTGGTCGCCCGGCAGGTCATCGCGCAGGTCCGCGTTGGCCAGGAAGAAGGCCACGTCGTCCATGAAGTTCTTGTTCGTCTTCGCCAGACCCGTGGGCCAGTTCGCGTAGTCGCAGTCCTCCTTCGTGGCGCCGAACGCGTCGCAGTAGTTCACGCCGCCCGGGGCCGTGTTCGTCTCCGGGTTGCTCGGGTCGAACGTGAGCAGCGAGCCATCCGGGTGCCGTGCGCCCCGCGCCGTGAGCACCTCCATCATCTTCGTGAGGGGCACCGTGTTGTCGTACCGGGGCGCGCCGTCCGTCAGCACGATGACCGAGCTGTTCTGACAGGCGACGCAGACGGACCTGTCCTCGCCACCGCCCTCCCAGGGCTGCGTGTCCTTGAGCCACTCGTCGGGCGTCTGCGAGCCCCAGGGCGCGCCCGCCTTGCCCGTGAGCGGCTCGTCATACGTGCCGCCGTTGCAGCAGCCCGGCCAGCCCCAGCCGGGGCTGATGGGGTTGGTGAACCACTTCGCCCACCGGCCATCCACCTTCTGCGAGGAGAAGTAGCCACCCAGGCCAAAGAGCGCCTCGCCGATGGAGCGCTCGTCGTTGCGGAAGGAGATGGAGTTGATGGCCTTGAGGAGCTCGGGCCGCGCGAGCGCCGTCTCGTCCATGAGCGGGAAGGCCTTGTCGCACGCCGGCTTGAGTGGCCGCAGCAGCACCGGCGGATCGAACCAGCCGTGGTCCGGACCGAACGTGGCCACGCCCAGGCGCAGACCATCCGCCGTGGACAGGACGTCCTTGAGCACCTTGCGCGCCACCACGAACTTGGGCGGACGCACGTTGAGCACGCGGCCACTGAGGATCCACTTGCGCCGCGCCTCCACGGGCAGCGGACCCGTCGAAGGGTCCGTCGGCGTGGTCGCCATCGGGCCGCGCCACCAGCCCTTCTCCGTCAGGCACTTCGCGCACTCGAGGTAGACCGGCGAGCCCCAGGGCTCGGTCCAGCCCACGGCGTTGCCACAGACCTGCAGCTTGTCCGTGAAGCCCACCGTGGCGCGCATGTCGGTCTCGAGCGAGTACGGCTCGTCCTCCACGCGCCACGACAGGCGCCGGCCGCGCGAGTGGTAGAACTTGTCCGGCTCGAAGAAGTGCGTCTCCGTGGCGGAGAAGTCCGCGTCCGCGTCGAACGGGATGGAGCCGTTGAGCTTCGGATCCACGCTGCCCAGGTCGAACCACTTCATCGCGTCGACCAGCGCCGGGTCCGAGCACCCCATCTTGGAGGTGTCACCCACCTCGGGCAGGAACTCGGGGTAGTCCTGCATGGACGCGTTGTTGCCCAGCAGGAAGAGGGCGCCGGGCGGACTGGAAGGCACCTCGAAGAAGTCCTTGTCGCCTCCTCCCGAGGCGTTGATCATCGTGTCACCCAGCGCGGCGGCGCCCGTGCAGCACGCGGCCAGCTCGGGCAACGGAACACTCCCGGAGAGGCCCGGCAGGGCCAGCAGCCCCGCACCGGCTCCCGCCAACACCAGACCCAGTCGCCCCCAACGTCTCACGTTGTCGAAATCGATGCGCATATCCCAGGCTCCTTGAAGCCGCTGGCACGCACGCGCGGCCACCCCTCAGAAGAGCCTGCCCCTCTGACAAGGGCGCTCCGGCCCCGAGGCAAAGGTGCCGTGAGGGTGGATGGGGGTGGTGGTGAAGCCCCTCACCGCGAGGAATGGCGCATCATCAGTTGGCGCGGGCGGCCTTGGGCGAAGGCACGCAGGTCAAGGGCTCGTCGGGACGGCCATGGCAGGCAAAGCCCGGTGCACAGACCGAGGGGTCCTCTCGCGTGCAGGCCGTGCGGCAACTGTAGAAGTAGCAGACGGTCCCGTCGGGACAGGGGGCATCCTTCGAAAAACAGGATTGCATGCATTGCATCCACACCGCGTCCGCGACTTCAAAAGAGTCATCGATCGAGCAGTCCTGTCCCGAGGGACACGGATTCCGCAGGCAGTTGGGGCCGAACACCCTGGCGCAAATGGAGACGCGCTCTCCTCGGGGGATGCACTGCTGTCCCTCCGGGCAGGTGCGCCCCTCGCACGTGGGCTGGCAGGTAGCGCCCGCTATATCCTCCTCGCAGAAATAACCTTCGGGGCAGCTCGCGGGCTCGTCCGGCCTGCACGGACGGCCACACCGGCCACGGCAGAGCAGGTCCCTCCGGCACCCACTCTTGCGCTCTCGCGGCAGTGCAACGCACACCTCCCCTTCCCCGCGTACGCCCACCAACGAGCAGGCCCGGAGCACATCCTGGTGACTCTCGGTGGTCAGGAGGCGGCAGGCGAATCCTTCCGCGCATTGCTCGTCCGTCATGCACATGCTGTCCGTGCAGTAACTCCGCTGGGACAGCATGTTGAAGAAGCACCGGAGCTGCGGGTCGCAGTCCGCATCCGAGCGGCAGTCCCGCTCATAGGTGGGCAGGCGCAGGCGCTCCTCGAGCGTCAGCATCGGCAGGGGATGCACGCCATGAGGCAGCGACAGGCGCGCCCCCTCCCCAGCCAGATTCCCGAGGAGGAAGGTGTACAGCAGCCATGCCATTGGTAGCGGCAGGGCAAGGCCCAGCAGGACGGCCAGGAGCGGGCGCCATTTCATATGGTGCGCCACCTCAATCGGCCTCGGAAGAAGGCCGGCACTCTACTGGACGGTAGCACGCTGACAGTTCATGACCGTAGAGCCAGGGTCTTCTCGCGCTCCGCCTTCGTGAGCAGCCGTGACACGTGCCGGCCACTCTCCCGCTCGCGCACCCGCGTCCCCCCACTTCTGGACGTCCAGAAGTGGCGCACATTCCCCTACCTCACTTCTGGACATCCAGAAGTGAGGAGACATCTAGGGAAGGCCGGGCTCCAGGTCATGCCGCCCGATGTCGCGTGCGGTGCAGGGCCCGTAGGAGGAGGAGCAAGACGCATGCTCCCACGAAGGCGACGATGATGGTGGACACGATGCCACTTCCCGGTGCGCCCACTCCGAGCGCCCGGAAGAGCCACCCGCCCAGAAACGCGCCGACGATACCGATGACGATGTCTCCGACGAGGCCATAGCCGCCCCCCACCACCGCCGAGGCGAGCCAGCCCGCGATGAGACCCACGACGAGCCAGACGACGAGTGTTTCAATGGTCATGTGAAGTACCCCCAAGTGGGACTCCCTCACAGGTAAGCACCCGAGTTCGAGGTACCGAGGAACAGGTAGGCGGGGGAGCGCCGCATCGTCCGCGCACCTGGGCCTTCAGCAGGCTCGGCGGTGCTCCACTCCCGTCGGTCCGGCGACCAGCAGCTCGGAGGTCAGGCCGATGAACAACCCATGCGCCAGGATGCCGGCCCGAGCATCCAGCCGCGCGGCCAGCTCCTCCGGGCGCTCGATGGGGCCAAAGGCGCAATCGAGGATGAAGTGGCCCTGGTCGGTCCGGTAGGGCGTCCCGTCGCGGCCCTCCCGCCGGGTGATGCGCGCACCCAACCCCTCCAGGAAGAGCGCCTGCGAGCGCCAACCGAAGGGCAGCACCTCCACCGGCACCGGCCAGCGCGTCCCCAGCCGGGGCGACAGCTTGCCCACGTCCACCACGATGAGCTCCCGCCGGCTCGCCTCGGCGACGATCTTCTCCCGCAGCAGCGCCCCTCCCCCACCCTTGATGAGGCGCAGCTCCGGGTCCACCTCGTCCGCCCCGTCGATGGTGAGTTCCACCACGGGATGCGCCTCCAGGGTGGTGAGGGGCACCCCCAACGAGCGCGCCAGGGCCTCCGTCTCCAGCGACGTGGGCACGCCCACCACGTCGGTCAGCTTCCCCTCCGCGAGCAGGGCCGCCAGCCGGCGCACCGCGAAGGCCGCGGTACTGCCCGTGCCGAGTCCCACCACCATGCCCGATTGGATGGCGTCCACCGCGCGCTCGGCGGCCAGGCGCTTGAAGCGGACGACGTCGCCTTCCTCGGAGGCGGACATGGCGGAGTCACCGCGCGTCCGGGTGTCCCGCCCGCGGCGCCTCGCTCTTGTCGGCGAGGAAGGCCATCAGCTCGTTCCAGGACTTCACGAAGGAGGCCGCGCCCTCGCGCTGGAGCTGCTCGGCCAGCGAGTCCATGTCCACCCCGGCGGTCTCGAACTCCTCCAGCACCTCGTCACACTCCCATTCATCGCGGGTCAGCAGCGGCCCGACCCGTCCGTGGTCGGCGAAGGCCAGCAGGGTGCTCTCCGGCAGGGTGTTGATGGTGTCCGGGGCGGCGAGCGCCTCCACGTAGAGGGTGTCCGGCGCGGAGGGGTCCTTCGTGCCGGTGCTCGCCCACAACAGCCGCTGCACCGGAGCGCCCTCGGACACCAGATGGCGAACACGCGCGCTCTCGCGCAGCTCGCAATAGTTCCGGTAGGTGCGCTCGCCCACCGCGATGCCCAGCCGGTTGCGCAGCGACTCCGGAACCTGCCCCTCCACCGCCTTGTCCCAACGACTGATGAAGAGGGAGGCCACCGATGGCACGTCCGGCGAGCGCCCCGCCTCCAGCCGACGCTCGAGGCCCCGCAGGTATGCATCGGCCGCCGCCAGGTATTGCCTGGCCGAGAAGAGGAGCGTCACGTTGATGGGCACGCCCGCGAAGATGGCCTCCTCGATGGCTCGCAGGCCCGGAGGTGTGCCCGGAATCTTGATGAAGAGGTTGGGCAGCCAGGCCTGCTGGTGCAGGGCGATGGCCTGCTCGACGGAGGGCCCCGTCTGGTATGCCAGCAGCGGCGACAACTCCAAGGACACCCAGCCATCCAGACCCCGGGTCCGCTGATGGATGGGCTGGAAGAGGGCCGCCGCGCGAGTGAGGTCCTCCAGCGCCAGCCGGAAGAAGAGCTGCTCGCCGCCCAGGCCCTTCCCCGCCTCGCGGGAGATGGATGCGTCGTAGTCGTGGCCGCGGCGGATGGCGTGGTCGAAGATGGTGGGGTTGGCGGTGAGCCCAGTGAGGGACAGGTCGGAGATGTAGTGCTCCAACCGCCCCGTCTCGAGCAGCTCGCGGCTGATGCTGTCCAACCAGAGGCTCTGGCCGGCCTCGTGCAATGCCTGGGTCGGAATCATGGCCCTGGCCTCCTTCCGTGAGGCACGGGCGGCCCGCGCCCCTCTCTCCGGTGAAGGTGTACACCCCGGGATGGGTGCGCAGGCCTGGGTGGGAGCCCAAAAGCTGGCTGGGAGGCGACCGGGCCCCCGGCGGAAAGGCGGGCGGCCTCAGGGAGTGACCGAGACCTCGACGTCCTCGGAGTGGAACAGGCCGCCCGTGCAGCCCGCCACACCGTTGCAGGTGAGCACCTCGCCCGGCGCGGTGCCGCTCAGGCGCAGGATGTACTGGCTCTCGACGGTGCCGCCGGGAACGCTCACCTGGGCCAGGTTGCCCTCCTGCTGCACGGGGAGCACGGCCTCGGCGCCACCGCCGAGGGGAATGAGGCGGGCCTCGACGGTCCCCTGGAGCGTGTCGGTCTCGGGGAGCCACACATAGGTATAGGTCTGCCCCCGCCGCAGCGTGCCGGGCGCGCCACTGGAGCGGAGGAAGCTCCGCTTGGCTTTGGCATCGTGGAGGACGAGCAGCACGGAGTGGGTGTCGTCCTGGAGGATGACGCGGAGGTCCTCGGTGGGCTCGTCGCGCCACTGCGCGGGGTCGAAGTCGAAGGTGGCGCGCGGGGACTCGCACACCTCGCGCCCGCCGACGCCCGTGTCGGGGATGCCCCCGGGCTCGAGCTTCATGGGCTGGCCATTCAAGGTGGCGGTGACGCCCTCGGCGAGCCGGGCGCAGTTGGAGCCCGCGGAGAACGTCACGGTGACGCGGTGCGCGCCCACGGTCGAGTCACGCTCCAGCGAGTCCACGTCCGTGAGGGTGAGCTGGAGGGAGCGGTCCCTGAGGTCGGCGAGGGTGACGGGCTCGGCCACGGTGCGGCCACAGCCAGCGAGGAGTCCCAGCGCGGCGAGCGCGCCAACGACGCAACGAAGAGACGAAGCGGAAGCCATCAGGTCACCCTACCACCGCCTCCGGGAATGGCTCGGTTCACGACACCCGCACTCCCGGTCACCGGGCATCCAGGCGCCTCGGGCCTTGCTGGGTCCACCGCTTGGGGCCAACATCGGGCCGCGGTAGCTCGCGACACCGAGGAGGCAACATGGCCGGCCGTGTTCTCCATCTGGCGGCGGGAAACCTGTATGGGGGCGTGGAGACATTCCTCGTCACGCTGGCGAGGTCCCCCCGGCGGCTGGAGCACCGCTTCGCGCTCTTCTTCGAGGGTCGTCTGGCCTCGGAGCTGCGAGCGGCGGGGGCCTCCGTGGAGGTGCTCGGCCCGGCGCGGCTGGGACGGCCGTGGACGCTCGTGGGGCCCCAGCTCCGGCTGCGCCGGCTCCTGTCCTCGTGGCATCCGGACCTGGTGCTCTCCCACTCCACATGGCTGAAGGCCGCCGCGACCCCGGCGCTGCTCGGCCAGCGGCAGGCCCTCTTCGTCCACGGCCTGGTGGACCCGGGCTCCGCGCTGGATCGGCTGATGGCCTGGTTCCCTCCGGATGCCCTGCTCGCCAACTCGGCGTTCACGGCCGCGTCCGCCTCCGCCGTGGTGCCCCGGCTCACGCCGCTCGTCGCCGGCTGCCCCGTCGAGGACCGCACCCCGAAGGAGCCCAAGGTCCGTCAGTCCGTCCGCCAGGAGCTGGGAGTCGCCGAGGGAACGACGGTCCTCGCCCAGGTGAGCCGGATGGAGCCCGGCAAGGGCCAAGCCATCCTGCTGGAGGCACTCTCGCGGCTGGAGCGCGACGCGGCCTGGCAGTGCTGGTTGGTGGGTGGCGCCCAGCGCCCGGAGGAGCGGGCCTACGAGGAGCGGCTGCGAGCGCAGAGCGCAGAGTGGGGGCTGACGGACCGGGTGCGCTTCCTCGGCCAGCGCGCGGATGTCCCCCGACTGCTCGCCGGAGCGGACGTGTTCTGCCACCCCAACGTCGTCCCCGAGGGCTTCGGCATCGTCTTCGTCGAGGCGATGTATGCGGGCCTGCCCGTGCTGACGACGGACCTGGGCGGGGCCCGGGAGCTCGTCGTCGAGACATGTGGCGCCCGGGTGCCTCCCCGCGCGGACGCGGTCGCCGAGGTGCTCGCCCGGTGGGTGGCCCATCCCGAGCAGCGGCGGGCCCTGGGAAGCGCCGGCCGTCAGCGGGCGGAGGAACTCTACCTGCCCTCCGTCCGGGTTCGCCTGCTGGAGGATGCGCTGGAGCGCGCGATGCGGCCCTGAAGCGGGTTCAGCGCTCGGCCAGCATCTGCTCCAGCCGGGCCTTCACCTCGGGCCACTCGGTGTCGATGAAGCCGTAGTACGCCGAGTCGCGCACCACCCCACCGCGCACCAGCATGTGGTGGCGGAGGATGCCCTCGAAGCGCCCGCCGATGCGCTCGATGGCCGCCCGCGAGCGCACGTTGCGCCGATCCGTCTTGAGCTGCACCCGCATCACCTTCAGCTCCTCGAAGGCGTGGCGCAGCAGCAGGTACTTGCACTCGGTGTTCACCCGCGAGCGCCACACCCGCTTCGCGAGCCATGTGCTGCCAATCTCCAGGGTGCGGTGCTTGCGCTGGATGTCCAGGTAGCGCGTGCTGCCCACCGGCGAGCCCGTCTCCTTTTCGATGATGACGAAGGGGCGCTCCACCCCGCGCGCCGCCGCCTCCAGCGCGTCGGAGATGTACGCCTCCACGTCCTGGAGCGTGCGCAGTACCGCATTGGAGTGCTCGAAGATGTCGGGCTCGGCCACAGCGGAGAGAGCGGGCGCGTGGCTCATGGCCAGCGGCTCCAGACGCACCGCGCGCCCCTCCAGCGTCACAGGAGGGACGATGAGGGGCGTGGGCTCACGGTAGAGGACGGGGTCGTGCTCGGTGCTCATGGGGCTCCGGGGTGTATCCCCTTCCCCGGACCCCACACCGCGTCCAGGGAGCACAGGCGCGCTCAGAAGTAGCGCTTGCGCTTGCTGCTCGGGAGGATGTTCAGCACCTCGCGGTACTTGGCCACCGTGCGCCGGGCGATCTCCGTGCCCTGCGCCTTGAGCAGCTCCACAATCTTCTGGTCCGAGTACGGGTTGCGCGGGTCTTCCTGCGCCACGAGCTGCTTGATGTGGTGCTTCACCGCCTCGCTCGCCGTGTCCTCGCCGGACACGCGCGCAATCGACGAGTTGAAGAAGTACTTCAGCTCGAAGATGCCCTGCGGGGTGTGCACGTACTTGTTCGTCGTCACGCGCGACACCGTGGACTCGTGCATGCCGATGTCCTCGGCCACGTCCCGGAGGATGAGCGGCTTGAGGTGGGCAATCCCCTTGTCCAGGAAGTCCCGCTGGAACTTCACGATGCTCTCGGTCACCTTGTAGATGGTGCGCTGGCGCTGGTGGATGGAGCGGATGAGCCACTGCGCGCTGCGCAGCTTCTCCTGGATGAACTCCTTCGTCTGCCCCGGCCCCACCCCGCCACTCTTCAGCGCGTTGCGGTACATGCCCGAGATGCGCAGCTTCGACAGGCCGTCGTCGTTGAGCACCACCGTGTAGTCGTCCTCGCTCAGCTTGTAGACGAACACGTCGGGGGTGATGTACTGCGCGTCGTCCCCGCTGAAGTTGCGGCCCGGCTTCGGATCCAACTTCGGCAGCAGCTTGGACGCCTCCACCACCTCCTCGAGCGTCACCTTCAGGTCCTTCGCAATGGCCGGAAGGTTCTTGCTCTCGAGGTACTTCATGTGCCGCTTGATGATGAGGCCCAGCAGCGACGCGTGCTTGTCCTTGAGCGCGGCCACCTGGATGAGCAGGCACTCCTGCAAGTCCCTCGCGGCGCAGCCCTTGGGCTCCAGGTTCTGGATGCGGCGCAGCGTCCGCTCCGCCACCGACATGGGCACGTCCGCCTCGTTGGCCAGGCGGATGAGCGGGTCTCCCTCCACATCGTCCAGCTTCAGGTACCCGTCATGGTCCAGGTTGCCGAGGATGAGCATGCCGACGCGCCGCTCGGCCTCGTTGAGCCGCAGCGTCCCGAGCTGCTCCTGGAGATGGTCGACCAGGTCCTCCTTCTCCACGAGGTTGGCCTCGAAGGAGGGCATGTCCTCGGTCGCCACGTTGCCCTTGTTGGAGGCGGTCGTCGGCTCGTTGAACTGGTAGCTGTTGAGGTAGGCCTCCCAGTCGATCTCGGGCGGGCCATCGCCGTCGGCCTTGAACTCCGGCGCGGAGTCCGGCGTCCGGGAATCCGCGATATCCGCAGGAATCTCGGTGTTCGCCGCCTCCATCGACGCCTCGCCCGGCTCCTTGTCGGCGGTGTCGCCGAAGGGCGTTTCGTCCGGTTGCTCCAGCAGCGGATTCTGGTCCATCTCCTCCCGGACCTGCTCCAGCAGCTCCATCCGGGAGAGTTGCAGCAGCTTGATGGCCTGCTGCAGCTGGGGCGTCATCACCAGCTGCTGCGACAGCTTCAGGCTCTGCTTGAGTTCCATCGCCATTCGGAGGTCTCCCGACCAGATCAACAATCCCTTCGATGGCGAACCGCCATCAAGGACCGTGCCAAAGTAACAAGGGCCCCTGACTTCGTCCAGTGTCCGAGAGTCCGGCCTGCGCTTTGCATTGTGTGAATTTCTTCTTTTATTCCAACAACTTACACGGCCTCACCCGCCCGAGAGTCGTTCAACAATGGACGTGGACGGGGGCAGTCCCAAGGGGCCCCGACCGGCCCCCGGACGCAATCTAGGGCCGGTTTCTCGGCCTTCAAACCGACTGCAAGCGGAATCGCTCGCCGAGGTACACGGCGCGGGCGCGGGCCGAGGACGCAATCTGCTCCGGCGTGCCCTCTTCCAGGATTTGACCCTGTGCGATGATGTAGGCGCGGTCGCAGATGCCCAGGGTGTCCTGGACGTTGTGGTCGGTGATGAGGACGCCCAGCCCGCGGGACTTCAGGAGGGCGATCTGCCGCTGGAGGTCCCCCACGTTGATGGGGTCCACCCCGGCGAAGGGCTCGTCGAAGAGGATGAAGCGGGGGTTGGGGATGAGGGAGCGGGCGATCTCCGCGCGGCGGCGCTCGCCCCCGGAGAGCGTCTCGCCGAGCGAGTCGGCCACGTGGCCGAGGCCGAACTCCTCCAGCAGCTCACTGGCGCGCTTCTCGCGGGCGGCCACGTCGAGGCCCTTCTGCAGCTCCAGCACGGCCAGGAAGTTCTGGCGCACGGTGAGCTTGCGGAAGATGGAGGCCTCCTGGGGGAGGTAGCCCAGACCGCGACGGGAGCGCCGGTGCATGGGGAGGTGGGTGAGGTCCTCGCCGTCCACGCGCACCCGGCCGGCGTCGGGCCGCACGAGGCCCACCACCATGTTGAAGCTGGTCGTCTTGCCCGCGCCGTTGGGGCCGAGCAGCCCCACCACCTCACCCTCGGCGACGTGGAAGGACACACCCCTCACCACCTGGCGTCGCCGGAAGGTCTTCTCCAGGCCCTCGGCCCACAACCGCCCGCTCATGGCTGCTTCGTGCTCCCGGTGTTCGTGTTGCCCGGCGCGTTGCCCGGGTTGCCCTTGCCCTTGCGCTGCTGCTGCTGCTCCCGGAGCGGCGCCGTCTCGACGGTGACGACGGCGTTCTCCACCTCGAAGTTCTCGTTGCCCAGCGTCATGCGCACCCGGGTGCCCCTCAGGTGCGTCGTGGGATCGCGCGCCTCGGGGTTGCCCGTCAGCACCAGCACGCCGGTGGGGACGTTGAACTCGGCCCGCTCGCCTTTCGCCGTCCGGACGCCGTCCACCGCGCGCACGTTGCCCACACAGTCCGCGCGCGTCACCTCGCCCGCGCCGTTGTAGTGGGCGATCATCTTGTCGCACCGCAGATCCATCGTCCGGTGCTTCACCACCACGTCGCCCGTGAAGACGGCCTGGGTGGGCGTGCCGGAGACCCGCCTGGCGGAGATGTCCGCCGAGGTGGGAACAGGAGACTCCTTGCCTCCGCTCTTGCGCCGCTGCTGCGCCAGGGGGGCCGCATCGACGGTGACGACGGCGTTCTCCACCTCGTAGTTCCGGGTACCCTGCGTCATGCGCACCTGGGAGCCCCGGAGGTGCGTCTTCGCATCCCTCGCCTCGGGGTTGCCCGTCACCACCAGCACGCCGGTGGGCACGTCGAAGTCGGCCCGCTCGCCCTGGGCGGTGCGCTCGCCTTCCACCGCGCGCACGTTGCCCACGCACTCCACCCGCGTCACCTCGCGCGGGCCGTTGTAGGAGGCGATCATCTCGTCGCACCGCAGGTCCATCGTCCGGTGCTTCACCACCACGTCGCCCTTGAAGCTGGCCTGGTTGCGCGAGCCGGACACCCGCTTGGAGGAAATCTCCACCGGGGCGCTCAGCGGGGTGGCCCGCGACTGGGTGGAGGGGCGAGCACCCGCGTCGGGGGCGCCCGCGGCCGACTTCACCGGCTGGCCCGCGAAGAAGGCCATCACGAGGTACTCAATCACGCGCGGCTCCCAGGACGGTCTGCACCGACTGCTCCGAGCCCTCGAAGGTAAAACGCCCATCGGGCAAGGACACCCAGAAGATGTCCGCGGTGAGGCGGTAGTCCGGCCCCTTCACCTGCACGCCCTCGGTGCCCCGCACCGACTGCTCGGCCCCGTCATAGGTGGCCCGGGGCGTGCGCGCCACCATCCCGGAGGAGGTGCGCACCACCACGTCGCCCGAGGCCACCATCTGCTGAGTGCCCAGGTTGCCCTCCATGAGTCGCGCCCGCACCGTCGTGTCGCCCGACTCGCCCTGCCCCGGGTTCTTGTCCAGGACGCGCAGGGTGGCCTGGGTGGCGCTGAGGTCGCCCGTGCGGTGGTAGGTGGCGTGCTCGGCCTGCCCCGTCATGGACAGGGTGCTGCCCTCGAACGAGCGCAGCTTCACCCCGTGCATCACCACGGCGGGCGGCTCGGAGGCGCCTCCGGGCACTGGATTCGGCGTGCAGGCCGCCAGGAGGGCGAGGAGGCTCATGGGGAGGAAGGCGCGAGGCACGGGGCCACTCTCTATCACCGGGCCGGTGTGGGCGCTCCTGCCGTGAGCACGCCCGCCGGCTCGGGGGGCCGCGTCTTCCAGCGCTGGTGCATCCAGACCCACTGCTCGGGGGCCCGGCGGATGGCCGCCTCTATCCGCTGCGAGAGGGCGGCCGTGAGGGTCAGGGCATCGGCCTCGCGGTCCTCGCTCGCCCGCCAGGGCACCTCCTCCATCCACAGCCGGTAGCCGTCGCCCTCGCGCTGGCAGAAGCCCACCACCACCGCCGCGCCCGTGCGCAGCGCCAGGTCCGCCGCCGCCCGGGGCGTGGCCGCCAGCTCTCCGAAGAAGGGCACGAAGAGGGACTGCACCTTGGTGTCCTGGTCGATGAGCAGCCCCAGGATTTCGCCGGACTTGAGGGCGCGCAGCATGGCCCGCGCCGCGCCCTCCTGGCCGCGCCAGATGCTGCGCACCCCGCCCAGGGCCCGGAAGCGCTCGACGAGCGCGGTGAGCCTCGGGTCCGTGGTCTCCTTGGCGATGCTCTGGCTGGGGTAGCCCGCCCGCGCCACCCGCCGGGCCAGCAATTCCCAGTTGCCCACATGGCCGGAGATGAAGACGACGCCCTTGCCCCGGGCGAGCGCCGCGTCCAGGACGCCCCGGTCCTCCGCCGACCAGTGCACCAGGTCCTCGAGCTGCCGGTCCATGGCGGCGGTGGCCCCCACCTCGAAGGCGGCCATGCCCAGGTGGCGGAAGGAGGCGCGGGCCAGGGCATGCCGCTCCGCGTCGGACTTCTCCGGGAAGGCTCGGGCCAGGGACTTCAAGGCCTTACGGCGCTCCCCTCCGGCCACGGCGAAGGCGAACCGGCCGAAACCGGCCCCCAACCCCCGGGCAAGTCCCAGTGGGAGGCGACTGACGATGGTCAGTGCCGCACGGACGAGCAGGTAGCGGAGGAAACGCTTGAGACGCTTTGCTAAGGGTGGGCGCTCCACGAGCGGTTCCATATCCCATGCGCGAATACAACTTCGACGGCATCGTCGGTCCCACCCACAATTACGGCGGTCTCTCGCCCGGCAACCTGGCGTCCACCGTCCACGGGGGCGAGGTGAGCCACCCCCGCGAAGCCGCCCTCCAGGGACTGGAGAAGATGCGCTTCGTGGCGGGCCTCGGGGTGGGCCAGGCCGTGCTGCCCCCCCAGCCGAGGCCCTCGCTGAAGGCCCTGCGCGCCCTGGGCTTCACCGGCTCGGACGAGGAGGTCATCACCCGGGCCGGGCGCGAGGCCGAGCACCTGCTGCGGCTGACCTCCAGCTCCGCCGCCATGTGGACGGCGAACGCGGCCACGGGGGCACCCTCGGAGGACACGGCGGACGGGCGGATGCACCTGACGCCGGCCAACCTCCAGCAGATGTTCCACCGGGCGCTGGAGGCGGAGACGACGCACTCGGTGCTGCGCGCCATCTTCGCGGACGAGAAGCACTTCGCCGTCCACGCCCCGCTGCCCGGCGGCGGGCACTTCGCGGACGAGGGCGCGGCCAACCACACCCGGCTCTCCACCCCCGGGCACAAGGCGGTGCACCTGTTCGCCTGGGGCCGGAGCGCGTGGCGGGAGGACGTGCGCCACCCCACCCGCTTCCCCGCCCGGCAGACGCTCGAGGCCAGCCAGGCGCTGGCGCGGCTCCACAAGCTGGACCCCGCGCAGGTGCTGCTGCCGCAGCAGGCCCCCGAGGGCATCGACGCGGGCGCCTTCCACACGGACGTGCATGGCGGTGGGCAACGGCAGCTTCCTCATGCTGCACGAGCTGGCCTTCGTGGACCCCCAGGGGCTGCTGAAGACGCTGCGCGAGAAGCTCGGCGAGGACTTCACGTACACGCTGGCCACGAGCGAGGAGCTGCCCCCGCGCGACGCGGTGAAGGCCTACCCGTTCAACTCGCAGGTGCTGACGCTGCCGGACGGCACCATGGCCATCGTCGCGCCGGAGGAGGCCCGGGAGACGGAGCCGGCGCGGCGCTTCCTGGAGCGCGTGGTGGCCGAGAACAACCCGGTGAAGCGCGTCTATTACCTGGACGTGCGCCAGTCGATGAACAACGGCGGCGGCCCGGCGTGCCTGCGCCAGCGCGTGTGGCTCACCGACACGGAGCGCGCCGCGGTGAAGGCCAACGTCTTCTACACCCCGGAGCTGCACGAGGCGCTCGCCAACTGGGTGAAGCGACACTACCGCGAGGACCTGCGCGCCAAGGACCTGGCGGACCCGAAGCTGGCACGCGAGACGATGACGGCGCTCGACGAGCTCACGCGCATCCTCAACCTGGGCAGCGTCTACGACTTCCAGAAGTGAGGCACGGGGGGATAGGCTCCTCCCACTCTCAAACGCGGGAGGAGTCCTTGGCTCGACGAGTCTTGGTGCTGACGCTGCTGATTGCCATGGAGCTGGGCTGCGGTGAGACCTGGGGCCGGCCCGGTGGCGTCGAAGTCCCACTGCACAGGGACTTGATGGGGCTCAACAAGGCCCCCACGTGCACGCTTGAGAAATCGGAGTGGGAGAAGCGTTGCACCAGGGAAAACCACGCGAACCACCAGATCTGCCCTGAAGGGTGTCCTATTTCAGAACCACAGAAGATCTCGCCAGCGGAAGTGAAGCTCCATGAAATGGCGCGTGTTCCTGATCGCCTTGCCATGCATTCTCCTCCCACTTCCGTTGGTGGGACTGGTCCTCAAGACCCTAGTGGCATCCGGCCACGCCAGTGCCTCGGGAAATGAACCTCATTCCCGTGCTCCCCGAGAATGTACGCAGGGCCCTGCTGACCTACGAGCGAAGTCTGCTCGACGGATGCGGACTGTGACCCGCCGCTCGGCTGTTTGCGCATCTTGAGCGAACTGCGTTCCGAATGTACGGACAGCAAGTGCATGGAGGACAAGGATTGCCCCGGAGGCTTCGCCTGCCTTTCCGTCAAGACCTGGAGTGGGAAGACGCTGGTCCGCAGGTGCTCGCTCATCGGAGACCGGAAGGAGGGAGAGGGCTGTGACGTGCTCTCGAGCACCCTTCGTCTTGGCTGCGCGCGGGGTCTCCTCTGTCAGGCCGGGTGGTGCGGCCGTCCCTGCCGGCTGGATGACCCATCGAGCTGCCCCGCCGACTTCTTCTGCTCGGAAGGAAGTGAGGGTCCTCCGTCCTGTCTGCCCACGTGCAAGGGCCGTTCGTGCCCCGAAGGCCAGCAATGCACTCCTGACGAAGGGGGCTCTTCTATCTGCACGCGGGTGTACGGGCTCGGACTGCCGGAAGACCCCTTGCCCCACGAACCTCGAGCTGCCATCTCATGACGCCACCTCAGCGCCCTTGGGAAGTGCGAACGGAATGCAGGCAAGGCTGTGACATGAAGACCCCCTGCCCCGAAGGGACCGTCTGCCTCCGGTTTGAGTGCCGCAAGACGTGTGACCCTCAACACCCGTCCACCTGTGGGCCTGGGCTCATCTGTGGGCAGTACAGTCCCTGGGATCCCTGGTACTGCCTTCCGGGGTAGCGTTCAGCCGCGTCACCCCATCCTGTACTACGGAAACGTCACGCCCGAACTGCTGGCCGTCCGCGCCCCGCGCTTCACTTCTGGACGTCCAGAAGCGGAATCCCACCTTTGCATACATCGCTTCTGGACGTCCAGAAGTGGCGCCACCGACAGACGCATCCCAAGTGACTCCGCCAGGAGCTCAGCGAACCCGCGCCCAGGCACATCCCCCCCGAGCAGGCGGGCACGCGCCCGGCGTGGCATGGACGGAGGGACGTGGACGGTCCACCTTCGAGACAGAGAGGTGCCGCCCATGATCCCCGAGCCCATCCAGCACTACCTCCAGCAGCAGCACGTGCCCTTCCTGCGCCACTGGCACCCGCGCGCGGTGACGGCGCAGGAGCTGGCCCAGTCGCTCCACGTCACGGGCTACCGCGTGGCCAAGTCGGTCATCGTCCGGACCGCTGACCAGCAACTGTGGATCTGCGTCATCCCCGCCGCGGACACGCTGGACTTCGACAAGGTGCGGGAGGCGCTCGGCACCTCGGAGGCGAGGCTGGCCACCGAGGACGAGTTCGCCGACCTCTTCCCGGAGTGCGAGCTGGGGGCGGAACCCCCCTTCGGCCATCTCTACGGGATACCGGTGCTGATGGACGAGAGCCTGGGCGCGGCGGAGGACCTGCTGCTGCGCGCCGGCTCGCACGAGGAGGCGCTGGAGGTGCATGCCGCGGACTTCCTCAACCTCGAGTCGCCTCGCAAGGCCTCCATCATCCAGGAGCGCTCGGGGAAGCACCTCGAGCACTACTAGCGCCCACCGGGAAGCTCAGAGGTCCTCGCCCTCGCCCAAGCTCCCCATGTCCTCGTCCGAGCCCATCACCCGCAGGAGCAGCGAATCCGAGCCGCCGACACGCTCCCGGCGCCGCTCCTCCACGCGCTGGCGCTCCGCCTCCTCCAGGCGAACCACCCACGCCTCCGCTTCCGCGCGCTTCTCGGGAGGCAGCAGCCGCAGCCCCTCGCGCACGGCCCGCGCCGCGGCATCGAGCTGGTGCATCGACTCGTGGAGGCGCGCCACCTGGAACCAGGGGTCCGGGCCGGGCTGGATGCGTGCCACGGACCGCCAGGACTCGAGCGCTCGCGCGCGGTGCCCCTCCCGCTCGTAGCTGGCGCCCTCGAGGCTGAACAGCCGGGCCCGCTGCGAGAGGTCGGAGAGGAAGGGGCTCACCTGCTGGAGCGTCTCCCGAGCGCGACGGGGGAGGCCCGCGTCCATCTGCAGGCGCGCGAGCGAGAAGGACAGCTCCACGTTGCCGGGGTAGCGGGTGCTCAGCTCCTCGAGGGACTTCAGCGCCTCGTCCTTCCGCCCCTGAGCCCGAAGGACATCCGCGCGAAGCAGGTACGAGGAGAGCGCGTCCGGGGCCAGACGGGAGACCTCGGCGCTCGCGGCCTCGGCCTGCTCCAGCTCACGCCGGTCGAGTCGCAGTCGCGCTTCACGCTCCCACAGGTTCACCACCTCGGGAGCCCCGTCGAAACGCTCGCGAGCCCAGACGAGCCAGGGAATGGCCTCCTCGTGACGCCCGGCGAGCATCAGCCTGGTGGCGAACTGCACCGCGGCCCTGGCCGAGTCCGGCGTGAGGGCCTGGAGCTCGTCGAGCGTGCGTGCCCGCCCGAGCGCCTCCCGCCACAGCACCTCGTGGTCCCCGGCCTCGAAGGCCAGGCGGTACTCGAGGAAGGACTGGGTGCGGTGCCCCAGGACGAACAGGGCGCGCGCGGCCACGCGGTGGGCCCGGGCATCCCACGGGTTCAGGAAGAGGGCCCGGTTGGCGAAGGCGAGCGCCTCGGTCGCACCCGAAGGCCCCACGGCCGTCCAGGCGGTGCCGAGCAGGTCATACAGGGCATGGTCGGCCGGGTGCCGATTGATGAGGGCGAGCCCGCGGGCACGTACCTCGGACAGCGGCGCGCGCGCGGTGACGAGGGCGCCCAGCTCCTCCTCGGCGGAGGACAATGTGTGCCGGCCGGGGACGAGCGCGGCGAGGGCCAGGACAGTGAGGGCCACGCCCCCCGCGAGAACGGGCATGGGAGCGAAGCCACGGGGAGCCCCCGTGCGGGCACGGGGCTCGGGCCGGGCCACGGTGGCCAGTGCCACCAGCGCCGCCACCGCGCTCGCGGGAAGCTCCAGACTGAAGTCGAAGAGGTCGTGCAGCCCGAGCGCCGCCACGCCCGCGAGCACCGCCAGGTCCGCCGCCTCCAACCTCTTGCGGCGCAGCAGCCGACCGAAGCCCCACAGCGCCACGGCGAGCAGCAGCAGGCCGGGCACGCCGAGCTCGGTGGCGAGCTGCAGCACCGCGTTCTCCGGGTGCGTATAGGTGTTGATGGCGGGCTGCGTCTGGTAGCGGGGGAAGACGGACTCGAAGGCGCCGCGACCCATGCCGAGCGGGAAGGCACGCGCGGCCGAGGCCATCATCGGCCATAGCTCCACCTTGCTGTGGCGCAGCTCCTCCAGGCTGTCCGCGGTCGACAGCTCGGCCGAGATGCGCTCGGCGGCGACAGAGCCCCCCACCGCGAGCACCGCGAGAAGGCACAGCAGCACGACACCGCCCAGACGCCACGTGGGAGAGCGCTGCGTCCCGGCCCTGCGGTGGAGCAGCAGCAGGAGCGCGAAGGCGAGCTGCCCGAAGACGAAGAAGGCGATGCCCCCGCGCGAGAGGGACAGCAGCACGCCCGCCCCGCTCAGCACGGTGGCCACCACGAAGGGGGCCGCGCGCGCCCGGTTCTCACTGGAGAGCGCGAGCCCCAGTGCCACGGTGGCCGACAGGGTGAGGAAGGCAGCGAGGTGGTTGGGGTTGCCGAAGGGCGTGAGGAGCGGCGGCTGCGCGTGGACGAAGTCGAAGAGCCCGAGGAGCCGGGTGAGGCCGAGGAGCGCGTGCAGCAGACCCAGCGAGGCCACCCCCGCGCCCGTGAAGGTGAGCGTGGTCAGCAGCCGACGCCGCGCGCGCCCGGAGCGACACACCTGCACCGCGGCGACGAAGGTGAGCAGGTACGCCAGGTGCTTCGTCAGCTCGCGCCAGGTGGCCGGCGGCTCCATCGACAGGGGCCGCGAGCCGTCCAAGCCGAGAGGGACGAGGACAAAGTCACGCAGCTCGGCGGCCTCGGGGCTGAGGACGGCGAGGAGCCCCGGCGGCAGGGGAACGAGCTGCAAGAGGCACAGCAGGGCCCCGGCCCCGAGGGGAAGCGCGAGCAGCAGAGGAACGCGCAGCGAATGCCCCTGCCTTCGCGCGCCCACGCACGCCAGCACGAGGGCGAGCCCCGCGAGCGCCGCGAGAGGCCAGTGGACCCACGACGCCGCGCCCCCGAGCGCCAGCGGCACCAGCACCAGCAGCACCGACAACACCGCCTCGGCCCCGAGGGAGTACCGGGAAGTACGAGAGCTCTGGGTCAACTCGGAGGACATGGGAGCACCCCGAGTATGTCACGAGTCCACGGAGACGCCCGACGGAGACGCCCGGAAGTGGACGAAGGCACCTCGCAGTGAGCACTCGCCCACTCGGGGTGAGCAACCGAGGAGCCGAGCACCCGACCTTCCGTCCGCCATTGCTTGCATCCCGGACGCCATCTGGCATCTTCGCCCACCCCATGCGCCGCTCCGTCGCCATCGCCCTGCTCTCCTCCGCCCTGCTCGCCCTCGCCGGTTGCAAGAGTCCGTGCCGGGAACTGTCGGAGCGTCTCTGCGACTGTGTCGAGTCGTTCCAGCGCGATCAATGCATCCGCAACGTGGCCGAGCAGGAGAGCAACATCGAGCCGACCGACGAGCAGCTCGAGGTCTGCGAGCAGCGGTTGGAGACCTGCCTCAACACGGATGACGAGGAGGAGCGGCAGGCGATCTGCCAGCGCATCGAGACGAACGAGGCCGAGAAGCAGGCCTGCGGACTGTCGCGCCAGCCGTAACTAGCGGCGGCCCAGCCCCATGTAGGTGAAGCCCAGCACCCGCCTCCGCGACCGCGAAAGCGCGTCGGCATCAGCCTCTGGCCACGGTGAGCGCCGTGAACACCCCGTAGAGTGCGAGAGAGAGCCCGCCCTCGAAGCGGGAGATGGAGCGCTCGCTTCGGATGAACACCGCGGCGAGACCTGTCATCAGGACGAGCGCGGCCAGGTCGAAGACGAGCGTCTGAAGCGGCGCGCCCACTGAACCCGCCAGCCCCGCTGCGCCGAGACAGAGGAAGGTGTTGAAGATGTTGGAGCCGACGACGTTGCCGACGGCGAGGTCCGCGTGTCCGCGATGGGCGGCGATCACGCTCGTCACGAGCTCGGGGAGTGAGGTCCCCACGGCGACAATCGTGAGGCCAACGAGTCGGTCGCTCATTCCGAGCGCATGCGCCACCGAGACAGCACCGCCCACGAACAAGTTGCCGCCGACGAGCAAGACCGCCAGGCCAACAGCGGCTGTCGCGGCTGCCCGCGGTGTGCCCACCGGCTTCGGAGCGCCTGCCGCATCTGCGGCCTCCCGTGCGGTCTTCGCGTCAAGCTTTGCCGTTGCCACCGCGGCAGCGCTCCGCGCCGCGCGGATCATCCAAGCGGTGTAGCCGACTGCGACGAGGAGCAGCCCGCCTGCCTCCCAGCGGCGCACGCTCCCATCGAGCAACAGCAGCGGGATGACCGCGGTGCTCACCACGAGGACAGGCAGCTCGCGCTGGCGTAGAGCGCCGTCCACTCGAGCCGGCCTGATGAGCGCCGCGCAGCCGAGGATCAGACCGATGTTCGTGATGTTCGAGCCGACAACGTTGCCGAGAGCCACGTCTCCATGTCCGGAAGCCGCGGCCTGAACGCCGACGATGATCTCGGGCGCCGACGTTCCGTAGGCGACGATCGTGAGTCCCACGAGGAGCTGCGGCACGCGGAGGGCTAGCGCGAGAGCCGTCGCGCCGCCCACGAACCACTCGGCACCGAAGTACAGGAGCAACCCGCCCCCGAGGAGTTGAATCCAGTCGTTCACGCGTGGCCCCAAGGTCATCGATGACCGCGAGCGCGAGCAGCAGGACGCGGAGGGCGGCCGGTACGCGCTTGCCGAGAAGGGTGAGGATGCCGACCGCGAAAGCGATGTCGGTCGCCATCGGCACGCCCCATCCCGAGCGGGTTGCGGGAGCACCGGCGATGGCGAGGTAGAGGGCCGCTGGAGCTAGCATGCCGCCCAGCGCCGCAGCTGCGGGAAGCGCGGCGCGACGCCAACTCGGACAGCTCGCCGTGGTGGATCTCCCGGCGAATCTCCACCCCCACGACGAAGAAGAAGATCACCATCAGGCCATCGTTGACGAACCACTCCAGAGTCCGCTCGAACGTGAACGAGCCGATGCGAATGCCGAGCGGCGTGTGCCAGAGACGGACGTAGCTCTCCGCCCAGGGCGAGTTCGCCCACACGAGCGCAACGGCCGCTGCGACGAGCAGCAGGATCCCGCTGGCGGCCTCGATGCGGAGGAAGCGCTCGAGCGGACGGCCCGCGAGCCGCGCGAAGCGCAGGAGCGGCTCCCACGCCTCAGGGGGCGACGAAGGAGGGGGGTTGGTCCCCGAAGCCGAGTGGCTCGACATGCGCTCTCCCTGCCGGCTCAATCGCCGACCGGGTGGCGGCCCGACCATCCCTATCCTGCAGCACCAAGCGCTGCACCCTTCGCTCTAGAAAAGTGCGAGCACTTTCGCATGCCTCGGCCTTCAGGTCGAGGCATCGCTTACCCCACCAGCTTCTTGAGCTCGCCATCCCGCGCTCGGCCTCGGCCGGCGTCGCGTCGGCCTGCTCGAGGTACACGCGGCCGCGGGCGTCGTAGTCCGTGCAGCAGGAGGCAGCCGAACGCGCGCTCGCGCAAGTGGTCCGATGGTCGGACCCGTTCGTGACGAGTGCGGCCGGGAGGCCGGCAGGTCCCGGCGGACAGAGGACCCTCCGGGCTCGGTCTGGAGAAACCTGTCCGACTGTCGGACAGGTTTTGGAAAAGCGCAGCCGGGAGGCCGACGCTTCTCGATTCGGATGGCTTAGCGGCGGCCCAGCCCCATGTAGGAGAAGCCCAGCTCCCGCATCCGCGACGGGTCGTAGATGTTGCGGCCGTCGAAGATGACGGGGGACTTCATCAGCGCCTTCATCCGGTCGAAATCCGGGTGGCGGAACTCGTTCCACTCGGTGACGACGAAGAGCGCGTCCGCGCCCTCCAGCGCCTCGTAGGGCACGTTCGCGTAGCGGATGCGATCGCCCAGCACGCGGCGGGCGGTGCGCTCGGCCACCGGGTCATGCGCCGTCACCTGGGCGCCCTTGGCCAGCAGTCCCTCGATGACCTCGACGGAGGGCGCCTCGCGCATGTCGTCCGTCTTGGGCTTGAAGGCCAGGCCCCACACCGCGAACTTGCGCCCCTCCAGCGAGCCGAAGTGCTTCAGCGCCTTCTGCACCAGCACCTTCTTCTGGCGCTCGTTGGTGCGCTCCACCGAGCGCAGCAGGTCCAACTCCAGCCCCTGCTCGCGGCCCTTGGCCACCAGCGCCTTCACGTCCTTGGGGAAGCACGAGCCGCCGTAGCCCACGCCCGGGAAGAGGAACGGGTAGCCGATGCGCTTGTCCGCGCCCATGCCCTTGCGCACGAAGTCCACGTCCGCGCCCACCTTCTCGCAGAGCGCGGCGATGTCGTTCATGAAGGAGATGCGCGTGGCCAGCATCGCGTTGGCCGCGTACTTCGTCAGCTCGGCCGAGCGCGTGTCCATGTAGAGGATGGGGTTCTCCGTGCGCACGAACGGCGCATAGAGCTGGCCCATGAGCTTGCGCGCCCGCTCCGACTCCGTGCCGATGACCACCCGGTCCGGCTTGAAGAAGTCGTCCAGCGCGGCGCCTTCCTTGAGGAACTCGGGGTTGGAGACGACGTCGAACTCCACCTTCGTCACCTGGGAAATGACCTCGCGGACCTTGTCCGCCGTGCCCACCGGCACGGTGCTCTTGTCCACGATGACCGTGTACTGGCGCATCGCGCGGCCGATCTGCTCCGCCGCGGACAGCACGTACTGGAGGTCCGCCTCGCCGCTCTCGCCCTCGGGCGTGCCCACGGCGATGAACACCACCTGGGCATTGGCCACCGCCGCCGGCAGGTCCGTGGAGAAGGACAGGCGCCGCTCCCGCGTGTTCTTGCGGATGAGCTCCTCCAGCCCCGGCTCGTAGATGGGAACCTCTCCCGCCTGGAGCTGGGTAATCTTCCGCGCGTCGATGTCCACGCAGACGACGTCGTTACCCGAGTCCGCGAAGCAGGTCCCCGCGACGAGACCCACGTAGCCCGTTCCAATGATGGCGATGTGCATGAGCGTCCTAGCTGGTCGACGGCCAGCATCGCTCATACGCCGGGATGCGCCCCCTGGGGAAGGGGCGAGTCATGGCCAATCGCCTCCCTCACTGTCCGGTCAGCAGCCGGCGCAGCCGCTCCGAGCCCCGGAGCTGACTCATCCGCCCCGGCTCACTCGCCGGCTGGACGACCAGCCGCTCGAGCAGCTCGCGCGTGGCGCGGCGCAGCGGGGGGAGGGCCGGCTTCAGTCCCTCGGCCGTCTCGGGGAAGAGCCGCCCGATGATGGACAGCGAAGTGTAGAGGGCGCGCTCCAACCGCCACGCCTTCGCCCGCTCCAGCAGGGCCGGCACGTCCAGCGGGCGCGAGTAGAGGCTGCCCATCGACGTGGCCCCCGTCACCAACTCGCGCAGGTCCAGGTAGGACAGCCAGGGCACCTGGTAGCCCTGGCGCGCATGGTCCAGGCAGACGAGCAGCACCGCGTCCTCCAGGTCCGGGCGGAACATGGAGGGGCCATACATCTTCATGGGCTTCGCGCGGTCGAAGAGGCCCTGCACCTCGGTGCGGCGCTCGGAGCCGAGCACATCCGCGTAGAGGTAGATGGGGGTACGGCCGTCGGACAGCACCTTGACCGCGCCCTGGGCGGGCTCGTCCGGCTCCGGGCGGAACTCGTGCTGGGCGAGGTAGCCGGTGAAGGGCTCCACGTCCATGCGCCGCAGCAGCAGTTGAATCTCCAACACCGGGCGGAAGCCCACGTGCGGGTAGAGCACATCGGCGAAGGACGCGCCGCCCAGCACCAGCACCTTGCGGCCCTCCAGCTCGTCCACGCTGCGCTTGAAGTTGACGAGCTTCATCACGTTGTCGTTGACCGAGCCCGTGTAGATGCTCAGCAACCTGTCTCTCGCCCACTCCGGCGCGTCCGCTCCGGTCAGGCGGTACTCGAGGTTGTAGGAGGCCAGGGGCGCCAGGCCCTGCGCGATGGCCCAGTCCACGTAGTCCTCCCACGGTGCCCCGCGCAGCGAGCCGCGCGGCGGGTTGAACGAGGCAAGGACGCGGAAGGTGTCGAGGAGGCTGATCGCCATGGCGTCGGAGCTTTAACGACTCTCACGCACAAGGCGCAATCGGAAGCCGGTGGTACCTGTCGGACCGCGACACCCGGGCGCACTGTCCGGAAATGGGAACCCCTGTCCGGATATGGGAAGCACTGATGGCTCGCATGCATGCTGAGAATAGGAGTGGACTGGAGCAGGTTCGGCGGCCTTTTTTCCAGGCATGAGCCAACCCTCCTCTCCTGCCCTGGCCTCCGAGGCGCGTCCCATCGACACCTCCGAGCGACTCGCCCTGCTCGACATCCTGCGCGGCTTCGCGCTGTGCGGCATCTTCGTGTCGAACGTCGCCATGTGGTTCAGCGGCCGCGCCTTCATTCCGCGCGCGCAGGCAGAGGCCGCCAGGGCCTCGGCGTCCGCCCTGGACACCGCCACCATGCATGGCGTCCAGATGCTGGTGTTCGGGAAGTTCATCACCATCTTCTCGTTCCTCTTCGGCCTGGGCTTCTCCGTGCAGATGTTCCGCGCCGAGGCGCGCGGGGCCGCCATCGCTCCGCTCTACGTGCGGCGACTGTGCGTGATGATGCTGCTCGGCGCCGTGCACCTGCTGGCGCTCTGGTTCGGCGACATCCTCACCATTTACGCGACGCTGGGCTTCGCGCTGCTCCTGTTCCGCGAGCGCACCGACAAGACGCTGCTCGTCTGGGCCGCCCTGTTCATCTTCGTCGCGCCGATGGCCGTCATGGGCCTCATGCACTTCCTGCCCCTGCTGATGGGCGGCGGCGCGGAGAGCGCGGCGGAAGCGGCCAAGGCCGCCATGGAGCGCGCCACCCAGATGAAGGCCCAGGTGCTGGAGGCCCTCACGGGCGGCACGTACCTCGAGGTCGTCCGCGTCAACGCCCACTACTACTTCGGCGAGTTCATCAAGCCGCTGCTGGTCGTGATGATCTCCATCCTCGGCCGGTTCCTGCTCGGGTTCATGGCCGGGCGGCGGCGCCTCTTCCATGACGCGCCCCAGCACCTGCCCTTCTTCCGCAAGCTGCTCGGGTGGGGCCTCCTCGCCGGAGTGCTCACCAGTGGCATCGGATTCCTGCTGCAGTACCTGATGCACCAGAAGATGCTCGACCCCCAGACGCCGTGGCTCATGTTCATGCAACCGGTGCGGCAGTTCAACGAGCTGGGCCTCGCCGCCTTCTACGTGTCGGGACTCGTGCTCCTCTTCCAGCGGCCGGCGTGGCAGAGGCTGCTGCTGGTGCTCGCCCCGGCGGGCCGCATGGCGCTGACGAACTACCTGAGCCAGACGGTGCTCAGTCTCCTCCTCTTCTACGGCTTCGGGCTGGGCCTCATCGGGAAGGTGGGCCCCGCGGCGACCCTCGGGCTCACCCTGGCCATCTTCTGCGTGCAGGTGGCCTTCAGCCACTGGTGGCTGGCGCGCTTCCGCTTCGGCCCCGCCGAGTGGGTGTGGCGCTCGCTGACGTACGGGAAGGCCCAGCCGATGCGCCTGCCCGCGGCTCCCGACAGCGCGCCCGGGGCCGCGGCCTGACGTCGGCTTCACCGCGAGCGCAGCGCCGCGAGCCCATCCTCCCGCAGTCGGCGCGCGGTGTAGCGCGCCATGGGCAGCAGTCGCGGCGCGAGCAGCAGTTTCGCCGCCACCCACGCCGGCTTGTGGTTCATCAACTCCGTCTCCAGCAGCCGCTCCGCGGTGAAGAAGCGCGTGGCCAACAATCGCTGCCACGCCGGTGGAGCCAACGCGGCTAGCGCCTCGTCCGGCACCGCCGCCCCCACCAGCCGCCGCGCCGCATCCAGCGCGTACCACGCGAGGTGCGGGAAGGCCGTCCCCCGGGCCACCTCCACCACGCGTTCCCAGTCCAGCTCCGGGTGCGCCCGCACCAGCAGCTTCAGGTCGAACAGCCACGACAGCCGCTGCAGCAGGTGGTTGCTCGCGTGGAGCGCGAGGTAGACGAGCTCGTCCTCGGCGCGCAGGTAACGCACGCGCCGGCCCTCCAGCTCGGCCTCCTCCGCGCGGACCAGCAGCGCCTCCGCCTCCAGCGCCTGCCCGTACCCCACCAGGGCGCGGAAGTGCAGCTCCACCAGTCCCGCCACGCCGGAGAAGGTCAGGTGGTGCTCGTGCTCCCGTGCGTGCGCCGCCTCCCGCTCGTCGAGCGCTCTCAACCCCAGCCCCACCAGGGCACGCGACGCCGCGCCCAATTCCGCGTCCGCCACCAGCAGGTCCACGTCCGAGGTGGCCCGCTGCAGGGGCTCCGGGTAGAGGCGCACGGCCAGCCCATGCCCCTTGAGCAGCACCGGCACCACGCCCACGGCGGCCAGCGCCTCCAGGCTTCGCAGCAGCAGTGCCTTCACCTTCATGCCCCGAGCGGCCTGGCCCAGGGTCTCGCGGCGCAGGCGGGTGCGCACCGCCTCCTCCAGCGTCCAGCCCGAGCGCCCCAGCGCATGCTGCACGAAGCCCGCGAGCCCATGCCGGGCCGCCGCGTGGACCAGGGCCTCCACATCCGAGGGCACCGGACCCTCCGGGGCCTCCGGCCAGGCGCGGAGCACGTCCAGCAGCGCCCTCGCGCCCACGCCACTCACTGCCGCAGCGAGACGACGCGCTTCGGGTTCGCCTCGGCCTGGGCCAGCAGCTTCGCGGCCCGGCTCCCCACCGCGTCCGCCACCAATTCCAAGGTCAGCTCCTCGTCGCGGTTGATCTCCGAGCGCCCGTCCCCCCAGGAGATGAAGAGGTCGCCGAGCACCTTGTCCCCTCCCTTCACCTCCAGGCGAACCTCCAGCGGCAACTCCGAGCCGGCGGGCCCCTGCGTCTCGAAGGTGAGGCCCTCCCGGTTGCCCTCGTGTTGGCGCTCGAAGCTCAGCGTCAGGCGCGAGGCGTGGAGCGCCTCCGCCAGCGGGCTCACCGCGGTCCAGAGTTCCTTCACCTGGGAGGCCGAGCGCACCGCCTCGGTCACGTTCCTCACCATTGAGCGCATCTGGATGTTCTTGCGCCGCACCTCGCCCACGCCGCTGGCGCGCCACAGGTCCAGGTAGCCCAGCTTGCGCATCACCACCACCACCACCACCGCCATGCCCGTGAGCAGCATGGCGCTCTGCGCGGTGTTGGCCCAGTGCAGGCCGAGCGCCGTCAGGGTGAAGAGGACGCACAGGCCGTAGAGCACCAGCACCGCCGCGCGGTGGCTGAGCACCAGCCGGCTCATCAGCCGGTGGTGGATGTGCTCCTTGTCCGCGCTGAACATGGGCCGACCCAAGAGGGTGCGCCGCACCATGGCCAGCAGCGTGTCCATGATGGGCAGGCCCAGCGCCATCACCGGCACCAGCATGGCCACCGCGGTGCCGCTCTTGGCGCTCGTCTTGATGGAGACGGCCGCCAGCACGAAGCCCAGGAACATGCTGCCCGTGTCCCCCATGAAGATGGAGGCCGGGTTGAAGTTGAAGACGAGGAAGCCGAGGATGGCTCCCGCCAGCGCCGCCATGACGAGGCACAGCAGCACGTCCCCCCGGCTGAGCGCGAGGATGAAGTTGGTGCCCACCCCGAAGAAGGCGACCCCGCCCGCCAGCCCGTCCAGCCCGTCGATGAGGTTGAGCGCGTTGATGACGCCCACCACCCACAGCACCGTGAAGGGCAGGCTGAGCAACCCCAGCGACAGCTCCGGCCCGAAGGGGTTGGCGAGCAGCTCGATACGGAAGCCGAGCGCGTACAGCCCGAGCGCCACCAGGAACTGCACGCCGAACTTCAGCCTCGCGCCCGCGCCGCGCAGGTCGTCATAGAGGCCCAGCACCACCACCACCAGCCCGCCGCCGAACAGGCCCCACACCAGCGCCGTCTGCGTGTGGAAGTGGCTGCCCACCCTCGAGTCCACGAGGAAGAGCGCGCAGAGGGGCGCGAAGAACCCGCCCACGATGCCGATGCCGCCCAGGCGGGGAATGGGGCGGACGTGCACCTTCCGGCTGGAGTTGGCCTGGTCCAACCACCCCCAGGCCAGCGCGCGATCGCGCACCACCAGCGTCAGCACCAGTCCCACCACCAGAGCGACGAGGAAGGCAACCAGGTAGGTAATCATCTCGACCTCTCCACCCCTAGATACACGCATGGTGGCCGGGGGGCCGAGGAGCGTCAATGACCGGCGGTGCTACTCATATGTCGCTTATGAGCAGAGCGGACAAACAAACAGCGCAAGAATCATGACTCCCTACCCAAGCCGAGGGGGCTGGCCAGGGCCTCCACTTCTTGGGGCGTCGGGCGAAGATGGGACGGGAGGCCAGCACCGGTGTGGCCGGTGTGCGCCCGGATCGGCTCAGCATGGGGCGTGGGTCCAGAGCATGACACCCACCGGCCTCGTTCGAGGCCGGTGGGTGTCGGGAGCACTCACCCTAGGGCTCGGGTGGGAGGTTGTCCACAGCCACCCGAGGTGGTGAGCCGTGATGCTGTCAGCTCGAGCGTCAGTACGCCGCGGACGAGCAGCGGACGTAGTGCTGGTACGACCAGCAGGTGGCGTTCTTCACCTTGGACCAGTCGGCCTGGGTCCAGATGGTCTGCGCCCAGTCGGCGATCTGGTTGACGAGCGTGGGGTTCACGCCGTGGTACTTGAACTGCGGGAGCATCCACCAGATGCGATTGCCCAACGAGCCATCGTAGTGGCCGGTAATCGCTTCCGTCCTGCTCGCGCCACCACCGTTCAGCCAATCCGAGACGGCGTACTGACGGGTCTTGTCCCACCAGGTGGACAGGAGGGCCTCCATGATGGCTCGCCGCTCGTCGCCGGTGATATCCGACCAGCCCTCCATGAACGAGGGCGACACCAGGCGGCTGAGGTCCCCCGAGAGCTTCGGCGCCCAGCCCGCCGAGTAGGGGGCATTGGGCTTGAGCGTGTTGTCCGAAGTCTGCATGCCCTTCGTCAGCCACAACGCGAGCAAGGCATTGTTGGGCACGGCCGTGGAGCCGGCGGTCCGCATGCTGATGATGGCACCATGCGTGTAACCCCAGTCGAGCGGCCGCTGGGCATTGCGGGCCGAGCCGTCCGTATGGTTGCCATTGAAGAGCACCAGGGCCACGTGGTACCAGGCCATGTTGAAGTAGTGGTAGGTGAGCGGGCTGCTATCGAGGATGCCCGTTTTGTCCTTCGGCAGCTTGAGGAGGTTGGGTGAGGTGTCGAAGACGCTGTTGGACATCCACCCCCGGGTGTCTCGCGACGAGGGGAAGAGCTGGCGTTGATGACCCTCGAGGCCGAACTCCTGCATCACCTCCCACATCTTCACCACCTGCCAGAGGGAAGTGTCATAGACCTTGCGCGAGTACTCGATTGTAGGGTTGGAGACGACGTTCGGAAACCGCGGGCTCAAGAACTCGTAGAGGGCCAGGTTCCAGGCGCGGTGGGGATAGAAGATCGCGGAATTGTAGTTGGTGTAGCCCGCGGCCTTCACCTTCGCGGCCAGGTCGCGCATGCTGGCGCCGACGCCGGTCGCCGTCCCCTCACCCGCGTAGTACTTGTTGAGCTTGTGATTGACGAAGGCATCGCCCCAAGCGTCCTTGGGGTGGACGCTCGGCAGCCAGTGGTTCCAGTCCGGGAACTGGAAGTAGATGGGCATCTCGCGCACGCTGAGGTTCGCCGTCGTGGCGACGGCCGACTTCTGGATGCCGGCCGGGAACAGGTAGCGCAGCAGGTCGCGATCCTTCTCCAGCACCGCGTCCACGCCCGCTCCGGCCGCCCACACCTCCACGGGCTTGGAGTCGAGCCCCAAGCCGGGCTGGTAGGGCGGGTTCCACGGCCGCCCCGGGTTCTGCACGCCCGGCAGCGTCCGGATGTAGGAGGCGATCTTCCGGCCCTCGAGCTCCGTGAGGCCATGGAACTTCGCCCGCTCGATGATGGCGTGGTTCGAATAGTTGAAATACTTCAGGTCCCTGCCGTCCTGGGCATGGCAATCCATGCAGCGGGCGCGGATGGCCACGGGATTCTTGCTGGAGCGCACGAGCTGCCGGGTGTGCCAGAGCCTCCCACCCTCGGCGATGGAGGTGGCATCCGAGAACGGCGGCAGCCAGGTGGCCGGGGAGTCCTGCGTGAAGGTGGAGTCCGGCAGGACGCGGCTCCCATCGGCCCGGAGGAGGTTGAGCTTCAGCACCCGGTAGCCGATGGACCTCTCGTCCGTGACGTTGAACCGGAAGGAGATCTGGTTGTCGCCCGCCACCAGCGCGCCGGTGGGGACGTTCAGCGCCAGCTTCACGGTCGAGAAGACGCCGCCGATGCCCCCGTAGGCCTTCCCGAGCCCCTCGACGGTCACCGTGTTGTTGTTGAGGGGCAGCCAGGCGCCGGAGTTGAAGCGGACGCTGGCCTTGGTCGCGTAGCTCAGGCTGTGCGCCTGGAGCCAGAGCTTCAGCGGCTGCTGGACGTCCGTAGAGGTCAGGGAGACCGTGACGGACCGCGTGAAGCCCTCGGGACCGATGACCTCGATGGGCAGGGTGATGGGCGCGGTGAGGGCGGACTCCTGCTGGGCCATTTCACCCGGGAGCTCCTGCCCATCTGAGTACTCCTGCCCATCTGAGTACTCCGAGGGATCGCTCCCGTCTGGGGGCTGGCACCCGGTGAAGACCAACGAGAAGCCCAATGAGAGGAATGAGACACAGCGAAGAACTGAGTGTTTTGTTTTGACCATTGTTTGGCACTGAAAACATCAGTGCCACGCAATGAACAAGAGACGAGCAGGCGAGGGAGGGCCCCTCCGCGGGCAGGCTCAGGAAGTGAGGCGTCAGGCTTTCTCCTGTCCAGGTCTCATCATCAGCCGCACTCATCCCTACCCAAGCCGGGGGGCGATTGGGTAAGACGGGCAGCGTGAACGAGAAGGCTCTGGTACTCGCAGCCAACGCCGTGGCCCGACAGGGAGGCCAGGGCCTCAACCTCCAGCACATGGTCGAAGCGCTCCGCGAGGACTTCGAGCTGAGCGTCTTCTGCCGCGATGCGGGCGAGCCTCGCACCCACCGTGTGCCCGCCTCGCGCCTGTCCACGGCCTTGGGGCGAGTGCCGCTGCTGCGGCGCCGGCGCGACTGGCTGGTGCTGGCGAGCGACCTGCACTTCGACCGCTACGTGGCCTCGCACCTGCCGGCCGCGGACGTCTTCCTGGGCGTGGTGGGCCAGTGCGCCGAGAGCCTCCAGGCCGCCCGGCGCCGGGGCATGCGCACCGTGCTGGACGTGGTGAACACCCACGTGGACGACTTCCGCGCCCACGTGGACCGCGAGTCCCGGAAGTTCGGCCTCAAGGGCAACATCGGCCCGGGCATGTACCGGCGCATCCTCACCGAGTACCGCACGGCGGACGTGGTGCGGGTGATGTCCGAGCGGTCCAGGCGCACCTTCCTCGCGCGCGGCTTCCCCGAGGAGAAGCTGGTGGTGGCCTCGCCGCCCATGGAGGTCGGCGAGTTCCCCCAGGCCACCTTCCCCCAGGACGTCTTCCGGGTGAGCTTCGTGGGCCTCATCGAGCCGTGGAAGGGCTTCCACTACCTGCTGGAAGCCTGGGACGCGCTGAAGCCGAAGGACGCGGAGCTGGTGCTGTGGGGCGGCTCGGGCTCGCGCGCGGCGACGCACATGCTGCGGGACTTCCAGGCGCGCCACGCCTCCCTCCAGGTGAAGCCGGTGGAGGTGCGCAAGGCGGGCTACGGCGAGGTGTACGGGAAGACGAGCGTGCTGGTGCACCCCTCGCTGGCCGACGGCTACTCCTACGCGGTGGTGGAGGCCATGGCCAGTGGCGTGCCCGTCATCGTCACCGACAACACCGGCGCGGCGGACCTCGTGGAGGACGGCGTCAACGGCTACGTCGTCCCCACCGCCGATGCGCGAGCCATCGCCGAGCGGCTGGAGCACCTCCACCGCCACCCGGAGCTGCTGCCGCGCATGGGGGAGAAGGCGCGCGAGGCCGTGCGCCGCCACCTCACCCCCGAGAACTTCCGGCGCCCGCTCGTCACTCGCATCCAGCAGGCCCTCGCATGAGCACCCCACTCGCCCCCGGCTCGCCCCTCTCGGACGTCACCGCCGTGCTGCTGTGCGGCGGCAAGGGCGAGCGTCTGCGCCCCTTCACCGAGCACTTCCCCAAGCCCCTGGTGCCCCTCAACGGCAAGCCGCTGCTCCAGCACCTGCTGAGCTACCTGTCCCTCCAGGGCGTGCGCCGCTTCGTGCTGTGCACCGGCTACAAGGCCGAGGCCATCGCCCGCTTCGTGGAGGAGCTGGCCCTGCCCCAGGGGCTCGAGGTGGTGTGCGTGGACTCGGGCGAGGCCGCCAGCATGGCGGACCGCGTGCTGGACGCCCGGAAGCATGTGTCGGGCCGGGCACTCATCTGCTACGGAGACACCCTGGCCAACGTGGACCTCGACTCGCTCGCCCGCCGCCACGTGGAGTCCGGTGCCCTGGCCACGGTGACGGTGTACCCGCTGCGGAGCCCCTATGGCATCGTGTCCCTCGCGGGGACTCGGACCGGGTGGCGGGGCTGCTGGAGAAGCCCGTGCTGCCGTATTGGATCAACATCGGCTTCATCCTCTGCGAGCCGGCCGCGCTGGATACGATGCGCCGGGGCACGGACCTGGTGACGTTCCTCGCCTCGCTGGCGGAGCGCGGGGCGGTGCGGGCCCACAAGCACCAGGACAAGCACCTGACGGTGAACACGGAGAAGGAGCGCTCCGAGGCCGAGGGCGAAATCGGGTTCTTCACGCTTCTGGAAGGGACGGGAACATGAGCGGGATGAAAGACAAGCGCGTGGTGGTGACAGGCGGCTCCGGCTTCATTGGCAGCCACCTGGTGAAGCAGCTGCTGGAGCAGGGCGCGAAGGTGGCCGTCACGACGCGCTACGGCAACGTGATGAAGAACGAGCGCCTGCGCGAGGAGTGGCCGCGCATCAAGGTGATTGAAGCGGACTTGCGCAACCGCGGCGCGCTGGACGCGGTGGCGAAGTTCAACCCCCAGGTGGTGTTCCACCTGGCCGCCTACAACCACGTGGGCGAGAGCTTCCGGCAGGTGGAGGAGTGCTTCGACGTCAACGCCAAGGGCACCGCCAACCTGCTGGACGTGGTGCCCGGCACCGAGTCCTTCATCTACATGTCCACCTCGGAGGTGTACGGCTACCAGAAGTCCGTGCCCTTCGTGGAGACGATGAGCCCCGAGCCCATCTCGCCCTACGCCATCACCAAGTACGCGGGCGAGCTGTACTGCCGGATGAAGCAGCGGATGAAGGGCAGCGGGCGCATCGTCGTGCTGCGACCCTTCAACGCCTACGGCCCCTACCAGAGCAGCAAGGCCATCATCCCCGAGCTCATCATCAACTGCCTCAAGGGCAAGCCCGTCCGCACCACCAAGGGCGAGCAGACCCGCGAGTTCAACTACGTGGGCAACCTGGTGGACGGGCTCCTCGCCGCCGCCGAGGACAAGAGCACCATCGAGGGTCCGGTGAACCTCGCCTCGGGCGAGGAGGTGGCCATCCGCGACCTGGTGAAGAAGATCGCCACGCTCACCGAAACGAAGTCCTCCATCGAGATTGGCGCGCTGGAGAACCGGCCCACCGAAATCTGGCGGATGTTCGCGGACAGCACGCGGGCGCGCTCGCTGTTCGGCTGGACGCCTCGGGTGAGCCTGGACGAGGGCCTCAAACGCACGGTGGAGTGGTACCGCCACTACCTCGCCAACGGCGGCTCCCACCTGGAGTGAGCCAATCATGGAAAGCATCCTCAACCGACTGCGGCCCCTGGCCCGCCTGATGCCCGAGGGCCTCAAGGGCCCGCTTCGCAACGTGGTCCGCGACTGGCAGCTCCGCCAGGCCATGGAGCGGATCGCCGCGCTGCCTCCCGGGCGCCTGCCCACGCCCCGGCATGGTGGAGGAGCTGCGGCTGGGTTGGGGCAACCTGGGCTACGCCGCGCGTCCCGAGTACCTCCAGGAGCTGATGGAGCGGGCCTCGACGACGCCCGGCCCCATCCTCGAGTGCGGCTCGGGCGTCTCCACCCTGCTGCTGGGGTTGCTGGCCGGCAAGCGGGGCGTGGAGACGTGGACGCTGGAGCACCTGCCCCAGTGGCATGCGCGCGTGTCCGGCACCCTGGAGCGACAGGGCCTGCGCCACGTCCACAACTGCCTCGCCCCGCTGCGCGACTACGGCGGCTACTCCTGGTACTCGCCTCCGGTGGAGCGCATGCCGGCCTCCTTCCAGCTCGTCATCTGTGACGGGCCCCCCGGCTCGACACCGGGCGGACGCTATGGCCTGTGGCCGGTGCTCGGCGAGCGGCTCGCCCCGGGCGCCGTCATCCTCCTGGATGACGCGGACCGGCCCGGCGAGGAGGAGGTGCTGCAGCGCTGGCGAGCCGAGGCGGACATGCGCGTGGAGATGCGCCGGGTCCAGGGCGGCGCCTACGCCGTCATCACCCGCCCGTGAGCACTCCGGCTCACGCCGCCTGGCGCAGGGAGAGGTAGCGGCGCACGACGCCCCGGAGGGGCCGGGTCGACCACACCGCGAGGAAGAGCTGGCCCTCGCGGTAGTGCGCCTCGGAGACGAGGCCCCGCTGCCGGCACCGGCGCCACACCTCGAAGGCCTCCTCCCGGTGGCCCTGCTCGCGCCACTGCTCGGCGAGAGTCATGTGGAGACGAGCCAGCAGCAGCCGACGCCGGGGGGTGAGGCCACCGGACTCCTCCAGGTTCCGCTGCGCCGAGGCCACCGTCCGCTCAATGCCGCGCAGTTGCGGCGGCCCCCTCTTCGTCCCGGAGATGGTGGGCCGATCCGGTGTCTGCACCCGGTGGAAGAAGAGGGGACCCTCGGGGAAGCACTGGTAGCGCACGCCCCGGGCCAGCGCCCGCACGTAGAAGTCCCAGTCCTGCCAGCACGGCAGCGCCTCATCCCAGGGGCCGAGCCTCAGCAGAGCGTCGCGGCGCCACAGCGCCCCGGCCGTCTGCCAGGGGATGTCCACGCGCAGGTAGCGCTCGAGGTCATCCTGTCCCGGCAGGGCCTCCACCACGCGCGGCATGTCCCCGGGATGGGTGTGGAAGTGCTGGAGGGGGAAGACGCCGAAGTCGAGCCCGGGCGCGGTCTCCATCCACCGCAGGCGCTCCTCCAGGCAGCGCGGGGACAGGGCATCGTCGTCGTCGAGGAAGATGAGGAACTCGCCGGTGGAGGCGGCGAAGCCGAGGTTGCGGCAGCGGTTGCCACCGGCTGGCTCGTCCTCGCGCACCACCACGCGGACGCGCGGGTCGGAGGCGCCCCACTCCTGGAGACGCGCCACCGTCTCGTCGCGCGAGCCATCGTCCACGACGACCGCCTCCCAGTCCGTGTGGCGCTGTCGCTGGAGTGACTCCAGCGCCTCCGTGAGCAGCGGCAGCCGGTCCCGGGTGGGAATCACCACCGAAACCCGGCCTCGGACACCGGCACCTGGTCTGGACGACAGTGACATGCGTTCGACTCTATCCAAAACGGTCCCACCGGGAAGCGAGGAGGATGAGCGTCTGCTCACCATCCAGCCAATAGCCGACAGAGCGCTTGCGCGCGCGTGGCGGGTTGTCCGATGGTCATCCGGTGACACGCGCCAGCCGGTTCCTGAGTGGCTTCAAATGGGGGCTCATCAACCAGGTGCTGACACTGGTGGTGGGACTGCTCGTCACGCCCTTCCTGCTGCGGCGCCTGGGCCAGTCGGACCTGGGCTTGTGGATGGTGGCCAGCTCGCTGCTGGGCTACCTGGGGCTGTTGGACCTGGGCGTCGTCGCCCTGCTTCCGCGCGAGACCGCCTACGCGGCGGGACGTCACCCGGAGCGGCCCCTGCCGGCGGTGGCCGACGTCTTCAGCCGGGCCCTCCAGATTGCCCTCCTCCAGCTCCCGTTGGTGGCCGCGGGCGCCGCGCTCCTGCTGCTGCTTCTTCCGGAGAACAGCGAGCGGCTCGTCCATCCCTTCCTGCTGGTGCTGGGCACCTTCGTCGTCCTCTTCCCGCTGCGCCTCTTCCAGGCGGTGCTGAACGGCTTGCAGGACTTGCGCTTCCTGGGCGTGCTGCAGACGGTGAGCTGGGCCGCGGGCACCGCCACGAGCGTGGGCCTCGTCCTGCGGACGCGGGCCTGTTCGCGGTCGCCGCCGGCTGGGTGGTGACGCAGGGATTGTCGGCGCTCGCCTGCTTCTGGCGCCTGCGCACCGCCTTCCCGGAGGCGGTGCCCCGCCGGCTGTCCCGGCCCTCGTGGGAGAGCATCCGCTCCTGGCTGTCCCAGTCGCTGTGGATCACCGTCTCCAACGTGGCGCGACTGCTGCGGCTGGGCACGGACGTGGTCGTCATCGGCAAGCTGCTCGGGCCCGAGGCGGTGGTCCCCTATGCCTGCACGGCCCGACTCGTGAGCGTGTTGAGCAACATTCCGCAGATGGCGCTGGGAGTGCCCAGCCCGCCCTGGCCGAGCTGCGCATGAGCGCCGACAAGGCGCGCGTCACCGAGGTGTCCAACGCGCTGGAGCGGCTCATGCTCTTCCTGAGCGGCGGCGCCTTCTGTGGCCTGCTGGCCATCAACGAGGGTTTCGTCCGGTTCTGGGTGGGCGAGCAGCAGTACGGTGGGCTGGCGCTGACGCTGCTGTTCCTGACGAGCATGCTGCTGCGCCACTTCTGCCTGTCGGTGAACTCGTGCCTGTTCTGCTTCGGGTACGAGCGGCGGCTGGCGCTGACGGCCATCACCGACGGAGTGGTGACCGTTCCTGTTCCTGTGGCTCGGCGTCTCCCTGTTCGGGCTGGTGGGCGCGGCGCTCGCGCCCGTCCTCGGCATCTGCACGGTGTCACTGCCGATGAACGTGTCCCTCCTGGCTCGGGACTCCGGGCGCTCGGTGTGGCAGGTGGTGCGCAACCTCGCGCCGTGGGCGGTGCGGTTCGCGGTGGTGCTCGCGCTGTCACTGGGGATCGCCCTGGGGCTGAAGCCGCGAGGCCTTCCGGTCCTGACGCTGGCGGGCACGCTGGTGGGCGGCGTCTACCTGCTCGTCGTGGGTCCGCTGCTGTTCCAGGCGCCCCTGGGCCCGTACGTCCGCCCCGCGTCGAGGCACTCCGGGCCCGGTGGAACGCCCTGCGCTCGGGCCGGCTCGGCACGGGCTGAGCCCGCTACTCCCCTCCCTCCGCCAGCAACGCGCTCAGCGCGTCCACGTGGGCCTCGGCGTTGAAGCGCCGGGCCGTGCGCCAGGCCCCCTCGCGCAGCCGGGCATGGTGGCCCGGGTCGGCGAGCGCCCGGACGAGGGCATCGGCGAGCCCCTCGGGCGTGGGTGGATCGCCCGGGGCGAGTTCCCCGGAGACGCCCGGCTCGCACCAGTCGGGGATGCCGCCCACCGCGAAGGCCACCGAGGGGAGCCCCACCCCGCCCGCCTCCACGCCCACCATCCCGAAGGGCTCGGGCCAGACGCTCGGCACCGCGAGCAGGTCCGCCCGCCGCATCAACCGCTCCCGCTCGGCCCGGTCCACCCAGCCCACGAAGCGCACCGGCACCCGCCGCGCCGCCGCCTCCGCCTGCATGCGCGGGCGCTCGGGACCATCCCCCGCCACGACCAACTCCAGCTCGCGCCCCAGGGCCTCGCGGGCCCTCGGCAGGGCGCGCACCAGCTCCACCCCACCCTTCAAGTCCGTGAGTCGCCCCACCATCAGCACCTGCCCGGACGGGGGCCGGGGCGCGGGAGGCTCGGGGTCCGGTGCGCCGTCGCCGAACAGGGGCACGCACACCACCTGCTCCTCGGCGAGCCCGTGCCGGAGGTACTCCTCGCGCATGGCCCGACTGCCCACCAGCACGGTGCCGTAGCGGCGCACGAGGGCGAGGCGGCGGAGCTGGTAGCGGTACTCGCGCACCGCGGTGAGGGGGCTTCGTCCGCCACAGCGGCGCGGAAGGTAGTGCACGAGACACCCGGGGCCGAGCACGCGCTGGCACGGCACCGGCCGGGGGAAGGCGTGGCGCTTCATGCCGCCGATGCACGTGCCGTAATAGGCATGGAGGAAGAGCAGCGCCGGGTAGCGCTCCAGCAGCGCCTCCTCCAGGTCGAGGTCCTCGATGCCGTGCTGGTAGACCCGGTCCGGCCCCCACGCCGCCACTCCCTCGAGCACGCCCTGACGCCCGAGCGCGGTGAGGCTCCACACGGGAATGTCCACCCCCGCGTCGATGCGGACCTGGCCGGGGGCGGCGTCGTGCTCGAAGAGGAGCCCGAGGGTATGGCCTCGGGCCTGGAGGAGCGGCAGCAGCGTGCGCAGGTGCGACTCGACCCCGCCCACCATGGCGCGGATCCTCGTGACGAGAAGGATGCGCATACCGTGGCTCATGGGGCGTCCCGGGGAGCTTCGACACGGAGAAGCGAGCGGCGCGTTCGACTCATGAGCGGCCCCATCCTGCCACCCCCGGCCCTGGAATGGTCGCGTCCCCTCAGGGAGCCAGGTCCCCCCATCACCGAGCGAACAGTCGGACCGCGTTCCTCCCCCGAGCGTCGCACCGTCGCCTTGACCCGGCCCGGTCTCCTCTGGTGGGGTCCCCCCCGTGCGGTTGCTCTTCCTGAGTCCAGTGGGGGTGGTAGGGGGCGCGGAGCGGACGCTCCTGGACCTCCTGGATTGCCTGCGCCGCGCACCGGAAGCGCCCGGGCTCGGGCTCATCGCCGGAGCGGAGGGACCGCTGACGGAGCAGGCACGGGCCCTGGGCGTGGAGACGCTCGCCCTGCCCCTGCCCTCCGAGCTCGCCTCCCTGGGGGACTCGCAACTGCGCGGCGCGGGAGCGGAGCACCTCCTGCGCTTTGGTGCCTCCCTGGCGCGGGCCACGCCGGCCGCGGCGAGCCACCTGCTCTCCCTGCAACGGGCCCTGCGCGACTTCCGGCCGGACCTCGTCCACTCCAACGGGCTCAAGACGCACCTGCTCGCCGCGCTCTGTGCGCCGGGGGCTCCGGTGGTGTGGCACGTCCACGACTTCCTCGGCGAGCGGCCCCTGGTGCAGCGGGCACTGCGCGTGGCCGGAGTGCGCGCGGCCGCGGCCATCGCCAACTCGGCGGCGGTGGCGGAGGACGCCCGGCACGTGCTGGGCCGCGTCCCGGTGTACCCCGTCCACAACGGCGTGGACACGGAGCGCTTCTCTCCCGGCCCGGCTGACGGTGGGCGGCTCGACGCGCTCGCGGGCCTGCCCCCGGCGCCCGAGGGCACGGTGCGGCTCGGGCTCGTGGCCACGTACGCGCGCTGGAAGGGGCAGGAGCTGTTCCTCCAGGCGGCGGCGCGCCTGCGGGCCCGACTCCCCACGCACCCGGTGCGCTTCTACGTGGTGGGCAGCCCCGTGTACCGCACGCCCGGCTCGCAGTACTCCGAGGCGGAGCTGCGCGCCACCGCGCACGCGCTGGGCCTGGAGGGCCACGTGGGCTTCATCCCCTTCCAGGCCGAGCCCTCCGACATCTACCGGGCGCTCGACGGGGTGGTGCACGCCAGCACGCGGCCGGAGCCCTTCGGGATGACCATCGTCGAGGCCATGGCGTGCGCCCGGGCGGTGGTGGTGTCCGCCGCGGGCGGGGCCGCGGAGCTCGTCCGGCCCGGGCACGACGCGCTGGCCTTCTCGCCCGGAGACGTGGAGGGGCTGGCCGAGGCGCTGGCGCGGCTCGTCCGGGAACCGGAGCGGCGCGCGCGACTGGGCGAGGAGGCCCGGAGCTCGGTGCTCGCGCGCTTCACCCGCGAGCGCTACGCCGCGCAGGTGCGGGACGTGTACTCGCGGGTGCTGGGAGGAGGGCATGAGCCGGGAACGGCGTGACCGCGCTCGGCGTCTCCTGGCACTTCCTCACGGGCGAGTTCCCCCCGCAGCCCGGCGGAGTGAGCGACTACACGTGGCAGGTGGCCGAGGGGCTCGCGCGCGAGGGCGTGCGCCGTCCACGTCTGGGCCCCGGGCGAGCGGCAGGACAGCGCGCCCGAGGGCGTCACGGTCCACCGGCTCCCCGAGGGCTTCGGCCCGCGAGGCCTGCGGCGGCTGGAGCGCGAGCTGGCGCGACTCCCCGGCCCGAAGCGGCTGGTGGTGCAGTACGTGCCGCACGCCTTCGGCTACCGGGCGATGAACGTCCCCTTCGCGCTGTGGCTCGCGGCGCGTCGCGGCGACGAGGTGTGGAGTTTCTTCCACGAGGTCTGCTTCCCCTGGGGCTGGAAGCGGCCGTGGCGCCACAACGTGCTGGGGGCCGTCACGCGGGTGATGGCGGCGCTCGTGGTGGCGCGGGCGGACCGCGTCTTCGTCTCCACGCCGTGGTGGAACGAGCGCCTGCACAAGCCGCCGCGTCGAGTGCCCATCGAGTGGCTGCCCGTGCCGAGCAACCTGCCCACGCAACCCGCCGCCGAGCGCGGTGGAGGCCGCCCGGGCCTCGCTGGGAGCGGACCCCGAGGCCGTGCTGCTCGGCCACCTGGGGACGTACGGAGACCTCATCACGGGGATGCTGGAGGAGGTGCTGCCCGCGCTGCTGCGACGGGACGCGCGCCGCCTGGTGGTGCTGGCGGGCCGGGGCGGCACGCGCTTCGCCGAGCAGCTCACCAGCCGCCACCCGGAGCTCGCCGGGCGCGTGCGCGCGCTGGGAGGCCTGCCCGGGGACGACCCTGGCCGCCACGCTGAAGGCCTGCGACGTGCTGCTGCAGCCCTTCCCCGACGGGCTGAGCACGCGGCGCAGCAGCGCCATGGCGGGGCTGGGGCTGGGCGTGCCGCTGGTGTCCAACGCCGGCTCCGCCACCGAGCACCGTGTGGCACGGCTCCGGCGCGCTCGCGCTGGCCCCCGAGCCCACGGGCGCCGCGGTGCGGGCGGCGGCCGAGGCCCTGCTGTCCGCGCCGGAGACCTGGCCCGACCTGGGCCGGCGCGCGGCCGATTTCTACGCGAAGAAATTCTCGCTCGCGCACACGCTGGACGTGCTCCTGGACCGGAGCCGCGCTCGCGTGGTGGAGGACACATGAGCCGCCCCTGGAGGTCCGCTGCGCCTGGTGCTGCTGATGGACCCGCTCGAGGAGGGCTGGCCGAGCATGGACCTCGCGGGCGAAGCGCTGCACGAGCAGTTCCACGGCCCGCTGGCGGAGTCCGTGTGGGTGACGTCGGTGCGCCCGAGGATGGTGCCCCTGGCGCGGCGGCTGCCCGTGCTGAGAGATCGGCGGCAGGCCCTCAACGTGGACCGGCTGCTCACGCGATTCCTCGCGTACCCGGCGCGGGCGGCGGTGCGCACGCGCGGGCAGGACGCCTACCACGTGGTGGACCACACGTACGCGCAGCTCGTGCACGCGCTGCCCGCCGAGCGCACGGGCGTGTACTGCCACGACCTGGACGCCTTCCGCGGCCTCATCGAGCCGGAGAAGGAGCCGAGGCCCGCGTGGTTCAAGGCGATGGCCTGGGCCACGTTGAAGGGGCTACAGCGGGCAGCGGTGGTGTTCCACAGCACGGGCAGCGGTGCGCGAGGAGTTGCTGCGCCACGGGCTGGTGCCGCCGGAGCGGCTGGTCCACGCGCCCCTGGGCGCCTCGCCGGAGTACGGACCCGAGCCGGTGCCGGGAGACACGAGCGACGAGGTGCTGCGCCCGCTGGAAGGCCGGCCCTACGTGCTGCACGTGGGCAGTGGGGTTCCGCGCAAGCGCGTGGACGTGCTCCTCGAGGTCTTCGCGGCGCTGCGCCGCCAGCACCCGGAGCTGCGACTGGTGCAGCAGGGGGCCGCGCTGAACGAGTCGCAGCGGGCCCAGGTGGCACGGCTCGGCCTTGGCGACGCCCTGCTGCAACCGCCGAAGCAGGACCGGGCGACGCTGTCGGGGCTGTACCGGCGGGCGAAGGTGGTCCTGGTGACGAGCGAGGCGGAAGGCTTCGGGCTGCCCGTCATCGAGGCCCTGGCCTGCGGTGCGCCCGTGGTGGCGAGCGACCTCCCGGTGCTGCGCGAGGTGGGCGGCGACGTCGTCACCTACGCCCCGGTGGGAGACGTCGGCGCCTGGACGGAGGCGGTGCACCGCGTGCTGGCATCATCGGAGCCCGACACGGGACAGAGCCAGCGCATCACACGCGGGCGCGGCTACTCCTGGACGAACCACGCGCGCATCATCCTCGACACCTACCGTCGGCTATTGGAGCGCTGAACGGGGTGAGCTACCGGGTCACCCGCTCCAGCAGCTCGCGGACGCGGGTACCGAGCACCGCGTAATCAAACCGCTCACGCGCCACGCCCACCAACGCCTCCCCGGCCCGGAGCCGCTCGGGCCGAGCCAGCAGCCCCTCCACCCGCTCGGCGAGCCGGGCGGGGTAGGAGCGATCCACCACGCCCTCGTATGGCACGCGCATCTCCTCGGGCAGCACGAGCGAGGCCTCCCCCACGTCGGTGGCGAGCACATACCTCCCATGGGCCATGTACAGGGGCAGCTTCCCCGTGGTGCGCACCCGGCCGACCACGTCGTTGCTCTGCGTGGACAGGACGACATCCATCACCCCGAGGTACTCGGACACGGTCTCGTACGGGATGCGGTCGATGAAGGTCATCTGCCCCTCGAGGCCGTAGCGCCGACACCACTCGCGCAGGTGGGGCACACCGCTGCCGTCCCCGATGAGCACGCCCCTCACGGGCCGCCCCTTCATCAGGCGCATCAGCTCCACCAGCTCCCAGCCCACACACACCTGGAGCCGCTCGCTCCAAAGGGTCGAGCCCAGGATGCCCACGGTCAGCACGCCCTCCAACCCCAGCCGCCGGCGCAGCTCCGTGGCGGGACGCGCGAGGAACGCGTCCACGTGCACCCCATCCTGGATGACGGTGCTCTCCAGCCCCTGCTCCGCCAGCAACCGCTGGTGGAAGGTGCCGCGCACCACCACGGCGTCCGCGGTGCGCAGGCCGAACTGCTCGAGCCCCTCGGTGAGCAGCTCCCCCACCCGGCCCCGGCCGCCCACGGAGCGCGCGAGGGCCGCGATGGCATCCCCGGTGTCCACCACGCGCGGGCAGCGCGCCCGGAGCGAGTGCAGGGCCGCGGCGGCTACTCCCGAGTACCCCAGGTCCATCACGTACAGCACGTCCGGCCGCAGCGCGTGCAGGGCCGCCGTCATCTCGCCGATGGCACGCACCTTCCGGGGTGCACGGTGCAGCAGCGTGCAGTCGAACATGCTCCCCAGTTCCCGGGCAAAGGACTCGGCGCGCGTGCTCATGGCGCTCCCCGACGTGCCATTCACCACGAAGGCCACCCGCTTCTTCATACGCGATGCTCCAGCACCTGCGCATAGACCTCGAGTGTCTGACGGGCCACCTCGTCCCAGGTGCACCGCTCCGCCCGGACCCGGGCCGCCCGACCCAGGCGCTCGGAGAAGACCGCCTCCCCGGCCAGCTCGCGCATCGCGGCCGCGAGCGCCTCCACGTCTCCCGCCTCGTCCAGCAGCAGCCCGTCCTCGCGGTGGGTGACGAGCTCCGAGGCCCCGGCGGCGCGCGAGACGATGACGGGGAGCCCGGCGGCCATGGCCTCGGTGACGACCATGCCGAAGGCGTCGTAGGGGGTGGGGCAGACGAAGAGGTCGGCCGCGGCGTAGAAGCGCTCGATGGCGTCGGTCGGCGGATGGAAGCGCACGCGAGCGCCGAGCCCCAACCGCTCCGCCCGCGCGCGCGTGGGGCCCGTGTCGCCCCGGGTGACGATGTCCAGGGTGAGCCCCGGCACACGGGCCAGCGCCTCCAGCGTCACGGCCGCGCCCTTGCGCAGGTCCCCCACGTAGAGGGCGGTCCGCTCCTCGAGCCCCACGCCGAGCGCCGCGCGCACCTCGCGCCGGGTGTCGCCGCGCAGGGCCGGGGAGAAGCGCTCCACCTCCACGCCATGGTGGATGACCCGGGTGGGCCCCTGGCGCCCGTACAGCTCGCGCAGCTCCTCCTCCAGCTTGTGGGAGATGGCGATGACGGTGGCCCCGTCGGACGTCCGATAGAGGAGCTCCTCCAACGGCACCACCACGCTCTCGAAGAGCCGCTGGCGCGCGCTGTAGTCGTGGCCGAGCGCACGCTGGGCACGGAACCAGGAGCGATTGCAGATGTGGGCGGTGATGACGTTGGCGCCCGTGGTGGCCAGCCCCTGCGCGTGGACGATGTCGAAGCCCCCGCCCCGCCCGAGCTGGAGGCTGGCCGAGGCATAGAAGGACAGCACGGTGGTGAGCGCGGTGGCGCGCACCGCGGGCACCCGGTGGAAGGTGATGCCCTCGGCGCCTCGCGAGTCGAAGCGGTGGGCGAAGACATGCACCTCGTGCCGGGCCCGGAAACGCTCGGCCAGCTCCACCACGTAGCGGCTGTGGCCGAAACCCCGGTTGTACTCGTGGACCACCAGGGCGATCTTCATGGCCGCGCCACCTCCAGCGTCCCCACCTTCGGGGGCGCGACGAACACGGGGACCTTCGCGGGAGAGGGCCGCCGCATCCCCACCACCGCGCCCATCCACAGCAGCAACAGGGCGGAGCCGGGAATGGAGGAGAGCAGGCCCGTACCGATGAAGGCCGTCATCCACATCACCCCGGTGGTCACCCACATCATCCGGTCCGCCACCAGCGAGGCGCCCCGGCGCCGCGGCGGCATGCGGGAGAGGAGCCAGGCGACGAAGACGAGCCACATCACCAGCCCGATGAGCCCCTGCTCCAGGGCGATGCGGGCGAACTCATTCTCCAGGCCAATCTGGGGCCGGGCGAGGTCCGCGAGGAAGAAGGGGATGCTCGTCCCCGCGGCACTCCCCAGCCCGTTGCCCAGCGGGTAGTTCGTGACGACGTGCAGCAGGCTGGCGTTCACGCTCCAGCCCACGCGCTCCGTCACGTACTCGGTGTCCTGCAGCGTCGCGAAGCGCTGGAAGCGCGGGTTCTGCATGACGATGAGGCCCACCACCAGGCCCACCCCCGTCACCGTCCCGAGCATCTTGAGCGAGAAGCGGGTGCACAGCATCAGCAGCCCGACGATGACCACGAGCTGCGCCACGGGGGAGCGCGCCGCGGAGATGAAGAGGCACAGCACGCTGCTGACCAGCACCCCGGCGGTGAGGACGCGGCTGTCCGGGCGACGCTGCCACCGGCGCACCAGCAGCGGCAGCGACAGCAGCAGGGTGCCCGCGAAGGCGTGGGCGCTGTTGAAGGTGGCGGGAATCCGGGGCTGCCGGTCCTCGCCCACGTCCTGGGACATATAGATGATGATGGAGGAGGCGTTGCGCGGGAAGAAGAGCTCCACCCCGACAGCCAGCTCCGCCAGCGCGAAGGCGAACGCCATCACGTTGAGCCACAGCAGCCACTCCCCGAAGCGGTCCAGCTCCTGCTCGTCCAGGCTCGCGCCGATGGAGAGGAGCGGCAGCAGGAGGATGGCCACCCGCAGGCCGACGAGCTGGATGAAGAAGTGCTGCGAGTCGAAGAGCGGCGACAGCACCATGGTGAAGAGGGGCCAGACCATCAGCACCTTCACCCACATCCGCAGCGCCAACCCGTCCCGGCCGACCCGCCCCGCCCTCTTCCGCCTGCCGGTGAGGACGGCCAGGTAGAGGCCCAGCACCGCGCCGTCGAAGATGAAGTGCGAGAGGCCGTCCGGGAAGCGCGCCCGGAGCATGCCGTACAGGTAGCCGAACAGCATCATCACGCCCAGGCCGTGGCCGGTGCCGCGCCGCGTGGCCAGCCACGTCCCCGCGAGGGCCAGCACCGTGAGCGCGAAGCCGATCATCCCCGCGCCTGCCTCGCGTCCAGGACGTCGCGGTAGACGGAGAGCACGCGCTCGCCCATGCGTGCCTGGGTGAACTCGGCCAGCACGCGCGCGCGGCCCGCCTCGCCCCAGGCCCGGCGCTGCTCCGGGTGGGCCAGCATCCGCCGCATGGCCGAGGCCAGCGCCGCTTCGTCCCCCGGCGGCACGGTGAGGCCGCTCTCCTCGTGGCGGCTGACGAAGGGCACCCCCGAGTCCAGCGCGGTGTTGATGACGGGCAACCCGCACGCCAGGGCCTCGAGCTGCACCAGCGCGAAGGCCTCGGCACGGGTGACGGAGGACAGCACGTAGGCGTCGCACGCATAGTAGAGCGTGGTGAGCGCCTCGTCCCCCAGGTGACCGAGGAAATGGACGCGGCCGGCCACGCCACACTCCCGGGCCAGCGCCTCCAGCTCCGCGCGCAGCGGCCCGTCTCCCACCAGCAGCAGGTGCGCGCCCTCCACCTGGCGCAGCGCGCGGATGGCGTGGTCGAAGCCCTTGTAATAGACGAGCCGCCCCACGCCCATCAGCAGCGGTGCCCCGCCGTACCGGGCCCGCAGGGCCGCGGCCGCCGCCTCGCGCTCGGGCGTGCGCTGGAAGCGCGTCACGTCGATGCCGAAGGGCACCATGTGACACCTCGCCCGGTGCGGGCGCAGCGCCTCGGACGTCTCCACATAGTTGGGCGAGCCCACCAGGATGGCGTCCGCGCGCGCCAGCACCCGCTGCATGAAGGGCCCATACAGCTTCAGCAGCCGCTTCTGACGAACCACATCGCTGTGGTACGTGACGACGAGCCCGTGCCGCCTCGGCCGCACGCTGCCCAGGTACCCCATCACCGCCATGGGGTGCGGGAAGTGCATGTGCAGCAGGTCATACCGGCGCCGCGAAAGCTCCAGCGGCAGCGTGGGGTTGAGCGAGGTGGAGGCCACCTTCACCAGCTCGGCGCAGCGGGTGACGGGCACACCGTGCACCACCTCGCGCAGGGTGCGCCGGGCGGTGTGGGAGACGAGCACCTCCAGCTCCACGCGGCCCTTGAGCTCCTCGCACAGGCCCGAGAGGTGCGTCTCCATGCCGCCCCGGTAGGGGGCGTAGTACTTGCCCAGTTGGAGGACCTTCATGTCCAGAGCCCCTCTCAGGAGGCGGTGCGCCGCTCGTCGCGCTCGCCGCCGTAGGCGCGGTAGTCGTTATAGGCGTTGTACTCGGAGCCGTACCTGCCGCCCCTCACGTCCACATGGTTGAGCAGGGCGCCGATGATGTGGGCCTTCACGTCCCGCAGCGAGCGGATGGCGCGCTTCGCCTGCTCGCGGTGGGTGCCCCCGGCCTTGAGCACCAGCAGGATGCCGTCCGCCTGCTTGGAGAGGACGAGCGCGTCCGAGACGGGCCCCAGGGGCGGACTGTCCAGGAGGATGCAGTCATAGCGCTCCTTGAGCTTCTCCAGCAGCTCGGCGAAGGCGCGCGCGTGGAGCAGCTCGGCGGGGTTGGGAGGCAGCGGCCCGCAGGGCAGCACGAAGAGGTTGGGCACGTCCGTGGACTTGATGGCGCGCTCCAGCGAGCCCTCGCCCACCACCAGCGAGCTGACGCCCACGTCGTCGGGCAGGCCGAAGGCCCGGTGCAGGCGCGGCCGGCGCATGTCCGTGTCCATCAGCAGCACCCGGGTGCCCGTCTGCGCCATCACCATGCCCAGGTTGATGACGGCGGTGGACTTGCCCTCGGAGGGCCCCGCCGAGCTGACCACCACCGTGCGGAAGGGCTTGTCCGGCGACATGAAGAGGAGGTTGGTGCGGATGGCCCGGCACATCTCCGCCGCGGGCGAGCGCGGGTGGCGGTGGATGAACAGGTCCGCCGAGCCCCCATCCACCTCGGAGTGCAGGGGCGGCATGGTCCCGATGAAGGACAACCCCAGCCGCTCCTCCACGTCCGCGCGGCTGCCCACGCTCGCGTCGAGGAACTCCAGTCCCAGCACCAGCACCACGCCCCCCATCAGGCCCAGCATCACGAAGAGCATCACCGCGCTCCGGGTGTTGGGCCGCACCGGCACCATGTTGGGGATGGCCGCGTCCAGCACGCGCACGTTGCTGGTGCGCAGCAGGCCCGACAGCTCTATCTCCTTGAAGCGCTTGAGAACCATCTCGTACAGGCGCTGGTCGTTCTGCGCCTCGCGCTGGAGCTTCTCGTAGGAGATCTCCTTCTCCGTCGCCTGGAAGGCCTCGGCCTTGGCCTTGTCCACCAGCACCAGGAGATTGCGCTCGTTGGCCTGGGCGGAGGCCAGGTCCGTCTCCGCGCCGCGCACGAGATTGTCCAGGCTGCGCCGCAGCTCCTGCTGCACCAAGACCAGCTTCTGCTGGCACTCCTGCATCTTGGGATGCTCCGCCAGGTAGCGCCCGGACAGCTCCACGCAGGCGGTGCGCTGCGTCAGCACCTGGTTGCGCAGCTCGCGCAGGGCGCCCTCGCCCGCCTCCGGGAGGCCCTCGGCCCAGTGCTCCGACTCGGAGCTGGCGCTCTTGCGGAGCTGGCGCATGGAGTCCACGCGGGCCTGGAGGGCGGCCATCTTCGTGCGCACACCGATGAGCTCGGCCATGTAGCGGTCGTAGGCCTGCTTCGCCGTGCTCTGCTGCTGCGGCCCGCCCTTGCCCTCGATGGTGATGGAGAGCAGGTCCGCGCCGCGCTTGAACTTGTAGAGGTCCAGCTCGCTGCCGCTGGCGCGCGTGCCCAGCTCGCTCAGGCGCTCCTCGAGCCAGGCGCTGGCGCCCTCGGTCGTCTTCAACCGGAGGGCGAGGTTCTCCGCGATATAGGCCTCGGCCACCTCGTTGGCCAGCAGCGCCGCGCGCTTGGGGTCCACGTCCTCCACGGCGATGCGCACCACGCGCGAGTTGGCCGAGGGGATGACGGAGATGCGCGAGCGCACCAGCGACACCGCGTCGATGGAGGCCATGACCTTCTTGCGCGCCTCCTCGTCCTGGATGCCCTCCACTCCGAGGAAGGCTGGATCGTTGCGCAGACCCAGCCGGTCCACCACCCGCGAGGCCACCGAGCGCGAGGTGATGACCTCGCTCTGGGTCGTGTAGTACTCCTTGTTCGCCCAGTAGTTGCCCCGCTCGTCGCCCATCACCTCCTTGACGTCGGTGTCCAGGACGCGAGGCGCGGCGACGTCGATGATGAGGGAGGTGCTCGCCGCGTAGATTTTCGGCTGGCGCAGGGTGTGGAACGTGCCCGCCAGCACCACCACGGCCATCACGCCAACGATGAGCCACTTGCGACGCCAGAGCGCGCGGACGTACTGCATCACGTCCAGCGAGGGCTCGGGGGCCTCGGGGGCCTCGTTTGGGGTCTGTTCCACGTCGCTCTCCTGTCGGGCCCGGGCGAGCCCGCTGCGTGGCCAAGAGGTCAGACTGCCCCGGCAGCACCAGGGGGTCAATCTTCACCGACTCGCCCGGATGCCCTCCGGACACACGCCCTGTTCACATGCGAGCACCCGCGTCGGCGGTGTGGTAGTCACGGCGCCGTGAGCCCGTCTCCCTCATTTGTCATCCCCTTCACTCCGGCCTCCGCCCCCGTTGCCTCGCGCTTCGCCCAGACGCTCGCCTCGCGGGGAGCGCAGGTGATTCTCGCCGGTGAGGGGCCGCTCGAAGTGTCGTCCACGCCGAATATCCAGGTGCTCCAGGGCCTGGCCGGCAAGGGAGCGGCCATCCGGGCGGCGCTCGATCGGGTCACCAACGACATCACCGTCCTCCAGGACGCGGACACCGCCTACTCCCTGGAGTCCTGCGAGGCGCTCTGCCGCCCCATCCGCGAGGACAGGGCGGACGCGGTGTTCGGTAACCGGCAGATGGTGGGGCTGGAGACGGAGTTGCTGGCGGATCGGGCCCTGGGCCAGGTCACCCGCTTCGTCACCGATGTGCCCCTGACGGATCCGCTGTGCGGCCAGCGCGCCTTCCGCACCGAGGCCCTCAAGTCGGTGGCACTCACCAGCGACGACGACGCGGTGGACGCGGAGATCGTCGTGAAGCTGGCGGCGCAGCTCTTCCGGCTGGCGGAGGTGCCACTGGTGCTGGAGGCCAGCGCCGCACCGGCCGCTGGCGTCGCAGCTCGCGCGGCTGCGCACGCTGGTGCGCTACGCCACCGTCCACGACGACGCGGACAACCAGCACGAGGGCTACACCACGCTGGAGCGCATGGACGGCGCCAACAACTACAACGCGTGGCTGGGCCAGCGCTTCCGCGAGCACCTGGGCCAGCGCGTGCTGGAGATCGGCGCGGGCATCGGCACCATCACGCGAGAAGCTCGAGCCGGGGCGGGAGCTGCTCATCGCGCTCGAGGTGGACCGCTTCTACGTGGAGCGGCTGAAGAACCTGTTCCGGGGCAAGCCGCACGTGCGGCCGTACCTGTCGGACGTGGCGCTGGCGGACTGGGAGGCGCTGAAGGCAGAGCGGCTGGACACCATCGTGCTGTCCAACGTGCTGGAGCACATCCCGGACGACGCCTCGGCGGTGCGCCGCTTCCGGCAGATCCTCACCCGGGCGGCCGGGTGCTGGTGCTGGTGCCGGCGCTGCCGCAGCTCTTCGGCTCCATCGACGAGGCGGTGGGGCACTACCGGCGCTACACTCCGGCCGCGCCTGCGCGAGGTGCTGGAGGCAGAACGGCTTCGAGCTGGAGCGGCTGGAGTGGATGAACCTGGTGGGCATCCCGGGCTGGTTCATGAACAGCCGGGTGATGCGTCGCCGCGCGGTGCCCAGGCTCCAGCTCAAGCTCTATGACCGGCTCGCCCCGCTGCTGGCCCAGGCCGAGAGCCACGTGAAGCTGCCCGTGGGAATGAGCCTCTTCGCGGTGGCCCGCGCCGACCTGGAGGTGCCGGATGAAGAAGATCGAAGCCATCATCAAGCCGTTCAAGCTGGACGACGTGAAGGACGCCCTCCACGAGGTCGGCGTGCACGGCCTGACGGCCGTGGAGGTGAAGGGCTTCGGCCGCCAGCGGGGCCACACCGAGCTCTACAAGGGCGCCGAGTACGTCGTGGACTTCCTCCCCAAGGTGAAGATCGAGGTGGTGGTGGACGACGACCTGGTGTCGCGCGTGGTCGACGCCATCGAGCGCGGCCGCCGCGTCGGGGAAGATTGGCGACGGGAAGATCTTCGTCCTGCCGGTGGACGAGGCCATCCGCATCCGCACGGGGCGAGCGCGGTAGCGACGCGCTGCTGAGCGCCCTGCCCGAGCCGCGCGTGCCACGCCGCGCGGTGTACGCGGTGCTCGTGGCGCTGTACGTGCTGCTGTTCCCCTACCACCCGGGCCTGCGCTCGCCGAACGAGCTGTGCCGCCTGTGGCAGACGCGCGCGCTGGTGGAGTTCGGCACGCTCGAGCTCAACCAGGCGCTGCGGGACTCGGGCCACGTGGGCGACCTGTCCGTGAAGGACGGGCGCTACTACCCGTCCAAGGCGCCCGCTGCTCTCCTTCGCCGCGGTGCCGGTGTACGCGGTGCTCGCGGTGCTGGGCGGCGGCGGCCGCGACGCGGTGCCCGAGGTGCCGCTGGTCTTCTTCGCCCGGCTGCTTCCTCACGGTGCTGCCCACGCTGTGCATGCTGTGGCTGCGTGCGCCGCTTCCTGCGCGCGTACCTGTCCCGGGCCGGTGGCCGACGCGCTGACGGTGACCTACGGCGCTGGGCTCGCTCGCGTTCAGCTACTCGCTGCTCTTCATGAGCCACCAGACGACGGCGGTGCTGCTCTTCGGCGGCTTCTACGCGCTGTGGCGCTGCGCGCGCGGCGAGTGGCGCGAGCGCGGCTACCTCGTGGCCGGCGCGTGCGCGGGAGCCACGGTCGCCGCCGAGTACACCGGCGCGCTGGGCGTGCTGGCGCTGGTGCTGTACGCGGTGCTCACCGTGCTGCTGCGCCGCGAGCCCTGGCGCGCGCGGCTGGTGCGCCTGGGCGAGCGGCGCGGGCTGGCCACGCTGGGGGCGCTGCCCTTCGTGCTGGGGCTCATGGCTCTACCACCAGGCCGCCTTCGGGCACCCGCTGCAGAGCGGCTACAAGTACCTCACCGACGCGGCCTACCAGCCCTGGCACCTGGGCGGCTTCCTGGGCATCCGCTACCCGGACCCGCGCGCCTTCGTCCTCTCCTTCTTCTCGCCGCTGCGCGGGCTCTTCACCCTCGCGCCCTTCCTGCTGCTCGCGCTGCCGGGCGCTGTGCTGCTGCGCCGCGAGGCGCGCGCGCGTCCGAGGAGCGCGCGCCCGCTCGCGGCTTCACCGTGGCTGCTGCTCGGCGGGCTACACCTACTTCACCTCGTCCTTCTCCTACGACTCCTGGGGCTGGACCACCGGCCCGCGGCACCTGACGGGGCTGGTCCCCTTCCTGCTGCTGCCCGCGGGGCTGTTGCTCGAGCGGCTGCGGGACCGGGGAAAGGCCTGGGGCTGCTGGGCGTGGGCGCGGCGGCTGTGCGCGGCGTCGATCGTGGTCACCGGCGCGATCACCTTCGTGAACTACATCCCCGACGACGTCTCCAACGCGCTGTTCGGACTGGCGCTGCCGCTGTTGAAGGACGGCTACCTGCCCCCGAGCGCGTTGAACGTCCTCGGCCTCTCCAACCCGGCAGCAGGAGTGCTGCTGCTGGGCCTGCTGCTCGGCCTGGCCGGCTGGGTGTCCTGGCGACTGGGGACGAGCGAGGGCAGCCGGCCCGGCGCCGCGCACCTGCTGGCGGGGCTCGCGACGCTGGCGGTGCTGCTCGGAGCACAGGCCGCGACAGCCCGGCACCACGCCGCGGACCAGGGCGCGGTGCGCTTCCTGGAGAAGCTCTGGCTCGTGCCTCCCGGCCGGAGCCTGGACTTCCAACCCCCCCCACCGGAGCCGTCGTGACGGTGCCCTCCGGGACTCGCGGCCCTACGCGCCCGCGCCCGACACGGGGGGGATGACCGGAGGAGCGTCCAGGGACTTCCGGTCGAGGAGCCGCTTCAGGCCCCGCCGCGAGGGCTCCTCCACCAGGCGCCACAGCCCATACCCCGAGGCGAGCAAGAGCCCCGCGTAGAGGCCGAGCCCCAGCATCCGCGGCGCGAGCGACAGGCGCTCCAGGGTTTGCGCGGGGAACACCTCGTTGAGCACCTTCTGCACCAGCGCATGGCTGATGTAGAGCGAGTAGGAGATTTCCCCCAGCCACACCAGGGGCCGCGAGCACAGCGCCGAGAGCTCTCCGGGCCGCAGCCCGGCCAGCCCCCAGAGGAGCGTGGCGAAGAGGACGAAGAAGAGCCGGTGCGGAACGCCGTCGAGCATCAGCGCCAGCGCGAGGCCCGCGAACGAGGCCAGCGCGACCAGGCGTGGCAGCCACGGCACGGGACGCAAGGTGCGCGAGATGTGGAAGAGGGCCATGCCCACCGGGAACGTGGCCAGCACGCGCAGCAGCTCCCCAAAGGGCGCCTGCGGCGTCGTGAAGAATCCGAACACGACCACGCCGGCGCAGCCTCCGAGGAGGAGGACGTTGGCCGCCACGCCTCGCACGCGACGCAGGAGCACCGCGAGCAGGGGGAAGCAGAGGTAGGCGAACCACTCCGCGCTGACCGACCAGGCCGGGTAGTTCCAGCTCAGCTTCATGAAGGGGACCCACGCCTGGGTGAGCGTGAGGTGCTGCAGGAAGGTCACCAGCCCGTACCCCTCCTCCGTCAGCCCGTACCCCAGGACGCGGGCGACCACCACCATGGGCAGCACCGCGAGCAGCCCCACCAGGTGCGCGGGGTAGATGCGCGCCAGGCGCATGACGAGGAAGCGGAAGCACGCCCGGCGCTCGAGAAGCCCGGGCACGTCCAGGTAGTTGTAGGCGATGACGTAGCCGCTCAGCAGGAAGAAGAGGTCGACGGCGTAGTGCCCATGCCCGATCAACCGAGTCAGGGGGCCTGCCGGCAATCCCCCCGCGCGCAGAACGTCCTGGAAGTGGTAGAACACCACCCAGACCGCCGCGAGGCCCCGTAGGCTGGTGAGTGCTGGAAGGTGGATGCGCGTCTGCAAGCCCGCGCAAGCTACCTGGAAACACCCCCCCCTTCGAGCCTCCCCAGGGTGCTGAGTGACTGTCGCCCCGCGGACCCTCGTGCTCTTCCTGAAGCAGGTTCCAAGCCCACTGACCCAGGAGGATTCCCTCTGGCCACCACCACCCCTGTCGGTCGACACTGGACCCATCGCCCGAGCTGCCTCATCTCTGGAGACTGCCCACCATGAAGACCCGGTACGCCCTGCTGCTCTCTCTCTCCCTGGCCACCACCGCCCACGCCGCTGACGACGTCGTCGAGGTGTGGACGGCCAAGTGCAAGTCCTGCCATGGCATGGATGGCCGCGCCCAGACGCCGATGGGGAAGAAGGAGGCCATCGTCGATATGGCCCAGCCGGCCTGGCAGCAGGCCCAGACCGACGCGGACATCCGCGAGTTCATCGCCGAGGGCTCCCCCCGCAAGAAGAAGATGAAGCCCTTCAAGGACAAGCTCACCCCCGAGCAGATCGACTCGCTCGTCGCCTACATCCGCACCCTCAAGAAGGGCTGAGCCCCCTCCGGGCGGGAGGTGAATATCCCGCCCCCTGCCCCGTCCGTGGACTCGACTGGAGGCTCCCCCCATGCGCACCCTCGCCACCGCCCTCTTCTCCCTCTTCGTCCTCGCCGGATTCCTGGACTCGCCCGGCCTCGGGACCCAGGCCCGGCACGCCACCGGCTCCTCCCTCACCAGCGGTGATGGGAAGGACGGAGGCGACTCCGGAGGGGATGACGACAACGATGATGACGATGAGGAAGTCCGGGCGATTGGCTGAGTAGGACACTGTGGGCCCTGGGTGCTGGGTGACTGCCGCTCCCCCGGCCCCTCCGTCTTCCGTTGACCCACACCAGTCTGGCTCCTAATTACCGGGAGGGCGCTCATGAGGTGCCCTCTCGGATGGAAACTCCTTTTACCCAGAAGCTCGATGTGGAGGCCCTTCGCGCGCCTCCGGTGGCAGGGGACCCCTTCGCCCGCGTGGTGGAGCTGCTCCGCCCTGGCCTGCGTGTCCGGACACAGGGCATCCAGGGAGCCGCTCGCGGGCATGCGCTCGCCCGGCTCACGCGCACCCTCCAGGCGCCCCTCGTCTGCATCGCCCCCGATGAAGAGTCCGCGGATGCGCTCGCGAATGACCTCGCCTTCTTCCTCGGCGGCCGAGGGACCGCGCGCGAGCCCCGCGTCCTCCGCCTCCCGGCCGACGAGGTGCTCCCCTACGACGAGCTCTCCCCGGATGCGGACGCCGTCGCCGATCGGCTCGGCGCCCTCTTCCACCTGAGCAAGGGCACCCGCTTCCCCGCGCTCGTGCTGTCGATGCGCGGCCTCTTCCGCAAGGTGCTGCCCACGCAGGTGATGAGCGAGCTGTCCGAGCGCGTCGGCGTGGGCCAGGACTTCGACCGCGACGCGCTCGCCCGCAAGCTCGCCAACATGGGCTACCAGAGCAGCCCGCTCGTCGAGGACCTGGGCACCTTCTCCGTGCGCGGCGGCCTCATCGACGTCTTCAGCCCGCTCTACGACAAGCCCGTCCGCATCGAGTTCTTCGGCGACACCATCGAGTCCATCCGCGCCTTCGATCCGGAGTCGCAGCGCACCGTGGACTCACTCCAGGAGATCATCCTCCTGCCCGCGCGCGAGGTCATCTTCTCCGAGCAGACGCGCGCGCGCGCCGAGTCCGCGGCCCGTGCCGTCGCCGACCGCATCAACCTGCCCACCACGAAGTTGCGCGAGCAGCTCGACGCCATCCGCGAGGGCCTGCCCGGCTTCGGGCTGGAGGGCCTGCTGCCCGGCTTCTTCGAGGGAGGCCTGGGCACCGTCTTCGACTACCTCTCCCAGTGGCACCAGGAGCCGCTCTTCTACCTGGACGACCCCCTGGGCCTCGAGCGCGTCGCCGAGGAGCTATGGACCGAGGTGGAGCGCTCCGCCCACGCCGCCGATGAGCGGCAGGACCTCACCTGCCCGCCCGGGGAGCACTTCCTCACCCACGAGGAGTTGAATCAGAAGCTCGCGACCTTCCGCGTGATGGAGGGCGGGGGCCTGTCGCTCACCCAGAGCGAGACGCCGCCCGTGCTCTTCTCCTTCGGCTCCACCGAGGACGTGCGCCAGGCCATCCTCGCCCACCACGGTGAGGAGGGCGCGCTCACCCCGCTCGTCGAGCGGCTCCAGCGCTGGCGTGACTCCCGCGTCGCCTGCGCCGTGGCTTGCGGCGCCCTGAGCCAGGCGGACCGCCTCAAGCACCTGCTGCTGGACCGCAACGTGATGGTGCGCGTCCACACCGAGCCGCTCGAGGATGCGTCCACGCTCTACGAGCCCTCCGTCTACGCCCACCTCTTCACGGGCGAGGTGAGCCACGGCTTCGTGGACGGGGCCGGTGGCCTCGCCGTGCTCTCCGACGAGGAGATTTTTGGCGCTCGGGCCCGCCGTCGCGTGCGGCGCTCGAAGAGCCTGGATGCCTTCGCCTCGGGCTTCAAGGACCTCAAGGAAGGCGACCTCATCGTCCACACCGACTTCGGCATCGGCCGCTATTCGGGCCTGACGAAGATGCAGGTGAACGGCGTGCCCGGGGACTTCCTCGTCCTCGAGTACCTCGGCAAGGACAAGATCTACCTCCCGGTGGGCCGCATGCGGCTCATCCAGAAGTTCACCGGTGGCGACCCCACCCAGGTGACGCTGGACAAGCTGGGGACCACGTCCTGGGAGAAGACGAAGAAGCGGGTCAAGGAGCAGCTCCTCAAGATGGCGGCCGAGCTCCTCAACATCGCGGCGGCGCGCCGGGCGCACCCGGGCCACGCCTTCAGCCCGCCGGACCGGTACTACGCCCAGTTCGAGGCGGACTTCGAGTTCGAGGAGACGCCGGACCAGGGCAAGGCCATCGAGGACGTGCTCAGCGACATGCAGAAGTCCGAGCCGATGGACCGGCTCGTCTGCGGCGACGTGGGCTACGGCAAGACGGAGGTGGCGATGCGCGCCGCCTTCAAGGCCACGCTGGACCGCAAGCAGGTGGCGGTGCTGGTGCCCACCACCGTGCTGGCGCAGCAGCACTACCTCTCCTTCAAGAAGCGCTTCAAGGACTACCCCGTCGCGGTGGAAGTCATCTCCGGCATGAAGAAGCCGCAGGAGGTGCGGGAAATCCTCAAGCGCACCAAGGAGGGCAAGGTCGACATCCTCATCGGCACGCACAAGCTGCTGGCGGGAGACGTGTCCTTCAAGGACCTGGGGCTGCTCGTGGTGGACGAGGAGCAGCGCTTCGGGGTGAAGCACAAGGAGCAGATCAAGCGGCTGCGCGCCCTGGTGGACGTGCTCACGCTGTCGGCGACGCCGATTCCCCGCACGCTGCACATGGCCATGTCGGGCGTGCGCGAGATGAGCATCATCGCCACCCCGCCGCAGGACCGGCGCGCCATCCGCACCTTCGTGCTGAAGTTCGACGAGCAGACCATCAAGGACGCCATCGAGCGCGAGGTGGCCCGCGGCGGTCAGGTCTTCTTCGTGCACAACCGGGTGGAGTCCCTCCCCGCGATGGAGGAGCTGCTCAAGAAGCTGGTGCCCCACATCTCCTTCGGCGTGGCGCACGGGCAGATGGGCGAGGGCCAGCTCGAGAAGGCGATGCTGGACTTCACCGAGAAGAAGTACCAGGTGCTGCTGTGCACCAGCATCATCGAGAGCGGCATCGACATCTCGAGCGCCAACACGATGATCGTCAACCGGGCGGACACGTTCGGTCTGGCGCAGCTCTACCAACTCCGGGGCCGAGTGGGCCGCTCGAAGGAGCGCGCGTACGCGTACCTGCTGGTGCCGGCGCGGCGCACCGTCACCAAGGACGCGCAGCGACGCCTGGAGGTGCTGCAGCGCTTCACCGAGCTGGGCGCGGGCTTCTCCATCGCGAGCCATGACCTGGAGATTCGTGGCGCGGGCAACCTGCTGGGCTCCGAGCAGTCGGGCTCCATCTCGGCGATCGGCTTCGACCTGTACGCGCAGCTCCTGGAGGAGGCGGTGTCCGAGGTGCGGGGCGAGCCGCCCCGGGTGCAGATCGAGCCCGAGGTCATCCTCCCAATGGCGGCGCTCATCCCGGACGACTACGTCTCGGACGTGCACCAGCGGCTGGTCTTCTACAAGCGCTTCAGCCAGGCGAGCCATCCGGACGAGGTGCAGGACCTGCGCTCGGAGCTGGTGGACCGCTTCGGCGAGGCCCCGGACGAGGTGGACAACCTCTCGGAGCAGACGCTGCTGAAGATCGACATGCGGGACTTGCGGCTGCGCGCGCTGGAGGGCGGTCCGGGCCGGCTGGTGGTGACGCTGGGCTCGGACGCACTGCTGGACGGGCCGAGGGTGGCGATGTTGGTGCAGCGGTCCAAGGGCCTCTACCGGCTCACCCCGGACATGAAGCTGGTGGTGAAGCTGGGGCCCGAGGTGAAGGGCCAGGCGCTCATCAGCGAGGCCAAGAAGGTGCTGCGCGACCTCAACACCTGCGCCCTGCCGCAGGCGTGAGGAAGAGAACGGGCGGGGCAGGACATCCCCGCCCCGTGCCGCCAGGGCCTGGCTTCCCAGCCCTCAGCGGCTCCCCGTCACCACACCGGGCGCGAGGACGATCTCGATGCGCCGGTTGAGGCTGCGGTTCTCCGGCGAGTCGTTGGGCGCGATGGGCTGGTACGGACCGTAGCCCGCGGCGGAGAGCACCGTGGGGTCCACGCCCGCGTCCTGCATCGCCCTCACCACCGCCATCGCTCGCGCCAGGCTCAGCTCCCAGTTGGAGGGAAAGGGGCCCTTGGAGTCCGTGGGCACGTTGTCCGTGTGCCCCTCCACGCGGATGATCTTCCCCTGCACCCCCTTGAGGGCCTCGGCGATCTTCGTCAGCGCGTCCTGCCCCTCCTTGCCCACCCGCGCCGAGCCGGAGGCGAAGAGAATCTTGTCCTTCAGGTTCACCGTCATCCGGCCCCGCAGCTCCGACAGCTCGATCTTCCCCTCGGAGATCTCCTTCTCCAGGCTCTTGGCGAGGCTCGCGTACTCGGAGCTCTTCTTCTCCAGCGCCTCCTTGGCCTCGGCGAGCTTGCGCTTGGACGTGGCCAGCTCCGCGTTGAGGGCGGCGAGCTCGGCGTTCTTCTGCTCCAGGGCACGGCGCTCGGCGGCCCCCGCGGTCAGCCGTGCCTCGGCGGTGTCGAGGCGCGTGGTCAGCGCCTCCTTGTCCCGCTCCAGCCCGGCCGCCCGCTCCTCCAGCTCCGCCACCTTCTCGCCCAGCGCGCGGACCTTCTCGTCAGCCGCCACGCGCGCGCCCTTCTCCTCCTGGAGTTGCGCGTCGAGCGTCTGGGCCTTCTGCATCGCCGTGTCGTACTTGCCCTGGGTGACGCATCCCGCGGTGAGCGCGAGGGCGCAGAGGGGTGCCAGCAATCGGGTCCGCATGTATCGAGTCCTCCTGGATTATTTGAGTTCAAATCGTATCGGGTAGGGGCCTGATGGCCAGTGGGAAGTGCCCGCCCCTGTCGTTCCTCATGGGGAGGAGGCGCTCGTCTGCCCGCCCCTCGACGGAGGCTTCTGGCCCCCGGCATGCTCCCCCCCATGAGCCACGGCCCCCGTCTCCGCCTCCACCGCCGCGCCTTCCTCCAAGCGAGCACGGCGCTCGCGCTGCCCTTCGTCCTGGGCCGCTGCGGTCTCCCCGAGAGCGATGAGGGGCTGCGCTCGGACCCCGACGGCATCCTCGACCTGCCCGAGGGCTTCCGCTACCGCATCCTCGAGCGCCGGGGAGAGCCGATGAGCGACGGCTACCTCGCCCCGGGACAACCGGACGGCATGGGCTGCTTCGCCGGACCTCCAGGCAGCAACACCCTGGTGCTGATGCGCAACCATGAGTTGGAGTCGGGCCAGGAGGACATGGGTCCCCTCACCGCGGGGCAGCCCATGCCAGCCCAGGCGTACCGGCCCGAGGCGGGCAGCCCGGGTGGCGTGACGCGCGTCGTGGTGGATGCCAACACCTTCGCCCGCGTCTCCAGCAACCTCGTGCTCGCGGGCTCCGCGCGCAACTGCGCTGGCGGTGACTCACCGTGGGGCTGGCTCACCTGCGAGGAGACCGTCAAGGAGGGCCACGGCTACGTCTTCCTCTGCGACCCGATGGCCGACAGCGTGCGGGACGCGGTGCGCATCCCCGCCCTCGGCAAGATGAACCACGAGGCGGCCGTGGTGGACCCCACCTCCTTCATCACGTACCTCACCGAAGACCGTGGCGATGGCTGCTTCTACCGCTTCGTCCCCGAGAACCCCGGTGAGCGCCTCGGGCTGGAGTCGCGCGGCCGGCTGCAGGCGCTGCGCGTCGAGGCCGAGCCCCAGCGGGACATGAACGCGAGCGTGGAGCCCGGTGCCACCTTCCAGGTGGACTGGGTGGACCTGCCCCGGCCGGACGCCGAGGACGACTCGCTCCGCTTCCAGGGCGCCGAGCGCGGAGCCGCCATCTTCCGCCGCGGCGAGGGCATCTTCTTCCACGCGGGCTCCATCTACTTCTGCGCCACCACGGGCGGCCCCGAGTCCGGCGGGCAGCTCTGGCGTTACACGCCCTCGGGGCTCCAGGGCGGCACGCTGCAACTGCTGACGCAGGCGAAGGACCGGAGCATCCTCGACATGCCGGACAACATCTGCGTGGCCCCATGGGGCGACGTGGTGATGGCCGAGGACGGAGACGACTCGCGCCGCCCCGAGGAGCACCTGCGCATCCTCACCCCCTCCGGCCAGGTGAAGAACCTCGCGCGCAACGCGCTGGGCCGCGGCGAGTTCGCCGGCGTGTGCCTCTCGCCGGACGGCCGCGCCCTCTTCGCCAACATGCAGAGCGACGGCCTCACCCTCGTCATCACCGGCCCCTTCCAGCGCTACACCGGCACGGGGCTGTAGAGTCTGGTATACGGCGCGTCCGTTGGACACCCTCGACGCGAAGCCATCCCCCGCTCCTGACGTGCCCCCCCGCGGGCTCGGGACGCTGTTCTTCCTCGTGCTCCTGTGGCTGCTGCCGGGAGCCCTGGCGAACGTGTTCCGGGCCGCGCTGGGCCTGCCCTTGTGGGTGGGCGCCCTCGCCGGGGCCGCGGGAGTGGTGGGCATCACGTGGAAGGTGGTCTCCCAGCGGAGTCCGTGGCCCACGCATGGGCCGCTCGCGCTCCTCCAGGTGCTCTACCTCGTCACCGCGCTGGGCCTGACGTGGCGGATGCTGGGTATCCCGGCCATGGGGGGCCTGGTCACGGTGGGGGGAGGAGACGCCGGCAACCACGCCGCGCTGCATTTCGACTTCGCCACCCGCTCGTCCGAGCTCTACCAGGGCTTCACCTTCTTCCACACGGTGACGTACGGGCTGATGTGGCTCTTCGGCCTGGACACGTTCACCAGCTTCCGTGCCGGCTTCTTCCTGGTGCCCGCGAGCGTCGCCCTGGCGCTCGCCGCGGGCCTCGAGTCCGTCGCCGGGCGGCTCTGGCGCACGGGCCGCGCGATGGTGGCGGCGCAGGCCGTCTTGTGGGTGGCGACCGCCACGGTGTGGCCCCTCCTGCTGCTGCGGTTGCTGCACTACCACCAGGCGGATGGCTTCTATGCCCATCTCTTCGGGCTGGTACCCCTGGTGCTGGCGTGGCTCGCCTATGGCCTCCCGCGCTCGCCCTGGGTGCGCTGCGCCGCGCTCGCCGTGTTCATGGTGTTCTACCGCTTCACCTACGGGCTGAACCTCGGGGACCTGCTCGTCACCTGCGGGGTGCTCGTGCTGGTGGAGGGCACCCGCCTGCCCGGCCCGAAGTGGCGCCGGGGGGCCTGGCTGCTCGGGCTTGGGCTCCTCGGTGCCGCCGCGTACGCGTACTGGCGGCTGCTGCCCCTGGCGCACATCCCCGGAGGATTCGTGCACTACTCGTACCCGCGCGCGCTGCGGGTGCAGTGCTTGACGGTGCTGGGGCTGCTGGCCGTGCGCTTCCTCTCCCCCCGCGAGGAGGCCGTCGAGCGGCGGTTGCTCGACTTCGCCCTGCTGTTCTGCGGAGTCAACGCGCTGGTGCAGCTGGCCTACCTGGGCGCGGGGCTGCCCATCGACTACTACTTCCTCAAGTACGGCTTCCACGCCGTGATGCTGCTGCTGTGCGTGGCGCCGCTCGCCGTCAGCAACCGGGTGGGGGCGCTGTTCCAGACGGGGCGGGCGCGCGCGTGGCGCTGGGACGTGGCGCTGGCCGTGCTCGCCGCCCTCGGGCTCGTCGCGGTGACGCACGGGTGGGGCCGGGCCTTCAAGGCCTACGAGCCGAGCTATTGGGAGCGCGTGCGCGGCGAACCTCCCTTCCGGCGCCTGGATGCGCTGGAGGACCGGGGGTCCATCACGCTCATCCGCCAGGTGCTGCGCGAGGAGGGCAAGCGCTTCGGGGGGATGCTGAGCCCCTCGTGGCCGCGGATGAACTTCTCCAACGTCGAGCTGGGCTGGGTGCCGGAGGAGTGGATGAACACCAACGGGCACTGGCCGCTGTTCATCTCGGGGAAGGTGAGGGAGGGGCCGGGCCTGTGCGTCTTCTGGGAGGCCTCCGCGTCGGACTGGGAGAGCTACCGGCGCATCTCCGAGGAGAACGACTCGCCCCTGGCGGACGTCGTCCGCGAGCTCCAGGCCCGGCCCGGCAGGGTGTGCCGGGACTACGCCGCGCCCTGGGTGCCGGGCGGCTCACGGACGCTCTGCTACCACTGCGGCTGAACCTACCTGGGCCGGTCCCTGGCCCGAGGAAGCCGAACTCCGCCCACGGCGGCGGCCCGGCGATGGGCAGGAGGCATGCGTGGGGAGCAGCATCTGCCCCCCTTCCATGCGGTCACCCGCCCAGCGGCAACGCCACGTGGAAGGTGCTCCCGTGACCGGGGAGGCTGTCCACCCAGATGCGGCCACCGTGGCGCTCGACGATCCGCCGCGACAGGTAGAGCCCCAGCCCCAGCCCGACGCGCGAGCCGACACGCACCGGGATGCCGGGCACCTGGTAGAAGCGCTCGAACAGCAGCGGCACGCGTTCCGGGGGGATGCCGGGGCCCTCGTCGCGCACCGACACGAGGGCCTCGCGCTCCGTGACACGCAGCGCCAGCTCCACCGGACTCTCCGGCGGCGAGTACTTGAGCGCGTTGGAGAGCAGGCTGCCCACCACGCCCGTGATCCGCTCCGGATCCACCCGAGCCAGCACCGGCCCGTCCGGCAGCTCCAGCCGCACCGCCCGCCGCGCCACCCGCGCCTCCTCCCCCGCCACCTCGCGCAGCAGCGGCACCAGGTCGTGCTGGCCCGGCTCGATCGGCAGCTCCCCACCCTCCACGACCGAGATGTCGGTGAACAACCGCACGAGCTTCTCCAGACGGGACAACGAGTGGAACGCCTCCGAGAGCAGCTCCGCGCCGCCCTCCCCTCGGGCCAGCCGCCGCTCGGCGGCGCGCAGGCGCAGCCCCAGGCTGCTCAGCGGGGTGCGCAGCTCGTGCGCGGCCAGGTTGAGGAACTCGTCCTTGAGGTGCACGGTCGCCACATCCTGCCGCATGGCCGCCAGCTCCAGGTGCGTGCGCACCCGCGCGTGCAGCTCCCTGGCGGAGAAGGGCTTGGCCAGGTAGTCGTCCGCGCCCAGCCCCAGGCTCTCCACGGCGGCCTCCTCGCCCGCGCGCGCCGACAGCAGGATGACGGGCAGCGTCCGGGTGGATGGCTCCGCGCGCAGGGCGCGCAGCAGGCCGAAACCATCCAGCCGCGGCATGGTGATGTCGCTCACCACCAGGTGCGGCGGGGCCGCGCGGGCCAGCACGAGCGCCTCCTCCCCATCACCCGCCAGGGTCACCGCGTACTCGGGGGAGAGCAGGCGGTGGAGGTAGCGCCGCATGTCCTGGTTGTCATCCACGACCAGGATGCGCACTCGCGCAGCGACGGGCTCTCCGGAGGAAGAAGGCTCGGCGCTGGCGGCAGGCCTGGAGTCCTCCGGGAGGTGGCTCTGCGACTCCTCCGAGAACGCGGCGACCCACCGCGGGGCCAGCGCCCGGTGCCCCTCGCGCACCTGCTCGGGGGGAAGGTGCGCGGAGCCCCGCCGCAGCATGACGGTGAAGGTCGTGCCCCGGCCGGGCGTGCTCTCCACCGAGACGGTGCCGCCGTGGAGCTGCACCAGCGTCTCGACCAGTGACAGGCCGATGCCCGCCCCCTCGTAGGAGCGCGCCCCCGCGGGCCCGAGCCGGAAGAACCGCTCGAAGACGTGCGGCAGGGCCTCGGGCGCAATCCCCACACCGGTGTCGCTCACCACCAGCTTCACCTGCTCGCCCTCGAGCCGCAGCGCCACGCGGACCTCCCCCGCGGGCGTGAACTTGAGCGCGTTGGAGACGAGGTTGAGGACGATCTTCTCCCACATCTCCTCGTCCACGTAGATGGGCTCGGGCAGCGGCGGGCAGTCCACCACCAGCGACAGCCCCGCACGGGCGCTCGCGGTGGAGAAGGCGCCGGCCAGCTCGCGGGTGGCCGCGGAAAGATCCGTGGGGCGAAACACCGGCTCCAGACGGCCGGCCTCCAGGCGCGCGAAGTCCAGCAGCCCCCCTACCAGCTTGAGCAGCCGGCCGGCGTTGCGGCGGACCACCTCCAGTTGCTCGCGCTGCGCGGCGGAGAGCGGCGGCTCCGAGGCGCGCAGCAGATCCTCCACCGGGCCCAGCAGCAGGGTGAGCGGCGTGCGGAACTCGTGGCTGATGTCGCCCAGGAACGTGGTCTTGGCCCGATCCAGCTCCGCGAGCTTCTCCGCCCGCTCGCGCACGAGCCGCAGCTCGCGGGCACTGGCGAGGGCCGCGGCCACTTCTCGGGCCAGGAGCCTGAGAAAACCCTCGTAGGCCTCGTCCAGGAGCAGGTGCGCGCTCAGCCCCACCACCAGCGCCCCATCAGGCGGGCGGCCTCCGGGCAGGGCCACGGGTAGCACCAGCGCCGCCCGCGGCGGGGCGAGCCCCTCGCCGGGCGTGCCGATGAACGGAGGAATGGGCTCCACCCGGACGGGCTTCCCACTGCGAATCACCGAGCCCAGGGGCCAGGGGCAGAGCCCGGCGGCCTTCCCTGACGCGCCCGGTTCGAAGCACCGCGGGCCCAGGTCGGCGCCGCTCTCGAAGCCCACGCTGGCCACCAGCCGCGCCTGGTCCCCCGGGCCAAGGAGGTAGAGCTGCGCGAAGCGGACGTCCTCGGGCGCGCGGCCGAACACCCCCGCCAGGGCTCCCTGCAGCGCCTCGTCCGTCTCCGCGCCCGCCAGGGCCGCCGCGAGCTCGCGCACCGTCTTGAGCCGCCGCTCGCCCACCACCTGGCCGGTGACGTCGATGATCACGCTCTGGGCGCCATGCACCTGCCCGCGCTCGTTCCACAACGGCGACATCGTCTGGGAGACGTACACCTCCTCGAGGAAGCCACGCCGGTCCAGCAGGAACCGGATGCGCTCCAGCCAGAGCGCCTGCCCGCTGCGGTAGACGCCCCACATCATCTGCTCCAGGCCCGCCCACGCCTCCGGCCACGTCTCCTGGAGGCTGACCCCCATCACCTGCGGGTGCTTCTGGCCCAGGTGGGGGATCATCCCATCGTTGTAGATGCCGGTGCACTCGGCGGGCGTGGGGCCCCACCCCAGGCCCATGGCCAGGGGGTTGCTGAGTTGGAGCCCCACGATGGATTGCAGGCTCAGGGGCCAGCGCTCCAAGGGCCCGAGCGGCGTCCGGGACCAATCCAGGGTGCGGATGAGCTCTCCGGTAATTCCTCCCTTCCTCAGCGCATCCTGCAGCAGCATGCACCCCTCACCCTTGAGCCCATGCAGGACCAACCTGCCTTGCCCGCGAAATCCTCCACGGCATCGTGCACTGGGAAGCCCTCTTCGCGGAAGCAGGGCTCGAGGCAGGCCCATCTGGCGGTGGACCCCCGAGACCGGTTGGAGCAACGTGAGGGCGAGCCCCCCGCAGGAGGCAACACCCAGGCTGGGCTTGCCCCGGAGTAGCAGACGCTTGTCGCGTGGAGCTGGGGCTCCGTGGCCAGAGGCACCGCCTGGAAACCTTGCTGACGACCAACTTCGATCCGCTCATCGAACTGAGTATTCGGCGTGCGGGGGGGCGGGTCTTCAGCCGCATGTTGGCCGGGGATGGCTCGCTGGATGACATGCGCGGAGAAGGAAGTTGCGTTGTCCACCTGCACGGTGACTGGCACGGTACAGACACTCTCCACACGCCCCTATCGCTCGGTCAGGATCGGCCACTCCTGCGCGCCTCTCTCCAACGACTCTTGCGCCGGAACATGGTGGTCGTTATGGCGTATAGCGGATGGGACGACGTCTTCACGAGAGCGCTCGTTGAGATGTGCGCCGACACAGGCGAATCCCCGGATGTCCTCTGGTGCTGCTACGAGAACGACCCTGTGGCCATCCAACAGAGCAACGCACGTCTGTTCGAAAAGTTGGCACCTGCCATTGCTCGCCACCGTGTCACTTTCTTCCCAGGAATCGACTGCCACTCTTTTCTGCCCAGTCTTTTCGACGAACTCATGAGGAAGAGAGGTGGTGCTAGACCATCCTCGCCTCGCGCGGCGCCGGTGAGAGACGAGGAGGAGTTCGTCCCCCGAGTAGCGTCTCCAGATGGGCATTGAGGAGAAATGGACCACTCCTGCCTTCCTCGACTTCCTACGAGCCATGGGTACGGTTGAGACGGATCCGCCTGTTACTGGTCAGCGCGCATCCCTTCCATCGTCTCGGACGAGCCTGGACCGATCGCCTCATCAACGTCGTGCAGCGAAACATTTCCTACCTGCACCCCGATGAGGCCGCAGGACTCGTGCTGAACCCGATTCCAGGCTTCCCGGATATCTACCCGCTGGGCGGCGTTGAGCGAATTGTAAAAGAGACACATGGGCACCCATATCTCGTGCAGCTCGTCTGCGACGCACTCGTGCGTGATCTTAACTCCCGGAGTCGATTGAAGGCCAACGCAGCTGATCTCGACCGGGCCCTCGACCGTGCAATAAATGACTCGGTGTTATTCCGTGAATTGTGGCGCGACCGAACAGATGAAGAACGTGTGCTGCTGCACCTGCTAGCTCGGGACGGGAAAGCGAAACTCGATACAAGCGCACCGCTCCGTGAGTTGATCCAGCAGGAATATGTCGCAGGCTCAGTGACAGCGCGCCGAGCCCCGGTCCGTGAACGTCTGGCCGGCGATGGGGACGAACTCCCACTCGTAGCTGGAGGCGCGCAAGGTGAGCTTCAGCACGCCCCAGGTGTCGATGTCGCGCACCGCGCTGTGGGCGGGGCGCTCGGAGGGGAAGGAGCGCAGCGACGTGCCGCCCGTGCCCACCACGAACTGGACGATGCCATCCGCCTTCGCGTTGCCAGAGGCGTCCTGTGGCACCCAGCGCTCGTAGTCGTGGTCATGCCCCGACAGGACGACCTCGGCCCCGTGCTCCTCGAGCGCCCGCCAGAGCGGCGCCACCCGGGTGTCATCCCCATGCTCACCCGAGCTGAAACGCGGGTGGTGCCAGTAGGCGAGCGTGCACGTCCGGGGGTTGGCGGCCAGGTCCTGGCGCAGCCACCGCTCCTGCGGCGAGCCGGCGTCACACCCGCCCACCTCGTGGCAGTTGCTGTTGAGCACCACGATGTGCCAGCTCCCCAGGTCGTAGCTGTAGTAGCCCTTGTCCGGCTCACCCGCCGCCGCGCCGAAGTAGGCGTAGTACGCCGAGGCCTTCGAGGTGCGGTAGTCGTGGTTGCCCGGGGTGGGCCGCATGCGCGCCCTGTGGCGCCCCCATACGGGATGGAAGCAGTTGGCGAACTCCCTGGGGGTGCCTCGGCCGTAGGCGATGTCCCCCAGCACCGCGATGGTGCCCGGCAGCCTGTCCAACAGCAGGCCCGTCTCCGTGTCCTCCGAGGTGCCGCAGTTGCCGACGTCCCCCGCCGCCAGGAGGACGGGGTCGCCGCCATCGGAGGCAACGGGCAGGGGAGTGAGAGTGCTCGGTCCTCTGAGCACCGTCTCGTCGTAGGTGAAGTCCCACGCGCTCACGCAGCCGGAGCAGGCGCTCAGGAAGACCGCCGAGCCCAAGAGGCCACACCACCACAACACCCCTTTCATGATGCTCCCCTCAATAGGCCCACCTGCCCAGCGCATAACCCCGCGCCGTCGCGAGATTCAGCAGGAGCAGGGTCAGCACCACGGCCCCCTGGAACCAGACCGGACGCCGGGCACACCGGTCCCCCAGGAAGACGAGCAGCGGGAAGACGACGGTGCCGAAGCGGAACACGTTGACGACCTCGCCCTGGAGCAGCATCACGCCCATCGAGAGCGCGGCGTAGAGCCCCAGCGCGGGCTGCCGGCGCGCCAGGAAGACCGTCCCCAGGAGGAAGACCCAGAACACGCCGTAGCGCAGCAGATAGGGACTGCGGGTGTTCTGCCAGGGGTTGCCAAAGACGAACGTCTTGAAGACCGCCGCCACGGAGTCGGCGCGGTTCCACCCGCGCTGCGCCTCCACGAACGCCAGCGGCGAACCCGACGCCAGATACTCGAACGCGAGGAAGCAGCCGAGGCCCAGCGCCCCCAGGACCCCGCAGAGGAGGAAGGCCCGCAGTCGGCGAGCCGGACCCTCTTCCCTCAGGGCCACCAGCACGGACGCGGCCGCCACGACGAAGACACCCTGGTTGCGCGTCAGCACGCACAGGGCCGCGAGCAGGCCGGCGGGCACGGGTCGCCGGGTCGCGGCGAAGTACAGGGAGAGGAAGGACAGCACCAGGAAGAGCGACTCGGTGTGGTGCGAGTGGAAGACGTAGCTGGCCGGGGCGAGCAGGAAGAAGAGCCACCCGAGCCGCGTCCGGGGCACAAGCCCCTCCGGCAGGTCCTCCCTCGCGCCCAACCGCCCGACGAGCCCGACGAAGCCGAGGAAGAGGACACTGGAGAACATCGCCCCCAGCACCTGCACCCGCTCCACGCCGAGCACGCTCGCGAGGGCCCGCACCGTCATCGGGTAGAGCGGGTAGAACGCCCAGAGCGTGCCGCTGTAGCCGTCGCGGATGATGGTGCTGTAGTGGTTCGAGTCCCAGCGGTTGAGCAGGTCCGTGAGCGGAAGCTCCCGGCGCCACGACACCCACAGCCACAGGGCGAGGTGGGCGGCGAAGACGAGGGCCACGCTCCCGAAGAGAAAGGCGCGCGTGACTCGCGCTCCCAGGCCGAGCTCCCACCGGGGAGATGCCGTGGCCACCCCATCCGGGGCGGAGATGACCTCTGAGGCCTGCTTCACTTGTGCTCGCCGGCGGGCGGCCCCTGTCGACCGGGCTCGAGAACCCGGGTGAGCTCGTCCATCAACCGCAGCAGCTCGCGCCGCACCTCGTCGGAGGAGTCGCGGAGCTGCGTGGTGAGCGTGTGCAGCGTGGTCCCTGGCGCGGAGGCCTCGTGCAACATGCGCGCGGCCGTGCGCGTGGAGGCGAGCGGCCCCTCCGCCTCATCCGAGATGAGCCGGCGCAGCATCTCCATCACCTGGAAGGCTCCGGGACTGGAGGACGGGGGCGGCGGAGGGGGCTCCTTGCCCAGCGAGGCGGCGCACACCTTGTTCCGCCCCGTGCGCTTGGCGGTGTAGAGCGCCGCGTCGGTGAGCTCGATGAGCTCGGCGGCGTTGGTGGCGTGGACGGGGAAGCACCCCACCCCGACGCTGATGGTCAGGACGCGGCTCCCGCCCCGGGCACCGTGCACCGTGGCGCCCTCCACCGCGGCCCGGAAACGCTCGGCGGCGATCTGCCCCTGCTCCAGGTCCGTCTCGGGGAGGATCATCGCGAACTCCTCGCCCCCGTGACGGGCGACCACGTCCGTCGAGCGTGCCGTCCGGCGCAGCCGCGCGGAGACCTCGCGCAGGGCCTCGTCGCCCGCGCTGTGGCCGAGGGTGTCGTTGACCTGCTTGAAGTGGTCCAGGTCCAGCAGCACCAGGGACATCGGGTGCTTGTAGCGCTGGGCACGCCGGAACTCGACGCCGAGGGCCTCGTGGAAGTAGGCGCGGTTGTACAGCCCGGTGAGCGGATCCGTCACCGCCACCAGCATGGCCCTATCCCTCGAGGTGCGGAGCTGGCGCTGGCGGCGCTGGCGGCGCAGGGCACTGCCCAGGCGCGCGGCGAGCTCGGCCATGGGCGTCTGCAGCGTGAGGTAGTCGTCGGCGCCGGCGTCGAACGCCGTCACGCGCCGCAGGGTGGACTCGGTCTCGTCCACCACGAGGACGGAGGGCGCCTCCTCGTCGAAGCCGAAGCGCTTGAGGAGCGGCTGCTCCCCTTCCAGCGCGACCGCGTAGCTGACGACGAGCAGATCCGCGTCGGAGTTGGCCAGGCGCTGCGAGGGCGCGCGCTGGGTGAGCTGGAACTCGCCCCCCACGGGAGAGCCCCGCAGGGCCCGGGCGAGCCGCTCGCCCACCACGGGCATGTGGTGGATGATCTCCACCCGCGCCTGGGGAGGGGTGGCGACCTCGGGCTCGCGCACGACCCGGGCCATCGCCTCGTGCTGCGCCTGGAGCTGGGCGCGCATCTTCCCGAGCGAGATGAACGAGCGCACGCGCGCCAGCATCTCGGCATCGGGCGTGGTCTTGTTGAAGAAGTCGTCGGCGCCCGCGACCAGGCCCGCCACGCGATCATCCGTGGAGTCGAGCGAGGTGAGCAGGAGGATGGGCGTACTCGCCGTGCGCGCGTGGCCGCGCAGGTGGCGTGTCAGCTCGTGGCCGTTCATCTCCGGCATCAACACGTCGAGGATGAGGAGGTCGAACGGCTGCGAGCCCTCGGTGGCGAGGCCGAGCGCCTCTCGAGGCGAGGTCGTCATCACCACGTCCAGGCCACTCTCCTTCAGCCGGGAGCCAATGGTCTCGAGAGCAATGACGCTGTCGTCCACGAGGAGGACGCGGCCGGTAGTGCTGATGGAAGTGAGCGCGGCCATGGTGGGTTCCAGCGCCAAGGCTATCAGGAGCGGAGGACGGATGGGGAAGGGGGTGCGAATTCGTTCACCCCTCGGCTCACCAGGTGATGACGTAGGTGCAATGGCTGCCCCGCAACTTACGACAGGGCTTCGAGTCGGCGTGAGTCACGCGCGCACCGGGCTCGAAGCGCTGGGCCATGGCCGTGAGGATGCCCAGGTCGAAGGCGCACGGGTACGGAGTCTCGCACACGGAGATGATGCGCCGCTGCCCCGGCACCGGCTCGTAGCCGTAGTGGCCGATGCCCTCCACCTTCTTCCCGCTCTCCGGGTCGAACATCGGCCGGCCCTGCTTGCGGTGGTTCAGGTGATACGCCACGTCGATGGACTGGATGGCGCCGTGCAGCTCCCGGACCCCCTCCGGAAAGACCGCGTTCCGCGGAATGGCCATGCCGATCTGCGTCAGCACGCCATCCCCGAGTTGCTTGTGGATCTGCTCGAAGCACCGCAGCCACGCGCGCTGCGAGTACCACCCCCGAGGCTCCACCTCCGCCAGGCCGCTGGGACCGGGCTTGCCGATGCCCTCGTCCAACAAGTAGCCGCTCGCGAGCGACGCGAACTCGCGGAGTCCGTCCACCACGGACAGCACCGTCTGTCCGTTGACCTCGATGCCTTCTTCGAATGGGACGAATTGCACGTGCGCGGCCTCCTCCCCGTGACTCCTCGCACTCCACCCACCGGACGAATGCCCGCCCGGTGCCATCGGGCGACGACTGTACCACACAGGTCAGGTCCCCGAACAAGACCGGGGCGCGATTCCCGCTCGGGCCGGTGACACGTCACGTCACCTCCGCATCATCGACCCGGTGCGCCTTGACGACCGATGCCGGGCGGCTCCCGCTCACGTGCCGCAGAAGTGCGCGATGGCGCGCGTGAGGTACGCCTCGCACCGCACCAGGTCCTCCACCGGCACGTGCTCGCCCGTCTGATGAGCCACCCGGATGTCCCCCGGGCCGAACACCACCGCCTCCGCGCCCAGCTCCGTGAGCTGCGGGGCCTCCGTGCCGAACGGCACCGTGATGGGCGCATTGCCGGACAGCTCCGCCAGCACCCGCACCACCTCCGCGTCCGCCCGAGTGTCCACCGCCGGCTCCGTCCGCAGGAGCTGGATGCGCGCCTCGTAGCCGGGCTCATCCCGCACCAACTCCTGGCGGATGGACTCCAGCAGCTCCAGCACCCGCTCCTTCGGCTGCCGGGGGATGGGGCGCCACTCCACGAGGAAGCGGCAGGAGCCCGAGATGACGTTGGGCGCCTTGCCCCCGCCGATGATGCCCACGTTCACCGTGGTGAAGGGCGGCTCGAAGGACTCGTCCCGCTCCTCGCGCAGCCGCGTGCGAGCCAGCGTCTCCAGCTTCTGCAGGAAGCGCCCCGCGCGGAAGATGGCCGAGGCCCCCTCGTCCGGGTACGCGCTGTGCCCCTCGCGGCCCAGCACCTCCACCTCCGCCAGGCAGTAGCCCTTGTGCGCCCGCACCGGCACCAGCGTCGTCGGCTCGCCCACGATGGCGTGCCGCGCCCGCCCCTTGCCCTGGGCGACCAGGTGCTTGGCGCCCTCGCAGCCCACCTCCTCGTCCGCCGTGAGCAGCACCATCAGCGGCGCCCGCAGAGGCCCCGCGTAGTGCGTCACCGCGTGCAGCGCGCAGGCGATGAAGCCCTTGGTATCGCACGCGCCGCGGCCGTACAGCTTTCCATCCCGCTCCGTCAGGCGCAGCGCGTCCGTCCACGCCGCGTCGTACGGCACGCAGTCCGTGTGCCCCACCAGCGCGAGCGCCGCCCGCTCCTCGCTCCCGCCCTTCACCGCGACGAGGTTCACCTTCTCCACTCCCGCCCCGTCCCGGTACGACACGAGCTCCACCCGGAAGCCCGCCGCCTCCAGCCGCCCCCGCGCCAGCTCCACCAGTGGCGCGTTGGAACGGGAGGACGTCGTATCCAGGGCAACGAGCTCGGCCAGGGTGGAGCGCAGCGCGGGCAGGGTGTCACTCACGGGTGGGCCTCCGGGGCGTGGGCTTCCGCGGCTCGCGGGCCCTCGAGTGACTGTAGACCCTCACCCCCGCCCGCTCCCAGCGGAGAGGACGATTGCACGGGCGCAACCGGGGTTTCAGGCCTGGGCCTCGGCTCCCTCGGCCACCCACGGGCGCTGGCGCACCGCGTCCTTGACCCACGCGATGTGCCGCTCCTCGTCCCGACGGTTCTTCTCGATGAGCGTGCGCACCTCCGGGCTCCACTCGAAGCCCAGCGCCAGCTCATAGGCCCGGTTGGTGAACTCCTCGTTGCCGAGCATCGCCACCAGCGCGGCCTCCGTCCCCATCATGCTGGACATCGCCGTCAGGCTCTTCATCGCCGCGCCCTTCAGGTCCGGCCGCAGCTCCACCTGCTCCCCGCCAAACCGTCGGATGAAGGCGTTGAGCTCCCGCACATGGCGCACGTGGTCGCTCCGGAACTCGTTCAGCCGCTCGCGCACCAGCGGCTCCTTCACCCGGGCGATGGCCGCGTCGTAGGCCCCCACCGCGTCCACGTCCAACTGCGCCAGGCTGCGCAACTTCTCCACCTCGGACTTGCGTCCCATCACGTCCTCCCCCGCCCTTTCGGCAAAGTCCCCGTCAATCTGATCGGCTCCCCCCATCCAGCCAACTCCAACGCCTCCGGGCCCGCCCGGGCAGCAGGCAGGGCAGCACCACCCCGCCGTACCGGGACGCCTCCCCATGCGCACCTTTTCCACACCTCTTCACCTGTTGGAGGCAGACATGAAGAACGAAGACGCCATCACCACCCGTGTCGAGCTGCAGACGCGGCGCATTCCATCCATCAGCTTCCTCGGAGTCGCCATCGGATGCATGGCCGCCAGCGCCCTGCTGATGCTCTCCGGCCGCAAGAACTGGGCGAACTTCGTCGGACAGTGGGCCCCTACCATCCTCATCCTCGGCACCTACAACAAGATCGCCAAGACGTTCTCCGCCCCCATCGACGAGGAGCAGCGCGTCCAGCACGGCGGCCATGCCTCCATGCTGAAGTCGCCGGAAGAGCTCACCCACCAGATGTCCCCGCAGCCGGTGAGCTGAAGACGCTCGGGTCCCCCTGTCACTCTCCTGGAGTGCGTGGGGGGGCCTCGTTGGCCGGAGGGGAAATACGGGACGGGGCGCTTCATGCTCTCGCCGGGCGTGCCCCGGCTGGCGCCTCGTCACGTCGCATGTCGCGCCGCTCCGCTCGCCGGTGCTTCATCACGATGACGATCCCCACCACCGCGCTCACCAACATCAGCGAGTTCGTCACCACGAAGACCACGTTGTCCACCAGTACGCTGTAGAGGGTGAAGCCCGTGGAGGCGGTGATCTGCCCCACGAAGAGCCACGTCGACACGCCCTTGCTCGTGCCCGTCCTCCACTGCCTGTACACCTGATTTTGGATGGTCAGCACCAGCACGAATGAGCTGAACCACCCGATGGCTTCAATCCACATGGGCTCAACGTGCACATGCCCCCGGAGGCAGGTCGGAACTCCCGCCAGGAGGGCAGCCGACCGTACGGGCGGAGGGAGCGCGGAATTCGCGGCGCCCACGCCCGAGGAGACACACCCTCTCTTCCTGAGAAGCCACCCACAGCCACGAGGTGCGTCCCATGAAGATCCGTGACGTGATGACTCCGGACGCCGTTGCCGCACACCCGGAGATGACGTTGACGGCCGCCGCCGAGATGATGCGCCTGCTCAACGTGGGCTCCCTGCCTGTCGTCGAGGGCGAGCGCGTCGTGGGCATCGTCACCGACCGGGACATCGTCGTGCGAGGCCTCGCCCTGGGCTTCAACCCCCGGAGCGCCTCCGTCGCCGACGTGATGACCCGCAACGTGCAGACCTGCTCGGTGGACGAGGACGTCGAGGAGGTCGCCCAGCAGATGCGCGACCTCCAGGTGCGCCGCCTCCTCGTCGTGGACGAGCGGGAGCGGCTCCTCGGCATCGTGTCGCTGGGGGACCTGGCCATGGAGATGGAGGACCAGGCCCTCGCCGGACGGGTGCTCGAGGGCATCTCCGAGCCCCCCGTGCCGATGGCGCACTGAGCGCGGCTAGAAACCGAGCGGCACCAGGAAGGCCGAGCCGTTCTGCGTCCCCGTGCGGTAGCTGAGCGGCGCGCCGATGACGAGCGTCGGCGGGGTGCCTCCGCTCCCCGCCACCAGCGCCAGGTCCTGGCCGAAGCCCGCGCGCTCCGTCACGTCTCCCGTCAGCGTGAGCAGCGGCGTGAGCGCCCCGGTGGTACCAGGACCCCCGGCGTAGATGAACACCGCGCCTCCACCATCCGAGGCCACCGACGCGCCCGGCGCGCTCACCACCAACTCCGGCGCGCCGTCGCCATTCAGGTCCACCCCGCCCGCCAGCGCCGCCCCGAAGCCCACCGCGCGCGAGCGGTGCACCAGCACCTTGGGCAGCAACGTGCTCTCCAGCGCGCCCACCAGCGCCTCGCCCGAGGCCGGCCGGCGCTTCGCCAGCTCCGCCGTGTCGAACAGCAGCACCGCCGGCTGCGTCACGCCGTCGAAGGGAACGCTCGCCGCGCTCACCGCCAGGTAGTCCGCGCCCGTCTTCCCCAGCACGCGGCCCACGCGCGCCGTCGCCACGCCCAGCCCGAGGAAGTTGATGCCCACCTCCGGGTCCGCCGCCAGCCGCACCGACGCCGGTGCCGTGCGCCCGCCACACCGCGTCCCGCCCGCGTCGTAGCCGAACAGCACCACGATGCCCGCCTTCGTGCTGTCCGCGTAGCGCCACGCCACCTCGTCACAGCCATCCGCGTCCAGGTCCCCCAGCGCCGCCGGCACCGACGTCTGCTGGGTCGAGTAGGGCGCCGTGTAGACGGGGTCGCACCCCATCGTCAGCTTCGCCAGCCCGGCGTCATCCGGAGCGCGCCCCAGGAAGACGTCGAAGCCGTTGTTGCGCAGCGCTCCGATGTCCTGCTTGCCATCTCCGTTGAAGTCGAAGCCACCCACCACCCCGCGCCCGATGCTCCGACGCTGGCAGGTGGTGCCCGCGGGCGTACACCCCGCGATGTCACCCGGCGCCCACAGCCGGTACGCGGGCTTGAAGCTCCCATCCCCCTGGGCCAGCGACACCAGCACACCACCCGCCGTCAGATTCGCGGCCGGGATGCACCCGGCGCGCTCCTGCGCGTACACCGGGGTGATCTCCGTGGAACGAGAGGAAGCCCCTGGCGTGATGAAGGACGGCGCGCCCAGCACCAGGTCCGCGCTCCCGTCTCCGTTGAAGTCCGTGAAGGCCACGTCCGTGCCCACGTTGCGCCCGCGGGACAGCGGCGCGGAGGCGCCCTCGGCCACGAGCGTGCCCGCGCCCCCCTCCACGCCGTACGTCCAGGCCCGACCCGCGCCGAGATCGGCTCCGTCCCCGTTCACCCCGGGGCCCGCGAAGCCCGGCGAGCCCACCAGCGCCACCACCCCGCCCGCGGCGCCCTTGGCCACCGCCACCGACTCACCAAAGCGCTCCACGCTCGGCCGCGCCGGCACCATCACGCTCGTGCGCGTCCACTGCGCGAGCGAGTCCCCCGCCTTCACGAAGCCATCCACCCGCCCGGTGAAGGAGAGCCCGGGCGCCGAGGCCCGTCCCGAGAAGACCACCAGCCCCGAGGTCCCCGGCAGCGGCCACGCCGCGAGCCCCGCCCCGAAGGTGTCCGACTTCGCCAGTCCCATCAGACTCGTCGCCGGCTTGTTGAGGACGGCGCCAGCGCTCAGCTCCGCCAGCGGAAACACCAGCACCTTGCCCCCGTAGCGCAGCGAGCCGCCCGCCACGGGGACGCGGCGCGTACGGCGCGCCCAGCAGCAGCTCCGAGCCGGGCTTCCCATCCACGTCCGCGACCGCCCAGCTCCGCCCCGCGCGGATGAAGCCCCCGTCGCCGTACAGCCGGGCCCAGGCCTGGTCACGCTTCACCTGCACGGGCGTGGCCGAGGGCTCCCCGGTGGGCTGGTGCGCGCTCAGGTCGAAGAGCAGCGCCCCGCCCGCGTCCGTGCATGTTGCTGCTGGGCTCGGGTCCGGCGAGTCCGTCTGGTCCGCCGTCACCAGCAGCAGCGGGGGCCGCGAGCCCTCCGCCGGGATGGCGTCCAGCCGCCAGGTGCCCTCGATGCTATCGGAGAAGTTCATGGGCAGCACGTACGCGTCCGGCGTGGCGCGGAAGCGCTGGCCCTCGGCGCGCGCGAAGAACACGGCCACCGCCCACTGCACCACGCCCAGCGAGGAGCCATCCGTCGTGCTGAAGCGCGACACCTTGGTCAACGCCGCCAGGTCCGCCCGCCCGTCCGCGTTCAGGTCCGCCACCGTCAGCATGCGACCCAGCTCGGTGTTGGCACGGGACTCGACCGCGCCCGTCTTGCCCAGGTCGCTCCCGCCCAGGCGGACGGTCGGCAGCTCCGGCACGGGCTGGCCCGGGGTGAGCAGGAAGAGGTCCACCACGCCCCGGCGCATCGCCGCGGACGCCAGGTCTCCCGTCGGCGAGCCCACCACCAGGTCCAGGTCTCCGTCCCCATCCGCGTCCGCGAGCTCCAGGCCCGCGCCGAAGGAGCCGCGCCCCAGACCGGCGAGCGGAGGCCGCAGGCGCTCCGGCCCGTTCGCGCCGAAGCGGAACAGGTACACCGCGCCCGAGTCACCGAAGGTGACGTCCGCGCCCGGCGAGGACACCGCCAGCTCCGCCTTCCCGTCCTTGTCCAGGTCTCCCGCCGACAGCACGTCGCCGAAGCGGGCCGTATCCGTCTCGCCGGTGAGCACCCACGTGGGCTGCGAGGGCAGTCCCGCCGCGCTCCCCTTGAAGATGAGCACCACGCCGCCCTGGGGCTTGTTGAGGTCGCTCTCCGGCCGCCCCACCGCCACGTCCGCCACCCCGTCGCCGTCGAAGTCCGCCGTCACCACCGAGGCCGTATCCGTGAGCAGCCCGTGCGCCTGCGACTCGCGCGACAGCTCGTCCAGCACGCGCACGGGCACGAGCGCCTTCTGCCCGGTGAAGGGGTCCGCCGCCTCCAGCATCGCGGTGCCCTTCGCGCCCAGCTCGACCGAGAAGCGCCCGCCTTCCACCGTCCCCGGGCCGGACACCTTCGTCCAGCGCACCCGGTCACTGCCCCCGGTCGTCGCCAGCGGCAGCGACGAGCCCGCCGGCAGTGCCAGCCGCTCCGGGTCTCCGCGCAGCACCGCGTCCGCGCGCACCTCGAACTGGAGGAGGGCCTCGTCCCCCGTGTGGCTGTCACGCACCCGCACCAGGTCCGTCCCCTGCCCCGTCCCCGCCGTGTAGAGGCCCGAGGGCGTCAGCGAGCTGCTCGCGTCGCTGCGCTCCAGCGAGAAGACGAGGTCGCCCAGCTGCCCCGTCACCTCCACCTGGAAGGACGTGCCCGGCTTCACCATCGCGCGCGCGGGGGCCACGTCGAAGGCCGCCACCACGCGCACCTGCGCCCGCGCGTCTCCCGGGCAGCGCACGTCCTCCACCACCAGCAGGTCCGTCGCCGGAGTGAGCCCGGCGATGAAGCGCGAGCCGCGCAGCTCGCCCGAGGAGCCTCCCGGCTCGGCGCGGTAGCGGTAGTAGCCGCTGCCTCCCGTGGCCGTGAGGGAGACGGGGTCGCTCACGCGCACCCGCTCGGGGCTCGCGGAGAGGGAGAGCGGCGGCAACCCCGCGCAGGGGTCCACCGCCGGCTGCTCGGGAGGCTTCTCCTCCGGGTTGCAGGCCGCGGACAGGAGCGCGAGCACGAGCGACGTGCGGAAGACTCGGGACATGGAGAGATGCCTCAGGGGTTCGCGCCGGTGGCAGCCCAGCGCTGGATGAGGGAGATGAGTTGCGGGTCCAACGGGCCGTCCGCCGGCATGCGCTGCTCACGCACCGCCGCGATGATGAGTGGCAGGTTGTCCTTCCACAGCGCGTACGAGGACAGCGGCCGACCCTGCCCCGACACGTGGCACTTCGCGCACCGCGACTCGTAAATGGGGCGGATGTCCTTGTCCCAGCCGAGCGCCACCGTGGAGAGGGGCTGGTACTCGAAGGAGACGGAGCGCCGGGCCTCGGTGCCGTCGCCATAGCGCGCCACCGCGCTGAGCGTGTGCGGCCCGGGCTCCAGGCCCACGAAGGAGTAGGGCCGGAACGTGCCGTCCGTCTCCACGCCCCCGAGGCTGTACGCCGGGCCGCGTACCGGCACCTCCACGCCCGCCACCTCGAAGGTGACGCTCTGCGGCTCCGTGCCCGGCGCCACCCGCGCGCGCACCACCAGCGTGTCCTCCACCACCTGCATGCCCTCGTGCAGGCCCAGCACGCGAGGCACCGGCCCGCGGGTGAGCGCCACCGTCTCGGCGCCGAGCTGCACCCAGGCACAACCACTCTCGTCCGCGGCCAGGAAGAGGAACTCGCGTGTGTCCACGCCCGAGGCCTCGCCCCACGTGTCCGCGTCCGCGTCATAGGAGAGGAGCTTGTCGCCCGCCTTCACCCAGAGGAAGCGCCCCGCCGCCAGCACCTGCGTCGGCTTCTGCGCCAGCGCCACCTGCCGCCACCCGTCCGCCGCCCGCCGCAGCAGCCGCTCCGACGTCAGCAGCCACGCCTCCGCCTTGCCCTTCTCCGAGGCACCCAGTCCCACCAGCGTCACGGGCCGCTCGCCCTCCTGGAGCGGAGCCTCGGCCGGGCTCACCCGCCAGGCACCGGTGGCCGTCCGCACCGCGAGCCACAGCGCGTCCTGGCGGAGGAACCACACACCCGGAGCTCCGTCTGTCGGCCGGCGCCGCCGCCAGCGCGGTGATGCCTTCCAGCGGCTTGCCGTCCACCTTGAGCGCGGACAGCGCGCCGTCCTTCAGCAGGTAGAGGCCCGACGCATGCCCCAGCCACGCCGAGCCTTCCGGGGTCGACGCCGTGGCCGTCAGCCCGGGCCCCAGCGCGTCGCGCCAGGAGGGGGCGATGAGCCAGCCCGACTGCGCCAGGAAGAGACCGTTGTCCGCCTCCACCAGCGCCGAGCCCGGCCCCATCCGGAACACGGCGCGCGCATGCCCCGGAGCCACCGGGTTGCCCGGGTGGTTCTCCAGCGTGGAGCGCGTCCCGTCCAGCCGAAGCCGGAGGATCTCTCCCGTCGCCGTGGCGAAGATGCCGCCTCCCGTCTGGTCCGCGAAACCCGGCGTCGACGCCACGTCCGCCTGCGCCTGGAGCAGCATCGGCTGGAAGGGCTGGGGATTCGGGTGCTCCGTCGGGAGCGAGGGAGCGCTGTCGCCGCACGCGGCCAGCAGGCCCGCGAGCAGCACCGGGTAGACACGGGACGAGGCTCGAGTGTTCATCACGCCAGCAGGGAGCGAAGGGGGTCGACGCGCGTGATGCTGTAGTCCAGGTTGGCGGACGCCAGCACCGTCGCGATGAGGTGCTCGGGGAGGATGTTGCTGCCGTTGACCGGGTCCGGCCTGCCCGTCGCCAGGTCCACCAGACCCGGCGCCATGGCGATGTCACCGCTCTGGCCGAACGCCACGTTGTGCTTCAGCCCGGCGCCCATCAGCAGGCAGCTGTTCGTCAGGTGGTGGTCCCGGCCGCTCGTGGAGTTGATGAGCGGGGTACGCGCGAACTCGGAGAACACCATGATGGTGGTGTGGTCCATGAAGTTGCCACCGGACTTGTGCGGGGTGCGCCGCAGGTCGTCCACCAGCGAGCCCAGCGCGTCGAAGCCCGTGCGCAGGTTGCTCGCGTGCGTCGTCTGCGTGCCGAAGTGCGTGTCCAGGCCGCCCACCAGGTTGATGGACACGCACTGGCTGATGCCCTTCTTGAGCGCCGTGGCCACCAGCGCCGCGCGACCCGCCGCGCTGTCGTAGGGCCCCGAGGTGGGCAGCCCGTAGAAGGAGCGCACCTCGGCGTTCTCCGCCAGCTCGAAGCGGAACGCCTTGTCGAGCTGGCCCGACAGCACCTGCTTCATCTGCCCACGGCTCGTCTCGTACGTGGTGCCCACGCCGCCCGCGCCGTATGCCGCCTCCTCGCAGGTGATGGGCTGGCCGCGGAAGTCCACGAGCTGCTTCTCGAGCTCGCTGTCGAGCTGCCGGGGGCTCGCCGACAGCGTGAGCAGCAGGTCGTTCGACCGGCTCACCTTCAGCGCGTTGGCGGCACCGGGGTAGCGGTCGTTGTACGACTCCATCCCGTAAGCGATGGAGGGGATGGGCACCGCGGGCAGCATCTGCCCGACGATCTCCGTCGCCGTGGACGAGCCGCGCGCCGCGGCCCCGATGGGGCGCTTGCCGGTGATGAAGTAGCGCATGCCCTCCTCATGCGCGAGCGTGGTCATGTTGATGCCACGCACCACCGTCATCAGGTCGTAGTGCGCGGCCAGCCTGTCGCCCACCGCCGGACCGAAGGAGAGGGTGGAGGGGTCCGCCCCCGTGCGCTGGGCCGGCTCGATGGGCTTGGAGGGGAAGCGCGAGTCGGTGAACAGGTTGTAGCCCGGGAGGATGCGCGTCTCCGACACCCTCTCGGGGGTGAAGACGGTCCGGGTCCCTCGGGTCGAAGGCGAGGAGCTGGTCCCACCCGCCCGCGAAGTAGACGAAGACGAAGCAGCGGTCCGACGGCTCCAGGGTGGCCGTCTGCGCGAAGGCGCGGAAGGGCAGGCCCCCCAACAGGGTGGAGCCCATGAAGCCAGCAGCGGCCTTCAGGAAGGTGCGGCGTCGAGGCGGGTGTCGTGGTTCTTCTTCATGGATGAATCTCCCCGAGCCATCAGTAGGTGAGGAACCGCGAGTCGGTCATCAGCGCGATGCACACCGCCGCCAGGGCCTGGTCACGCTTGGCGATGGTCTCGGCGCGAGCCGCCGCCTGGGTGAAGAAACCCACCCAGCGCGTCAGCTCCTCGCCCTCCAGCGGCGAGCCCCAGAAGCGGGTGGACAGGTACACGAGCAGCTCGCGCACCTGGGCATCCGTGAGCTTGCGCAGGTCCGCCACCGCCCCCGAGGGCAGCGTGCGGCTGAGCACGCGGGCCGCCGGGTCCGTCAGCTTCACCTCGGCGCTCGCCTGGGTGATGCACACCTCGCGCGCCCCGTCCTCGAGGAACTTGGCGAAGACGAGGTTGGGCTCGGTGCTCTCGACGTTGACGAGCGCGTAGTCCGCCCGCCCCAGCGAGGGCGCCAGGCTGTCGAGCTGCGTCCACGGCCGGCCCACCGCCACCTCGATGGAGCGGGCGAGCTGGTTGACGGTGATGCGGCGCGGAGCGCGCCCCACCCGACCGTCCTGCAGCTCGGGGTCCGGCAGCGGAGTCATGTCCCCGTGCGGGTTGGCCACGGGCTCCAGTTGGCCATCCACCGGAGGCGGAGTGGCAGGGGTCTTCTCGCACGCGGCGGTGCCGAGCGCGACCAGCGCGAGCATGAGCAGGCGGCGCATCAGTCGATCCTCCGGTAGGCGTCGGTCATCACCAGACGCTCGATGAGCGCCTTGAAGCGGTGGCCGTCTCGCGCGAAACCTTCGGCGAGCGGCTCGAGGTAGAGGCGCTGCTCCTCCGCCGACATGGGCCGGCCGAGGAACTCCTGCCAGACGCGCCGCACCGTGCAGCGCTCCAGGTCGCCCGTCTGCAGCATGCGCTGCACCAGCAGCTCGGGGCCGCCGTCGATGTTCCGCTCCTCGTCCTCCGTGCGGTAGAGGTACGTCTTGAGCATGCCCAGCGACGCGGCGCCGTCGCCGTCGTAGGCCTGCATCACGTACTGGCCGCACTCGCCACCGCAGGTGGTGTTGCCGGAGAGCGCGCAGTCGCGGCACTTCGGGTCGTAGCGGGGGAAGTGGTCCGAGTCGAGGAAGAGCGCGGCGCGCTCGGCGAAGCGGCCCCAGTGCGCGCCGGTGGGCTCGATGGTGGCGTGGCAGTAGTTGCAGCCGCAGCGCTTGGCCAGGTTGTTCTCCCGGTTGCAGGCGTCCTCGGCGGCCGGCAGGCGCGCGTTGTCCGCCGGGGTGAAGGTCTTGCAGAGGAAGGCCGAGTAGAACTGGTTGACGCGGGCGCGCTGGGTGGGGAAGCGGTAGAGGAACGAGGCCGTGGTGAGCACGCCCGAGTGCTGCGTGCCGCGCATGTACTCCTTCCAGCTGTCCGCATCCGTGTAGGGCACCTCGGGCAGCACCGCCGCGTCCGCCGGGGGGGTGGCGTTGAAGACGCCCAGGCCCTGCTCCGGATTACGGTAGAGCTGGGACAGGGGGCCGTTCACGAACGAGCGGCGCGTGGTGAGGATGTTGAAGTAGGGCTCGTCCCGGCGCACCACCGAGTCGGCGATGAGCTCGGGCTCGGCGTTGAAGGCCGCCACGCGGGCGTTGTGCGTGGAGCCGTCGGGCGCCTCGCAACGCCCCATTCCCTCGCCGCAGCCACAGCTCCGGTCGATGTTGAAGCGCGCGGTCGTGCAGGGCTCCAGCGTCCAGGGGTTGGCCGTGCGCGCCTGCGCCTCGATGGCGCACACCCTCACGTCCGCGCCCGTGGTGCTCCAGAAGGGCGCCGGCCGGGTCACGTAGCCCTCGCGCTGCACGCAGCCGCGCGGCGACTCGTAGGAGCCCTTGATGTTGCCGTTCTTCAGCTGGAGCTCCAGCGTGCAGCGCCCCAGCGGCACCGTCGAGGTGGCGGACGTGAAGGCCACCACCCGCGTCCCCTCCAGCACCTCCTGGGTGTACCCGGCCGCGCTGACCTTGGTGGGGTCTGGCTGGCACAGGTGGGGCACCAGCGCGCCACCCACGCGCCGCATGTCACAGAAGAACATGTACTTGTCGTCGAGGCGCCCTCGGTTCTTCGCCTCCGCGCACGAGTTGATGGTGGGGTCGGAGGTGGTGGTGCCGGAGACCAGGTCCAGCCGGTCGCAGCGGTAGTAGTTGAGGTCGTAGTCCCAGCTCACCGGCAGCGGCACGCCGCGCTCGTCGTAGCGCTCCTTGGCGCAGTCCGCGGCGGCCGGGAGCGCGGGGTCCGCATGCGGATCCTGCCGGGCGTTGCACACGTCCTGGGCGAGGTAGCTGTCACAGCCCTGGTTGTTGGCCCCGCGCAGCTGGCGGCTGGGGTTGCCACGCAGGGACAGCGCGTCCGTGGCGGAGCCCACGCCGGACAGGCGCGTGTTGCGGTTGTTGTTGACGCTGGCGCTCACGTTGCTCCACAGGAGCGCGCGGTGGTAGCCGCGGATGCGCGCGAAGAACTCCTCCTGCTGCATCAGCGCGCGAACGTCCTCGACCGTCACCTCCCCCTTGGCCCGAGCGGCCTGGTACTCCTCATAGGTGGGGGGGCGGCCGAGCAGGTCGAGGCTGAGCTGGCGCAGGTGACGCTCGAGGGGAACCTTCGAGACCGGGGCACACACCGGGGCTTCCGCGAGAGCGGGGGCGGCAGCCAGCAGAACGGTGGCGGCCAGAGTGGCGAGGCAACAGCGTGCGGGGAGCACGGAACCTCCGAGAGAACGCAACGGCGAGGGGGGACAGCATCTCCACTTATGCCAATAATTCCTGTTATTGACCAGCGACTTGCTCGGTGAGCGGAGAAGCGAGCCCGAACAGGTGCAATCGAGTTGCGCACGAGGCCACAGCCGGGACAGAAAGGTGCGCCATGTCTGATGCCGCCCCTGCTTCGCTCCGAGTCAGTGACCGCTCCTTCTACGTCTTCACGGCGGTGGTCTCCGCCGCGGCCCTCGCCTTCCTCTCTTACATTCTCATCATTCGGAAAGGAGGGCCGGTGGGCGGGTTGGATCTGCGCTTCCTGCCGGCGGTGAACGCGAGCTTCAACGCGCTCGCGGCGGCCTTCCTCACCGCGGGCTGGGTGGCCATCCGCCGTGGCGCACGGCGCGTGCACCAGTACCTGATGGTGTCCGCCTTCGCCTCGTCGGCGCTCTTCCTGGTGTGCTACCTCGCCTATCACTTCGTCCACGGCGACACGCGCTACGCCGGGAGCGGGGTGCTGCGGACGGTGTACCTGCTCATCCTCGCCAGCCACGTGCTGCTGTCGCTGTTCGTGGTGCCGGGCGCGCTGCTGTCCTTCTACTTCGCGTGGCGCAAGGCCTTCGACCGGCACCGCAAGGTGACGCGGTGGCTGGCCCCCATCTGGCTCTACGTGTCCGTGACGGGCGTGGTCATCTTCTTCATGCTGCGCGGCAGCCTGCCCACCGCGCCCTGAGCGGCGGGACGGAGTGCCGGAACCGCTCGCTTCACGGTCCGGACGCCGGCATGCAGCCCCACTGCTTCATGTCCTCCGAGACGGTGGCGCATTGCCACCCCTCGCCACAGGAATCCAGGTCCAGCGGGTCGCACTGACGGAAGCAGGTGCTCACGTTGGCGCTCCCCATGCCACAGAGCTGACCCGCGGGGCAGCTGTCCGCCCAGAGCGGATTGCAGAGACGAGCGCACCAGAAGACGCCTCGGCCCCGAAACAGGCGGAAGTTGCACCGCTCCCCTTCGCCACAGGGTGTTTCCGGGCACTCCCCCTGAACGCTCGTGAGGCACTGGTAGGAGGAGTCCTCGCCGAGGCGCTTGCACCGCTTCCCCTGGGGGCACCCGAGTTGCCCGCAGTCCGGATGGCACCCGGGGCCATTCGGGGTGTCCTTACAGACATGTCCAGCGGGACAGCTCGACGGCGCGTCCAACCGGCAGCGGGGGCTGCATCTGCCCAGCAGGCAGACCAGCCCCTCCCGACAAGTACCCGCCGCAGAGATATATCCAGGCTCGCAGGGCTCTCCCTCACGTCGTTGCCCCTCGGGCGTACAGCGGCGGACGATGGCTCCCGAGGTGCCGGGAGTCAGCGCGAGGCAGAGGAAGCCAGGGAAACAGTGTCCATCCTCCTCGCAGTCGGAGGCCACGCACTCGAAGCGGCGCGTCTCCCGATTGGGCACACACCCCTGGCCTGGAGGGCAGTCGCTGTCGATATGGCAACCACCACAAACGAAGGTCCCCGCGTCGTCCAACGCGCAGCGCAGGCCCGCCGCGGGAAGACCATCCGGCATGATTTCCTCCGAGGCCAGTGGTGGGTCCATCATGGTAGCGCCTGTCGGGTCCGCCCTGCTCGCGACGAGGAATCCAGGACGCTCGGGTCCCGGCACGCGGAGTGAGTCGACTCCATGTGCCCGCGCTCACGGGGCGGGAGGCCTGCTCGGAGTTGGTTCGGCATCATGATGGACGAGCGCCTTCCCCCGCGACGAAGGAATGACAGCTTGAAATGACGTGCTGGGGACGCCTGTGCCTTCTTCTGAAGAGAGTCGTTCACCCTCGCTCGACAACGGAGGGGTGGAAGGCGGCCAGAACAAAAGACCACTCCCCAGAGTGATGACAAGCCCAGCACATAACAGACTTAGAGCCGTATGTGGCCTGAGTCGTGGCTGCCCCATGACCTTCCGTCCCAGCGAGAGAGGAGATTCCGTGCAGCTTCTTCTCGCTCAGCAGTCACCATAGCCACAGCACATGAGGTAGCCTCCGTCGGTGGCACACCCGCAGGGAAGACACTTGTAGCACTCCTTGTACATCGCTGCCGCGCTTCCACCGATGAGAGCACCAGCCGAGCTCGCGGCCACGAACCACCAGAAAAGCATTCGCTTCACGTTTTTCATGAGGCCCGCTGTCTGCGATTACTGGGAACCCTAGGCTCTCCCTGATGACTCGGTCAATCCGTGGGAAAGCGCGGCTCGTGGCGCATGTCCACATCAGGACTTTCATTGAAGTCTTTCGTCTGGCGACTCCGATTGGAGAAGCTCCGACATGCCCAGCCCTCGCGGCAGGCGCATGGTGAAGGCCGAACCCTTTCCCTCCTCGCTCTCCACGGAGCGTGTAGAGGGCGCGGGCCTGCGCGGGAATGTCGCTGGCCGGGAAGTGCAGGCCCAGGAAGCTGTCCATGTCCGCGGCGCGGCTCTCCGCCAGCACCTCGCCGGGCCAGTCCGCGTCGAAGCGGTACACCATCACCCGCTCGAAGCCGGTGAGCGAGCGCACCGCGTCCGCCGCCGCCTGCAGCAGCCCCTGTGAGCCCCGGGCCCGGGCGAGCGGCGAGAGGAGCAGGTCCACCATCGCCAGCGAACCCTCCTCGCCGACGGCCTCCGTTGCGGGCTCCAGCTCCAGCACGGTCAACCCATCGCTCCGGTGAAGCAGGCCGACCGCTTCCCGCGAGGGGCCCCGGGAGGAACCGGGGCCCCTGGCTCAGCGACCTGTCACGGGATGGAGCACGCACCGGAGCCGGTGCCGTCGTCGTAGCAAATGTAGCCCGAGCGGCAGCTGCCCTGTCCGCCCACGCCCGTGCAGGTGGCGTAGCAGGATGCCGAGGTCTCCTGCGCGTCATCGTAGAAGCACTTGGAGCCCGCCGGGCAGGCGGAGTCGAGGCAGTCCTGGGTGCAATACCCACCCGGGAAGCCATTAGCGGCCGTCTTGCACCGCTCCCCCGCGCCGCAATTCGAGTCGCTGGTGCAGGACTGGCCCACCTTCGAGACCGGCGCCTCCTCGATGGGCTTGTAGGGTACCAGCGAGAAGCTGACCCCCTTCACCGTCTGGTTCACCGTCACGTCGAGGGGCTCGACCTGGGTGGCATCCCGCCAGAAGCCCACGCGCTCCCCGGCCTCGAAGAACTTCTCATCCCCATCGTCGTCGATGGTGGCCAGCACGAAGTAGGAGCGCGGGGCGAGCGACACGGAGTAGCCGTAACCGCTCCCCGCACTCACCAACGCCACCCCGTCGTCGTCCACCTGCCACTCGCCCAGGGCATCCTGGTAGGCGAAGGCGATGACGGCGTCCTTGTCCTGCGTGGCGCCCACGCGGAACCTCACCATCACGGTGGCGGAGCCCGCCCCGGTGGAGGTGCTGGAGAGGGAGAGCTGGGCCGAGTAGTCGCCGTTGGGCAGCGACCCGGAGTTGACGCTCACCGTGAGGGAAGCCGACTTGTAGGCAGGAATGGACAGAGAGGCGCTGGAGACGGACACCGAGGAGGCCTGCGGCCCGCTGATGCTGGCGTTCACCTGGAGCGTGCCACCACCGACGTTGCGCACCGTGAGCTGCTGGGAGCCGCTGCCCGTGAAGGAGAGCTGGCTGGAGCTCACGCCGAGCTTCGCCGGCGCGCTGGTGTCGGAGCTGCCCTGGGCCCGCCGCACGGCGGCCTGGGCGTTGACGAGACCGGCGCCACAGCCCTCGGCACACTGGCTCGCCGGGTCGGCCGTCTCCTTGAGGATGGTCTCCACGTCCGCGGCGTTGAGGTCGGGGTTCACCGACAACATCAGCGCCACGATGCCAGCCACGTGCGGGGCGGCCATGCTCGTGCCGTTGTACCAATCGTAGCTCGGCTGGTTGCTACCGTTGGGCAGGGTGGACAGCACGCCGTCCGGCTCGCCGTCGCCGTTGAGGTCCTCGCTCACCTGGCCGCCGGCGGCCATGACATCCACGGGGGCGCCATAGTTGGAGAAGCTGCTGCGTTTGCCGTTGAAGCGCGTCGAGCCCACGCAGATGACGTTCTGCATGTTGCACGGGAAGGTGTTGGTGGCGTCCTCGTTCGCGTTGCCGGCGGCGATGACGAAGACGGCGCCCGGGGCACTGTCGATGATTTCCTGCACCGCCTGCCCTCCGGTGCCCCGACCACCGAGGCTCAGGTTGATGACGCGGGCGGGCGTGGTGTTGGCGCGCGCGCCGGGCACGATGCCACCAGCGGCCCACTTCATGCCCGCGGCGATGTCGCCCAGCGTGCCGCCCGAGGTGCCCAGCACGCGGACCGGGAGGAGCTTGCCCGCCCAGGTGACGCCCGCCACGCCGAGGTTGTTGTTGGACACCGCGCCCATGGTGCCAGCCACGTGCGTGCCGTGGAACGAGGAGCCTCCGTTGGGCATGTCCTTGCCCAGGTCGGTCGGGTCGTTGTCGACCCCATCGCCGTCACCCGCCTTGGTGCCGTCCGAGATGAGGTCCACACCGGGAATGACGCGGGCGTCCAGATCCGGGTGCCGGGTGATGCCGGTGTCCACCACCGCCATGACGATGGAGTCCTTTCCGGTGGTGATGTCCCAGGCGGCCGGCAGGTTCATGTTCGGGTAGTGCCACTGCTGGGAATAGCGCGGATCGTTCGGCACCGCGAAGGGCATCACGCGCAGGTTGCTCTCGGCGTAGCGCACGCCGGGCGCCATCGCGAGCCGCTGGACGAGGGCGGTGTGCTCCGCGCTCGACAGGGAGCGCACGGGCGACGCGGCCTCGGTGCCGGACATGGCCTTCACCCCGGCGGGCTCATAGCGGATGACGTGCAGGTACTCGCTGGCGTAGCCCTTGTGCACGGCCCGGTAGCCGGACACCTGTGCCCGGGCGATGGCCGCCTCCGGAGACAGGTTGGCTTCCTCGAAGCGGACGAGGACCTCCCCCTTGATGATGGGGTCCTGCAGCACGAGGTTGCTCACGGGATAGCCCGTGCGCAGCACGCCCTTGGAGGCGAGCGCGCTGGCGATGGCCCGCGAGAGTTTCTGGTCGCCCCCGTCCTGGAAGAGGACGGGCTGGACAGCGGTCTGGGCGTCGGCGGACTGACCCCGGAACGGGGCCAGGGTTCCCTGCACCGTGCCGGTGGGCTGGACGACAGGAGGTAGTGGATCTTCTTCGACGATGGGACAGGCGGTGAGGCCCAACAGTCCCAGGATGGCGAGACGGCGAATCATGAAAGGTTCCCCCGGACCGGATAACGGGTCCTGGGGCAGACCCTAGAGCCGCACGGGGCAGCGCGTCCAGACAGCGCGGCACGACGCCACGGCAGCCTGCCTGAATGCCCCCTGGACCCGGTGCGAGCATTCTCCCTACGATGCGCGCCCGCGGTTGCTCACGGCGTGGACATCGAGGGGGTACACCGGGTGAGGCACGGCATCGAGCTGGAGAAGGTCACACGCGTGGTGGCCGGTGAGATGCACCTCGCGGACATCAGCCTGCGGCTCGAGCGCGGCTCCTTCAACGTCCTGCTCGGCCGCACGCGCGCGGGGAAGACGTCGCTGCTGCGCCTCCTGGCCGGGCTCGACAAGCCCACCTCGGGGCGCCTGCGCGCCCACGGCACCGACGTGACACACGTGGACGTGCGCCGCCGCGACGTGGCCATGGTGTACCAGCAGTTCGTCAACTACCCCTCGCTCACCGTCTACGAGAACATCGCCTCGCCGCTGCGGCTCGCCGGTCGGTTGGGCAAACAGGACCTCGACCGGCGCGTGCGCGAGACGGCCGCCGCGCTCCGCCTGGAGCCCTACCTGGACCGGCTCCCCGCGGAGCTGAGCGGTGGACAGCAACAGCGCACGGCCATGGCGCGCGCGCTCGCGAAGGACGCCTCGCTGCTGCTGCTCGACGAGCCCCTGGCCAACCTCGACTACAAGCTGCGCGAGGAGCTGCGCGCGGAGATCCGCCAGCTCTTCCGAGACCGCCCCGCCGTCGTGGTGTACGCCACCACCGAGCCCACCGAGGCGCTGCTGCTCGGCGGCCGGACGGCGGTGCTCGACGAGGGGCGCCTGCTGCAGGAGGGCCGGACGCTGGAGGTGTACCAGACACCCGCCACCGAGCGCGTGGGTCAGGTCTTCAGCGACCCCCAGATGAACCTGTGGGACGTCGAGGTCTCCCCGGATATCGGGGCCCGGCTGTCGCCCGAGGTGACCTTCCCGCTGTCCGGACACCTGCGGGGCCTCGCGCCCGGCCGCTACCGCGTGGGCGTGCGCGCCCACCACCTGCGGCTCGCGCCCGGCTCGCCCGAGGACCTCCGCATCCCCGCCCGCGTGGAGGTGGAGGAAATCAGCGGCTCCGAGACGCTCGTCCACGCGGCGCACGGTGGGCTCTCGCTCACCGCGCAGGTGGAGGGCATCCACCGGCACCCGTACGGCGCACCGGTGGAGCTGTTCGTCTCGCCGTCGCGGATGTTCGTGTTCGGCCCCGAGGGCCGGCTCGTCTCCGCGCCCCCCTTCACCCCCGAGGAGCCCGCCCATGGCCAGGATTGAGCTCCGCGGCATCGCCCACGCCTACGTGCCCTCGCCCGCGTCCGAGAAGGACTACGCGCTGCGGCCGCTGGAGCTCGTCTGGGAGGACGGCGGCGCCTACGCGCTGCTGGGGCCCTCGGGGTGCGGGAAGACGACGCTGCTCAACATCATCTCGGGCCTCGTGCGGCCCACGCGCGGGCAGGTGCTCTTCGACGGCGCGGACGTCACCGGGGCCCTGCCGCAACAGCGCAACATCGCCCAGGTGTTCCAGTTCCCGGTCATCTACGACACGATGACCGTCTTCGAGAACCTCGCCTTCCCGCTGCGCAACCGGGGCCTGGGGCGCGACGAGACGCGGACGCGGGTGGAGGAGGTGGCGGAGCTGCTGGAGCTCACCCCGGACCTGCGGCTGCGCGCGAGCGGGCTGTCGGCGGACCTGCGGCAGCGCATCTCCCTGGGACGAGGGCTGGTGCGCCGGGACGTGGCGGCCATCCTCCTGGACGAGCCGCTCACGGTCATCGACCCGCACGTGAAGTGGCTGCTGCGCCGCAAGCTGAAGCAGGTGCACGAGCAGTTGAAGGTGACGCTCGTGTACGTGACGCACGACCAGGTGGAGGCGCTGACGCTCGCGGACCGGGTGGTGGTGATGAACCAGGGGCGCGTGGTGCAGGTGGGCACACCGCAGGAGCTCTTCGAGCGCCCGGCGGACACCTTCGTCGGCTACTTCATCGGCAGCCCGGGGATGAACCTCCTGGCGTGCACCGTGGAGGACGACGCGGTGGTGGTGGAGGGGCAGCGGCTGCCACTGGACCCGGGCGTGTGCGCGCGAGCGAAGGCGAACGGAGGCGAGCCGCTGCTCGGCATCCGGCCCGAGTTCCCGCGGCGGGTCCCCGAGGGCACGCCCTCCTCCGTGCGCGTCGAGGTGACACAGGTGGAGAACCTGGGGCGCCACAAGCTGGCCACCGCGCGGCTGGGGGCGCAGTCCCTCAAGGTGCGGCTGCCCGAGGAGGAGCGGCTCGCGCCCGGAGAGACGTGCTGGCTGGAGCTGCCGCCGCGCTGGACGACGCTGTACGCCGGAGGCAGTGCCATCTCATGAGCAAACCCACCAACCATCGCGCCTGGCTGCTGGTACTGCCCGTGCTGGTGGCCGTCGCGTTCAGCGCCGTCATTCCGTTGATGACGGTGGTGAACTACTCGGTGCAGGACATCCTCGGACCGGAGCAGCGCGTCTTCGTGGGGACCGAGTGGTTCCGCAAGGTGCTGAGGGACCCCGAGCTGCACGGAGCCCTGCGTCGGCAGCTCGGCTTCTCGCTGGCGGTGCTGGCGCTGGAGATTCCCCTGGGTGTGGCCCTGGCGCTCGTGCTGCCGAAGCAGGGGCGCGCCGCGTCCGTGAGCCTCGTGCTGCTGGGCCTGCCGCTGCTCATCCCCTTCAACGTGGTGGGCACCATCTGGCAGATCTTCGCCCGAGGCGACATCGGCCTGCTGGGCGTGGCCATCAACGGGCTCGGCCTCTCGTACAACTACACCGCCAACGCACTGGACGCCTGGCTCACGGTGCTGGCCATGGACGTGTGGCACTGGACGCCGCTGGTGGCCCTGCTCTGCTACGCGGGCCTGCGCGCCATCCCCGACGCCTACTATCAGGCGGCGCGCATCGACGGCGCCTCGGCGTGGGCCACGTTCCGCTACATCCAACTGCCCCGGCTGCGCGGGGTGCTGACCATCGCGGTGCTGCTGCGCTTCATGGACAGCTTCATGATCTACACCGAGCCCTTCGTGCTCACCGGCGGCGGGCCCGGCAACGCCACCACCTTCCTGAGCCAATACCTGACGCGGCTCGCGGTGGGCCAGTTCGACCTCGGCCCGGCCGCGGCCTTCTCGCTCATCTACTTCCTGGTCATCCTGCTGTTCAGCTACGTCTTCTACACCGCGATGACGAGCTCGAAGGAGGCGCGATGAGACGCCTCGCCGTTCCCCTCTACCTGCTGGTGAGCCTCGTGCCCGTCTACTGGCTGGTGGGCATGTCGCTGAAGACGAACGAGGAGATCCTGGGCGGCTTCACGCTCTGGCCGCACAACCCCACGCTGGCCAACTACGCCGTCATCTTCACCGACCCGGACTGGAGCAACAGCTACCTCCACTCGCTGACGTACGTGGGCATCAACACGGTGCTCTCGGTGCTGCTGGCCCTGCCCGCGGCCTACGCCTTCTCGCGCTACCGCTTCCTCGGGGACACGCACCTCTTCTTCTGGCTGCTGAGCAACCGCATGTCTCCGCCCGCGGTGTTCCTGCTCCCCTTCTTCCAGCTCTACTCGAGCATCGGCCTGTTCGACACGCCCTGGGCCGTGGCGCTGGCGCACATGCTCTTCACCGTGCCGCTGTCGGTGTGGATTCTGGAAGGCTTCATGTCCGGCGTGCCTCGGGAGATCGACGAGACGGCGTACATCGACGGCTACAGCTTCCCCCGCTTCTTCCTGCGCATCTTCCTGCCGCTCATCCGCTCGGGCGTCGGAGTGACGGCGTTCTTCTGCTTCATGTTCTCCTGGGTGGAATTGCTGCTGGCGCGCACGCTGACATCGGTCGAGGCCAAGCCCATCGTGGCCACCATGACCCGTACGGTGAGCGCCGCCGGCATGGACTGGGGCGTGCTGGCCGCCGCCGGAGTGCTGACGCTCGTGCCGGGCGCGGTGGTCATCTACTTCGTCCGCGACTACATCGCCAAGGGCTTCGCCCTGGGGAGGGTGTGAGCCATGGACCTGGAATGGATGGCCTGGACGACTCCCACGGCCAGCTTCTTCGTCGTCATCGCGCTGCTGCTCGCGGCCTACACCGTCTGGGGGATTCGCTCCCCCTCCGTGCCGCGTCGAGGGCTGCTGCCCATGGTCACCACGCGCGGAGACCGGCTCTTCGTCGGCCTGCTGGGCAGCGCGTTCATCCACCTCGCCTGGGTGGGGCTGACGGATGCGTGGATCTGGTTCGCCGTAGGTCTGTCGTTGCTGTTCATGGTCGTCATTGCACGCTGGGGGTAACACGTTGAAGAACGCGTTGAGATGTGCGCTGGCCTTGGCCGTGGCAGTCCCCGTCGTCGGATGCAAGAAGGAGTCGAAGCCCGCGGAGGGTGAGAAGCCCGCCGCCACCGCGCAGCAGCAGCAGGTGGACACGGCCGCGCTGGAGAAGGCCGCTGAGAAGTGGGTGGACCAGGAGTTCCAGCCGAGCACCCTCACCCGTGAGCAGCAGCTCGCGGAGATGAAGTGGTTCCGCGAGGCCGCCGCCCCCTACCGCGGCATGACCATCAACGTGGTCTCGGAGACGATCGACACGCACGTCTACGAGTCCAAGACGATGGCCAAGGCCTTCGAGGAGATCACGGGCATCAAGCTCAAGCACGACCTCATCCAGGAAGGCGACGTCATCGAGAAGCTGCAGACCCAGATGCAGTCGGGTCGCAACATCTATGACATGTATGTCAATGACAGCGATTTGATTGGCACGCACGTGCGCTACGGGCACGTGGTGCCGCTGTCGGACTTCATGGCGGGCGAGGGCAAGGACGTGACGCTGCCCACGCTCGACATCGACGACTTCATGGGGAAGAGCTTCGTCACCGGCCCGGACGGGAAGATGTACCAACTGCCGGACCAGCAGTTCGCCAACCTGTACTGGTTCCGAGCGGACTGGTTCAGCCGGCCGGACCTGAAGGAGCGCTTCAAGAAGAAGTACGGCTACGAGCTGGGCGTGCCGGTGAACTGGTCGGCCTACGAGGACATCGCCGAGTTCTTCACCAACGACGTGAAGGAGCTCGACGGCGTCCGGGTGTACGGCCACATGGACTACGGGAAGAAGGACCCGTCACTGGGCTGGCGCTTCACGGACGCGTGGATGTCCATGGCGGGCGTGGGCGACAAGGGCTTCCCCAACGGCAAGCCGGTGGACGAGTGGGGCATCCGCGTCGAGGGCTGCAACCCGGCCGGCGCCTCGGTGGCTCGCGGCGGTGAGACGAACGGTCCGGCCGCGGTGTACGCGCTGACCCAGTACATCGACTGGCTGAAGAAGTACGCGCCGCCCCAGGCCGCGGGCATGACGTTCTCCGAGGCGGGTCCGGTGCCGGGCCAGGGCAACGTGGCGCAGCAGATCTTCTGGTACACGGCCTTCACCGCGCCGCTGACGAAGGCGGGGCTGCCGGTGGTGAACGCGGACGGCACGCCGAAGTGGCGCATGGCGCCCTCGCCGCACGGCCCGTACTGGCAGGACGGCACGAAGCTGGGCTACCAGGACACGGGCTCGTGGACGATGCTCAAGAGCACCCCGCTGGAGCGCCGCAAGGCCGCGTGGCTGTACGCGCAGTTCGTGGTGGCCAAGAGCACGTCGCTGAAGAAGTTCCTCGTGGGGCTGACGCCCATTCGCGACTCGGACATCCGCTCGGAGCACGTGACGAAGGTGGCGGACAAGCTGGGCGGACTGGTGGAGTTCTACCGGAGCCCGGCGCGCGAGGCGTGGACGCCCACGGGCACCAACGTGCCGGACTACCCGAAGCTGGCGCAGCTCTGGTGGCAGAACATCAGCCTGGCCGTCGAGGGCGAGAAGACGCCGCAGGGAGCCCTGGACACGCTGGCCGAGCAGATGGACGACGTGCTGGGCCGGCTGGAGCGCGCGGGCATGCAGAACTGCCCGCCGAAGCTCAACCCGGTGAAGGAGGCGAAGTTCTGGCTCGACTCGCCGGGCGCCCCCCACGCGAAGCTCGCCAACGAGAAGCCCAAGGGCGAGACCGTGCCCTATGAGCAGCTCCTGCAGGCCTGGAAGGAAGGGCGCGTGAAGTAGCGCCTTTGGATGTTGGCGAGGCGTGCGAGCCTTCGGGGCCGCTCGCCAATTCACAGCCGAAAGCACATGCTCAAGCCCGGTACTAGTCGAGCACGTTTGCATAACCATGCAGGTGCGAGAATACGGCTTTTCGGGGACGAGACGAGGTGACTGGCGGTCTGGACACCGGCTATGAGGGGATCGTTCCGCTTGCCAGTCGGATAGGCAGACACCGACCCCAGACTGACGGCTCACGAGGATCCAGAGTACCGCAAGGACTGCTGACACTTCTTTACGGCGACGATGGCGCCCGACTACGAAGGAGTGACCGAAGCCGAGAGCGGCACTTCGGCGCGACTCGTATCTGGGCTCTCATCGATACACGGCCAGTACGACTGAGGCACAAGCACTGATTGCGAGGCACTGGTTTCGGGGCTATCGCAAAGCTCCACTGGCCAGGACGCGAATGGCTGGTACAGATCGCCTGCTCAAACGAAAGTGGGGCAACTGGACGGCGCGAGGCTTGGCAACGTGCGCCCAATGTGCCCTCGCAGCGTCAAGGATTAGCACGCTCATCGAGGCACTAGGCGTACGCACGAAACGAGAAAACTGCAACTGCCAACCGAGGCCCGCTCGAGTGGGGTCAAAATCAAACTTGACGAAGCCGAGCACTACGCTTGAAATGCCACAACCCGCTCGCACGAGACAGCTGCGCATGGCACATCGCAGCCTCGGAAGATCTGGTCAAGAAGTTCGAGGCGGCCAGGAAAGCCGGTGAGCGCGAGCGTGGGAGTCCAGAGCAGTTGAGGCTGCATCGCGAGCTCGCCGAGGAATGTCCTGCCTTCACCCACAACATCCGCTATCTGGCCCGACTGCAACAAGTCGTCGACCAGCCCGGCAGAAGCTCAGAGGAGGTGCTCTCCGAAATCCAGGCGCTTGCTGGAATCGGCCGTCCTGGGCTCAGACCGCAGCGCCCCGGTCCTTGCTGGAACTGGGCAACTTCCTGGACACCTTCCACGACGGCCCACCGGAGGCCATGAAGCTCTACGACGAAGGAGAGCAGCAGGCACTGGACACGCTCGAGGACGCGTGGTTCGGCAGAGATCAGGTACTGGAACCACGAGCGGACGAAGGAGTCACTGGGGAAAGCCCTGCGGCTGGCGAACTGGCGGAGCAGTCTTCCCAGAGCCCGGGACCCTCCTCTGGGACGAGAATGCGGACCACGAAGCGCTACGCCGCGCAGCAGGGTCTGACCGCATTGCCCTTCTGATAGAGCGTTCCGTAGAATCACTGACTGCCTCATTGGCAGCTCGAACTCCAAGACGGCAGTATGTCTGGGACTCTGAACATCTCGAGTACGCGCCATCGGCCAGCGCTCAAGCAACTGACTCTTGAAATCACGCACGGAGAAGCCCCATTCCGTCTCGATGACTACCAGATAATCCATCATTCTTCAGAACACACTTGAACATCAGCTCTCGGAAGAGCGCATTGACTGGACGATCTCAACCGGAGTCATGTCTGGCGCCAACACGAAATCGATGCTCATCGAATCGTCACAAAAAACCACCTCCTCGCCGGGCGAGATGAGCGTGCGGCACCACCGGGCGAACTCCGCGCTGTCCTGGAGGCCAGCATGGAAGATGACTGCAGTACATTCCTGGTTGAGAGAACCGTAGAGCGTCGATTTCTCCATCGGAAATTCGAACTCCAAAAGGTGACTGTATTTTGTTTTTGGCTTTACCTCTTCTATCCGGGCCGTTGGCCAACGCGCGAGCAACTGCTCAGAGAACCCCGGAGCGTTGAAAACCCAGTCCGTCTTGATGATGATGAAGTAGCTCATGAACACTTCCTCATTTGGGCTTGAGCACGACCCGGCCTGGAATACCGAACTCAGCCAGCAGTGCTTCAAAGAAAGGAAACGCACGAACATCATTGACAATCACTTCGAGCCCTACGGCTGGAGTGGCAGGATCCGAAATGACCGCTGCATACCGAGAGAACTGATCCGCCTCCTCCTTCCGGATGATCTGCCTGATGCGCTCGTCGCATGCCGAACCCTCGATGAAGGGGCTCGTCCCAGGCTTGTCAACGTGCTTGGTATCGAGCAGGTGTGCATCGCTGGCGCGAGCGCCGTCCGCCCAGACCTTCTTGCCTCCTCCTTCGACAAGAATCTCCTCTGCGCCAGCATGCTTCTTCTGGAAATCAATGGCCTTCTCGGGCGTCTCCCGAGGCGACCTTCGCTGCGCCTTTCGGATCCACTTCTCGAAGACAACGGGGTCTGGCTTCTTCGCGGGGCGGCTCTCACCCTCGGGAGGCTCGCGATTTCCGCCCGAGCCTCCCGCCATCATGACCGCGGGAGCCGTGACCGAAGACGGGACGCGTTCCATCGCCGTCGCGGCGACGCGGCCCCCTTGGGGCAAGGCAAACTCCGGCGTGGGAGGGGGAGGGCCTCGGGGCGCCTTCGCCAGAGCTTCCCTCGTCAGGATGAAGGCCACGACGTTGATGCCCACCATCGAGAGGGCTCGCGCCAGGGCCGTGGCTGCTTCATCGAGCTCCGCCGTGCTCCGAGCGCTCGTGGCTCGGTTCACGAACGTCCACAGGAACTGAGTGAGATCTACCGCCTGACCGGCCAGGAGCGACACACCCAGCGCGAGCAGCGCGGCGTCCACCACCTCACCCGCAACAGGGACACCTTGGGACCCGAGCCATACGGCTGTCAGGGTCCCCATGAGGGCGAGGTTCTCGGGAGTGAGCAGGACCCGCGCATCCTCCGTCATCGTCGCTGGCAGTTCCGAGAGGGCCCGCGAGAACGCTCGACACAACTTCTCCTCTTTTTCCATCCGAGCCACCGGCAGGGACGTTGTCCTGCACAGGGCATCCTCGGCCGACTTGGCCGAGGCAGAGAACGCGAACAGCAGGCCCAAACAGAGGGCAAGGCCCTTCATGTGAACTTCCTTCTCGCAATGGCGACAACCCTGTCTTGGGCTCAGTTGGTCTGCGCCGTCTCGTCGGGGCCGTCCTCGCCCTCCCCGTCCTCGTCGTCGCCCTGCGCGTCGAAGCCCTGGGGCACTCCGTCCACGTAGGTGACGACGTTGCCCACCGTGGCCGGCACGCGCGGGCCCGGTGTCACCACTCCCGTGAGGTTGAGCGGGTCCACCGCCGAGAGCTGTACCCGCACTCCCGAGGGCTTCTGCCGGCGCACCGCTCGCGCCACGTCCACCGCCTCCGGCAGTGCGAACTGCTCGCCCACGAAGCCCGCCACGAAGCGGCCTCCGCGGATTTCTCCTCGCGCCTCCATCCGCCGGTACACGTACAGCAGCTCGCGCCACGAGGGCGCCAGCGACTCGCGCATCACCAGGTCGCGCCAGACGATGCCGTAGCGCTGGAGGAACAGTCGGGCGAGGGATTCACGCACCTCGTCCTCGGGCTTCGGTTCCGAGCGGCACCAGCAGGCTCCAGCGCCCCGGGCCTCCTCGCTGCAACAGTTTCTGGCGCTTGCGCTGCGCCGGGCTCTGCAGCACTCGCAGGTTCTGCACCGCGTCCGCTGTCACGAGGCCTCGCGCCACCAGCTCCCACAGCGCGTCCTCCACCTCCGCGGGCAGTCGCCGCGAGCGCGAGCACAGCTCGTTGAAGAAGCACGCCCCTCGCTGCTCCAGCACCGTCACCACGTCCTTCGCCGGCCCCGACAGGTCCGGCGGCAGCCACACCCCTCCGTCCGACAGCACCGCGTTCGGCCTCGCCGCCGAGAGCATCCAGTCCAGTTCCTCGCGGCGCACGAAGGTCAGGCTCGCGTTGCGGTTGGGGGAGGCCGCTCGGGAGCGCGGGGCCTCGGGCTCGGGCGGGGTCGCGGGAGCGCCTCGGCGCGGGCCCGGCACGGGCTTCGCGTCCTTCACCGTGAGCCGGCCCCAGGCCACCTCTCCCGAGTAGCAGGCCCGCTCCAGCAGGTCTCCCAGGTAGCCCTTCATTCGCGCGGGCAGCAGGTAGCGCTCCCAGGCGGATGCCGGCGCCTCGTAGCCCTGCAGCAGGCTGATCGCCTTCGACAGGCCCGTGGAGCCTCGCAGCGCGTCCAGCTCCTCCAGGTGGTGCCACCGGAAGAGGAAGCGCATGAAGTCCTGCGCGCTCAGGGGCTCGATCTCCTTGCGCAGGCGGCCCACCGTCAGCCGGTGGATGCGCTGCAGGAGGCGCCGGTCGCACCACTCCACCACCGTCGCGGGGAGTCCGGCCGGAAGCGGCCTCGCAGGATTCCTCCCGTCGCCTCGAGCTGGTGCAGCGCCAGGTTCACCTCGGACTCGTCCAGCGCGGTGTGGCCCGCCAGCTCTGCCGCCGTCGTCGGGCCCAGCAGCTCCATCCACCCTCGCACCACCTGCGACACCGCCGCGTCCCGCTCCACCGGCTTGTCTCCCGGCAGGGGCTTCAGCTCCGGTTGCAGGGGGGCTTCAGGGAACAGGGCTTTGATTGCGCTCAGGCGCTCGGCTGGCACGAGGAACCGGGTCTGCCTGCCTCCAGCCACGCCACCCGCCGCTGGGCCATGAGGCTCGGGACGAAGCGCTGGGGCACCTCCGCCTCGGGCAACAGCACCAGTTGCAGCAGCGCGTCGTGCAGCTCGTCCTCGTCCCGCATCGGCGGCGCCGCGTCCCGCACCACCTGGTCGATGGCGTCCGCGTCCAGCGCTCCGAACGAGGCCGCGTCCTCCGCCGGCAGCGTGCGCCGCAGCACCACGTTGCGCACCCGGCGCTCCTCCGCTGGCGCGTCGTCCAGGAACGTGTACGGCTGGCTGTTCACCATCTGGTGCGCGAACACGCTCGGCTCCGGCACGTCCCTCGCCACCAGCTTGATGCGCCCGTCCTTCATCCTCCTCAGCACCTCGCGCAGGCCCTCGATGTCCATCGCCTCGCGCAGGCAGTCCTCCATCGTCTGCTTCACCAGCGGATGCTCCGGCAGCTCGACGTCCGCCCCTCCGTGGTTGTCCTGGCAGCCCACCTGTGCCGGGAATACCGCCGCCAGCAGGTCCTCGCTCCTCGCCCGCTGGAGGTTCGGCGCCACCCGCTTCCCCCCCGCGAAGCGCGACAGCGACAGCGCCCGCGTCGCGTTCCACCGGAACCGCGTGCCGAACAGCGGCACCTGCAGCACCGCCTGCACCAGCACCTCCTCCACGTTCTCCGGATTGAGGAACTGGAAGATGTCCTCCAGCGGGAAGGAGTGCTGCTCTCCCAGCGACAGCAGCAGGCCGTCCTCCGTGGCCGCCGCCTGCAGCTCGAAGTCGAAGGTGCGGCAGAAGCGCTTGCGCAGCGCCAGGCCCCACGCCCGGTTGATACGGCTTCCAAACGGGGCATGCAGGATGAGCTGCATTCCGCCGGCCTCGTCGAAGAAGCGCTCGGCCACAATCGTGGTGTTGCTCGGCACCGTGCCCAGCACCTGCTGCCCCGCTCGCAGGTACGCCAGCAGCGCGTCCACCGCCGGCGGCGGCACCTTCAGCTCCTTCTCCAGGAAGAGCGCCGCGTCCGTGCGGGCGAGCAGCTCCTCGCGCAGCCGTCCCACGTGCGTGCTCAGCTCGTCCGTGCGGCCCGGTGCCTCGCCTCGCCAGAAGGGCACCGTCGGCGGCTGCCCGTGCGCGTTCTCCACCATCACCGACGCCCCCATCACCCGCTGGATGCGCCATGCCGTCGTGCCCAGCAGGAAGATGTCTCCGGGCGTCGACTCCACCGCGAAGTCCTCGTCCAGCGTGCCCACCACCTTGCCCTCGGGCTCGGCCACCACGTTGAAGGTGAAGGTGTCCGGGATCGCGCCTCCGTTCGTGAGCGCCGTAATCCGCACGCCCCGCCGTGCCTTCAGTCGCTGGTTCACCCGGTCCCGGTGCAGGTGCACCCCCGCCCTCCCCCGCCTCAGCGACACGCCCTCCGAGAGCGTCTCCAGCACCTTCTCGTACTCCTCGTACGTCAGGTTCCGGTACGGGTACGCCCGGCGGAAAAGGTTGTAGAGGGCCCGCTCGTCCCACTCCTCGCACGCGCACGCCGCCACCACCTGCTGCGCCAGCACGTCCAGCGGCTTCTCCGGCATCCGGATCGCGTCGAGGTCCCCCTCGCGCACCGCGTTCAGCAGCCCGACGCACTCCATCAGCTCGTCGCGCGTCATCGCGATGAGGATGCCCTTCGAGATGCCTCCCTTGTAGTGGCCCGCGCGCCCCACCCGCTGCAACAGCACCGCGATGGAGCGCGTGGTCCCGAGCTGCACCACCAGGTCCACGTTGCCCACGTCGATGCCCAGCTCGAGCGACGCCGTGGCCACCATCACCGAGAGCTGCCCCGCCTTCAGCCGCTCCTCCGCCGACAGCCGCAGCTCGCGCGACATGCTCCCGTGGTGCGCCGCCACCTTGTCCTCGCCCAGCCGCTCGCCCAGGTCGTGCGCCACCCGCTCGGCCATCTTCCGCGTGTTCACGAAGACGAGCGTCGTCCGGTGCTCCCCCGCCAGTTGCACCAGCCGGTCGTACACCTGGCCCCACATCTCGTTCGTGGCCAGCGAGCCCAGCTCCGCGTCCGGTACCTCCACCCGCAAGTCCCACGGCCGCTGGTGCCCCACCTGCACCAGCCGGCACTCCCCCACCCGCTCCCCCGTGAGGAAGCCGGCGATGGCCTCCAGCGGCTTCTGCGTCGCCGACAGGCCGATGAGCTGCGGCTGTACCTCGGTGATGGCCTTCAGGCGCTCCAGCGACAGGGCGAAGTGGCTGCCCCGCTTGTCTCGCGCCAGCGCGTGGATTTCGTCCACGATGAGGGTGCGCACCGAGCGCAGCGTGGCCCTCGCCCGGTCCGCCGTGAGGTAGAGGTAGCAGGACTCCGGCGTGGTGATGAGGATGTGCGGCGGCCGGCGCACCATCCGCGCGCGCTCGGACGCCGAGGTGTCTCCGGTGCGCACCTGCACCCGCAGCTCCTGGGGCGAGAAGCCGGCCGCCCGAGCGCGCTGGAGCAATTCCTCCAACGGCTGGAGGAGGTTCTTCTGCACGTCGTTGCCCAACGCCTTGAGGGGCGACACGTACAGCACCTGGGTGTGGTCCGGCAGCTTCCCCTCCAGCGCCAGGCGAAAGAGCCTATCCAGCGCGGCGAGGAAGGCCGTGAGCGTCTTGCCACTGCCGGTAGGCGCGGCGATCAGCACGTCGTGGCCCGCCTGGATGAGGGGCCAGCCCTCCACCTGGGGACGCGAGGGCTCGCCGAGCCGCTCGGTGAACCACCGCTGAATCACCGGGTGGAACGACGCGAGGGCCGCGTGGGTGGGCTGCTCATTGGTGACGAACTCGAGGGCTATCTGCGGGGCCATGGCGCTCTCCCTTCAGACTGAACACCGGTTTAGGAGGGGCGTCAACGCGCCCGCCCGCCCGCTCGTCCAGCCCGATTGCCCACCCCTGGAGCGGGAGGAGGTGTCAGACTCGACTTTCGCCATTTCTGACCGGCTTCCTCTGGCCTCCCTCTGGGAAGGCGCCTCTTTTCCCCTCTGAGGCGCCCAAAATGGCGAAAGTCGAGTCAGAGACTTCCTCTCCCCATCACCCGATCGGATCCGGCGAGGGCGGGCCGCCGATGAAACCCGCCGGCGTCGTCAGGTAGCGCCAGGAGAGCGCGGACAGCACCCCGAACAGGATGAGCGCCGTTGCCAGCGCGGCCCGCTGTCGCGCCGACGAGGTCAGGCGCGAGCGCAGGAGTGCTTCCGGTCCGACCGCCCCCAGCGGCAGCGAGACGACGAGCCAGACCAGTGTGGCCCCGAGCCAGACGGTCGCGAACAGACCCAGCCGCTCCGCCTGGTTGAGCAAGGTGAATTTCGACAACACCCAGAGGCTCGTGAGCACGACCCCCGCCGAAAGCGTCGCCCCGATCAGCCGTACCCGCCCGAAGCCGCGGAGACGCGCGAACGCTTCCAGCCCGAGATCGAGCGTCGCTACGATCAGCAGTGGCGTCACCACCGCCGCGAAGGGCGACGGAAACGCGGACAGCGCGCCGAACAATGTCGCATAGACCCACGGCGCGGCCAGCAGGCCCAGCAGCAATGCGCCGAGCCCCGCCGCGCCCGGGTTCCTCCGCCGTCCGGTGGTCATGGGCGCGCGCCCCGAGCGGTGGAAACAGGGACCCTGAACTCCCTTTCGAAAGCGATGCGGGTGATGAGCGGCACATAGCCGTGCTGGTGCTGAAGTTGCCACCAGGCGGTGATGCCCTGTGCCGCGTCGCTGTCGATAAGGCCGCCGTCGGCTCCGTATTCCTTCAGGTCGTCGTCATCGAGCCCGAACGCGTCATAGAACACGTATTCCAGCTTGATGTAGTACTCGTTCTTGCAGCGGTCGAGGTGGTACGCCTTGGCGACCACGATCGCGTGTTGGACGCCGTTGATCATCACCCCCAGCCCATTGCCGAAATCATCCGTGTGCCAGGCTGGGCTCCCACGGTTGAAAGCCGGCACGCCCAGTCCCGTCGCGGGCACGGCGGCGTTGATGTCCCAGCCGGCGTTCTCGAGCACCTGGTGAATCCTCATCTGCCCCGGGGAGCGCTCCGGCGAATTCGGTGCGGAGAGCGCTCGATGGACGAAGGTGATGACGTTGGGATGCGCCTGGGCGTCCGCGTTGAGGCCCGTGTCGCTCCAGAACGCCAGGGCGCGTTGCGGTTTGAGGAAGGCGTCGAACAGCCGCCGCGCCTTGCCACGCGTGTCATTCTTCGCGAACTCCGTCAGCAGGCGGCGCATCTTGGTGTCCAGGGAGGCGGGGCTCGTGCCGACGCTGGGCCCATGGGGTTGCGGCCGCCCCGTGGAGAAGGAGATGTCCTGGCCGAAGCCCAGCACGTACCCGCCGGGAAGCAGGGGGTCGGCAACGTTCATGATGGGCGTCAGATAGCTGTCGGTCGCGATGGCGATGATCTTCGGCCGGGCGAGCTGGAAACTAACGGGGGTGTCGCAGGAAGGGCTCTGTTTCTGTTTTTGATGGAGCTGCAACCCGATGTGCCGCAGTGTGATGTCCGCCTTGATGTCTTGCTTGACGTTACCCTTGGCCGTGTTTGTGGGTGGAACAGGTTGATCAGCGCCCTGGACACATACCCCTTCAAGCGCTTCTGGCTTTCGAGATTGCACTCGACATACAGCCACCCCCCGGATCGGAGGACGACCTTGACGTTCGCGCCACGGGGCAAGTCCGCCAGGGTACGCGCTCCAGCGGTCGGCCTGCTACGAAGCGCGGCACTCCAAGGAACGATCTCGCCAGACCACGGGAAGCTATTGGGCTGCTGAGATACAGGTGGCATTGCATCCTCCTGACTTCCCCTTGGCTCGCGATCCAGAGTACCACCAGTCGTCAGGCTTCGGGCGTAGAGCAGTGCCACCTCGGCCCCGCAGTGCCGGGAGAAAAAGAAAACCCCGGCTCGCCTGATGGCGCCCGGGGCTTTGCTACATCCCTTGCTTCTCTCCGGCCAACTGCTTGAGTCAGCCTCTTGCGACAACTACGTTGACACTCACCGGGGCCGCCCCGCTGACTGGAATTCGATTCCGAGGGTGAACATCCCCCTCACCCCGGGGGGCAGTGGGTGACCCCCGGGAGCATGACGAGCTTCCCCTCCCGCCATGTGGGAGGACGCCCGATGATGCTGCAGGAAAGCGAACTGATTGCGACCCGAGGGGCCCGGCCGCCCCAGTTCAACCCCTCGCTCCAGCACGGCACCAAGGGGGTGAACGTCAGCACCGGGGAGCGGCTGGTCTCGGTGGTGGTGGGGCTCGGGCTCGTGGGCTACGGGCTGCGACGCCGCACCGTGCCCTCCTTCCTGCTGGCGATGGTGGGCGGCTCCCTCCTGCGCCGGGGGGTGACGGGGCACTGCCAGACGCTCTCCCAGATGGGCTTGACGGAGGTGGCGGGCGAGCCCGGTGTCGCCTTCGAGCTGAGCACCACCCTCCTCAAGCCGCGTGAGGAGGTGTACCAGGCGTGGCGCGACTTCGAGAAACACCCGCGCTTCATCCCCCACCTGCTCTCGGTGCGGAACATGGAGGCCGGGCGAAGCCACTGGGTGTTCCAGGGACCCGCGAGCGCCATCCTCGAGTGGGACGCCCAGGTGACGGAGGACACGCCGGGCCAGCGGATTGAGTGGAACACCCTGCCCGGCTCGAAGCTCCAGCACACCGGCACCGTCCGCTTCGAGGACGCGCCGAGCAACCGGGGCACGGTGGTGCACCTCGCGCTGCGCTACCACATCCCGGGTGGCCGGGCCGCGGTGATGGTCGCGAAGCTGCTCGGCGAGGAGCCCAAGCAACACCTCTCGCGCGGCCTGAACCAGTTCAAGCAGTTCCTGGAGACGGGAGAGGTGGCCACGGTCGACTCCCAGCCCCACGGCCACCGCTCGCGGCTGGGCCGGACGCTGTCGCCGCGCTCCTGAGCAGAGGACCCGAGGACGGAGGAGAAACCATGAAGGCTGTGTGCTGGACGGGTGTGAACGACGTGCGGGTGGAGCAGGTCCCCGACCCCTCGCTCCTCAATCCGCGGGACGCCATCGTGAAGGTGCGGGCCACCACCATCTGCGGCTCGGACCTGCACCTCTATGACGGCTACATCCCCTCCATGCTCAAGGGCGACATCCTCGGCCACGAGTTCATGGGCGAGGTGGTGGAGGTGGGCAGCAGGTGAAGAACCTGAAGCCGGGCGACCGCGTCGTCGTCCCCTCGGTCATCGCCTGCGGCGACTGCTTCTACTGCAAGAAGGGCCAGTTCTCCCTCTGCGACAACACCAACCCCAAGCCGGCGGTGGCGGAGAAGATGTGGGGGCACGCCACGTGCGGCATCTTCGGCTACTCGCACATGATGGGCGGCTACGCGGGCAGCCACGCCGAGTACGTCCGCGTGCCCTTCGCGGACGTGGGGCCGCGCAAGGTGCCGGAGGGCATCAGTGACGAGCAGGCCCTCTTCATCTCGGACGCCTTCCCCACCGGCTTCATGGGCGCGGACCTGTGCGGCATCGAGCACGGCGACACCGTGGCCGTGTGGGGCTGCGGCGCGGTGGGCCTCTTCGCCATGAAGAGCGCATGGCTGCTCGGGGCCGGGCGCGTCATCGCCATCGACCGGCTGGCGGATCGGCTGGAGGTGGCGCGCAAGCACTGCCAGGCCGAGGTGCTCGACTACACGAAGGTGAACGTGGTCGAGGCGCTCAAGGAGCTCACCGGCGGGCAGGGCCCGGACGCGTGCATCGACGCGGTGGGCATGGAGGCCCACGAGACGGGCTACGAGGGCGCGTACGACCGGGTGAAGCAGGCCATGCGGTTGGAGACGGAGCGCCCGTACGTGCTGCGCGAGGCCATCCACGCCTGCCGCAAGGGCGGCACCCTCTCCGTCATGGGCGTGTACGGCGGCGTGGTGGACAAGTTCCCCCTCGGCGCGGCGATGAACAAGGGCCTGACGCTGCGGATGGGGCAGATGCACGCCCAGCGCTACCTGGACCGGCTCATCGGCCACGTGGAGCGCGGCGAGGTGGACCCCTCCTTCGTGGTGTCCCACCGGATGGCGCTCGACGAGGCGCCCCGGGCCTATGACATGTTCAAGAAGAAGACCGACCACTGCCTGCGCGTGGTGCTGAGCGCGTAGCCCCGACGGTGGCGCCTGGCCCCGCCAGGAAGGGGGGCTTCAGCGCCTCGCCACCCCCACGGCCGCCATCGAGCCGGTGGCGGCGTGTGTCCAGGCGAGGCGGAACGTGGCGGCCGTCCCGTCGAAGGCCACCGGCTGCACGGTGATGTCACCGGCCCCCGCCGAGAGCAGCGTCTCCGAGAGGAAGCCACAGGCGAAGAAGGGGTTGTCCGCGGCCACGTCCTTCATCCACAGCGTGGCCGCGTGGGTGCCCAGCTCCTCCACCTTCACCTCGTTGAAGTTGTTGCCGGCGCGCACGTTGTGCGGCACGCGTTCCAGCGTGTGCCGGGGCCCCAGCCTCGTGACGAGCGCCATGCTGGCGCGCCCCTGCGCCGTCTGCCGGTAGCCCCGCAGGTAGCGCTCGCCCAGGCTGAACCACGCCTCCCGGGGCGAGGCCGCCGGGAAGACGTCGCTCGCCGCCACGCGCAAGAACGCCTTCCACTGCTCCAGCGGGTAGGCCGGCCGCAGCGGCTCGCCCAGGTCCAGGCCCACCTCCCTCAGCCGGCGCCGGCCCTCGCGGGACAGGTGCGGCCCCAGGGCACGGATGAAGAGGGCTTCCACGGACTGCGCGAAGAGGAGCTTCTCGCTGGCGAGCGCGGAGGTCATGCCCGAAGGGTGACAGTCCCCTCCGACGCGAGGCCATGCCCCCACCTGGGACTCTGTGCGCTGGTGGAAACTAGAGAGCCCCGAAGGCCCGGGATTGTCCGCTACCGCGCAGGCGGGGCGTTCACACCCGCATCTTCAGCCGGGTCTCCTGCACCGTGTCGGAGGGGGCGGGCACCTTCTCGCGCTCGGCCTGGCGCAGCAGGCGGAGGATGGGCGGGCCGAGCACATCCACCTCGGTGGACGCGAAGGTCTCGCGAGCCGAAGCGGCGGAGGGTCTCCGTCTGGCGCGCGAGCATCGTCGCGTCCTGCCCGAAGATGTGGAGGGCCACGGGGGTGAGGAAGGGCTTCACCAGCCAGTGCGGCAGGGGCATGCGGAAGGTGACGACGGCGTACACCACCGTGTCCCAGTCATCCGCGGGCGTCATCGCCGAGGTGACGAGCAGGTGGCTGTCATCGCCGATGCGGTACTCCACCTGGGCGATGGAGGGCAGGAGGAAGCGGTCGAAGTGCTGCACCACGCCGCCGCTGGGGGCCAGCAGCTTGCCCGCGAGGCCCTCCGGGCGCGGCTCGCCGATGTACTCGGCCTCCACGCGGTCGGCGCCCTTGCGCACGCACCACTTCAATCTCGCTGCGCTTCTTCTCGGTGCGGAACAGGCCCCCGTGGAGGAAGGCGGTGTGGGGGACGTCGAGCGTGTTCTCCAGCAGTGGCGTGCAGCGAGCCCTTCGCGCGCAGGGTGCGGCGCACGGTGCTGTAGCCGTGGGCGTCCAGCAGGGGGAAGCGGTAGGGCTCGTGCGTGGGCTCGACGCCGGGGGTGGAGTACACCCAGACGAAGCCGTCCTGCTCGCGCGTGGCGTGCCAGGCCGCGCAGCGGGACTTCGCGCCGGGCTCTCCGACGAGGCCGGGGATGGCACGGCACTCGCCCGCCGGCGTCGAAGCGCCAGCCGTGGTAGGCGCACTGGAGTTGGCCGCCCACCACGCGTCCCATCGACAGGGGCACGTTGCGGTGGGGGCAGCGGTCCACCAGCGCGGCGGGCTTGCCGCTCTCGGTGCGGAAGAGCACGAGCGGCAGGCCCTGCAGCATGCGCGCGAGCGGCTTGCGGCCCAGTTCCCGCGAGGCACAGAGGATGAACCAGCTCTGCGGGAGCCGGACCACCGAGACGATTCCAGAAGGGACGCCCGAGCCACGCGCCTCATCGCGAGAGAACATGGGCACCAGTCTAATGAGACGCCCGCCAAGTGCACGCTTAGTGCCAGAGCCCCGGCGAGGGACATTCTGCCCCAAGCCTCCAAGCCCGTGGCGAAATGCCCCACTGGCCCTGTCGACGCGCCCGCCGGGCGAGGCGCGCTTCGGCGCGGCGCGCGTGCCTCCGAGAGGTCCTGGAGCGGCATGGGCATTGCTTGCCCGATCCCAGTCATGATGGAGACGGTAACGATGAAGGCGATTGACGAGGCCGACGCCCCATCTCCTGGGAGCAACCCCCAGGAGACACAGTTGGGCGAGGTGTTTGAGTTCATGCGCCTGTTGTGGGCCGTGGATCATCGACTGAAGTCCACCTCGAAGCACATGGAGGTCACCCTGGGGCTGACGGGCCCACAGCGACTGGTGGTGCGACTCGTGGGACGGTTCCCTGGCATCACCGCGGGCCGACTCGCGCACATCCTCCATGTCCACCCCAGCACGCTCACCGGCATCTTGAGGCGCCTGGAGAAGCGGGGCCACATCGAGCGCAAGGCGGATCCGCTCGATGCGCGCAAGGCGCTCTTCTCCCTCACCGAGGCGGGCCTTGAGCTGGACGCCCCCACCGCCAGCACGGTGGAGGCCGCCGTGCAGCGGGCGCTCTCCCGCGTGCCGAAAGCGAGGATGGCGGGGGCCCAGGAGGTGCTCACCGTGCTGGCCGAGGAGTTGGGTGCAGGCGACACCCCCGTCCTGGCACTCCGAGCCGGGTGAGCCCGAGCCCCTCGGGCCCGGTTACAGCTTCAGGTTCCTCAGCCGCAGCGCGTTGCTGATGACCGACACCGACGAGAGGCTCATCGCCGCCGCCGCCAGCATCGGGCTGAGCAGCAGCCCGAAGAACGGGTAGAGCACCCCGGCCGCGATGGGCACGCCCAGCGCGTTGTAGACGAAGGCGAAGAAGAGGTTCTGCCGGATGTTGCGCATCGTGGCGCGGCTCAGCTTCCGGCGCCCGCGCGATGCCGCGCAGGTCGCCCTTCACCAGCGTCACCGCCGCGCTCTCCATCGCCACGTCGGTGCCGGTGCCCATGGCGATGCCCACGTCGGCCTGGGCCAGCGCCGGCGCGTCGTTGACCCCGTCGCCCGCCATCGCCACCGTGCGGCCCTCGGCCTGCAGCCGCTTCACCACGTCGCCCTTGCCCTCGGGCAGCACCTCCGCCACGCACCTCGTCGATGCCCAGCTTGCGCGCCACCGCCTCGGCCGTGGTGCGGCTGTCGCCGGTGAGCATCACCACCCGCACGCCCTCGCGCGCGCAGCGTGGCGCAGCGCCTCGGGCGTGGTGGCCTTGAGCGGGTCCGCCACGCCCGAGCAGCCCCGCCGCTCGCCCGTCCACCGCCACGAACATCACCGTCTGCCCCTCGCGCCGCAGCTCCTCCGCCGCGAGGCCGCAGCGCTCCCGCGTCCACGCCGAGCAACTCCAGCAGCGCGCACGTTGCCCAGCGCCACCTCCGCGCCCTCCACGCGCCCCGTCACGCCCTCGCCCGTCATCGAGCGGAAGCCCTGCGCCTCCGCCAGACCGCGCCCTCGCTCCTCGGCCCCCGCCACGATCGCCGCCGCCAGCGGGTGCTCGCTGCCCCGCTCCAGGCTCGCCGCCAGGCGCAGCAGCCGCGCCTCGTCCAGGCCCTCCGCCGCCACCACCGACATCAGCTTCGGCTTGCCCTCGGTGAGCGTGCCCGTCTTGTCCACCACCAGCGTGTCCACCTTCTCCAGCAGCTCGAGCGCCTCGGCGTCGCGGATGAGCACGCCCGCCCCGCGCGCCCCTGCCCGTGCCCACCATGATGGACATGGGCGTGGCCAGCCCCAGCGCGCACGGGCAGGCGATGATGAGCACCGCCACCGCGTTCACCAGCGCGTACGCCAGCCGCGGCTCGGGCCCCAGCAGCGCCCAGAGCGATGAACGTCAGCACCGACGACCGCGATGACCGCCGGCACGAACACCGCCGCCACCTTGTCCGCCAGCCGCTGAATCGGCGCGCGCGATGCGCTGCGCCTCGCCCACCCGCTGGACGATCTGCGACAGCAGCGTGTCCCGCCCCACCCGCTCGGCCTTCATCACCAGGCTGCCCGTGCCGTTGACGGTGCCGCCGGTGACGCGGGCGCCGGGTGCCTTCTCCACGGGGATGGACTCGCCCGTCACCATGGACTCGTCCACCGAGCTCTCGCCCTCCAGCACCACGCCGTCCACCGGCACCTTCTCGCCGGGGCGCACGCGCAGCGAGTCCCCCACCTGCACCTGCTCCAGCGGGACGTCCTCCTCGCGGCCGTCCTCGCGGATGCGCCGGGCCACGGACGGCGCGAGGCCCAGCAGCGCGCGCAGGGCCCCCGAGGTGGCTCGGCGGGCGCGCAGCTCCAGCACCTGTCCCAGCAGCACCAGCGTGGTGATGATCGCCGCCGCCTCGAAGTAGACGGGCGCCGCGCCCGCCATGGCCGGTGAAGGCGTGCGGGAGCAGCCCCGGCGCCACCGTGGCGACGACGCTGAAGAGGTACGCCGCGCCCGTCCCGATGGCGATGAGCGTGAACATGTTGAGGTGCCGGTTCTTCACCGACGCCCAGCCGCGCTCGAAGAAGGGCCAGCCGCCCCAGAGCACCACCGGCGTCGCCAGCGCGAGCTGCACCCACGCCAGCACCCGCGGGTCGAAGGCGTGCTGCACCGGCTGGCCCGGAATCAGGTCGGACATGCCGAGGAAGAGCAGCGGCAGCGTGAGGACGACGCCCACCCAGAACCGCCGCGTCATGCTCAGCAGCTCGGGGTCCGGCAGCTCCTCGGGCAGCACCGTGCGCGGCTCCAGCGCCATGCCGCAGATGGGGCACGCTCCCGGCTCGCTCCGCACGATCTGCGGGTGCATGGGGCACACCCACTCGGTGCGAGCCGTCATCGCCACCGGCTGCTCGGGCTCCAGCGCCATGCCGCACTTGGGGCAGGCGCCCGGGTGGTCCTGGCGGACCTCGGGGTCCATCGGGCAGATCCACATCGTCCCCGGCGGCGCCTCCACCGGCTCCGCCTGGAGCGCGAGGAACCTCAGGGGCTCGGCGGCGAAGCGCTCCCGGCACTTCGGGTTGCAGAAGTAGTACGTCTTGCCGTCATGGACGTGGGAGCCGCCCTTGGCGGTCGCCGGGTCCACCGTCATGCCGCAGACCGGGTCCACCACCTTGCCTCCCGAGTCGGAGGGAGGGGCGTGCGAGTGACCAGCGTGGGGGTCGTGCGAGTGGGTGTGCTCGTGGGCCATGATGAAGGAACTGCTCCTTTCGCCTGGGCTAACGGAGCGCGCGTCAGACCCTTACAGTGGTCACGCCGCACACCTGGGTTCGGTCCAGGACGTAACCGAGGCCCCCTGCCCGTCAAGCGGGCGTCTTGCAGCCCCCGCCCGGCTTCCCGCAGGTGCAGTCAAGGCACCCATGAGAAGCGCAGGTGCCACAGCTCCGCTCCAACTGCTTCTTGAGCGCCTGCCGCGCGCGGTGCAGCCGCACCCCGGCGTTGTTCGCGGTGATTCCCGCCTCCAGCGCCACCGCGGGGACGCTCCGGCCCTCCAGGTCCACCTGGCGCACCATCTCCGCGTACTCGGGCTTGAGCGCGGGCAGCAGGTCGTGGATGCAGGCGCAGACAGTCTGCGTCAGCTCCGGATCCGGCCCCACCTCGGAGACCTCACGGGCCTCGCGCTCCAGGGCTCGCCCCTCGGTGGACTGCCGGCGGTAATGGTCCACGAGCGCGTTGCGCAGCAGACGGTAGAACCAGGCGACGGCGCCCTCTTCCTCCTGGAGCTCGCCCCCCTTCTCCAGCGTCCGCACATAGGCGGATTGGAGGAGCTCCTCGGCGAGGGCCCGGCTGCCCACCCGACGCTCGAGGAAGCTCAGGAAGCGCCGGTGGTTCCCCACCAGTGCCTCTACGACGCTCGGGTTCAGCGCGCCCTCGCCCTCCAGGAGAGGGTCTCCGTTACGGTGCCGCATTCCGTGCCTCGCGCTCTCCCGGTGAGCACCTCGCCCACCGGCCTCCCTCTACTATCCGAGCCCCGAGGGGATTCAACCCCTTCAGAACAGACGATTGAGTCCGTTGAGCGCTGCTACCCGGTAGGCCTCGGCCATGGTGGGGTAGTTGAAGGTGGTGTTGATGAAGTAGTCGAGCGAGTTGCCCGGCCCCTCCTGCGACATGATGGCCTGGCCGATGTGGATGATCTCCGAGGCGTTGTCGCCGAAGCAGTGGATGCCGAGGATCTCCAGCGTCTCCCGGTGGAAGAGCAGCTTCAGCATGCCCACGGTGCGGCCGGTGATCTGCGCGCGGGCCAGGCTCTTGAAGAAGGCGTGACCCACCTCGTAGGGCACCCCGTCGCGCGTGAGCTCGCGCTCGGTTCGCCCCAGGGAGCTGATCTCCGGGCTCGTGTAGATGCCGGTGGGGATGTCCTTCACCAGCTTGTGCTCCAGCCGCCCCTCGACGATGTGCGTGGCGGCGAAGCGACCCTGGTCATACGAGGCGCTCGCCAACGAGGGAATGCCCACCACGTCCCCCACCGCGTAGATGTGGGGCACCACCGTCTGGTACGCGTCGTTCACCTGGATGTTGCCGCGCGAGTCCAACTGGATGCCGAGCTCCTCGAGCCCCATGTTCTCGGTGTTGCCGGTGCGCCCGTTGGCCCACAGGAAGAGGTCCGCCTTCAGCCGCTTGCCGCTCTTGAGGTGCAGCACCACGCTGTCCTCGCGGGCCTCCACCCGCTCCATCAGCTCCTGGTGGCGGATGAGCACCCCCTGCTCCCGCAGGTGGTACGAGAGCGCGTCGGAGATTTCGTCGTCCAGGAAGGACAGGAGCCGCTCGCGCGTGTTGATGAGGTCCACCTTCACGCCGAGCATGCGGAACATGGACGCGTACTCGCAGCCGATGACGCCCGCGCCGTAGATGATCATCGTCTGCGGCGTCTCGCGCAGCGTGAGGATGGTGTCCGAGTCGAAGATGCGCGGGTGGTGGAAGTCGAGCTGCGGCGGGTGGTAGGGGCGCGAGCCCGTGGCCAACACGAAGGCCTTGGCGGAGAGCAGCTCGCTGGCGCCCCGAGGCTCGCTGACCTCGACCGTGGAGGCGTCCAGGAAGCGCGCCTGTCCCACCACCAGCTCCACCCGGTTGCGCTCGTAGAAGGTGGTGCGGAGCTGCACCTGCTTGGACACCACGGACGAGGCCGTCCGAATCATGTCCTCGAACTTCCAGCGATGGGCCAGCTCGACGCGCAGCTCGGGGTGGTCCACCTGCACGTCCACCAGTCGCTGGATGGCATGACGCAGGGCCTTGGAGGGGATGGTGGCGGTGTGGGTACAGGCGCCCCCCACCAGCGGCTGCCGCTCCACCACGCACACCCGCTTGCCGGACTTGGCGGCCTTCATGGCGGCCCCCTCACCGCCCGGGCCAGAGCCAATCACCACGATGTCGAAATGCCGCACGCTCATGGCTACGGATATTTCTCCACCCGGGGTGACTCGGGAAGAAATCACCCACCGAGCCCTTGCCTCCAAGGCCGGCGACGGAACATGACAGGGAGTGGGCCCGCATCTCCGCGCGGCCCGACGGAGAGCCCCATGCCGGTGCGCTTCAAGAACCAGGATGGCAGTGTCCCGCACCCCTTCGGCAACGTCTTCAAGTGGGCCGTGGGCGACAAGCTGGCGGGCAGGCGTCGCAAGAGCCCGGACACCGCCCCCGTGCCCCGCGTGGAGCCGGACCTCGCCGCGCTGGCCACTCCGCCGACTCCTGGCGAGGGCGCGCGCCTCACCTGGCTGGGCCATGCGAGCTGGTTGGTGCAGCTCGACGGCGTGTCGCTGCTCATCGACCCCGCCCTGCGCGACACCATCACCGGCTTCATCCGCCGCAACGTGGCCCCAGGCGTGCCGATGGAGAAGCTGCCCCCCATCACCGCCACGCTGGTGTCGCACAACCACTTCGACCACCTGGACATGCCCACGGTGCGCCAGGTGGGCGCGCCCGTCGTCAGCGGGCTGCGCATGGCGCGCTACTTCCCCCGCGGCTCGCTGCCCGTCACCGAGCTGGACTGGTGGGGCTCTACGAAGGTGGGCCCGGTGACGGTCCACTTCGTCCCAGCGCAGCACTGGAGCCGCCGCGGCGTCCACGACACCAACGAGACGCTCTGGGGCGGCTTCGTGGTGGAGGGCTCCAGCGCGCGCGTCTACCACTCGGGGGACACCGCCTGGTTCGAGGGCTTCAAGGAGATCGGCCAGCGCTTCCCCGCGCTCGACGCGGCCATGCTGCCCATCGGCGCGTACGACCCGGGCTGGTTCATGGAGAAGCAGCACATGAACCCCGAGCAGGCGGTGCAGGCGTTCGAGGACCTCGGGGCCCGGCGCTTCCTCGCCATGCACTGGGGCACCTTCAAGCTCACCGACGAGCCCCTGGACGAGCCGCCCCAGCGGCTGGACGCCGAGTGGAGCCGCCGCGAACTGCCGCGCGAGCCGCTCCACGTGCTGGCCGTGGGCGAGAGCCTCACCGTCCGTCGCGGCTGAGGCAAACCGCCCCCCCGGACCGCGCCAACGGTGACCCGGTGGCCGGGCCTCGGGCAAACTGCCAGGGCATGAGAACCACGGCACGGTCACGGTGCAGTTCCAGCGAGTGCGAGCCGCGATGCCCTCCACGTCACCGGGAAGGGCCCGCCGATGCCCAAAGGGCATCCGGGGGCACCCCTACTCGGAGACTGGAGGCGCGAGTTCTTCTGGTAGAGGTGTCCGGAGAAAACGCAGACCCTTCGGCAATTGGATGACTTGGAAACCCTGGCCGGCGATGCTAACGAGTTCTCCGTCGGTTGCCTTTCCGCTAGATAGCCACTCATCGGCCTCTTTCTGCGTCGCAAACGCATGAGAAACCTTGATCTTGAACGAGGGGTCAAAGAACTCTTGATAATACTTGAGGAAATCGTCCAGCTTCCCGATACGGCGGACGTAGAGCAGCGAAATCGCGGCAAGCTGGATTGTCGCCTCCTCTTTTGAGCCCGCCTGATACTTCTTGCTCGAGGCATCCAGAGTTCTAAGGGCGTCGTCCATTTCGAAGTCTTTGATATATGCCATTTCAGCACCGAGCCCTTTCACCGGCTTAGAGAGCCAGGGGAGCCAGAATCAGCGCACCAGTTCCACCTGTTGCAACGACGAAGGCGACGCCAGCAACAACAACAACGGTTCCAATTGCCACCTCGGTCTTGTGGTTTCGCAGCCAGTCGAGTGCCACGTCGATGCTCGAAAAATGCAGTTCCTTTTTCTTTCCCTCCCGTTCTAGTTGTTCCTGCTCCTCAATACACTCCATGTACTCTTTGCGGCACTCCTCGGTGCAGTATTCGTGGTGTTTGCCAGAGCCCTTTTCGATGCTCGTGAGTGGAGGAGCACGGTTCCAGCATCTGTCGAAGCACCTGACGTGTTCAGCGTCGCAATCATAGCCACCAGAACCGCCAAGTCCGTCCGCTTCCTCGGAAATGACGTAGACTTTGCGCTCTGGCGGCTGCGTGTGGGCGCATCCTGCGCTCGCCATCACAACGGCCGTTAGCAGAGCTATTAATTTCATATCTCCACGCCTCCGCGCCGTCGTCCCGCGTGTTCAGCGGAAATCGTCGACAATGTAGACCCCCGTGCGAGAAGATTCGAGCAATGCATTTCCGGGACGCAAACCCGGGTTCATTTTAATGAGGTCCAAGTGCCCGAAACTACTGGGGATGTGCTTTTCTCCCACGAGGAGGATAGGACGAGCCATGGCGCGCGCTCTGGACGTGAAGCACTGGCGGGACGAGCTGGTCGAGGCGGTCAACGAGGGAGACGAAACACGGGCACGCTCCCTGTTTGTCCCAGTCGGGTGCCCGCAGGGCGAGACCCCTGCTGGAAGCCATGCTGGCGCACCCGGATGCACTCGTCCGTCAGGCGGCTGCCTTCGGTCTGGGCGAGTTGGGTGGAACCGCCAGCACCAGGAGCCTGGAGCAACAGCTCTCCCTCGAAGAAGCGCGCAAGGACCACGATGGCTCCGCCGTCGCGGATGCCATTACCGCGGCACTGGGACGCCTCGAGGAAGCGGGGGCACGGGCCCCTCTGGTGCGCAGGCTGCAACGACTGGCCGCTGGCAAGTCGGATCCTGGAGACGTGGGCACGGTGGTCGGAGCCGATCCTGGCCAAGGTCTTCGATGATGCCGCGCGAGAGCTACGCGGTCGCGAGAAGGGTTGAGGGAGGACGGACGGTATGCTCTGAGAGGAGGCCATGCTCCTGCCCGTCCTCCTCGCACTCACGCTCAGTCAGGCTCCCCTCGCCACCGTCTCCGAGCAGAGCGGATGGACCCGCACCGGCCGCTACGCGGAGGTGGAGTCCCTCTGCCGCGCCTTCCCCCAGCGCTACCCCGGCAAGGTGCGCTGTGACACCTTCGGCACCACCCCCGAGGGCCGTCCCCTGCTCGCCCTGGTGGCCAGCGCGGATGGCACCCTCACCCCAGCCGCCGCCGCGAAGAAGGGCCGCCCCGTCGTCCTCTTCCAGGGCGGCATCCACGCCGGGGAGATCGACGGCAAGGACGCCGGCTTCTGGCTGCTGCGCGACCTGCTCGACGGCAAGGCGCTGCCGGGCGTGCTCAAGCAGGTGACGGCTGTCTTCGTGCCCGTCTTCAACGTGGACGGCCACGAGCGCTTCCGCCCCAACCACCGCCCCAACCAGGTGGGCCCCGAGGAGATGGGCTGGCGCGTCACCGCGCAGAACCTCAACCTCAACCGCGACTACGTGAAGGCGGACGCCCCGGAGATGGTGGCGCTGCTGAAGCTGCTGCACGGGTGGGACCCGCTCTTCTACGTGGACCTGCACGTCACCGACGGCGCCAAGTTCGAGCACGACGTGAGCGTGCAACTGGAGCCGCAGAAGGTGGGCCCCGAGCAGATGCGGACCCTCGGCTCGAAGCTGCGCGAGGAGCTCTTCACCGAGTTGGAGGCCAAGGGCCACCTGCCCCTCCCCTTCTACCCCTCCTTCCGGGAGTACGATGACCCGGCCTCGGGGGTGAGCTACGGCGTGGCGCCCCCGCGCTTCAGCCACCAGTACTGGGCCACCCACCAGCGCTACGGCGTCCTCGTGGAGACGCACTCGTGGAAGCCCTACGCGCACCGGGTCGCCACCACGCGCCATGTGCTGGAGGGTCTGCTGCGGCTCGTCGCCCGGGATGGACAGGCGCTGCTGGCGGCCCGGAAAGCGGCGGACACCGAGGCCGAGTCCGGCAAGGCCCGCGCGGTGGTGCTCTCCTGGGACAACACGGAGAAGAGCCGCCCCATCGCCTTCCGCGGCTACGCCTACGAGCGCACGCCCTCCGAGCTGACCACCCAGCCGTGGATCCGCTACGACGACTCGAAGCCGCAGGTGTGGACGATTCCCTACTACGAGGAGCTGAAGCCCACCCTCTCCGTCACGCTGCCCGCGGGAGGCTACCTCGTGCCCCCGGCGCACGCGGGGTGGGTGGCGGAGAAGCTGGCCGCGCACGGGCTGCGTTTCCAGCGGCTCGGTCAGGGCGTGCCCTCGGCCGAGGTGGAGGTGTTCCGCGCCACCGAGGCGACGCCGCGCCCCGGCTCCGTGGAGGGTCGCCAGATGCTCTCGGTGAAGGGCGAGTGGAAGAAGGAGACGCAGGCGCTGCCCGCCGGGACGCTCTATGTGCCGTCAGCGCAGAAGAGCCTGCCCCTGCTGGCGCACCTGCTCGAGCCGCTCGGGCCGGACTCGCTGCTCGCCTGGGGCTTCTTCAACAACCACTTCGAGCAGAAGGAGTACGTGGAGGACTACGTGCTGGAGCCCTTCGCCCGAGAGCTGCTGGCGAAGGACCCCTCCGTGAAGGCCGCCTGGGAGGAGAAGCTGAAGAACCCGGAGTTCGCCAGCAACCCTCGCGCCCGCCTGCGCTTCTTCTACGAGCGCCACCCCGCCTACGATGCCCGCTTCAACCTCTACCCCATCCTCCGCACGGACTCGGCGCCCGCGGGCCTCGAACAGGCACGCTGAATCACATCGGTCCCGGCCAGGACCACCCGCCTCCGCCATCTCGACCGGCAGCTGCATCCTGGCGCGCACCGACCTGAATCCCGAATCCATGTCATCTCCGAAGACGCAGAGGGGATCGGCACCGCGCTCGGAACAGGTGGTGCCGGGGACGACATCTGTCAAAAGGCACTCGAAGAATGCATGAAGCTGTGCTGGGAAAGGCATCAATGGCCCTACCCTCACATCTTGCTCTCTAATCTGGATATGACATCAAAATACAATCCCGACTTCGATGTCGACTCCGTTCTCGACACCCTGCGCATCGTGAACGAGAGATATGCAGAAGGCTCGCCAGAGGACAAAGCGCTCCGAGTTTCCGCAGTGGCATTACTCTACGTCCGTGAAACCCAGAAGTTGGACGATTACCGCGAGTTCTTCCGCTCCTTCTATACCCCCGCCATTGATTACATCGTCGTCTCCCAGACGTTTGCGACGAGACAAGAGGCAGACACGTGGCTCGCCAGCGGGAAGGCCAGTGAGGGTGAGCTCGTCAGAATCGCTGGCCAGGGTTTCCAAGTCATGCCCGAGCGAAAGGGGACGGGATTGAGGTTCGTCCGGATGCCCCTGCCGGAAGAACTCATGAAAAACAATCCTCCGGATTCCAAGTAGGCTCCTGGCGCAGAGGCGTCCCGCTCGGGGCCGCTCTCCGACGGTTGAATCTCCCCCGGACGTCTCCCTAACGTAGGCTCAGGGAACACCTGCCGGTTCCAAGAGGACGATGAAGAACGAACGCGACCTGCTCCTGCAGGCCATCGCCATGCTGGAGACCCAGCGCCCCGCCCTGGGCGACGAGGCCACCGAGGCCGCGGTGGCGGCCTTGCGCGCACGGCTCGCGGCGCTGGCCTCCCGCGTCCCGATGGAGCGCCGGCACGTCACCGTCCTCTTCGGCGACCTCTGCGGCTTCACCGCCCTGAGCGAGCAGATGGACCCGGAGGACGTCAGCGAGCTGATGAACCACCTCTGGGAGCGCGTGGACGCGGCCATCGTCCGGCACGGGGGGCGGATCGACAAGCACATCGGCGATGCCGTCATGGCGCTCTGGGGCGCGGAGGGCGCCCATGAGGATGATGCCGAGCAGGCCATCCACGCCGCCCTCGAAATCCAGGCCCAGCTCGACTCCTTGCTCGCGGGTCCCCCCGAGGGCCTGCGCATGCGCATCGGCATCCACACCGGCCCGGCGCTCCTCGGCATGGTGGGCACGCTCGGCGAGCTCACCGTGATGGGCGATACCGTCAACACGGCCAGCCGCCTGGAACAGGCCGCGCCCGAGGGTGGCATCCTCATCTCGCAAGGCACCTACCGCCACGTGAGCGGGGCCTTCGAGGCCGAGCCCCTCGCTTCCGTCCGGCTCAAGGGCAAGCAGGAGCCGCTCCAGGTGTACCGCGTGACGGCGGCCCGGCCGCGCGCCTTCCAGCGGCAGGGCCGCGGCCTGGAGGGCATCTGGGCCCGGCTCGTGGGACGCGAGGAGGAGTCGCATCGCCTGCGCTCCGCCCTCTCCGCGGCGCTCTCCGGCGGCTGCCAGCGCGTCACCCTCACCGGCGAGGCCGGCATCGGCAAGTCGCGGCTGCTCGGCGAGTTCGAGACCTGGCTCGAGTCGCTGCCGGAGCCACCCCGGTGTCTGCGCGGGCGCGCCAGCCCGGAGATGCGCAGGCACCCCAACGCCCTGCTCAGGGACTTGTTCTCCTTCCACCTCCAGGTGCAGGAGAGCGATCCCCCCAGCGTGGTGCGCGCCCGCCTGGAGGAGAGCTTCAGCGCGGCGCTCGGCCCCGAGGACTCGAGCCGCAGCCTCGCCCACCTCGCCGGCTCCCTCATCGGCTTCGACTTCAGCGACAGCCCCCTCCTCAAGGGCTCCCCCACCGACGAGCAGAGCCTCCGGGCCCGCGGCCTGGCCGCCCTCAGCGAGTACTTCCGCGCCCTCCTGCGCCGCGAGCCCATGGTCCTCTTCCTGGAGGACATCCACTGGGCCGACGACAGCGCGCTCGACCTGCTGGAGCGCCTGCTCCAGACGCTCGCGCCGAAGCGGCTCCTCGTGCTCTGCACCGCGAGGCCCGAGCTCTTCGAGCGGCGGCCGGAGTGGGACCTCGACCCCGCCCACGTCCGGCTCGAACTCCGGCCGCTCTCCCAGGAGGACAGCCACCGGCTCGTCGCGGAGCTCCTCCGGAAGGTGGAGGCCATCCCCCCGGCCCTCCATGAGCTCGTGGTCTCCCGCGCCGAGGGCAATCCGTTCTACCTCGAGGAGCTCATCCAGATGCTCCTCGAGGAGGGCGTCATCCTCGCGGACGGGGAGCGCTGGCGCGTCGAGCCGCGCCGGCTGACCTCCCTCAAGGTCCCCGCCACGTTGAGCGGCGTCCTCCAGTCCCGGCTGGACGGCCTCCCCGCCCAAGAGCGCGAGGTCCTCCAGCGGGCCTCGGTGGTGGGACGCATCTTCTGGGACGAGGCCCTCGCGAGAATGGGGCCAGACGAGGAGCCGCCCATCCCGCTCCACGCCGCCCTGGTCGCCCTCCAGGAGCGGGAGCTCATCTTCGAGCAGTCCAGCCCCGCCTTCGCCGGGACGCGCGAGTACATCTTCAAGCACGCCATCGTCCGCGAGGTGGCCTACGACACCGTGCTCAAGCGCGAGCGGCGCGCCTTCCATGGCCGCATCGCCGAGTGGCTGCTGGCACGCGGTGGCGAGCGCTCCCGAGAGCACCTCGGGTTGATCGCCGACCACCTGGAGGCGTCCGGGCAGGCCGTGCGGGCCGCCGTCTACCTGCGGCGCGCGGGAGAGGAGGCCCTGTCCCTCTTCGCCAACGCGGAGGCCCGCTCGTTCCTGGAGCGGGCCATGGCCCTGACTCCCGAGACGGACCTCCCCGAGCGCTACGCCATCGTGGCGGCTCGCGAGAAGGTCCACGCCGTCCTGGGCGAGCGGCGGGCACAGCGGATGGACCTGGAGATGATGGAGGTGCTGGCCGAGCTGCTCGGCGACGCGCGGCGACAGGCCGAGGCGGCCCTGCGCCGCGCCCTCTACGCCTCGGAAATCGGTGAGCTCGCCACGGGCGTGGAGGCGGTGCGCAAGGCCATCCAGCTGGCCCAGGAGACCGGAGATGTGGCCAGCGAGGCGCTCGGCCACCTGCGCTGGGGACGCATGCTGCGGCACCACCGGGGGGACTTCGAGAGCGCCCGGCTCCACTTCGAGCGCAGCCTGGCCCTCGCCGAGTCCGCGAGACTCGCCCACCTGGAGGTGGAGAACCTGCTCAGCCTGGGCGCCGTCATCCACGAGACCGGAGATCTGGCGACGAGCCTCTCCTACATCCAGCGGGTGCTCCCCTTCTGCCAGGCGATGGAGGATCGCTGGCTGGAGTTCTCCACCCTCCGGCACCTGGGGTACGTGCTCAAGGGCCTGGGCGACTTCGTCGCGGCCAAAGCCGCCTTCGAGCAGACCCTCCAGTTCAGCCGCGTGATTGGCTACCGGTTCTGGGAGTGCATCGACCGCTGCAACCTGGCGCTGCTCCACCACCACCTGGGGGATGCGCCCGCGGCGCTGGAGTTCGCCGAGCAGGCCCTGCGGATCAGCCAGGAGATCGGCAGCTCGCGGTACCAGGGCTATGCGTGGATGAGCAAGGGCCACGCCCTGGCCACCCTGCGGCGCTTCCCGGAAGCCCGCGAGGCGTACCAGCGGGCCCGGAGCATCCGGGTGGAGACGCGAATCCCTCACCAGGAGCTGGAGTCCATCGCGGGCCTGGCCTCCGTGGCGCTGGCCACCGGGGATGCGCAGGGGGCGCGTGGCCACGCCGAGGAGCTCCTCGCGTACCTGGAGCGGGGGGAGACGCTCAACGGCGCGGAGGAGCCCTTCTGGATTCGCCTGGTCTGTTTCCGGGTCCTCCAGGCCCAGCAGGACTCCCGCGCGAGGAAGTTCCTGAAGAAGACCCACTTCCAGCTCCAGGAATGGGCCGGGAGGATCCAGGACGCGGAGCTGCGGCGCTCGTTCCTCGGCATCGCCGCGCACCGGCAGCTCCTGGAGGAGTGGCGGCGCCTGGGCAAGGCCGAAGACTTGGACCGTCAGGGGGATGAAGTAGCGTAGGTGGCCCTCACCGAGGAGAACACCATGTCCAAGACCGCCTGGATGAAGTACCTGCTGCCCGCCCTGCTGCTCACCACCACCGCCCTCGCCGCCGGCACGGCCGACGTGAAGGTCGGCACCGGCGTCGAGAAGTATGAAATCACCGGCGCCTCCGACTCCTTCACGGTCACCCCGAACACCCGCATCTACGCGGCCACCAAGCTCAGCGGCGTGGAGCCCGGCACCGTCACCGTCGTCTGGTCCAAGGACGGCAAGGAAGTCTCCAAGACGGAGCTGAAGGTGCCTCGCGCGACGTACCGCACCCACGCCTACCGCACCTTCCGCGCGGGTGAGACCGGCTCCTGGACCGCGAAGGTCGTGGGCATGGATGGCGCCGAGCTGGGCTCCTCCAGCTTCCAGGTGCAGGTGCAGTAACGCGCCTCGGGAGCGGGTGCAGCGGAGCACGACCTCCGGTGCACCCATGACTCTCGGCGCTTCCCTCCGACAAGCCACTGGGGGAGGCTCCGGACCATGCTTGGAACCTCCTCCATCGCGGTCATCGGTACGGGAAACATGGGGCGCGGGCTCGCGCGGGTGCTCGCCGCCGCAGGTCACACGGTGCTCCTCGGTTCGCGTGAGCCGGAGCGCGCCCATCAGCTCTCCACGGAGCTCGGAGCCGAGCACGTGCGGGGAATGAGCAACGTGGAGGCCGCCTCGCGCGCGTCCATCGTCTTCCTCGCCTACCACTCCAACGACATGCTGGTGGAGGAGCTCGCCCCGGTCACCGAGGGCAAGGTGGTGGTGGACATCTCCACGTACCACGAGGAGCCTCCCCCCGACTTCAACCCGCTCACCCAGGTGCCCTCCGACTCACCCCAGGAGCGGACCGCCTCGCGGCTGCCCCGCGCACACGTGCTCGGCGCATTCCAGGTGACGTGGGCCCAGCTCTTCAGCGAGCCGCTGCTCGACGGACGCAAGACGCCTGTCTTCGTGGTCGGCGACCACGCGGAGGCGAAGGCGGCGCTCCTCGCGCTCATCCGCACGCTCCCCTTCGAGCCCGTGGATGCCGGAGGACTGCGACAGGCACGCGTCATCTCCGCCATGTACTTCCTCGTCACCCGCCTGGAGCGCCAGTACGGCTTCCCGGACCATGGCCATGACTGGCACACACTCGCTCGCTCGCTGAATGTGCTGCTCCCCCCCACGCTCGGGCTCCGCCCTTGAGCGAGCCGCCGCGCTGAGCCTCACCAGGGCAGCGGCTTCAGCTCCGTGTCGAGGAACAACCCCGAGTGCTCGGGGCGCAACCGAGCGATGGCTTCCACCATGCGCTCGGCGGTGACCTCGTCCGACAGCGGAGCCTTGTCGCCGCCCATGGCCGTCCGCGTCCAGCCCGGGTGGAGGGACACGCAGATGACCCGAGGCTCCTGCGCGGCCTGCCAGAGCGTCAGCGCGTTGAGGGCGGCCTTGCTCATGGCGTACTCGGGCTTGCCACTCACCCGGAACGCGGACAGCGAGCCCGAGTCCGAGCTCACGTTCACCACCACGCGAGGCTCCTCGGCGGCGCGCACCCGCTCGATGAAGGTGTCATAGACACGCATCGGCCCCATGGCGTTGACGTCCAGGATGCGCGCGGCCCGCTCCAGGTCCATGCCCGGCGCCCGCTGAGGCCCGCCATTGAGCGCGGCGTTGTTGACGAGCACATGGATGGGCCCCGCCGGACACCTCGCCGCCGCGGCCCTCACCGACTCCGTCGAGCCCACGTCCATCTTCACCACGTGCAGCCGGGGCGAGGCGTACGCACGCAGCCCCTCCGCCCCTTCCGGCTCCCTCACCGCGGCCACCACCTCGTCGCCGCGAGCGAGGTACTTCATGACGAGCTTCAGGCCGATGCCCCGCGAGGCACCGGTGACGAGCACACGCATGGACGCCTCCGTGGGCCTCATGGCCACGACTGCACTCTAGCGGGGACGGGCTATGCTCGCCCCCCCACAGGAGGGGATGACAGGATGCACGAGGCAGAGCCGACAACGCCCAACACGGGCCGGATGTTCGATTACTGGCTGGGAGGCAAGCACTACTACCCCGTCGACGTGACGGCGGCGAAGGCATTCGAGGCCGTCTTCGATGACTTCCCCCGCGTGTTCCGCGCGCTCCGCGACTTCATCGGGCGGTCCTCGCGGTTCATCCAGTCCCAGGGGGTGGAGCAGTTCCTCGTCCTGGGCTCCGGCCTGCCCACGCAGGGCAACGTCCACGAGACGGTGCCCGGGGCCCGCGTGCTGTACACGGACATCGATTCCTCCAACGTCGAGCTGGGCCAGCGCATCCTCGCCGACGTGCCGGGCACGGGCTACGCCTACTGCGACGCCACGGACCTGTCGACACTCGACCTGGGCGTCGTGAGAAAGGTGCTCGGGCCCATCCGCCGGCTGGGCATCATCGTCGTGGGCGTCGAGGCGTTCATGACGGACGAGCAGATCCGCGCCACGTTCCAGAGGCTCTACGACTTCGCGCCTCCAGGGAGCTATCTGGCGTTCGACTGCGACAGCCCCAAGGCCCTGGACCATCCCGAATTGGTGAAGATGATGGGCCCTGCCTTCCACATGCGCACCCCGGAGCAGCTCGCGGCGGTGCTCGGACCGTGGCAGCTCACCGAGGACGGCATCCAGCCCGTCTCGACCTGGCGCAACCCGGGGAAGCCGGCCGACATCCCCCCGTACATGAATGGCGGCGTGGCGACGAAGCCGTGAGGAACGCCCCGAGGCCGGAGACCGCTGAGACTCCGCGGCTTCCGGCCTCCGTGGGCTCGCTCACTCCTGCTCCTTTCGGAGGACCTCGGCCGGCAGGTTGCGGCGGAGCGGCGCCAGGAGGACCGCCACGAAGGCCGCCACGGGCACGGGCAGCATCACGAGGCCGAGGATGAAGAGGAACCGCATGACACGGAGGGACAAGCGCAGACTGCTCATGATGGCGCGCGCGCAGGCGCACCTTGCTCTGGCAAGAAGGGACACGGCGTACTCCTCGAGCTGAAAGACATTCCAGGACCCAGGCCCCGGAATGGCTCAGCGGAGGAGCGCTCGATGCGCGAGGAAGAGGCGACGCGGTGGACCCGGGAGGCGCACCTCGGGGACACGGCCCGCGAGCGGAGCACGCGCGTGGACCCGTGCGCTCCCCACCTCCACCCGCCCGCTGCCGCGCACGGACGCGACGGCCTCCGCGCGTTGACCCGCCGGAGCACGACGCTCGAGGACCGACACCACGGTATCGGCTTCCGGTAGCGCCTGGGCCGGAGTGCCGCCCAGGGCGAGCGTGACGCACGCCAGCACCAGCTTCAACCAGCGGATGATGGGGGGCGGGTGTCCGGACATGCGACTTCAATCTAGCCAGGGAGGTGCGTCTGTCAAAGCCGCCGGGAATGACTCAGCACGTCCGACCAGCTCCGCCGTCCCGAAATGTCGAGGCCGGAAACCGCTGAGTCCTCAGCAGCTTCCGGCCCCTGACTCCGTGTCGCGCCGTCAGCCTAGTTCATCTTCGGGTCGCAGCCACAGGTGCTCATGTTGCAGGCCGTGTTGGCCGGGCAGGTGCCGCCACAGTTCTCCTTGCAAACACAGGCACAGGCGTTGGGGTCGGCCTGGTAGGCGGCGCCACAGTGGAGCGCTGCCGTGTCACAGACGCAACCGCAGGCGCTCGGGTCGAACTTGAAGCCCGGGGCACAGGTGGCGCTCGCCACGCACTGGCAGCTACACGTATTCATGTTGCACGCCTGGAAGCTGCCGCACGTGCCGCCGCAGTCCGACGCGCAGGTGAAGGCGCACACGTCCTTGCTGGTGTTGCACACCTGGCCGGGTGCACCACCGCCGCCGCAGTCCGACGGGCACTCGCACCGGCTCGTCTGCCGGTTGCAGGTGAGTTTGCCCTTGCAGAAGTCCGGGTCGCTCGCGTCGTAGTAGCCCGTGTCCGTCGAGCAGGGCGGCGGGTTGCCGTCCCGGTTGGACGTGCGGTCCACCCAGTAGCGGTAGGAGATGGCCGCCTTCGTCGTCCCCGCCGAGACCGGACGGCACGCGCCGTAGAAGGACAGCGTCCGGTTCACCCCGTCCACGTCGAAGCCGTTCGTCTGGCTGCGCGGCAGGTCGCTCGCCGAGCACTTCGTGGCGTCCTGCACGCCCTCCAGCGCCACCCGCACCGAGGCACCGATGGGCGGCTTGAGGGTGCGATAGCCCGTGGAGGCAATCACGCTGTCCACGATGGCGTTGATGGTGTTCTGGATGGACTGGGGGCTGCTGATGCTGCCCACCACGCCCCCGGTGGCCTGGATGACGTCCAGGTGCCGAGGGTCCTTGTTGTCCTCCTCCTCGTGACAGCGGCCACCGTTCGGGTCGCAGATGATGCCGTGCACCTGGATGAGCTGCTTCGCCGGGTTGCCGGTCTTGAAGTAGTTCACATACCAGTCCACCGGAGGCGTGTCGGGCTGGTCACGCACGTCCGTGAGGACGATGACGACCAGCTTCGCGCCCGAGCGGAGACGCTGGGCCGTGGGCGTGCTGGCATTGGTCATGTAGTCCACCGCCACCTTCGCGGACTCGAGCGAGCGCTCCTCGCTGGAGCCGTTGATGTTCACCCAGCAGCCCTGGGTGGGGTCGGGGCACGGCGCGCTCTGCTGCAGCCAGGCCTTGAATTGGTTGAGGTCCTTGGTGAAGCCCCGGAACCTGTCGCCGTTCTCGGCCCAGCTCTGGGTGTAGGACGTGGTCACCATGGCGATGCGCCAGTCGAGCGACGCCTTGCCCAGTCGCGCGGCCATGGTCGTCGCCGCGCTGCCCAGCGCGCTCTGCGAGATGGCCATGGAGCCGCTGTCGTCCACCACGAAGAGGAAGTCGGCCATGCCGGAGCCCGCGGTGAAGGTCTCGCACTGCACCGCGTCCGCGTCACCGAACTGCGCCAGCGCGGTGCCGCCCGCGGCATCCGCCGTCGTGAAGCGGGCCGCCTTCACTCCCGGGGCCTCGTCGTAGAGGGCCTTCGGCGTGATGGCCAGCACCACCAGCACGCTCGCGTCGGAGCGGTGGACGTACTGCGCTTGAATCTTGAACGGCCCGCTCACCCCCGCGCCGCCCGAGAGCACTCCGGCCCCCGCCCCCACCAGCGCGTTGGCCAGGGTGTTGGTGTAGTCGCGCAGGTTGGTGGTGGCGCCCAGGTTGTAATAGGCCTGCACCGCCGGGAAGCCATCCCAGGTGGTGAAGGTCTGCGTGGTCTCCACCGTCGCCCCGTTGAGCTGCGCGCGGATGCCGAGCTCGTCCCCCGTCGCCGTGGACGAGGTGCCCACCCGCCCGCGCTTGTAGGCGATGAAGGTCACCTTGTACTCGTCGTCGTAGCCCACGTAGCCGCGGCTCTTCCCGCTCAGCACGAGTTGCCGCACCTCCTGGAAGGAGGGCCGCAGCGCCAGCCGGACGTCCGCGCCACCGTCTTCCTTGAACGACACCTGCCGCAGGTTCTGCGCGGCGCAGGCCTGGCCAGGCGGGGTGTTGCTGGCGCCATCGTTGCCATCGCGCGGGTCGAGCTCGCCCGGGTCCTTCCTGCCGTTCTGGTTCGAGTCCTCGGCGCCGTCGGCGATGCCGTCGTTGTCGTGGTCGTTGTCCAGCGCATCCGTGGTGGTGCCGGGGTCCGCGTCGCCGACGTAGCCGCACGATGCGATGGGCGCAGCGCTCGTGGGAATGCCCCGCTCCACGCCGTCCAGCAGGCCGTCGCCGTCCGTGTCGCGGTTGGCCGGATCCGTCTCGCCCGTGTCACGCACGCTGTTGGCGTTCAGGTCCTCGCCCTTGGAGGTGCCCTGGTCCGGGCCATCGAGCAGGCCGTCACAGTCCGAGTCCCGCGAGCGAGGGTCCGTCTCGCCGGAGCTCACCACGCCGTTGCGGTCGCGGTCCTCCACGCCGTCGCGCAGCCCGTCCCCGTCCGTGTCCGGGTTGCGCCAGTCCGTCTCGGTCGTGTCCTTCGTCCCGTTGCGGTTGGTGTCCTCGATGTGGTCCGGCACGCCATCGCCGTCCGTGTCCGTGAAGGTGCCCGTGCCGCAGTCGGAGCCGTTCTTCGGATCGCTCTCGCCCGGGTCCTTCACGCCGTTGCCATTGATGTCCTCGGCGCCATCCCGGCAGGAGTCCCCATCCATGTCGGCGTTGCGCGGATCCGTCCGGGTGACGTTCAGCTCGATGGCGTCCGAGAGGCCATCGCCATCCGAGTCCCGCTTGCGCGGGTCCGTCTCGCCCAGGTCCACGGCACCGTTCTTGTTCGGGTCCTCCGCGCCATCCGTCAGGCCGTCGCCGTCCGTGTCGCGGTTGGCAGGGTCCGTCTCGCCCGGGTCCATCTTTCCGTTGCGGTTGAGATCCTCCGCCCCATCCATCAGGCCATCACCGTCCGTGTCCGGGTTGCCCGGGTTCGTCCGGCTCGCCGGGTCCGAGTCCCCGCTGAAGCGGCAGTCCGAGCTCGTGTTGACAGTGGTGGTGCGGCCCACCTCGAGCCCATCTCGCAGTCCGTCCCCGTCCGTGTCCCGCCGGCCCGGGTCCGTCTTCAGGTTGCCCGGATAGAGGTTGCCCCACTCCTCCGCGTCCGTCAGACCGTCACAGTCGGAGTCGATCTTCCCGTTGGAGGGATTTCTCGGGCCCGGCACCGGGACGGGACCGGGATCCGGCGTGGGGCCCGGATCCGGCGTGGGATCCGGGTCTGGCGTGGTGCCTGGCTCCTGCGGGGTAACCGGCCCCTGGCTCGAACCGTCGCCGGGCAAGGGCGCCGCGATATCAGGACCACAACCTGAGAAAAGCGCGGCCACGAGAAGCGCGGCCGCGAGGAATCGGGATTGAACTCTCATGGCGATTCAGCGCTCGCGGTAGGGGGAACTGGGGACAATCCGGCCGAAGCTAGGAACGAGGCCCCCCATCGCCCAGGTGGGTCTCCAGGCGCCTTCCTCCGCTCCGCCCTCCTCCGGACAGAGAGCGTCCAGACCGTCCTACCCCTTGTGCTTGCCTGCTCTCGGGGCGTTCGGTAGCGGTAAATGCACGATGAATGACCCATGCATGGGCGGGCTCGGCTAACCTCCCCCGACGTGCCAGTGTTCGGTCTCGCGGCGTTGTGGAATGGCTCGGCCCGTGCGGAACGGGTGCGAGAGTTGGTGGAGGGGTTGGGGGCCATGCTGCCCCCGCCGAAGCCACCTGGCCTCGTTGTGTCCTTGCGCGAAGCGGAAGCCACCCTGGAGCTGAAGGTGGAGGTGGCCAACTACCCCCGCGCCGCGCTGGAGAGCCTGTCGGAGCAGGTGAAGGAGAGCGGCGGCACCCTGGTGGAGCTGTGGCGCCTGCCCAAGGCCACGCGGGACACGTTCCGCGCCGACGCGCTCACCGGACCGGACGCCCACACCGTGGAGGACTACGAGACCGCGGCCCTCGTGCTGCACGGACACCTGCAGCAGCTCGCCGTGCGCGAGCCCATTCCGGACGGGCCACCGCCGGGGCCCTCCTCGGTGCCGATCGAAATCCCGGTCCAGTCCGCCCCGGCCCGGTCCCCTCGGCCCGAAGCCGCCGAGGAGCCCGCCCCGGCCGAGGGACCCTCCACCGACAAGTTCGCCCTTCCCGACGCGGACACCGAGACCACCCAGCTCCCCTACCAGACCTTCGACACGGATCGCCGGGGGCGCCGCTTCGCGGTGAAGCTGGAGATGGAGTTCCGCACGGAGCTGGAATTCGTGCGCGAGCACGCGACGAACATCTCCAACGGGGGCCTCTTCGTGCGCACGGCGCACCGCCCGCCCGTGGACAGCGTGGTGACGGTCGCCGTGAAGCTGCCCAACGGCGAGCGCCTGCAGGGCGACGCGCTGGTGGTGCACGTGGTGGACGACCCCTACAAGGGGGGCGTGGGGCTCGCCTTCATCAACGACGACCCCACCTTCTCCGAGACGCTCGACCACTACCTGGCGAGCCTGGTCAGCACCCCGGCGAGCTGACGCCCTACCCCACCGACACCGTGGGCCGTGCCTCGGGGGCCAAAGGGACCAGGAGTCCCGGCTCGCCCACCACGACGAGCCGGCTGCGCCCCGCGCCCTGCTTCACCACGCGCACCTGCACGCCGATGCGCTCGGCCAGCCCGGACACGTGGGAGATGATGCCCACCTGCCGGCCCGTGGCCTGGAGCGCGTCGAGCGTGGCCAGTGCCACCTCCAGCGTCTCCGGGTCCAGGGTGCCGAAGCCCTCGTCGATGAAGAGGGTCTCCACCTGGGTCGTCTCCGAGGAGAGCGAGGCGAGTCCCAGGGCCAGTGCCAGGGAGACGAGGAAGCCCTCTCCGCCCGAGAGGCTGGAGACGGCGCGCACCTCGTCGCCCATGTCCCGGTCCACCACCTGCAGATCCAGGTCGTACTTCGGCACGCGCATGAGGCGGTAGCGCGGGGCCAGCTCGTCCAGGTGCGCGTTGGCGTGGTGCAGGAGCGCGTCCAGCGTGAGGCTCTGGGCGAACACCTTGAACTTCTTGCCATCGTGCGAGCCGATGAGCTCGCTGAGCGTGCGCCACACGCCGCCGGCACGCTGCTTCTCCTCCAGGAGCCGGGCCTGCTCGCCATGGCGGCGGCGGGCCTCGTCGTCCTGTTCGAGCCGGGCCTTCACGGTGGCAACGGCCTGACGCCGGGCCTCGGTGTCCGCTCGGGCCCGCTCACACGCGGTGGGGGCCTCCGCCTCGGAGAGGGACGGGAGGCCGGAAGCCTCGTGCCGGGTGCGCTGGCCCTCACGCTCCTTCAACACGGAGAGGGCGTGCTCGTGCGACTGACGCAGCGCGGACAGCGCGCGCTCCTCGGCCTCGCACCAGGCGGCGTCCCTCGCGAGCAGGGCCCGCACGGCTTCCAGCGTGAGGCTCCGTTCGGACAACAGCGCGGAGAGCGCCGCCTCGGCCTCGGCCTTCGCGGTGCTCGCGGCTTCACGGGTGCGCACCGCCTCCCCGACGAGCGCGGCGATGGTGGCCGCCGCCTGCTTCGCCTTCTCGGCCTCGGCGCGCACGGACTCAAAGGCCCGGGAGGCCTCCTCCAGCTCCCGGTGGAGCGTGGCACGGACCTCGGCGGTGGGCCGCCCGCCGAGCAGCGCCCCACGTGTGGCCTGAGTCTCGCGCAGCAGTTCCTGTGCTCGGGCCAGCGCCCCCGCGCAGTCCTCGGTCTGCGTGTGCCGCAAGCCGGCCGTGGCCTCCGCGGGAGCCCGCTTCGCCTCGGCCTGGACCACCCGCGCCTCCGCCTCGCGCAGCGCCTGCTCGCGGGTATTCCACTCCGCCACCCACTTCGCGCAGCGCATCCGGAAGCTCACGGGGTCGGCCGTCAGCGACTCCTGCCAGCGCTGCGAGTCCTTGAAGGGAGTCGCCAGCCCCACCAGCACCTCCTGGCGGACCTCCGAGGCCCGAGTCAGCTCACGCTCGGACACCGCCTGGGCCTCGACGTTCTGGCGCAGCGCCTCCTCCGACTGGCGCAGCACCTTCTCCGTCTCCTCCTGGCGCTCGCGCGCGACGGTGAGCGCGGCCCGGGCCTCCTTCGCCGCCCGAGCCAGCTTCTCCGCCGCCTCCTCCTCGGTCTTCAGCACGGCCAGTCGCGCCTTCGCCTCCGCGAGCGCCGCCTCCAGCCACGACTCGACGCCCTCGGCCTCCGCGTCCTCCGGGGGCAGGTCTCCCACGAGCTTCGCCCGGCAGGTGCTCCAGGACTCGCGCTGCTGCGCACGCCGCTTCGCCGCGGCCTCCCGGCGAGCCTCCGCCTGTGATGCCCGAGGGCCAGCCCCCGCCGCCCGCGCGCTGGCCGTGGCCTCCGCCCGAGTCGCCACCGTCCGCTCGCCCTCCAGCGCCTCCACCCGCCCCCGCGCCTCCACGACGAGCCCCTCCAGCGCCGCCTCCGCGCGGCCATAGGGGTGCTCCGTGGCACCGCACAACGGGCAGGGCTCGCCCTCGCGCAGCTCCGCCCGGTGCTCCGAGAAGCCCTGCGCCGCCCTCGCCCCGTCGAGCGCGCGCTGCGCCTCCTTCAGTGCGGCCTCGTGCTCGATGCGGCGCACCTTCGCGGCCTCGGCCTCGGCCGTCGCGGACGCCTGCTCCGCCCGGGCCTTGTCGGCCTCCTCGGCGGCCTCCTGTTCAGCGCGCGCAGCCTCGCTCGCGCCCTTGCGTGCCTCCGTCAGCGCGCGCAGCCCCTCCTGCCGGGACAGCAGCGACTCACGCCGGGTCCGCCGCTCCGCGCCGGCATCCTCGCCCTGCGCGGCCTCGGCGCTGGCCACGGTGGCCTCCGCCGCCTGCACGGCCTCGCCCGCCTCGCGACGCTCCTCACGTCGGAGATCGACCTCCGCGCGCAGGGACTCCGCCTGGGTCCGCAGCTTCGTGAGCGAGTCGCGGGCCACGGTCTCTTCCTGCGTCGCGCGGCCATAGCGGGTGAGCTCGGCCTCCCACCGGGGCCACTCGCGGGCCAGCGCCTCCAGGCGCCCGTGCTCGCTGAGCCATGCCCGCGCCACATCCACGTCCGCGCGCGCGGCCGACTCCTCCTTGGCCACCCGCGCCACCTCGTCCCCGGCCAACCGCTCGGACTCCCGGGCCGCGTCCAGCTTTCGCGCCGCCTCCTGCTCATCGCTCCGCGCCCGCTCCAGCGCGGCATCCAGCTTCACGGCCTCTTCCAGCGCCGGGCGCGCGGTGGCTTCCGCTTCCACCGCCGCGTTCTTCCGCGCCTCCGCCTTCGCCCGTGCTTCCTCATGCTTCTGCGCCGAGGCCCGTGCCGACTCCTCCTCCGCGCGCCGCGCCGTCAGCGCCGAGTCCGCGTCCTCCAGTCGCCGCGCCGTCTCGTCCACGCGAGCCACCGGGGCGCGCAGCACCTCCGCCGAGCGCACCCGAGCCAGCTCCACCTTCCGAGGCTCCGCGGCCTCCACCGCCTGCGCCGCTCGCTGGCGTGCCTGCTCCGCCTCGGCCTCCTGTGCCACCAGCCGAGCCCGCTCCGTGTACCAGTGCGCCGCCTGCTCCGCCCGAGCCTGCGCCGCCTGGGCCTCCGCCTGCGCCGCCTCCTCGCGCGTCCTCAGCTCCTCCTGAGCCGCGCGGTCTTCGTCCGTCAGCCGGGCGATGGCCGCCACGCCATGCGCCAGCTTCTCCAGCTCCTCCTGCAACTCCTTGTGGCGCTGGTGCGCGGCCGTGGACAGCTTGCTGTACACCTCCGTCCCCGTCATCCGCTCCAGCAGCTCCGCGCGCTCGTTGGCGTCCGCGCGCAGGAAGGCCGCGAACTCCCCCTGCGCCAGCAGCGCCGAGCGCCGGAACTGGTCGAAGGACAGGCCCAGCCGCTCTTCAATCGCCTTGAGCACCTCGGACTTCGTGCGCCCGAAGGTCTGCCCGGTGGCCACGTCGGTGAGGACCATCTCCTGCGCCTGGAAGCGGCCCTCGGCCTTGCTGCGCGCCCGGCGCACCGTCCAGCGCGCGCGGTAGCGCCGGCCGTCCCTGCCCAGGAAGTCCACCTCGGCGAAGCCCTCGCCCGCCCCGCGCCGCAACACGCCGCGCACGTCGTTGGCCAGCAGCCGCGCGTCCACTTCCTCGTCCGGGCGCCCCACCGGAACGCCCCCGCGCTCGCCCAGCCGCGGCGTGCGGTCGAAGAGGGCCAGGCACATGGCGTCCAGCAGCGTGCTCTTGCCCGCGCCCGTGGCGCCGGTGATGGCGAACAGCCCCAGCTTGTCGAGCGGCGCCTGGTCCATCGCCAGGGCGAAGTCGCCCGCGAGGCTCGCCAGGTTGCGTCCGCGGATGGTGAGGATTCTCAAGACGCGTCCTCCTGCACCTGGGTGAGGAGCGAGTGGAAGGCCTCGAGCAGCGCCGCGTCGGGCGGCTCGGTGTAGTCGCGCGCGTAGCGGGCGCGGAAGACGTCCTCGGGGGTGCGCTCCTTGAGGGAGACACCCGGCCGGTCCTCCGCGAGCGCGTTGCCGGTGCCGGTGTACTCCGGGGTGAGCTTCACCAGCCGCGCGGCCTTGCCCTCGAGCGCGTCCTCCACCCGGCGGCGCAGCGCGGGCTCGGGGCGGGGCAGCGCGACGCGCACCTCCAGGTAGGGGCGCCGCCAGTCGGGCGTCTCGGGCTCCAGCGCGGGCAAGGCCTCCAGCAGCGCCACCACATCCTCGAGCGTGGCCGTGTCGCGCGAGGGCACCCGCAGCATCTCCACCCGGCGAGGCACGTGCAGCGGCCTCACGGAGGAGAGTTGCTCGCCGTCCAGCTCCACGAGCAGCACCTGGTGCGAGTAGCTCGCCTCGGAGAGCGACAGGGGAAGGGGCGAGCCGCTGTAGCGCACGCCCTCGCGCCCGCCCACCCGCTGCGCCTTGTGCAGGTGCCCGAGCGCCGCGTACGCCACGTCCTCGGGGAAGAGGTCCACCGGGAGCGCGTGCTGGTTGCCCCCGAGAATCTTGCGCTCGCTGAGCGCGGAGAGCTCGGTGCCCACCATGTAGCAGTGGCCCATGGCCACGAGCGCCTGGCCCGGCTTGCGCTTCGCGCGCGCGCCCTCCAGCACCTCGGCGTACACCGAGCGCACGCCCTCGACGAGCTTGTCCCCCACCTCCTCGGAGATGAGCGGCAGGTCCGCGGGCCGCAGGTAGGGCACCGCCGCCACCCACGCGCCCACCTTGCCCTGCGCGTCCTTCAGCGGCACCAGCAGGCGCTCCAGGTCCACCGCGCCGCTCGACTTCGGCAGCCCGCCCACCACGCGCACGTCGAGCGCGGAGAAGAGCGGATCCGGCGCATCCAGCCGCGCCGCCGAGTCGTGGTTGCCACCGATGACGACGAGGTCCAACTTCGGGCAGCGGCGCCGGGCGCGAGCGACGAACTGGTACCAGGCGGCCTGGGCCTCGGCGCTGGGGTTGGCGGTGTCGAAGATGTCGCCGGCCACCAGCAGCGCGTCCACCTTCTGCGCCTCCAGCGTGTCCAGCAGCCAGTCGAGGAAGGCCGCGTGCTCGGCCTCACGGGACGTGTCGTACAGCGTGTGGCCGAGGTGCCAGTCCGATGTGTGCAGCAGGCGCATCCGTACACTCCCCTCCTGCGTCCGCCGCGAGCCGGAGGAGGACGTCCCGCCCTGCTCGCACGTTCAGGCGGCGCGCAGTGTGCCCGCAGGAGCATGCGGTGCCAACACCGGGCTTGAGACCTACATCGGGGACCCGGAGGCTACCTGACAGGAGCAAGCATCCTGGAAAAGTGCGGTGCGGATGCTGATTCCAGGGGTTTCACTCGTCACCGGTGACGACCGGATTGGCCCTTCTCCGTTCCGCTTGTCACCGGTGACAACCGGATTGGCCCTCCTCGCGTTCCGCTTGTCACCGGTGACAACCGGATTGATCCCGGAAAGGGAAGGCCCTCACTCAAGCCCTCTCTTGGTGGGAGAGGGGCTTCACAGGATGATGTGGCCCTCGAGGTACAGCACGGCCTGTCCGGCGAGGCCCACGCGCTCGCCGCGGTCCTCGCACTGGAGCACGCCGCCACGGTGGGACACCTGGTGCGCCAGCAACTGCGACTTGCCCAGCTTCTGGGCCCAGTAGGGCACCAGCGAGCAGTGCGCCGAGCCCGTCACCGGATCCTCCGGCACGCCCACCCGCGGCGCGAAGAAGCGCGAGACGAAGTCCGCCTGCGTGCCCGGAGCCGTCGCCGCCACCGCGAACAAGTCCAGCGCCGCCAGCTTCGCCATGTCCGGGTTGAGCGCCCGCACCTGCTCCTCGCTGTCGAAGACGGCCACCAGGTCGCGCGACAGCAGCGTCTCGCGCGGCTCGGCGCCCAGCGCCTCCACCAGCCCCTCCGGAATCGGGCACGGCTCGGGCGGCCGCGAGGGGAAGTCCATCTCCAGCCAGCCCTCCTCCCGCTCCGTCACCACCAGCGGCCCCGAGCGCGAGTTGAACTGCGCCTTCTCCAGCCCCGGTGCCAGCCGCGTGAAGAGGATGTAGGCCGCGGCCAGCGTGGCATGACCGCACAGGTCCACCTCCTGCGTCGGGGTGAACCAGCGCGATCTGCCAGCCGCGCACCTCGTCGCGCAGCACGAAGGCCGTCTCCGAGAGGTTGTTCTCCAGGGCGATGGCCTGCAGCACGTCATCCGGGAGCCACGCGTCGAGCGGGCACACCGCCGCGGGGTTGCCTCCGAAGACCTGGGAGGTGAAGGCGTCGACCTGATAGAGGCGCAGGCGGATGGACATGGAACGACGACTTACCTCAACCTGAGGAGTCGTGCGACCCCAGGGCCCGCAGGAAGAGCCCTCGAACCCGTTCGCCGAGCGCCCCATCGTCTTCCCCGAAGTCCTCTGGGCGTATGGGGGGCAGCACCCGGATGCGCACCCGCGCGCGGGGGCTCATCCACGGACCATCCCCCTCCACCAGCTCCGTGGTGCCCTCGAGCACCACCGGCACCAGCGGCACCCGCTCCTCCAGGGCCAGCCGGAAGGCGCCGCGCCGGAAGGGCAGCAGCCGCCCCCCCTGCGCGTAGGTGCCCTCGGGGAAGAGGAGCACCGGCATGCCCCGGCGCAGCCACCCACGGCAGACGTCCAGCATCTCGCGCATGGACTGGTGCCGCCCCCGCTCCACCGCGCACGTAGCGCAGGAGGCTCATCATCCACCCCACCAGCGGAACCCGGAACAGCGAGGCCTTGGAGACGAACTTGAAGGGGTGGAACAGACCCATGGCGGCGAGGATGTCCGCCATGGACTGGTGGTTGGCCACCAGCACGCACGGGCCCTCGGGCAGCAGCTCGCGCCCCTCCACCCGCGTCCGCCACCCCGGCCAGACGCGCAGGTACTGGAAGCACCAGTGGCACACGTACGTGTGCAGCACGCGCCGCTCCGGGTCGAACGGCAGCGTGAGCAGCCACAGCACCACGCCCAGCAGGAACCCGGGCACCGCCGTCAGCCCGAAGACGGCCCAGAACCAGAGCGTGGCGAGGTACTTCACTTGGACGAGTTGAGGACGCTGGCGAACTGCATGGCGTAGTTCACCTCCAGCCCTCCATCCACCACCAGCGTCTGCCCGTTGACGTACGAGGAGCCCTCGGAGCACAGCCACTCAATCGTCTTGGCGATGTCATCCGCGCTGGCCACGTAGCCCACGGGGACGCTCTCCTTCACCTTGGCCTCGAGCGCGGCCCAGGCATCTCCCATGTAGAAGCGGCTGGAGTCGGTGTCGATGTAGCCCGGGTTGACGGCGTTGACGCGGATACCGGAGGAGGCCAGCTCGGCGGCCAGGTACTTCACCAGAATCTCCATGGCGCCCTTCATCGCGCCGAGGAAGCCGTGGAAGGGCAGCGGCATGCGCGAGTCCATGCCGGACACCATGACGATGCGGCCCTTGCGGCCCTCCATCAGCGGCACGGCGCGCTGGGCGCCCAGCAGGAAGCTCTTCACCGTGACGTTGAACGTCTTGTCCATCTGGTGGAGCTTCATCTGCATGAGCGGGGTGAAGGCGGTGGAGGCGGCGTTGGCCACGAAGACGTCCAGCCCGCTGAACTCCTGCTGGACCACGTCGAAGGCGGCATGGAGGCTGGCCGGCTCGAGCTGATCCGCGATGACGGCGCGGCAGCGGCGGCCGAGCGCCTCCACTTCCTTCACGAGGGCCTCGGCGGCCTCGGCGTCGCGCCGGTAGGTGGAGACGATGTCGTAACCCGCCTTCGCGAGTCTCAGGGAGAGGGCGCGGCCCACGCCACGCGAGCCGCCGGTGATGAGCGCCACGGGAGCAGTCATGCCCCCGGGCATACCACCTTCCACACGCCTCCGGCCGGTGTCCTGATTCAGCTCACTCCCGGGACGGATTGTTCGATTCCGGGACAGGCTCGCCCAGGTGCCATTTCCCCAGGTATTCCAACAGTTTGAGCCCCATATTGCCAGGTTTGTTTACAAACCCGATGCGCCGCCATGGTCCACCCGCGCCGGAGCCGGAGGGAGACTCCCCAGGAAGTCCGCGCACTTGGACGTTGGCACGGCCAGTGCTCAAGAGAGGTCCGTCGAATACGACGCGTCCCCTCAAGAACCTGACGCGACTGGAGGGCTCCGGGTTCCCCACCAACCCGGGGCCCTCATCATTTCTGGAGCCAGGGTCGAGGGACGTCCAGCGCTAGAGTGCGCCGCCATGCACGTCGCGCCCGGCCCCTCCCCGACTCCCGCCGGCCCTCGCTGGCTCTACCTGCACGGCTTCGCCTCCGGCCCCGGCTCCGCCAAGGGCGTGGCCCTCGCCGAGCACTACGCGCGCCAGGGCATCCACCTGGAGCGGTTGGACCTGCGCCAGCCCTCGCTCGAGCACCTGCGCCTGAGCGCGATGATGAGGACGGTGCGCGACGCCATCGGCGGCGAGCGGGACCGGGCCATCCTCTTCGGCTCCAGCCTGGGCGGGCTGACGGCCTGCCGCGTGGCCGAGGAAGACTCCCGGGTGTGCGCGCTGGTGCTGCTGGCGCCGGCCCTGCGCGCCTCGGAGCAGATGCGGCGCAACGTGGGCGAGCGGAACCTGCGCCAGTGGCGGGAGACGGGCTGGCTGGAGACCCAGGACTACGCGGAGAAGCGGATGGCCCGGGTCCACTTCGGCCTCATCGAGGACCTCGACGCCATCGAGGCGCGCTCGGAGGGCTGGCCGGACGTGCGGGTGCCCACGCTCCTCATCCACGGGAGCCGGGACACCACCACCCTGCCGCCGTACTCCCGCACGTGGGCGCGCGGCAAACGCCACGTCCGCCTCGTCGAGGTGGACGACGGCCACGAGCTGGTGGACTCGCTCGGGCGCATCGCCGCCGAGGCGGACGACTTCCTGCGGCCCTTCCTCGCGCCGCCCGAGCCCCGGTAGGACGCGCCCCGCTCCCAGGGAGCGGGGGCGGCGTCACCTCACAGGGAGGACTCGCCCCAGCTCAGCACGGCCGCTCCGCTGGAGGAGGAGATGGGCGGCAGGGCGGGCACGGAGATGGTGGCATTGCCCTGCATGTCGATGGCATTGCCCGTGACGAAGCCGGAGCAGGTGGCCGCGTTCTGCACCACGAGCTGCCCTTGGAGGTGCGAGTTGGAGCCCATCTTGAACTGCTCGTGCACCATGATGGCCGCACTGGGGCAGCTCGGCAGCGGCCCGGTGGGGTCCCCACAGGTGAGCAGCATGCTGTTGCCCCCCTTGACCTCCAAATCCCTCCCGGCCATCAGTGCCACGTCCCGGTGAGCGGGTCGCAGGCGGACGGTGGTGTTGTTTTCCACGAGCACGTCGCCGGTGACGATGAGGGTGACGGGGAGCTGGTCCGTACCGAGCGTGGAGCCGAAGGCGGGCGTGTCGTCCTTGAAGGTGAGGTCGCCGTCCACGAACCAAACCCCGTGGGGGATGGGGGCCGAGGCGGTGGGCTGATAGACGAACATTCCTCCGGTGAGATAGTGCCGCTTGTACCGGTTGTCGCCCACCTCCGGGTAGAGGGTGGAGGGACTGTCACACGTCGCGCCATAAACATGGGTGCCGGTGCCGGGCGACAGGAAGACGGTGGATGCCGAGGTGCACGTCGTCATGGAGGGGTTGCGATTGCTCAGGCTGGACTCGTCCTTCATCTGCACCTTGTCCCCCGGACAGGGCCCCGTCTTGCCGTCGTAGACGAGATTCCAGCACGAGTTCGCGGGAGAAGCGGTCTCGTTCGGGTAGTGGATGCGGGAGAAGGCCTGGGGGTCCTCGCAGCCCGCGACGGAGTAGTTCCACATATGGACCTGGGCCTTGTCCGTGCTGAGGTCCGCGCGCAGGTAGTAGAAGGGGATGCAGGGGGCAACGAGGCAGGCCGGGGGCGCGTTGAGCTTGCTCCACACCTCCACCTTCGGCGGAGGGGGAATGCTGACGTTGGTGGTGCAGGTGCCCCCTCCACCTCCGAAGTCGATGCTGCACGTGGAGCCGGAGACCTGCACGTCGCAGGTGTCCCCGATGCCGCAGGACTGGTAGGCGGGCCCGTGACTGCAGCCCGAGCCGCACACGCAACCATCCATGAAGTCGCCGTTGTTGACGGAGACGTTGCCGTAGTCGCCGCACACGTGCGCGGCCCCACTCAAATCGATGGAGCCGCCGGAGACGATGCCAGCGGCGGGCGGGCTCCCGAGGCGCGCGCGCAGCACCTTGCGCGCCTGCGCGCGCGTCGGGTCCGAGCCCGGGGCGAGGCCGACCACGGTGACGACCACCGTCCTGTCCCTGTCCCGGACCGGGTTGCTCCTCGACGGGAGCGCGAGCAGGGCAGGCCCCTCCTCGCAGCCAGGAGTGCCCGCGCGGTTGTTGTTGGTGCTGGACGGGAGGTCGATGCCAACTCCGTCATCGTCGTTGTCCTCGATGCGCACCAGGTACGCCCCCTCCATCCCGCCGTCGGCGCCGGGGCTGTAGGGGAAGCGCAGGAACTGGCGGCCCGAGAACGTCACCACCGTCCCCCCGTCGATGACCGGGAGGTGGTCCTCCGCCGTCCCCCCGTCGAACAGCGGCAGGGCGGCGCAGTCGGTGTCCAGGTTCGGGTCCAGCACCTTGTCCAGGTCCAGCTCGTTGTCGAGGGCGGACCCCACATAGGCCCGGGTGCGGTCCAGACCGAACTCGGCGGCGGAGAGGGCGAGCGCGTCGTGCTGCACCAGGTAGGCGTTGCGCCGCTCGTCCTCACCCCGCTGCAGCGCCATTCCCACCACGAGGGTCAGCGCGGCCAGGACCACGAGGATGGCCAGCAGGGTGAAGCCCCGGGGCCCGCCCCTCCCTCCTGCTCTTGCTGCGTGCATGGATGAACCCATTCATTGCCTCAAGGAGATGGAGCCGTGGGCCGTGTGGCGCAGCGGCGCGCCGGTGCTCATGGACCGCTCGAGCTGCAGCTCGATGTCCACCCGGGAGATGTCTTTCAGGGCCGTGGCCGCCACGGGGGTGGTCAGCAACGAGCCATCGCGCTTGAAATACTTGAAGGTCACGTTGAGCGGCGTCCCCATCCGGGCCAACTGCTCCCAGTCGGTGCCCTCGCTCGCACTGGCGGCGCAGGGGGTGCTGAGGGTCCCGATGGGCTCGCCCACGGAGCCCCAGCACTGCTTGCGCTCCCACCAACCGGCGTTGAACCGGTGGAAGACGCGGTCCGGCGTGGAGACGAAGCTCTGGTTGGGGCCGCCGGAGACGAGCTGCGCCGGTACGCTCGTGCCGAGCCGCAGGGCCACGCGACCACTCGTCAGGTTCTTCCCCCACACGGCGCTGGAGTCGAGCTGCCGCTCCACCCACCGGCCCATCCCATCCGCGACGATGATGTACTCGGAGGACTGGTAGCGGTTGAGGCTCCAGGGACACGTGCGTGCTCCCCCCGGGTTGCTCGCGCAGTTGGTGGTGGTGCTCGAGGCGGCGTAGGCGAAGGCGGTGCTGGAGACGTCGGTGGTGCAGAGCGAGGAGCCATCCACCACGTCGCAGCCCCCGTTGAGCTCGTTGAGCAGCGCCAGGCCGCTGCCGCCCGGGAGCGTGGTGGCGGTCTGATCTCCCGCGAGCTGGGAGTAGCCGCTGAAGGTGGAGTTGGGGCGGGGCAGGTCCGCGATGAAGGCGAGCCGGTGGTCCTCGGCCACCAGGATGCTGGCGGGAAAGCGGTCTCCGACGCCCGAGGCCGTGTCCACCCGCGGGCCGCGGGGACGGCCGAGCCCGGCCTGCCGCAGCTCCGTGGTGAGCTGTCCCATCACGAGCGCGGCGCTGCGCTTCATCTCCGCCATCTTCCGCTGCTTCTGCTGCAGGGAGATGCCCTGGACGAACAGGGCCAGCGCGGCGGACAGCATGATGATGGCCACCACGCTCGTCACCAGGATTTCGATGAGCGTGAAGCCCCCCCGCGGGGGACCGCGCTTCACCATTTCAGCACCGCCAGGGACTGGGAGGTGGTGCGGGAGGTGACGGTGACCACGGCGCGCTTGTACGCCACGGGCCCGGCGGCGCCCCCCATGGCGCTGTCCGTCTCGTCGTACACGTCGAGCGTGCAGGTCCACGTGCTCGGCAGTCCCATGGCAATGCAGGCCTTGCCCAGGCCGGCGGTCGCCCAGGTGGCGTCGGAGACGGGCAGGGCCCGGAGCCGCTCGGTCTGGTCCACCAGGAACTGCGTCAGGTGCTGATCCGCCACCGCCCGGGCCACATGACCGTTCGCCTGGATGAGGCCCCCCAGCACACTGCCGAGGGCAATCATCAGGATGGCGCCGCCCACCATGGCCTCGATGAGGGCATAGCCGCGCTCGCCCCGTGGGTTCCTCCCGCTCATGGACACGCCTCCAAGGGAATCTCGCTCACGCACACGGGGCCCTGCCCCATGAGCCGGACGGCCAACTCCGGGCCGGCGGCCACGAACCGCAGCTCGGTGGTGCCCTGGCGCAGCCGGCTGTTGGGCCGCCACTCCGGCTCGGTATTCCCGGCCTGCACCCGGACGCGCATGCTGCCCGGCATCCGCACCCACTCGACGTGCTCCAGCTCCCCCAACGCCACGGCATCGCCCTCGCAGTCGGGGGTGGTGCGGCGCTGGAGGCGCAAACGGTCTCCCAGGTCCCCGACGCTCGCCACCTTGACGGGGTTGCCCGACACGTCGGCCGTGTAGACCTCGAGGGTGTGGCACCGCCCCGTCTCCCGCGCCAGGAGTTGGGCCCGCGCCGCCGCCGACGCGGCCAGCTCCGCCGCCTGCCGGCGGGCATAACGCTCCCGCAACGGCCCGAGGGTCGCCACGGACAACGCCGTGAGCAACCCGAGCAGGGCTACCGTGACCAACAGCTCCACCATCGTGAAGCCGCGCATCCGCTGATTCATGAGGTGCGTATAGTAACCTCATTCTCACACTCTTGAAAAACCAGGAAATGGAGGGGGCCCAGCAGGGGCGCGTCCCAGGCACCTCGGACGGCCGCTGACAAGCACCCACGGCGGGCCCGGCAGCACAGCGGCCAGGTACTCGAAGACCCTGGGAGTGTCCTGGAATGGTCACCGGGGACTTCCGTTTGCGCCCCCACGATGAACAAACGACTCCTCTCGTCGTCGTGCCTGCTGGGCATCCTGCTCACCACGGCCTGTGAAGCGCCCCCCTCCGCCACGGCCTCCGCGCCGCCGGCCGAAGCGCCGCCGGCCGAGACCCTGCCGGCCGAAGCACCGTCGGCCGAAGCACCGGCACCAGAGAACGTGCTCCAAGTGGAAGCCGCCCTCGCCGTGAGCAACTGCCGCGTGCTCACCACCGCCGCCACCACGGCCAGCGGCGACGATGGCGCCGGCAGCGTGGCCGCCAACAGCCAGGATGACAACCTGAGCACGCGCTGGGCCGGCCCCGGCAAGGGCGCGTGGCTCACGCTCGACCTGGGCTCCTCGCAGTCGCTCGCGGGAGCGGCCGTCGCCTGGCACCTGGGCAACCAGCGCCAGAACCACTTCACGCTCGCCACCTCCGAGGACGGCACCACCTTCACCCAGGCGTACGCGGCCGACAGCGCCTTGAACACCGCGGCGCAGACGTACCGCTTCACCAGCCCGCGCAAGGCCCGCTACCTGCGCATCACCGTCAACGGCAACACCGTCAACGACTGGGCCTCCATCACCGAGGCGCGCGCCTGTGGCGACGACACCTCGACGCCGACGCCCACTCCGCCGCCCACCAACGTGCCCACCACGGACGCGGGGCCGGCCCTGCCGCGCCTGCCGTACCTGCAGAGCGTGGGCCCCACCAGCGCGCTCGTGGCCTTCCGCACTGGCGTGTCCTGCACGCCCTTCGTGCGCTTCGGCGAGGGCACGGACATGTCGCGCACCGCCACGGCCACGGTGGCCGGCTGGCGGCACGCGGTGAAGCTGGACGGGCTGCAGCCGGGCAGGACGTACAGCTACGTGGTCGAGGCGTGCGGCTCGGTCACCGGCGTGCGGCAGTTCCAGACGGCCACCGGCCCCGGGACGCGCGTCCACTTCACGGCCCTGGGGGACTTCGGCACCGGCGGCACGCAGCAGGCCAACGTGCTCAAGCTGCTCGCGCAACCCTCGCGCGCCGGCGAGCTCCTGCTGGCGCTCGGAGACAACGCGTACTCCTCCGGCACCGAGGCGGAGTTCCAGAGCAACATGTTCAAGCCCATGGCGGCCCTGCTGCGCCAGGTGCCCCTCTTCCCCACCCCGGGCAACCACGAGTACGTGACCAACCAGGGCCAGCCGTACCTGGACAACTTCTACCTGCCGGCCAACAACCCCGAGAAGAACGAGCGCTATTACTCGTTCGACTGGGGCTCGGTGCACTTCGTGTCGCTCGACTCCAACTGCGTCATCGGCCTGGCCTCGTCCGACCGCTGCACGCTGGCGGCGCAGAAGAGCTGGCTCGCCCAGGACCTGGCCGCCACACGCCAGCCGTGGAAGGTCGTCTTCTTCCACCACCCGACCTGGTCGAGCGGCGAGCACGGCTCGCAGCTCAAGATGCGCCGCGAGTTCGCTCCGCTCCTCGAGCAGTACGGGGTGGACCTGGTCCTCACCGGCCACGACCACGACTACGAGCGCTCCAAGCCGATGAAGGGTGACGCGGTGGCCCCCTCGGGCACGCGCGGCATCCCCTACCTGGTGGTGGGCAGCGGTGGCGCCAACCTGCGCACCTTCCCCAGCTCGCAGCCGAGCTGGTCCGCCTTCCGCGACAACACCAACGCGGGCTACCTGGACGTGGTGGTGGACGGCGGCACGCTGGCCGCGAAGTTCATCACCCCGAGCGGCTCCGTGCGCGACAGCCTCACGCTGACGAAGACGCTGCCCGCCGCGACGGTGCAGCCGACGGGCGTCTCGGCCCTGTCGCTGGAGACGCCCCCAGGCCCGGTGGATGATCCGAACCAGCAGCCGGCCTACATGGGCGCCACGCAGCCGGTGCCGCCCGCCGACACCCTGAAGTCCGTGGCGGATGCCCCCGAGCCGTAAAGACGGCGAGTCGGCTCGCGGTCCCGGACTCTCCGGTTGGAATGCCGCCCGAAGGAGGCGAGGATGCGGCGGCATTCCCCGGGAGCCCAAGACATGAACCGCATGCACTGGCTGGACGCGCTCGCCGCGCGGCTCACGGTGGCGCGCCAGCCCCGCTTCTTCGAGGACGGCTGGGGCTCCAACGCGCTCCTGGAGAAGCTCACCCGGGGCCCGCAGGGCTTCGCCTTCCCCGAGCTCTCCGAGGTGAGGCTGCGTCACCTGGGGCGCGAGGGGCGCCTGCTCGTCCAGGAGGGCCGCTTCCCCAGCCCCGCCGCGGTGGGCTCGCTGCCCGCCGCGTGCCAGGAGGCGCGCTTCCAGTTGCTGCTGCCCCAGGACGCCGGCCCGCGCCCGCCGGTGTGCGTCTTCCTGGCCGCCTCCGGGGACGAGGGCTTCGGCGTGCGGCGCTTCCTGGCCCGCGAGCTCGCCCGGCACGGCGTGGGCGCGCTGTTGCTGGAGAATCCCTACTACGGCTCGCGCCGCCCGCCCGGACAGAAGGGACATGCGGTGCGCACCGTGGCGGACCTGCTGCTCATGTTCCGCGCCACGGCGGTGGAGGCCACGGCACTGCTCGGGTGGCTGCTGGCGACCGGACACCCCAAGGTGGGCATCTCCGGCTACAGCATGGGAGGCAGCATCGCCGCCTATGCCGGCGCGATGTTCCCCCTGCCCGCGGCCGTCATCCCCCTGGCCGCCTCGCCCTCGTCTGCCCCCGTCTTCACCGAGGGCGTGCTGTCCTCCGTCCCGGATTGGGAGGCCCTGGGCCGCACCACCGGTGGCCCGGAAGCGGCGCGCCAGCGGCTGGCCGAGCTCCTCTCCGCGGCCTCCACCACGGTGCTCCCCCCGCTGTCCAACCCGCGCCGCGCCATCCTCGTGGCCGCGCGCCGGGACGGCTTCGTGCCCTCATCCGCCACCCTGCGCCTGCTGCAGCACTGGCGGGGGGCCGAGCTGCGCTACGTCCCCGGAGGCCATGTGAGCGCCTTCATCACCGGGAGGGCCGCCATGACCCAGGCCATCCTGGACGCCTTCTCGCGCCTCGAGCCCCTCCAGCTCCCCCCCGAGGAGCAGCCCGCGGACCCGACGTGACACAGTCCAACGAGGGCATCCTCGCGTTCATCGCCGAGGGAGCCCTGGCCCGGGGGCCTACGGGTTCCTGAGCCCACCGGAGCGCCGGTCGGAGTCGCCGCCCTGCCCGGGCCCCTGCCAGCCCCGAGGCCGCGACTCCCGCCACTCCTCGCGCCGCATTTCCTCGTACTTCACCCGCTGCGTCTCATCGAGGACGGACGCCATTCCCTTGTCCGTCTGCTCGCGCGCCGCGCGAAGCTCCTGCCGGGCATCCCGGGGCGACTTGCCACCGGCGCGCACCTCGTCGAAGAGGGCCTGACGCTGGGCGTCCTCGTGCTGCAGCCGGCTCGTGAGCGCCTGCTCCTGGGTGTAGTTCAACCGCGCCTCGGAGACGAACTGGCGCAAGCGCTCGGCGCGCTCCACCTGGCCCTGCGCCTGCGCCTGCTGCAGCTGCTGCTGCCGGAGCTCACGCTGCTCGGTCCGCATCTCCTCCTGCACCGAGCGCACCATGTCCTTGAGGTAGTCGCGCCCGCCCTGGGAGCTCAGGGCCTCGCCGGCGATCATGCTTCGCACCTCCGTCTTGAGCTGCTCCACCTCCGCGGCCAGCGCCACCGGGGCCACGGCCACGCCGCCATCCGAGGAGGCCATCGGCCGCTGCTCGAGCAGCATCAGCCGCTTGGACAGGGTTAGCGCGGTCTGCTCGAGGGACTCCACCCGTTGCTCCAGCTCCTCGAGCTCGCTCGAGGACAGGGTGGAGGGCGTCGCGGGAGAAGGAGCGGGAGCCACCGTCTCGCCGCGCGAGCCCCAGAGGGCCACCACGAGCGCCAGGCCGGACAGGCCGAGGGAGGCGAAGCCAAGGAACCGGTTCATCATGTCCTCACAGACGGGGGCGCCCCCAACGTATTCCATGGACCTGCTGAAGCCCGCGCACCTCCCTGTGGTGGACACAACGACGCACCGCGCCAACGCACTGGGGATGCAACTCGGGTCCGATTTTGCCGACAATTCCTGGAACCCCCCACAGGAGTCCCCATGCAACGATGTTCCTTCTTATCCCCTCGCCTGTTGGCGGCCGTGACGCTCGCGCTCGTCCTGGGCGCCTGCGGCACGGACGTTCCGGTCGAGGATTCCCTCTCCACCCAGAGTGCCGCGCTCGTCGACCCTTGTGCCACCAACCAGGGCTTCCAGGTTGGCGCCGGCCTGTATGACGTCACCGGCCCGGCCGCCGAGCTCGGAATGATGGGCTATGCCATGGTGGACCAGAAGACCGCGGGCATCCACCAGCGCCTGCGCTCGCGCGCCTTCGTCATCTCCTCCACCTGCAACGGCAAGCGCGTGGCGTTCGTCAGCGCGGACCTCGGACAAGTCTTCCAGGGCGTGAAGCAGCAGGTGATGGAGAAGCTGCGCGCGAAGTACGGAACCCTCTACTCGGACGAGAACGTCCTGCTGAGCGCCACGCACACCCACTCGGGCCCGGGCGGCTTCTCGCACTACGCGCTCTACAACCTCACCACTCTCGGCTACGACAAGCAGAACTTCGACGCCACCGTGGACGGCATCTACCAGTCCATCGTCCGCGCCCACGACAACCTGGCGCCCGGCACCATCCGCGTGGCCTCCGGAGACCTGCTCGACGCGAGCATCAACCGCTCCCCCGAGGCGTACCTGCGCAACCCCTCCACCGAGCGCGCGCAGTTCGGCTACGACACGGACAAGAAGATGACGCTGCTGCGGCTGCAGGGCGATGACGGGAGGGAGGTGGGCCTCATCAACTGGTTCGCCGTCCACGCCACGTCCATGGGCAACGACAACCTGCTCATCAGCGGCGACAACAAGGGCTACGCCTCCTACCTCTTCGAGAAGCTCAAGGGGACGAACTACACCGCGCAGCGCACCTTCGTGGCGGCCTTCGCGCAGGCCAACGAGGGCGACGTGACGCCCAACATCTACGGCGGCACCAACGGCGGCGGCGCCAACGACTTCGAGAGCGTGGAGCTCTCCGGCCGCAAGCAGTACACCCTGGCGAAGACGCTCTACGACTCGGCGTCGACGCTGGTGAAGGGGGGCGTGGACTACCGGCACGTCTACGTGGCGATGGACTCGGTGCAGGTGGCGCCCGCGTACACGGACGGCGTCTGGCGCTCCACCTGCGAGGCGGCCATCGGCGACTCGATGATTGCCGGCGCCGAGGACGGCCCGGGCTATGGCACGGAGGGCTCCACCTGCGAGAGCATCAAGGACACGTGGGGCGTGTTCAACTGCGCCTTCTTCACCACGCCGTGCCAGGGAGAGAAGCCCATCGCCGTGGAGATGGGCACGATGACGCCCTACCCGTGGACGCCCGAGGTGCTGCCGCTCCAGGTGGTGCGCCTGGGCAACGTGGCGATGGTGGCGGTGCCCTTCGAGCCCACCACCATGACGGGCCGGCGGCTGCGCCAGACGGTGCTCGCGCAACTCTCCCCGCTGGGGGTGGACCAGGTGGTCATCGCCGGCCTCTCCAACGCCTACGCCGGCTATCTCGCCACGCGCGAGGAGTACGCGAAGCAGGACTACGAGGGTGCCTCCACGCACTTCGGCCCGTGGCAGCTCGCGGCGGTGCAGCAGGAGGTGGACAAGCTGGCCATCGCGATGCGCACCGGCGCCACCGTGGCGGCGGGCCCCACCCCGAGGGACCTGCGCAACGACCAGACGACGGTGCAGCCGGGCGTGCTGTACGACGACAAGCTGCTCTGGGTGGACTTCGGCAGCATCGTCACGAACGCGCGCAGCTCCTACGTCCGGGGCGAGACGGTGAGCGTGAAGTTCTGGGGCGGCCACCCGAAGAACAACCTCCGCCGCCAGGGCTCCTTCCTCCAGGTGCAGCGCAAGTCGGGCACCTCGTGGGTGACGGTGGCCAACGACTGGGACTGGGAGACGAAGTACCGCTGGGAGCGCAATAACTGCGCTCCCACGTTCGGGTGCTCGCACATCACCACGGAGTGGAAGATTCCGGCGGACACCACGCCGGGCACCTACCGCATCCGCCATGACGGTGACTGGAAGTCCGGCTGGGACGGGCTCATCCGCCCCTACTCCGGCACGTCGCGCGAGTTCACCGTCAACTGAGCCTCACCTCCGCCGTGGAAGGCAGGAGAGGGGCAGCGTCCACAGCTCCTCTCCCGTCACGGTGTCGTCCGCGACGAAGTACACCCGCGAGCCCGAGAGGGTGAAGCCCGTCGGGTTGGAGGAGATGGGGCCGGGCACGATGTCTTGGATGCGCATCGTGCCGGCCTCCGTCCCATCGCTCCGCCATGGCTCGCGGCCCGTCGTCCCGTCGAAGGCGGAGAAGAAGAGCCAGTCCCCCACGGCCGCCAGGTCGTCTGGCTCCGAGCCCTCCGGACCGGGGACGATGTCCTTCACCCGTACCGTCCCCGCGTCCGTCCCGTCGCTCCTCCACAGCTCGCCCAACTCGTCGGCGATGTTGTGGAAGAAGAGCTGCCCGCCCGCGGCCACCATCGGGCGTGGCGCGGGGGAGACATCCCCCACCTGGACGGTCCCCTCCGCCGTGCCGTCGCTCTTGTAGAGCCTGAGATTGAAGGCCTCGTCGAAGATGGAGAAGAAGACCGTGTCGCCCACCGCGACGAGGCCACTCGGGAACGAGCCCCGGGGACCGGGGATGATGTCCTTGACCAGCCTCGTCCCCCTCGCCGTCCCGTCGCTCACGAACAGCTCGCGGTTCTCTCCCCCCGCGAAGGCGGCGAAGAAGACCTGTTTGCCCGCCCGGGTCATGAAGATGGGACCGGAGCTCTCCGGGCCTGGAGACAGGTCCGCGAGCCGGAACGTCCCGGACCGCGTGCCATCGCTCCGCCACGGCTCCGCCCCGCCCGCCGCGTCGAAGCCGCTGAAGAGGACGAAGCTGCCCAGGGCCTCCAGATTCGAGGTGAAGAAGACGTTGGACGCCACCAGGAACGTCCCGCGCCGGGTCCCATCGCTCGTCCATAGCTCCTGGGGGCCCCCCGGCCTGTTGAGGAAGAAGAAGAGCTTGCCGTCCGCCGCGGTCAGCGCGAAGGCCTCGGCGCCCTCGGGGCCAGGGATGAGGTCCTCGACCAGCCTCGTCCCGGCCGCCGTCCCATCGCTCTTCCACAGCTCCCGGCCGTGGACCCCGTCATCCGCCGTGAAGTAGAGCGTGCGCCCCACGGCGACGAGGCTTCGCGGGTCCGAGCTGGCCGCGCCGGGAGCGATGTCGTCCACCCGCCTCGTGCCCCCTCCGGTCCCATTGCTCCTCCACAGCTCGCGGCCGCTGCTCCCGTCATCCGCCGTGAAGAAGAGCAACCCATTCACGTCCGTCAGCTCCCTCGGCACCGAGCCATCAGCACAGGGAAGGATGTCCTTGAGCAGGGAGGCCCCCGAGCAGTTCCTCCTCGAGGGAGCGCCTGCCAGCTCCCGCGGCTCCGTGCTTCCGGGCTCCTCCGCGGGCGCCTCGACCTCGGCGGGAGAACAGCCCGTCAGCAGGGAAGGAAGGACGAGCAACAGGAAGGCCAGCGGCCCCCACGGGAAGCCCCTGCCCCGGCCCGTGTGACTTCCGCCGACGCGCCAGGCCCAGCGCCAGCGCGGGCAACCCGAGGAGGAGCCCCCCGAGGCCGAGGAGGTGCGACCCGCTCCGGGACGCCTCGGCCAGGGTGCCCCCGCCCGCCTCGCCCCGAGCCTCTCCCCGGCGGCCATCCGGCGCGGCCGTGCCAGGACGGCATTCACCAATCGAGGCGCGCGGCAGGGCCCACAGCTCGGCCCCGGTGCTCCTCTCGAAGGCACGGAAGAAGACGTGCCCACCGGAGACGGTGAAGGCTCGAGGACCCGAGAAGCGAGGCCCTCCCGTCACGGTGCGGATGCGGTAGGTCCCCGCCTCGGTCCCGTCGCTCCGCCACAGCTCGTCGAAGGACCTGGCATCGCTGGCGGAGAACAGGAGCGTCCCGTCGGCCACCGCCAGCCAGGTCGGGAACCCACCCTCGGGGCCGGGGAAGATGTCCTTGACGAGCACCGTCCCGGCCTCCGTCCCATCCGTCCGCCAGAGTTCGACGCCGTGGACCCCGTCCTCCGCGTCGAACATCAACACATCCCCCAGTGCGACCCGGAAGCGGGGGAGATCGTCGTCGGGGAACGAGTCCTCGGGACCGGGGTTGACGTCCTTGATGAGGTGGGTCCCCGCCTCCGTCCCATCGCTCACCCAGGGCTCATCGCCATGCTCCGGAGTGCTGGCGAAGAAGAAGAGGCGGCCTCCGACGGCGAGAGTCCCGTCGAGGTTCGACCAGTCCGGCCCGGGGAGGACGTCCTTGACGAGCACCGTGCCCGCCTCCGTCCCGTCGCTCTTCCACAGCTCGCGGCCGTGGACCTCGTCATCGGCGGAGAAGAAGAGCGTGTCGCCCACCACGGCGAGGTGGAAGGGGAACGCGCTGTCGGGTCCGGGGAGGATGTCCTTGACGAGCACCGTGCCCGCCTCCGTCCCGTCGCTCTTCCACAGCTCACCGCCGTGGACGCCCTCCTCGGCCTCGAAGAAGAGCACGCCTCCGGCGGCGACGAGGGAGGACGGGATGGACGACTCCAGACCCGGGAAGATGTCCGCCACCAGGAACGTCCCGGCCTCCGTCCCGTCGCTCCTCCACAGCTCCCTGCCGTGGACTCCGTCGTCCGCGGTGAAGAAGAGGACACCGTCCACGAACATCAGCCCCGTGGGAGATGAGCTCGCCTCCCCCGGGAAGACGTCCTTGACGAGCACCGTGCCCGCCGCCGTCCCGTCGCTCTTCCACAGCTCGCGGCCGTGGACTCCGTCGTCCGCCGTGAAGAACACCACCCCGTCCCCCAGCACCATCGGCTCGAAGGCGAGGCCCGTCTCGTCATCGAGTTCGGGCAACGAGTCCTCGGGTCCCGGGCGGATGTCCTTGACGAGCACCGTGCCCGCCGCGGTCCCATCACTCCGCCACAGCTCGCGGCCGTGTGCCCGCGATTCGGCACCGAAGAGGAGCGTGCCCCCCAGGTCGACGAGCGCACCGGGGTCTCCCGAGCGCGAGCCGAAGATGATGTCCTTCACCAGGAAGGCGGGCGCGCACCTCGGGGTCGGACACACGGGACCGGGGCCCCAGTGGGCGGAGGGCTCCGCTGGCGCGGCTTCATTCGAGGCCCGGACGGAGCCGGGCGATAGACAGACGACGGCGAACGGCAGGAGAAGAATCCAGCCACGGCGCGACATCGGGCCCCCCTCGGGCGTACGGAACGACGACACCGTCCCGAGGGCTGCAATCTGGAAATGCTCCGACTCGCGGCAACCCCCTCCACGAGGGAGGGACGCCAGGCCGCTCGCTCACGGGCCCCGGTGTAGACCCGGTCCGGCGCGAGGGGGGGGCGCTTCGCGTTCCAAGCTCAGCACCAGGTCGTCAGTCCACCACGAGCGAGGTGACGGCGAGCCCCGTCTGGCCGAGCTGCTCCCCATTGGTGCTGCCACACACCGGGCACCGCAGGCGGTGGTGCTCGGGCGCGTAGGTGCGGCCACAGGCCCGGCAGCGCGCCTCCACGTGGATGAGCTCCAGCAGGAGCCGCGCGCCTTCCGCCTGGGTGCCCCGGGCCTGCGTGGCGAAGTCGGAGAACAGACGCTCGGGGGACAAGGACACCGTCTCGGCCACCCAGCCCCGCACCACACGCACACGCGAGGACCCCTGGGACACGGCCCGCTGGAGAACGGCGTCGAGCATCTGCTGGGCAAGGACAGATTCGTGCATGGAGCACCTCCGGGGGGAGCAGAGGTCATGGAACGCGGGGATTTCCAGCTTAGGCAACCCGCCCACGGGCTCGCGAGCGGGGAGCCCCCGGGCCGTTATCCGGCGAACGATTGCACCTCCCCCTTCCTGCACCGGACGCCCACCTCGCCCGTGCGTACGAGGTCGCGTCAGACGGATTGGTGCGCCAGCGGAGTCGCGAGCGCATATGTTCCCCCCCGCATCCGCCGTCCCGGAGGACGACATGGAAGAGCAGGGGCTGCACATCGAGACCCATCCCCGCGAGGGCGAACCGCTGGTGCGCGCGGGGAGACCGGACCCGTGCCTCATGGTCCTCTTCGGCGCCACGGGAGACCTGGCGCAACGCAAGCTCTTCCCGGCCCTCTTCGAGCTGGCCCGCCAGGGGCTGCTGCCCAACAACTTCGCCCTCGTGGCCTTCAGCCGCTCGGAGCACAACCTGGAGCAGTTCCGCGCCCAGGTGAAGGCGGGACTCCAGAAGTACGCCCGCACCCAGCCGCTCGACGAGGCCACCTGGGAGCGGCTCGCCTCCAAGCTGGAGATGATGACCGGGGCCTACGATGACCCGGAGTCCTACATCCGCCTGCGCGAGCACCTGGACCGCGTGTCCGAGCGCTTCGGCACCCAGGGCAACCAGCTCTACTACCTGGCCACCCCGGCCTCCTCCTTCCCCTCGCTGCTCGAGGGCCTCGCGAGCTCCGGGCTGCTGTACCGCGAGGACCCCACCGTGAAGCGCCCCTGGCGGCGGCTCGTCATCGAGAAGCCCTTCGGTCACGACCTCGCCAGCGCGAAGCGAGCTCAACCGCTGCCCTGGCCGCGGTGATGGACGAGCGAGCAGATTTTCCGCATCGACCACTACCTGGGGAAGGAGACGGTCCAGAACATCCTCGTCTTCCGCTTCGCCAACGCCATCTTCGAGCCGCTGTGGAACCGGCAGCACATCGACCGGGTGGAGATAACGGCGGCGGAGAGCATCGGCGTGGAGGGCCGAGGGCGCTTCTACGACGAGACGGGCGTCGTCCGGGACATGGTGCAGAACCACCTGTTGCAGGTGCTGGCCCTGTGCGCCATGGAGCCGCCCATCTCCGTTCGCGGCCGAGGACATCCGCGACGAGAAGAACAAGGTGTTCCGCGCGCTGCGCCCCATGGTGGGCGGCGAGGTGGCGAAGTACGTGGTGCAGGGCCAGTACCAGGGCTACCGGGAGGAGCAGGGGGTGTCGAAGGACTCGAAGACCCCCACCTACGTGGCGACTGAAGACGTACATCGACACGTGGCGCTGGCAGGGCGTGCCCTTCTACGTGCGCGCCGGCAAGCGGCTGAGCAAGCGGGTGACGGAGGTGTCCATCCACTACAAGTCCGTGCCGCACTGCCTCTTCAACACCAGCGACACCTGCCAGCGGCTGCAGCCCAACGTGCTCACGCTGCGCATCCAACCGCACGAGGGCATCGGGCTGAGCTTCGAGTCGAAGGTGCCCGGCGAGGACATCAACATCGCCGGTGTGGACATGGACTTCGACTACGCCAAGAGCTTCCACAAGCCAGTGCCCGAGGCGTACGAGCGGCTGATGCTGGACTGCATGCGGGGCAACACCACGCTGTTCGCGCGGCAGGACAGCGTGGAGCAGGCGTGGGCCTGGGTGACGCCCATCATCGAGGCGCTGGACTCGGGCAAGGGAGGGCCGATGCAGACGTACGAGCCAGGGAGCGCGGGGCCGGACACGGCGGGGGCCCTGCTGGCGCGCGACGGGCGGCGCTGGAAGGAGCTGAAGTGATGAGGCCCGCCCCCATCGTGGTGGAGAAGGAATCGCTGGCGCGCGAGGGAGCGGACTGGCTCGCAGGGGCGCTCATGGACGCGGTGGCCGGGGGCCGCCGGGCCAGCCTGGCGCTGTCGGGCGGGAGCACTCCGGGGCCGGTGTTCCGGGAGCTGGCGAAGCGGGAGGTGCCCTGGCACCTGGTGGACTTCTACTTCGTGGACGAGCGCTTCGTCCCGCCGGACCACCCGGAGAGCAACTACCTGCTGGCGGAGGAGGCGCTCTTCAAGCCGCTGGGCGTGGACGCGCGACAGGTGTTCCGGATGCAGGGCGAGCGCCAGGACCGGGACGAGGCCGCGCGAGACTACGAGAAGCTGCTGCCACCGGTGCTGGACGTGGTGGTGCTGGGGATGGGCGAGGACGGACACACCGCGTCGCTCTTCCCGGACAGCTCGTCGCTGGAGGAGAAGACGCGGCGGGTGCTGGCGGTGGTGGGCCCCAAGCCCCCGCCGTGGCGCATGACGCTGACACTGCCGGTGCTCCAGTCGGCCCGGAAGGTGCTCGGGCTGGTGGCGGGAGCGGGCAAGCGGGACATGGTGCGTCGGGTGCTCGCGGGCGAGGACCTCCCCGCGGCGCGGGTGACGCAGGCGCAGTGGATGATGGACAAGGCCGCGGCGGGCCAGCAGTGAGCACAGGAGTCAATGCAATGACCACAGCACAGGGCCCACAGCAGGGGCGTGCGCAGTTCGGCGTGGCGGGGATGGGCGTGATGGGGCAGAGCCTCGCGCTCAACGTGGCGGACCACGGCTTCCGGGTGGCCGTGTGGGACCGGCACACCGAGCGCTTCGACGAGCTGCGCCAGAAGGGCGCGCCCGCGAGCCTTCAGGGATACGGCGCGCTGGAGGACTTCGTGGCCGCGCTGGAGCGCCCGCGCCGCATCATGCTGATGGTGACGGCGGGCGCGGCGGTGGACTCGATGATGGAGAAGCTCGAGCCGCTGCTGCAGCCCGGGGACGTGGTGCTGGACTGTGGCAACTCCTGGTACCTGGACACCCGGAAGCGCGAGGCGGCCTGGAAGCAGAAGGGGCTGAACTTCCTCGGGGTGGGCGTCTCCGGCGGTGAGGAGGGAGCGCGCTTCGGCCCGTCCATCATGCCGGGCGGCCCGTCCGAGGCGTACGCCCTGGTGCGCCCGGTGCTGGAGGCCATCGCCGCGAAGAGCGAGGCGGGCGTGTGCGTCACGCACGTGGGCCCGGATGGCGCGGGCCACTTCGTGAAGATGGTGCACAACGGCATCGAGTACGCGGACATGCAGCTCCTGGCGGAGACGTATGACCTGCTGCGCCACGGGCTCGGGCTGTCGGCGGACCAGCTGGCGGACCTGTTCTCGCAGTGGAACCAGGGCATCGCCGAGTCCTTCCTGCTGGAGACCACCATCAAGGTGCTCCGCAAGAAGGACGCCGAGACGGGCAAGCCGCTGGTGGACGTGGTGTTGGACAAGGCGGGCCAGAAGGGCACGGGGAAGTGGACGGTGCAGGTGTCGCTCGACCTGGGCGTGCCGGTGCCCTCCATCGCCGGAGCGCTGGACGCGCGCAACCTCTCCTCGATGAAGGACGAGCGCGTGGCGGCGAGCCGCATCCTCCGCGGCCCCCAGGGCGAGAGCCTGTCCGCGGACGAGAAGGCGAACCTGGCGGCGTGGGTGCATGACGCGCTGTACGCGGCGCGGGTGGCGACGTACGCGCAGGGGATGCGGCTCATCCAGGCGGCGTCCAACGAGTACCAGTGGAACGTGTCGCTGGCGGAGATGGCGCGCATCTGGCGGGCCGGCTGCATCATCCGCGCGAAGCTGCTGACGCCGCTGCGCGAGGCCTTCGAGAAGAAGCCGGATCTGCCCAACCTGATGCTGGCGGACAGCCTGGCGCCGGTGCTGGAGCGGATGGCGCCGGCGTGGAGGCGCACGGTGGCGGTGGCCACGCGGCTGGGGATTGCGGTGCCGGTGTTCTCCGCGAGCCTCGCCTACTTCGACAGCTACCGCAGCGCCGAGCTGCCGCAGAACCTCACCCAGGCCCAGCGCGACGCCTTCGGCGCCCACACCTACCAGCGCCGCGACAGGCCCGAGGCCGGCTTCGTCCACTCCGACTGGAGCTGACGCCCGAGGCTCCGCCCGCCTGGTCCCGAGCCGGGCGCCTTCTCCCTCGGCCGGTATCAAGCCGCCTGGATATTTCGGGCGGCCCTTCGCAAACTGCGGCTTCCGCTGAACGCACGGGAAGCCCACATGAAGCTCACCATCAACAATCAGGAACACGAGGTCTCCGACGAGAACCCCGACCGCATGCTCCTCTGGGTGCTGCGGGATGAGCTCGGTCTGGTCGGCACCCGGTTCAGCTGTGGGGCCGGCGTGTGCGGCGCGTGCACCGTCCACGTGGATGGGGCCGCCACCCGCTCGTGCCTCCTCCCCGTCTCCCAGGTGGCCGGCTCGCGCATCCGCACCGTGGAGGGCCTCGCCAGCGAGGGGCCCGATGGAAAGCCGCGCCTGCACCCCGTGCAGCAGGCGTTCCTGAAGGTGCAGGTGCCCCAGTGCGGCTGGTGCATGAGTGGGCAGATGATGACCGCCGCCGCCCTCCTGGAGCGAAACCCGAAGCCCTCGCCCCAGCAGGTGGTGGAGGCCATGGGCAACAACTACTGCCGCTGCGGCACCTACTGCCGCATCAAGAAGGCCGTGCTCGAGGCGGCGGAACTGCTGAGCCAGGAGGCCGAGCCATGAGCGACTCGCGTCCCGAGAAGAAGTCGTGGCGCCCCACGCGCCGGCAGTTCCTGCTCGGCCTGGGCGTGGGCGGCGCCGGAGCCGTGGCCCTCGGCCTGCCCGCCATGCGCCTGGGCATGGCCCGGTGGCTCGACAAGGGCGAGATGCCCTCCATGGCCGGCACCCTGGACCCCACCCTCTGGTTCGAGCTCTTCCCGGACGACCGCGTGCGCCTGCACCTGCCCAAGGTGGAGATGGGCCAGGGCATCCACACCTCGCTGGCGCAGATAGCCGCCGAGGAGCTGGAAGTCCCCTGGGAGAAGCTGGAAGTGGTGCACGCCAGCACCGCCCGGGGCCCGGTGGATTCCCAGGGCACCTCGGGCAGCCAGACCGTGGTCGGCCTGTTCCACCCACTGCGCGAGGTGGCCGCCACCCTCCGCGAGATGCTGCGCACCGAGGCCGCACGCCAGCTCGGCGTACCGGTCGAGTCGCTCGTGGCCACCGGAGGGACGTTCAGCGTGCGAGACGCGCCCGGACGCACGCTGCGCTACGGCGAGGTGGTGGCACGACACACGGGCGCGTGGGAGGTGCCCGAGAAGGCGCCGCCCCTCAAGCCGGTGAAGGACTTCCGAGTCATCGGCCAGTCGATGCCGCGCGTGGACCTGGAGGCCAAGCTCACCGGCCAGCCGGTGTATGCGTATGACCAGCGGCTGCCCGGCATGCTGTACGGGGCCGTGGCGCGACCGCCGAGGCTGGGGAGCACGCTGCGAGCTGCCCGCGAGGGACAGGCGCGCCAGCAGCCGGGCGTGGTGGCGGTGGTGCTGGGGAACGACTTCGCCGGTGTGGCCGCCGAGTCCCGCGCGCAGGCGTACGCCGCCCTGGCCCACCTGGAGCTGGAGTGGACCGAGGGTGAGCGCGTTCAGCAGGCGGACATCGACGCGTTGACGACCGTGAAGGACGGAGAGGGCGTCATCATCCAGGACGAGGGGGACGCGCCGGCGCACCTGGGCCGCGGCAGGCAGCTCAGCGCCGAGTACCGCACGCCCCTGGCGGCCCATGCGCACCTGGAACCGCAGGCCGCGCTGGTGGAGGTGAAACCGGAGCGGATGCGGGTGTGGATGGCCACCCAGACGCCCGGGCGCCTTCGCAAGCAGGTGGCCGAGGCGATGGACCGAGAGGAGGAGAGCGTCGAGGTCATCCCCACCTCCCCGGGAGGAGGCTTCGGACGGCGCCTGGACGCGCGAGCCGCCATCGAGGCCGCGAGGCTCTCGCAAGCCACCGGCCGCCCGGTGCACGTGGGGTGGAACCGCACCGAGGAGTTCCGCCAGGGCTTCTTCCGCCCGCCCACGCACCACCGGCTGCGCGCCTCGCTGGACGAGTCCGGCCGGGTGATGGCCTTCGAGCACCAGCAGGCCAGCGGAGACGTCCTCCTCGGCATGGTGCCGGAAGTCGTGGGCGCGGTGATGGGGGCGGACTTCGGCGCGTGGCGTGGAGGGACCATCCGCTACGCCGTGGCCCACCGCCAGGTGCGCGCCCAGCGTGTGCGGCTGCCCGTGCCCACCGGCACCTGGCGGGGCCTCGGCCTGCTGGCCAACACCTTCGCGCTGGAGGGCTTCATGGACGAGCTCGCCCACGCCGCCGGGGAAGATCCACTGGCCTTCCGGTTGAAGCACTTGTCGGAGGATGACGCGATGGAGCGCCGCTGGCGCCGGGTGCTGGAGGCCGCGGCCCGGCACGCGGGCTGGGACACCGCCGCTCCAGCGGGCCGGGCCCGGGGACTGGCGTGCTCCGTGGACGTCAACACGGTGGTGGCCCAGGTGGCCGAGGTCTCGGTGGAGGACAGTCGCATCCGTGTGCACCGCATCACCTGCGCCGTGGACTGCGGCCTGGTCGTCAACCCGGACGGAGCCACCGCGCAGGTGGAAGGCGCGGTGATGATGGGGCTGGGCTCCACCCTCTCCGAGCAAATCACCTTCAAGGACGGGCAGGTGGAGGCGGAGAACTTCTACAACTACCCGCTGCTGACGATGGCGGACGCGCCGGACATCGAGACGCTGCTGGTGGGCGACGGCGACACACCCCATGGCATGGGCGAGCCGCCGATCGGGCCCGTGGCGGCCGCCGTGGCCAATGCCGTCTTCGCCCTCACCGGGCAGCGCCTGCGGAGCCTGCCCTTGCGGCTGGGGTGAGACACGAAGGCAGTACCCGGCGGGGGCACCGGTGCGCTAAGGCGCATCCATGCCGCCCCTCCCGCTCCAGAAGAAGGTCGTGCTGGGCCTCCAGCACACCATCGCCATGTTCGGCGCCACCGTGCTGGTGCCCCTCCTCACCGGCCTCAATCCCAGTGTCGCCCTCTTCGGCGCGGGGCTCGCCACGCTCCTGTTCCACGTGCTCACCGGCTTCGGCGTGCCCATCTTCCTGGGCAGCAGCTTCGCCTTCATCGCCCCCGTCATCGCCGTGATGAAGGCCGAGGGCCCCGCCGCCGTGAGCGCCGGGCTCCTCGCCGCCGGCGCCATGTACATCGTCTTCTCCGCCGGGGTGAAGGCCGTGGGCGTGCGGCGCATCCAGCAAATCTTCCCCCCCATCGTCACCGGCCCCGTCATCATCGTCATCGGGCTGAGCCTCGCGGGAGTCGCCGTCAACCAGGCGCAGAGCCACTGGGGGCTCGCCCTGGTCACGCTGCTGGCCGCCATCCTCACCAGCGTCTTCGCCCGCGGCCTCTTCAAGATGATTCCCATCCTCATCGCCGTCATCGCCGGCTACGTGGCCGCGCTGGTGCTCGGGGTGGTGGAGCCCGCGAGGCTCGAGGCCATCCGCGACGCCGCCTGGTTGGGCCTGCCTCCCTTCCACGCGCCGAGGTTCTCGTGGACGGCGGTGCTCGTGCTCGCCCCGGTGGCCCTCGTCACCTTCATCGAGCACATCGGCGACGTCATCGTGAACGGCCGCGTGGTGGGGAAGAACTTCCTGGAGCACCCCGGCCTGCCGCGCACCCTCTTCGCCGATGGCATCGCCAACATGGCCTCGGCGGTGCTCGGAGGCCCCGCCGCCACCACCTACGCGGAGAACACCGGCGTGCTCGCCGTCACCCGCGTGTATGACCCCGCCGTCCTGCGCATCGCCGCCGGGTTCGCCATGCTGTTCGGCCTCTCGCCCAAGCTGGCCGCCGTGTTCCAGAGCCTCCCGGCCGGCGTGCTCGGCGGCGTGAGCATCCTGCTCTTCGGGATGATTGCCTCCGTGGGCATCCGCACCCTCTCCGAGGCGCGCATCGACTTCGCCCACAGCCGCAACCTCATCGTGGTGAGCCTCATCCTCGTGCTCGGCCTGGGCGGGGCGAAGATTCCGGTGTCCGTGGGCGAGCTGCACCTGGAGCTGCACGGCATGGCGCTGGCCGCGCTCGTGGGCATCCTCGCCAACGCGCTGCTGCCCGCCTCGCTCAACCGCGAGGAGCTGGATGCCCAACCCGCGCAGGAGACCCAGCGCGCCCCGGAGTGAGCGCTCTCAGTCCTTCTTCGCGGGCTGCTGGGCCATGGCGCGCAGATCCGTGCGGCGGATCTTCCCGCTCACCGTCTTGGGCAGCTCGGTCACGAATTCAATCTCCCTCGGGTACTTGTAGGGCGCCGTCGTCTTCTTCACGTACTCCTGGAGCTCCTCGCTGAGCTCCGCCGAGCCCGTGAATCCCGGCGCCAGCACCACGTACGCCTTGATGCGCTGACCGATGCGCTCGTCCGGCACACCCACCACGGCGGACTCGGCCACCGCGGCGTGCTCCAGCAGCGCCGACTCCACCTCGAACGGCCCCACCCGGTAGCCCGACGTCTTGATGACGTCGTCGCTCCGCCCCACGAACCAGAAGTACCCGTCCGCGTCCCTCACCGCCCGGTCCCCCGTCACGTACCAGTCGCCCCGGAACGACGCGAGGTTCGCCGAGTCGTCATTGAGGTAGCCCGTGAACAGGCCCACCGGCGGCTCCGGCTTCACCCGCACCGCGATGTCTCCCTCCTGCCCCACCGGCACCTCCTTCCCCTCCCCGTCGATGACCGACACCACGAAGCCCGGCGACGGCTTGCCCATGGAACCCACCCGCGGCTCCAGCGCGGGGAACATGCCGACGATCATCACCGACTCCGTCTGCCCGTAGCCCTCGCGGATGTGCAGCCCCGTGGCCTGCTTCCACGCGTCGATGACCTCGGGGTTGAGGGGCTCGCCCGCGCTCGTCACGTGCCGCAGCGCGGACAGGTCGTACTGCGACAGGTCCTGCAGCACGAGGGCCCGCCACGCCGTGGGCGGCGCGCAGAACGTCGTCACCCGCTGCCGCTCGAGCATCCGCAGGATTCGCGCCGCGTCGAACCGGCCTCGGAAGTCGTACACCACGTTGCACGCGCCCTGGCTCCACGGGCCGAACAGCTTGCCCCAGGCGCACTTCGCCCAGCCCGTGTCCGACAGCGTCAGGTGCCTGTCCTCCGGCGTCAGGTCCAACCAGTAGCGGCCGGTAATCTGATGCCCGATGCCGTAGCTGGCCTGCGTGTGCTGCACCATCTTCGGCATGCCCGTGGTGCCCGAGGTGAAGTAGATGAGCATCGGCTCATCGGCCCGGGTGCGCTCGAACGCCACCCCGTGCGAGCCCGTGCCCGCCCCACCGGGCTCGTAGCTCACCCAGGGCGAGGGCGCGTGGCCCACCGCCACCCACGTCTCCACCCGGCCCGTGCCCACCAGCCCCTCGAACTTGTCCAGGCAGCTCGTGTCCGCGATGACACCGTTGGCGTCGGCCGCCAGCAGCCGGTAGCGGATGTCCTTGGTGGTGAGCATCGGCGTGCCCGGCATGAAGACGATGCCCACGCGGATGCAGCCCAGGACGAGGAACCACCACTCGGGCACTCGCGGCATCATCACGAAGACGCGGTCGCCCTTGTGCAGGCCCAGGCTGGTGAGGAACTGCGCCGCGTGCAGCGAGCGCTGCTTCAGCTCCTTCCAGGTGAAGACTTGAGCGTGCCCCGCCTCGTCGCTCCACTGCAGCGCCGGAGCGTCGGGGCGCTCGGAGGCCCAGCGGTCGATGACGTCCGTGGAGAAGTTGAAGAACTCGGGGCGCTCCCACTGGAAGTCGCGGTGGGTGGCCTCGTAGTCCGTCATGTTGCGCGGGGAGTGTGAGGACATGACTCGCTCCTGTCGAAGGGAGACACGAGCTTGTCATAGGAGGGCAGCGGCTCGCGGTCCTCCTTCACGGCCACCACCCGGAACTTCCTAAAAAACTACACCCCCATGGAAAAGCACCAGGGTTGGCGGCAGAATGGAAGCGGTTGACGGCTGAAGGGAAGCTGCAGGGGCCTGGGTTGGTGCAATGAACGGCCGTCTCCTCACAACCTGCATCCATCCAGGGAGAATGCGATGAACGCGATTGCTCTGACCGCGGATTCCGCACAGCGGCCTTTCGGACTCTACGCACGGGTGCTGGCGACCCAGATTCTCTACATCGCCCCGCTGCTCTGGCTGCTGGAGCTGAGCCAGAACCAGGCCTGGAAGGCGGTGAACGGGACGTACGGCTGGGTGTACCCGGACTCGCCCTACGGCTGGTTCTCGTTCGGGAGCATGATCCTCTGGACCGGCTCGGTGTTCCTGATGTGGACGCTGAACTACTACTGGTTCCACCCGAAGGGGATGAAGCTCTGGAAGCGCATCCTCATCGCCGCGGCGGTGTGCTGGGTGGGCGAGTGGGTCGGCGGATTCCTCTCGGTGCAGCTCACCGGACACCACCTGCACGTGTGGCCCGGTTCGGAGCTGGTGTACGTGAGCTTCCCGGCCATCTTCTTCTGGGTGAGCAACGTCATCGTCTACAACCTGCTCACCGTGTACGTGATCGACCTCACGCCCAACTACGACGTGCCGGCGGACACCTGAGCCCCGCACGCCTGGCATGAACCCCATCGTCCACGCCGAGCTGTCCTGGCTGATGGCGCAGCGCCTGGAGGCACGGCGGGACCGGCTGCTCGTCGCCTGCGCGGGGCTGGCGCCGGACATCGATGGGCTGACGATCCTCGGTGGCGGCGAGCTGTACGCGCGCTACCACCACCTCATCTTCCACGGCTACGTGGGGGCGCTGGTGACGGCGCTGACGTGCGCGGCGCTGGCCCGGAGTCGGCTGTGGGTGGCGGGACTGTCGCTGGTGGCCTTCCACCTCCACCTGCTGTGTGACCTGGCCGGCAGCGGCCCGGGGTGGCCCATCTGGTACTTCTGGCCCACCAGCCAGACCGAGTGGTTCTGGGACGGTCAGTGGGACCTGGCCTCGTGGCAGAACAGCGTCATCGGACTGGTGGCCACCCTGGTGTGCCTCGCGTGCGCGCTGCGCTACCGACGCACGGTCGTGGAGTTGCTCTCCGAGCGTTGGGACGCCGAGGTCGTCCGCACGTTGAGGGCCCGGTTCCTCGGTGAGGGCAGAACCGAACCGTAGTCCTCTCACCGCGGGTCCCACCCATCTTCTCCGAACAGGTAGGCTCATGACTCTCTCACGAACGTTCATACTCCGATGGTTCTCCTGCCTCGCGAGTGCCGCGCTCATCGGCGCGTGCTCCCCGGAGGACATCACCGACGCCGAGTCGCTCGACAACGGCCCCGCTGGCAGCGTGCAGGAGGCGCTGAGCGCACCCAACCTCGCGCTCGGCAAGCCGGCGTCCCAATCGAGCATGTACACCGGAGGCGGCGGCGAGGCAGCGCGCGCGGTGGACGGCAACACCCATGGCAACTGGAATGGCGGCTCGGTCACCCACACCGACAACCAGCTCCAGCCCTGGTGGCAGGTCGACCTCCAGGGCTCGCACGCCCTCTCCACCGTGGGCCTCTTCAACCGCACCGACTGCTGCTCGGATCGGCTCCAGAACTTCCGGGTACGCGTCTCCGATGACGGAGTGAACTGGCAGGACTACCCCTTCGCGGGCGTCGCTCCGGCGCAGTCCACGTTCGCCATCAATCGCTCGGCCCGGTACGTCCGGGTGCAGCTCGATGGCAGCGGCGTGCTGAGCCTCGCCGAGGTCCAGGTCCTCCCCTCCCAGCAGCCCGCGCCGGGCGCCGCCCGCGCCGGCAACATCGTGTATGGCCGGTGGAGCGGCTCCGGCGGGCGGTCCCCGTCCAGCCCTGCCAACCGGCAGTTCCTCGTGGACTTCTCCGGCCCGAGCGAGATGGTGACCTTCCAGCTCACCTCATCCGCCAATGCCTATCTCTACCTGCTGGACGCGAACGGCAACGTGCTCGCGGAGAATGACGATGGCGGCGGAGGCACCCACGCGCGGCTCTCCCAGACGCTGTCCGCGGGGACCTACAAGCTCGTCGCGGCGACGGCCTCCCCCGGCCAGAGCGCCGAGTTCTCGCTCAGCTCGGACAAGGCCCTGCTGCGCTTCCCGCAGCGGCTCTGGGTCCAGGCCGCGACCCAGTTCCACTGGCTCTACGACGACTACAACACGGGAGCTGGCAACGACGTGTCCGTCTGGCGCCCGAACCTCGGCGCGTATCCGGGCTACTACTCGCTCGGCGACGTGGCCATGCCCGCTCAAGGCGTGGCTCCCAAGATGACCTTCGTGGTCTCTGGCGAGGGGGACGTGCTCGCGCGTCCGGTCGACTACAACTGGATCTGGAGCGACTGGGGCTCGGGTGGCTCGCATGACGTCTCCTTCTGGGACCCGGTGCCTCCGGCGGGCTACACCTGTCTGGGCACGGTCACCGTGCAGGGCTACGGCAAGCCCTCCACCGACCTCATCCGGTGCCTCAAGAGCGAGTACGTGCTCCCGGGCAACTCCAGCTGGGTGTGGAATGACGCGGGCTCTGGCGCGGACTACGACGTGGGCCTGTGGCAGACGGAGGCCTGGGATCACCGCGGGCTGCCCGTGTCCACCTTCAAGAGCCAGGGCAACCACAACGGGCCCGACGCCGGCCGCTTCTGGGTCATCAACAAGAGCGCCACCGCCAATCCGGAGCTGCAGGGGCTGCCCGTCGATGAGCAGACGGCGACCTGGTTCGCGCCCCGCATCTGGTTGCACGCCGAGGAGTCCTACTTCCCCTCCTCCGTCGAGTTCTTCCTGCCCAACGTGCACGGGGAGGACGGCTACCTGGTGACCAACCAGCCCCTGGGCTGTGACTCCTGCACGGACCCCCAGTTCCTCGATGGCCAGCGGCCGGACCAGGTCCAGGTGCCCATGTACGTGGAGGTCGTCACCCGCATGCAGAATGGCGTGCCCACGAACATCACCGACGTCATCTACTGGAACTTCTACCCGTACAACAATGGCAAGCGGGTGTGCATCGGCTGGTACTCGCCCTGGGGATGCGCGGGTGGCTACTCCACTTTTGGCAACCACGTGGGGGATTGGGAGCACCTGACCGTGCGGTTCATCGAGGGCCGGCCGTACGCGGTGTACTTGAGCCAGCACTCGGGCGGACAGACCTTCCTCTTCGGGGCCAAGGAGCTGGCCGTGCTGGGCTGGCACCCGGAGGCCTACTCGGCGAAGGGCTCGCATGGCCTCTACCCGGACGCGGCCCGACACATCTACGAGACCATCCCCAACGGGGACTTCCTCGCCGACGACACGAGCCGCGGAATCGCCTGGGACGGGTGGGTGCAGCCGGTCATCTTCCCCTGGCAGCCGATGGGCACGTACACCGGGAGCCTGTCCTGGCTCAACATCACCAGCGACTGGGGCAACCCCCCTTCCGGCTGTGACTTCAGCGACATCATCGGCGGTCAGTGCGTGCTCAACAGCGGCCCGACGGCGCCCATGAAGAAGGGCTTCTCCCAGCCGGAGGCCCTGACGCTAGAGTGAGCGGCGGCTGAGTCACGCTCGCTGACGCAGGGGCCTTGCGGGGCACCCGCCCGGCACTCCATCGGGGGTGCCGGGCGGCCTTCACCTCGGCCCTATGCGCCATGTCGGACCCTCACTCCCGCGCCAAGCGAGGTGAGAGCCGAGGGCCAGTGGTGGGCCCGGGAGTACCTCGAGACCGGTGCCTTTCCCCAACCCCGGCAGATGCGCCAGGTGCAACCCGGTGAGGTCCTGGTGATGCACTCGGGGGCCGAATTCGACTTGGGCCGCGCTGCCTGGTGGGTGCACCTGTTCGCCGAGGTCTTCACCCACTTGGACGAATGCGTCCAGAAGGAGGAGCGCCAACGCACGGAGGAGGCCTTCGAGTCCTTCTGCCTGAGTACCCCCTGGGGGGCGCTCTACCATGCCGTGTCTCCGCCGCCGCCATGGAGCGCATGGCTCGCGCGACCCGGGAGGATTGCCTGGAAGCCGTGCTCCGGGTGATTCCTGTCCTCGTGGAGGGGGACAACGACTTGAAGCACCCCGAGGTGCTCAGCGACCCGGGCTTCCTACGCGAGCGCATCCAAGCGCTTCCCCCAAGGACTTCGAGTCGCTCTCGAGCGCCGAAAAATACTCGGTGGCCGTGCAACTGGCTGACTGGGACAGGCAATTGGGGCGGTAGCAGCGCTCCGCTCAGTACACGAGGATCTCTCCGGAGGTGCAGACCTGGTCCTCCACCTTGACCTCGAAGTAGTACTCGGCCGCGTTCATGTGGAGGTCCAGCGGGTCGAACTCGTCTTCGTAGAGGGTGGTCCAGCGCGCCTCGCTCGCGTTGCTCCGCACGTCCGCGTCGAATGACTCGCCTTCGTCGTCGTTGTTCTTGAGGAAGTCGATGTCCTCGGGCGTGGGCCGACCGCCGGGATCCCGCTCCCAGACCGTGAACTCCGCCACTGGCCGCCTGAAGATGAGCCAGCCCGTCGTGTCGGGGAAGCCCCAGAGCTCGGCGTGCATCACCGCCTGGGTGCCGCGGCCGACGGTCTCGTCCTCCGCGTAGGGGCGCCCCTCGCTCGAGCGCCAGGCGCAGCTCTCGACGCCCCAGCGCTGAACGGTGATGCTCGCCGCTCTCTCGATGCCGCCGGACTGCACCACGAAGTCATAGACCTCGCGCCCCTTGCCGTCCGCGAAGTCCTTGGAGGTCGGGGTGACGAGCATCAGCTCCAGCTGATCGCTCGGGGCGCTCATCGGCGGACCTCCGTTGATGGTGAGCTCGTGACCGGCGAGCTGGGTCCCCGAGATGCGGATGCCCAGCTCCGCGACGTCGCCGAGGCGCGGATAGGGGACCGTGGGCTGACCGAGCCCTCCCGCGCGATCGCGCACCACGACGCTGACGTGGTCGACGGTGTGGGTGACCTGCAGGGAGATCGGCTCGGACTCCAGCTGAAGCTCGCCATAGCGCGCGACGAAGCGCAGCGGATGGGTGCCCACGCGCTCCAGCTGGCGTCCGCGGAGGGGCCAGATCTCGGCGACCGACGCCTGGCTCCCGTCGAAGGGCAGGGCCCGCCCCAGCTCCGGGACGCGCGTGCCGGCTTCGACATCGAGCACCTCGACGCTGACCTCTCCCCAGAGATCCTTGCCCGTTACCCGGACCTCGACGGGCGTGCCGTAGGCGACGGGTTCGCCTGCGCGCGGCAGCGTCACCTCGAGGCGGTCGAGGGTTGGGTACAGCTCCACGTACACGCTCTCGCTCTGGACCACCCAGGGAGTGCTCCCCGTCCGGGTAGCGGTCAGGGAGGCCTGGAGCTGAACCCGGATGCGACCCGAGCGCTTGAGGAAGTCGTGGCGCAGCATCCATTTCCTGCGCAGGTCGATGCGCGCGCTGTCCTGGCCCTGCTCGGACCATCCGAAGGAGGCGGTCTCCCCGCTCGGCTCGTGGGTGAAGAGCGCTGTGAAGCGCAGGTCGCGGGCCAGGTCGCCGGCGTAGTGGACCTGGTACGCCAGCGCCGTGCCCGGCACGACCCGCTCGCCCTCGGACAGGTCGATCAGCTCGAGGGTGAACTGCTCGTAGCTGGCGCGCGGGGGTTCATCGCCTCCACCACAGGCCGCGAGCACACCCAACAGCAGGAGACACAGCGGGAGCCCGGTGCGCATCCGAAAGATGCTAGCGGCCTGGAGTGCCAGAGGCCAGCCGGGCCGGCTGTCGCCGTGGCGCGTCAACTCGAACAGCCGGGATGCGCCGCGGCGTGGAGGCGGTCGTACTCCTCGCGCGTGATCTCACCCGCGAAGTACGTCATGGCGATCTCGCCCCAGGTCCTCGCCCAGTCGCGCGGCATCACCAGCGGGTCGAAGTGTACGCCCGGGGGCGGAGGCGGAGGTACCACCATCAGATAGGCGTCGCCGAGTGGATGTGGCGGGAGCGCCCGCGCGATGACGCGCGTTTGCAACTCCTCGAAGGAAATCTCGCCGAGCTTGTATGCGGTCGCATCGGCGAGCGCGGCGGAGTAGTCCGCGCTGCCCTTCGGAATCCTGCTGGGCGGAGAGGTCCTTTCAGGCGGCATCCCTGGTGGGCGTGGTGGTTCCCAGGGTGGCGGAGGGGGCTTCGACATGGGTTCCTCCTGTTTCGGGACCGTGCGGCTCAATACGCGCCGTCGAGGTGCAGTCGTTCAACATCCCGAGAGGCGTCACCTCTCCTGACACAGGTGGCTCGCTACCGCAGCTGCTGGGGCTCCGGGGCTCCGGCGTCTCGCGCGCGTGACTGCTCGAGGAGGTCGAGCGCGACGCCCACCGCCGTGCCCGCAACGCGGTTGACCCACCGGACCATCCCATACGAGCCCGAGACAGCCAGGTCATGGAGCTCGTGTATGCCCCGGACGGGGACCTCGAGCGGGGGCACCTTCTCCAGCAGCTCGAAGGGCCTGGAGGCGGTGCGTTTGTGCACCTGCTCCACCGCCGTCGCGCCCTTGTCCACCGCGTCTCGCACCAGCTCCGTCAATCCGCGCCACTTCTTCATGGAAGCTCCTTGTCGCACCAGTCCCTCACCTGGGCATAGACCGCCGCGTGGTGGGCCAGGGCGATGTGGTCCACCCCCGCCACGACCTTGACGTTCTCCTGCGGGAAACACCGGCGAGCGGTCCTCCGGACCCGCCCGTCCGGCCGCGCTCGCCAGGGGCACCACGCCATCGCCAAAGAGCGCCGAGAGCAGGTGGCGCTCTTCGTTGCCCAAAGAGCCAACGAGCAGGTGATGGGACAGCTCCGGGAGCAGCGGGACGGGGTGGCGGCGGTTCTGGAGCTGCGCCTCGCCCTCCGCCCCCTCCCAGTCCCGCTTCAGCAGGTTCCCGAAACCCAGGTCCTTCACACCGCTGCTGCGCAGGTCGACGACGTCCGCCACCAGCCGCGTGTAGGGATTGGGAATCGCCCGCAGCGCCAGGCTCACCACCTTGCCCGCCCGTTCGAGCGGCGAGCCCAGGTGCGGCACGCCGATGTAGAGGGCACGGCGGACCCGGGACAGCCAGGTGTGCCCCGCCTCGGCGGCCACGTGGCACGCGCTGCGCACCACGAGCCCTCCCATGCTGTAGCCCACCAGGATGAGTTCCTCGACGGGGACCGGGAAACAGGCCACCAGCGTCTCCAGCAGCCGGGCCAGGGCCTCGCCGTTGTCGGAGATGTGCAGACCCGTGTTGTAGCGGAGGTAGAGCGGCGTCACGCCCTGGTCCCGTTGCAGCAGCGTGCCGTAGGTCACCGCGGGCTCGCCAGGGAAGGACCAGACGGCCTCAGTGACGGCGAGCCCGTGCACCCAGAGCGCCAGCCGGCCCGTGGGCGCGGGGTACGCACGCCGGAGCGACTCCCGGTCGAGCCGCACCGGGTGCCCGTCGAGGAAGAGCTCCATCGGCGTGGCCAGTCCGTTGTCCTGGCGGTGGAGGTAGTCCCCCAGCACGCCGTTGAGAACCCCGAGGGCGAACTCCAGCTTGCCGCCACCGGCCCGGGCGGCGGGCGGCGGCGGGGCGAGCTTCTCCGGCTGGGACGGGCGGGGCCAGGTCGCTCTCCGTCGCCGGAGCTTCAGTGTCTTTGGGTGTCATCAAGGTTCGCTCCCAGCGGACCATGACACGGATGACGCACCGCGTGAAACCAGCGGTTCGACGGGCGAGGCCTCCCTTGAGCGGACCCTGGCCCCGCCGTCAAAGTGTCTGACACCTGCCTCGGACACCTTCCTCGGCTCGACCCGCGTACAACCCGGGCCGTCGAGTACATTGAGGCCCAGAGGGTCACGGGAGCACGAGCCATGAACGCGTCGAGGGAAGAGGGCCAGGTCAAGTTCCCCCTCGGCTGGGAGCACGAAGCGGTCTGCCTCGTCCACACCGCCGAGGCGTCCCGGACATGACCGTGCGGGACGGAGCAGCGGGCGCATCCACCCTGGATGGCCCCCCCACGCCTGGGGCTCCTCCTCCGGAGACTCCCGTCTTCCCCGTGCCCGGCTGGGAGCGCTACCAGGGCGTGCGCTTCCTCGGCCAGGGCGGCATGGGCCAGGTCTTCCTCGCCTATGATCCACGGCTGCGCCGCCATGCCGCCCTCAAGTTCGTCCGGGGCGACGACACCGGGCTCACCCAGCGCGTCCTCTCCGAGGCCCGGGCCCAGGCCCGTGTCGAGCCACGAGTGCGTCTGCCAGGTGTACGAGGTGGGGGAAGTCCAGGGGCGCGCCTTCATCGCCATGCAGTACGTGGACGGCCACCCGCTGAACCAGCTCGCGGGCCAGCTCACCGTGGAACAGGCGGCCCTGCTGCTCCGAGAGGCCGCCGCGGGAGTCCACGCCGCCCACCGGGCTGGCCTCATCCACCGCGACCTCAAGCCAGGCAACATCCTCGTCGAGCGCACCGAGGACTGGCCGCCTCAAGCCCTACGTCATGGACTTCGGGCTGGCGCGCGACTGGAAGGAGCAGGGCAGCACCGCCACGGGCTCGGTGCTCGGCACCCCTCACTACATGGCCCCCGAGCAGGCCCGCGGCGAGGTGTCCCGGCTGGACCGGCGCGCCGACGTCTACAGCCTCGGCGCCACGCTCTACACCCTGCTGACGGGCCAGCCTCCCATCCCCGGCGGCAACGGGCTGGAGGTGCTCAGCAACATCGCCTCCCTCGAGCCTCGCCCGCCGCGCGCGCTCAACCCGGACCTGCCGGCGGACCTGGAAGCCATCATCCTCAAGTGCCTGGAGAAGGAGCGCTCGGCCCGCTACGACTCGGCGCGCGCCCTGGCCGAGGATCTGGACCGCTTCCTCGGTGGCGAGCCCGTGCGGGCGCGCCCCACCGGCCTGGGGTACCGGCTGCGCAAGAGGCTCCGCAAGCACCGCGTCGTGGTGGGCGTGGCCGCCGCGGCCCTGCTGGCCGTGGCGCTCGCTGTCGTCCAGGTCTCGCTCACCCGTCGGGAGGCCACCCGGCGCGAGCGCCTGGCTCGCGCCAGTTCACCGAGCGCGTCGAGCGCATCGAGGCCCTGGCTCGCTACTCCGGCCTCTCCCAGCTGCACGACACCCGCGCCGACCGCGAGGCCCTCCGCGGCCGCATGCGCGAGCTGGAGGCGGAGATCCACGAGGCCGGCGCGCTGGCCGTGGGCTCCGGCCACTACGCCCTGGGGCGTGGCGCCCTGGCGCTCGGTGACGAGGCCCTGGCCCGCGAGCACCTGGAGGCCGCCTGGAGCCACGGCTTCCGCGAGCCCCGTGTCGCCTGGTCGCTGGCCCTCGTGATGGGGCACCTGTACCAGGAGCAACTCCTGCAGGCCGAGCGCCTGCGCAACCCGGAGCAACGCGAGTCCCGCAAGCAGGACATCCAGCGCCGTACCGCGCCCCCGCCCTGGACTGGTTGCGCCAGAGCCAGGGCGCCGACGTGCCCTCTCCCGAGTACGTGGCGGCGCTGCTGGCCTTCTACGAGGATCGGCTGGACGAAGCCCTCGCCCAGCTCGAGGCGATGAAGGACCGCCTCCCCTGGTTCCACGAGGCACCCCTGCTCCGGGGCGACATCCTCCAGGCCCGGGCCACCCGCCGCTGGAACCAGGGCGATCGCGAGGGAGCGTTGGCCGACTTCGAGGCCGGCCGCCGCGCCTACACCGCCGCCGCCGCAACGGGCGAGAGCGTGCCGGAGGTCCACAGGGCCCTGGCGATGCTCGAGTACACCGTGATGGTGATGGAGCTCTACAGCAAGGGGGACGTCATGCCTCCCTTCACCCGTGGGCTGGAGGCCGTCGCCCGCGCGCTCCAGGCGGACCCCGATTTCGGGCTGGCCCGCGTGCTGGAGGCGTACTTCTACAACCGGCTGGCGGAGTACCGCATGAGCCGGGGCCTCGACGTGGAGGAGCCCCTCCAGAAGGCCCTCTCCGCCGCGCGCACCGCCATGCGCCTGGTGCCCGAGCCGCCCCGGGCCCGCATGGAGCAGGTCCAGAGCCTCTGGCGCCGGGCCCGCTCCCTCCAGGCCCGGAGCCTGGACCCCCACGAGCCGCTCCAGCAGGCCGTGGAGCTGCTGGGCACCATTCCCCCCAAGGAGCAGGACTACGAGTTCCACGCCACCCGGGGCCTCGTCTTCAAAATCTGGGCGGACTACGAGGACGAGAAAGGGGAGGACTCCCTGCCCCACCGTGGCGAGGCCATCGCGTCCTACCGCGAGGCCATCCGCCTCGACGAGCGCCTGCCAGACGCATGGATCAACCTGGGCATCGCCTACCTCACCCGCGCCACCCACCCGCGCGCCACGACCCCCCTGGAGGACCTGAAGCAGGCCCAGGCCGCGCTCGACACCTCCCGGAAGCTCAACCCGGGCAACTATGTGCCCTACTTCCTGGGCGGCACGCTGCATCTGGAGCTGGCCCAGCGGCGCAGGAGCCAGGGAGAAGACGCCCGGCCCGACCTGACCACCGCCCTGGAGTTCTTCGAGGGCGGCATCCGTATCAACGCCCGGATTGCGCAGCTCCACAACGGCAGGAGCGCGGTCCTCTTCGAGCAGGCGAGGGAGGCCTGGGACCACGGCGGCGACCCCTTCCCCTTGCTCGAGCAGGCCGGGCAGGCCGCGCGTCAAGCCATCGAGGTCGCCCCCCAACAGGGTTTTGGCCACCACAACGTCGGCGAGACCCAGGCCGAGCGCGCCACCTTACCGCGCGCTCTCCGGGGAGGACCCGCGCCCCGAGCTCCAGGCGGCCGAGGCGGCCTACCTGAAGGCCAGCGAGCTCCTCCCGGGCGGCGCCTACTACCCGGCCAGCCTGGCCCGAGTCCATGCGCGGCGAGCGGCCTTCGAGCTGGAGCACGGGCAGGCACCGCGGAGGAGCCTCGAACAGGCCGAGGCGGCCCTGCGACAGGCCTTCGAGCGCGGCCCCAAGGAGCCCCTGGCCTGGCTCGTCCAGGGGGAGGTGCGTGGACTGCGGGCCCGCTGGCTGGCTCGCCAGCGGCAGGCGCGCTCCGAGGACTTCGAGGAGGCCGCCCGCGCCTTCGAGAAGACGCTCGAGCTGGAACCCCGGCGCCAGGACTACCGCATCGCCTTCGGCCACTTCTGCCGCGAGTGGGCCGCCTGGCGGCGGGAGACGGGACTCGAGCCGCTCTCCGCCCTGAAGCGTGGCCTCGCCCTGGCGGACGAGGTGCTGGCCGCGCGCCCCCGCTGGGCGGATGCGCTGCTGCTGCGCGCGAGCCTGCGTGAAGAGGCTGGGATGACGCGCGAGGCCTGGGAAGACCTCGAGAGGGCCCTCGCGCTGAACCCTCACCTCGCCGGCTGGTGGAAGCGGCGGTTTCCTGGCCGCGCGACTCCCTCTCCGTAGCGCCCGACTCAGCCCTCACCGGGCGGGACCGGGTCACCCCCAGTGCCCGTTCCTACCTCCAGCGTCCCGGTCTTGGTGTCCTGGTTGCTATCGGGGCAACCCTCGGCGGTAATCGTGTAGGTGCCCGACGCCGGGAAGGTATCGTCGATCCCATTGCCATGAGGCAGCGGCTGAATGACTTTCGATACGGGTCCTCTGATGTCGATGGAGAGGAGGGAAGCCTCGTTCGAGCACTTGTTGATGAACCTGGCCTTGCCATCTTTCTTGAGACAACGATTCGGACTGAAGGCAATCCCTCGCGAGGTGACGTCGACTTCCACCGTGTCGTGATAGCTCGTGCACGGAGTGGGCGCCGTGACATCCGGCCCCGTCTTGCAGGAGACGAGTCCGGAGAACGGCAGCCCCAGCAACAGTCCCGGCACCAGGAGACGGGCCAGGGACTGTCTCACTCCGCACTGCGACACTTCAGACAAACGACTCAGCATCACATTCCTCCTGTTCATCGCGTTGGAGCCAACATCGGCATCGGTGACAAAGCAACGAATATGCCAGGAGTCCGGCACTCCGCGTTCGCGCGAGCAGCCCCGAGCCTCAGGTGGCCCCCGAGCCGAGGCCGAGCTCCTTGACGCGACGTCCCAGCGCCCGCTTCGACACCTGGAGGCGCCGGGTCATCGCCTCCAGGTCACCCTGACACTCATGATGGCAGCGGGTGATCTCCTCGGCGCTCAGGTCCCCGGCGGTCCGCAGGTTCGGGCTCTTGTCGATCAAATCGTAGATGGAGGACCGGTGGATGCGGAGCTGGTCGGCGGCGGCCTGGAAGTCCCAGTCGTTCTCCCGAAGGGCGGCCAGCAGCTCCGGCTCGGTGATCTCGGAGGGCTTGCGGCGGGAGGGGGCCTTGGCCTCGGCCGTGGGCTGCGCGGTGGCGGGTCGCCCCGAGGGAGCCACCTTCGCCAGGGCCAGCTCCTGCTCGAGCTGGGCATCGAGCTGCAGGCGCGGCTGGCTTCGACTGCCAATGACGAGCTGCCGCACCACGTTGCGCAGCTCTCGGATGTTCCCCGGCCACCGGTGGCCCACCAGGCGCGCGGCCAGCGCCGGCGGGAGCCAGGGCTCGGCGAAAGGCTCCTCGGGCCGCAGGCGCCAGGCCTCTCCCAGCGCCTCCAGCTCCCCGCGGGCGAAATGGTGGAACAGCAGCCCGATGTCCTCTCGCCGCTCACTCAGCGGCGGCACGCGGATGGAGTAGCCGGCCAGCCGATGCAGCAGCGGCGCCTTGAAGCGCCCCTCGTGGATCTGCTGCTCCAGGTGCGCGTCCGTCGCGGCGATGAGCCGTACATCGACGGCGACAGGAGAGCGCTCGCCCACGGGGTAGAGCTGCCCTGTCTCCAGCACCCGCAGCAGCATCACCTGCACCTCGGGCGGCGCCTCGCCCACCTCATCCAGGAACAGCGTCCCCCCATGGGCGGCCTGGAAGAAGCCCGACTGATCCCTCACCGCGCCGGTGAAGGCCCCCTTGCGCGCGCCGAACAGCTCCGTGGCCGCCAGCTCCCGGGGAATGGCGCCCAGGTTCACGCTGACGAACGCCTTGTCCCCGCGCGAGCTGTGCCGATGGATGGCCTGGGCGATCAGCTCCTTGCCGGAGCCCGTCTCCCCGCGAATGAGCACCGGCACGTCCAGATCCGCCACCTGCATGATGTGTTGGCGCACGCGCTGGAGCCCCACGCTGGTGCCCACCATGCCCAGTGCATCCACGGCCTCCTTGGCCGAGGCGTCCGCCAGGTGCAACAACAGCAGCACGCGTCCGGCCAGTTCCAGCGGCACGCCCGCGGCCACCTCCTCGGCCGAGAACTCCCACGGCTCGCGCAGCACTTCTCCTCCGACGGCCACTCGGCTCCCCTCACCCGGCTCCAGCCGGATGCGACCCTCCACGCCCGGCGCGAAGACGAGCGGCTTGCGGCTCAGGAAGGGATCCGCCAGATGCATGCCAAGTGCGCCCCCAGGCCGAGTGAAGTCCGGCTCATTGCGGGACAGGAGGACCTGGCGGCCCTCGGCCAGCGCCTCCAGCAGCAGCCGCTCACCGACGCGATGCGCCTGGGGGTGCGAAGCGATGGTCAGCGCGGGGACGAGCCGGGAGCCCGGCGGAGTGCGGTGGCCTCTCGAGGCATCGGCCGTGGAGATATCCGCGGCCTCCTGCCTGGACCTGACTTCTCGTGGGTTGCACGCCGGAGGACGGGGCACTGAGGTCACGTCCCAGAGCAAAGCAGACTTCCGGCGACACTTCCACGCGTCGAGCCTCCGGGTTCCACGCGTGGAAACGGCCCACCGCCCATGCGTTCCCCTGATTCCCGGTGGGAGAGCGGACTTGCCACGGAGGGGTCCCTCCCAGTCGGTGTTCGGCCTCACGGTGAAGCGCGGGCGCGTCAATCCCTTGAGGACGCGCCGAGCTGGCGGGCAACGACCCCGACTCGGGCTTCGTGGCGTTCCGCGCGGGCACGAAGGGCTGACCTTCTGGGCGGCGAAGCAGGCGGGGGCTCGACGCCTCCCCAGGGGCAGGCTCGCGATGGGTGCCGGTACAGCGCGTCGGCGAAGCCGTAGATGCGGCGGCCCTCCGACGGCTCGATCACCAGCCCCATCTGCGTCAGGCGCTGCCGGCCGTCGCTCGCTCATGGCTAGCGCTGGGGTCGACACTCGATGACCTCGTGCGCACAAAAGAACTGCCATGAAACCATCCATCCCCAGCCAGATGAAGGCCGCCATCGTCGAGCACTTTGGCGGACCCGAGGTCCTCCACACTGGGACGCTGCCCGTCCCTGAGCCGGGTGAACACGAGATCCTCCTCCGCGTGGATACAGCCGGGATTGGTGTCTGGGATCCGTGGGTACGGGAAGGCGGGTTCGACGACGGCTCGACGCGTTTTCCTTACGTGATGGGCAACGACGGGGCGGGCGAGGTGGTCGCCGTCGGTCCCAAGGTACGCCGCCTGCGTGTGGGAGATTGCGCCTATGGCTTCCAGATGGAGGGAGGCTTTTACGCCGAGTACGTCAAGCTCGAGGAGAGCCACGCGGCACGGGTCCCGAAGGGCGTGGACGCGAAGGAGGCGGGAGCGCTGGGCGCGGACGGCATCACGGCGCTACGGGGGCTGGACGATGAGCTGCGCCTGCGCAAAGGACAGTCACTCATGATCATCGGCGCGAGCGGCGGCATCGGACACATGGCCGTGCAATTGGCCAAGCGAATCGGGGCGCGGGTACTCGCGGTGGCGTCGCGGCCGGACGGGATGGAGCTGGTCAAGAAACTTGGCGCGGACGCCGCCATCGATGGGCGGAGCGAGGACGCGGCGAAAGCAGCGCGCGAGTTCGCGCCCGAGGGGCTGGATGCAGCACTCGTGCTCGCTGGCGGAGACGATGTGGATGAAGCGCTGAAGGCAGTCAAGAAAGGCGGTCGAATCGCCTACCCCAACGGTGTCGAACCCGAGCCCAGGGCGCCGAAGGGTGTCACGCTGCTTGCGTACAACGGCACTCCCAGCGAGGAGGCGTTCGATCGCCTCAATCGGTTGATTGGAGACGCACCGTTTCATGTCGAGCTGGGAAAGGTCTACGAACTCGACGACGCCGCCCAGGCGCACCGGGACATTGGAAAGCACCACCTGGGGAAGTTCGCGATACGCATCCATTCGTAGGTGAGCCTGCCCTGCGGGGCCTCGGCGGACGGAAGGCGCAACGGCATGCCCATCTGTTCCCGGCCCAGCAGCAGCAGCACCAGCGCCGGCAGTACTTCACGCCGTAGGCGCGGGGTGGGCGGCCCTCGGAGCTCCACCCTCCGAGGGACCCCTCCCTGGAGCACCTGCAACTGCCCACGCGACCTCCGAAGCTGGCCCCCGGCGCACAGCCCGAGTTGCTCCCCTCAGCGGCCCGCCCCACCCTCTCTGCACCAGCCCACCACCCTCAACAGGGGCCCCATCCGTCCTTCTGTGAAGCGGCCCCCCGAGAAGCTCAGCCCACGCTTCGCGTGTCGCGACCCGCGCCTTCGACCTCGGCGAAGAAGCCCTTCACCGCCTGAACGATCTGCCCGGGCTGATCGATCGGCGCCGCGTGGCGGGAGTCCTTCAACTCCTGGAGTCGAGCGTCCGCGAGGAGGTCGACATACGCCTTCTTCGCGGACAGCGGCGTGTAGTCGCCGTCGGAGGCGAGGACCAGGACCGGACAGGAGATCTCCTTCAGACGATCCAGGACGCTCCAGCCGATGAGCCCACGGGTCGCTCGCTGGTAGGCACCTGGCTCGTTGGCGCCGATCGACTCCTCGACCCTCCTCCGCAGCTCCGCCTGCTCCGGCTTGGGAAAGAGTTTCGGTGCGAGCAGCCTGGCCAGGCCCCTCGGCCCGAGCGTCTTCAGCAGCAGCATCCGCGTGGCGAACATGAGCCGCATGCCCAGCGTCCGCGGAACCATGTCGGGCCCGCTGTTGATGACGGTCAGGCTGCGCACGAGCGCCGGCCGATCCACCGCGAGCTGAAAGCCGATCATGCCCCCCATCGAAAGCCCGACCACATGCACGCGGGTGAGGCCCAGGCGCTCGCAGAGGGCGGCGACATCCCGGGCGAAGAGCGGCACCCCATAAGGCCCCTCTGGCTTGTCACTGCGTCCATGGCCTCGGACGTCGGGGGCGATGACTCGGTAGTGGGCCGCGAGCCCAGGCGCGACGAGCTCCCAATCCTGTCCCGAGGAGCCGAGCCCGTGGAGGAGCAATACAGGCTCGCCCGCACCGGACTCCTCGAAGTGCAGGGATAGGCCATCAAGTCGAATCGTGGGCATGGTCAGGGCCTCGAACTCCGGCGGACTCCTGAACGATCGCTCTCCCATTCGAACGATTGAACAGGGCCATAAGATTGTGGTACATATTCTATCCGAACGAACGCTCGTTCAGCAAGGTCGGTCATGCGCTCCCTTCCGCGGTCACGTCTGCAGGTCCAGAAGGCGACCCTGCCGCGAACGGTGCCCGATGGCACGCGGCGGCGGATCCTGGAGACGGCCCTGCGGCTCTTCGCGAGCCAGGGGTTTCACGGCACGTCGATCCGGGATGTCGCGAAGGAGCTGGAGCTACAGCCGAGCGCGCTCTACACGCACTTCCCCTCCAAGGAGCACATCCTCGCGGAGCTCGTCCGGGTCGGCCACGAGGCACACCACGAAGCGCTCCGCACGGCGCTGCTGAACGCGGGCACCGAACCGGCCGCGCAGGTGCGAGCGCTCATCCGGGCCCACACCCTCATGCATGCGACCCATCCGCAGTTGGCGGTCGTGGTGAATGAGGAGATCCACGCACTGCCATCCGAGCTCGCCGCACCGGCGATGGCGCTGCGGAACCAATCCGCCGCCCTCCTGCTCGAGGTGGTCGAGCGCGGCGTGGCGATGGGGCGGTTCTCTCCTCCCCACGCGGTGGCGACTGCGGCGGCGATCTCCGCGATGGGCGTGCGCATCCCGTACTGGTACGAGCCGACTGGCGCGCTCGATGCGGACACCCTCGCCGATATTCACGCAGAGCTGGCGCTCCGCATGCTGGGAGGACGCTGACTGAGCGGCAGCTCCTCGCCCGCCGGGATGCGTCAGCGCGTGCACCGATGAAGTGCCCACACTGAAGCAGGAAACAAGGAGATGCTCATGAAGCGGAGTCCTGGTGCATTCGCGCGCATCGGTGCGTTGCTGCTCGTGCTTTTCGCGCTGTCTGGAACCCCGGCCCACGCCGGCTCATGGGTGAACGGCCACTACACGAATCTCTGGGGCTCCCGAAGCTTCCAGCTCTGGGTCCCCACCGGATATCAGCCGGGAGAGGAGCTCCCCCTGGTGGTGGCACTGCACGGATGTCTCCAGAATCCCGATCAGTTCGCCGGTCTCACGCGTCTGAACCAGAAAGCGGACGCGGAGAAGTTCCTGGTCCTCTACCCGAACCAGGAGACACTCTTCAATGGCACACAGTGTTGGAATTTCATGATCGCCACCAACATGGAGCGCGACATGGGTGAGCCCTCCATCATCGTAGGCATGGTGGACTGGGTGAAGAGCCGTTACGCGGTGGACGACCACCGCGTGTATGTCGGAGGAGTCTCCGCCGGCGCGGTCATGAGCAGCATCCTGCTCGCCTGCTATTCGGATGTGTTCGCCGCCGGCATGGTGGGCGCGGGAGCGATGTACAAGGCGGCGACCACCGCCTCCGGCAGCGCCTATGCCATGGTCTTCGGCAGCATCTACAATCCCGATGACCGTGGCCGTGACGCCTGGGCGTGCTCGGGCAAGCCGCGCTGGCAGGTACCGGTGCTCGTCCTCCACGGCACCGAGGATGACGTCGTCAATCCGATCAACGGCGAGCAGGTGGTGCAGCAATTCCTGCAGACCAATGACTACGGCGATGACGGTGCCAACAACGACAGCGTGCCCTACGCCGCCACCCAGGTCCGGTATGGCAGCGTGCCCGGCGGTCGCAGCTACACCATCAAGGACTACGTCTACGGCGGGCGTCTGCTGCTCCAGAAGTATGAGATGCAGGGGATGGGTCACGCCTGGCCCGGTGGCGATCCCTCCTACCTGTTCTCCGATCCCTCCGGTCCCGACGCCACCACCATCATGTGGGACTTCTTCAAACAGCACACGCGCTGAAACGGATCGTCTTCGGGACCGCGTCGCCCGCCCTCTCGAGCTGGCGACGCCGGGCGGATGAATCTCCGAGCCCGAGGCGGCAGCTGCTGCCGCAGCTCCTTCGCCGCCCGGAAGTGGGTAGAGCGCGCACTCCCAGCTTTTCTGGACCTGGCAGCAGAGCTTCTGCGACCATCCCTACTTCGTCGACCACCCGCTCTGGCTCGCCGCCTACTCCCAGCAGACCGAGCCCAAGCTGCCCAAGGGTTGGAAGCGCTGGAACTTCTGGCAGTACACGGAGAGTGGGAAGGTCGCGGGCATCTCCGGCTCGGTCGACCAGAGCTACCTCAACGGCAGCCTCGAGGAGCTCAAGGCCCTCATCGCCGCGAAGTAGGGCGTGGACGCTCCGGGGGCTCAGAAGACGCGGTAGACCTGACCGGTCTGATGGACCTCTCGAACATGTCCTCTTCACGTCATGGCACAAATGTCTTTGCATTGGTGTCGGCAGACTTCATGGCATGAACACCCTGCACACCCGCGAAGTCTTCAGCGGCCTCGCTGAGCATCTGTCGCCAACCTGACTGTTGACTCGATCGTGGATTGACAAGACCGATGGGTCCGTCTCCCTCTCGTCCTCTATTTTTCTGCCGTCCTCAAATTTCTGCTTTTCTGACACTCTTAAACTCTGACACCAAGACAGTCGGCAGGCCCTCAAATGCGAACTTCCTCACGGGAAATCTCCATTCGCGATGAAACGATATGAGTGCCACGCGTTTCTATTGACTGGCTGAAATCGATCTTTATATTAATCTGCACTTTCCCTGTTTTTGGAATATCCAAGACCTCCTGGGATGTGCGGACCACGGCATGTCGGCGACCCCGGGGCCATCCTCTCTGTTTTTCCCTCAAAGCTCATGAACACAAATCAGATCTCGGACGAGAACGACGGCAGGGTGCGGAAGCTCATCATCGTTGGCGGTGGAAGCTCGGGCTGGATCGCGGCGGCCTATCTAAGCAAGGCATTGAATTCCAATGTCGCCATCACCCTGATCGAGTCCCCCACCATCGGCAGGATTGGTGTCGGCGAGGCCACCATTCCGACCATCAAGGAAGAGCTGTTCGACTTCCTCGAGATTCCCGAAGAGGAATGGATGTCGGAGTGCAAGGCCTCGTACAAGCTGGGCATCCGATTCCAGAACTGGAAGCGGCCGGCCTCCGAGGGCGGGGACCATTACTACCACAACTTTGGTGAGATACCTTCGGTGAAGGGCGTGCCCCTCTCGCACGTCTGGATGTACAAGCACCAGCTGCAGGGCTATGCCAAGCCTCTCGACTACTCCTGCTATCACGCCTCTGTCATCAGTGACGCCAGGAAGTCACCGCGCTATATGGACGGGACCAAGGCCGTCCACTATGCATACCACTTCGATGCGTTGCTGATCGCCGAGTACCTCAAGAAGTGGTCCATCGAGCGGGGGCTCACCCACATCACCGACGACATCGTTGGCACGGAGCTGGACGAGGGTGGCGACATCCAATCCCTGCGCGGTGCCAGCGGGCGCAAGTACGAGGCGGACCTCTACGTCGATTGCACCGGCTTCGCGGGTCTGCTCATCGAGAAGGCGCTTGGCGAGCCGAAGATCAACTTCCACGACTGCCTCCTCACCGACCGCGCCGTCGCCATCAACATCCCCTCGGACTCCGAGGTGGAAGGCATCCGCCCCTACACGAGCGCCAGCGCCTTCAGCTCCGGCTGGACCTGGGAGATTCCGCTCTACAACCGCGCCGGCAACGGTTACGTCTATTCCAGCGCCTTCCAGACAGCCGACGACGCGGAGCGGGAGATCCGTGCCTGGTTCGGCAAGAAGGCGGAGAAGCTGGATGCGCGTCACATCAAGTTCGTCTCGGGCAGGCGTCGGCGCTCCTGGGTGAAGAATTGTGTGAGCATCGGCCTGTCCAGCAGCTTCCTCGAGCCGCTGGAGTCGACCGGCCTCTATTTCGTCTACGCCGCGCTGTACCAGTTGGTGGCCTTCTTCCCGAACAAGGTCATTGATCCGGCGCTGCGCAACAAGTTCAACGAGCGCGTGGCCTACATGGTGGATGACGTGCGCGACTTCATCGTGCTGCACTTCTGTACCTCCCCGCGCACCGATACGCCGTACTGGCGGGCCAACCAGAACGAGCTCAAGCTGCCTGATACGCTCAAGGAAGTCCTCGAGCTGCAGAAGGCGGGCATTCCCATCCGGAAGAGCTACCACTCGAACAACTCGCTGTATGACTCCTTCGAGGCGGGTTTCGACAGGTTCTGGACCAACAGCAACTTCCAATCCATCTTCGCAGGGGTTAACTACCTGCCGAAGCAGCCCATGCCGCTGCTGCGGCACCGGACGGACATCCTGTTCGAGGCGGAGCGGGTGTTCGAAGACCTCCAGCGGAAGACGGACCAGATGATGGCCCAGTTGCCCACGCAGTATGAGTATCTCACCTCCCTGTACGCCAAGGGCAGGAATGGCGGCCAGGCCGCTCTGGCAGCGAAGCTGGCAGGCTGATCTGACGAGCCCGTCACGGGCCTTTGGCGGAGACTCCTGTCTCACGCCTCCCGTGGCGGGCCTCGTATGACTTGAGAAGGAGCTTCTATGGCTCAGGGCCAGAACTTCGCGTCCATGCATGCCGCGGTCGCGGCACTCGATCCGCTGAATGCCGTGGCGACGATGCGGCGGTTGCCAGAGTTGAACCAGCAGAAGGATGTCCCGGGCATCCTGCGGTTGCTCCATGAGATTCTCCCGCCTCCGGGAAAGCCCCGGAACTGGAGCTACATCGAAGCCGCGGCCGTCATGCGTGACGTCGGCTTCTTCCTGGGGTCTCTCAAGCGTCATGGGCATGAGCCCGTCGAGGTGGTCCCAGGCCTGGAGCCGCTCCTGCTGGAGCTGGCCCGGGTGACGGACCTGCCCCCGAGGGAGACCCTGCTGCATGTGACGGTCTGGAACCCTTCCAGCACGGATGTGGAGAGAACGTACACCTGCTGCCCGGCGGAGGTGCACCTGCTCGAGAGTGTCCGGATTTCGATGGCGGCGCTGGAGTCAGCGCTCCATCGCCTCGTCGAGTTGTACGAGGTGCCCATCGACTCGCGCCTGTTCGCTCCGATGTGTGATGATGTCACGGAGAACCTCAGGAAGATGGTCGAGTCCGTCGTGTATGCGTACCGGACCATCCCGCCTCGCGTCTTCGTCCAGGAGCTCAGGCCCTACTACGACCCCATTCGCGTGGGAGGTCAGTCCTACCTGGGGCCTGGCGCGGTCGAAATGCCCCTCTTCCTGTTGGACCACATCCTGTGGGGCTCCCGCTCGGAGCACCCGGAGTACAAGTCCTTCAAGGAGACCTACCTGCCCTATGTGCTCCCTCAGTTGCGGACACTGTATGGGCGGTTCCTGGGACGCGCCTCGCTCCTCGAACGGATGCTCGAAGAGGTGGAGGCCCTGGGGAGCCTGACGGACCCCGTGCGGAACAACTTGAAGGCCGTGGACAGGATTCTCGAGGTGCTGTTGCGCTTCCGTGCGCCGCATTCGGCCTGGCCGAGCAGGCCTATCAAGTCGAGAGCGAGACACACTCCGTCGGGAGCGGTGGTTATGCGCCCAGCATGCTCGGAGAGCTCCTCGCCCTCACGCGAGACGCCCGCTCGCGCCTGACGGCGTCGCTGCACGGTGTTGAGGCCAGCGAAGCCCCCGCGCGGATACCCATGGCGCGCTAGCACTTACGAATGACGGCAGTCACACCATCAACGACTTCATGATTCACAAGAGGGGAGCCTCTTCGATGCAGCAACCAGGCAATGTGCTCAACACCAAGAGCGACGTGAGCAAGAGCGACGTGAGCACCAGCAATGGCAATCATTTCGATGTGATCATCCTGGGCTCGGGGATGTCGGGCACCCAGATGGGAGCCATCCTCGCCCGGCAGGGCTTCCGGGTGCTCATCGTCGAGGAGTCGTCCCATCCCCGCTTCACCATCGGAGAGTCCTCCATTCCGGAGACCTCCTTGATGAACCGGATCATCGCGGACCGCTATGGGGTCCCCGAGATCAACGACATCACCTCCTTCTATTCGACCTTCAAGAAGGTCGCCTCCAGCACGGGAATCAAGCGGAACTTCGGCTTCGTATTCCATCGGGAAGGCCAGGAGCACAATCCGCAGGAATACACCCAGTGTGTCATTCCGGAGCTGCCGTGGGGCCCGGAGAGCCACTACTATCGGCAGGACGTCGACGCGTACCTGCTGCATGCCGCGATCCGTTACGGCTGTACGGTCCGCCAGCGGACCACGATCACCGATTACGAGGTGAGCAAGACGGGGGTCGCGCTCACCTCCTCGCAGGGGGAGCGCTTCACGGCGCGCTACATGATTGATTGCGGCGGCCCCCGGGCGCCTCTCGCGGTGAAGTTCGGGCACCGGGAGAACCCCTGCCGCTACAAGACGCACTCGCGCACCATCTACACGCACATGGTTGGCGTCAAACCCTTTGACGACATCTTCAAGCTCAAGGGGCAGCGTTGGCGGTGGCACGAGGGCACCCTGCACCACATGTTCCACGGTGGCTGGCTGTGGGTCATCCCGTTCAACAACCACTCGCGAGCTACGAACAACCTCGTGAGCGTGGGCCTGCAGCTCGATCCCCGCATCTACCCGAAGACGGACATTCCGGCGCAGCAGGAGTTCGACGAGTTCCTCGCGCGCTTCCCGACCATCGCGGAGCAGTTCAAGGACGCGAAGCCCGTGCGCGAGTGGGTCAAGTCGGACCGGCTGCAGTACTCCTCCAAGACGACCGTGGGGGATCGCTACTGCCTGATGATTCACGCCGCGGGCTTCATCGATCCGCTCTTCTCCCGCGGACTCGAGAATACGTCCGTGACGATCCACGCCCTGGCGTCGCGCCTCATCAAGGCGCTTCGTGATGATGATTTTTCGCCGGAGCGCTTCGAGTACATTGATCGCCTGCAGCAGAAGCTCCTGGAGCACAACGACGACTTCGTGAGCTGCTGCTACACGGCATTCTCCGACTTCCGTCTCTGGGACGCCTTCCACCGCTTGTGGGCCATTGGCACCATGCTGGGCCAGTTCCGGCTGGTCCAGGCCCACGCCCGCTTCAAGGAGTCGCGGGATGAGCGCCACCTGGATCACCTGGACGACAACCCGCCCTACCTCGGCTACCTGTGCGCGGACATGGAGGGCTACTACCGGTTGTTCAATGACTGCAAGGCGGAGGTGGACGCCGTGGCCGACAAGAGCAAGTCGGCAGCGGACGCCGCGGCCCGCATCCACCAGTTGATCGACGCGCAGGAGTTCGCCAAGCCCCTCTTCAGTTTCGGCTACTGCATCTCGGGTGCCTGGAAGTACGTCAACAACTCCAAATACAGCCTCATCCCGGCCCTGCGCCTGCTGCACTGGACCCAGACCGGAGCACCCCCCGAGGTCAAGAAGTACTTCGATTACAATCCCATGGTGTCCTTGTTGAGGTCCTACGTCGAAACCCGGGTGGGGCTCGCCCTGGAGTAGGCGAACGCGACGGGAGAACGGTTCAATTCCTGGCTGGAGGCTTTGAAATCAGATGAACGGTGACATGGAGCAGGAACAGAATCGGGTCAGGCCAATGCCCGGGTTGAACGACATCACCACGCAGCTCTCGGCGAGCTGGTATGTCGCGCTGCGGTCGGAGGAGCTGAAGCAGAAGCCCGTCGCGTTGAAGATGTTCGGACAGCCGCTGGTGGCCTGGCGGGACAAGACGGGCCGCGCCGTCGTCATGGAGCGCTACTGCTCGCATGTTGGCGGCAACCTCGCGGACGGCAGGGTGGTGGATGGGTGCATCGAGTGCCCCTTCCACCGCTGGCGCTACGACAGTGCCGGGGCGTGCGTGCATGTCCCCGGGCACTGCCAGGAGGTGCCCAAGCTGGAGCCCATTCCTCCTACCGCGCGTCAGTCCATCTACGCCACCGCCGAGCGATACGGGTATGTCTGGGTCTGGTACGGCACCAAGGTCCCCCTGTTCCCAATTCCGGAGCTGCCGAGCGCCGATGTTGGCAACAAGGACTACCTGAACCTGAAGTTCTCCCTCGACACCAAGACCTCGGTGCTCAGGATCGTGGAGAACTTCTATGACGCCCAGCACGCGGAGGCAGTGCACCGGCTGCCCATCACGGCCTTCAAACTCTCCGTGCTCGAAGACTGGCGCCAGTCGCAAGACATGGAGGCCCTGGCTCGAGCGGGTGCCTGGTTTGGCGGAAACATGGAGTTCCAGGTCAACCGGTACTTCGGTCCCATCGGCATGATCTCCCGTGCGCTGGGGTTGAACATCAGCAAGATGCAACTGCATTTTGATGGCTACCCCGGTGGCTGCATCATGACGGTGAGCCTCGACGACCAGGTGAAGTACAAGCTGCTCCAGTGCGTCACCCCGGTGGACAAGAATGAAACCGTCATGCACATGCTCATCACGATGAAGAAGGCCGATGGGATGTTGCGAAACGCGGCCAATCTCATCATGTTCGGCCTGCAGACTCGGCAGGCCGCCGGGTATGACGTTGCAATCTGGAACTCCCTGAAGACGGACGGTGGGGGGGCCTTCAGCAAGTACGACCAGCTGATCTTGAAGTACCGGGCCTTCTACCGGCGCTGGGTGAACAAGGTGGGCCAGGATCAACCGGGACACGAGCCGGAGGCAAGTGTGGACTCGCCTGAGCAGCAGGCAACCGCTTAGCACTACTGCGTCGGAGCTGGGCAGGCAATGAAGGAGCCACCTGCCAGCTCGGTTCCTTCGCCATCTATGCCATGGGGCTGCTGGGAGACGGGGAGCGCAAGAGCATCGAACCCATTGCGGCCCGTGCCTGCCCTGACCCCAGGAAGGCGGATGCGATGCACCAGCGACTGCTGCATTTCGCCGTCGACTCCCGCTGGAGCGACCGGGATGTACGCCAAGAGGCCGCCCGATATGCCCTCTCCGCCATGACGCGACGCGAACCCGTGGAAGCCGGGATTGTCGACGACACCGGCTTCCTCAAACAGGGCAAGCATTCGGTGGGAGTGCAGCGGCAATACACCGGCTGGCTGTGCAAATAACTACCTGAAGCCCATTAGTCGCCGCAGCCGCAGCCGTAGTCCTCGCGCTCCGCGGGCCGTGATGGCTGGCAGTAGCCTCCGGGCAGTCGCTCCCCTGCCGCGTCTCGCCAGGGGCCTTTCCTCGTTTCCCTCTCAGCTGGCGTCCACCCGCCTACGTCTTCCGGCCGGCCAAAGTCGGCCAGGAGACAGCGCGGCGTGAACTGCCCTGGGGGACGAGTGCGCTCCTCCTCCTCCTCCGGCTAGAGCCGCTCGCACCCTGGCGAGCCTCTTCCGTGATCGTCGTGCGCCCGGTGCTGGAGCCCTCGGGTGGGCCCGGCCCTCGCCGTCCGCAGGAGGAGCAGGCAATGACTCTCGTTCCCCTTTTCCGGCGCGTGGCCCTGGTGCTCGCGCTGGTCGCCGCGAACAGCGCGCTCGCCTCGAGCCACCGCGAAGCCCCTCTCATCAGCAACGATCCAGCCGCCGACGGGACGGACCTGTACGCGTGGAAGCAGGGCTCCAACCTCGTGCTGGTGGCCGACTACTACCCTCTCAACCTCCCCGCGGGCGGCCCCAACTTCTACCTGTTCGACGACAACGTCACCTACCAGATCAAGATCGACACGGACGGTAACGGCACGCCCGACATCGCCTACAAGTTCCGCTTCAAGACGGAGATCGTCCGCAGCCAGCTGCCCACGGTGAAGAAGGAGAACGGCCTCAACGCCTACAAGGACTCGTTCCTGTTCGCCTTCGCGGGAGTCAAATCAGCCACGGACCCGAACATCCTCCGGCGGCAGACGTACACGCTGACCAAGGTGACCTACCGCAGCGATGCGCAGGTGTCGGAGACGGTCGTCCGCAACGCGCCCGTGGGGCTGCCGAACATCGGCAAGCTCACCACGCCCGGCTATCCGCAGGACGACCGCTACTCGACCACGAGCCTGGATCCCATCACCGCATCCGCGGTGAAGACGGGCGAGGGCACCTTCTCCCGCTACAAGGCCTTCGCCGGGCAGCGGGATGATCCGTTCTTCGTCGACCTGGGCAGGGTCTTCGACTTCCTCGCCCTCGACAGCGGGGCGCCTGAGGACTACCTCGCCGGCTTCAACGTGCTGTCGCTCGTCATCGAGGTGCCGCTCAGCGAGTTCGGTAGCAACACGAACCTGGGCATCTGGACCACCGCGAGCCGGCCGAAGGTCACCGTGCGGCGCAACGATGGCACCGTGGAGGGCAAGGATGGCTGGGTGCAGGTGTCGCGGCTGGGCAATCCGCTGATCAACGAAGTGGTCGTGCCCATGAAGTTCAAGGACCGCTTCAACGCCTCGAGGCCCGAGGACGATCTGGACAACGACGTCCTCGTCGCCATCGTCACCACGCCGGAGCTGCCGGTGCTGCTGCAGGCCAGGGGCTTCATCGCCGACGTGCCCCCTCCGCCACGGCTCGACCTGGTGAGGCTCTTCGTCCGGGGCTCGGGCGAGATGCTCCACATCGACACGACCACGGAGAGCGCCTTCCCCAATGGCCGACGGCTGCCGGACGACGTGACGGACCTCGCCCTGCAGGTGATGGGAGGCCTGCTCTTCACCAACTCCGATGGCGGCACACTGCGCCCGGATGGAGGGACGTGGGCGAGCCAGGTGACGGGCCTCGGAGACGGCGTGCCCGCCAACGATCGCCCCTTCCTGGAGGTCTTCCCGTACCTGGCACCTCCCCACTCGGGCAATCCCTGACCCGCCCCGGAGCCTCGCCATGGATCGCCAACGACTCCTTCTGCTCGGGGCCGCGGCCGCCGCGCTCACCGTGGGGGGGCTCTCGCGGGTGCTGACCGCCCCCCACCCCACTGCCCCGACTCCTCCCTCGGGGCTCACGCTGCTGGAGCGCTCGGCGAAACCCGACGACCCGAAGGCCCAGGCGATGCTCGCCACGGCGCTCGTCCGCGAGGCGCAGCGCACCGGCGACAGCGCCCTGTACCACCGGGCGGTGCTGGCCGCCCGGCAGACGCTGGCCATGGAGCCCGAGCACCCCGAGGCGCTCAAGGTCGAGTTGCTCGCGCTCCACCATGGCCACCGCTTCCAGGAGCTGCTGTCCCTCTCGCGACAGCTCGCGGAGAAGCACCCGTCGGATGCCTTCTTCCACGGCCTGTACGGTGACGCGCTTCTCGAGGTGGGACGGTATGACGAGGCGGCCGAGGCCTACCAGCGGATGGTGGATCTCAAACCCTCCAGCGCCACGTACACGCGGGTGGGCTACCTGCGCCTGCTCGAAGGGGACGCCGAGGGCGCCCTCGAGGTGCTGAAGCTCGCCGCCACGTCCGCGGACCAGACGGATTCGTTCGCGGTGGCCAGTGCCCTGTGCGAGCTCGGCGAGGCCTGGCTGGCCCTGGGCGAGCCGGACACCGCGCTCGAGGCCTTCACGTTGGCGCTCGAGCGTGAGCCGGGCCTCGCCCGGGCGCATCTGGGACGAGGACACGTGCTGCGCGCGAGGGGCGAGGTGAAACCCGCGCTCCAGGCCTACCGGGCCGCGGTGGAGTCCCGGCCCCTGCCCCAGCATCGCGCCTTCCTCGCGGATGCCCTGGAGGCGGCTGGGAGGTCCACGGAGGCGGCGGCGCAGCGCGAACAGGCGCTGACGGAAGGACGGGACGATGCCCGGTTCCAGGCGCAACTGCTGCTCGACCTGGGACGAGAGCCAGCCAGGGCCGAGGCGCTCGCCCGGGAGGAGTACGCGCGCCGGCGGGACGTCTTCACCGAGGGCGTGCTCGCATACGCGCTGGTGCTCGCGGTCAAGACAGAAGAGGCCCACGAGTCCATCACCCGGGCCACGCGGCTCGGCACGCGGGACGCGCGGCTCCGGTACGTGGCGGGGCTGGTCGCCTCGGCGCGGAAGGACACGGCGGCGGCGCGTGCACACCTCACCGCGGCACTGAGAGGCTTTCCACCCCTGCCCCCGGCCCAACAGGCCCGGGTCCGAAGTCTCCTCGCTGAGGGAGCTGGCACCCAGGCGGCCCCTTCACAACCCTGAGACACCGGGGGGCAGCGGCCCCCGAATGATCATCAAGGCGGCTGTACGTCCCTGAGGATTCCTCCTCGCCCCCCCGAGGCTCGGTGAGGGCAGAACCGCACCGGAGTCCTCTCACCGCGGGTCCCGCGGCATCTCCTCCGAGATGCCGCGCAGGGCCTCCAGCGCCCTCAGGGGGAGGCTGATGCCACCAGCGGGAACCTGAGGCTCGCGCACGTTGATGCGAATCAACGTGCCCCTCCCGCCCGCCGCCACGCGCTCGCAGAAGTTCCGCACCGAGGGGATGGCCGTGCCCGCGCCGCACTCGACGACCGCCAGGGCGCCGGGCCGCACCGCCTCCAGCCACTCCGCGAGCCGCTGCTCCTGCTCCCCCGTGCGTGAGGCGTCCCACCCCCAGTCACCGAACATGAGGATGTTGGGCCGCAGCAGCGCAGCCGCAGCTCGGGCAGGTGGGCAGCGGCGGCCTGGCGCGGAAGGTCTCCGGCTCCACCTCCACCGAGTACGGAGCCGCCGAGCAGATGTCCGGGCACGCAGCCGAGGCACTGCAGGTGGTGGATGGAGCCGTGGACCTCGAGGAGGCGCTCCTCGGGGAAGCCGGCCTTCTGGAACTGGCCGTCGACGTTGGAGGTGAAGACGAAGGCCCCGTGCCGCATGCGCGAGGCCCAGGTGCGCAGCAGCGCGAAGCCCGGGTGGGGATTCGTCGCGCGGTACAGCTCGAGCCGGTGCCCGTAGAAGCCCCAGGCGAGCTCAGGGTCGTCGCTCGAACCACCGGGGGTTGGCCATGGACGCGAAGTCGAGTCCGAGCTTCGCGTAGGCCGGGTAGGCGCGCCAGAAGCCCTCGGTCCCCCGGAAGTCGGGCAGGCCGGAGTCGACGCCCATTCCCGCTCCCGCCCCGATGACAAGGGCCTCCGCGGAACGGAGGACATCGGCGGCACGGCGGAGCTCCTGGCGAGTCACGGTCATCTCGCTCCCCTTCTTCCCGGGAGCGTACCGCGCTCAGTCCTTCTGGCGTACGTAGATGTCCACGTAGGACAGGCCCCACACCGGGTCCACCACGGCCGGGTACTCCGAGCCCACCTCCACCTCCGCATCCCCCAGGGAGGTGTTGAGCGCGTAGCCGCCACAGCGCTTGCCGCCCGCGGCGCTCCCGTCCAGGCTGAAGGTCAGGCGGTACCAGCCCGCGGCGCGCACGTGCGAGGGCAACGTGGCGCGCCACAGCTCCCAGTCATACCGGAAGAGTGCCTTGCCGCTGACGTCCACCTCGGCCGCCAGGCCCGTGCCGCGGCCCCGGTCCCCCATCTCCCAGACCGCGCTGTTGACGAGCGTGTGCGCCGCGCCATTCCACTCGCCCGTGGCGGCGTTCCAATGCAGACGCCCCTTCGACGGCCGCGTGACGGTGTCGGAGGCCTCGAGCTTCTGGATGGTGAGCCGCGCGCACGGAGTGATGACCGTCGCGTCCCCGCTCTCGGAAAGCGAGGGGATGGCCGGGTCCGCGTCCGACGCCACCACGCCCTGCATCTCGCGAGTCCCCTGGCCATAGAGGTGGAGCATCTCGTAGGCCGGCAAGGGCTCGGCGAGCGTGGTGTAGAGCGTCGTCTCCACTCGGACGGCGGACGCGGTGGTCCAGGTGGTGTTCTCGAGCGCGTCGCTCCAGTCCACCTCGGACACGCCCACGGTGGCGCCCGGCGTCCCCTTCAGGACGCCCGCCTGCCAGTGCCCACCCGGGCCCTGCTGGGGTTGCGGGTACACGCGCCACACGTCCACGCCATGCGGAGGCGTGCAGAGGCTCGGGGCGCAGACGACCGGGTCGTGGCCCTCCATCCACCCGTACCACCAGCTCCCCTCCAGGCGAGGGGCCCTCGGGTCCGTTCGCAAGGACAGGCCCGCTCCTTCCGGCAGAACCACCGGGAAGGACAGGTTGTTGCCCGCCGCCAGGGCGCTCGCCGAAAGCCATACAGCTCCCGCCAGCACACCCGTCCGGGTGACCCGACACGCCACTCCCCGCTTCATGTGAGCGCCTCCTCCGACCCTCGCCAGCCGCCCGAGAGGGTGCTCCGGCGGCATCGAGGTGCGCGAGGAGTTGGGGATGAGGCTTCGCGGCTTCAAGTGCCAACGCGGGCCCAGGGCCCTGCCGCGAACGGTGAGTGTCTGTCAGCACACCACGCGCCAGCAGCGATGTGCTCTCCGGGAACACGGGCTTCGAACTGGAGGGCGCCATCGAGTGGATGGCCTTGCCTCGTGCGACGCCCAACATCATTCCCACACCGCGGCTGCTGCGTGTCGCGTGCCGCGGTGCTCCGACGACTGCCTGACGAATGGCCTTCACCGGCACCTGGCGCTCGTATCTCCGCGCCTGACTCACGGGCTGTGCCTGGGGAGGCGGGGTGTCCGCGCGGCTGACCGCGAGGCCCGCGACGAGCGTCCCCCGGACTCGGGCAAAACGCCGCGCTGGCACCAGCTCCCGCACCGGCTCGCGGTGCGCGGATGGGGTGCCCTGTCCAGGCTTCCCGGCGGTGTCGTGCCGGTGCCCGACGGTCTCCTCCAACTGGAGGGCGAGGGAATCGAGGGGACTCTCGAAGTCGATGCACCCGGAGGACGACAGGGCGAACAGCAGCGAAGCCAGCAGGACGCTCGTCCCGCCGGGCCGCATGCCCGCCTTCGCGCTGTCGCCCCTGCGTCTCATGCGCCTCGTCCGGTGCTACTCGATGGTCAGCGAATCCGACCATGTGTTACCGCGACTGTCAGGAAGCGCAATTCTTCGGCCAGTGAAGACTCCCGGCCTCGCAGGCGCCAGCTACCCTCCGCAACATCCCGCAACCGAAGGAGTCGACCATGGATGTCCAGGCAGCGGTGGCGTTCGAACCGGGCAAGCCCCTGCGCGTCGAGACGGTGCAGCTCGATGGCCCCAGGGCCGGCGAGGTGCTCATCGAGCTGAAGGCCACGGGCATCTGCCACACCGACGCGTACACCCTGTCCGGCAAGGACCCCGAGGGTCTCTTCCCGAGCATCCTCGGCCACGAGGGCGCGGGCGTGGTGGTGGACACGGGCCCTGGGGTCACCTCGGTGAAGAAGGGCGACCACGTCATCCCGCTCTACACGCCCGAGTGCCGCCAGTGTAGGTCCTGCCTGTCTCGCAAGACGAACCTCTGCACGGCCATCCGCGCGACGCAGGGCAAGGGCCTCATGCCCGATGGCACCAGCCGCTTCCGGCTCGGAAAGGACCCCCTCTACCACTACATGGGGACGTCCACCTTCGCGCGCTACACGGTGCTCCCGGAGATCGCCGTGGCGAAGATTCGCGAGGACGCGCCCTTCGACAAGGTCTGCTACATCGGCTGCGGGGTGACCACGGGCATCGGCGCCGTCATCTACACCGCCAAGGTGGAGCCGGGCAGCCGGGTGGTCGTCTTCGGCCTCGGAGGCATCGGTCTCAACGTGGTGCAGGCCTGCCGCATGGTGGGCGCGGACCAGATTGTCGGCGTCGACATCAATCCCTCCCGGCGCGCCATGGCCGAGAAGTTCGGCCTCACCCACTTCGTCAACCCGAACGAGGTGGGCGGCGACCTGGTGCCCTACCTCGTCAACCTCACCCACGGCGGCGCCGACTACAGCTTCGAGTGCATCGGCAACGTGCAGACCATGAGGCAGGCCCTCGAGTGCTGCCACCGGGGCTGGGGCGAGAGCATCATCATCGGCGTCGCCGCCTCCGGAGAGGAGATCCGCACCCGCCCCTTCCAGCTCGTCACCGGGCGCGTGTGGAAGGGCAGTGCCTTCGGTGGCGCCCGGGGCCGCACGGACGTGCCCCGCATCGTCGACTGGTACATGGAGGGGAAGATCAACATCGACGACCTCATCACCCACACCCTCCCCCTGGAGCGCATCAACGAGGGCTTCGACCTGATGCACCGGGGCGAGTCCATCCGCGCCGTGGTGAGGTACTGATGGCCTCCTCGCTCAGCGGGCCACCCACGAGGCACTCGTCCACCTCGTGGGTGTGGAGGGGAGCGCATGGGCGCCCGCCTCGAGGAGGGCTGACAAGGGAGCGCGATGGGAAGTTGGAAGGAGGTCCATTTGTCCGTGGGGGCTCAAAACGGAACGAAAGGACCGAGCTTGAAGCGTTTGCTGAAACTTGCCCCCTTCGCGCTGCTGCTGCCCACCCTGGCCTCCGCCTCTGTCGTGTGGAAGGGAGACTTCGAGACTGGCAACCGCTCGCAGTGGGACCGCGAGCAGACTGTCTCCTCGAGCCGCCTCCAGGTGGTCACCTCGCCCGTGCGCGAGGGCCGCTACGCACTCAAGACCATCGTCCGCCAGGGCGATGACCCCATCAACGCCAGCGGCAACCGCAATGAGTTGCTCTACATGGGCCAGGAGCCGTCCGGCTCCGAGTACTTCTACAAGTGGAGCACCCTCTTCCCCAGCGGCTTTCCCCGCTCGTCGAAGTGGCAGGTCTTCACCCAGTGGCACCACGACGGTGACGGTGGCTCCCCGCCGCTCGAGTTCTTCATCATCGATGACGAGATGCGCCTGCGCGCCGGTGGCGTCGACGGGCCGGTCGTCTGGCGCGCTCCGCTCCAGCGCGAGCAGTGGAACGACTTCATCCTGCACGTGAAGTGGTCGGCGGATCCGAAGGTCGGCTTCGTCGAGCTGTACCACAACGGCGAGCTCGTCCTGCCGCTGAGGAAGGTGGCCACGCAGTTCTCCGGCCAGCGCAACTACCTCAAGCTCGGCCTCTACCGCGACGAGTCCATCTCCCCGGAGGGCGTGGTCTTCCACGACGGCTTCACCATGGCCACGAAGCTGGAGGACGTGATGCCTCCCGTCGTCGCCACGCCGACCCCCGAGGCCACCCCCGCCCCCGAGACTCCCGAGCAGAGCCCCGCTCCCGAGCAGCAGCCGGCACCCATCGCCCAGACGCCCTCGGCCAATAGCGACTCCACCCCCGGCACCGGCGGCATCGTCGCCGGAGATCCGACGCTCGCGACCACGATGCCGCCCGCGAGCTGCGGCGCCTCCGCCACCGGTGGCATGCCCCTGCTCGTCCTCGTCGGGCTGACCCTGCTCACGCTGAGCTCCGGCCGCCGCAAGCAGGCGCTCGCCCCCGCGCGTCGCTCGCGGCGCTGACTCGGTGCATGGGGTCGTGAAGACCCCACCGCATCTGGGCTCCCCTCGCCATTGAAGCTGGCGTACGACCGGATGAAGATCCGATCGCCGGGGGGAGCCCCCCCACGTCCCTCCCGGCCCCCACCGCGTCCCCCTCGCGGTGGCTCCCCTTGAGCGGTGCCGAGAGACATGAAGCCCCTGGTGGCGATGCGCAGTGAACCGGGTTCCACCCTGATGGACCTCCTGCGGAAGAGGGCTCACGAGCAGCCCTCGCGCCGCGTCTTCACCCTGCTCGAGGACGGCGAGACGGAGACGCTGCACCTGGACTTCGCCGGGCTGGACCGACGGGCCCGGGCCATCGCCGCCACCCTCCAGCGTCATGCCGCGGTTGGGGAGCGCGCCCTGCTCCTCTACCCCCACGGGCTGGACTACGTCGCCGCCTTCTTCGGAGCGCTGTACGCGGGAGTCGTGGCGGTGCCGGTATACCCGCCGGACCCGACCCGACTGAACCGGACGCTGCCGCGGCTGCGGGCCATCGCCCGGGACGCCCAAGCCACCCTGGTGCTCACCACGAGCGCCATTCGCGAGCTGATGGACGGGCTCGCCCGCCATGCGCCGGAGCTCGCCGCGCCGCGGTGGGTGGCCACCGACGAGCTCGTCCCCGAGGTGGAGCAGGAGTGGCGGCCTCCGGAGGTGACACCGGACTCGCTCGCCTTCATCCAGTACACCTCGGGCTCCACCTCCGAGCCCAAGGGCGTGCTGCTCACCCACGCCAACCTGCTCCACAACGAGTCCCTCATCCAGCGGATCATCGGCAGCACCGAGGACTCCGTGGGCGTGAGCTGGCTGCCGCTGTACCACGACATGGGGCTCATCGGCTGCGTGCTGCAGCCGGTGTACGTCGGCTTCCCCATCGTCCTCATGCCGCCCGAGGCCTTCCTGCAGAAGCCGCTGCGCTGGCTGCGGGCCATCTCGCGCTACGGCGGCACCCACAGCGGCGGGCCCGACTTCGCCTTCGACCTGTGCGTGCGCAGGGTGTCCGCCGAGCAGCGTGACGCGCTCGACCTGAGCACCTGGCGCTGCGCCTTCAACGCCGCCGAGCCCGTGCGCGCCGACACCCTGGAGCGCTTCACCCGGCACTTCGCCCCCAGCGGCCTCCGCTCGGACGCGCTGCGCCCGCTGTACGGGATGGCCGAGGCCACGCTGATGGTGACGGGCAGCACCCAGGGCTCGCGCGGGACGGTGCGCACGGTGGACGGCGCGGCGCTGGAGTCCTGGTGGGTCGTCGAGCTGCCCGAGGGGACTCCGGGCTCGAGGCGCCTGGTGGGCCTGGGCCGCCCCTGGCTGGAGCAGCAGGTCGTCATCATGGACCCCGTCACGCGCACCCGCTGCGCCCCGGACCGGGTGGGCGAAATCTGGCTCGCGGGCCCCAGCGTGGCCCAGGGCTACTGGAACCGCCCCGAGGAGACCGAGCACACCTTCCGCGCCCTGCGCGCCGACACCGGGGAGGGCCCGTACCTGCGCACGGGAGACCTCGGCTTCCTCCAGGAGGGCGAGCTCTTCTTCGCCGGCCGCCTCAAGGACCTCGTCATCATCCGCGGCCGCAACCACTACCCCCAGGACCTCGAGCGCACCGTCGAGGAGAGCCACCCCGCGCTGCGCCCCGGCTGCGGCGCCGCCTTCTCCGTCGACTCCGGGCAGGAGGAGCGTCTCGTCATCGTCCAGGAGGTCCACCAGCGGCACGAGGACGCCAGCTTCGAGGAGCTCGCCCACGCCGCCCGGCAGGCCGTGGCCGCCCTCCATGGCATCCAACTCGACACGCTGGTGCTCATCCGCCAGGGCACCATCCCCAAGACATCCAGCGGGAAGATTCAGCGCCACGCCTGCCGGCAGGACTTCCTCGCGGGCACGCTGGAGCTCCTCCACACGGCCCGGCCCGTGCTCCCTCGCGCCGAGCCCACCGACGCGAGCCCCTCCGCCTTCCTGCGCGAGCAGCTCGCCCGGCTCATCGGCATCGTGCCCGAGGCCCTGGACCCCACCCGCACCCTCGCCGAGCTGGGGCTGGACTCGATGCGCCAGCTCGAGTTGCAACAACTCCTGGAGAGCCGGTACGGGCTCGGGCCAGGCCATGAGGAGCTGCTGCGCCACCCGCTCGGACAGCTCCTGGAGCAGCTGGGCACGCGCAAGCCGCGCGCCGAGGAGGGACCCTTCTCCATCGCCTGGGACGTGGCGCGTGATGCCCCCGCGCTCTGGCGCCACCTGCGCGAGACCGAGCCCTGGGTAGCCGACGCGCTGGAGGGGATGCGGCGGAGTCTCCCCGTGCCGCCCACCAACGGCGTCTTCGAGTCCGAGCGCTTCTTCCGCCCACAGGGACACTTCCGCTCCTTCTACCGGCGCGGGCCCGGAGAGAGCGTGCTGGCCATCAAGGGCGCGGAGGTACGGTGCGAGGACCAGGTCGGCTTCCTCCAACTGATGCAGCAGCGGCTCTTCGAGCGCTTCGCGAAGCACTCGGTGACGAACACGCTGGAGTACTTCCTCATCCAGGAGCGCAAGGTGCCGGGAGCGCTCACGCTGCCCGAGGCGCTCACCGAGGCGCGACGCGCGGCCGAGCTGCAGGGCCGCTTCCTGGAGGAGTACGGCGAGCCCGGGGGCGTCCCCGTCCCGCTGCTGGTGGTGCGCTGGTCCGAGGAGGTGGTGGCGCGCTTCCGGGCCCGGCTCCTGCCGCTGCTGTCCGGCCACTCGCTGAGCATCGCCGAGGGCGAGCTGGGTGACGGGCTCGCCTGCTACGTGTACTGGTTCCCCAAGGCGCCCTTCCCGCGCGTGAGCCACTTCGCCGGCTCCCTGGCCCAGGAGAGCCAGCGCACCGGCTCGGGTGGCTTCACCAACACGCGCCTCATCTACGCCACCCTCAAGCACAACCTGGACCCCGAGGCCGTCGTCGACTCGTGGGTGCGGCTCGTCGCGCGGATGCTGCTGCTCGGCTACTTCCCCAGCGACATCCAGCACTTCAAGAACGGGCAGTGTATCGAGCCGCAGAACGTGCTCCTCAACGGCACCTTCGCGGACATCGACTCCGTCATCCCCATGCGCCAGCTCGGGAGCGACCGGCGAGTTCTACGCCAGCTTCCTCGCCATGCTGAACCTGCTGGCGAACACCGTCCGCGTCTTCCTCACCGCCGAGAGCAACGGCACCACCACCCTCCCCAGCCCCTTCCCCCACCAGTTCCAGCGCCCCGACTTCCTGGAGATGCTCTCCGTCCTCCACGTCTGGGAGCGCCTGAAGGTGCACCTGCGCGAGCAGCGCCCGGGCCTGCGCGGCACCCTGGACCCGAGGCTCGAGGAGCTCGTCTCCTCGCGGCTCTCCTTCCCCGTCCTCTTCGAGAAGGTGCTGTTCTCGCTCTACTACGCCGGGCCCACCCTGCCCGAGAGCGCCCTGCACCTGCTCAGCATCGCCGATGTCTACAGCGACGTGGGCTCGGAGGAGCGCCGGCCCTCGCGCAAGGTGGAGTACAGCCCCAGGCTCTCCGTGGACGCGGCGGCGCTCGCCACCCTGCCCCGCTCCTTCCTCGAGCAGTTGCGGCTCTCGCCCCGCGAGTTCATCCAGGATTGCCTCCGGGGAGAGGCATCACTCGTCACCGTGTACGAGACGTTCCTCGGCCGCATCGGGCTCATCGTGCTCCCGCTGGAGGACGCGACGCTCTACGTGGACCCGCGACGCACGGTGGAGGCCGTCGTCCGGGGGCTCGAGGAGGCCGCGCGACTGGGCGCCGATACCGTGTCCCTCACCGGCCTCATTCCCTCGGCCACGGACTACGGGCACGCGGTGAGGGCGGCCACCGCCGAGCGCTCCGGACTGCCGAGGCTCACCACCGGCCATGCCACCACCGTCGCCTCCTTCGTGATGATGGTGGAGCAGGTGCTGAAGGTCTCCGGGCGCGGGCTGGAGGACGAGCACCTGGCGCTTCTCGGCGTGGGCTCCATCGGCACCTCCATCCTGCGGCTGCTGCTCCGGACGCTGCCCCACCCGCGTGGGCTCCAGTTGTGCGACGTGCCCGCCAAGCGCGAGCACCTGCTGCGGCTGAAGGAGGAGCTGCGCACGGAGTACGGCTTCCGGGGAGAGGTGAGCGTGGTGGCCATTCCCGGGGCCGAGGCTCCCGCCGAGGTGTACGAAGCCTCCGTCCTCCTCAGCGCCACCAGCGCCGCCAACCTGCTGGACGTGGAGCGGCTCCGGCCGGGGACGCTCGTAGTGGATGACTCGGCGCCGCACTGCTTCGACCCGCGCCGCGCCATCCGCCGCTTCCAGGAGCGGCGGGACGTCCTCTTCACCGAGGCGGGCGCCATCCGCAGCCACCGACCCATCCAGGAGATTCGGGAACTCTCCTTCGCCACCGGCTGGGACCACAAGGTGCGCGCGGCCCTCAAGCTGCTGCACCCCGCCGAGGACACCGTCATGGGGTGCGTCTTCTCCAGCATCCTGAGCTCACGCTTCGAGGACGCGCCATGCCTCGTGGGCACGCCCACGCCGAGGGACCTCGACCTGCACTACCGCAAGCTGCGCGAGTCTGCGCTTCGAGGCCGCGAGGCTCTACCTGGAGGACCACGTCCTCGATGAGGATTTGGTGGGCATGTTCCGCGCGCGGTTCGGCACGAAGTAGGCGCGGGGTACGCGGCAGGTCGTCCTACGGGCCGTCGGTCTCTTCCTCTTCACTCCTGGCCATGGAGAGGGGGTAGAGGGCCCGGTGGTTGATGTTGGGGTAATACGCCGCGAGATAGAACTCTCCGGCGATCAGCACCCATGTCCGCCTGACCGGCCTGGGCTGCCTCGCCAGCCATGCTTCCGCCTCCTCACGAGTGGCGAATGAGGCTTCGGCGACAGGCGGCTCCGCCCGCTTGAGCCATGCGAGGTAGCGCTCGAGGTCACGATTCCATGGCAGGCGGCGGAAATCCGTTTCGCGCTCATACACCACGTCATGGTAGCGGTTGCCGATCAGGAGGTCGGCGAAACCGGGCGGGTTCGGATGACTCTTGAGCCAGGCTTCCGCCTCCCTCTTCGTTTCAAACGAGGCCATGACGAATGGGGGAGCATTGGATTCGACATGCTCGAGGAAATCACTGAAGGCCGCGTGCTGCCGGGTCGAGGAGATGAAACGAAACGCGTCGAGGATGACCTGGATGGCCGGCTGTTCTCCGGCTGCCTCGGGCTCATCTAGAAGTTCCTCGAAGAAGCGCTCGGCCTTGCTCAAGCTTTCTCGCAGCCCGTGAGCTGAATCTGCCGGGGGGGAACCACTGGAGGCGCAATTCTCTCGAAAATCCACGAAGGGGTACCATTGGCCCGTGGCGGAGATGAAGTCCAAGGCGTCCCGTGCGAGGGCGAGAATCCGCGCCCGCTCTGGAGGCTGTCCCTTGTTCCAGCGCCTCCCAATCACCCGCTGCGCATCCGAGAGGATGAGGGGATTCGTCATGGCATCACCGCCAGGGCATGGGGCTCGGAAGAAACCTCGGACGAAGCGAAAGTGACGACTGGTACGAGCAACAGGACGGCGCCACCGCTTCCTCCAACGACGACAACGAATGCCACGCCCGCGATGACGATGACGGCCCCCGCAAGCAACTTCTCGCTGTTCTGTTTCACCCAGTCGATGGCTTCATCCGTGGCATGGAACTCCACTGCCTTGCCTTCGGCCAGCTCCTTGAGACTGCAGCAGTCAAGGTAGGGTTGTCTGCACACACCGCGACAATGTGTCTTCATCGAGCCCTCGCTCATATGGCTCCAATCGCTGCCCGTCAGGCTCGCCAGGCACATGTCCTCACACGCATCGCGCTCTTCCTCACAGTCGCGGTTGAAGGCAGCCGCCTGCACGATGCGGCCTTGGACGCTGGGGGTGGTCGCCCGGTACGACTGTGCCGCCACCTGGAAGTCCCCGACGGGTTTCCATGAATGGACCATCTGCCCGTCCGGAGCCCTCTCGATGATGAGAACGTACCTGCCCAGGTTCCGCGCACCGGTAGGGGCTGGCGCCGAGTGACGAGCCACACTACAGGAGAGAAGCAGCAGGCTGAGGCTCGCCGCCATGAATCTCGATGCCATTCCCACGGGTGTGGTTCTCCCGCACCATCGTCCCACCGCCTCCATGGCGACGGGGGCGGGCGTTCTATCACGCCAGCCTCCGCGTGCTCAGCCGCGTGCGCACCCGGACCCTGGCCAGCAGTGCGTTGATCTCCTCCTGCCGCATGGACACCCTCGCCCGCACCCGGCCGGTGAAACGGTAGAGGGCCGTGGCCACCTCCAACGCCCCTCCAGGTGGAGCCGCGCCCCGCGTTGTGCAAGGAGCCACACCACGTCCCCCTACACTGGAGGACAGAGCCTGCGCCCTCCGCCCTGTGGCCCCCGAACAATCCGGGTCTCCCGAGGTGTTCACCCACCCGCCCGCCGGACATGTCGAAGTCGGGCCATGTGGGGGATGCGCTCAGGTTGCGATAGATTAAGAGCGTGCCGCGTTGCGTGACATGCGGGCAGCGTTGGGAGGGGACCCACGCGCACTGTCCCCGAGGAGCCACCCCGACCAACGCCCCGCCCGCGGGACGTGAGCGACCTCCCGTGTCCCTCGCCCTCCCCGGTTACCTCGTGGAGGACGAGGTGGCGCGCGGCGGCTTCGGCACCCTCTACTCCGCGCGGCGCGAGCGCGACGCCCTGCACGTGGCCATCAAGGTGGCCCACCCCGACGTGCCCCTGGCGAACACCCAGCTCACCCGCGAGGCCGAGGTGCTGCGCGCCATCGGCCCGCCCACCGTGCCCGCCGTGTACGAGGCGGGGACCCTTCCCCAGGGCGCGCTCTACCTCGTCATGCGGTTCATCGCGCTGCCCACCCTGGCGCAGCGCCTGGCGCAGGTGTCCGGCCCCATGCAGGACGCCGAGTTCGCCGCGCGCGCGCGGGCCCTGCTGGACTCGCTGGAGGTGGTGCACTCCCGGGGCTTCCTCCATGGAGACCTCAAGCCGGAGAACGTCTTCCTCGACGACACCACCGGGTCCGCCGGCTTCTTCGACTTCGGCCTCGCGCGGCCCACGAGCGCGCCGGCCCTCTCCTCCGCCGACGAGCCCACGCCCCCCATCGGCGACTCCTTCGCGGGCACCGTCGAGTACATGTCCCCGGAGCAGTGCTCGGGCGAGCCGCGCCTGGACGTGCGCTCGGACATCTATTCCCTGGGCATCCTCTTCTACGAGATGCTCACCGGCCGGCCGCCCTTCTTCGGCACCCCGGCCGACGTCATCCAGGCCCACCTCGCGCGCCGACCCACCCGCCCCTCGGAGCTGGCCCTCGTGCCCTCCGCGCTCGAGCAGGTGGTGCTGCGCTGTCTGGCCAAGGAGAGGGACCGCCGCTACGACTCCGTGGCCCCCCTGCGGTTCGCGCTCCGGGACGCGCTGGCCAACAGCACCGAGCGGACCTCGCCCCCGGTGGCGCCCCCTCCCCGCCCCCAGGAGAAGGCCGTGCCGCCCGCGCCCGCGCGCCGCTCGGTGGCGGTGCTCTTCTTCCGCTCGGGCGCCAACCCCGTCACGGTGCAGAAGGCGCTCGCCAGCTTCGGCGGGCAGATGGCCTTCCACGAGGGCACCCGCTTCGCCGGCGCCTTCGACCCGGACGTGGGGGAGAACCCCGTGCAGCGCGCGCGGCAGGCCGCCGAGGGGCTCGCCGCGCAGAACCTGGCGCCCGCCGCGCTGGTGGACGTGGCCACGGTGACGGTGCAGCGCCGCCCCGGGGGCCCCGCGCGCTACCTCGGCCCCATCTTCTCGCCGGAAGGACCGCTACCCCACCGACGACGACCCCTCCACGCTGCTGCTCACCACCGCGGCGGCGGAGGCCCTGCCGGACCTTCCGTGCGAGCCCCTGCCGGACCGCGAGGGCCTCTTCCGGCGCGCGTCCGCCAGCATGGAGCGCGAGGACGTCACCGTCCTCCAGCACGGCAGCGGGGTGCTGGTGGGCCGCGGCAACGAACTGGCCGAGCTGATGGAGAGCGCGGGCCTGGCGCTGGTGGAGCACGCCCCCACGCTCATGACCGTGCTCGGCGACCGGGGCCAGGGCAAGACGCACCTGTGCGCCGCGCTCACCCAGCAGCTCCAGGTGGCGCTGCCCCACGCGAAGGTGTCCGCGTGGCGCGCCCGCGAGCCGGTGCAAGGAGACCCGGAGGGCACCCTGCGCCTGCTGCTGCGCGGCGCGCTGTACGGCTTCCAGGCCGGCACCGAGCTGACGGGCTCGGACCACGAGGGCCGCGCCACCTGCTTCGAGCTGCTGGGGCCGCAGCTCGCCACCGAGCTGTGGCCCGGCGTGGCCTCGACGCTGGGGTGGCTCGCCCCGGGTGCCGCCGGGCTGCAGAACTGGGCCGCGGCCCCTGGCGCGCTCCGCTCGCTGGCCATGCGCGCCGCCGGTGAGCTGCTGGCCGCTCGCGCCCGCCAGCAGCCCCTGTGCCTCATCCTCGACGACGCGCAGTACGCCGAGGAGACGGCGCTGGACGCGCTGGAGTACGCCGCGCTCGCCGAGTCCCGCGTCCCCCTGTGGGTGTGCGTGCTGGCGCGTCCGGGCTTCGAGCGACTCCGGCCCTCCTGGGGTACGCGCGCCGCCCACCGCCACGTGCTGCCGCTCGGCCCCCTGGCGCCGGCCAGCGCGGTGGAGCTGTGCCGCACCCTGCTGCGCCCGGCGGAGAACGTCCCCGCCGCCGCGATTGAGCGCCTGGCCGAGCGCGCCCAGCGCGTCCCCCTCTTCCTCGTGGAGCTGGTGCGCGGCCTCAAGCGCCAGGGGCTGGTGCGCCAGCGCGCCAGCGGCGGCAGTTGGTACCTCGCCACGGACGAGCTGGACCGGATGCCGGAGCTGCGGCTGGTGGAGTGGCTGGCGGACCGGGAGCTGGGCGCCCTGCCGGTGGAGCTCGCGGCACACGCGCGGCTGTGCGCACTGCTCGGCCCGGACTTCACCGCCGCCGAGGCCGAGGGCGTGGTGCACGCGCTGGAGGAGGACGGCGGCGCGGCGGACTTCCCGTTGGACCCGCGCCACGCCACGCGCCGGCTGTTGGACCTCGGCCTGCTGGTGTCCCACCGCCAGGAGGGGCTGAGCTTCCGCAACGAGCTGCTGCGCGCCACCGTGGAGCGCTCGCTGCCCGAGGCGGACCGCGTGCGCATCCACCGCGCCGCCTACCGCTACTACGAAAGCCATGCCGCCGCCGCCGAGCGCCAGCGCCTGCCCCGCCTGGCCCTGCATGCCGCCGCCGCCGGCCTGCGCGACCAGGCCGCCGCCCTCTACATCGACCTGGCCGAGTCCGCTCGCGGCCGGCATGCGTACATCGAGGCCGAGTCCACCTATACGCGCGCGCTGGAGCTGCTGGACGGTGACGACCGGCGGCAGCGCCTCACCGTGCTCCGAGGGAGGGGCCTCATGCGCTACCGCGTGGGGCGCTACGAGGACTCGCTGGCGGACTTCGCCGGAGCGCGCGAGCTGGCCCGGCAACTCGGGGACGTGGCCGACGAGGTGGACCTGCTGCTGGACGAGGCCATGGCCCACGATTGGATCAACGACTACGCGCGCTCGGAGGAGCGGGTGGACGAGGCCCAGGAGCTGGCCTTCTCGGCGAAGCTGCAGTCGCCGCTGCTCCAGGTGCGGATGCTGCTGGGCCTGGGGCGAGCGCAGTTCCGCAATGGCCAGTGGGAGGAGTGCTGCGAGCCCCTGCAGGAGGCGGCGGCCCGGGCCCGGAAGCTGGGCGACGCCGGCTACGAGTCACTGGTGGTGGCGCAGCTCCTGCTGGGCGTCATCCTCCCCAACCTCGGCCGCATCGACGAGGCGGAGCAGATTTTCCAGGAGGTCATCGCCGAGTGCACGGAGCGCGGGGATCGGCTCCACCTGGGCAGCGCCATCAACAACCGGCGCAACCTGTGGGTGGCGCGCAACGACGTCCAGGGCGCCATGCAGGACCAGGAGCGCTTCATGCACCTGGGGCGCGAGCTGGGCATGGTGGGCTGGGAGTACTTCGCCGAGCACAACATGGGCGAGCTGCTCCTCCAATCGGGGGACGCGGAGGCGGCGACGCCGCACATCGCCCGCGCCATCGAGCTGGAGCGACACCACCCGGAGATGGCCCCGAGGCCCTGGGCGCTGCTGCTGAAGGCGCGGGCGCTCGCCTACATGGGGGAGAACGAGAACGCGCGGGAGCTGCTGACGGAGATCCGCCGGACGCTGAAGCAGAGCGGCGCGGAGTTCAGCCCCTCGGAGGAGGTCATGTTCTCCACCGTGGAGCTGGCCACGCGCGAGTCCACCCACGAGGAGTGGGAGGCGTTGCTGGCGCGCTCCAACGAGGTGCTCCGTGGAGCAGGAGCCGCTGGAAGTGCTGGAGTTGGGGGGACTGTCGTGGCTGCGGCGAGGCGAGCGCGAGACGGCCGTGCGCATGCTGGAGGAGGCGCTGCGCCGCGCCGACACCATCCCCAACATCATGAGTGGCAGGCTGCGGCGCAGCCTGGAGCGCGCGCGCTTCACCCCGGCGGAGACCTGACCCGCCGCGGAGGCCCTCGCCCGGATGCCCGGTGTCTTCGCCGCGGCCCTCGCGGCTCCATCCTGTAGGCTGGGGGTCCGTCCATGAGCGACCCCGCCCCCGCCTCTCCCTTCGCCCCCACCTCGACGACCCCGGAAGGACGCGCCAGTGGGTGGATCGGCCTGCTCTGTGCGCTCGCGGTGCTGGCACTCACCTTCGCCCTCGTGCCCGAGTACTGGCAGGTGCGCGGCTTCCCGCTCGACGACGCGTGGATTCACGCGGTCTACGCGCGCAGCGTGGCCCACGGTGAGGGGCTCAGCTACAACCCCGGCGTGCCGGCCACCGGGGAGACCTCGCCCCTGTGGGCCGTCGTGCTGTCGGTGGCCCACCTCGGGCAGGCGGGCGTGGGACGCGCGGTGCTCGTCACCAAGCTGCTGGGCTTCCTGCTGCACGCGCTCACGGCGGCGGGCCTGTACGTGGCCCTGCGCGACGCGGGCCGTCGCTGGGCCCTGAGCGCGGCACTGCTCGTCCTGGTGAGCCCGCACTGGTGGC
>CAVYSY010000058.1:0-104274 GCA_963771175.1 uncultured delta proteobacterium
ATCCGCTCAGAGTCAGACCGCGATTCAGCCCGTCTCCAGCGCGCTGACCACGGATGCCAGGCAGTGCGGACAGGCAGTGCGTCCCGCCACCACGGACCTGCCACACCCCGTGCACCGCACCATGCGGGGGAGACGGCAGGCCCCGTCCTCTGGGGCGCACTTCGGGGCCTCGGGAGCCCGACCCGCACGAATTCCCGCCGCACCGCCTCGTCCTCCAGGTTCAGCCAGTCGGACAGCCGCCGACGGTTGCTGGAGAGCAGCTCGAAGGCATTGCGCGCGAGCGGCATCAGTGAGGGCCGGGACAAGCGCTGTGCCCAGGGCCGGTACTCCGCCAGCGCCCACAGCACCATCAACCACGCCTGGGTGTCGCGGTAGACGTCCCCCTCATCGTCCACCACCACCAACTCCTCCTCTGTTTCCCGAGCGGCGCAGCTCGGGGAATCGCCGCGCCGCCGTCTGGCCTCCGGCCGCGAGGCACTTGAGTCCACCAGCGTGCGCTGCTGCCGCAACCACCGGGCACAGCTCACGCAGAAGCCACACGTCTCGTCATACAGCACGCTGAGGGCACGCATGGCTCACCTCAGTCCCTCGGCCACCGGGGCCGACGGCGACACCCGGGTGAACTCGCGCGGCAGCACCGGCGGCGGCTGATTGCGGAGCTGGCCCGTGCGGCGGATGCGGTTGAAGACGTAGAGGTTGAAGAAGTGCATGCCACCCAGCACCACCATCACCCAGCCCACCTTGGTGCAGACCAGCTCGATGACCTCCTGCACCGACCAGATGGTGCGATGCTCCTTCAGCGACAGGGCCACGTACCCGATGTTCATCAGGTAGAAGCCCACCACCAGCAGATGGTTCACCGACTCCGCCAAGCGCTCCTTGCCCAGGAACGCATCGTGGAGGAAGTGCGCCCCATTGCGTTGCAGCGTCCTGGCCACCCACACCGTCAGCCCGATGCTCACGAGCAGGTAGAGCAGGTACGCGGCCACCATGAAGCTGCTCGACTCGGGGTACACCGGGGTCGTCGGATCCATGACACATTCTCCCTCGGGGAGCGCGGTCGCCCGGGGCTCCAGTGCCCTCGGTGGTGACGCCGCCCTCCCCTTCTGCGGAGAAATACCGGAAGGAAAATTCGCGGTTGCGGGGCGCCCGCACATTCACGGCTCGGACGTGGGCAGGGTATCCGTTACGTGCTGGCGGCCCGGAGCTTCGCGATCCACGCCCGGACTTCCTCGTTGACCCTCCGAGCCTCGACGCCCTCCTGGAACATCAGGAAGTCGAAGCGACCTTCCACGATCATGCCCATCAGCGTCCGATCCGTGGCGATGATCTCCGGTACCTCCCAGGGAAAGACGGGCCATGTACCGCGATCCCCACTGAAATCGGGCATCTCGTAGATGAACTCCAGGTAGCGGGCGTAGGTGTCGAAGAAGCGGTCCACGTTGGAGGCAATGGGAAGTGCGTAGAAGTCCTCATAGGGGTCGACTTTGACGACCGGTTGGAAGCCCTGTGCATCAGCCAGGCTCGGCACCGTGGCATGGCGATAGGCCGACGCCTCCTCGCCCCCGAAGATGAGGAGGGAGCGGAACGGCTCGGGCCAGTCAGACTCTTGCTCGTTTGCCCTGAGAATGCCATTCACCTGCCCATCACAGGGCGCCACATAGAGATTAAGATAGAGCAGAAGCCCGCCCAGCCGTGAATAGAAAGCGGCCAGCATCGGGTCGAGAGGCCGGCCCAGCACCAGCGAGCCCGCGGTCGGCGCCCCCTCCCAGGGATTTCGCATTCCTCGGCTCGGACGGGGTACTTCTCGCAGGCCAACAGCAACCGCTCGAGGCCGGGCAGGGGAATGTCTTTCATCACGCATTTCTCCTCATCACCTTGCAGCACCTGAAGAAGAAAGCGGCGGAAGCGCGCCACTGCCGGAGAAGCCTCTCGGCTCAGGCCTCGTACAGACTGGCCATGAAGTCGCTAAAGCTGCCAGCGACGGGGTGAACGAGCATTCCCACGGAGACGAGAACGACTGCCGCGTGTTCAGGAGAGGCGCGGTAATCAAAACAGAGGAACTCGCCCCCCGAGGTGAGCGCGAAGGGGAAGATGCCCGCGGGGACGTGAGGCTCGAGGATGCCGTATACACGGCGGAGGGAGTATTCGTCCCGCTCTTCGTCGATGCTGACCGTCAACAGGACACAAAAGACGTCCCTGCCCGAGCCGACATTGAAAGCAGAGGGCTCGGGACTCATGCCCTGGTGCGCCACGACGAGACGCCTGTAGTCGGAGGGAAGCCTCACTCCCCACTGCCGCTCAAGGAGCTCAAGCTCATGCGGGGTCCGCAGGATGAGATGCATCCCAGACATAGGGCTCCCAGCACACGGCCATGGCTACGTGCCTCCTCCCCAGATAGCCATTCCTCCTGTGTGAGGAGCGGCGAGCTGGTGGGCTCTTGTCGTGATGAGCTGCATCCTGCCGACATCCTGGTGGTGATGCCATGAATAGCCAGTGGGCGGCTTCGTGGAGGTTGGCAGTTTGTCGATGGCTTCCGGGCTCAGTCCGAGCGCGCGCCCCAGCGAGGGGTCTTCACGAATGGATTTGAACAGCTTCTGGTTGGCCGCCTTGTAGTGCGCGAGGCGATCCCTGCTTCCGATGTGCACGTCATCCAAGAGGGTTTCAAAGCTCGTGTCGAACTCAGGAAAGCCATCCTTGTCGAACCCGATGGTGGTCTTTCCATCCGAGATCCTCTGCCCGGAACGATTGCGCCCCAGATTCACGATGGGTTCGGGTGGGTTCCTCGTATTCTTGTACGGGATGATCCTGCCGTCGGAGGTGAGCTGAGGCTTGCGCCACGGCTCGATGAATTGCAGCCGGTATCTGCCCGGCGAGGAACGTGGGCTCCCCCCGGAATGGGGGAGGGAGTTGGCACTCCCGTTACCGCCCGCCCCCCGTGCTCCGGTGTTGGCCATGTGCAGCACATAGGTGGCACTGAGGGCGGGAGCCGCGGCGCTGACGACGCCACCCACGGGCACGGCCACCAACCGCACCGCCATCAGGCCGTCGCCCGAGAGGGAGAGAAGGGGAATGGAGACATTGCCCAGCCTTCCGCCCCAGGAGGCCGCCTTCGCGGCGCCCGCACCCGAGGTGCCCACCAGCAGCACCACTCCAGTGGCGAGGCGTGACATGGTGCGCACCCTCTCCGCATGGGGCTTGTGGCGAAACTCCTCCCAGTGCTGGGGCGCATTCTCGTACAGCGCTCGCACCACTCCCGGCAGCTGCGTCAGGCCCTCCAGCGTCTCTCCCGGGTGGAAGACGAGCCGGTAGAGGCCCTCCACCGTGTCCACCACGGCCAGCACGGCCCCCTCCGCCACTGGCAGCAACACCCCGTTGTCTGGCGCGTAGAGGCCCACCGGGAGCGACCCGTGCGGCACCCGCAGGGTGTTGTCCACCGGGAAAAGGTACCCGCCGTCGATGGCGTAGAAGGGGCCCACCTCGAAGCGGTCGACGCGCAGGGTGCCGTCCTGCGCCAGCACCACCTCGCCCGCCTTCTGCACGGCCACACCCGTGGCGGGCTTCACCAGGTAGCCATCCGGGCGCACCACCAGCAGCCGGGCGAAGCGGCGCATGCGCGCGTGCAGCTCGTCGCGCGACACCGGGACGCCGCCCGTGGCCACCTCCAGCAGCAGGTGCGCCGCCATGCGCCGCGGGCCAAAGTTGCCCAGCGTCACCGGCGTGGCCAGCAGGTGCGGCAGCAGCTCCATTGCCTGCGTGGGGGAGAGCGTGCGTCGTCCTCGGGGAGTGCGCTCGTGGGCACCCCAGCCTCCACGAGAAAGCCCTGAAACCAGTCCAAGCTCATGGATACGGCGTAGGGGCGACCGTCACCCACCCCATCCGGCCAGCCGAGTCTCTCCGCTCCCCAATCATCCAGCGGGTCCACCTCGGCAGGGTTGGACGTCGGGCGGCGGGCGAGCGTGCGGGCCCCCTCGTTCTCCGCCGTGCGACCATCCCAGTCTACTCGGGCGGTACGCGTTCCTCTGCGGGCGTGTCCAGGCGCTCAGGCGGGGTGAGGGACCAGTGGGCATTGGCCGATGAGCCCCCTGGGGGAGGCATCAGCGGCCCTCGGCACGCACCCGGACAGCAGCACCAGAGCCACCCCTGTCGTCAGCACACTGGCCAGGGACCGCCACCGCTGCGTCCCCGTGTCGAACGATGGCAGGAGCATCGTGCCTCTCAAGTCCCGGTGGCCTGAATGGAGGCGGCACGATGGCCTCGCCGCAGGAAGTGGTGTGGCGGCAGCGGTCATCCTGCGGCCTCGCGTCGATTCAGCCACTCGGTCAGCAGCACGCTCGTCCAGCACGCCCAGGACATCCTCCCGCCCGAGCACTGTCTCGTGGCGTCCCCACTCCTCTCGGAAGTCGATGCTCTCGCTCGCCATGTGCGCCCGTCATGCTACCAGGGCGCAAACGATCGTTAACGAAGTGGTACGGGTGGTGGACCGACCTTGGGGTCACGACATTTCAGGGCCGCCAGCGCCACAGGTACATGCCGAACTCGAGCACCGGCGGTGTCAGCATCAGGACGAGCCCGGCCCACATCACCGGCTCGCGGGAGAGCGGCCGCTGGCGCCGCCAGGCCTCCAGGGTGGAGACGCACAGGAGGTAGAGCGCGGACAGCTCGAGCAGGCCCCCCACCAGCGGCATGAAGGGAGGCATGGAGATGCCCACCAGCCCCTCCAGCACGCCGCTCAGTGCGAACAGGCCCGAGCACGCCACCGTCACGCCCAGGAAGGTGCGGGCCTCGCGCAACGGCACCTCGGGAGCCGGCGCGTCCAGCCCCTCGTGGCGCCAGTGCCTCCGCAGCAGGCCGTACGCCGCGAGCGCCACCGCGAGCCCCGCCACCGCGCCGAGGATGGGGCCCGTCTCGAAGCGCGCCCGCGTCACCCACCGGCCATCGGCGAGCTGGGCCGCGGGCTGCATGGTGAGCGGATCCAACTCGCTCGACGCCAGCACCCGCGGCGTCACCGACACGACGAGCGCCCACAGCACCAGGGCACAGGCCACCGCCTGCAGCACCGCCACCGCGCGCATCCAGATGGCCTCGTCCGGAGGAAGGGACGCCTCCGCCGCTCCATCCGCGAGCCGTCGCAGGTCCAGGCCGAGCGCCTGCGCGCTGGCGTAGCGCCGGGAGGGCTCGAGCATCACGGCCCGCCGCACCACCGCCCCGAGCGCCCCCGTCAGCGAGGGCGAGCCCGCCACCGGAGGTCGGCCCGTCACCATTCTCATGCAGCAGCACGCCCACCGCGTACACGTCCATCCGCGGGTCGGGCGGGGCGCCGACGAGCGCCTCGGGAGCCATGTACTCGGGGGTGCCCACCACGGTGTGCGCGGCGGTGAGGGTGTCGCGAGGCCCCTCCTGCCGCACGATGCGGGCAATCCCGAAGTCCGTCACCTTCACCCGGCCCGCGCCGTCCACGAGGATGTTGGCGGGCTTGATGTCCCGGTGCACCACCCCGCGCGCATGCGCGTAGGCCAGCGCGTCGCACACCTGGAGGGCCATGCGCACGGCCTCGGTCGGGGGCAGCGGCAGCAGCTCCGCGAGGGAGCGGCCCTCCACCAGCTCCATCACCAGGAAGCGCTCGCCCTCCTCGTCCCCGAAGTCGTGAACCCGGACGATGTTCGGGTGGTCCAGCAGCGCCAGCGCCCGAGCCTCCCGGGCGAAGCGGGCCTGGGCCTCGGGACTGGAGGCGGCCTCTCCGGCGAGGAACTTCACCGCCACCGCACGGTCCAGCCGCACGTGGCGCGCGCGGAAGACGCGGCCCATGCCACCCCGGCCGATCTCCTCCTCCAACTCCAGGGCGCCGATGCGCCCCGGGTCGTCCATGTCCTCGCCCAGGAGACAGCCGGGACACACCGCCAGGCGCTCGGCGTCCACCGGAGTCCCACAGCGGGGGCAGCGGCCACTCATCGCTTCAACACCCGGAGCAGCTCGGCCAGCTCGGCCTCCGCCTCCTCGGGCCCGCCCACCGTGTCCGCCACCTCCTCGCGCACCAACTCGCGGTAGCGCACCCGCGCGCGGTGGAGGAACGTCTTGAGCTGCGGCAACGACATGCCGTGCTCCGCCGCGGCGTCCCGGTAGCTCGGCGGCTCGCCGGGGCGGAAGAACTGGAGCACCAGGGCGAAGGGGCCCCTGCGCGCGCCGCTGTCGAACTCGGCCTTCAGCCGCTCCAGGGCGCGCTCCATGACACTCGCGGCCCACTCCCGCTCGAAGGCCTCGTCCGGGCCCTGCGCGTCGTCGGCCGCGAGCCGCTCCGCCAGGGCGAAGTCCAGCGGCATCGGAGCGATACCGCCCCCGCGCCGCGCCGCGCTCTCACGCTCGTGCCGGTGGATGAGGTGGTTGCGCGCGGCCGTCAGCAGGTAGCCGCGCAGCCGACCCTTCTCGGGGCTCAACCGGTCGAGGAAGTCGTGCTCCAGCAGCCGCACGAGCAGGTCCTGCACCGCGTCGCGCGCGGCCTCCTCCTCCAGCCCCTGGCGGCGCATGAAGACGTAGAGGGGACGCCAGTAGGTGCGCAGCAGCGACTCAATCGCCGCGCGGCGAGCCTCCGGAGAAGCCTGGGCCGAGCGGATGAGGGTCCAGCGCGTGGGTGGGAAGGTGCCCGGCCCCTCCTGTCGCGGATCTGCGCTCATGGGTGGAGTTCTAGCCCAAATCCGGGAGGCGCTCCTCGGCGGTTCCCGCTCAGAAGTGCACATCTGCCCCCGGGCGCTGCACACTGCCGGACAGGAGCCTCCGCCCGCCGGAGCGAACCCTCCGTTTCACTGGAGGAAAACACCCTCTCGCGTTTTCCAGGGGTCCTCGCCTCTCTACCTTCGCGCCCCGCGGTAACACCCCGAGTCACAGTCCATGCGGACCCACGAGGAGAGAACCATGACCCCCGCCACCCAGATGAGCATGCCCATGCAGCCCGGAATGATGAACCCGATGATGGGCGGCATGATGCCGATGATGGGCATGAACCCGATGATGGGCGGCATGATGCCCATGAATCAGATGCCGATGATGGGCATGAACCCGATGATGGGCGGCATGATGGGCATGAACCCGATGATGGGCGGCATGCCGATGATGATGCCCATGATGATGCGCATGCCGATGATGGCCCGGATGACCTGTGAGATGGGCAAGGACGGCATGGTGTGCCGGATGATGCCCATGGATCAGAACCAGATGGAGATGATGAAGGACTGCTGCGACGCCATGAACTCCATGATGTCCATGGGGATGCCGGTGATGATGATGTGCAACGGCATGCCGATGATGATGTGCACGGCGAAGTAGCACCCGGCCCGTGAGGGCCTGAAACGCGAGAGCCGGCGAGAGCGCCCGAGGGGCTCGCCGGCTCTCCGTGTTTCCAGGGGACGCGCGGGAGGGCCCTAGCCGACCGTCTCCGCGTACGTCATCACCAGGAACATCACCGCGTCCACGTTGCCCACGTTGCGGTAGACGTGCGCCACGTCCGCCTCGAACAGGATGGAGTCTCCCGCGGCCAGCACGTGACGCTCGTCCCCTCGGTCGATCTCCACCTGCCCCACCGTCACCACGAGGTTCTCCATCGTCCCCGGCGGGTGCGGCTCCGCGCGCTCCACCGCGCGCGCGGCCAGGTGCAGCTCATAGAACTCGACGCGCCTGGGCTCGTCGAACGGGAAGAGCGCGCGCGACGTGAAGCTGCCGTCGTGCGAGGCGAGCACCTTCGCCTGCGTGGCGCGCATCAACCGCGTGCCGCTCTGGGCGGTAGTGCTGATCAACGCCGAGAACGGGATGCCCAGCGACCGGGCGATCTTCCAGATGACGTTGATGGTGGGGGCGCTCTGCCCGAGCTCGATCTGCCCCAGCATGGCCCGGCTCACCCCGGACGCCTTGGCGAGCCGCTCCAGGGAGAGGCCACGATGGGTGCGCAGGCGGCGGAGGTTGCGACCGACGATGGGCGCCAGGTCAGCCGAGGACTCCCCGTGCGCGACCTCGTAGGTCCACTCCTCCTCGGAGCTGGGGGGCACGGCAGGGGCCTGCTGGGGAGCAGCCGCCTTACCAGCCGGCTCCCGCTTCCGTCCTCGACCCTTGGGGGCCGAGGGAGTCTCTGCCTCCGGCTTCTGCGGAGGGGTGTTTTCCCGAACCGATTTCACGTAGGCCAGACCATGACCCACACCCATACCGGCGTCCAGAGAGTCATGGGGGCGGGCGACCGGGTAGACGAAGGCCTGGGCTCACGTCGCTTCCGGAACTCGTCGAGGTTGATGATTTCGGCGACCTGGCTCATGGCGGATGGTTTCTCCGATGGCGGAAGCATGTCCGTCGAAGCGGACGAACGCAATATCCGTTTTAACGGATGACCTGTCAATCCCGCCCCGGGAGCAGGCGGGAGGACAGGCGCACGGTGCCCGCTCGCCGGGTAGGCTGCGGGGCCTCGAGGCGACCCATGACGAAGCCGAAGGACAAGGACACCCTCAACCACAACCCGTTCGCCCGACTCCAGGGACTGCGCGACACGCTGCCCTCCACGAAGCCCCAGGTGCGCAAGGAGGACTTCCCGGACACGCCGCCGCCCCAGGGACCCGAGCGCGCCATGGTGCGGCTCGAGGCCGGACGCGGCGGCGAGGAGGTGACGGTGGTGGAGGGCCTGGGCCTGCCCACGACGGAGCTGGAGGCGTGGCTCCACGCGCTCCAGCGGGGCCTCGCCTGCACGGGCTCGGTGGACGGAGAGCGGCTGGTGCTGCGGGGTGACCACCGCTTCAAGCTGCCCGACCTGCTGCTGCGCCGGGGCGTCAAGCGCGTGGTCCACGGCTGAGCCGCCCCGGGACGCCTCAGGCGGCGGGAGCCTTCGGCTCGTCCTGGGGCTTCTGCTCGGCGGACTCCGCGACGGGCTCGGCCGGAGCCGGGGCCTGCTCCGGAGCGGGCAGGGACTGCACCGGGGCGCCCTGCCCCTCGAGGGTGCCGGCCTCGCGCTGGGCAATCTTCTCGCCCGCGCGCTCGGCGGCCTGGAGGAACTCGGCGTACTCGTCCTTCTTCGCGGCGGCCTGCTGCTGGGCCTGATCCGCCTGCGTCCCCGCGTCGGCCCGTCCGCGCACGATGGCCCGCTGGGTGAGCACCACGCCGGCGGCGAACACCGCCCAGTCCAACAGCGTGAGGAGCCAGCCCCGCTCCACCCAGCCGTCGACGCCTCCGCGCACGAAGTCGAGCGCGAGGAGGAAGCACTGGCCGGTGAAGGCGGCCCCGAGCGCGGTGGGCCATGGGCGCAGCTCGAGGATGCGGGCGGCGCCGTAGCACAGCATGGGCAGCACGGCGAGCACCCACAGCTTCGCGAGCGCCAGGCCGATGCCGACGCGGAGGAAGGCGAAGGGCAGCGCCTGGAGCCGCTCCATGAGGCGCAGGGTGAGGGCCACGCTCACCACGGAGCCCAGCACCAACGCCAGGAAGCCAATCCCCACGGTGAACTGGAGACGGCGGATGCGGACGCGCAGCGGATCGAGGATGGCCTTGGCGGAGCTCACGGGGTCCACAGCCTAGCGCAAGCGAGGGCGCGGCACGCAGCGAGAGTCCTCACTCCTCGTCGTCCACGTCCGCCGTGCCGCCCGGGGCACGAGGAGGCGGGCCGTCTCCATAGAAGACCTCCTCCAGGACGAGCCCCTGGGGCGGCGCGGTGGGACCGGCGCGCTTGCGGTCTCGGGAGGCGAGCACCTCGGCCACCCAGGCCTCGGGACGGCGCCCCTTGCCCACCTCCACCAGGGTGCCCACGAGGTTGCGCACCATGTGCTTGAGGAAGGCGGTGCCCTCGACGGTGAAGGACACCTCGTCCCCGGAGGTGCCCTGGACGTCCACCCGGCGCACCTCGCGCAGGGCGTGGGCGGCCTGGCAGTCCGCGGCCCGGAAGGCGGAGAAGTCGTGCCGGCCCAACAGGTGCGTGGCGGCGCGTTGCATCGCCTCCACCTGGAGGGGGGCGAACACCTGCCAGTGGGTGAAGCGGCGCAGAGGCGAGCGCGAGGGCTTGTTGCTCACCCGGTAGCGGTAGCGCTTGCCGTGGGACCAGCGGCGCGGGTCGAACTCGGGAGGCACCTCCTCGGCGTGGACGACGGCGATGTCCTCCGGCAGGAAGCCGTTGAGCCCCCTCCAGTACGCCTTGAGCGGCAACGTGCGCTCCGTGTCGAAGCACACCACCTGCCCGGTGGCGTGGACGCCAGAGTCCGTGCGGCCGGCCACCTCCACGGAGACCCTCTCACCGAGCAACTGCTCCAATGCCTGCACCACTCGGGCCTGGATGGAGATGCCGTTGGGCTGCACCTGCCACCCGACGTAGTGGGTGCCGTCGTACTCGATTGTCAGCTTCAGTCGAGGCATGTCAGCGGTACTTGAGCCAGGCCGCGAGGATGTCCCCCACCATGCGCCCCATGGGGACACCATGCTTGCGGGCGAGCGCCTCCAGGGCCTCGTGCTGCGAGGCGGTGAGGGGCACCGGGAGGGTGCGCTCGGAGGAGGGCTCCTCGACGGGCGGGGCCGACTCCTCCATCTCCAGCATCGCCCCACCGAGGGGCGGCGTGGGCATGAGCACGGCCGGCGTGGGACGGAGCCGCAGGTGCTCCTCCTCCAATTCGTCGAGGAAGAGCTGCTTGAGGAAGTTGGAGAGGTGGAGGCTGGTGGGGGTGAACTCGTACGCGTTGAGGAAACGGTCGAGGTCCTGCTGGAAGTGCCAGGCCGTGGGGTAGCGCTTGTCGCGGTCGCGCTCCAGGGCCTTCATGAGGATGGCTTCCACGGACTCGGGGATGTCCGCGCGGAAGTACGAGGGCGCATACACCTTGCCCTCGACGATGCCGCGCATGACGGCCACGTCGGACTCGCCCGTGAAGAGCTTGAAGCCGGTGAGCCACTCGTAGAGGACGACGCCCAGGGAGAAGACGTCGCTGCGGTGATCCAACGGCTTGCCCAGACACTGCTCGGGACTGAGGTAGCTGAGCTTGCCGCGCAGCTCGCCGGCGCGCGTGTGCTCCGCCCGGTTGGCGGCCTTGGCGATGCCGAAGTCCAGCACCTTCACCGTGCCGTCGAAGCACACGAAGATGTTCTCCGGCGTCACGTCCCGGTGGACGATGTTCAGCGGGGCGCCGTACAGGTCCACCTTCTGGTGCGCGTAGTGGAGGCCCTCGCACACGGACGAGGCGATCTTCAGCGCGTACACCATGGGGAAGGGAATCCCCAGCGACTCGGCCTTGGGGACGACCCGTCGCATGTCCCGACCGAAGAGGTACTCCATACCGATGAAGTAGCTGTCGCCCACCTTCCCCAGGTCGTGGATCTGCACGATGTTGGGGTGGTTGAGCTGGGCGGCCAGCCGCGCCTCGTTGAGGAACATGCGCACGAAGGCGGACTGCTGGGACAGATGCGGCCGGATGCGCTTGATGACGACGGGCTTCTCGAAGCCGTCCGGGCCGGACTGATGGGCGAGGAACACCTCCGCCATTCCGCCCACGGCGAGGCGATCGATGAGCGTGTACTGGCCGAACGGCACGGGTGCGCGGGGGGCTGCTTGGGACATCGGGAGCGGCAGGATAGCGCCCCGGGGGCCCCGGCGGCCAAGGGAGTTACAGGACGCACGCCTCCCCTCCCCCGCGCGAGCCCTCTTGCACCGCTTCCGAGGGACATATAACTTATCCGCGTCAGGTCCTCGGAGCTTATAAAAATAAGGTCTCTCGATTTCCATGGATGAGCTCGACTCCCGCATTGTCGATCTGCTGCAGCGCGACGGCCGCGCCACGCAGCTGGAGATCTCCCGCACGGTGGGGCTGTCCCAGCCGGCGGTGGCCGAGCGCATCCGCAAGCTCGAGGAGCACAGGGCGTCATCACCGGCTACACGGCGCGCGTGGACGCGGCGAAGCTGGGCAAGGACATCACCGCCTTCATCGGCGTGAGCATCGAGCACCCGAAGTACTTCGACGGCTTCGCCCGGAAGGTGCTCGCGATGCCCGAGGTGCTCGAGTGCCACCGCGTCGCCGGCCAGGACTCGTACCTGCTCAAGGTGAGGACGTCGAACACGCAGCACGCTCGACACGCTGCTCGTGGAGACGCTGCGGACCATCCCCGGCGTCACCCGCACCCACACCACCATCGTGCTCTCCTCCATCAAGGAAGAGACGTACGTCTCGCCCGAAGTGCCGAAGGAGACTGACCATGACCGCGGCCGTCAGCATTCCCGCGCCCCCTCCGTTCCGCCTGGCGCAGCGCATGTCGCGGCATGACGGCGTCCGCGGTGCGCGAGATCCTCAAGGTGGCCGAGCGGCCCGACGTGCTCTCCTTCGCCGGCGGGCTGCCCGCGCCCGAGCTCTTCCCGGTGGAGGCCATCGCCCAGGCGCACGCCGAGGTGCTTCGCGGAACGAGGGCCGCGCCGCGCTGCAGTACAGCACCACCGAGGGCTACGGGCCGCTGCGCGAGTGGATCAGCGCGCACCTGGCGCGAGCGCGGCATCTGCGCGTGGCGACGGACCAGGTGCTCATCACCAACGGCTCGCAGCAGGGCATCGACCTGGTGGCGCAAGGTGCTGCTCGACCCCGGCGACCTGGTGCTGGTGGAGAACCCCAGCTACCTCGCCGCGCTGCAGACCTTCAGCGGGTACGAGGCGTCCTTCGCCGTGGTGGGCAGCGACGACGACGGCATGCGCGTGGACGAGCTGGAGGCGCATGGTCGCCGAGCGCACGCCCAAGCTCATCTACCTGGTGCCCAACTTCCAGAACCCGAAGGGCACCACGCTGTCGCTGGAGCGCCGGCACGCACTGGTGCGCTTCGCCCAGCGGCACCGCATGCCCATCCTCGAGGACGACCCGTACGGCGAGCTGCGCTTCCGGGGCGAGCACCTGCCCTCGCTGGCCTCGCTCGACGACGAGGGCGTGGTCGTCAACCTCGGCACCTTCTCGAAGACGCTGGCGCCCGGGCTGCGCATCGGCTGGGCGGTGGGCCCGCGGCAGATCATCCGCGCCCTCACGGTCGCCAAGCAGGCGGCGGACCTGCACACCGGCCACGCTCGCGCAGCGGGCCACGGCGCGGCTGCTGTCCCGGTTCGACTACGACGGCCACCTGGACGGACTGCGCGTCGTCTACGGGGAGCGGTGCCAGGCGATGCTCGGCTCGCTGGAGCGGCACATGCCCGCGGGCACGCGGTGGACGCAGCCGGACGGCGGCATGTTCCTCTGGGTGGAGCTGCCCGCGCGGCATGAGCGCGGACGACCCTCTTCCCGCTGGCGCTCGACAAGCAGGTGGCCTTCGTGCCCGGCGCCCCCTTCTTCGCCTCCGAGCCGCGCAGCGAGTTCATGCGCCTGAACTACTCCAACCGCCCGCCCGAGCTGATCGAAGAGGGCATGCGCCGGCTCGGCGCGGTCATCGCCGCGCAGCAGTAGAGTGGGCCTCTCCGGTTGATTCTCAAGTCGGGAGAACCGTGACAAGAGGAGATGCACATGATGGCAGTCCACCGGGCGTGGTGTGGAATCGCGGCCCTATTCTTCGTTTCCGCCTGTGCGCATGACGTCCGTGCCCACCCCGAGAGGACGGAGCAGGCGGTGCTCGATGAAGAGCTGTACGCCGCTGCCGTCCGCGGGACCCTCGAGCATTTCGGAAGAGAGGACAAAGAACCGACGCTCTATTGCGTGATCCTCCCCGAGGGAGTCCCCAGCGATCGGATCCTGGCGCGCTTCGAGAACGACCCGTTCCTGGTCGCGGGTCCGGAGTCGTGCAAGTGGAAGGGCGGAAAGGTGGTGCCCACGACCAGCATGCCCGAGGTGCTCTCGAACGGACGGCGCACCGGGGCTCAGGTCGCTCCCGCCAGCGCGATATTCCTCAATGTCGACAGCATCCGATTCAAATCGCCCGACCGCGTTCGAAGCCTACACCTCCATTGTCTACGGCAATCTCGGCGCCGACGGGCTCACCGTGAAGCTGGAGCGCGAAGCCGGCCGGTGGAAGATGGTCGAGGCCGAGGACACGTGGCCTTGTTGCTCGTTCGAGCACCCGCACCTTGAGGGCGGCCGGGTGCTCGGGCGTGGCCGGGAAGTCCACCGGTGAGGGGCCCAGGCTCTGCCCGCCCCTCCCCCTCCGCCCCGCTCGGGCCCTCCTCCGTCACCAGGGCCTCGACATCCGAGGCCCAGGCACACAGTGGCCAGTGATTCAAAAAGCAGGGCAGGCTCGCGCTGCCCTGCTCAAGCGTGCGTCTCGCGCATCCGCAGGGCCGCGAGGCCACCCGAGGCGATGGTGAGGAGCGCCACCAGCCACACGGCCCAGGTGAGCCCCAGCGCGTCCGCGGTGGCCCCAGCCAACAGCGCCCCCACGGCATAGCCGAGGTCACGCCAGAGCCGGTATGCCCCCACGGCGGAGGAGCGCCAGGAGGGGTGGGCGACATCTCCGATGGCCGCCAGCAGCGTGGGGTACACCATGGCGGTGCCCACCCCCAGGAGGACGGCGGCCAGCGCGAAGACGGACATGCCGCTGCCCATCGCCATGAGGACGAGCCCTGCCCCTTGCGTCCACATCCCCCAGACGATGAGCCCCTTGCGCCCCCAGCGGTCCGACAGGGTCCCGGTGAGGAGCTGCCCCAAGCCCCACACCGCCGGGTACAAGCCGGCGAGCAGTCCCACCTCGGAGAGCGACAGGCCGTGCGCCGCGTACAGGAGTGGGAAGAGGCCCCAGGCCATGCCGTCATTGAGGTTGTTCACCAGGCCCGCCTGCGTGACGGAGGACAGATTCCTGTCCGTGAAGCTCGTCCGCAGAAACACCTCGCGTGCCGAGGGAGCTTCGCCCGCCGGCGACGGTCCGAGCCGCCCCTCCGCCTCCGCATGAGCCCGCGTCTCCCGGACGGTGAAGGCGGAGAGCAGCAAGCCCAGCACGGCGAAGGCCACGCCCAGCAGGAACGGATAGGGCCGTAGACCCCAGCGCTCCGCGATGGCCCCCGTGGCCCATGCGCTGAGCGCCACGGCGAAATAGCCCGCCGCCTCGTTGAGCCCCATGGCAAACCCCCGCCGCCGGGGCCCGGCGAGATCTATCTTCATGATGACGGTGGTGGACCAGGTGAGCCCCTGGCTGATGCCGAGGAAGGCGTTGGCCACGAGGACCCACCCCCAGGAGGGTGCCCACAAGAGCAGCAGGGGCACGGGCAGCGCGAACAGCCAGCCGGCGACCAGCACGCCCTTGCGCCCCAGGCGCTCCGACAGACGCCCGGCGAAGTAGTTCGTCGCCGCCTTGGTGAGACCGAAGACGACGATAAAGGAGAGGATGGCCGAGTGTGCCACCAGACCAAAGCCCTCCTCGGCGAGGACGGGCAGGATGCTGCGCTCCAACCCCACCATCGCCCCCACGAAGGCATTGACGAGAACCAGAAGGGAGAACTGGCCCAGGTTCTCCCTGATGCCAAGGCGCACCTCCGGCCCCTGGACGCCCTCCGCGGTTGCCGTGGCACTCACGAGCGCTCCTCCTGGCGGGCAGGACCGACCGCGGTGGGCAGGCCCGCCGCCTGCCACTCGGGGAAACCGTCGGTGAGCCGGCGTGCCTTGCGGCCGCGAGCCCTTAGCAGCCGCACCGCCTCGTCGGCGTAGACGCAGTAGGGACCGCGGCAGTAGGCCACCACCTCGTGGGCACGAGGCACCTCCTTCAGGCGCTCCTCCAGCTCGGCCACGGGCAGGGAGAGGGCACCGGCGATATGACCCTGGCGGTACTCCTCGGCGGGACGCACGTCGAGCACGGTCACACGCCCCTCGCGTAAGCGGGCCAGCAGCTCCTCGCGCGCCACCGCTTCCAGACTGTCCCTGTCCTTGAGGTAGGTGGCCACCAATCGGTCCACCTCCGCGAGGTGGGCTTCCGCGAGCTGCCGAATGCCCCGAACCACCGCGGACACTTCCGGGGAGGAGAGCCGGTAGAAGACGTACAGCCCCTCCTTGCGAGCCTCCACCAGGTGGGCCTCACGCAGAACCTGAAGGTGGCGTGAGGCGTTGGCCAGCGTCAGTTCGCACTCGCGAGCTAGCGCCTCCACCGTGCGCTCGCCCTGCGCGAGCAGCTCGACCAGCTCCAGCCGGTGAGGACTGCCCAGCGCCTTCCCGATGCGGCCAAACTGCTCGTACAGCGCGTTCTTGAATTGGCGGCTGCCCATGTGTCACTCAATTACTTCGTTGATTAGTTGAGTAACAGGCATCACGGCCGCTGGCAATACCGGCCCCGCCCGGTTGTGAGCAGCATCAAGGAAGCTCGAGCACCCGCACCTTGAGGGCAGCCGGGTGCTCGGGCGTGGCCGGGAAGTCCACCGGCGAGGGGCCCAGGCTCAGCGAGCCCCTCCCCTTCCGACCCGCTCGGGACACGCCCTCCGTCACCATCGCCTCGAAGCGCCGGGACGCCAGCGTGGCGAGGTTGCAGCACGCGACCAGTCGTCCCCCAGGCACCACCACCCGGGCGGCGGCCTCGGCCAGGTTGGCGTAGTCCCTCGCGGCGGAGAAGCGGCTGGTGCGCGTGGTCGCGAAGGACGGAGGGTCCGCCACCACGACGTCGAAGGTCTCTCCCTTCTTCGCCAGACGGCCGAGCCACTCGAAGACATCCCCCGCCACGTAGTCGTACCGGTCCACCGGCTGGCCATTGAGGCGGGCGTTCTCCTCGCCCCAGTCCAGCACGCGGCGGCTCGCGTCGATGTTGAGGACGCGCCTGGCCCCGCCCGCCGTGGCCGCCACGCCGAAGCCACAGGTGTACGAGAAGAGGTTGAGCACCGTGAGGCCTCGCACCTCCCCGGCCAGCCACGCCCGCGTGTCGCGCATGTCCAGGTAGAGGCCCACCGAGAGGCCCTGCCCGGGGCGGATCAGGAAGCGCAGCCCATTCTCCAGCGCCACCAGCGACTCCACCGACTCGCCGCGCGCGGCCACCTCGGGAGCGAGCTGCTCCTTCGCCACGTTGGCCAGGTGGCGCGCCTCCTTCGGCCTCCGCTTGAGGTACAGGCTCCGAGGCGCCCAGGCGGCCTCCGCCGCATCGAGCAGCGCCTGCTCCTGCACCGGGGAGAAGTCACTGTAGAGGCTCACCACGTGGACGTACTCGAACACGTCCACCGTCACGTCGGGGACACCATCGGCCTCCCCGTTGACGAGCCGGTACGCGGTGCTGCGCGGGTCCTCCCGCAGGGGCACGCGCCGCTCCCAGGCCCGACGAAGGAGCTCCTCGAGCGAGTGAGCGCTCATCCGCCGCGCACCGGGTCTTCGAGCTCCTCCGCCTCCGGGACACGGGCGCGCGCCCACACGTCGGAGAGGACCTGGGCGGCCTCGCGTGCCAGCACCACCTCGTCCACGCCAAGGAGCTGCCCCTCGCGCACGGTGACGCGACCGTCCACGATGTTCCACGCCACCTGCGAGCGCCCCATATACGACAGGAGATGCGGGGCCTGCCCGCTGCCCGCCTCCAGCGCCGGCACATAGTCGAACACCACCAGGTCCGCGAGGCGCCCCTCCTCCACCGCGCCCGAGGGCACGCCGAAGAGGCGCGAGCACAGCTCGGCCGGGCCATCCGCGAAGAGCTGCACCAGCACCCCGTCCGGGTCCACCAGGCGAGAGCCCCGCGCGGCCCCCACCACCGTGACGAGGGCGGCGGACAGCGCGCTCCAGAGGTTGCCGTGCCCGCCACTGCCGAGCCCCATCAGGTTCTGCCGCCCGAGCAGCGTCTCCAGGGCCCGGCCGCTGGGCTCGACGAGGAGCGCCGACCCGGGGCCGAGCGCCACGCAGGTGCCAGACTGAGCCAGGAGCTGGGACTCGAGGTCATCCACGGAGCGCGCGTACGCGGCCACCGAGAGCGGCCCGAGCAACCCGAAGCCCTCCAGCCGCGTCACCACCCGCTGGCCGTTCTGCTGCCAGGTGCTGGCCAGGTCATGGTCCCCCTCGTAGAGGTGGAAGACGATGGGCGCACCGGAGGACTCGCGCAGCCGGCCGAGCTTCCCCAGCAGGGCGTCTCCGCTCGTCCACGAGGCATGGAAGCCAAGCGCGCCACGCACGAGCCGGTGCGAGCCCCGGCGCCGCACGAAGTCGGCATTGGCCTCGGCCTGGGCTTCGGCCCGCGGGGCCCCGTCGAGGCTGTCGGTGGCATGGCTCGCCACCAGCCGCAGGCCGAGCAGCTCCGCCGCACGCGCCTGGGCATCCAGGCCACCGGCCACGTCTCCCGGGCACGACAGGTGCTCCACCACGAGCGAGACGCCCGCGCGCAGCGCTCGGGCCATCGCATAGCGGGAGAGCACCTCCACATCCGTGGCGGTGAGGTGCGACGCCAGACGCCGCTCGTGCTCCAACCGGACCTGGGGCGCGTGCAGCAGGAGCTCGCCGGAGGGAGGCACCAGCAGATCGCCCACCAGGTGGGCATGGCAGTCCACCAGCCCCGGAGTCACCAGCCGCCCGCGGCAGGAGACCTCCCAGTCCCCGGGGAGCACGGGCACCTCGGCATCGGGAGCGACCCGGCGGATGAGACCATCCTCGACGACGATGGCCATGCCGGGACGCCCTCGGCCGTCCGCGCGGAAGATGGAGCAGTTCTTGAGGACCAGGCGGCCTTCCATGGGGCCGCGAGTATACGCATGGAGCCACCGCCTGGATCGCGGGAGTGTCTCCCGGATGCTCAGAACAGGCTCATCTGGGACTTGTCTTCCTCTTCCTTGCTCGTGCCGCGAGCGGGCAGCGGGGTGAAGCCGTGCTTCGCCGCCCATTCCGGAGCCGGTCCGGCCCAGCGGAAGCGGTCCATGAGCACCTTGCCCTTCGGGTCGAACTCGACGCCCTCGGCCACCAGCAACTCCCGCTGGTTGTACCCCTGCGTGCTGATGCCTCCCGAGCGGTTGATGATGCGCTGCCAGGGCACCTGGGCGGCTCGCGGCCCCAGGTCCCCCATCGCGAGGCCCACGATCCGGGCATCGCACCCTCCTCCCACGATGAGCGCGATGTCGCCGTAGGTCGACACCTGACCTCGCGGCACCTGCTCGACGACCTGGTAGATGCGCTCGAAGAACCTTCGCTCGTGCATGGTGATGGTGATCGTTGTGGACATGTCCTCTCCAGTCAGATTCCGCCTACTACCTCGGAGGACAGGTGAGAGGGAAGTTTGTACTACGTCCTACGTCACGCACCCAACCCGACAGGCGCGGAAGTGGAGGTGCTGGCCAGGAGAGGGAGGCGCTAGGGAGCTCCGCCTCGGCGAGCAACCCGCCAGCACCGGCGTGACGTTCAGACTTCCTCGTCGGGCAGGAGCGTGAGTAGCAGCTCGTCGTCGGGACCGCGCGGGAGCCAACCGGGCGGCGGGGGCGTAGCGAGGAGTGCATCGCCGGCCTTGTCGGCGCGCTCCTTATGGGTTTCTGGGGTGAAGGCTACCCACGTGCCGAGCGCAACGGCAACCTTGAGGCGGTTTGCGTCGTCCAGCACGGCCGGCCAGCCGTTGGGGAGTACGCCCACAGTTCGCGCACGAGCTGGCCGCGCACTAGCCGCGTGACCTGATTGCTCCGCTCCGCTTCGGCCAGCAGTCCACTGAACACCTGCACTCCGGCGATGTCGTCCGGACCAAGCTCCTCGGCCAGCGCCACCAGCGACGCGGTCGGGCGCGCCTCGGCGAAGGCGGTGAGCGAGTCGTAACCTCGCTCGCGGACCCGCTCATACAGGCGCGCTTTGATGTTGCCCTCCCAAGCACGTCCGTCGCTCATCTCCCACCACAGCGGATGAAGTTCATCGGGATCTCTGTACAACTTCATGCGCTCCGCGACGATCTGGGTGTAGCGCAGGCTCCGCCCCGGGCCAGGCGGTGGCTTCAGCGACACACAGGCGTTGGACAGGAGGGCCAGGGCAAGCAGCAGCCCCGTCCCCCTCGCCCCTGGCGAGTCAGCGCGCATTGTCCACCCCAAAGGATTCCAGGCGCGTGAGGTAGCGCCATGGCCGGCTCAGAGCTTCAGCCCGTTGCCGAGCCGTTTGCGCAATGGCTCCAACGCCCGCGTGGAGAGTCCCATCTCCCGGAGGGAGAGCTGGCGCAGCGCGGGTAGCGCCTTTGGCGAGCGGAAGGCCAGCGCGCCGTCCTCGCTCAGCTCGTTCCGATCCAGCTCCAGGCGCCGCAGGTTCGTCAGCACCTTGCTGGCCGCGAGCGCCTCGGCGCCTTCGTCGGAGAGGGAATCGCGGTTGAGGGCGAGCAGCTCCAACGACTGGAGAGGCTTCGCGCGGGCCAGCACGGCGGCGCCCTCGTCGGAGAGCCCCGTCGCCGTCAGGTAGAGCCGCACCAGGGAGGGCCGGAGCCCCGCGAGCGCCTCGGCGCCCTCGTCCCCGAGCTCCTCGTTGCCCGTCAGGCTGAGCGAGCGCAGGCCCGACAGGGCCTCGCTCCGGGCCAGTGAGGACACCCCCTCCAGGTCCGCCGAGGAAAGCACCAACCCCTCCAGCCGGCCGACGTGCGCGCCCGAGGCCAGCGCCTCGACAGCCGCGTTCACCCCACCGCCCGACAGCTTCAACCAGCGGACCTGCTCGAACCACGGCTGCGCCACGGCCCGGGCCAGCTCCTTCCCCTTCCCCTTCCGGACCTCCAGGTTCAGCCGGTGGATGGGCTCGAGCGCGAAGAGCGAAGCCCCATGCTCGGCGAGGTTCTCCTCGGAGAGGGACACCTCCTCGACGAAGCCGCGGCTGAAGTGGAAGTCGGACGCGCCCAGCTCCTTCAGTCCGGCCATCCACGCCTTGCCGTGCTCCCGCAGCAGCGTATCCACCCGCTTGCGCAGGTAGAGCCGCCGCGCCGGATCCATCCCCCGACCAGCGAGCGCCACCTGCGCCCGGATGAGCTCGGCGCGTGGAGCATCGTCCTCGCGGAAGGCCTCCGCGCAGGCCAGACGGGCCTCCAGTTCCTCCGGGTGGGCGGCCACTCGAGCCACCAGCGCGCTATCAGGCTTCATCGTCCGAGCAGCTCCTTCACCTCGCGCTGCCAGCGCGCGCCCAGCTCCGGGTGCACCATCCGCACATAGGCCGCGTAGCCCTCCAGCCAGCGCTCGAAGTCCGGCCGGCCCCTCGCCTGCGAGGCCACCCCGTGCCTGCGGCAGTTGGCGAGGATGGCCTTGAAGCGGCGCCGCTCCTCGCGCGGGATGGAGACCTTCTGGTTCACCGTGAGGCCCGTCACCCGCTGGCGCGAGCCCTGGCGCATCACCCTCCGCTTCTTGCCGTTCTCGGCGAAGCCCTCCTGCTGGAGGATGGCGTTGACCCACCACAGGAAGCGGCCCAGGCGCTCGGGGGGCTCGCGGAAGGAGAAGGACAGGTCATCCGCGTAGCGCGTGTAGGTGGCGCCGAACCTCCCGGCCAGCGCGGTGAGGCGCGCGTCCATGCGCCGGCAGACGAGGTTGGCGATCGCCGGGGACGTGGGCGCTCCCTGCGGCAGCATGCCCGGCCACACCACCGTCCCGTCCGGCAGCTTCGGACGGTGCGTGGCGAGCCCGGCGAGCACTCCGGCCACCTCCTCGCCATAGCCGTGCGCCAGGAACAGGCCCTTCACCCGGCGGTAGTGCACCGTGGGGAAGAAGTCCTCGAGGTCCACCCGCACCACCGCCGTGGCCCCCACGTGCGGCTCGGCGTTGCTCACCGTGGAGCGCCCCTCGATGAAGCCGTGCGCGGCCGGGTGCGGCGGCATGTGCGAGAGCACCTTGTCGAGGAGTGCCCGCTGCACCTCCTTGAGCCTCTGGCGCGGCGCCGAGATGCGGCGCACCCCGCCCGAGCGCTTGGGCACCTCGAACTCCACGTAGCCCGAACCGGCCGCCGTGCCCGGACGCATCAGCGCGTCCAGCTCGGAGTCGTCCACGCCCACCAACTCCGCCACATCGGCCCGGGTGTGCAGCGCGGGCAGCTTGCCCGAGACGGGCGGCGGGCGCCTCGCGGCTCCTGGAGAAGCCGTGAATCTCGTTCCGGAAGAGGCCGAAGTGCCAGCCGGTCGGGTTCCACCCGCCCACGGACCTGCTGTGGGGATGGCGAGGCGGCCGGGCCCGGCGATCCGGTGGCGCCACGTCCGCGAGCCCCAACCGGCGCACCGAGGCCCGAGCGGCATGGGCGACGCGCGAGTCCGGGTCCTTCACGCGCTGGCGGAGCCACCGGGCCGCCATCACGCCGGAGAACAGGAGCGGGAGGTGCCGCACGCCCTGGAGCCGCTCGCGAGGGTCCACGCTGCGCAACCTGCGCTCGACGGGTGCCAGCCACGAGCGGCTCACGTAGAAGCGCGCCACCTCGTACTCGGCGAGTCCCTGGTGACGCTCCAGCAGTTCGGTGATGCGCTCGTAGTTCGCATCCGGGTCCGCCAGCAGGGGCTTGAGTTCGAGGAGGAGGCTGGCGAGGTTCATGCCGTGTACCCAGAGTGGCCGAGGATGAAACCGGTGCTCCTGGAGCCGCCGCCACCTGCACGGCAGAGGCAGACGAGGTCAGGGTAGCCCGCCAGGCGGACCTCGTACTGCATCGTTCTTCAATGGGTAACGTCAGCAGCCGCGACGTGACATCGCGGACGGAAGGCTGGCTGCACGCGACCCCAGGAGCACCGTCGACAAGCTCACCACAACCCGGGGCCGAGTGGGAAGGCCATCCGCGGCCCTTGCCCTGCATCGGTGTGGTAGGAGAAACGCATGGCGGACTTTGGTATCGACGTCGACCCATGTGAGGTCGGCCTGGACGCGCGGCGGCTGCGGCGCATCGACACGCATTTCAGCCGGTATGTTGATGACGGGCGGCTCGCGGGCTGGCAGGTGATGGTCTCGCGCCATGGCAAGGTCGCGCACCTGACGTCGTACGGGCTCGCCGACAAGGAGGCCGGCCGCAAGGTCGAGACGGACACCCTCTGGCGCATCTACTCGATGACGAAGCCGATCACCTCGGTGGCGGCGATGATGCTGTGGGAAGAGGGAGCATTCGAGCTCTCCGATCCCGTCAGCCGGTGGCTGCCCGAGTTCGCGGAGCCGCGCGTCTACGTCGGAGGGTCGGCGAGCAAACCCGTCACCGTGCCCGCGATCGAACCCATCCGCGTGTGGCACCTGCTCACGCACACCGCGGGGTTGACGTACGGCTTCCTCCGGGTGCACGTCACCGATGAGCTCCACCGGCTCCGAGGCTTCGAGCTCGGCGCGCCGGACGGCTTCGACCTCGCCGCGTGCGTCCGCGCGTGGGCGGAGCTCCCGCTCTCCTTCCAGCCCGGTGCGGAGTGGAACTACTCGGTGGCGACGGATGTGCTCGGTCGGCTCGTCGAGGTCGTGTCCGGACAGTCACTCGACACCTTCTTCGCGGAGCGCATCTTCGGCCCGCTCGGGATGAAGGACACCGCGTTCTGGTGCCCCGAGGACCGCCAGCATCGCCTCGCCGCGCTGTATGCGATGGCTCCCGGGCGCACCGGGCCGGTCCGCGCCGAATCGGCCGGAAAGCGCATCACGCAGCCTCCGTCCTGGCTGTCGGGCGGCGGCGGGCTGGTGTCGACGACGCGCGACTACACGCGCTTCACCTGGATGCTCCTGAACGGCGGCGAGCTCGAAGGCACGCGGCTGCTCTCCCCGCGAACGGTCGAGTACATGACCCGGAACCACCTGCCCGGAGGGGCGGACCTCACCTCCTTCGGTCGGCCGCTGTTCGCCGAGACGCGGTTCGACGGAGTCGGATTCGGGCTCGGCTTCGGCGTGGTCATCGACCCGGTCGCCTACCGCACGCTGTCGAGCGAGGGCGAGTACCACTGGGGCGGCATGGCGAGCACCGCGTTCTGGGTCGATCCGGCCGAGGACCTGACCGTCGTATTCATGACCCAGCTCCTCCCGTCGAGCACCTACCCCATCCGCACACAGCTCCGCCAGCTCGTCTACCAGGCGATCGTCGACTGAGACCTGTCAGCCCCCCGCCTCCGGCCCGGGCTCGTCCTCGTCGAGGAGCGCCAGGAGGGTGTCGCGCGTGCCTCCCGGGGCCTGCCGCACGAGGGTGTTGAAGCGCTGGTTGCTCGCCCGCACCCGCTCGCCGTGCGCCCGCATCGTCGCCAGCACGTCCGGCACCATCCACGGCCGGGAGAGCACCTCCAGGTTCTGCGCCAGCTCGCGGTGGTTGCGCGGCGCGGTGAGGCAGGCGGACACCCCGGGCTGCGACAGCGAGTAGCGGTAGCAGTCCACCGCGCTCGGGAGCAGCGTGTCCTGGGGCGCTCCCGGCGCGGGCCGCAGGAGGCGCCCATAGCAGGTGGAGGTGAAGGTCAGCATCCCCGTCCCGCGCGAGAGGGCCTCGGGGAAGAGGGCCGCCTCCGCGCCTGGATGCGCGGCGCTGTGGCGTGTCATCACCACCGGCCACGGGTGCTGGCGCAGGGCCTCCAGTGCGATGTCCCGGTGGTGGGTGGAGAAGCCAAAGGCGCGGACCTTGCCCTCGGCGCGCAGGGCCTCGAGTGCCTCGAAGTTCTCCGCGTCCAGCCGCTCGCGCGAGCGCACCCAGAACAGCAGGAAGACGTCCAGCCGGTCCGTGCGCAGCAGACGCAGCGCGGACTGCACGTCCCGCCGAAGCGCCGCGGCTCCCGAATGGTACGTGCCGGCCACCACCACGAGCCCGTCTCGTGCGGTGCGGCCGGAGCGCAGGAAGCGCGTGAGCTGCGTGTAGCGCGGCTCCCAGAAGAAGGCGTTCACACCGGCCTCACGGGCCTCGGCCAGCGAGCCGACCGACAAGCCGTGGGCCCCCGAGAGCACGAGCGGCGAGAGGCTCAACCCCGTGCGGCCCAGGGGGCGCCAGGAGCCGTGCAGCGGAGACTCGGGCGGTGGGCGCGCGGGGCTCGCCTTCGCCCGCTGGGAGCGTGTGGGCCGCCTCTGCTCGATATCGGGGGCGGCCGCGAAGACCTCGTCGGGGAAGACGAGCGTCATGGCCTCCAGATGCGAGACCACCCGCGCCGGCTCGGAGGGATCGCGCAGCGCGGCGCACAGGCGCTCGAAGGCGGGGCCATCCGCATGGCGCAACAGCCACGTATAGGCGGAGGCACGGACCTCCGCGTCCGGCTCGGGGACGGGCCCGTACAGCAGTCCGGCCAGGCGCTCGTCGAGGGTTTCACATCCCTCCAGCACCGAGGCCGCCGCGACCCGGGACATGGGCGAGGTATCGAGCGACAAGCGCAACAGCGCGCTCAGCTCCTCCCGCTCGCCCTCCGCCTGGAGCAACTCGGCCGCGCGTGCGCGAATCCACGGGTCCGGAGACCGCGCACCCGCGAGCCCGGCGGAGCGCAACTCCGTGGATGGCACTTCATGTCGGCACGAGACGAGGCGTGCCATCGCCGCACGGCGCACCGATAGGTCCGGGTCGCTCGTGCAGGCCACCCGCGCGGAATCCGTATCCAGCACGGCGGCGCGGATCCACGGGTCCTCGCTCTCGGCCGCCGCGCGAATCTCCTCGGGGGAGAGTCCCTCCCGAGCCACGAGCCCGGCCAGCACCACCGCTCGGACCGAAGGGTCCACGTCCTTCGCGGTCCGAGCAAGAAGGGTCTCGTCCTCCGAGAAGACCGCCGCCTCCGCCACCGCGCGACGCTCGCGAGGAGAACGGGCCCTGGGCGCGAAGGCCACCAGCGCACGCGCATACGCCGCGATGGCCTCCGGAGCCACTGGCCGCTGCTCCCATGCGGCGATGACGACCTCGCGCACCAACTCATCCGGGTCATCGAACGCGGCCAGCACCTCCGCGCGGCTCTCCGGGTCATGAACGAGTCCCGAGAGCGCCGCGCGCCGCACGGCCGGCTCGGGGTGTCGGGCCAGGAGGCGGACGCGCTCCAACAGTCCAGCATGGGCCCTGCGCGCGGCCACCCACGCCGCCCAGCCCACCGCCCCCGGCCGGGGTGGTTCGTCGAGAATCCGCGAGGCGAGGGCCACGTCGTCCACATCGAGGCGTTCGAGCAGCGCACGGACCTCGTCCGCGGCATGGGGGACGCGCGGCTCATCCAGCCAGCGCATCGCGAGCCGGAGCGCCTCCGGGTCACGCCGCTCGCGCAGGCGGCGCCGTGCGAGGAACCGTAGCGGCTCGTGGGGGTCGCCGAGCCACTTCACCAGCTCGGACACGGGGATCTCCGAGGCGGGCATCCGTTCGAGCCGCGCCGTCACCACCGCTGGGTCCTCGTTGTCGAGGGCCCCTGGAGCCACCGGGAGCGGCGCGGGCACGGGAGGAGTCATGGAAGACGAGGTCGCCCCACCCCACACGCCTTCGAGGTACAGGGAGGCAGCTCTCACCGCTCGGTGTCGGAACGTCTCCGCCACGGCGTGCACCCGCCGCCGGACGAGAGGGTCCACCTCTCCGAACCAGGCCAGCGCCTGCACCGCCGCGTTGCGCACGCGCCAGAAGGGGTCCTCCAGCGCTTCCATCAGAAGGTCCAGTGCACCCGTCCCCGCCACCGAGGCCGCGGCCCGGATGGCGGCGCGGCGCACCCACCAGACCGGCTCCTCGTGGAGGGCTCGCGACGCCTGCGGCAACGACTCTTCCACCCCCAGCCGCGCCAGTGCACGCCAGGCCCGGTCTCGGACGCTGGGCATCGGATCGCGCAGGGCCTCCAACAGGGCCGGAGCGAAGCCACCATCCCGAGCCTCACCGAGCCGGCGCGCGGCGGAGGCTCGGACCTCGGCGTCCTCGTCCGTCAGCAGCGCCTGCCGCAGGGAATACCGGCCCGGGGGCACCGAGAGCTCCACGGCATCCACCGCCTCGCGCCGCACCTCGGCGTTCTCGTCGAGCAGCCGCACGGCGGCGGGGTCCAGGAGGGTCATTGCACGCGGACTCTATGCGCCCTGATAAAGTGAGGACATGCCCGACATGCTGGCCATCATCAGCAAGGCCGTGTTCGAGAAGGAGGCGGCCGGCCGTGCCCCTGGCGAGGTGCTCCCCATCGACCGGTACCGAAGCGCCAGCAAGCACCTGGAGCCGCTGCGCTCTGGAGGGCGGCTCTTCCTCGTCACGGTGCGGCCGCCGACGGAGGCGCTCTGGCTGGTGGCGGTGCTCGACGGGCTGAAGTTCGAGGAGGGCGAGTGGCACGCCCAGCCCAACCACGTGCCCATCACCGACATCACCGCCCTCATCCCCCGCCTCCGCTTCGAATCGGGCAAGGGCATCCAGGCCGCGAAGGGGGCCCTGGGCATGTCGCTGCAGACGCCTCGAGCGCTGGCGTCCGGAGACGTGGAGCTGCTGTTGGGAGCGGGAGGGGGCTCGGTGGAGGAGCGCCTCGTCAACCTCACCGCTCACGACGCGAGCGGGCCGCTGCCGTGCCTGTGCCGCCGCTGCCTGCCCGGGAGTGGTGAGCGCGCCGAGGCGGGAGGCATGTCGTTCACCCGCGCCCAGGTGGAGACCGAGGGCCGGGTGCTCCACTATTGGTTGCCCGACGAGCTGCGGCCCGACACCCGTCAGGTGGAGGAGGCGGTCCGGGGCGCGCTCACGTCACGCCTCCGCCCGCTCCGCTGAGCTCGCACTGCGTCAGTAGGGCCGGCCCGGCGCCTTGCTGAAGTCGCTCCGAGCGCTCCCTCCCTGGCGCACGAGCCAGCGCATGGCACCCGGCGACGAAATCGAAGAGGAGGTACATGGAGCCCAGTGAGCGCGGCATGTCCAGGACGAGTGTCCGGCGCTCGAGGCCCTCGACGATGGCCTGGGCGAGCTCCTCGGGAGCGAGCGGCGGGACGAAGTCCGCCATCCGCGGCATGCGCGCGGAGGGCACGTGCTTGCCGAAGAAGTCCGTGCCCGCCACCGTCCCGGGACGGACGAGCATGACGTGCACGGGCGTGTGGGCCAGCTCCGCCTGCAGCGTCTGCGTGTAGCCGCCCACCGCCGCCTTCATCGCCGAGTACGCCGCGGACGAGCTCCCCACGAAGATGCGCCCCACGGAGGAGCCCATGTTGACGATGTGGCCGGACCCGCGCGCCAGCATGGAGGGCAGCACGGCCTTGGTGGTGTAGACGATGGCGTTGAAGCCCACCGACATCGTCCGCTCCACGTCCTCCACGGACATGTCGACCACGTCCTGCCACCGCACGAAGGCGGCGTTGTTGACGAGCACGTCGATGCGGCCCGCCTCCTTCAGGATGCCCGCGCACCACGCCTCCACCTGACCCCGGTCCGAGACGTCACAGCGGGTGAAGCGGAAGCGCTCGGCCCCGGGGAGCCGCGCGGCCTGCTCGCGAGCCGTCCGCAGGTGCTCCTCGGAGATGTCGCACACGTGGACCGTGCCACCGGCCTCGGCGAGTCGACGCGCCGTCGCCCAGCCGATGCCCTGGGCCCCACCCGTCACCAGGCACACCGCATCCTTCAAGAAGTCCTTCGACATGGAGAGTCCTCTCTCAGAGGCCTGGGGGGAGCGCGGCATGTTCCGCCGAGGCGCCCCGCTGCCGCAGCCCGGCCTCCGCGACGTAGGCCCGCTCGAGCGCGAGGGCATTGTCGAGGCGCGCACTCTCGCCCAGGAGCTGGATGAACTGGACCTCCAGTCCGGCATCGCCCAGGGCACGGGCCCGATTCAGGCCGCGCAGGGCCCGCTCGCGCGCCTCGGCCGGCTTCTTCTCCGCGAGGGAGACGCGGCTCAACAGCGCCTCCATCTCGGCACAGCGCGAGTCGAGCCGCTGCTGCTCACACCCGGGCAGCGCCGCCAGCAGCGTGGCCCTGGCCTCGGCGAGCTGTCCCGAGGCGAGCTGTCCCCGAGCACGATGAAGCTCCGCGTTCGCCACGAACCAGGAGTCGCCCACCTCGCGCGCGGCGGCCTCGTACTCCGGCAGTCGCGTGGGGAGCCAGGTCATCAGGGGCAGCGCGCCCAGGAGCATGTCCTGCTGGCCCGTGGCCTGGAGCTGCCGGAACCATGCCTCGGCCTCGGACGGAGCGAGCTGCCCCGCGAGCACCTTGGCGAAGGTGGTGGCCAGGGGACCTCGCGTCCGGAAGTCGCGCCGCGCCGTGTCCTCGACGTACTTCTGGAGCACCCCATTGCCCTGGAGGGCATCCAGCTCGCGTGCCACCGGGAGCAGCGCGCGCACCCGCTCGGCGGTGGGCGCGGACCAGGCGGCCAGGTACAGGTACCCGCGCACGAGCGACGGCGCATCGCGCACCGTGCCCTCGGGAAGCGGCGTCCCCTGCTCCACCAGCGCCCTGCCCGCGCGCCCCGCGGCCTCCCAGCGGCTGCCGCGCTCCCGCACCTGCCGCTCGATGGCGTCGGCCCGCTCCCGGGCCTCCTCGCTCCAGCCGGGCTCACCGAGGGCCGCCACCTCGCGGAAGCTGTCCGCCGCGAGCGACTCCAGCCCCAGCTCCCGCAGCACGAGGCCCCGGTTCCACAGCGCCTGCGGGTGCTTCGGCGTCTTCTCCAGCACCCCGTCGAGAATCGAGAGCGCCTGCTCCAGCTCTCCCCTCGAGAAGGCCAGCACCGCGCGATCGCACTCCACGTCCGGCGAGCCGTTCGCCTGTTGGAAGTAGGAGGCGGCCTGATCGCGGTCGCCGCCCAGCAGCGCGCCGATGGCGAGGCCGTGGAAGTCACCCGCCTCCTCCATGCGCGTCAGCGTCTTGAGGGGCACGGTCTCGCGGGGGTGCTCGCTGCCGGAGCGCATCACGCCATAGGGGCGATAACCGGCCGCGCCCTCGTAACTGAGCCGGGCCTCCAGCGAGCGGTTGGGCGCGAGCGCCAGCGCCTCGGAGGACACCGTCCCGGGCATGTCCTTCCCGGGCCCGGACAGCACGGCGAGGGTGAGGACCGCGGCGAGCGAGCCGCCCAGCGCCACGGCCAGTCCCACGCGGCGCCGGCTCCAGGCCGGGCGGAAGGCGCGCGGAGGCGGAGCGGCGGGCTCCACGGGGCGTATGGGGAGGGCAGCGCCCTGCTCGGACAGTTGGGAACCGAGCGCCTGGAGTTGGAGGATGTCGTCCAGCTCCGCCTGGCAACGCTCGCAGGTGCCCAGGTGGTCGCGGAAGGCCTCGGCCTCGGAGGGCTCCAGCTCGCCGTCCGCGAAGGCATGCACGCTGTCATGGATGTCGGTGCCGCTCATGCTTCGGCCTCCTGCTGGGTGGGCATCAGCAGCTCACGCAGCTTGCGGCGGGCCCGGATGAGGCGAGTCCCCACGGTGGCCTTGGGGATGCCGAGCCGCTCGGCGATCTCGTTGTAGGAGCGGCCCTCGATGGCGTGGAGCTGGTACACCACGCGGAACTCCTCGGGGATGCGCGCCAGCGCGGTCCGGAGTTGCTCGGGACCGATGGCGGCCCAGGCCGGGGCGTCATCCTCCACGGGGGCGGCGACACGCTCCTGCACGTCCTCGACGGTGACGTCGGCGCGGCGCTCGCGGGTCCGGGAGCGGCAGCGGTCGATGAAGAGGTGGTGGAGGATGGTGAAGAGCCACGCCTGGGCGTTGGTCCCCTCGCGAAACCGGTCCAGCTTGAGCAGCGCGCGCTCGAAGGTGTCCTGCACCAGGTCGCGAGCATCGGTGGGGTTGCCGCACAGGTGCAGCGCCTTGGCCTGCAGGACGGCCTCGTATTGCCGCACGAAAGCGGCGAACGCCTGGCTGTCGGGGGTGGAGGCAGAGGCCACGCGGGCAGCCTGGACCGACCCGTCCCAGCCCGTCAAGGCAAGCGGCGGGGGAGGCGCGGCGCGGCGCGGGAGGGCGAGGGCATTCATTCTGAGTGAGAAACGGCAGGGCCGGTGGATCTTCCCGGCGGGAAACCACCGCCTCCATGCCGATGACCGAGAAGCGCTAGACTCCCGCGGCGATGATGCCGCAGAGCCCCACCGCCGCGCTGACTCCGCCCTCCGACACCCCAGCGGGCCCCCTCTCCTTCCGGGGGCTCTGGCTCTTCTCGCCCCGGATGGATGGCCTGCTGCTCCTGGTGCCGCTGGCCCTCACGGTGCTGGCCTGGGCGCTGAGCACCGTGTTCGCCGAGCCCGTGTCCGGGAACGTCAACCGGATGGCCATCTGGACGGCCCAGTACATCCTGGGCAACGGCACCCACGTGGTGCTCACCTTCCTACTCTTCGCGGTGCACCGGGACGTGCTCACCGCCGAGCCGCGCCAGCCGCGCCTCGTGCTGCTCGGGAGCCTCGGCATGTTGGCGGTGGGAGGGCTGCTGCTCTCCCTCTATTACGTGGACGCCAAGGGCCATGCCTACGTGGTGGCCGTCCTCTTCAACGTCTTCGGGCTGCACCACACCTTCTCGCAGAACAGGGGCTTCTGGTCGCTGCACATGCTGCGCGGACACCAGGCGGGACTCTCCGCGCCCGCCCCGCTCGAGCGGCGGCTGCAGCAGCTGTTCGTCCCGCTGATGCTCACGCTGGTGCTGGTGCGCTTCTTCTTCGTCGCGGAGACTCCTCGCCCCGGCGACACGCCCTACCTGGACATCCGCCAGGGGACTCCCCTGCCCCATGGCGCGCTGGCGGTGCTGCTGCTGGTGTGGCTCGGCTACTTCCTGCTGCTGTTCCGCACCGTGCTGCGCTCCGGGACGGCCAGCGGCCCCAAGGTGCTCTACCTCTTCACCGTGGCCCTGGGCACCGGACTCACCCTGGTGACCCCCGCCTGGGGCAACGTGATGCTGCCCGCCCTGCACGGCCTCGAGTACTACCTGCTCACCGCCCGGATGATGGAGCCGCGCGAGGGGGACGCTCCGTCCCGCGTGGGGCGCGCGTGGATCTGGCCGGTGATGGTGCTGTCCATGCTGCCGCTGGTGACGCTCGGCGTGGTGCACCTGCTCATCTCCGGGCCCGCCCAGGGCATGGTGAGCGCCGCGGCCGCGGACCTGAAGTCCCATGTGGTGCTGCGCGTGCTCACCACGGTGAGCTTCTCCGTGGTGCTCGCCCACTACTTCGCCGACGCCCTCATCTACCGCTTCCGCATCCCGAGCATCCGCCGCGTCATGCTGCGCCGGCTGGGCTTCGGGAGCTGAAGCCCGCAAAGACGAAGGGCGGCCCCTCTCGGGACCGCCCTCGGGCGCGACCGGGGTCGCGATGCGGACTACTCCTCCGCGTTGTTCTGACCGAAGGTCTTCAGGTCCTTCGCCTTCAGGTTGTCGTTCGCCGTCTTGGCGCCGCTGGTCACGGAGGTCTCACCGGCGAGCGCGTCGGCCGAGGCGCCGAACAGGCGGCGGATGTTGTTGCCGAACAGGGTGATGACGCCGATCGCCGCGATGGCGATCAGGGCCACGATGATGATGTACTCGGTCATACCCTGACCACGGCGCTGCTTGCGGAGCTGCTTCTTCAGGTTCTTGGCGGTCATGGACATCTCCTGGGTGAGCGGGTGGAGGGGGTGCCCACCACCGACGATGTGCAAACTACCTGTCTCCCCGCCCGCCCTCCATCCGTCATCGGGAGGATGATCGTACTTCCCTCGAATTTCGAGGACTTGCGCGCTGGCGGGCTTCCAAACCCGGAAAACCCGACTGTTACCTGGCGGACAGACGGGCGTCAGCCAGGGCCGCGATCAGGGGGGAAGGGCGCCAAGTGTCGGATTCTCCAGGGGAACCACCTCGCATGTCGGGGGACAGGCGGGGTGCTGTCTCGTTATGTTTCGCACCTGCCCATGAACCTCCACCTGCTCCAAGCCGTCCAGATTTCATGGTCTCCCAGCCTGCGAGTGACTCGGGTGGAGGGAGACTGTGAGACCGTGCTGCACCGTCCGGCGTCGGAGTTGAAGGACCGGCCCCTCCATGTGGTGCTGGGGACCAGTGCCGAGCGCGCGCGCGAGCTGGACGCCCTGGCCCGGAGCGAGGGCCAGAAGAAGGTGGAGTTCTTCTATGGAGCGATCGGCTCGGGGGACCCGGTGCCGCTGCGGCTGGCGCTCGGCCTGGACGAGGGCGAGGCCACCGCCGCGGTGGTGGACCTGCGCACCCTCCTGGAGGGGGCGCCGCCGGTGCAGCTCTCCGGACTCGCCTCGCAGCTCAGCCACGAGCTGCGCAACCCGCTCAGCTCCGTGAAGATGGCGGTGCAGACGCTGGCCCGGAACACGGGCCTGTCCGAGCGGGATCAGCGCCGGCTGACCATCGCCAACCGGGAGATCCGCACCCTGGAGCGGATGCTCTGGCTGCTGTCCGAGTACGGCCGGGGCACCTCGCCCGTGCTGGAGCAGCACCCGCCGCGCACGCTGGTGCAGGAGGCCATGGCCATGGTGGCGCCGGAGCTGGCCGAGCGCCGCGTGGAGGTGCGCGTGGACGAGGCGCCGGACGTGCCCCGGGTGAAGGTGGACGCGGGGCGGCTGCGGCCGGTGCTCGCCCAGCTGCTGCTCAACGTGGCCATGGGGCTGACCGAGGGCGGCAACGTGGAGGTGTCCATCCGCGCGGATCCCGCAGGGCCGGGTGCAGCTCGTGCTGAAGGATCCGTCCGGTCGAGCTGACCGAGGAGGAGCGTGCCACGCTCTTCGAACCCTTCGAGTGCCGCCTGGCACGCGGGGCGGGGCTGTCCCTGGCGGCCCTGCGCCGCGTGCTGCTCCACCAGGGCGGAGACGTCTCCATCGAGTCCGGACCCGAGACCGGAATGGTGTTCACGCTCACGTTTGCCGCCTGACGACGACCCATGGAGACGCTGCTCATCGTCGACGACGACCTCTCGCTGCTCGAGTCCTTGAAGATGCACTTCGAGGACATCGAGCACGACGGCTCAGCCGCGCTACCAGGTGGTGACGGCGACCAGCGCCGCCCAGGCCTGAGGGTGGCCCAGGAGCGTCATGCCCAGCGTCGTCATCCTCGACATGATGCTCCCGGACCGCACCGGCCTGGACATCATCGAGGAGCTGACGGCCTGTGCGGGGACGCGCGCATCATCCTCGTGACGGCCTTCCACGACATGGAGAGCACCATCCGGGCGATGAAGGCCGGGGCTTTCGACTACATCCACAAGCCCTTCCCGGACCTGGCCGCGCTGGACATCGTGGTGTCGCGCGCCCTGGAGCACCGGCAGCTCTCGCGCCGGGCGGCCACGTGAGCGTGGAGACCGCCGCGGCGCGCCTGGGCGATATCGTCGGCACCAGCCCGTCGATGCAGCAGCTGGTGAAGGAGATCGGCAAGGTGGCCGCCAGCCGCGCCACCGTGCTCATCCACGGCGAGAGCGGCACGGGCAAGGAGCTCATCGCCCGCGTCATCCACAACTACTCCTACGACGAGCCCAAGCCCTTCGTCGGCATCAACTGCTCGGCCATCGTGGACACGCTGCTGGAGAGCGAGCTGTTCGGCCACGAGAAGGGCGCCTTCACCGGCGCCAACGCCGTCAAGCCGGGCAAGTTCGAGGTGGCCGAGGACGGCACCGTCTTCCTGGACGAGATCGGCGACATGTCGCTGACGCTCCAGGCCAAGATGCTGCGCGTGCTGCAGGAGCGCGAGTTCGAGCGCGTGGGCGGCGTCAAGCGGATCAAGCTGCGCGCCCGCGTCATCGCCGCCACCCACCGCAACCTCTCCGAGGAGGTGGCGGCCGGGCGCTTCCGCGAGGACCTCTACCAGCGCCTCAAGGTCATCACGCTGCAGCTCCCGCCGCTGCGCGAGCGGCGCGACGACATCCCCTCGCTGGTGCACCACCTGCTGGAGCGCATCAACGAGAAGGTCCACAAGCGCGTCACCCGGGTGCCGCCCGAGGTGTTGGATCACCTCACGCGCCTGCCCTGGCGGGGCAACGTGCGCGAGCTGGAGAACGTGCTGACGCGCGCGGTGGTGCTCGCCCCGGGCGAGGTGCTGCTGTCGGACAACCTGCCCGCGCTCGAGCCCGCCACCCCCGTCAACGGCAACGGCCACGCCAACGGTCATGCGGGCCCCACCCTCCCCAACTTCCTGGTGGCTCCCATCGACGACCCGAGCTGCATCCCGACCCTCGAAGAGGCCGAGCGGATGCTGATCGAGCTGGCGATGAACGTGACCAAGGGTCACAAGGGCAAGACGTGCCAGATACTGGGCATCAGCTCGCCCCACCCTGGAGCGCAAGCTCCAGAAGTACGCCGTCCGACAGGATCATCAGGCGTAGCCAGCGAAGGACGCATTCCGGACAGTGTCCTGCTTCCGACAACTCCCCGCACGAATTGAACGAATCGTTCAACTTGATCAGACTGTTTGAACGTTCTGTTTCAGGTTTCGGACATTCGGAAGGAGAGAAAGGGAGCCTGTAGCGCCAAGTAGCCGTCATTCCAGGGTTTTTCGCGTCTTGGGAAAAGCGTTCGGGTTGGCACAAAGCTTGGAAAGGGACTGTTCGTCCGCAGCCCAGGAAGTCACCTTTCAACCGCCTGCAGGAGTGCCCGCCATGCACGGTTTCAATCGTCCCCTCGGTCCCATCGGCTCCAACGTCGTTGCCCCCATCCAGACCACGTCCTCCGGAATGCTGGTCACGGCGAACAAGCTGGTCCCCGGCCAGGAAGCGATCGACTTCAAGGGCTACTTCAAGGTCGAGTCCTTCCCGCACAACTCGGTCATCTACCGCCCGGGCGACACGACGGACCGCGTGTACCTGCTCAAGACGGGCCGCGTGCGCCTGATGCGGCTGGGCAAGAACAGCTCGCGCTCGGTGGTGAGCATCCTCCGCCCGGGCGACCTCTTCGGTGAGCTCTTCCGCCCCGAGGGCACGCCCGTCGAGGAGATGGCCATCGCCTCCGGTGAGGCCGAGGTGTGGAGCATCGAGGGCCGCGACTTCCGCGCGCAGCTCGAGGCCCGTCCGGCCCTGGCGGTGGACGTGGTCCGCGCCTACGCCGAGCGCGTGCGCGCCCTGCGCAAGCGCGTGCTGGGCCTGACCTTCAAGGAAGTGCCGGCCCGTCTGGCCGACACCCTCCTCACCCTGGCCGAGGCCCACGGCGAGCGCTGCCCGCACGGCGGCGAGACCGACCTGCGCGGGATCACGCAGCAGGACCTGGCGGACCTGGTGGGCGCCTCCCGCTCGTTCGTGTCCACGCTCATCAACGAGATGAAGCGCGACGGCGTGCTGGGCAACGTGGGCCGCATCCTCTGCATCCGCGACCAGAAGGCCCTGCGCAAGCTCGCCTCGAAGGAGAAGTGAGCGCCTCCACGCCGTGACGCCAGGCAGTCCCCGGCCTCTCCCCCCTGGGTGAAGAGGCCTCGAGAGCCCCGGTTGCCGCCCCTCCCCTGGGACTGGCGCCGGGGTTCAGCATTTCGAGCAGCGCGTGCGTCTCCGGGCTTGCCCTGTCCGCCCGGCCGACCCAGCATGCGCGCGCCAGTGACTACTCCGCGCCCCGAGTCCTCCTCTCCGCACTCCACGTACACCGAGCGCCGCGCCGCCGCCGAGGCGGAGCTGAAGCGGCTGGATTCCGTCAGTGCCCGCTACGCCAACCTGAGAGCCCTCGTGTTCATCGCGGGCGCCGGGGTGGCGGGCATGGTGCTGTTCAACCGGCTGCCGAAGACGTGGTGGTGGGCGGCCGGGGCGGCGCTGGGGGTGTACGGGGTGCTCGCGGTGCTGCACCACCAGGTGTTCCTGCGCGAGGCGCGGCAGCGGCTGTACGTCTCGCTCAACGAGCGGGGCCTGGCGCGGCTGACGCGGAGTTGGCACGACTTCGCCGAGCGGGGGGAGCGCTTCCTCACGGGCTCGCACCTGTACGCGGCGGACCTGGACGTCTTCGGACAGGGCAGCGTCTTCCAGCTCATGAACGAGACGGCGACGCGGGCAGGCGAGGAGCGGCTCGCGGCGTGGCTGTCCTGGCCGGCGCGGGCGGAGGAGGTGGCGGCGAGGCAAGGCGCGGCGCGCGAGCTGGCGCCCCGCGTGGGCTTCCGTCAGGACATGTGTGTGGAGGCGCGCACGGTGTCCAAGGAGAAGGCGGACCCGGGCCTCTTCATCCAGTGGGCGGAGAGCGGGCCCTCGCTCGCCGCCATCCGGTGGGCGCGGCCGGTGGCGGTGGTGCTGCCGCTGGTGACGCTGACGCTCTTCGTGCTGGGCAGCTTCGAGGTGGTGCCGCAGCGGCTGTGGTACGCGGGGCTGCTGGCGCAGCTCGCGGTGGTGTGGGCGACGCGGCTCCCGCTGCGGCAGATGGAGGAGCGGATGAGCGCGGGCGAGCGTGGCTTCGTGCGCTACGCGCCCGTCTTCGAGCGGGTGGAGGGGGAACGCTTCGAGCACCCGGAGCTGCGGCGGCTCCAGTCGGGCCTGCAGCAAGAGGGCGAACCGCCAGTGTCGTCACACCTGAAGCGCTTCAGCCGGCTGTACTCGTTCGTGGAGTTCAAGCGGCATCAGTTCCACCCGGTGGTGCACCTGTTCACGCTGTGGGACATCCACGCGCTGTTCGCGCTGGAGCGGTGGCGGGAGAAGCATGGGGCGCGGGTGCGCGGCTGGTTCGAGGCGCTGGCGCGAGCTGGAGGCGCTCTCGTGCGTGGCGGGGCTGGCGTTCGACCGGCCGAGCTTCCTCTGGCCCACGGTGGAGGGGAGCGGGCCGAGGGTGAAGGCCGAGGGCGTGGGACACCCGCTGCTGGACGCGCCGGTGCTCAACGACGTGGAGCTGCCGGGGCCGGGCTGCGCGCTGCTGCTCACGGGCTCCAACATGTCGGGGAAGACGACGCTGCTGCGCGCGCTGGGGCTGAACGCGGTGCTGGCACTCGCGGGCGCGCCGGTGTGCGCGCGGGCCTTCTCGCTGACCCCGCTGCAGGTGCTGACGAGCATGCGGGTGAAGGACTCGCTGGAGCGGGGCGTCTCGTACTTCTACGCGGAGGTGCAGCGCATCAAGGCCGTGCTGGACGCGGCGGCGGCGGCGAAGGGCCAGGCGATGTTCCTGCTGGACGAAATCCTCCTCGGGACGAACACGCGGGAGCGGCAGATCGCCTCGCGCGAGGTGCTGCGGCTGCTGCTGACCACGGGGGCGATCGGCGGGGTGACGACGCACGACCTCTCCCTGGCGAACCTCGCGGACGAGTACGGCGGGAAGGTGGTGAACATGCACTTCCGCGATCACCTGGAGGACGGAAAGATGGTGTTCGACTACCGGCTGCGCCCGGGAGTGGTGGACACCACCAACGCGCTGCGGGTGCTGCGAATGGCGGGAGTCCCGGTGGAGGACTCGGAGAAGCCCCTCGCCCAATAACCCAGGGCGACCGCAGCCCCGCCCAGGAACACGACGGCCCTCCCTGGAATGCCAGGAAGGGCCGCGTGAGGTGCGAAGCTGGGGGGCGGTGACTACTTCGCCAGCTCGACGAGCGCCGCGGCGCCCATGCCGCCGCCGATGCACATCGTCACCACGCCGTAGCGGCCGTTGCGGCGCTTGAGCTCGCGCAGGATGGTGGCCACCATGCGCGCACCGGACACGCCCAGCGGGTGACCCAGGGCGATGGCGCCGCCGTTCGGGTTCACCTTGTCCTGGGAGATGCCCAGCTCGCGGATGCAGTACAGCGACTGCGCCGCGAAGGCCTCGTTCAGCTCGAAGACGTCGATGTCCTCGACCTTGAGGTTGTTCTTCGCCAGCAGCTTCCTCACCGCCGGCACCGGGCCCACGCCCATGATGTCCGGCGGCACGCCGGCCACCTGGAAGTCCAGGAAGTAGCCGAGCGGCTTCACGCCGAGCTCCTTGGCCTTCTCCTCGCTCATCACCACCGCCGCCGCCGCGCCGTCGGTCAGCGGCGACGCGTTGCCGGCCGTCACCACGCCCTTCTGGTTGAAGGCCGGCTTGCAGCTTCGCCAGACCCTCCAGCGTGGTGTCCGGACGCAGGATGGTGTCCACCGTGACCGTCACCTGCTGCGCCTTGCCGTCCTCGTCGTAGACGGTGGTGGTGACCGGGACGATCTCCTCCTTGAACTTGCCCTGCTCGCGCGCGGTGGCCGCCCGGCGCTGGCTCTCGACGGCGAACTTGTCCGCGTCCTCGCGCGACACGCCGTAGCGCGAGGCGATGTTCTCCGCGGTGGCGCCCATGGAGGTGTAGACCTCCGGGTGCTTCTCCATGATCTCCGGGTTGGCGCTCACCTTGTTGCCGCCCATGGGCACCATGGTCATGGACTCGGTGCCACCGGCCGATGCCGACCTGGATCATCCCCGCCTTGATGGCCTGCGCCGCCATGGCGATGGACTGCGTGCCCGACGAGCAGAAGCGGTTGACGGTCATCGCCCGGCACGGTGTCCGGCAGGCCGGCGAGCAGCGCGGCGTTGCGCGCCACGTTCATCCCCTGCTCCGCCTCCGGCATGGCGCAGCCGAGGATCACGTCCTCCACCTCCTCGGGCTTCAGGCCGGGGACCTGCGCGACGGCCTCCTTGATGGCGAGGGCCGCGAGCGTGTCGGGCCGGGTGTCCTTGAACTCTCCCTTGTGCGCGCGGGTGAACGGCGTGCGCACCGCGCTGGCAATGACGACTCGACGGGCATCTGTCTGTCTCCTCGCCCGGGGAGCGACCCGGGCTTCAAAATCTCGAATCACTGGATGACTTGGGAACTCGCCTAACGCCGTCGCCTCAGTTGCGCAGCGGCTTGCCCTTCTCGAGCATGAACATCATGCGGTCCTGGGTCTTCTCCTCGCCGATCAGGCACAGGAAGGCCTCCAGCTCCAGCTCCAGCAGCCGCTCCTCGGTGAGCAGCACGGAGGGGCTGGTGTCGCCGCCGGTGAGCACCCGCGCGAGCTTCTGGCCGATCTTCCGGTCGTGCGCGGAGACCTGCTCGTTGAGCTCCATGTCGTAGAGCATCATGTCGATGGTGGCGGAGCCGCTGGGCCCGGGCAGGCGGAAGCGCGTGGGGCGCGGAGGCCGGAAGCCCGCGCGGGCCATGCCCAGCACGCGCTCCTTGGCGTCCGAGAGCAGGAAGTCGCGGTTGGCGCTGATGCCGTCCTGCGCCGACAGGAAGCCCAGCTCGCGCGCCTCCTCGGCGCTGGTGGCCACCTTCGCGGTGCCGATGGTCAGGAACACCTTCTTGAGGAAGGGGAACGCGTCGAAGTCCTTGTCCGCCGCGTAGGCGCCGTACACGTTGCGCAGCAGCTGCATGGAGCCGCCGCCGCCGGGGATGAGGCCCACGCCCACCTCGACCAGGCCCATGTACAGCTCGGCCGAGGCCTGGATGGCGTTGCCGCCCATGGCCATCTCGGCGCCGCCGCCGAGGGTCAGGTTGAAGGGCGCCGTCACCACCGGCACCGGGCTGTAGCGCATGCGCTGGTTGGCCGCCTGGAAGGCCGACGCCATCTTGCGGATGGCCTCGAAGTCGCTCGCTCTTGGTCGCCATCAGCATGGCCATGATGTTGGCGCCGGCGGAGAAGTTCGACCCGTCGTTGCCGATGACGAGCGCCGTGGAAGTTCTTCTCCGTCTCGTCCAGCGCCGTGTTCATCATCGCGATGATGCCATCGTCGATGGAGTTCATCTTCGAGTGGAACTCGAGCAGCGTCGCGCCGTCGCCCATGTCCCACAGCGTGGCGCTGTCGTTGCCGGTGATCTTCTTGTTGCCGCGCTGCAGGTACTCCACGCGCAGGGTGCGCGCGTTCTCCGGCACCACCTTCTCGGACTTGCTGGGGATGTCCCAGTAGGTGTCGCTGCCCGCCGGCCACGCCGTAGAAGGACGTGCGGCCCGCGGCGAGCATCTGCTCCACCCAGGCGGCGGGCTTGAGGCCCAGCTCCTTCATGCGCTCCAGGCCCTTCTTCACGCCGTAGGCATCCCAGGTCTCGAAGGGGCCGAGGTCCCAGCCGAAGCCCCAGCGCATGGCGCGGTCGACGTTGACCACGTCGTCGGCGATCTCCGGAATGCGGCGGCTGGCGTAGGCGAGCACGTCGAGCGTAATCCGCTCGGCGAACTTCGCGGCCTTGTCCTGGCCGCTCATCACGCGTGGCCACGCGCTCGCGCACGTTCTCGACGTCCTTGGCGGCGCCCAGCGACTCGTAGCGCACCTTCTCCTGCGGCCGGTACTCGAGCGTCTTCAGGTCGAGCGCGAGGATGTCCTTGCCGCCGCTCGCTCCTGTCCTTCTTGTAGAAGCCGCCGCCGCTCTTGTCGCCGAGCATGCCCTTCTCGACCATCTTCTGAGGAAGTCGGGGGCGGCGAAGACCTCGCGCTCCTCGTCCTGGGTGAGCGTGTCGTAGCAGTTCTTCGCCACGTGGATGAAGGTGTCCAGGCCCACGATGTCCGCGGTGCGGAACACGGCGGACTTGGGGCGGCCCATGGCGGGGCCGAAGATCTTGTCCACCTCCTCGATGGACAGCTCGGCCTTCTGCATCTCCGCGATGGTCCGCATCATCCCGTAGATGCCGACGCGGTTGGCGATGAAGTTGGTGGTGTCCTTGCCGTAGACGATGCCCTTGCCGAGCACCTCCTCGCCGAAGCGGTGGACGCGCTTGCACCACCTCGGGGTCCGTCTCCGTGCCCGCCACGAGCTCCAGCAGCTTCATGTAGCGCACGGGGTTGAAGAAGTGCGTGACGAGGAAGTTCTTGCGGAAGTCGGCGCCGCGGCCCTCGAGCATGCCCTCGATGGACAGGCCCGAGGTGTTGGAGCTGATGATGGTGCCCGGCGCGCGGTGCTGCTCGACCTTGGCGAAGATGGCCTGCTTGACGGCCAGGTCCTCCTTCACCACCTCGATGACCCAGTCGCACTCGGCGAGGCGGGCCAGGTCGTCCTCGAAGTTGCCGACCTCGATGAAGGGGAGCGCCTGCTCGGACACGATGGGGCTGGGCTTCTGCTTGCGCAGGTTGGCCAGCGCCCCGAGCGCGAACTTGTTGCGGAAGGACTTGGAGGCGGTGTCCTCACCGGGTGCCGCCTTGGGCGGCACGATGTCCAGCAGGAGCGCGCGCACGCCGGCGTTGGCCAGGTGCGCGGCGATGCCGCTGCCCATCACGCCCGCGCCCAGCACTGCCACTTTGCGGATCCGCGTCGTCATCGAAAGAGGCTCCCTACGTGAAAAGGATGGCGGGAGACATTGCGCCGGTTGATTCAAAAGTCAACCGGCTCTTGGGCCCCCCATGTCTCCCGGTGGAGGGTAAGGTGCGTGCCCCCATGGCCCGACTCGATCCGCACTCGTACAACGACGACACCCAACCCGAGACCGAGAGCCTCACCTGGAAGGCGCGCGTGGACTTCCATACACGCCGCCTGCATGCCGAGGCCACCCTCACCCTCAAGGAGGCCTCCGCCGGACCTCTGGATCTGGACACTCGCGAGCTGGACATCCGCGCGGTGGTGGACGAACAGGGCAGGCCCCTGCCCTTCCTGGTGTCTCCGCCCGAGCCGATCCTCGGCAGCCGCCTGCGGGTGGAGCTGAGCCCGGGAACGAAGCAGCTCACCGTGCGCTACCGGACGTCCCCGCAGGCCAGCGCCCTGCAGTGGCTGACGCCGGCACAGACGGCGGGGGGCCAGTACCCCTACCTCTTCAGCCAGTGCCAGGCCATCCACGCACGCTCGGTGGTACCGCTCCAGGACACGCCGCGAATCCGCATCCGCTACCGCGCGGAGCTCACGGTGCCCAAGGCGCTCAAGGCCGTGATGGCGAGCGGGCTTCGCCGGCCGCGAGGAGCAGGGCGTGGAGGCGGTGGAGCGCTACGAGATGCCGCAGCCCATTCCCCCCTACCTGCTGGCCTTCGCGGTGGGGCGGCTGGCGGCGAAGGAGCTGGGGCCGCGCTCGCGCGTGTGGGCCGAGCCCGAGGTGCTGGAGGCCGCCGCCGAGGAGTTCGAGGACGTGGACGCCATGCTGCGCGCGGCGGAGACGCTCTTCGGGCCCTATGACTGGGAGCGGTTCGATCTGCTCGACCATGCCCCCGTCCTTCCCGTATGGAGGCATGGAGAACCCGCGCCTCACCTTCCTCACGCCCAGCCTGCTGGCGGGGGACAAGAGCCTGGTGAGCGTGGTGGCGCACGAGCTGGCGCACTCGTGGACGGGCAACCTCGTCACCAACGCGTCGGCCGAGCACTTCTGGCTGAACGAGGGCTTCACCGTCTTCGCCGAGCGGCGCATCGTCGAGGCGCTCTACGGAGAGGAAGTGGCCCAGCTGCACGCGGCGCTGGGCCGGCGCGCGCTGGAGGAGGCCATCCACCACTTCCGCGAGCACCCGCAGCTCACCCGGCTGCGCACGAACCTGGCGGGGGTGGATCCGGACGAGGCCTTCTCCCAGGTGCCCTACGAGAAGGGCTACCTCTTCCTGCGCGCGATCGAGGATGCGGTGGGCCGGCCCGCCTTCGACGCCTTCCTGCGGCGCTACCTCGAGTCCCACCGCTTCCAGGCGCTCACCACCGAGACGTTCGTCGCCTTCGTGGACAAGCACCTGCCGGGAGCGATGGAGAAGGTGGACGCGGACGCGTACCTGAACAAGCCGGGCATCCCCGCGGGAGCGCCGGTGCCGCGCTCGGAGCGGCTGGAGCGGATTGCCCGGATGAAGGGCAAGGTGCCCACGGCGGAGGACGTGAAGGACTGGACCCCGACCGAGTGGCAGCTCTACATCGAGTGGCTGCCGCAGGGGACGTCGCGCGACGTCTTCCGGCAGCTCGACGAGCGCTTCCAGCTCACGAAGAGCCACAACTCGGAGGTGCTGGTGGCGTGGCTGGCGGCGGCGCTCAAGGCGGGCTGGGAGCCGGCGCAGGGCCGCACCGAGGCCTTCCTGGGTGAGGTGGGGCGCATGAAGTACCTCAAGCCGCTGTATGGGGCGCTGGCGGCCTCCGCACAGGGCAAGGTGCTCGCACGCAGCCTCTTCAAGCGCTACGCCGAGCGCTACCACCCCATCGCCCAGGCCGCCGTCGAGGCCATCCTCAACCGCGCGTAGGCCCTACATGGTCAAGCGGCGCCGGGCCTCACGGGGCCGAGCGCCCGCCGATCTCCGGGAAGCGCTCATAAGCCCGCTTGAGTGCGTCGAGATGCGCGGGGTTGTCGAGATCAAGCGGCGCATCCGTGAGCCGCACGACCCACCCACCCGTCTCAGTGCGCCGCGCCCGTGCGAGCAGCTCCGCGTCGCGGGCGGGGTCCGGGAACCCGATGGCCCGTGCGGCAGCAGCCGACCAGTAGTTCAGCCACCCGAGGCGACGCGGAATCTCAGGCGAGCGGATGTGCTCTGGGAACCTGAGCGCGGGCAGGCCCCGTGGCGGAACTCCTGGCTTACGCACCGGATCGACCGTCTGCCGCGAAATTTCCACGGTCGCGTTGAATGGCGTGGCGTGACCCCAGTACGCGCATGCGCCTTCCCCAATGGCCGTTAGCACATCCGCTGCCGCCGCCATACCATTTGCGTCGAGCGGCAGTTGCGCATGAGCTTCAAGATGCGGCGCGCCATCCGCGGCAAGACCGTTCGGGTTTTCCCACCCGGAAATCGTCACCAGGTGGTCATCGTCATCGTTGCAAAGGAATGGAAACCCTCCGTCTGTCCTGTTGGAGGCGACCCACTCATCGCGGTGAGATAGCGGTATGAGGTCTTCCTTCTCCGAAGTCGTCCACCCCAGGCGCAATCCAGGAAGCGCACGCTCCATTCCATGAACGATGGCGAGCGGGCGCCCATCGTCGCCCGTAAGCGCAGGGGCGTACACACTGATGGTAATCTCATTTCGACCAAACGCCATATCAGCACCAATCCATGACGACGACGGTGAGAGTGTCATCCAAACTCTCTAGCACCGCCTTGTGCACGGCGCTTTTGACGCCAACGACAAAGCTATAGCCACACGCCTCTGCGAGCCTTTTCTCGCGCTGTATTTCCGGCAGCTTTGCCCTGGCAAGGAAGTTCTGAGAGCGGGGCGGTTGCTTCTCAAAGTCATCCGTCTTGACGTCCCACAGCGTGCGCGTGGCCAGTTGCAGCGCGTCGAAGTTCTTGCCATTGACGAACACATCCCAGCCGGGGAAGCTGTTGTACGGAATTCTGTCGGCGCACTCGTTGTGCGGGTCATTACCGCCACGGTGCGGCACTGGGATGGGCTTGCATTTCGGGTCGTCTTCCTCCGAGAGGGCGGATGCGGGCTGCTTCTGCGGCGAGAGCTCCCGGGCTGCGGCTTTCGCCGGACGAGGCTGGGCTTCAAGCTCCGCCATGAGCTGCCGCGAGGACTCCGAGACGTCCCGCAGCCGATCCTCGAACTCCAGTTGCTCGTCGAGCCAGGGCGGGCGTCTGTCAACCTCCGGTCCGACGGTGCTGGAGGGCCAGAGCATGACGAGGGCCACGAGCACCGGGCCCACCCTGGAGAGCGCTAAAGGGGCCTCGCTTGCGCGCCTAGCCTGGGCGAGGCCCTCGACTCCCCTCGCCACTTCAGCGGCATTCCCGCTCTTACTCACGGCGCGGGAGAAGCGCTCGAAGGCCCGTTCCGCCTCGGCGAGCTTGCGGTCCAACTGTTGCCATTGACGAGGCTCCAGGTTCTCGCGCGCCTGAGAGAGCAGTGCCCTGGCCTTGTCCAGGTCCGCCTTTCCAATCCGCGACTGTCCCGGCATCGACTCCATCGGCGCGGAAACGAGCCGGATGCGCGGGCCCGAAGTGGGAGCCGACGCGTAGCTGTGGGACCGTGGCATCGACCGCGGGGCGGGCGCGCTGGCGCAGGCGGTGAGCAGCAACAGGAGAGCGCTCCCGGCTCGGAAGCACATCGTCACGTCCTTTCGTCAAGCGTGGGTGCCGCGGGGCTGGCCTGACCTCCGTTGGAGTGCCAGCACGCTCCGACAGCGATGATGCTCGGCGGCTGCGCACAACCGGCAAGCGCCAGGGGGCCCGCATCCAGGCTGGGAGCGTCAGCAGGCGAGAACGAGCGCGCTACCGGAAGGCATCGACGATGTAGGCCGCTGCAACGGAGCCGTCGAGAATGGCCATCCCTGGCTTTGACTCGGGCAGCTTCCGCATCTGGTCCCGGCTGAGCCGGGCCACCGCGCAGATGGGAACCTTGTCACTGTCCGGCGGGTGGGCCTCGTACCAGCGGATGACAACCTGCGGCCCGCTTGTCCAGACCTGCCCGTACAAACGGGTCGTCGCCTCAAGCGTGCCGAGGTCGTCCTTGAGAATGCTCTCGATGGGCCCGTCGTAAAGCGAGATGCGCCTCGCGTCGATCTGGTTCGCATCGAGGTCCACCCAGGCGGCATCCCCAACGCGCAGCCTCAGATACCGCATGACTTCGAGCGCCTTCGCCGAGCATTCCTGCGGACCTGGAGTGCCGTCCGGGCGCAGTGCCACGCCTCCAGACGTGGTGCAGCCAGAAGACGTGGCAAGCAGGACGATGGAGCTGAGCCGCAGAGCCTTGGTCATGGACATGAACGGCACTTCTACTGCCGAATCAGTGTGCGATCCATCGCAACGGCCACCTGGAGGAGACCGTCCCCACGGAAGATCTGGAGGGCCAGGTCGGCGAGCTGCCCACCCTCCGTCTCGAAGGCGCTCTTGTCCACAACGACCGCGATCTTACCCGACTGGCCGGGAACTATCTCGGGTCGGTCCATACGAAGCGCGAAGGGTCGAGAGTGGAGCTGGTGAAGTCGCGGGTCAGGTAGGCACCATCGAGTTTCCAGGGCTCGCCGTAGTAGGTGTTCGTCAAGTGAATCACGACCGCAGCCTTCCCGGGACCCTCGAAGACCTCGACCCGCGTGTCCATATCCTCGTTTTTCGAGCGCCAGAACTTCGCGCGCCGAAACGGCGTCTTCTTCACCTGCCCGTTCGCGAGAAGCGTCGCGTAGGCGTGATCGACCGAGTTCTCTTCCTCCTTGAACCGCTCGTTCTCCCCGCGCAGATGGCGCTCTCTGTTGAGCGAGTCGTAGAGGGACGAGAGCACCGCGTTGTAGCTATCGTGTTCCTTGAACACGTTGACCTGATAGTCGATCCATCCCCAGTCCTCGCGGCTCTTGGGCTTCACAAGGAACGTGAACTCCGTCCCGTCAACGAGCGTCACGAGCAGGGGCAGCGCCTCGCCGTTGTCGAGGTCACGCAGCGGCTCTAGAACCACCTTCTTACCGCCTACAAGCGGGGTCTCGAAACGCCCCTCCCACGCCAAGAACTTCGTCTTCGCCGGATCGACCTCTTTCTCGAAGCGGAGCGCCGTCACCACCTGCCAGGAAACGTAGATGGCCGGTGCCTCCTGGCCTGGATGGGCCGGCACCTTGAGGGTCCGAATCGTGAGCTTTTCTTCCTCGTCCCTGGCCAGAGCCGGGGAAGCCATCAGGACGAGAAGCAGGCCATACCTGAAAAGTGGGAGAGCGCGCATGATGGGGCCAACGTAACAGGAGGGGTCTGGAGCATCCATTGACACCTTCGCCGGAAGCCGGACGAAAGGCAGCCACGTTGGTGGGACCACCAGTAGAGGACGCATTCCCCACGCAGGAGTCCTTTGACACCGTCCCCGCCGCCCACTGCGCGACAGAGACCCACGTCCGGGGTCGCATGGGGATGGGAGGGAGGAGGGAGCTAACTTCTGGGGTTTCCGATCGGAAGAGGAGCTCGCATGTCCGATGTGACGCCCCAGGCGCCGCCCGCCTTCCACCTGCTGGCCAAGCCGACCGGAGCGGTGTGCAACCTCGACTGCAAGTACTGCTTCTTCCTGTCCAAGGACAGGCTCTACCCGGGCAGCGACTTCCGCATGAGCGACGAGGGGCTGGAGCGGTACATCCAGCAGCTCCTCGAGAGCCACCGCACGCCCGAGGTCACCGTCGCCTGGCAGGGTGGTGAGCCCACCCTGATGGGGCTGGACTGGACTTCTTCGAGCGCTCCATCGATTACGTGGAGAAGTACCGCAAGCCCGGCCAGCAGGTGACGTACACCCTGCAGACGAACGGCACGCGGCTGGACGACGCGTGGTGCGCGTTCTTCAAGAAGCACGGTTTCCTGGTGGTGAGCGCCCGCTGTACACCCAGGCGGGGAACACGGTCACGGACCGCTCCGTGAAGCCGGAGCAGTATGGGCGTTTCCTGATTTCGGAGAGGCGGGCCGCAACGACCCGTGCCCTTGTGGCAGTGGGAGCAAGTTCAAGCGCTGCCACGGCGCGAGGGGCACGTGAACCGGCGCTCCCGCCGCAAGGGACAGGCATGCTCGGTGCGCTCCTGGATGGGGCTCTCCTGGGAGCATTCTTCCCGGCGTGGAAGCTGAACGGGGTGCCCTGCCCCGGCTGGCCCCGGCCCATAGACCCTGCTCCTTGAAATGCAATCGAGTTGCATCAGCGCGGGCGCGGCGCTACAAGGAGTTCCACCATGCCCAGAGGCAACCGAACCATCATCTTCCTGGTGTCCACCGAGGGCACCGGCCACTACTACACGACGACGAAGAACAAGCGCTCCACCCAGGAGAAGCTGGAGAAGAAGAAGTACGACCCTCGCGTGCGCAAGCATGTGCTGTATCGGGAGGGCAAGCCGTGAGGGAGGGACGCCTGCCCGTCACCGTGCTGTCGGGCTTCCTGGGCGCGGGGAAGACGACGCTCCTCAATCACGTGCTCAACAACCGGGAAGGCCGCCGGGTCGCCGTCATCGTCAATGACATGAGCGAGGTGAACATCGATGCCCGGCTGGTGAAGGGCGGGGCCTCGCTGTCGCGCGTGGACGAGAAGTTGGTGGAGATGAGCAACGGCTGCATCTGCTGCACGCTGCGCGAGGATCTACTGCTGGAGGTGGGCCGGCTGGCGCGCGAGGGCCGCTTCGATCTCCTGCTCATCGAGTCCACCGGTATCGCCGAGCCCATGCCGGTGGCGGAGACGTTCACCTTCGCGGACGAGCAGGGCCGCAGTCTGACTGACGTGGCCCGACTGGACACCCTGGTCACGGTGGTGGATGCCTTCAACTTCCTGAAGGACTGGGAGGACACCGAGGAGCTTCGGGCGCGGGGACTCGCCGCGGGCGAGGAGGACGAGCGAACGGTGGTGGACCTGCTGGTGGAGCAGGTGGAGTTCGCGGACGTGCTGGTGCTGAACAAGACGGACCTGGTGTCGCCCGAGCAGTTGGGGGAACTGGAGTCCATCCTCCGCCAACTCAATCCGGGCGCGCGGCTCGTGCGTGCCCAGCACGGCCGGGTTCCGCTATCCGAGGTGCTGGAGACCGGGACTCTTCGACATGGAGAAGGCCCAGCGCGCCCCCGGCTGGCTGCGGACGCTGCGCGGCGAGGCCGTTCCCGAGACCGAGGAGTATGGAATCGAGAGCTTCGTCTTCCGCGCCCGCCGTCCCTTCCACCCCGGGCGCCTCTGGGAGTTCATCCACGGGAGCTGGAAGGGCGTGCTGCGCTCCAAGGGTTTCTTCTGGCTGGCCACGCGCATGGAGGTGACGGGCGTGTGGGCCCAGGCGGGCGGGGCCTGCTCCTTCGAGCCCGCGGGGCTGTGGTGGGACGCCGTGCCCCGGGAGCAGTGGCCCGAGGAGCCCGAGGCCCGCGCCGAGCTCGAGCAGGACATGCAGGCGCCCTGGGGAGACAGGCGCCAGGAGCTCGTCTTCATCACCCGCCAGGTGGACCAGACGCTGCTGCGCGAGGCGCTCGAGGAGTGTCTGCTCACCGACGAGGAGCTCGCCCCGGGCCCACCGGGCTGGAGCCAGCTCGAGGACCCCCTCCCGCCCTGGGTGATGGTGCGCGAGGGAGAGGATGAACCGTCCGCCGAGGAGGCGGCCTGAGCCGCTGATAGGAACCGTCATACCCGCGGCTTCGAGAAGCACGTCAACCTCTGCGTCTGGGAGCGACAGGAGGACGCGGAGCTGGCCTCCTGGCCGCGGGGGGTGTGTGCCACGCGGGACGTGCATCGTCGAGTTGACGCTCCTCGATGCGTCGCTCAGGCGCTGATCTTGATGGCCTTCCACGCGAGGAGCGCGCCATCGCTCTGCTTCTGCGTCGACATGACCACTTCACTCAGCGTCATCGAGGACTCGGTGACCACCTTGTCGGTGGCGTTCACCTGGTAGCCTTGGCCGCTCGTCGCTTTGTAGTTGGGTTGCGTGTTGTAGAGCTCGGTCTTGAGGCTCTCGTCGAAGAAGACCTGCGACGTGAGGTACGTTTTCGAACCGACCGTCACCTTGAAGTGAATGTGGGTGGCTCTGCTTGCGTACCAGCCGGGGAAGTTGGTGTCGAAGGTCACTCGACCATCCGATCCAGTCGTTTGGATGCCGCGGTACCACAGCGCTGCCGCGGCCTTCGCATCGCCGCCGGTGCACATCGCGTCATTGCTTCCGTCGATGTCGCCCGAATAGACACCAAACGTGTCGCAATGCCAGATCTCCAATGTGGCATTGGGAACCGGATTGCAGTTGCTGTCGACGATCAGGAACTCGAGTCGCGTCGGGAGACCCGCATAGCCCTCGCTGATGTCCTTGCGGACCAATTTGTCACTCGTGGCGTGGCAGGGCCCCCCGGTCGCCGACCTGTACACGATGCACGTCGAACCGACACCTGATGCGAATGGATTGCCGTAGTCCCTACCGTTGAGGACGGAGGTCCCCTCGGTCGCCCAGCTTCCGCTCGTCCCGCCGTCAGTGCCGCTCGTCCCGCCGTCAGTGCTTGTGGTTCCGTCGTCTGAGCCAGTGGAATTGTCGCCACAGTGGGCGAGCAACGCTGCAGCTCCCAATCCCCCCACAATCTTGAGTACGTCACGTCGCGTTGTTTTCTTGCCGTTCGACATGTTCGGACATTCCTTGCCACTCGGGGCGTTCCGTGCCCGGGGTTCGAGGATCATCCTGAGGGAGGAATCTTACGAATTCCTTAAGAGCTCGTTTGCTCCAAGCGCCAAGCGAGTGTCAAAGATTTCGAGCGATGCGAGCCGGCACGACACGCGGCGGGAAGGAAAAGAGAGGGAAGCTCGCCGAGAAATCCCCCCGCCTCCACCGAGCTACCGCCTCTCGGAATGCCGCGACGAAGGCACGGTACTGCTCGCGTAACTCCCGCAGCGCTTGTCGCGTGAAGGCCTGCCCATTCCCGGAAGGAGCAAGGGACGAGCCCCCGGACACTCGCTCCTGGTGTAGATGAGGCAGGCACTCTGCGGGTGTTGGAGCACTTGGGGCTGGCCTCGGCCCCTCCGTCGTGCAGAAGTTCCGTGAAGCAGCATGGAGGCCACATCACGGCCTGGAATCGCCGGTGCGGCCCTCCAAAGAAAGGACGGCGTGGGCCGTGCGAAGGGACCAGGTTCCTTGGAGTGGGGATGGATGGGGCGTCTATGCCCCCCGGCAGGAGGCCGAGCGATTCCTTGCCAGGCTGGCGAGACTCCGGGCCGCGCGGGTGCCGCTCACGCGAGGTCCTGGAAGTCGAGGTCCTGGTGGAGAAGTGCCTCCGGCATCGGGATGACATGGTTGGCGCGATCCCCCCGGAAAGAGGTTGAAGTGGGTTCGGGGGGAATGCGATGAAGCACCCTGTGATGCAGGTGGTATTGAGGTGGCAATACTGGCTGCAAGTACTGGTGCTGGCGTTGATCTACGCGGCGGTGGCGTGGGCAGGGTTCAGGCTCGCACCAGCCTATGCGCACGTCACGTCGATCTGGTTTCCAGCGGGCATCGGGCTTGCCGCGCTGCTGATTTTTGGCATCAAGCTGTGGCCCGGCACCCTCCTGGGACCCATCCTGTTCACCCAGGCGCTCGGCGTACCCTGGCTGCCATCGCTCATCGGTGGCGTGGGCGACATGCTCAGTTCCCTGGCGGGCGCGCTGGCCCTGAGGCACCTTTGTCATTTTGACGACCGGCTCGCCACCTTCCGGGACGCCATCGCACTGATCGTCTTTGGTGCGTTTCTGCCCACGCTATTCGGCGGAACGATTGGCGCCATCTCGCTGTACCTCGGTGGCAGCATACCGCTGTCGATATTTGGCGAGGTGCTCGGGGTGTGGTGGCTGGCCGACATGGCTGGCGCGCTGACGCTGGCGCCCTTCCTGTTGTCCTTTGTCAACCGTCCGAAGCCCAGGATGTCTCGGCTACACTGGCTCGAGGGCGCAGCACTCCTGGGCCTGCTTCTGCTGACTTGCTGGATGGTGTTCGGGCGCGGTCTTCAGGTGTTTCTCGGCAATCTGCTGCCATCCTATGTCGTATTGCCATTCGTTGTCTGGGCAGCGCTGCGTTTCGACATTCGCATGACCTCATCCGTGGTGATGTTGTCCAGCATCGCGGCGATCGGGGGGACCGTCGGTCCTCTGGTTACGGCGAATGTGACGCGCAGCATCCAGATTCTGTACCTCCAGATCTTCATGAGCTCGATGTCCGCCATCGGCCTCCTGCTTTCCGCGGCGACCCAGCAACAGAGGGACATTGCTCAAGCCCTTCGCGACGATGTGGAGCGGCGCAAACGCCTCGAGGAGCAACTGAGTCTTTCCCTCATCAAGGAAAGGGAAGCCCGTATCGAGGCCGAGAAGTCCATCCAGGTGAGAGATGACTTCCTGGCCGTTGCCTCGCATGAGCTCAGAACTCCCATTACTCCCATCAAGATATATCTTCAGCTCTTGAGGCGACACATACAAGAGCTACCTCCGGACGTTCTCCCGAAGGCCAGGATCCTATCGAGTGGCTTCAAGAGTGCAGACAGGCAACTCGATCGCCTCTCCAGACTCATCGACGACCTTCTCGATGTTTCGAGGATCACCGCGGGCCGGCTGATTCTCAATCGTGAGGAATTCGATCTCTCCGAATTAATGGGTGAAATCGTGGAGCGGTTCAGACCAGAGAGCCTGATTGCGAAATGCGATTTGGGTTTGAGCGCCCAGCCCCGGGTGAAGGGGTTCTGGGATCGCTCTCGAATCGAGCAGGTTGCCGCGAATCTTCTCACCAACGCCATGAAGTATGGTGCCGGAAATCCGATTGAAATCACTGTTGCGTCGGAGGGGAATGTGGCCAGACTCGTGGTCCGCGATCACGGAATTGGCATTGCGGAAGAAGAGCAGGAGAAGATTTTCGAGCGCTTCGAGAGGGCGGCTCCAGTCAGACATTATGGGGGCCTGGGGCTCGGCCTCTATATTACGCGCGAGATTGTTTCGGCACATGGCGGGACGATACGTGTGGAGAGCTGCCTCGGGCAGGGCTCTCGCTTCACCGTCGAGCTCCCTCTGACGTGAGTGTCCACAATGTCCCCACCACACCTCCAGATGGAGCGCAGCGGCGAGTGGCTCGCCCCGCCCCAGTTCCACCACAAGGCTCCGCACGACGCAGAACAGTTTCACCAGGTTCACGAACGGTACGAGCCAGCTCTACACCGGCCCGGCGCACAGCCCGGGTGGCACTCGTCAGCGAGCGGCGGGGGGCGCCGACGGTGGAGCCGGCTCGGCGGGTGGCGGCGGCGCGGGCGTTGGTGGCGGCGCGGGCTCGGCGGGGCGGCGGCGCGGCGTTGGTGGCGGCGCGGGCGTTGGTGGCGGCGCGGGCTCGGCGGGTGGCGGCGGCGCGGGCGTTGGTGGCGGCGCGGGTCGGCGGGTGGCGACGCGGGCTCGGCGGGTGGTGGCGACGCGGGCGTTGGAGTCGGCCCGGGCTCGGCGGGTGGCGGCGGCGCGGGCGTTGGTGGCGGCGCAGGCTCGGCGGGTGGGGGCGACGCAGGCGTTGGAGTCGGCGCGGGCGTGGGAGTCGGCGCGGGCTCGGCGGGTGGCGGTCGGGGGGCTGGCGTCGGAGCGGGCTCGGAAGGAGGAGGCAGCGCGGGAGTTGGAGGCGGCGCGGGCTCTGAAGTGGGATGGGGCGTCGACGGCAGGGCGGGCTCTGAAGCCGGCGGAGGCGCGGCTTCAGGGCGCGGCGGCGTCATGAGCGAAGGCGAAGGAGTGGGCTCGGAAGGTGGAGGCGGCGCAATGGGCGCAGGAGGCGGCGCCGATGGAACCGACGGAGGCTCCGTCCCCATGGGCGGAGGCTCGGTCGGCAGCGGCGGCGGCGCTGAGGGTTGAGGAGACGACGCTGTCGACGGGGGCGGCGGCTCCGGGAACTCGGGAAACGGCTCCGTCCCCGTGGACGGAGGTGCCGGAGACTCGGAAGGAGGCGCCGTTGGCTGGGGAGGCGGCTCCGTCGGTATCGGCGACGGTTCGGGGGGCTGCTGGGACGCATCGGAGGGCCGAGGCGGCGGCTCCGTTACTCCAGGCGGTGGCTCCGAAGGCTCTGGAGCCGGGGCCCCTGGCTCTGGGGATGGCGCTGGCGACTTGGGCTCTGGCACCGGCGGCACCGCCTGGGGCTGGATGTCGGCCCGAACCACCCGCCCTGGTGGCGGCGGCTGGACCTTCGCTTCCGGCACCGGTTGCCCCGCGTCCTGCGCGACCTGCTTGGGGTCTGGTCCGGTGACGAACTGCTGCCCCTCCTTTACAACGGGCCGATCCACGGGCCGCGTCTCTCTCTGCAGGTGCTCGACCTCGGCCCCCTTTGCCCGATGCCTCTCGTAGCGGCCATGGGGGAAGCGCCGGACCGGCACGAAGCACCATCGGTGGGGGGACCTCCCCACTGGCCACCCTCCGTAGCTGGACGGCGGCAGGGGCGCCCAACCGATGAAGCCCCCTCCGTACCGCCACTCCACCCAGCCCGGCCCCCACGTCGTCCCGGGCGTCCACAGCCACCCCCAGTTCGGGTGAAGGAACCAGCGCCCGTAATGGAACGGCGCCCACCCCCACGGGAAGGAGCTGACGAACACCCAGCCGTAGCCGCTGCTCGCCCAGTAGCCGTCACTCACGTACGGCATGAAACCCGGCCCCACCACCGCCACCGCGGGCCTCCACACCCGCCCGTAGGGCGACACGTCCACCCAGTCCCCGTACGGCGATAGCGTCCGCTCGAAGTCCGCGTACACGCCCATCGACACCGGGCTCGTCAGCGGCACCGGTTGGACCGCCACGCACCCGCCCGAGCCGCTCAGCGCGACAACTCCGCTCCATGCCAGCACGAGCAACCGTCTGAGGCCCAGCCTCGCCATCCCCGTCTCCCGAGACGCGCGCGCTCCCCTCCCGGATGCCGCTATCCATCTGCCTCCAACCTGGGCAGCGGCGCACAAGATGGCCGCACCGCCTCGCCCCCCTGGTCGCCCTCCAGTGGAGCCTCATCACACGACCTTCGCGGCCTTCTGGCCCGCCTTCGCGCCCTGGCGCTCACGCGCTCACGCGCTTGATTACCTCCAAGGCCTCGGTGATGTGCCGTTTGGCGTTCAGCTGGGAGTTGAACACGTGCTGGACGATCCCGTTCGCGTCAATCACATAGGTGACCCGGCCCGGCATCAGTCCGAACAGCGAGCGCGGTACTCCATAGCTCTCGCGCAGTGAACCGTTCTCGTCGCTCACCAGGGTGAACGGCAGCCGGTGATGCGAGGCGAAGGACTCATGGGACGCGGCCGAGTCCGCGCTCACGCCGATCACCTCGGCACCCGCCTGGGTGAAGGATTCGTAGCTGTCGCGGAAGGAGCAGGCCTGGGCCGTGCACCCCGGCGTCTCGTCCTTTGGATAGAAGTAGAGGACAACCGCCTTCTTCTTCCGCAGCAGTTCCTGGAGGCTGGTCTGCGTGCCGTCCTTCTGGGGAAAATCGAAATTCGGGGCTGTGTCACCGACCTGGATGGCCATGGGGCTCCTGGGGACGCGGGAAATCGCGCCTCCAGATAACGGCCGGCGTCAGCGCATTCAATCCTCATCTGGAGATGAGGGCCCTTGAACCCGCCGCCGTGGGGCCGGAACCCCACGGCGCGTCTTCACGCGGGAGCTGGCTACTCCTCCTCGGGTGGGGCCTCCATGTACTCGGGGGCGTTGATGCCCAGCAGCGCGAAGGCACTCCGCAGCGTCTGCTTCAGCGCCGCCACCATCGCGAGCCGGCCCTGCGTCTTCTCCGCGTCGCCGCTGATGATCGGGTCCGTCTTGTACTTCGTGTAGTAGCTGTGGAAGTCCGTGATCAGCTCCTGGCAGAAGTACAGCACGTGGTGCGGCTCGAGCCGCTCGGCCGCGCTGGCCACCACGTCCGGGAGCTGGCTCATCTTCTTCAGCATCGCCAGCTCCTCGGGCAGCGTGAGCCGGGCCAGGTGTGCCGGGGTGAGCCCCTCCACCCCCACGAACGGCTGCCCCTTCTCCACCGCCTTCTTCAGGATGCTCGCGCACCGCGCGTGGCCATACTGGAAGTAGAAGACCGGGTTGTCCTTCGACTGCTTCTGCACCAGGTCCAGGTCGAAGTCGAAGCGCGCGTTCGCCGTCTTCATCAGGAAGAGGAACCGGCACACGTCCGGACCCACCTCCTGGATGAGATCCTCCAGCTCGAAGACCGTGCCCTTGCGCTTGCTGACCTTCACCTCCTCGCCGCCGCGAGTGATCCGCACGATCTGCACCAGCAGGAACTCGAGCCGCTTCGGATCCAACCCGAGCAGGATGGTCCCCGCCCTGATGCGCGGCGTGTGCCCGGCATGGTCCGCGCCCAGCACGTCGATGATGCGGTCGAAGCCCCGGTCGTACTTCTCCTTGTGGTACGCCGAGATCCGCCGTCAGGTACACCGGCGTCCCGTCCTGCCGGAGAATCACACGGTCCTCGTCGTCCCCGTGCTGGCTCGTCATCAGGAACGTGCCGCCCCGCTGCCGATCCGTGTACTGGGCCGCCTTGCTGTCCTCGCTCCGGACCTTCTCCGTCTCGCGCCGAGCCTCCGCGGCCTCGTACGTCGCGCCGCGCTTCTTGTACTCCTCGGCGACCGCCGCCACCTTGCCCGCCGCGTGCAGCGAAGCCTCGCTGAAGAACACGTCGTGCCGGATGTTCGCCTGCTCCAGCGACGCCTTGATGGCCTTCAGGTTCTCGCGGACTCCCACCGCGATCGCCGCGGGCAGCCACTCGGACTCCGGCGCCGTCAAGTACCCCTCGCCCACCTCCTCCTTCCACGTCTTGGCGATGTCGATGACGTACTCGGCCGGGTACTCCCCCTCGCCGAGTTGGATCTGCTCGCCGAAGAGCTGCCGGTAGCGCTTGTAGACCGTCCGGCCCAGCGTCTCCACCTGCTTGCCGTAGTCGTTGATGTAGAACTCGCGCGTCACGTCGTGCCCGGCTGCCTCCAGCAGCCGCGACACCGCGTCTCCCATGAAGGCCCCGCGCGCGTGGCCGATGTGCACCGGGCCCGTCGGGTTCGCCGAGACGAACTCCACCATGACGCGCTTGCCCGTCGACTTCGGCGCCTGCCGCCCGAACGTCTCCCCGGCCCGCAGCACCTCGGCCGCCACCTGCTGGATGACCTGCTGCTTCAGCGTGAAGTTGAGGAAGCCCGGGCCCGCCACCTCCACCTTTTCGATGATGCCCGCCGTGTCCACCAGCCCCTTCACGATGGCGTTCGCGATGTCCCGGGGCGGCTTGCCCTCGGGCTTCGTGAGCAGCATCGCCACGTTGACCGCCCAGTCACCGTGGGCCACGTTCTTCGGAGGCTCCACCGTGTAGCCCGGAACCTGCTCCAGCTTGAGCGTGCCCGCGGCCTTCAGCGCCGCGAGCGTTTCATTGATGAGAGCGAAAACCTTCTGCCGCATGGTGACGTCTTTTCTCCGAGTAACGGGCTTTGGGGCCGCGCAATATAGGCAGAACCGCCGAGGGTTTCACTGCTCGCGCAGGACGAGCAACCCGCGCAGGGTGTCCACCGCGTAGATGAACCCATCACCGGGGACGCGGATGCCGATGGCTCCAGAGAAGTAGTAGCCCGGCTCACCGGCGCTCTCCCTCCAGGTGTTGTAGTAGGCCACCTGCGTGGGCTGGGTGGGGTTGGAGACGTCCAGCACGCGCACGCCCTCCTGGTACCAGGCGATGTAGAGCTTCTTGCCCACCAGCACCAGGTTGTGAATGGAGATTTCGGGGCGGAGCTGGAACTCGCCGATCTTCACGATCTTCGCCGGGTCCGTGACATCGAGCACGCGCAGGTGCTCTCCCGAGCCCTCGCCACCCTCGAAGGCGATGGTGCGGCCGCCGAAGGTGCCCACGGCGTTGTGGTGGGCGTACTGCAGGGGATAAGTGAAGCTGCCGAGCGTGCGGATGGCGTTCGGGTCGCTCACGTCGGCCACCACGAGGCCATCGAAGCTGGAGCTGATGTAGAGCCGGTCGCCCGTGGCGAACATGTCGTGAGGGAACCCCCCGATGCGGTTGAGCTCGACGGGCTGAGTGGGCGTGGTGACGTCGAAGAGGATGACCCCCATGACGTCCGCGGCGTAGAGGCGGTTGCCCTCGACGAAGACGGTGTGGACGTTGCTGTTGCCGCCGGGCAGGGCGCTCAGCAGTAGCGGCTCGGCCGGATTGCTGATGTCGAAGACGAGCACGCCCCTGTTGGCACTGGCGACATAGAGCGCGTCCCCCTTGGCCCACACGCCGTTCCAGTAGGTGTCGTTCTCCATCTGGATCGTCTTCACCTTCACGGGCGCGTCCTTGTTGCTCACATCGAAGACGGTGAGGCCGCCCTTCTTCTCCAGCCTGTTGATGGACACCACATAGGCATGGCCCTTGGTGACGTAGACGTCCACCGGGGTGCCGAGCTCCACGGCGTTCTCGGAGACGAGCGCCAGGCCCGAGGCCTCGGACTCACCGTCGCGCCACTTCATCCGCTCGGCCTTGAAGGTCTGCTGCGAGGACACCTTCCCGTTGCGGCAGATGGCCATGCAGCCGGTGAACCCGGGAGCCTGGGGCGCCTCGCAGGTGGCGAGCATCGTGAGGACGCTACTGCCACTCACGGTGGTGAAGACGGTGGAATAGAAGCGGGCGTTTCCATCGCTCGCCAGCCCGGTGATGGGCCGGCTACTGAGGTACTGGGTGCCGCCGTCACTGCGGAGGTCGAGGGTGGCGGCACTGAAGGAGGGGGTGCTCCGGTTGGTGCGGGTGGTCAGCAGGTGCGAGCCCTCGGTGCCCGCGTTCGCGAGCGACGCGCGGTCGCAGGCCGAGAGGTCGAAGATGCTGAAGTCGGTGCAGGGGGCTCCGGCGGTGGCGGTGAAGGTGCAGGAGGAGAAGGGGCCCGTGTCCGTCCATGTGTTGCCCTTCTCCTCGAGCACAACGTAGCCACCATCCCACTCGTAGCCGGTGCTGGCATCGGGGGTGGAGGCATCCGGGGAGTCCGTGGGCTCCGCTGGCGGAGGGCAGCCGAGGAAGGAGAGAGCGCAGGCGAACAACGTGGTCCAGGAGAGGCGAGTCCAGGTCATGAGAGGCGTTTCCCGTGAAAGAAGGGGCACGCATCGTTCCTGAGGGAGCGCTGCCGGTACAAAGCAGGGCTCCAATCGGCAAGTGTCAACCCGGGCGTTTTGAATTCAGTCGAGGATGCGCAGCTCGAGCTCGGAGAGCGACCTCGACACCGGTGGGCCCCAGAGTTCCTCGGACAGCTCGAGCCCATCACGCGCGAACACCAGCATGTTCGTGCCATTGAAGAGCGGAATGGAGGAGCGCAGCGTGTATCCACCCCGCTCCCGGATTGAGCTCAACGCCCCCGCCTCGGCGGACTGGATGTGGAGGACGTGGGTGCGGGGGTCGCGCACGTCGTCGAGCGAGCTGGCGATGACGAGCGCGGGGGCACGCTGCCGGAAGTAGCGCTCGTCCCACTCCTTGCGCAGGTGGACGCCTCGCTGCCGGGCGATGTGTGCGTCGGTGAGGCCGACGAGGTCCAGCACGGAGCCCCTGAAGTGCCAACCAAAGCGGCCGATGTCCATCAGCGCCACCGTCTCGACGCCCGCTGTCTCATTGGCGACCTGACCGAGCTCCGCCCAGGCCAGCGTGGGGTACTGCGCGGCATCGTTGCGCTCCAACCGCGCGGCCACGTGGGCCCCGAGCACGCCCGCGACACCGACCCCCGCCAACCACCTCCAGCGTCCCTTCGCCAGGGCGAAGCCCGTCCCGGCCAGCACCGCGAAGGCCACCATCGTGAGGCTGAAGCGGCGATAGCCCGGCATCCAGTCCCCTCCGCTCCAGACGGTGGCGATGCCCAGCAGGAGCCCCAGGAGCAGGAGGATTCGAGTGGCCGCGACCGAACGGCGCAGGGCGGGGACGATGGCCAGAGGGCCCACCACGCCCAGCCCGAAGCCGAAGAAGTAGGACAGATAGCGAAGCCCCTTGGCCGCGTCCGGGGGCTTCGCCTGGTAGGTGTTGGGAACGAGCGCGCCGTAGTAGCTCCAGCGGAAGGCCTCGGTCGCGGCCAGGATGAGGGCAAACGGCACCAACATCCGGAGCGCCTGCTGGCGCGTGGAGCGCTGGAGCAGCAGCAGCCCACACAGCAGCAGCCCGGCGAGCACTCCCTCGGGACGGGTCATGCCGAGGAGCCCCAGGAGGATACCGCCCAGGACGGCCGTCCCGCGGCGCCCCTCCTCGAGCCGAGCGGCTTGCGAGAGGCTCCACACGAAGAGCAGCGTGAAGAGCGGCGTCTCGAGGCCGGAGAGCGCGTGGAAGGCCATGGAGCCCGAGAGCGCGAGAGCCGCTCCGGTGACGGCGGCGGCCACCCGCCCATCCCCACCGGCAGCGCTCGCGAGGCTCCCGGCGAGGCGGGCCCCGAGGGCGATCGTCGCCAGGTGGCAGACCGCACCCAGGACGCGTGCGCCAAAGATGGGATCCAACCCGGGGAGCAGCGCGATCCACGACGCCGAGAGCAGCGTCCACAGCAGGTTGGTCATGCCCTCGACCGGCGGCTGCGTGACATCGAAGGTGAGCGCCCCGTGCTCGAGCCAGTTCCGGGCGATCCGGAACGAGATCCACGCGTCGTCGATCGCGAAGTGTGGCGATGCGTAATCCACCATGCGCACGACGCCGAGGAGGAGCACCCCGAGGACCACGGTCCTCAGCCCAGGGGAGTCGGCCTCGGGCGCCGGGGACCCCCGAGGAGCCGCTGGTGGATCACCCGGGCTGAGCTGTGCGCTTCGAGTCATGGAGCCGAGCACGATGACACGTCGTCAAACCGGCGCTCAATGAACAACCCAATGGCACCGGTCGGACGGGCAACGGAGCCAGGGGCCGCACGCGACTCATGCGCCGCCTCGCGGCCGGCTCATTTGGCGCGCGGGGGCATCCCCTGAGCCGAGACCTGGACTTCCTGCCAGTCATAGCCTCTCACGAAGTCCGACACCTTGTCGGAGACGCTGCTCACGAGCGACAGCGCATCCTCGGAGGCCCTGAGCCGCCGCAGCGTCTGATCCATCGCCTGGGACACTTCATTGATGGACTTGAAGATTTCCTCGATGCCCGTGTTCTGCTGGGACACTGCGGAAGAGATCTGCCGCACGGAGGAGCCACTCTCTCGCACCATGCTGGAGAGCTGGCGCACGCTGTTGCCGAACTCGCGCACCTGCGCGAGCCCCTCGTTGACGCGCTCGCCGCCGCGCTCGGAGATGATGACCGTCTCATTGATGGCGGTGCCGATATCCTCGAGGATGTTGCGGACATTGTCGGTCGCACGAATGGACTGGTTAGCCAGCGTGCGGATTTCGCGCGCGACCACGCCGAAGCCCTTGCCCTGCTCGCCGGAGCGCACGGCCTCGATGGCGGCATTGAGGGCGAGCATGTTGGACTGGTCCGCCAGCCCCTTCACCGTGTCGGTGATGCCAGCGATCTGCCGGGCCTTGTCCCGGAGCTCCTGGATGTGATGGGCCATCTGCTGCACGTGCTCGCGGATGTCCTGGAGGCTGTTCACGCTGCGCTCGATGGCGTCCTCCGCGATGCGGCTGATGGCATCGGCCTGTTCCGTCTGGCGCATGACGGACTCCGCCTTTTGCGAGGCCAGCATCGAGGTCTGCTTGATTTCCTGCGCGGTGACCTGCGTCTCCTGGATGGCCGCGGCCTGACGGACGAGCACCTCGTTCTGCTCGAGCGTGGACGTCCCCAGCGCCTGGGCCGAGCCCGCCAGCGAACGGGCCGATTCACCCAGCGAGACGGAGAACCTCTTGAGGTGAATGAAGACCCTGGCCGTCGCCATCGCCAGGTCCCCCACCTCGTCCGTGCCCACCCAGTCCGGCAGCCGCGGGGAGCCAGAGGCCAGCGCCGCGACGGCCTGCTGCACGGAGAGCGCCCCCTCCGACTGGTAGCTCGCCAACCTCCAGGCGGACGCTCCCGCCGTCACCACCAGGAAGAGCCCGAGCAGCGCCAGCGGGGTCTCCACCCGATCCCACATGTTGCCCGCCAGCGTCCGCAGCGCCGGCTCGTACTGGGCGGGCGAGAGCTGGCCCGCGGTCGCCATCAGCTCGGAGATGGCGCTGTCGGCGCCCCTCACGAAGATGGTCGCCAGGATGGCACCGGTACAGACGACATACATCCCGATGAGGTAGGGCAGGTACCACTTCTGGCGGGGCCAGAAGAATCCACTCCCCTCGAGCTCGAAGCGCTGGAGCTGGTGGAACTGGGCCACCACGTAGGGACGCAGCGTCTTCTCCATGGTCAGCCGGATGTCCACCCACATGATCTGCGTCAGAAGGATGACCAGCAGGGCAGCCCAAGGACCCGTCCAGATGCTCTTCCCGTAATAGAGGCTGGGCAGCGTTGTGTAGAGGAGCGAGGCGAACGCGCCAGCCACCACGAGATTCAGCTCGATGGCCCGCGGTGCCCTCAACAGGTAGTACAATCGCCGCTCCGCCCCGTGCGCGGTCTCGTTGAAGGCGGGACGCAGCGCGGAGCGGATGCTCAGGTAGGGCACCAACAGGCCCACGGGGATGAACAGCAGGGGGAGCAGGTACGCGAGCGTGGTGCGCTGCTGCGCCTTCTCCAGGTCCATGACCAGCGCCACCATATAGGCCACGGCGGGCACGGCCGGCGTGTTGCGCACCTGGTACTGGAGGAAGAGTCTGTTGATCAGCCTGTTGAAGTCGGAAGCAGTCATGAGCGTGTGGAGAGCGCGAAGCTTGGGTTCGGCACTGCCCTGGGCCCGCTTATCGAATCCAACATCACCGCCCCCAAGGCGCGTGAGCCTAGAGGAGAATCAGTGCACTTGCCAGCAGGGCGCAGTACCAGTACGTGAGCAGCAGGTAGGTGCGGTGATCCTGGGTGGACGAGTGCAGCCACACCACCCGGACGGCGATGAGCAGCGACAAGAGCGTCAGTCCCGCATCGCACATCCACACCAGCGGCCGAGCGCTGAGTGGCCGCATCAGGACGAAGTGGATGGCGACGGGCAGCACGCCGAAGAAGACGCCGAGGAACCGACGCGTGAATCGCTCGCCATATCTCTGAGGGAACGTGCACCGCCCGGCCAGGGCATCTCCCCGCCATGTCCCGCAGATCCTGTAGGGACACCAGCGGCAGGATGACCACGGCCGGGAAGAGAATCCACCTCCACGCCTCCTCCGTCAGAGGCGTGATGAGCTGCCAGGCGGCACCGAGCTGCACGATGATTCCCACCGACATGCAGGAATTCTTCACCACCCAGTGGCGGGACAGGTTGGCGAGGTTGTGCACCACGATGACGAGCAGCCACAGGGCCGCGTACACGAGCACACCAAGTCCGGCACCTACCAGCAGGAACAGCGCCATCGTCACGTACAGCCGCAGGCGGGCCGCCTCGGGCGTCACCATCCCCGTCACCAGCGGGCGGTGCGGCTTGTTCGTCCTGTCCTCCTCTATCCCCGCCAGCTGGTTGGCCAGGCAGAAGGTATAGATGTAGAGCCAGAAGTAGAGCAGGCTCCTCGCCAGCACCGCGGGCAGGTGCCCCCAGACGGCGCCGTCCACCTTCCACGCCACCAGCGAGAACAGCAGGGGTGGGACCACAGCGGAGGAGAGGTCTCCCGCGATGAAGGCCCAGCTCAACCTCAGCTCGTACACCAGGGGATTCGCCGGGAACCCACGCGAATTCATGGCGGCATGTGCGTCCATGATTGTTCAGCTTACCACGAAGGCCCGGAATAATGGCTTCGGGAGCAAGCCCTGACAGCCCGGCCCGAAGAGGCATCCGGGCGGGCATCGCCCCCCACCCCCTCCGGCTGGAATAATTCGAAGGTGGCGAGCCGTTGCGCCTGCCGCATGCGCCCTGCACGCTCCCGCCTTCCGTTGCTGCTCGCCCTCCTGCTCCCCCTGGGAGCGAGCGCATTCTCGGTCCCCGATCACGAGACGATGACCCGGGCGTCCGTCGCTGCCGCGCTCAGGTCGGGCGTCCTGCCCCAGCTCGCGGCGCACCAGTCGACCGTGGTGGAGGGGAGCCGGGCGGAGGACCTGAACCTCCCCGTCAAGTGGACCGGCTATCACCACTTCTTCCACCCGGGCACGTCGCTCGACTCCACCTTCCGCAAGGACTCCGGGGCCCGCGTCCGCGCGCTGTGGGCAGAGGCCGAGGAGGCCGCGAGCAACGGCGACCTCGCGCGGGCCTTCGACCGCGTCGGCCACCTGGTGCACCACATCCAGGACATGGCGGTGCCCATGCACGTGGTGCCGGTGATGCATGGGCTCTCGGACCGCTTCGAGCAGCACACGGCGAGGCAGGCGCTGCTCTCCGTCGGACGGGAGCTCACGCCGCTCTCCGGTGAGGAAGCCCAGCTCGCGCTGGCCCGGGAGACACTGGAGGTGGTGCGCACGGGCTCGCTGCCGGTGGAAGGGGGAGCCATCCCCTGGAGCGCCTTCTGGGCCGAGCCCACCTCCCGCGGGCCGGGCACGTTCGGCGGCTATGGCGTGGTGGGCAACGCCTTCGATTCGACGGAGGTGCGCTGGCAGGGGCGATCGTGGACGGCGGACCCCTCGGCGTATGAGGAGTTCGTGGACGCGCGCGTCGAGTCGGCCGTGGCCTACTCCCGCGCATTCCTCCTCTGGGCGACGCGGCGTCTCACCACCCTGGCGGAGGCCCGCGAGTACGCCGCGGCCCCGCGGTGGAAGCCCTCTCCCCTGCTCGGCCTCGAGCTGTTGGGAGGAGCCGCCACCTCGCTCCGCGGCGCCATACCGGTGGCGGGCGCGCGAGCCCTGTTTCCCCTCCCCTGGGCCATGGGGCTCGCGGCCGGCTACGCACGGGCCCTGGGCCATCCACTCTCGGGAGCGGGGGCGGGGGCCTGGTCACTCTCGCTGCTCTCCCCTCCCCTGCTGACTGCGCGGCTCGGCTACTCGCGGGGGCTCGACCTGCGCGCCACGGTGGGCGCGGGCCTGTCCTCCCTGGGCGGGATGCTCCACCCGGAGCTGCCGCTCGGCCTGCGTCTCCACACCCTGCTCGGTCGAAGGGTCTCCCTCAGCGCGGAGGCGCAGTACCGGGCCTTCGCGCCCCAAACGGCCCCCTGGTCGCAAGGCGTCACCCTCACCGTGGGCACCGGCTTCACTTGGGGTGACAACTAGGGCCGGCGGCGCTCCGCGGGTTCATGAAACGCGCTGGCACACTGCCTCGTGTGCGGGCACCCTCCCCCTCCCCATGTCCTCTCGACCCGAGAAAGAACCCATCACCCCGCAGCGCCTCATGGAGGAGGAGTACTTCGAGAACGAGACGTTCGCGCACCTGGACCTCCAGGGAGCCAACCTCGGCGGGAAGGAATTCTATCGCTGCACCTTCCAGAGCGCCCACCTCCAGGAGAGCCGCTGGACCGGGAGCAAGCTGGAGGCGTGCGTCTTCCGTGGCTGCGACCTCACCCGCGCGCAGCTCACGCACACGGCGCTGCGGGACGTGCGCTTCGAGGGTTCGAAGCTGATGGGCATCGACTGGTCGGCCATCTCGCCCAACCCCGAGCTGGCTTTCGACGAGTGCAACCTGCGCTACTGCTCGTTCGTCGGCCTCAGCCTGCGCAAGACCGTCTTCGCGCGCTGTACCGCCCTCGAAGTGAACTTCCTCGACGTGGACCTGAGCGACACGGACTTCACCGGAACGGACCTCTCCGGCAGCAACTTCCGGGGATGTACGCTCACGCGCGCGGACCTCCGAGGGACGCGGGGGGTGTTCATCGATCCCGCCGCCCACAACCGCCTCAAGGCCACCCGGGTCCCCGTCGAGACGGCGGTCCTCATCGCCCAGACGCTCGGGATGCTCGTGGCCGGCTACGGCGATGAGACGGCCGCGCGCGGAGAGCGGAAGAAGGGCCGATAGAGAGGAGCTCGCTCCACGGCGTGGCATTGCGCTCGGAGCGGGACGCACCCAATGGGTCCGCCTCGCGATTGCCAACATCGCACGCCCTGGAGGCCTCACTTCACCCTGTCTACGGTGAAGACCATGAGAAGAGACGACTGGTTCGAGAAGTTCACCCTCGCGCACGAGCTGTCCACGAACTGGGTGGACGAGGGCGCCCGGAAGCAGTTCCTCGAGGCGCTCTCCGCTCTGGAGAAGGTTCTGGACGGAGCAGACTCCGCACGGGCCTTCGACATACCGGGGCTGTACGGTTTCCACAGCCGGGTCGCACGCCTGAAACCCGAGGAGAGCAAGTGGGCCGAGCGGCTCGGCGAGCGCCTCTGGAAGGCGAAAGGCTCGGGGCGGACGTTCGCCGAGGAGTCACTGCTGGGACAGGTGGCGGTCCAGGCCAACCCGGACTCCCTCCCCTTCTTCCGCGCCGCCGTGGAAACCAACCGGGCGCGAGATGCCTTCCAGGTCCAGCGCAGGCGGATCGCCGTGGCCGCCGTCGCCTTCACCGCCCTCCAGACGGGGGACGCGGCCGCGCACGCCCAGCTCGAGGCCTGGCTGGCGCACCCGGACATCCCGGTGCGCACCGAGGCCACGGCCGTCTACGGGCGTCTGCACCTGTCGAAGAAGGGCCGGCTGGAGCCAGCGGCACGCGCGGCGCTCGAGCGCGTGGCGTATCAGGACCGGGCCTTCGCTCCGCGCTTCCTCGCTCGCGGCTGGCTGCACGCGACGGGCATCCCGGTTCGCGTCGAGCCGCCCGACGGCGTCTACGCCTTCAGGGCCTCGCTCGGTTACGCCTCGCGAACGCTGGAGCTGAAGGCATCCGATTCTCTCTCCGACCTCGCCTCCTTCATCCTGAGCGCCTTCGGGTGGGACCATGACCACCTGTACGAGTTCGCGCTCAGCGGCGACATTCGCGACCGACGCTTCACCATCCCGGAGTTCACCGAGGGAATGCCCGAGGAGGAGGCGGCAGGCGACTTGAGCCTTCCCCTGGGCGGGTTCGGCATCCCCAAGGGCCACACCTTCGTCTTCCGCTATGACTTCGGAGACGACAACCGCTTCCGGGTGACCGTCGTGGACATCCAGGAGCATGCACGTCCGGGCGAGAGGTACCCTCGGGTGGTGGCCAGCACGGGCCAGGCCCCCGAGCAGTATTCGTACGACCTGTGAACCCGCTCGGCTCGGCCTTTCCCCTGCTTTGTTGCGCCGGGCCCACGGTGGGGATAGGGAGACCGTCCTCGTATGTCCGTGACCGCCGAGCTGCTCGAAACCATCCGGGAGGAAGCGCGCCCGGACACCTGGTCCGCCGGCATGGGCCTGGCCCGCGCGGGCGCCGTCTCGGTGCAGTCCGTCGGACAGGAAGAGGCCGTCCTGCGGGTACGTGCCGCCGGCCGGCCAGTGCCCGTGACCACCGTGCTCTACCCGGAGGACGACGTCTGGGAGTGTGACTGCCGCGGCCGGGTGGATCCCTGCGAGCACGTGGTGGCGGCGGCCCTCGTCCTCCACCACTCGATGACCCAGCGCCCCTCCGCCCAGCGCGCCCCCGGGCCCCAGGCCCCCGCGCGGCCCATGCCGACCCGGCCCCCCCAGGTCCCCGCGGCCCAGGCCGGCCCACGCCCAGGTGCCGCCCCGAAGCCGGAGCGCATGGTGTACCGCTTCAAGCGCGTGGACGGAGGGTTGCAACTCGAGCGCCTGCTCGTGCGTCCGGACAACACCGCGCGGCTCCTGGCACGCAGCCTGTCGTCGCTGCTGACGAACCCCGTGGAGGCGGCCCGGCTCCAGGTGGAGCCCTGTGACCTGCTCGCGGACAAGCTGCTGGCGCGGCCCACGAGGGGCGCACTTCCGCCCGAGCGGCTCGACGCGCTCCTGCGCGTGCTGGAGCCCGCGCGCACCGTCATCTTCGATGGCGCGCTGGTGTCCGTCTCGAGCGAGCCCGTCCTTCCGCGCGTCACCGTGGAGGACCGCGGCGAGCAGACGGTGCTCAAGGTGGAGAAGGACCCGCGCATCACCGAGGTGGTGAGCCCCGGACTGGTGGTGTGCGCGGGCACGCTCTGCCGGCTCGGCGAGCAGTCCCTCACCGGCGCACGACTGGAAAACCTGCCGCAGGAGCGCGCCTTCTCGCCCGCGCAGATGGGGGAGCTCACCGGGAAGGTGCTGCCGGACTTCGCGCGACGCATGCCGGTGGACGTGAAGAGCCAGCGGCTGCCGCCCATCGACCGCACCCTCAAGCCGCGCATCTCCGTGGAGCTCAACCAGTTGGACTCCGGCCTCTCGGTGTTGCCCACGCTGGTGTACGGCTCGCCGCCCTCGGTGCGCATCGACAACGGGCGCATGGTGTACCTGAAGGGCGCGGTGCCCGTGCGCGACGAGGCCGCCGAGCAGAAGCTCATCCACGAGCTGCGCGACGAGCTGAACATGGTGCCCGGCCGGCGAGTGACGGTGCAGGGCCAGGAGGCGGTGCAGCTCGCCAACAAGCTGCGGCGCTGGCGCGGAGGCCTCACCGGAGACGCGGCGCGCGTGGTGAGCCCCAACGTGCAGCTCCGCCCCACTCTCTCGGTGGACACGGGCGCCACGCAGGCCGGCGTGCCGCGGGTGGGCTTCACGTTCGAATTCCAGGTGGAGGGGGAGGGACCGGACGCGCCGCGCTCGGTGGACGCGAGCGCGGTGATGCGCGCGTGGGAGGAGGGGCTGGGTCTGGTGCCGCTGGAGGGCGGCGGGTGGGCGCCACTGCCCACCGCGTGGCTGAAGACGCACGGCCAGCGCGTGGCGGACCTGCTGGCCGCGCGCGGGACGGACGGGCGGCTCGCCAACCACGCCATCCCGCAGCTCACCGGACTGTGCGACGCGCTGGAGCACCCTCCCCCGCCCGGGCTCGAGCGGCTGGCGCCCCTGGTGCAGGGCTTCGAGAAGCTGCCGGACGTGCAGCTTCCGAAGGACCTCACCGCGACGCTGCGCCCGTACCAGCTCCAGGGCGTGAGCTGGCTCACCTTCCTGCGACAGGCGGGCCTCGGCGGCGTGCTCGCGGACGACATGGGCCTCGGCAAGACGCTGCAGACCATCTGCACGCTGGGGCCGGGCACGCTGGTGGTGGCCCCCACGAGCGTGCTCCCCAACTGGGAGGCGGAGGTGAAGCGCTTCCGTCCCTCGCTGAAGGTCTCCGTCTACCACGGCCCCGGCCGCACCCTGGACGAGACGGCCGACGTGACGCTCACCACCTACGCGCTGATGCGCCTGGACGCGGCGGTCCTCGGGGCCAGGGAGTGGGACACGGTGGTGCTGGACGAGGCCCAGGCCATCAAGAACCCGGACAGCCAGGTGGCGCGCGCGGCGTACGGGCTGCGGGCCGCCTTCCGGGTGGCCCTGAGCGGCACCCCCATCGAGAACCGGCTCGAGGAGCTCTGGAGCCTGATGCACTTCACCAACCAGGGGCTGCTCGGGGGGCGCAAGGAGTTCGACGAGCGGTGGGCGCGGCCGGTATCGGACAACCAGAAGGGAGCGGCCGAGCAACTGCGCGCGCGCATCCGCCCCTTCGTGCTGCGCAGGCTCAAGCGGGACGTGGCGCCCGAGCTCCCGCCGCGCACCGAGTCCGTGCGGCACGTCACCCTCAACGAGCGGGAGCGCGCCGTCTACGACGCGGTGTACGCCGCCACGCGCGAGGAGGTGGTGTCCCAGCTCGAGGAGGGCGGCAGCGTGTTGAAGGCGCTGGAGGCGCTGCTGCGGCTGCGTCAGGCGGCGTGCCACCCCGCGCTCGTGCCGGGCCAGCAGGCGAAGACGTCCTCCAAGGTGCAGGCGCTGATCGAAGCGCTCAGCACGGCGGTGGAGGACGGGCACAAGGCGCTCGTCTTCTCGCAGTGGACGTCCATGTTGGATCTCATCGAGCCGGAGCTGAAGGAGGCGGGCATCGGCTTCATCCGGCTGGACGGCAGCACGAGCAACCGCGGCGCCGTGGCCGAGTCGTTCCAGGACCCGAAGGGCCCACCGGTGATGCTGATTTCCCTCAAGGCGGGCGCCACGGGGCTCAACCTCACGGCGGCGGACCACGTCTTCCTGGTGGACCCGTGGTGGAACCCCTCCGTGGAGGCACAGGCGGCGGACCGCGCGCACCGCATCGGCCAGCAGCGACCGGTGATGGTGTACCGACTGGTGTCGCAGGGCACGGTGGAGGAGAAGATCCTCACCCTGCAGGAGAAGAAGCGCGCGCTCTTCGAGTCCGCGCTCGGCGGCGCCTCCGGGGCCGCGGCCATCACTCGGGCCGACCTCATGCAACTCCTCGACTGAGAGGAGCCCGAGAGCCTGGACTCCGTGGCAAGGGCTCCGCGGCCCGCGTGCCCTACCTCATCGGCCCGGGCTCCGTGGAGGAGGCCTGCGCTTCCTGCCTCGTGGCCTCGAGGAGCCGCAGCACCTCTTCGTCGGAGACCTGGGCAAAGTCCTCGTACCATTCGCCGATCGCCCAGAGTTCGGGCGTGTCCAGCACGCACACCACCTCGTCGACCTCGGGCCGTATCTCCTCCAGGCTCTGGGAAGCGGCCACCGGCACGGCGAGGATGATCTCCCTCGGGTGGTGCGCGCGCAGGGAGCGGGTGGCGGCCCGGACGGTTCCTCCAGTCGCGATGCCGTCGTCGACCACGATGACGGTCCGCCCGCGCAGCTCGGGAGGACGCCCATTGTGCCGAAACCGGAGGGCCCGCCTCGTCACCTCCCGGGCCTCCAGTTCAGCGGTGTCGGCGATGTCTTCCTTCTTCAGCCCGAGCTGCCTCATGAGGGAGCGGTTCAGGTACACGGCCCCGCCCTCCGCCACCGCCCCCACGCCCAGCTCCGGCTGACCCGGCGTTCCAATCTTCCGGGACACCCAGACATCGAGCGGTGCGCCAAGCGCCCGCGCGACCTCATAGGCCACGGGCACCCCTCCGCGAGGGAGTCCCAGGACGATGGGGTTCCGCCCGGCGTAGCCCCCCAGAAGCGCCGCCAACTTTCTGCCTGCATCCGTGCGATCGATGAATGTCATGTCCACCCTCTCGAAAGGATGCTGCTCACGCCCGCGGAGGTGGGCCATGGACACGGCGCTGGTGATCGGAACCTCCCAACCGGACCTGGGTCGAGCGATAGCCCGGGCGCTGGGCATCGAACCAGTGCCCTGCTCGATCCGTTCGTTCCCAGACGGAGAGCTCGACGTCACCCTGAATCAGCCGGTGCGGGGGCTGAGCGTGCATGTGCTGCAGGCCACCGGCCCGCCCGTGGGGGAGCGCCTGCTCGAACTGGCCCTGGTGTGCGACGCCTGCTGGCGGGCGGGCGCGCGGGCCGTGACGGTCCTCCTTCCGTACTTCGGATTCGCCCGGCAGGACCGGCGCAAGCTCGAGGGGCAGCCCCTGGGAGCCCGGGTCGTCGCGGACCTGCTGAGCACCAGCCGGCCCACCCGTCTGGTGGCGGTGGAGCTGCACAGCCGGGCCCTCGAGGGGTGCTTCGAGGCGCCACTCGAACACCTGACGGCGGTGCCCCTCCTGGCGGAGGCGGCCCGGGAATGGGTTCGGCCGGACTCGGTCCTCGTGGCTCCCGACCTGGGCGCCGTCAAGCTGGCGGAGGCCTATGCCGCGCGCCTCGGCTCGCCGATCGCGGTGGTCCACAAGAGCCGGCTCAGTGGCTCGGAGGTCAAGGTCCACGGGGTGCTCGGCGACGTGCGCGGGCGCCGGCCCCTCGTGGTGGACGATATGATCTCCACGGGAGGCACGGTGGTCGCCGCGGTGCGCGCGCTTCGCGAGGCCGGCTGCGTGCCCGAGGTCACGGTCGTGGCCACGCACGGGCTGCTGGTGGGCCGTGCGCTGGAGCTGCTCGCCGGAGCGCCCGTGCAACAACTCGTCACCACGGACAGCGTGATTCCGCCAGCGAACGTGCCATTCCCGCACCGGGTGGTGAGCCTCGCGCCCCTGCTGGCGGACGCCGTGCGGCGGTTGGAGGAGCGCCGGCCCCTCACCGGGCTGCTCGCGAGCCGTTGAACATGAGCACCCTCACCGTCTTCCTGTGCGGCGACGTGATGACCGGGCGGGGCATCGATCAGGTCCTGTCGCCCGGGCGTGCCCTCCCCAGCTGTACGAGCCCTACGTCCAGGATGCCCGGGACTACGTCGAACTGGCCGAGCGGGCGAACGGTCCCATTCCCAGGCCCGTGCGGCTCGACTACGTCTGGGGTGATGCGCTGGCGGAGCTGGAGCGGCGTGCCCCGGACGTGCGGTCGATCAACCTGGAGACGAGCGTCACCACCAGCGAGGCGTGGTGGCCGGGCAAGGGCATCAACTACCGGATGCACCCGGACAACGTCGCCTGCCTCACGGCCGCCGCGCATCGACTGCTGCGCGCTGGCGAACAACCATGTGCTCGACTGGGGCATCGCGGGGCTGCTGGAGACGCTGGCCGCCTGCAGGCGAGCGGGGATCGCCACCGCCGGGCGCGGGCGCCACCTGGAGGAGGCGCGCGGCTCCCGCCGTGCTGGACGTGCCGGGCAAGGGCCGGGTCCTCGTGTTCTCGCTCGGCGACGGAGACGCAGCGGCATTCCACCCGAGTGGGCGGCGGGCACGGACAGGCCGGGCGTGAATCTGCTGCCGGACCTGTCTCGCCGCCACGGCCAGGCGCATCGGCGCGCGGGTGCGAGCCATGCCGGCGCACGGGCGACCTCGTCGTCGCCTCGATCCACTGGGGCGGCAACTGGGGCTACGAGGTGCCGTGGGGGCAGCGGCGAGTTCGCCCGGGCCCTCGTCGATGAAGCGGGCGTCGACATCGTCCACGGCCACTCCTCGCACCACCCCCGCGGCATCGAGGTCTACCGGGAGCGACTCCATCCTCTACGGCTGCGGGGACTTCCTCAACGACTACGAGGGCATCCACGGCTACGAGGAATTCCGCGGCGATCTGACCCTGATGTACTTCGCGACCCTGGAGCCCGCGAGCGGCCGATTGCGCTCCCTCCGCATGACGCCGATGCGGGTGCGCCGCTTCCAGGAGAACCGAGCCTCCGCCAGCGAAGCGGAGTGGCTGCGGCAGGTCCTGTCGCGGGAGGGCGAGAGGTTCGGGACTCACGCGGTGCTGGAAGCGGATGACACGCTCACGCTGCGGTGGGACTGAAGCCGTGCATGGGGCGTCCCGCATCCAGAACTGGACGGCAATCGCCTTCCGGTTGTCATGGGCCGCCCGGAAGCATCTCGCGCCGGGCGAAGGGGTCCACGTACGTAGCGACCGCGATTCGCTCCCAGGTGTCGTGGCGCCCGTCCAGGTAGCTCACGGGGACCCCGGAGAGGTCGACACCATCGAGGCAGTTCACGCTCACGGAGTAGAACTCCCCTCCGAGCTCCGGGATGTTGCCGTGTCCGAAGGAGCGGATGCCGCAGACCTTGCAGAAGAGGTGATGAACGGGCGCGCCCCCGCCCGGGTAGTCGCTGAGGCTCTCGGCCCCGGAGAGGAGCCGGAAGGCGCCCGGCTTCACGATGCTGCCCCACCAGCCGGCCTTCGTGCAGAACGTGCAGTTGCACCGGGTCGTCCCGGTGCCGAGGTCCAGGTCGACCTCGTAACGCACGGCACCGCAGCGGCAACTGCCCGTGTACGTGCGCGGACCGGCGGGATTCGGCGTCTGCTTCGAGGCGGGGTTGCTCATGGCAAGGCTCCAGGGAAGTGGACGGGACCCTCGTGGGGCCTCGTCCGGGTGACGAGAAACACGGTAGGAACCATTGCGGACAGTTTCGGTCCGCGATGAGAGGGAGCCTGGAGCCATGCTCGACACGTCCGCCCGCCTGCTGAAGGTGCTCTCCCTGCTGCAGTCCCGGCGCTTCTGGGCGGGGAGCGACCTGGCGCGGGAGCTCGGCGTCACGGAGCGCTCCGTGCGGCGGGACGTGGACCGGCTGCGCAGCCTCGGCTACCCGGTGCACGCGGCGGCGGGCGTGGGGGGCGGCTACCAGCTCGGGGCGGGCAAGGAGCTGCCGCCGCTGCCCCTGGACGACGACGAGGCGGTGGCCGTGGCGGTGGGCCTGCGCGCCGCGGCCACGGGGCCGGTGACGGGGCTCGAGGAGGCCTCGGTGCGCGCGCTGGCCAAGCTCGAGCAGGTGCTGCCCCGGCGCCTGCGCCGCCGCGTCGAGGCGCTGCAGACGGTCAGCGTCCAACTGCGCGACGCGGGGCCCACGGTGGACGCGGAGGTCCTGGCCGTCCTCGCGGGCGCCTGCCGCGATGGGGAGCTGCTGCGCTTCGACTACAACAGCCGCGACGGGGCGGGGAGCCGGCGCACCGTGGAGCCCTACCGGCTGGTGCACACCAGCCGGCGCTGGTACCTGCTGGCGTACGACACGGACCGCGATGACTGGCGCACCTTCCGGGTGGACCGCATCGCGCCGAAGCCACTGCCCGGCCCGCGCTTCACGCCCCGCCCCCTACCGAGCGACGACGTCGCCGCCTACGTGTCGCAGTCCCTCTCCACGGAGGTGTACCGCTACCGGGCGCGGGTGACGATGCACGCCCCCGCGAAGGAGGTGGGCCAGCGCATCTCCGCCCTGGGCGGGCGACTCGAGGCGCTCGGAGCGGACCGCTGCATGCTTCACACGGGCGCGGACTCCCTGGAGGGCCTCGCCTTCCACCTGGGCTACCTCGGCTTCGACTTCGAGGTGCACGAGCCCCCCGAGCTCGCCCAGCACCTGCGCCAGCTCTCCGGGCGCCTGGCACGCGCGGCACGCTAGCCCCTGCCGCGCGCTTGGAGGAGAGCGAGCGGCAATCTAACGTCACCCGGCGAAGGAGCGCGTGCGGATGGCGAGGTTCACTCGGCGGTTGCTCAATGTGGATGCGGCTCGGTTGGCGGTGCTCGAACGAGCCCTCAGGGGCGGAGACGCCACGCTGAGTCCCCACGAAGCCGCGGCCATGCTCGCGCGTTACCGGGAAGGAATGCGGCTGCTGGTCCGGGTTGTCACTTCACCGGGAGCACCCGAGCTTCGCGAGGCCGCGGTGTACGGGTTCGTGTTCGCGAATATCGCTCCGCAGCACTTCGTGCTCCTGCGACGCGCGTTCGCGAATCCGGACGAGGCGCCCGGGGTCCGGGCGCAGGCCGCCGAAGCCCTGGGTTCTCAGCTTTCGGGTACAGGCATCGATGGCAGCGCCGTTACCGGCGCATCGTGGATTCGCTGATGCGCGGGCTCGATGACCCGGCGCCCGAAGTGCGGTTCCGGTGCATCTACGCGTTGGTCGGCAAGGATGATGAGAGGGTGCTGCCCAAGCTTCGGGTCATCGCGGCCACCGACACCGCCGAGTGCCGTGGCATGTGGGCGTCGAGGCTCGAGGCACTGTGGGCGATCCAGCTGGCGAGCACTCGGCCGCGACGGACGTTGAGGCAGGAGGCACTGTGGGCGTCGAGTGGATCGAGTCTGGCCGCGACTGCGACCCCCGGACGCTCTGAGCCCACGAACACGGCGCCACTACCATGAGTCGAACAATCGGCTTCGCGGATACCCCAACCCGGCCCGGGGCGGCGGGTTTGATTCCCGCCACCCCTCACAACTCAGCCCTTGAGCACGGCGATGGGCGTGAGCCGCAGGATGGGCGTCACCAGCTCCGCCTCGTCCTCCAGCACCTCCGCGATGTCGCGGTAGGCCGCCGGGGCCTCTTCCACCAGGTCCTCCACCCGGCCCCGGTCGAACACCACCCGGCGCAGCGAGTGCTCCAGCGCCGCCGGGCGGATGCTCTTCCGGGCCTCCCCGCGGTGAGCACCCGCCCCGCCCCGTGTGAGCAGGAGCCGAAGGCCCGCGGCTCTCCCCGCCCCTCCACCAGGTACGAGGCCGTCCCCATCGAGCCGGGGATGATGCCCGTCTGCTCCCGGCGCGCAGCCCCACCGCCCCCTTGCGGTGGACGAGCAGCACGCGGCCCAGGTGCGTCTCCTCCGCCACGTGGTTGTGGTGGACGTCCACTCCCGGCTCCGGCTCGCACCCGAGCGCCTCGGCCAGCACCTCCACCGCGCGCGCCGCGAGGCGTCGCGGTTGGCTCGGGCGAAGCGGCAGGCCCACTCGATGTCCGCGAGGCAGGCGGCGCCCTCGGGAGTGTCGGTGCGCAGGCCCGGCAACGAGCCCTCTCCCTTCGTGACCGCCACCCGCAGGTGGTGTGAGGCGATGGCTCCGCCGATGCCCCGCGAGCCCGAGTGGATGAGCAGCCACAGGTCACCCCCGGCGTCCCGGTCCAGCTCGAGGAAGTGGTTGCCGCCCCCGAGCGTGGCGAGGTGCCTCGGCGCGAGCCGCTCCCAGTCCTTCTGGAGCCGGTGGGTGGAGAGGCTCGCGGCCTGGAGCTCGGGCGGCAGCGGCAGGCCCGCCCCCCGGTGGATGGCATCCCCCACTGGCACCCGACGGGCCAGTGCCGCCAGCAGCCGCTTCGAGCTCCCCCGCCCGAGCGACGCGGCCGGGAAGGCGAAGCGGCGGGCGCTGACGCCGCACCCGAGATCGCCTCCCAGCGCGCCCGGAACCACGGTGCGCTCGGTGGCGAAGACGGTCCCCACGGCCACGCCCTGCGAGACGTGGACGTCCGGCATCGCCGCCACGTGCTCCACCACGTAGGGCTGGCTGGCGATGTGCTGGAGCTGCTTCACCGCGCCCGGTGGCACCTCGCGCGCCCAGGCGAGGATGGGAATGGCCCCCGGCGGGCTCTCGAGGCACCCGGGGCATCATGACTCACCCCCTTCCTCGTCCGGCACCATGCGGGGTGCCACGCCCACGCAGACGAAACGCAGGTTCGGGACGCGCTTGAGGTTCAGGCCCAGCGCGAGCTGCGAGCGGATGAAGCCACTCGCGCGCTCGAGGGCCGCCTCCACCGGAGCGGGCCCGGACTCCTGGCGCTCGGGAGGGAGGGTGAAGCCGATACGGGCATGGCGGCCGTCCGGGGACAGCTCGAGCGTCGTCACCACGACGCCTTCGAGCAGCGGGTCGGACAGCTCGCCTCGGAACAGGAGGGACACCTCCTCGAAGAGGGCGGACTGGAGGCGCAGGTGGCGCGCCGGAACGGAGGTTGCTTCGGACGAAAAGGAATCAGAGCCCGCGCGCCGGTGCGACGCGCGGGAGCGGCGATGCTTCGAGCTCATGGAGCGAACGGTTCCCTGGACGCCGCGCCCGGATGGGGGCACGGCGCCTCGATTCAGGAGAAGACGAGGCTCCACGTCGGCGCGCGAGCGCCGGAGTCAGCGGGTCCGTTCGACGAGGAGACGGAACGCGCCCGGTCACACGGTCAGCGACGTGGAGAAACCCGAGATACCGTTTTGCACACGTCCCATGGCACACCTCCCGCCGCACCGTCCATGTGTCAACGCCCTGGCGACAACCCCTCGGAACGATTGAACCCGAGGGCGGCGGACAGCAGGATGACGGCATGGTCGACAAACTGATCCTCAGTGACGAGGAATGGCGGAAGCGTCTGACACCCGAGGAGTACCAGGTGCTGCGTCACCACGGCACGGAGCGTCCCCACACCGGCTGCTTCGTCGGCACGAAGGACCCCGGGACGTACGTCTGCGCCGGCTGCGGCAACCCGCTCTTCAGGCGGGCACGAAGTTCGAGTCGGGCACCGGCTGGCCCTCGTTCACCCAGCCCCTCCAGGCCGGACGCGGTGACCGAGTACCGGGATGTCTCGTACGGGATGATGCCGCACCGAGGTGCGCTGCGGCCGGTGTGATGGCCACCTGGGACATGTCTTCCCCGATGGCCCGCCGCCCACCGGGCTGCGCTACTGCATGAACTCCGTGGCGATGAAGCACGTGCCGGAAGGTCAGCCCCTCCAGCTCGTCACGAAGTGAGTCAGCGGGCCGAGCGCGCGGCCTCGGCCAGCCGCTTCTGCGACAGGCTCAGGTAGTTCTCGTCCATGTCGATGCCCACGTAGCGGCGGCCCAGCTTCAGCGCCGCCACGCCCGTGGTGCCACGATGCCGTTGAACGGGTCCAGCACCAGCGCGTCCTCGGGGGTGCTCGCCTCGATGACGCGCTCCAGCAGCGCCACCGGCTTCTGCGTGGGGTGGCTGCCGTGCGCCTTCTCCTCGCTTGCGCGGCGCCGTCATGCGTCCACACGCGGCCGGACTCGTCGGCGGCCGAGCTCCTCGTCGCCGGTCTGCGGCAGCGCCCACACGTCGCGCATCTGCTTGCCGCCGTTCTCCGCCTTCATGCTTGCGCGTAGTTGAACGTGTGCTGCAGCTTCGCGGCCGGCTTCGGCGAGCGCCCAGATGAGGATCTCGCGTCGAGTGCGTGAAGTAGCGGCACGCCAGGTTGCGGGCTCGCGTTGGGCTTGTACCAGGTGACGGTGTTGAGCAGCTTGTAGCCGAGCTTCTGCATCGCGAAGCCGACCGAGAAGATGACGTGCTGCGTGCCGCTCACCCAGATGGTGCCGGTGGGCTTGAGCACGCGCTGGCAGGCCTTGAGCCACGCGGTGGTGAACGCGTGGTCGTCCTCGACGCCGCGCGACACGTCCCAGCCGCCCTTGTTCACCGCGGCGCGCTTGCCGCTCTTGCAGGTGAAGCCACCGTTGGACAGGAAGTACGGCGGGTCGGCGAAGACCATGTCGAACGTTCCGGGCTCGAACTGCTCGAGCAGCGCCAGGCTATCGCCCTGGTAGAGCCGGTACGCGTCGCCACGGGCGAACTCGCTATCGCGCAGGGTACGCGGGACAAGCTTCAGGGCAGGAGCTGCGGCTTCCGAGGACATCTCGCCTCCGTCAGGGGTCGTCGTGACGGCGCGAATGTGCGGGCAACATTCTGCTACGTCCAATTTCTGGCCTGTAGCACCCTGAAATTTGACGAGGAACGCGAGCTCCAACGCGAGCCCCTGAAACGCCGCGAGCACGGTGGGAGGACCTCTCGTGGAGGCCTCCGACACCGTGCTCGGCGGGTACTACGAAGCTGTGCGGAAGAGACTAGGCCTTGGCCTTCTTGGCGGTCTTCTTCGCGGGGGCAGTGCCCTCGGCCGGAGCAGCGGCGGCACCCTCGGCGGGAGCAGCAGCCTCGGCGGCCGGCTTGGCCGCGTACTTCTTGCGGAACTTCTCCACGCGACCCGCGGTGTCGAGCAGCTTGTACTTACCCGTGAAGAACGGGTGGCAGTTCGAGCACACTTCCACCGTGAACGAGCCACGGGTGGACTTCGTCTCGACGGTGTTGCCGCAAGCGCAGGTGATGCGAGAGGGCGGATAGACCGGATGCAGATCAGGCTTCATGTTCGACGACTCCCGCGCCTTGCCCCCACCCCCAAGGTGGGAGGTCTGGCGTTTTTGAGGTAGGCCGGCGCTTATAACGGCGCGCCGGCCCAGGCACAAGGCCCGCGACCGGGCCCCGCCTGGGCTAGTGGGATGCGGAACCGGGCGGTTCGATTCGCTCCACGCGCTTCTTCAGTTCAGGATCATCCCCCACGTCGGACCCCAGTTGGAGATACGAGAGGCGGTGGGTGCGCTTGAGCCCCTCCGTGCTCCCTCCCGTCTGCAGCACCAGAATCTTCCGCCGGGACTCGAAGCTGGCCACGGCCTCCTCCAGCGCCTTGCGGGCCGACTCGTCCTTGAGGGTAGCCAGGCGAGCCTTCGCCTGCTGGATGTTGGTGTCGAGGATTTTCAGGTTCTCCCGGGCGCGCTCCGCCTCGGTGAGGTCCACCGAGGGGCCCTTGCCGTCCACGAAGAGCTCCAGGCGAGCGAGCTGACGGCCCCGCTCGCCCGGGGGGATGAGGGTGGCGTACTCGTTGCGCTGCGCCACGCCCGGGCCCCGGCCCTCGTGCGACTGCACGATGAAGTCCACGGCGTTGCCCGCCTGCTGGGAGAGCTTGACGGCCTCCATGTAGGGCACCGCGGCGAGCACCACCACCACGTCCACCTGCTCCTTCGCGCGCAGGCGACGGGCCTCGGCGAGGGCCGCGGGCAGCGGAGGCCGACCCACCACCCCCGTCTGTCCACCCACGGGCCCCTCGGGGGAGAGACCCACGAGGCCGAGCTTCAACCCGCCCTCCGTCACCACCGTGGAGGCCGGGAAGAGCGGCTTGCCCCCCGCGTCCACCAGGTTGGCCGACAGGAGCTTCAGCTTCTTCGCGCCCTTGGAGGCCTTGGCGAGGAAGTCCGTCCCGAGCGACAGGTCGCGTGCGCCCACGGCCATGGCCCGGGTGCCCACCGCGTCCATCTGCTCGAGCACGAATCGCGCGCGCTCCCCTGCCTTCGGGTCCCCATCCGGCAGGGGGGACTTGAAGAGCGCGTTGCCCGCATCCAGCACCAGCACCGGCACACCCTTCGCGGACTCCGTCGCGATGGCCGTCTTTCGTCTGGCCAGACCGCCAGACGGGTTGTGGCGTCAACCACAGGGGGCGATCTCGCCCCCGTTGTCTCCGGTGAACAGGAGCACCAATTGCTTGGGCGCCGCGCCCGCCACCAGCGGCGTCAGCAGCAGCGCGAGCACGGCGAGCAGCGCCGGACGCAGTCTCATCACTTGTTCCCCTTCTTCGGCGCCGGGGTCGCCTTCTTCGCCTTGTCCAGCTCGGCCAGCCGGCTCTTGGCCGTCTTCGCCGCGTCCGACTTCGGGTAGCCCTTCACGAGCTCCTCGAGCGCCAGCCGCGACTCCTCCTGCATCTTCAGCTTCTTGAAGCACTCCGACGAGCGCAGGTAGGCGGTCGGCGTGGAGTCGGACTTCGGGTGCTCCTGCAGCAGCTTGCCGTACTCGAAGAGGGCCTCGCGGCACTTGTCCTCGGAGTAGTAGGTCTCGCCCAGGCCGAAGTGGGCCTCGGCGGCCAGCGCGTCCTTCGGCCACTTCTTGAGGAACTCCGAGTAGAGCTGCCGGGCCAGCGCCACGTCCCCCGCCTTGGCCTTCTCCTGCGCCAGCGCGAGGAACTCCTTCTTGTCCGTGGGCCGCTTGAGCTCCTCGGCCTTCTTCCTGGCCTCGGCCGCCTTGAGGGCCTCGTCGCCCTTGAGCGCCAGCAGCCGCTTCTCGGTCTCCTCGTTCGTCTTGGCGAGCGCCGACTCCAGCTCGCCCATCTTGTAGAGGTACGTCTCCACCTGGCCGCGCAACTGGGCCAGGTCCTCCACCGTCTTCTGGAGCTGGATGCCGATGTCCGCTCCCGTGCGGCGCGAGGCGGAGTCCAGGCTCTTCAGGGCCTTGGACACCTCGGCGATCTTCTCGTCGATGCGCGGCAGCGTGGCATCGAGCTGCTCACGGGTCCGTTTCAGCTCCGCCTGGAGCTGCGCCTGGGTGGCATCGAGCTTCTCGATGCGGGCTTCCAGCGAGCGTCCGCGGTCAGCGGGGTAGAAGCACCCGGAGATCACGAGCGGGAGGGCGATCAGAGCAAGCCTTCGCATAGGGGGGCGTATCTTAGGGGCAAACCCCTCATCCCGCTCGGGCTTCTTCGCTGTGCCGGAGTCCGCCTGCCCGCTCGTCAACGCGGCGTGGCGGGTCCCGCCGCCCGTTCCACGCGCTCGATGGCGCGCTCGCAGGCCACCAGGAGCCGGGCATTGTTGAGGTAGAAGGGCGTGGCGCGGGCCCTCCCCTCCTCCAGCGAGCGCAGGGCCCGCCGGTACTCCTCGGCGGCCTCGGCCAGGGCCCCCCGCTGCTCGAGCACCATCCCCAGCAGGTAGCGCGCAGCGGCCAGGTCCGGATCCAACGAGAGGCAGCGCCGCAGCGTCTCCGCCGTCTGGGGACTCGCCACCTCCCCCGCGGCCCACTCCAGTGCCTGGGCGAAGAGGGCATCCGCCTCCGTGTGCGGGCCAGACACCTCGGGCTGTCCCTTGCGAGAAGCCTCGCCCTTCGCGGGTGTCGCCGGAGGGGGGGCCGTGTCCTGCCGGCTCCCCACGGACGGCAGCCCACTGGAGCTCGGCGTCCTCACCAGGGGCTCCCGGAAACCCACCGACGGCAAGCCACTGGAGCTCGGCGTCCTCACGGCGCCCTCCTGCGCTCGGGCGTAGAAGAAGGCCTGCTCGCAACGCACGGTGCGCAGGCTCGGCGGGGCGCGCAGCAGCGGCTCGGTGGCGGAGAGCATCAACATGCCCTCGGGCGCGAGCCTCCCGGCCAGCGACACCACCACCTGCTCGAAGGACTCGGGGGTGAAGTAGATGAGGACGTTGCGGCAGGCGATGACGTCGAACCCCTGCCCCTCCGCCGCCGTCGGGTACGGCGTCTCCATCAGGTTGTGGCACTGGAAGCTCGCCCGCTCCTTCAGCGGCCCCACCAGGGTGAAGCGGCCCGCTCCGACGGGCACGAACCAGCGGTCCCGCACCATGGGGTGCACCCGCTGCATCTGCTCCGAGGTGAAGCACAGCTCCCGCGCCCGCGCGATGGCCGACTCCGAGATGTCCGTGCCCAGCACCGTGCTGCCCGGGTCCGCGCCCAGCTCCGCGAGCATCACCAGCAGCGTGGCCACCTCCTCGCCCGTGGCACAGCCGGCGCTCCACAGCCGCAGCGGCCGCCGCATCCTCGTCACCATCGGCTCCAGCACGTGCGTGCGCAGCGCCGCGAGCTGTGACTCATCCCGGAAGAGCTCCGTCTTCTGGACGGTGATGGCGTCGACGAGCTCGGCGAAATCCGCGGCGCCCGAGGGCGACTGCAGGTGCAGCAGGAACTGCACGCTCAACCCGCCCGGCCGCGCCGCCAGCTTCTCATCGAGCCGCCGACACTGCAGGTCGCTCAGGGCCATGCCCGTCCGCCGCGCCACCAGGGAGTGGACGGGGCCGTAGCCTGGCGGAAGTGTGGGCGCCACCGGGTCTCAGCGCCCAGCCGGGAGGGTCTCACCGCGAACCACCCGCACCAGCGCGCCCGCGATGTCATCGCCGTGGACGAGATGGTCCACCGCCTTGCGCGCCACCGCCGTGCCCGGCATCCCGAACACCACGCATGACTCCTCGTTCTGCGCGAGCGTCAGGCCTCCGGCCTGCTTGATGGCCAGCATGCCCTCCGCACCGTCCTCGCCCATGCCGGTGAGGATGAGCCCCATCGTGCGCCGCCCGTAGGCCTTGGCCGCGCTCTCCAGCAGCACCGTCCCCGAGGGCATGTGCCCATCGCGCTCCACGCCCGAGCGCAGCGCCACCCGCCCGCGGAAGGGGATGTGCATGTGCAGCCCCGGCGGGGCGATCAGCACGTTGCCCGGCAGGAGCTGCTCGCCGTCCTGCGCCAGCCGCACCTTCAGCTTGGACGAGTTGGCCAGCCAGCCCGCCAGGGAGTCGGCGAAGGCCGCGTTGATGTGCTGCACGATGACGATGGGCGTGGGGAAGTCCGCCGGCAGCTCGGACAGCATCCGGAAGAGGACCTGCGGGCCGCCCGTGGAGCTGGCCACCGCCAGCACTCCGTACGGCATCCCCATGGGCGCGGGCGTCACCACACCGCCCGCTCCCGGCAGCGGCGGCCGGCGCTTGCCGTGGATGTGCCGGATGACGCGCACCGAGGACAGCAGCTTCACCTCGCGCGACAGGTTCCACGCCTCCAGCCCGGCGTCGATGGAGGGCTTGATTTGAAGCGCCAGCGCACCCAGCTCCAGCGCCCGACACGTCAGCTCCGGCGCCTGCTGCCGCGGATCCGCGGTGAGCATCAGGATGGGCGTCGGCACCTCGGCCATGATGTGCTCCACGGCCGTGAGCCCGTCCATCACCGGCATCTCCACGTCCATGGTGATGACCTGTGGGCGCAACTCACGCGCGGCCTCGAGGGCCTCCTGACCGTTGTTGCAGGTCCCGACGACCTCCAGGTCCGGATCCCGACTCAACGCTTCGCAGATGAGTTGTCGGCAGATGTGCGAGTCGTCAACGACCAGCACCGACACTTTCTTGCCCATGTGGCTTCCATACCCCGTGCGCGACCCCGCGGAGTATACCCGATGTGGCCGGGAGTCCTCGGGGTGTCCTTCACCAGCACGTCAGCCGAGGAGCCGGCCCACCACATCCACCAGATCCTGACGCACCAGGTCACCCTTGGTGATGTAGCCATCCGCGCCGGCCGCCAACCCACGCTGCCGGTCCTCCTCTCCTCCACGCGTGGTGAGGATGACCACCGGGAGGACCTTGTGGGTGGGATGAGCCTTGAGCCGGCGGGTGAGCTCCAGCCCGTCCACCCGGGGCATCTCCAGGTCGCTGCAGACCAGGTCCACCTTGGTGTTGGCGAGCAGGTCCAGGGCCTCCATGCCATCGGCGGCCATGATGATGTCGTAACCCACGGCCTCCAGCAGCGAGCCGATGAGCTCCCGGGTGAGGGGGGAGTCATCCACCACCAGGATGCGGCGCCGGGGAGCGGGGGTGGGGGCGGGACGGGCGGTCGCCGCGCGCTGCGCCCGGAGGCCGGCCGCTCCCTGGGCACTGGCGATGAGATGGGCCGCGGACAGGACCATGGCCAGCCGGCCATCCGCCAGCGTGGTGGCTCCGGTGAGGTGCGGGAAGCGGGCCATCAACCCCTTCAGCGGGAGGATGGCCTGGACCCGCTCCTCGAGCACCCGGTCCACCGCCAGCGCGGCCACGGCGCCCTGGCTGCGCACCACCAGCACCAGCGCCCCCTCGTCCGCCGCCTGGTCCGGGCTCAGCCCGAGCAGCGCCCCCAGCGAGGCGAAGGGCATGGGTTGGTCGTCCACCTCCAGCACCGCCCGGCCGGCCACCTCCTTGAGCTGCGAGGCCTCGACCTTCAGCGCGCGCGAGACATGGACGGCGCTCAGGCAGAGCGTCTCCTCGGCCACCTTCACGAAGAGCAGCGGGGCCACCGTGAGGGACACCGGTACCCGCAGCTCGAAGCGCGTGCCCCGGCCCGGCGTGGACTCCACCAGCACATCGCCACCGAGCGCCCGCAGGGAGCTGCGCACCGCGTCCAGCCCCACGCCGCGCCCGGAGATGTCCGTGGCCACCTCGCGCGAGGTGAAACCGGAGAGGAAGATGAGCTCGCGCGCGCTCTGGTCCGACAGCACCGCCGCCGAGGCCTCGTCCATGAAGCCCTTGCGCACCGCGGCCCGGCGCAGCACCGCGGGCTCCAGCCCCACCCCGTCGTCCTCCACCCGCAGCACCAGCCGGTTGCCGTCGCGCGCCGCACCCAGCGTCAGCTTGCCGCGCGGGTGCTTGCCCGAGGCCACCCGGTCCACCCGTGACTCCAGCCCGTGGTCCAGCGCGTTGCGCACCAGGTGCAACAGCGGATCCCTCAGCGCCTCCACCACCGCCCGGTCGGCGCGGGTGTCCTCGCCGTCCACCACCAGCTCCACTTCCTTGCCCAGCTCGCGCGCCAGGTCGCGCACCATGCGCGGGTAGGGCTCGAAGAGCACGGAGAGCGGCAGCATGCGCAGGCGCTGCACCTCCTCGGCCACGTAGCCCAGGTCGCGCAGCTCCTCGTTGGCCAGCAGCTTCGCCTCGCGGTGGAGGGTGGCGGCCAGCTCCTTCGCCTTGCCGAGCCGCTCGGCCAGCATGGCGGCCGCCGGACCCAGGTCCTCCGCGGCCCGCGCCAGCAGGCTCAGCTCGCGGGCCAGCTCCAGGCGCCGGAGGGTAGCCAGCTCGCGGCGGCGCGACACCTGGGTGAGGTTCGTCACCGCGCTCGTCAGCAGATCCAGGCTCGCCACGCCGATGCGTACCGAGCCATCCGCGCGAGCGTCCGCCGAGCGCACCGCGGGCACGGTCGTCGTCCGGGGCGGCGGCTCGGGGCTCGCCGGCGGCATCTTCCCGATGGTGGCCGCGGCCGTCGCGGTGGCATGCGCGCGCGGGGGCTCCACCGCCACGGTCCGTCCCACCGGCGGCAGGTGGGGCGTGTCCATCATCCGGGGCGGCACCACCAACGAGGGCGCCGGAATCCCGAGCGGAGCCGAGCCCCACGCGGGGGTGACCTCCTCGCTGTCCCGGAGCTCCTTCTCCCGGGAGTCCTTGCCCTTGACGTCCTTGCGTGCCGAGGCAATGGACGGGTCCACCCGCAGCGCGACGGAGTGGGCCGGGCCCTGAGTGGACGCGACCGCCCCCGGGAGGCTGGACACCTCCGTGCGGGTGCACTCGCGCAACCAGCGCACCAGCTTGTCCACCTCGGGAGGCGTCTGCTCGGGCTGGGAAGACGTGCCCGCCAGCACCAGCACCGCGTCCGCGGCCTGGAGCAGCATGTCGATGGAGCGCTCGGACAGCGCGTGCTCGGCGCGCTCGGTGGAGCGCACCAGCTCCTCCATCTCGTGGACGACGGAGTTGATGTCGTCGAAGCCCATCATCCGGGCCTCGCCCTTGAGGCCATGCAGCTCGCGCAGCACGGTGCGCCCGGCCTCCAGGCTGGCCCCCGTCTCCAGCTCCATGATGCGGCGGTTGACGCGCTCCAGGCGCACCCCCACCAGCTCACGGAACTGCTTGAGCAGCTTCTCGCGCGCGCTCACCCACCACCCCCGGGCGTACCCCCAGGCGTCGACGAGTCGATCTGGAAGCGCTCCACCACGCCCCGCAAGTCCCTCGCCAGCGAGGACAGGTCTCCATTGGCGCTGATGACCTGCTTGGTGGCGTTGTGGCTCTGCTGGGTGATGCGGAGGATGTCCGCCATCGCCTCGGCCAGCAGGTCCGTGCCGCCCTGCTGCTGCTGGGTGGCCAACGAGATGGCCCGCACCGCGTCCGAGGTGCGCCCGGCCAGCTCGACGATCTGCCGCAGCGACTCGGAGACCTGCTGCGCCAGCGTGGTGCCCGTCTCGGTGGCGCGCACGCCGCCCTCGGTCGCCATCACCGCCGCGCCCGAGGCGTCCTGCACCTCCTCGATGAGCCCTTCAATCTCCTTGGTGGACTCGATGACGTTCTCCGCCAGCCGGCGCATCTCCGCCGCCACCAGTGAGAAGCCCTGCCCCACCTCGCCCGCCTTGGTGCCCTCCAGCTCGGCGTTGAGCGCCAACAGGTCCGACTTGTCGGCCACCCCGTTGATGAACTCGACGATTTTACCGATCTGCTGCACCCGCTTGTTCAACCGGGCCACCGCCGCGGCGATGGCCTGGTTGTCGTGGCGCATGCGGTTCATCGTCTCGAGGAAGGCCTCGGCGCTGGCCTGACCGCCCTTGGCCGCAGCGAGCGTCTGTGGGCGATCTCCGCCACCGAGCCCGCATTCTCGGCGATCTGCCGCGCCGAGCGCGCCAGCTCCTCGGTGGTGGCACTCGTCTCGTCCAGCGAGCTGGCCTGCTCGGCGGCGCCCGCCTCGTAGCGGGTGGAGGTGAAGAGAATCTCCTCGGTGGTGGAGCCGATGCGCGAGCCGGCGCGCTGCAACTGCGCCAGCACGTCCGCCAGGTGGGCCCGCATGGTGGAGAAGGCGGCGGAGACGGACCACACCTCATCCTCGGCGGGGATGATGCGCGGGCGGCTCATGTCGCCCTCGGCGATGCGGTGGGCCTCCTCGGCCGAGCTGGCGCATGGGACGGCCGAGAATCGTCCCCCCCAGGTAGGCGGCGGCCATGGCCACTCCGAAGATGAGCAGGCACAGCGCCCCACCGGACCTGAGGGCCTCGAAGCGCAGCATGTCCACCAGTTCCGCCTGCCGCTCCGGGCTGGTCTCCATCAGCCGCTCGAAGGCCCGGTCCGCCAGCGCCACGGAGACGTCCCAGATGAGCGCCGCCGGCGTCACCACGACGATGGCGGTGAAGATGACCAGCCGCGGGCGGATCTGCGAGCGCCGGGGCGCCGCGGCGATGGCCTGCACCGGCGTGAGCCCCAGGGAGCCCATGTCCAGCGCCACGGCTCGGGCCCTCATCGTGATGAGGCCGTACGTCAGCAGCGCGGAGAGCGGACCGAAGAGCAGCCCCGGCCAGACCATCCGCAGCGCCAGGAGAAGACTCATGGAGGGGCTCGCCACCCACATCGCCACGTTGCCGAGGACGGAGGCGACAATCCACAGCACGAGCGTGGAGTAGAAGGCGAAGTCCGCGAGGAGGTGGACCTCCATCACCGCCTGCCCGAGCCGCTCGGGCTCGACGGGCCCTGCCGCGGCCTCCAAGCCCCGCAGCACGCGCAGCCGGCGCAGGCAGAGGACGACCTCCACCGCCAAGGCCAGGAGGGAGAACACCCCCATGAGCAGGAGGAACAGCGGGAAGCTCTCGCCGAGCTGCTCGCCGAGGGTGAGCTGCCCGTAGCGCCCCGCCAGGAGGACGGTGGTCAGGTTGGCGTAGAGGAGCGGCAGCAACAAGCGGCGGCTGTAGGGACGCCGGGTCCGGAGGATGCGCAGGCTCGACATCAACCCTCCCTCTCCGCCACGCAGAAGCGCTGCACGGTGCCCTTCAGGTCCCTCGCCAGCGCGGCCAGGTCCGAGTTGGCGGCCACCATCTGCTGGGTGGCCTCGGCGTTCTCCTCGGTGACGCGCAGGATGTCGCCCATGGCCGCGGCGAGCTGATCGGTGCCCGTCTGCTGCTGCTGGGTGGCCAGCGGAGATGGAGCGCACCGCGTGCGACGTCTGCCGCGCCAACTCGAGGATGAGGCCCAGGCTCTGGTCCACCTGCTCGGCCAGCGAGGCCCCGCGCTCCGTCGTCTTCAGACCCGCCTCCGTCGCCATCACCGCCGCCTGGGTGGCGTCACGGATTTCGTCGATGAGCCGTTCAATCGCCAGCGTGGAGGACAGCACGTTCTCCGCCAGCCGCCGCATCTCCGCGGCCACCAGCGAGAAGCCCCGGCCCAGGCTCGCCCGCCTTGGTGCCCTCCAGCTCGGCGTTGAGGGCCAGCAGGTCCGACTTGTCGGCGATCTCGTTGATGAACTCCACCACCTTGCCGATCTGCTGCACCCGCTTGTTGAGCCGCACCACCGCGTCGGCGATGGCCTGGTTGTCCTCGCTTCATGCGGTGCATGGCCGCGAGGAAGGCCGCCGCGCTGCTGCTGCCCACTCTGCGCCGCCGCCAAGGTCGTCTCCGCCATGGCCGACACGGACCTCGGCGTTCACGGCGATCTGCTGGGCCGAGCGCGCCAGCTCCTCGGTGGTGGCGCGCGTCTCGTTGAGCGAGATGGCCTGCTCCCCCGCCCCGCTCTCCTGGTCCGCCGAGGTGGCCACCAGTTGCTCGGTGGTGGAGGAGATTTGCAGCCCCGCGCGCTGCAACTGCACGAGCGCCTGGGCGAGCTGCGCCTGCATGCGGGTGAAGGCGGCGGAGACGGCCCACACCTCGTCCTCCGCGGGGATGAAGCGAGGGGTGCGCACCTCGCCCTGGGCGATGCGCGTGGCGTCCTCCGAGAGGGCGCGCAGGGGCTCGGCGAGCGCCGTGCCGGCCACGTACGCCGTGCCGAGCACCAGCAGCACCACCAGCCCGGCGAGCCCTCCCAGCGGCAACCCGGTGGCCCGGCGCGCCCGGTGCACCACCTCCCGCTGCACCTTCGGATCCTTCGTCTGGAGGATCTGATCGAACGTGCTCACGGTGCGGGTCACCGACACGTCGAGGATGAAGACGGACGGGCTGAGCACCGCCAGGGCGGTGAACAGCACCAGTCGCCGCCTCAGCCGCAGCTTCTCGGGAGGAATGGCGGCGATGACTTCCTGCGGGGACAGCCCCTGCGCGGCGATGCGCTCGGCGGTCCGGCGGCTGCGGCGCACCACCATCAGGTAGACGAGCATCGCGGACAGCGGCCCGAGCGACAGGCCCACCAGCCCGATGCGGAACCCCATGGTCCAGTGGGCGTCCGCCAGGGGGGTGAACGTCACCGCCAGCAGCAGCGTGCCGCCGAACCAGCCCTGGAGGGTGAACCAGAAGCAGCGTCCGGGAATGCGACGCACCTCCTGCAATGCCCGGCGCAGGTTGTCCGGCGTGGAGGGCAGCCGCCCGAACTCCAGCGCCCGCAGCACGCGCAGCGCGTGGCGCGCCTGGGCGCCGGACAGGGCGGCGTTCATCCCCAGCACCAGCACCATCAGCCCGAGAAAGAGCCAGCCACTGCCCGCGGGCTGCGCGTGGGTGAGCTGGCCATACAACACCGCCAGCACCAACCCCAACGCGCTCCCCAACCAGGACGGACGCGTGGTCCAGACCGACAAGCCCTTCAGCCCCTCCCGTGCGCTCAAGCGGCCTCCTGGGACGAGGGCGCCAGGAAGCGCCCGAACTCGACCAACGACATCAGGGGCCACAACGCCCCTCGTGCCTGGACGAAGCCGCGCAGACTGCCGCCCGCGATGTGGCGCAGCAGCGCCGGCGCCGGCAGCAGGGTGAGCGACTCGGCGTCGATCTCCAGCGCGTCCACGCCCACCGCCTCACCGGTGGCGGCCACGAGGATGCGCTCGGCCCCGGAACTCTCGCCGAAGCCCGCGCGCGCCGAGCCGGCCGTTCCGCCGAAGGTGCTGGGGGACTCGATGGTGGCCACCTCGTGCGCGGCGAACGCCACGCGCTCGGCCCCCGCCTGGCAGAGGAGCATGCCCGCGATACGACTGCCCGTGAGCATCTCTCAGCTTCCCTGGCTGAGGTGATCGAACAGGCCCTCGGGGTCGATGACCGCCACGTCGCGCTGGGCGCTACGGGCGGGCCCTCGCAGGTGGAGGTGGACTCCGCTCGCGCCCAGGGGCTCCAGGCGACCATCCACCTGAGAGACTCCGGCCACCCGGCTGGCCGTGAGGGCCAGGGTGCCGCGAGCCAGCCGCACCAGCACCGCCCGGCGGGTGGGCTCGCTCTCCCCGGATACGAGAATCCCCATGTCCACCACCGGGATGACTTCGCCCCGGTGGGCGAAGACTCCCAGCAGATGCCCGGGGGCACCGGGCACTCGCGTCAGCTCGGGAAAGCTGACGACTTCCGCCGCGCACTCAGCAGGCACGGCGTACCAGCTGCTACCGCAGGCGAACACGAGGTAGGACTGCCGCGTTTCGGTCTCTGTCGAGGCCATCAGGGTGCGCAGCCTACCTCAAGGAACGCTAGCGTACGAACTCGACGCGACGGTTGGCTGCCCAGGCCTCTTCGCTGGAGAGGTTCTCGGTCGGCCGGTTCTCCCCGTAACCCACCGTCTTCATCCGGTTGGCCGGCACGCCCAGGTCCACCAGGTACTTCTTCACCGAGGCGGCGCGCTTCTGGGAGAGCTGGAGGTTGTACTCCTCGGTCCCCCGCTCGTCCGCATGCCCGGCGAGCTCGACGGCGCCCGTGGCACCCGTCTTGAGGCACTCGGCCAGCTCGCCCAGGCGAGACTGGGCCTCGGGGGAGAGGGAGGCCTCGTTGAAGCCGAAGCGCAGCGGCTCCCAGTTGCACTCGGCCTTCTGGGCGGCCACGCACCGGTTGGCCTGGCACTCCTGGCCCTCGGCGCAGTCGGTGTTGGAGGCGCAGGCGCCCGGCGGCGTCACGCAGCGGCCCTTCTGGCACTCCTGGATGCCACCGCACTGCTCCTTGCCGGTGCACTGCGGCTCGGCGCACTTGCCGGCCTCGCAGATCTTCCCGGGGCACTGCTCATCACGCGAGCACTCGGGGCCCTTGGGCACGCACTTGCTCTCCTGGCACGCGAAGCCCTCCTTGCAGTTGGCGTCGGTGGCACACTCCTGACACTGGCCGCTGACGCACACCTCGCCCTTCTCCTGGCAGGTCTCGTCGCTCTTGCAGTTGGGGTAGGTGGGCGGGCAGCCCGCCAGCACCGTCACGGCAAGGGCAAGCCCTGCGACCATCGAAATCCGACGCATTCTTCCTCCAAAAAGTGACGACCCACGGACGGGTCAACCCGCCCGCGTCTAGCCCGCTCTGGAACGTCGAGTCAAAGTCTTTTGTCCCTGTCGGAAGGTTGCACCCCAAGCCACTCGGGGCCCGAGAAACCCTTGATAGGACGAAGAATTTCCGAGACGCGGCGCCCGGGACAGGGCCTCCGCCAGGGCCCACCCGCGACGCGTCGGTGCCTCACTTCTGGACGTCCAGAAGTGGAATGTAGGACACCGACGCACCTTGCTTCTGGACGTCCAGAAGTGGAGGTCCCCCGACAGCCCTCATGCGGGGCTAAGGTGCGCCCAACATGGCCGCCACGATCCTCATCGTCGATGACGAGAAGAACATCCTCCTCACCCTGAACCAGGCGCTGCAGCTCGCGGGCTACCGCACGGAGCTGGCGGCCAGAGCGGTCAGCTGGCGCTGGAGGTGGTCGCCGCGCGGCCGGTGGACGCGGTGGTGATGGACGTGAAGATGCCGGACCTCGACGGTCTGGCGGCGCTCGAGCGGCTCCAGGCGCTGCGGCCGGAGCTGCCGGTCATCATGATGTCCGGGCACGGGACGATCGACACCGCGGTGCAGGCGACCCAGCTCGGGGCGCGCGACTTCCTGGAGAAGCCCATCGCCCGGGAGCGGCTGCTGGTGGCGCTGCGCAACGCGCTCCAGCACCAGGCGGCGATGGAGGAGCTGGCGGAGCTGCGCGCCGAGGCGGGCCGCTACGACCCCATGGTCGGCAGCGGGCCCGGCCATGCGGCAGCATCTGCGCGCTCATCCAGCGCACCGCGCCCTCCGAGGGCCGGGTGCTGATCACCGGCGAGAACGGCACCGGCAAGGAGCTGGTCGCCCGGGCGCTCCACGCCAGAACTCGGCGCGCCAGAGCGGGCCCTTCGTGAAGCTGAACTGCGCGGCGGTGCCGCACGAGCCTCATCGAGAGCGAGCTCTTCGGCCACGAGAAGGGCGCCTTCACCGGCGCGGTGACGCATGCGGCGGGGCAAGTTCGAGCTGGCCCACGAGGGCACGCTCTTCCTCGACGAGGTGGGCGACATGCCCGCGGCCATGCAGGCCAAGCTGCTGCGCGTGCTGCAGGAGGGCGAGCTGGAGCGGGTGGGCGGCAGCGAGACCCTGCAAGGTGGACGTGCGGGTCATCGCCGCCACCAACAAGGACCTGGCCGCAGGAGATCGAGGCCGGCCGCTTCCGCGAGGACCTCTACTACCGGCTCAACGTGGTGCAGATCTGCACCTGCCGCCCCTGCGCGAGCGCCGGGAGGACCTGCCGCCGCTGGTCGACGTCCTTCCTGAGCGAGGCCTGCCGCAGCAACGGCCGCCGGCCGCTGCGCTCTCGCCCGCGGCCCTGGACGTGCTCGGCCGCCTACGACTACCCGGGCAACGTGCGCGAGCTGCGCAACCTGGTCGAGCGGCTGGCCATCCTCTGCGAGGGCCCGGTCGTCTCCGGCTCCGAGGCCGCCGAGATGCTGCCGCGCGGAAGGGCACCGTGCCGCCACCGGCTCCCGTCGACGCGGCCGGGGCCTCGGCCTCCGCTGCTCCCCACCCTGCCCCGCTGGCGCCGGTGGCTCCGGCTCCGGCCCCCGCCAGTGGCTTCCGCCCGCGGGTGGACCGCGCCTTCCGCGAGCAGGTGGAGGACGCCGAGCGGGAGATCATCCTCACCACGCTCGCGCTTCACGCAGGACAACGTCACCGAGGCGGCGCGGCTGCTCGATCTGGAGCGCGGGCACTTCTACAAGAAGATGAAGGCGCTGGGCATGCGGCGGGGCGCGGAAAAGGAATCGGCATCCGGTAGCGGCGAGGGCTGAGGAATACCCTAGAGCATTTCCCCGAGCCCTCCGCACCTTCTGCGCCCGGCCGCACGCTCGCATGCAGGATTTGCGGGCGACTGGGAACGCCCGACATGGCACCCCCTCGCACGCTTGCTGCATCCCGACGGCGGCGTTCCCAGATCGACCGTAATCGCCGAGGGGTCCCCACATGCTTTCGGTTCGCCACTTCCGACCTGCCCGACTGGCGCGGTCCTCGGGGAATGCCCGCCGCCGCCTGGGCGAGCTGACACCCGGAGATCGGGTGCTGCTCGACACCTGGCTGGCGGAGGTGAGGCGCCATCCCCTGCTGTCCCGAGAGGAGGAGGGCGCGCTCGCCCGGCGCCTGCGCGAACGCGGCGACCCAAAGGCCCGCTCCCGGCTGGTGGCCTCGAACCTGCGGCTGGTCGTGAAGCTGGCATGCGAGCACCACCGCCCGCCCCTCCTCCTGATGGACCTCATCCAGGAGGGCAACCTCGGCCTCGTGCTCGCCGTGGAGCGCTTCGAGCCGGAGCGCGGCGTGCGGCTGTCCACCTATGCGGCATGGTGGATCCGCGCCTACCTGCTGCGCTTCATCCTGGAGAACTGGCGGCTGGTGAAGCTGGGGACCACGGACGTGCAGCGGAAGCTGTTCTTCCGGATGAGGCAGGAGGAGGGCCGCCTGCTCGCCTCGGGCCAGGAGGTGACACCGCGGCTGCTCGCCGCGAGCCTGGGCGTCCCCGAGGAGGAGGTCGTCGAGATGGATCAGCGGCTGCGCCAGGACGAGGTCCGGCTCGATGCGCCCTCCGATGACGAGCAGGGCCGACCCGTCCCAACGCGCGCGGTTCCCTCGGGGACCCCCGCCGTGGACGAGGAGCTCGGCCGGCGGGAGCTCACGCACTGGTTCCAGGAGAAGCTCCACACGTTCGCCAGTGGGCTGCACGACGAGCGCGAGCGCTACATCCTGGAGCACCGCCTGCTGGCCGAGGAGCCGGAGACGCTGCGGACCATCGGCGAGCACTTCCACGTCAGCCGCGAGCGAGCCCGCCAGGTGGAAGCGGGGCTGCTCGAGAACATCCGCGAGTACCTGCACGAGCGGATGCCGGACTTCGCGTGGATGCACCCTGCCCCCACGGCCGCGCTATCGGCTCCGAGCTGAGCACGAGACACCCGACACGGCGCGGCAGGGCAATTGCAGAGGAACACCCGAGAACCCACGGGGGCGCAAGTCGTCCCGAGGAGAAGTCAGATGCGGATCGGCGAGCTGATGACGAAGAGCCTGGAGACCATCGAGGCGGATGCGACGCTGCGCGTGGCGGCCGAGCGGATGCGCGCGTTCGGCATCGGGGCGCTGCCGGTGATGGATGGAGACCAGCTCGTGGGAATGCTGACGGACCGGGACATCACCGTGCGCGCGACGGCGGCGGGCAAGGACCCGAACCAGACGCCGGTGCGCGAGGTGATGACCCATTCCGTCATCACCTGCGATGCGGGAGCCCCCATCACCGAGGCCGAGCACCTGATGGAAGAGAAGGCGGTGCGGCGTCTGGTGGTGCTCGACGCGTACAAGAAGCCGGTGGGCATCATCAGCCTGGACGACCTGGCCACGGTGCCGGGTGAGGCGAAGCACACGGGCGAGGTGCTCCGCGAGCTCAACACCCCGCAGTAGGCGGGGCACCGTCGGACGAGAAGGGATGGGCGGCGAACCACTCGAAGAGCGAGAGGGTGGCGCCGCTCAGCCGTTCCAGGGTGTCCTCCATGGAGTCCTGGTTGCCCCAGATGATGTCCCCATCTCCGTGCTGGTCGAGCAGCCCGCGAATGAAGTGGCACCAGTTGCCCGTGCCCTGGCTCAGGTAGAAGCCGTACGTCCGGCAGGCCATGGGCCGGTGCTCGTACACCCGGCAGCCGCCGGACTCGCGCTCGAGGAACGGGCAGGTGTAGGGCCGCTGCGTCCCCTGCAGCTCCGCCGCGCGCGCCCGGACCTCCGCCTGGGCCTCTGGAGGCAGGGCCAGGAAGCCCTCCCAGAGGTACGTCCACTCGAGCCGGGTGACGGTCAGCGGTGCCGCCAGATGGCGACAGCAGTGGTCGCAGCCCTTGCGGCAGGGCCACCACGTGTGACTCCCGGCGATGGACGACACCCGCTCATCGATGCGCTGGTAGAGGGCCTCCAGCGCCTTCCGTTGCTCCTCGGTGAGTGACTCCATGGGAAAGGCATCTTGCCGCAGGAGGAGGTTCTGGTGGGCGCACCAATGAAGACGCCCGGGAACCATGGGGCTCCCGGGCGTCCGGACTTCAGGGCTTCAGCGCTGCTTCAGAGGAAGGCTAGTAGGTGCCCTTCATCGTCACGGCCGTGTACGCGCTGTAGCCGCGCGAGCAGGCGTACCAGGTACCGGCGCTCGGAGCGCTGATGGTGCAGCTCTCCGTGTTGCCGGAGAGGTACGGGCGGCAGTCGTAGGAGCTGGTGGTGGGCTGCGCGCCGAACTTCACGTACAGGTCCGCATCACCCGTGGTGCCCGTCTTGCCCGCCTGGTTGAAGACCACCGAGGTCGTCCCGGCCGGCACGTTCAGCGTGTAGCAGGTCATCGAGGCCGAGGCGCCCGAGTACTGCGCCGTCTCCACGCCGTTGGTCAGCACGTTGCCGCCACCGCCACCGCCGGTGGAGTACGAGCCCTTCAGGCTCATGCCCGAAGCGGCCGAGTAGCCGTTGAGCTTCACGTAGTAGGTGCCGGCGCTCGGAGTGGCGAAGGTGCAGGTCTCCGTGTTGCCGGACGCGTACGGACGGCAGTCGTACGAGGAGCTGGTCGGCTCGGCGCCGAACTTCACGTACATGTCGGCGTCACCCGTGCCGCCGCTCAGGTTGAACGCCAGGCTGCTGGCGCCCGCGGGGACCGACAGGGTGTAGTTGCAGCTCCAGGCGCCCGCGTCCACGGCGATGCCGGACACCGTCACGCCGTTGGAGAGCGTCACCGGCGTGCAGGCCGGGGGCGGGGTGGTGCCACCGCCCATGAAGCCGGTGTAGAGCAGCTTGTTCACCGAGCCGGTGCCGGGGCTGGTCACCTTGTTCGCGGTGGCGTTGGTGGTGAGCGCCGACATCACCTGCGCCGGGGTGGCCGTGGGGTTCTGCTGCAGGTAGAGGGCCGCCGCGCCCGCCACGTGCGGCGAGGCCATGGACGTGCCGCTCATCGAGGTGCTGCCCGTGTCGCTGGAGCTCGAGGCCGAGGTGATGCTCGAGCCCGGCGCGAAGATGTCCAGGCAGGTGCCGTAGTTGGAGAAGGACGAGCGGGCATCGCTGCTGGTGGTGGAGCCCACCGTCAGGGCGTTGGGCGCGCGCGCCGGCGAGTAGTTGCAGGCGCTCAGGTTGTCGTTACCCGCGGCGACGGCCGTCACCACGCCCGCGGCGATCATCCGCTCCACCGCGTCATCCAGCGCCTGCGTGGCGTCACCACCGAGGCTCATGTTGGCCACGGCCGGCTTGACGTGGTTGGCCGTCACCCAGTCCAGGCCGGCGATGACCTGGGCGTCGGTGCCGCTGCCGGCGCAGTCGAGCACGCGCACCGGGTGCAGCGTCACCTTCTTCGCCACGCCCCAGGTGGTGCCGCCCACCGTGCCCGCCACGTGCGTGCCGTGGCCGTGGCAGTCGCTGGCGTTGCCACCGGAGGTGATGGCGTCATAGCCGTTGCCCACGCGCCCGGAGAACTGGGAGTGCGTCAGCCGCATGCCCGTGTCGATGATGTACGCGTGCACCCCGGTGCCATCGGGGTCGTAGTTGTAGGTGCTGTTGAGCGGCAGGCTCGTCTGATCGATGCGGTCGATGCCCCAGGTCGCGCCCGTCTGGGAGGTCGACGTGGACACCACGCCGTTCTCCTCGATGTACGCCACGCGGGAGTCCGTCAGCAGCTCGCGAACGCGCGCCTCGGGCATGCGCACCGCGAAGCCCTTGAGGGCGTGCTCGTACGTGTGCAGCAGCTGACCACCACGCGACGCCGCCATCTCCTGCGCGATGAACGAGGCCTTGGTGCCCACCACGCCCTGCTCGCGCAGCACGACGATGTACTCGTCCGGAACCGCATTCGGCTTGCGCAGGAGCTGGGCCACCTGGCCGACCTCCTTGGACGGGAGGATGCCTTGCTGCTCCTCTTCGGTCATCGGGCCGCCGCACGCGGCGGCGCCCAGCAGGGAACAGGTGAGGAGAGCCTGGGTCAGCTTCAGCTTCATGAAAACCTCGGGGGGAGGGGTGGAGCACCCACGGGAGAAAAGCCGGGGCAACAACGAATTAGGCGCTTCCGCGCCTAAACCGTCAATACCGTTTTTCTCGGTTTGTCCGAATCCGACTCCCCCGAGGCCGAGCCCGCTACTGCCCCGGGGCCACGTTGGGCCCGAAGCCCAGGGCCAGGGTGGGCAGCACCCTCCACTCGGTCCACGCCGGGCGGGCCCAGGTGGCCGAGGAGGAGGCGCTCGCCCCGACGCCCAGGCGCAGGAAACCGAAGCGCCAGGCCACGCCCGCGTGGGCCCCGTAGGGCATCAGCAGCCGAGTGTGGACGCTGGCCGTCCAGAAGAGGCCGCGCCCGTCCCCGGAGCGCCACAGCGGCCCCTCGTAGGCGAGCGACTGCGAGGCGACGGAGGCCCCCGCGTACAGCCCGTCCACCGGCAGGGCGAGCACCACCTTCACCTGCTCGAGGAAGCGCACGCCCGTCATCGGCGCGTAGGCGCCCGCCATGGGCAGGTCGTAGTGGAGGAAGGTGCCAGCGTCCTCACTGAGGACGTCCACGCGATCCAACCGCACCGGCGCGGCGGCCAGGGCGAGGCTCGCGGTCACGAGGGAGAGGGTCAACGGCACGGCGCACGCTCCACGTAGTCGGTGATGAGGTAGTCCAGGGGCCAGCGGCAGAAGGCCGCGAGCTGGGACTCGGTGTTGGCCGTCCACACGGCCGTCTTCAGTCCGGCCTGGCGCACCGCCTCCATCGCGGCGCGGTCCGCCACCGCGTAGGCCACGGCGATGCCGTCCGCCCCCGCGTCGCGCGCGAGCTGGATGAGCTCCTGCGCGCCCACGGTGCGCTTGAGCTCGTTGCGGATGGCCGTCTGGACATCGCTCTCGTCCGGGGAGAACGTCGGCCAGATGAGGAGGGCCTCCATGTCCTGGCGTGCCTGGAAGGTCTTCAGCAGCTCGCCCCGGGTGGAGGTGATGAAGAAGCGGTTGGGCAACGCCGCCGCGTTCCAGCGGCCGAGGATTTCATCGGCGAAGACCTCGGGGGATTCCGTGTACCGGGGGTCCTCCTTGATATCGAGCTGCACGACCACGTCGGGGGAGCCCTTCAGCGCGGAGAGCAGCTCCTCGAAGGTGAAGTACCGGTCGGCCACCTTCACCGCGCCGGGCTTCTCCGCATCGCCCAGACCGCCGCAGCGGTAGTCGCGCCGCAGTTCCTCCAGGGTGAAGTCCTTGATGAGCAGGCGCGAATCCTCGGGCAGCCGGCGGGCTTCGACTTCATCGGCGCCCTTGGTGAACGTGCACAGCTCGGCATCAATCCACGGATCATGCGAGAGGATGGGGATGCGGTCCTTCGTGAGGACGACATCCACCTCGATGGCCGGGTAGCCCTCGTGGAGGGCGGCGGTCACCGCCGAGCGCGAGTTCTCCGGGTAGTTGCCCGAGCCGGAGCGGTGCGCCACCACGCGCGGCGTTCCGGGGGCATCCACGAAGCCGCAGCCCGTGGCCAGCAGCAGCGCGCATGCGAGCGCGCCTCCTCTTCGATTCCACCTGGTCGTTGTCATGGGGGGCTCGTTTCGTACCACGAGCCCCCACGGTCCAGCCATCCGACCCGCGGTGTCCTCGCGCTTCACCCGGAGCTGGCGACGGGGCGCGCCACGGCCTCGGCGACCTTCGCCCCGGAGTCCACCTGCTGGCAGGCGGGGATGAAGGTCATGGCACGCTCGGCGAGCGCGGTGATGGTGAGGGACGGGTTGACGCCCGGGTTGGCGGAGATGGCGGAGCCGTCGACGACGTAGAGGCCCTCGTAGCCATAGAGGCGGTGCTGGGAGTCGATGACGCCCGTCTGGGGCGAGTCCCCCATGCAGCAGCCTCCGAGGATGTGGGCAGTGGTGGGGATGCCCAGCACCGACTCGGTGGCCAGGGTCATGGGCATGCCTTCCAGCTTCTCCGCCACGCGGTGGGCCAGCTCGGCGGCCTCGGGCATGTGGGCGGTGGGAGCGGGGCCCTCCTGCAGGCCGGTCTTGAGCCCCTTGAGCCCACCGGTGAAGAGCCCGCGCCCACGCCGCATGCGCAGGTGTCCTTCCAGTGTGCGCATGTAGAGGAGGATCATCGACCTCCGGGCGAAGTCGCGGAGGAAGAAGTTGCGCGGAACCTTGAGCGGATGGCGCAGGAAGATACCCACCAGGTTCGCCAGCCGCGAGAGGACGGAGGTGCCGGTGACATAGGGCGCCATGAGGGTGCGGAAGAAGTCCGAGCCCGCGCCGTAGCGCACCGGCTCCAGGTGCGAGTGCTCATCGGTGTGGAGGATGGAGCCGATGGCGATGCCCCTGGACAGGTCCTGGTCGCGCTTGTTGTCGCCGGCCACGATGCCGATGAGCGCCTCCGAGTTGGTGCGCACGGCATCCCCGAGCCGGTCCGACAGCCGGGGCAGTCCGTCCTGGGTGGGCCTTGAGCTTGAGCAGCAGGTCCACCGTGCCCAGCACGCCGCCGGAGAAGACGACCTGGCGCGCGGTGAAGCGCCGCTTGCGGCGGAAGAAGCGGGAAGTGCCCTCGAGCGCCTCCACCTCGTAACCGCCCCCGGGCAGCGGGCGCACCCAGGTCACTTCGGTGTCCGCGTGGAGGACGAGGCCGCGCTTCTCGGCGAGGTAGAGGTAGTTCTTGTCCAGCGTGTTCTTGGCGCCGAAGCGGCAGCCCGTCATGCAGGCGCCGCAGGAGTTGCAGCCGGTGCGCTCGGGGCCCTCGCCGCCGAAGTACGGGTCCGGCACCGTCACCCCGGGCTGGCCGAAGTAGACGGCCACCGTGGTGGGCTGGAAGTCCTCGCGACCCATGTCCTTGCCCACCTGCTGGATGACCTCGTCCGGCAGCGTGCGCAGCGGGTTCACCGTGGCCCCGAGCATCCTGCGCGCGGTGGCGTAGTGCGGCGCCAGCTCGGACTTCCAGTCCGACAGGTGTCCCCAGGAGCGCGCCTGGAAGAAGTCATCCTTCGGGATGGGCAACGTGTTGGCGTAGACGAGCGAGCCTCCACCCACGCCCACCCCGGACAGCACGGTGACGTGGCGGAAGAAGGTCATCTTGAACAGGCCGCGCCACCCGAGCCGCGGCATCCACAGCCATCGCTTCAGGTCCCAGTTCGTCTTGGGGAAGTCCTTCGCCCCCAGGCGCGGGCCCTTCTCCAACATCACCACCCGGTAGCCCTTCTCCGTCAGGCGCAGGGCGCTCACGCTGCCGCCGAAGCCCGAGCCGATGATGAGCCAGTCGCAGTCGAACTCCATCGTGTCCTCCCCCCTGAGGGGATACTTCACAGAATATGAGACCCGTGCTGGGTGCGCCTTCCCCCCCTGCTCGGGGGGCTTACGCGCGGGCGTGAATCCAAGGTTCGCCAGACCCGGTCCCTCTCTGGAGGCAGAGGAGAGCCAGGCGAGGTGTCACTCCGGAGCAGTCAGCTTCCGCCGAGCGGCTTCCCGGCGCTTCGCGCGCACCTTCCCCGCCACGTTGAGCAGGAAGCGGTCCCGCTCCCAACGCTCTCGCGTGGGCGCGTCCACCCGTTCCCAGAGTTCCCCCAGCCCATCCACCCTCCGCCGGAACAGGTCGATCGCCCCGGCCAGCGCGAGATGTACCGTCGGCGAGGCCGGGGCCGCCTGAGCCAGTCCCCGCATCGTCACCGCCAGGGCGAGCAGCTCTTCCCGCACCTCGTCCGGCCAGCCCGAGCGGCGAGCCACCTGGAGGAGCCAGCCGAGCACCGCCGCGAAGACGTGGCAGTCCTCCACCGTGCGGAACGGTTTGACGTAGCGCGTGTAGCCGTCGCCGGGGAGCACCTCGTCGGGCGCCACCTCCACGGCGTGCAGGCGAAGCTCGGCGTGGGGCACCTCCGGGACGAAGGGAGGCGGGGGCAGCTCGGTGAGCGTCACTCCCGGTCGGCGCGCGTCGAGCCGCACCAGCCGGAGCCGGTTGCGCCCCTGCTCGTCCTGGCCCTCGGTGGCCACCACCAGCAGCACGTCCGCCGCGGTGCCCAGGGTGACGAAGGCCTTGGTTCCCTCCAGCCGCAGCGGGCCATCGCCCGAGCCGGTGAGTCGGGTGTGCATCGCGGCGGGGTGTCCGCCCTCGGCCTCGGTGACGCACAGCGCGTAGCGGTGCTCGCGCGACAGCTCCGGGAACAGCGAGCGCAGGGCGGAGTGGTAGCCCGAGGCGAACGCATAGCCCAGCCGATCCGCCGCGAAGCCCCCGGCGAACGCCACGTCCACCGGGAGGGAGAAGCGCGAGGCCAGCCGCAGGTGCTGCGCCCACCAGTCCCCGACAGAGCCCAAGGGCACCGGGACGGGCGACTCGGTGAGGAGGAACCGCAGGATCTCATCCATGGGGGCGCCACTCTAGGCCATCCGGAGCGCAGGAGCGCGCGAGTCCAACCGGGCCTCGAAAGCAGGGGCCCCGTCGGGCGCGGTTTTCAAAAACCTGTCCGACAGTCGGACAGGTTTCTGAAGAACTCGACCGGGAGGCCGGCCGGGCACGATGTTCAGCAACTTGTCCACTAAGTACAAGTTCGAGAGAAGCGCGACCGGGAGGTCGGCGTGCCGCAGGGGTCGCGGCCTACGTGCGCGGCGCGGATGCACTGATGCTGTTCGTCGCCCGGCGATATCCGCCTGTAACCCAAGCGTCACATGCTGGCTCCGGCGGTAGCCACTACCTTGCTACCATGAGCCCTCCCCTCCCCCTACGAGCCGCCGTCGTCGGCATGATGTTGTCCCTCTCCACCACGAGCGCGGTCGCGGCCCAGAGCCGCACCAGCTTCGTGGTGGGCGAGCTCACCGCGTTCAACGCCAACCTCACCCCCGAGGCCCGCGCCGAGAAGTACGCGCGGATGAAGGAGTCCGCCTTCACCTTCTTCCGAGGCAGCAACCACCTGTACTGGAAGGACTTCGCCACCTCCTCGCAGCTCTCCACCTACGGAGGCTCCAGCTTCACGCGCACCTGGCTGGGTGGCGACATGCACGTCAACAACACCGGCTCCTTCGATGACGACCAGGGCGACATCGTCTTCGGCCTCAATGACTTCGACGAGGCCGTCATCGGCGACTACCAGCTCGACGTCTGGCGCCTGGCCATCAGCCTCGTGCTCGTGGCCCGTGAGAACGGGGTGTTCAGCGGCGCCGACCAGGACGTCATCGTGGACGCCTTCTCCGAGGCCTACCTCGACACGATGGCCAACTTCGCCGGCAACAGCGGCGAGACCACGAAGAAGTTCCGCGCCAGCAACACCTACGGCCTGCTCAACGACTTCCTCGATGGCGTGGCCGCCAACGAGAGCCGGGTGAAGTTGCTCGACAAGTGGACGGTGCAGGTCAACGGTGTCCGCCGCTTCAACACCACGACCCATCCGGATCTGACCGCGGTGTCCTCGGCCGTGGACACCGACCTGCGCGCCCGCATGAGCAGCTACCGGGCCACGCTCAGTGGCGGCACCTCGTGGTCCTCCAGCTACTTCACGGTGAAGAGCGTGGCGCAGCGCCTGCACGCCGGCATCGGCTCGCTGGGCACCACCCGCTATTACGTGCTCATCGAGGGTGCCACCACCTCGCAGGACGATGACCGCGTCCTCGACGTGAAGGCCCAGGGGACGCCGAGTGCCTGGCCCTACCTCCCCTCCTCCGTGGTGAGCCAGACGGACTCCGCCTGCGGCAACAACATGGCCGCGCGCGCCGTGCAGGCCTACAAGGCGCTCGGCTATCGCGTGGACGACCACCTGGGCTGGATGACGCTCGCCGATGGCCGCCCGTACAGCGTGCGCGAGGTGTCGCCCTGGAAGGAGTCCTTCCCCACCACCGACCTCGACACGCTCACGCGCTTCACGAACCTGGCCGAGCAATGGGGCCAGGTCCTGGCCACCCACCACGCCCGCGCCGACAAGGACTGGGACCCGACCGTCTTCCCGTACTCGGTGGACAGCGAGATAAACGCCCGCACCGACGGCGACCACGCCGGCTTCCGCGCCCGGGTACGCGCCATCGCCTCCGACGCCGCCACCCAGGTGCAGTACGATTTCGCCAGCTTCGTCGCGAGCTTCTGAGCCTCAGGCCAACTCGGCCAATGGCCGGTGAGACCCCGCTCCGCCGGGAAGGCGCAGCAGCTCGTCCATGATGCCGAGCACGATCAGATCGAACAGCGCGTCCGCCGCCTCCTGCAGCGGCCAGTCCGCACGGACCTGCTTCGCTCCCGAGCCCGACGTGGGCTCGGCCCCGACGCTCTCCGCGGCCGAGTGACAGGCGGCCACCACGTCCGAGATGTCCAGGGACTCGGCCACCGGACGAATGAGCTGCGACAGCATCTCGTCGTCGATGTGCGCGGGCGGCGGCCCGTCGCGCAGGGCCTCGGCCACCTCCGCCATGTCGAACACCAGCCGGCTGGAGCGGTAGAACGAGTGCTCGGTGGCGAGCGCCAGCAGGGACCGGGCCTTCTCGGGCTCCTCCTGGCGGAGCGACTTGCCGCGCAGGGCGAGCGCGCACAGCACCGAACGCGTGCGGTGGGTCACCTTCGCCAGGCTCAGCAGCAGCAGCTCGTCGACTCTCTTCATCCCGGCTCCCGGCTCATGGACGCGGCTGCGAACCCCATAAGCCCACCATCCCTCGGCCTCTGGATGCAAGAGGGGCCACGTCGGACGGAAAACGATGGCCTACCTGTAGGGTTCCCAGGTGCGACCAGGAGCTGCGAGAGCGGCGACTCGACGAGGGCTTCAGTCCTTGAACTCGGCCCACACCGGCGCGTGGTCCGAGGGCTGCTTGCCCTTGCGCGCCTCGCGGTCCACGTCCGCGGCCACCAGCCGCTCCGCCAGCGGCGCCGTCGCGAAGATGTGGTCGATGCGCAGTCCCTTGTTCTTCGGGAACGCCAGCATCCGGTAGTCCCACCAGCTGAAGCGCTGCTCGTCCGGGTGCAGCTTGCGGAAGGTGTCCGTCAGCCCGAACGCGCACAGCTCGCGCAGCGCCGCGCGCTCCTTCGGCGTACAGAGCGTCTGCCCTTCCCACAGCGCCGGGTCCCACACGTCGATGTTCTCGGGCGCCACGTTCCAGTCACCGCACAGCACCAGCGACTCGCCCGGCTTGTGCCGCGAGTCCAGGTAGCGCCGCAGCCGCCCGTAC